>JADIYW010000001.1:0-17500 GCA_016705125.1 Bacteroidota bacterium
TTAGCTATTTTATTTTTGGTGCTTTTTTGTTGAGTGCTATTGGTTTTGTATTGATTAAACTAGTGCCATTTCAACGCAAAAAGATGAAATATGTATATCATTATATACTCTCCAAATTTGTAGGATCATTGGTGTACGGAATGGCAAACGTAAGAAAAAAGATAATCAATAAGCCACTTGAAGATTTTTCAAAACCATCAGTAATCATTGCAAATCACCAGTCATTCTTAGACATTCTTGCATTGCTAATGTTGCATCCCAAAATAATAATGCTGACAAATGAATGGGTATGGAATTCTCCTGTATTTGGATATGTAGTCCGTTTAGCTGATTTTCAATTGGCTGATAATACTCCCGAAAAAATTGACTTATTAGCAAAACAAGTAAAAGAGGGATACTCAATAATGGTTTTTCCAGAAGGTACTCGAAATAAAAATGGACAAATAAGTCGATTTCACAAAGGAGCATTTTATTTAGCTGAACAATTAAAACTTGATGTATTACCAATAGTATTGCATGGTACTGGCTATTGTATGACAAAAGGTGAATTTTTATTAAAAAATGGCTCTATCACCATTAAAATATTAGATAGAATAAAGCCAGATGATTTAAGTTATGGCATTGGATATAGTGAACGAACTACCAAAATATCGAATTATTTCAAAACCGAATTTGCAAACTTATCCCAAGAAATAGAAACTGCTAGCTATTACAAGGAACAACTTTTCAACAATTTTATTTTTAAAGGACCTGTATTGGAATGGTATATGAAAATAAAGGTAAGGCTGGAAAAAAATTACACTATATATGATGAGTTAATTCCAAAAAACCATAAAATACTTGACATAGGTTGTGGTTATGGATTTTTGTCATATATATTAAGTTTTACGGGTAAAGAGCGAGAAATATTGGGACTAGATTATGATGCTGAAAAAATAAGTATAGCGCAGAATGGATTCCTAAGAAGCAAAAATTTAGATTTTAAACACCAAGATATTTTAAACTTTAAATTTAAAAATTATGACACCATAATTTTAAGTGATGTATTACATTATTTACAACCAAAAGAAAGAGAATTCATTTTATTAGAATGTGTAAAAAGCATTTCGGCAGATGGAATGATTATCATAAGAGATGGAGATGCTGAGTTAAAAGAAAAACATAAAGGGACAAAATTAACCGAATTATTTTCTACCCAAATAATTGGTTTTAACAAAATGGCAGAAAGTGGTTTATCCTTTTTAACGTATAGTGCCATACAAGCATTTGCAGATGCGAATCGATTAAAATTATCAAGAATAGATCATTCCAAGTACACTTCCAATGTTTTTCTCATTCTTAAAAAAGCATAAAAAGATGAGAAAAAAAATAGATATTGTTATAATTGGTAGTGGAATAGGAGGGCTTGTTAGTGGTGCGATTTTAGCAAAGGAAGGATTTAAAGTTACCGTTTTAGAAAAGAATCGGCAAGTTGGTGGATGTTTACAAATATTTGTAAGAGAAAAACATATTTTCAATTCATCCGTTCATTATATTGGAGGATTAGAGAAAGGGCAAAATCTATATCGAATATTTAATTATTTAGGTATAATGAATAATTTGACCATTGAAAAATTAGATGTATCAGCCTCTGAGAGAATAATATTTCATGGTGAAGAAAAGGAATATTTAATAGCACAAGGATATCCAAATTTTGTAAAATCACTTATTAATGATTTTCCTGATGAGGAAATTGCAATTAAAAACTATGCCGCTGAAATGGAATTGATTGCCAAAAAATTTTCCATTTTTGAATTTAATAATACGGATATCTTTGAGAAATCTAAATATCTTACAATCGACACAAAGGCGTATTTGGATACTCTTTTTAAAAACGAAAAATTAAAGAGTATTATCGTGGGCAATAATATGGTATATGCGGGTATTGCAGGCAAAACGCCCCTATTTGTTCATGCATTGGTCATCAATAGCTATATCGAAAGTGCCTGGATTTTTGCAAAAGGAAGCAGTCAGATTGCTAAATTGTTGACAAAAGTAATTACTGAAAATGGAGGAGCTGTTAGAAGGAATGTAAAAGTAGCTAAAATAGTAGAAAAAGAAGGCCAAATCAAGTTTGTAAAAACAGATACTGGCGAAATAATTAATGGCGATTATTTTTTTTCAAATATCCATCCGCTTCAAACGATTGAAATGGTTGAGTCCACTCTTATACGCAATTTATACAAAAACAGGATAAAGACATTAGAAAATTCAGTCTCTGTTTTTTGTTTAAACATAATTTTCAAACCTAATTCGTTTAAATATACCAATTCTAATTATTGCTGTTTTCTTACCGAAAATGTTTGGGATACAATGGATTATAAAAAAGAAGAATGGCCGTTATCCTATTCTTTTTTTCAAACTAAATCAACTATTAGTCCTAATTTTACGGAATCTGCCACAATAATGGCATATATGAAATACGATGAAGTGAAAAAATGGGAAAACACCCATAATGTTGTGAATTCACCCACAGAAAGAGGGGAAGATTATGAAATGTTCAAAAAACAAAAAGCAAATAAATTAATAGAAATAGTATCCATTAAATTTCCTAATTTACAAGATTCAATAAAATCTATTTATACCAGTACTCCATTAACATTTAAAGATTACATGGGTACTGATGATGGGTCAATTTATGGCATTGTAAAAGATTATAAAGCACCATTACAAAATATGATTTCTTCGCGAACTAAAATTAATAATTTATTTCTAGTAGGCCAAAACTTAGCCCTACATGGTGTACATGGCGTGGCAATGAGTGCAGTGATTTCTTGCGGTAATATTGTTGACACAACAAGTTTGATTAATAAAATAATGGATTTTGAAAAATAAGAAAAGAATTTATAGAGTATTAATTGGACTACTTTTATGTATTTGTGCTTTAATAATTTATGTAGCAATAGCTATTCATGTTAATCCACCAAAACCAAAAAGTGTAGCCTGTTTAAATTTAGTAAGAACACAAATAGACACAAACTGTTATAAAATTGGAAATAATTGGATTAGGAAGAGTAACTCTGGACTATGGGAAATGTATGTAGAGGGTTCGCCGTTCGAAATAGGGGTTATAAGTGGAAAACTCTCAAAAGAATTAGTTCAAAAACAAGAAGCTGCATTTGCTGACCAAATAAATAATTTAATACCATCCAAATTTTACAGACATTTCTTAAAGTATTTTATAGGCGTATTTAACCGCAACCTGGAACATAACTTAACAGAAGAAGAGAAGTTAGAAATTTATGGAGTTTCTCTTGCTGCATCGCCACAATTTAATTATATTGGTTCTCCTTATCAACGGATGATGAATTATCATGCAGCTCACGATATTGGCCATGCATTACAAAATCTTGCTTTAGTAGGCTGTTCTTCATTTTCAACATGGAATTCAAAGTCTAAAGACAGCATTTTGCTAACAGGGCGAAATTTCGACTTCTATGTAGGCGATAAATTTGCAGAGGATAAAATTGTTATGTTTTGCAATCCAGCAAAAGGATATAAATTTATGTATATCACTTGGGGCGGTTTTACTGGTGTAGTGTCAGGCATGAATATAAATGGATTGTCTGTTACCCTTAATGCCTCAAAATCAAATATTCCCACTGGGTCAGCTACTCCAGTATCATTAATAGGAAGAGAAATTTTACAATATGCCAAAAATATAGATGAAGCATTTGAAATTGCAAAAAAAAGAAAATCATTTGTGTCTGAATCATTTATGATTTCATCAGCATTAGATAATAAAACGATAATTATTGAAAAAACACCACAAATTACAACTTTGGCAGAGCCTATAAATGATGTGATTATTTGCACTAATCATTACCAAAGTAAAATCTTAAAAAATACATCTATCAATAAAGAACAAATGGAACAAAGTGCTTCTGTGTATAGATTTGAAAGAATAAAAGAATTATTAGACAAATCACCATTAAATTCACCACAAATTACTGCTAATATACTAAGAAATCAATTGGGAAAAAATGACTCTTTTATTGGTTATGGAAATGAGAAAGCAATAAATCAATTAATTTGCCACCATTCTATTATTTTTGATTGCAAGCATAAAATAGTGTGGGTTTCTACCAACCCATTTCAATTAGGACAATATATTTCTTATGACCTAAAACAAATTTTTAAAAACAATGTCACATTTAAAAATGAAGAAATAAAATTAAGTACACAAACAATACTTCCCGACAATTTTCTTTTGTCTGAAGATTATAAATCATTTTTAATATTTCGAAATCAAAAACAATTAGCATTACTCGGAAAAGAAATAAATATAAAGTCAATCTTACTGTCAAATCCTGCTTATTATGACACCTATGTAATTGTAGGAAATGAATTTATGAAGAAAAAAGAATTTAAAAAAGCGAAGCAATATTTTGAAATTGCACTTACTAAAGAAATAGCTACAGAAATTGAAACAGATTACATAAAAGCTAAAATTATTGTTTGTGAAAAGGAATTGGCTAATGAGCAATAAATTTATTGGCATACCTGATTTGGAGTCCAAAACCGCAAATGAAATTATTCAATTTCAAGAAATGGAATTAAGAAAACTGCTTCGATATTTATCAAAGCATTCAATCTTTTATCAAAATGTTTTTAAAGCAAATCAAATAGACATAAAAAACATTAATCTTCAAAATCTTTCAAAAATACCTCCAACCACAAAAGAAGACTTACAAGCGAATAATTTTGATTTTTTATGTGTAGAAAAAAAACAAATTGCCGAATATTTTGCCACTTCTGGCACGTTAGGGAATCCAGTAACCATTGCCCTAAGCAATGAAGATCTAGATCGCTTAGCTCACAACGAATACCTTTCTTTTCAGAAAATAGGATGCAATGAATCAGATGTTTTTCAATTGATGGTTACCATGGACAAACAGTTTATGGCTGGAATAGCCTATTATACTGGCATCCAAAAATTAGGCGCATCGGTTATAAGAATTGGGTCAGGAAATGAGATAATGCAATTGGAGTCCATTATTAAAAATCAACCAACAGTTTTAATTGCAGTACCTTCATTTATTAAAAAAATGATAACCTATGCTGAAAAAAACAATATTAACTTGAATACAACAAGTGTTAAAAAACTAATTTGTATAGGTGAAAGTATTAGAAATAATAATTTTGAACCAAATGAATTGGCAAAAAGCATTAAAAAGCATTGGAATATCCAATTGTTTTCTACTTATGCTTCTACCGAAAAACAAACCGCTTTCACAGAATGTGGCTTTGGAAATGGCAATCATGTGCATTCAGAATTAATGATTTTGAAATTTTAGATGATCAGAATCAAATACTAGGAGAAGGTGAATTTGGAGAACTTACAATTACTACGCTAGGTGTAAAGGGAATGCCATTACTGCGATTTAAAACAGGTGATATTTGTTCATTTTATACCGAACCCTGCCAATGTGGTCGTAATTCGTATCGAATAAGTCAAATTATTGGACGAAACCAACAATTGATAAAATATAGGGGAACAACATTGTACCCACCTACTATTTTCAATGTTCTAAATGGAATAGTTGAAATTGAAGATTATTTTATTACACTTTTCTCAAATGAGTATGGGCTAGATGATTTGAATATTTATATTTCTATTAAGCAAAATAGGACAAGTTTTATACAAAATATAAATAAGCGCATACAATCTGCATTGAGGGTACTACCTAATATCCTTTTTGTAGACAATAATAAAATAATAGATTTGCAAACAAAGGCAAGTAATAGAAAAATAATTAAGTTTATTGATGAACGAATTTAATAAATAATAAACATGAAAAGTGAAAGTGTAGATGTATTGGTAATTGGTGCTGGCCCAGCTGGATCAGTGGCAGCTGCAATTGTTAAAAAATATGGATTAAATGTGAAAATGGTTGAAAAATTAAAGTTTCCAAGATTTGTAATTGGCGAAAGTCTATTGCCAAGAAGTATGGAAGCTTTTGAAGATGCTGGATTTCTCCCTGCACTTAAAGCAAGTGGATTTCAGGAGAAATTTGGTGCTAAGTTTGTTCAAGGAGAAAAAATATGCGATTTTAATTTCTCCGATCAATTTACAAAAGGATGGAGTTGGACTTGGCAAGTACCACGTGAAGATTTTGATTTGTTATTAGCCGATGAGGTACAAAGAATGGGTATTCCATTGGAATTTGAAACGACAGTTACAGATATTAAGTTTGATGGCACTGATTCTGTAACCACAGTAGTAGATAAAAATGGGAAAGCACAACAAATAAATGCTAAATTTATTATTGATGCAAGCGGTTATGGGCGTGTAATACCTCAGTTATTTAACTTAGATAAGCCTTCGAATCTACCTCCTCGCAAAACACTATTCACCCATATTCTAGATACTAAAAGGCAGGAATATGACGAACCAAATAGGATTATTATCATCGACCATGCTCCATCCGTTTGGATATGGGTAATTCCCTTTTCAAACGGATTTACATCTGTAGGCTTTGTTGGTGATATCAATTTTTTTGAACAATTTGAAGGCACGCCAGAAGAGCGTTTGAGGAAAGCCATTTCGACTAATAAACATATCAGCCAAAGATTTAAAGATGCAACCTATAGATTTGAGCCCCGTACGATAGAAGGCTGGTCAAAAACAACAGATAAGTTTTTTGGTGATGGATTTGTATTAACGGGAAATGTAACAGAATTTTTAGACCCAATTTTCTCTTCAGGCGTAACTTTAGCAGTTAGTTCAAGCCAACTTGCAGCTCATTTAGTTGCCAAACAATTGACAGGAAAAGAAGTAGATTGGCAAAAAGAATACACCGACAAAATGATATTTGGTGTTGATACCTTTAGGACTTATGTAATGGCTTGGTATGATGGCACTTTACAAAAAATCTTCTTTGCAGAAAATCAAAATGGAGAAATCAAATCAAAAATTTGCTCGGTATTAGCGGGTTATGTATGGGATACAGATAATTATTATGTAAAAAAACACCAAACAGGAATCAAAACACTCGCTAGTTTTATTCAAAATACTAAGTAATTACTGATTATAATAGGATTTTATAATTGTTTTTAGTTAACTAGAAATATTGGTTATATAATTTTATAACTTAAAATATTAACTTTGCGGTTAATTTGTAAAACCAACTAATTTTAATTCACTTTTAAATGTTTATGTTAAAGAATAATGGTGGTAATAGGCGAAAATAGACTTATCTTAAATGATATTTCTAAATTGGTTTTTGAAGACAATAAGATTGATTTGGATGAAAAACAATTAAAAAAAGTAGATGATGCTTTCCATTTCCTAATAGAATTTTCAAAGGGAAAACTGATTTATGGCATTAATACAGGATTTGGCCCAATGGCACAGTATAAAATTGCTGATAAAGATTTAAAACAATTACAATTTAATTTAATTCGTAGTCACTGTTCTGGCACAGGCAATTTCTTAGCACCAATTTATACAAAAGCAGCGCTAATTGCAAGACTCACATCACTCATGCAAGGTTTTTCTGGCGTAAACAAAGAATTGGTGATTTTACTAAAGACTTTAATAAATAAGAATATTTACCCTTGTATATATGAACATGGTGGAGTTGGAGCAAGCGGCGATTTGGTTCAATTAGCTCATATAGCCTTGGCTTTAATTGGTGAAGGTGAGTCGCTTTATAAAGGAGAAATAAAAAGTACGGCTTTAATTTTTGAAATAGAAAAAATTAAACCACTTACAATTTATAAAAGAGAAGGAATTGCTGTTTTAAATGGCACATCTGTTATGACAGGTATTGGATTAATTAATCTCATTTTTGCAAAAAAAGCACTCCATTTATCCATTTTGTTTTCAAGTATTATAAATGAATTGGTTGAAACTTTCGATGATCACTTTTCAGAAGAATTAAATAAGGTAAAAAATCACATTGGACAGCAGAAAGTGGCAAAGGCTATGCGTACTATTTTAAAAGATAGCAAGTTAATCAAAAAAAGAGCAGACCATTTTTATCAAAATCACAAGATAAAAAGAGACAAAATGGATGATAAGGTACAAGAATATTACTCATTAAGGTGTGTGCCACAAATTCTAGGACCAATATTAGACACTATTGAAAATGTGGAGGTAGTTGTTTTAAATGAATTAAATTCAGTAAATGACAACCCAATAATAGATGTAAACAATCAAGACATATACCATGGCGGAAATTTTCATGGCGACTATGTTTCTCTTGAAATGGATAAATTAAAAGTAGCAATAACAAAAATGACTATGTTGTGCGAGCGACAAATTAATTATTTATTGAATAACAAACTAAATGAAAAACTTACTCCATTCATAAATCTTGGAATTTTAGGCTTAAATTTTGGAATTCAGGGACTCCAATTCACCGCTACTTCTACTACAGCTGAGTCTCAAACGCTTAGTATGCCTATGTCAATTCATAGCATTCCTAATAATAATGACAATCAGGATATTGTAAGTATGGGCACTAATTCAGCCTTGATTACCAAAAAAGTAATTGAAAATGCATTTGAAGTAATTTCAATCCAAGCGATTTCAATTATTCAAGCAATTGATTGTTTAAAATTAAGCGATAAATTATCATTAAAATCTTTTGAAATATATACTGAGTTGAGAGCAATATGTCCAATAATTATTGAAGATCGACCACTTTATAAAACAATAAATGAAATCAATAATTTCCTCAAAGAAAAAACAATCAATTATTAAAATTTATTTATAAAGATGAAATATGCATTAGTTACTGGTGGATCGCGTGGGATTGGCAAAGCAATTTGTATTAAATTAGCTACGGATGGCTATAACATATTATTGAATTATAAGAGCAATGATTTGGAAGCTAACAAATCGAAAGAAGAAGTAGAATTAAATGGTGTAAAATGCGAATTATTAAAATTTGATGTTTCTGATAATGAATCAACGCAACTTATAATTTCAAATTGGTTAGATAACAATAAAGCTGCAAAGATTGAAATCTTGGTAAATAATGCCGGCATTAATAATGATAATTTGATGGTTTTTATGCCGAATGAACAGTGGCATAATGTAATAAATGCAAGCCTAAACGGTTTTTTTTATGTTACAAAGGCCATATTAAAAAGTATGGTATCGAGCAGATACGGTAGAATAATCAATGTTGTTTCTTTGTCAGGATTAAAGGGAATGCCTGGTCAAACAAATTATGCTGCGGCAAAGGCAGGTGTGATTGGAGCTACCAAATCGCTTGCTCAAGAGGTTGCAAAACGAAATATTACAGTAAATGCTGTAGCGCCAGGTTTTATTGCCACTGATATGACAAAAGACTTGGATGAAAAACAATTGATTGAATTGATACCAATGAAGCGATTTGGAACACCAGAAGAAGTAGCTGAAACAGTATCATTTCTTGCCTCCAAATCAGCAGCATATATTACAGGTCAAGTTATTTCAATTAATGGTGGGTTGTATTCTTAATTTTAAAATATGAAAAGAGTAGTAATTACAGGATATGGAATTTATTCAAGTATAGGAAAGAATATTGAAGAAGTATCAAAATCGCTATATGAAGGAAAGTCGGGAATTATTTTCGACCCGCTAAGAAAGGAATTTGGATATCAATCAGCACTAACTGGAATGGTTGAATCGCCAATATTAAAAGACAAATTGGATAGGCGAGCAAGGTTGATGTTGCCTGAGCAAGGCGAATATGCCTATATGTCAACTATTGAGGCACTAAAAAATGCAAATCTTGATCAAAATTATTTAGATGAAAACGAAGTTGGTATTATTTTCGGCAATGACAGTTCTGCCAAACCAGTAATTGATGCCACAGATATTATTAGAGAAAAAAAGAACACACAATTTGCAGGTTCAGGCTCTGTTTTCCAATCCCTGAACTCTACTGTTACCATGAATCTTGCTACTATTTTTAGGTTAAAAGGAATCAATTTTACTGTAAGTGCGGCTTGTGCAAGCGGCTCTCAAGCCATTGGACTAGGTTTTCATTATATAAGAACAGGTTTGCAAGATTGTATAATCTGTGGAGGTGCACAGGAAACAAATATTTTTTCGATGGGAAACTTCGATGCCATCTCTGCGTTTTCCACTAGGGAAAATGAACCAACAAAAGCATCTCGCCCTTTTGATCGAGATAGGGATGGATTAGTACCAAGCGGTGGCGCTGCTACCGTAATTTTGGAAAGTTTAGATTCTGCTTTAAAACGTGGAGCAACTATTTATGGTGAAATAATTGGTTATGGATTTTCCTCAAATGGTGGACATATATCAAATCCGACAATTGAGGGGCCTACAAGATCCATAGAAAAATCACTTTTGGATGCTCAAATCAAAGCTAGCCAGATAGATTATATTAATGCACATGCCACTTCCACACCAGTGGGAGATGCTAGCGAAGCTCAATCACTTGATAAAGTATTTGGATTATATAAACCCTTAATAAGTTCAACAAAATCAATGACTGGACATGAATGTTGGATGGCAGGGGCAAGCGAAATTGTATATTCTATGATTATGATGAAAGAGGGGTTTGTAGCACCAAATATAAATTTTGAAAACCCAGATGAATTTTCAGCCAAATTAAATATTGCAGACAAAAAAATAAATAAAAGAATTGATGTATTTTTGTCGAATTCCTTCGGATTTGGAGGAACAAATTCATCCCTGATAATAAAAAATTACAAATAATAAAAAATTATTCAATGAATAGAGAAGAAATAATAGGTAAGATTAATGGTTTTTTTGTAAGTGAGTTTGAAGCTGACGAATCTACTATTTTACCCTTAGAAAATATGACAAAAACACTGGGGTTAGATAGTTTGGATTTTGTTGATTTAGTGGTATCAATTGAGAACAACTTTGGTTTTAAAGTAAATCCTGAGGATTTTCAAAGTATTGTTACTTTCCAAGATTTCTATGAATATGTAATTCAAAATATAAAACAAGCTTCCTCTCAATAAAATGTCGCAATGGCAAGGTAAATCAAAGTCTAATACTTTGGGATACAAAATATTTGTATTCTTATTGAAAAATTTGGGTTTAGGTGCCGCATATTTCTTATTATTCTTTGTGGCTTTTTACTATTTCATTTTTTCAACTTCATCATCAAAGCACATTTATTATTTTTATAATAAAATATTGAAATTTGGTAAAATGCGCTCATTGGTGATGTTGTACACGAATTATTTCAAATTAGGTCAAACCCTAATTGATAAAACCGCCATGATTGCCAAAATTAAAACCAATTTTACGTATACATTTGAAGGCAGAAACTATTTGGAAGAATTGGCAAAAAAAGGAAAGGGTGGATTGCTTTTAAGTGCTCATGTAGGAAATTGGGAAGCTGCAGGACAAATGCTTGAACACCTAAATACTAAAATTAATATTGTAATGTATGATGGAGAAGATGAAAACATAAAAAAATACATGGATGGAGTTACTGGAAAAAGAACTTTTAAAATTATATATGTAAAAGAGGACTTATCACATATATTTGAAATAAAAAAAGCACTTGCATCAAACGAATTAATATGCATTCATGCAGATAGATTTTTGCCAGAAAACAAAATTATTACAGGTGAATTTTTCAATAAACCAGTTAAATTTCCTTATGGTCCATTTTTACTCTCTCTTAAAATGAATGCACCTACTGTTTTTGTGTTTGCATTTAAAGAATCAAAAAATCATTACCATTTTTTCTCATCAAGCCCTGTCGAATATTCAAAATCTAAGGGAGATACGGAGCAAATTATATTGGAAGCTTTTATAAAAGATTTAGAATCAAAGGTAGCTCGTTATCCAACACAGTGGTTCAATTACCATGATTTTTTTCAAGGATAATTATATTCTACAATTTTTCAAATTCAAACAGATTATATTTATATATTTAGGCATTAAAATATGATTAATAACACCTTAGATAGTTTAAACGTTTTGGAAGTACTTCCACAAAGACCACCAATGGTAATGATTGACAGGTTGTTGTTTGTAGACACAAAAAAAACAATTTCTACTTTCTTTATCGATAAAGATTGTATATTTTGTAATAAAGCATTTTTAAATGAAAGTGGAATTGTAGAAAACATAGCTCAAACGGGTGCAGCAGGTTTTGGTTACTTAGATTTTATAGCCCAAAAACCAATTTTACTGGGTTTTATAGCCTCAATAAAAAATTTAATCATTAATCAATTACCACCAATTGGGCAAACTTTAATTACCGAAGTGGTTGTAGAAGATCCAGTAATGGGGTTTAATATAATAAAGGGCAAGATATTACTGAATGAACTAGAAATTGCTTCATGCGAAATGCGAATTTTTATAAATAAAACAGAACAAAATGAAAAATAGCAAAATGACCTTAATTTTCCTCTTACTATTCTTATTGCGCAATAATTTAATTGCTCAACATATTGCAGCTGATGTTTTTAAAGAAGAAACACAAATTACATATTTAGGAGTAGACTTCAGCAATGCCAAATGCTTTGGTGAAGGCGCAACTTTTGATGCGGCAGAACTAACCAATAAGATAAATAATCTAATTGTAACTGAATTTGACAAATATAATATTTCAAAAGCTTTAAAAAAGCCAAACCTAATTGTTAACAATTCTCTTACAGTTCAATTAAATAATAAAATTAAGGAAAACACATTTTTCACTAATAATACTTCCGATTTAAACTTGATAGATGAAAAAAAAATACAAGAAATTATAAGCGGATATGATTTTGAAAATTATGGAAAAGGAATTGGTTTTATTTTTATTGTAGACAATTTAAATAAGTCAAAAATGGAAGAAGTTGTTTGGACTACATTTATAGATATGTATACAAAAAAGGTATTGTTTACCGAAATGATGAAAGCAGAACCCAAAGGATTTGGTTTAAGAAATTATTGGAGTAACCCTTTTGAACAGATAATTGGTGAGATAAAAAAATCAGAATTGAAAAAATGGAAAACCAAATATGGCACAAAAGTTTAATAGTTTGCTTGTAGAAACGACAATAACCAATATTAGGTTTAATGAAACCGACCCGCTAGGAATTGTTTGGCATGGCAATTATGCTATCTATTTTGAAGATGGGCGTGCAGCATTTGGAACTAAATATGGAATTCACTACCTTGATTTTTATAAAAATGGATATGTTGCACCAATTGTAAATTTGAATTGTGATTTTAAAAAAATGGTTAAATATGGCGATAAGATAATGATAGAGACCACATTTGAAAACCATAAAGCTGCCAAAATTGTTTTTAGGTATAAAATATATAATTTGGCAAACATGGATTTGGTAGCCACTGGTTCTACTACTCAAGTATTTTTGGACATTGATAAACAGGAAATGCAATTTCTCGCACCTCCTTTCTTCATCGACTGGAAGAAAAAGTATAATTTATCGTAAAATGAGGCATGTATTTGTTGTCGGTCATAATATTATTTCGCCATTAGGTAACACCACTGATGCAAATTTTACAGCAATTTTGAATGGCAATTCTGGTATTCAACTACATAATCGACATGAAATTGATGATGAGTCATTTTATGCTTCACTATTTAATGAATCCTTTTTTTTGCAATCAGAAGATGTATTGAGCAATAATTATACACCTTTTGAATATTTATTAATTGAATCTATCAAACAAGCAATTGAAAAAACAGAAATAGATATAACAAATAAGGATACAATTATAATAGTTTCTACAACTAAGGGGAATATTAATTTGTTGAAGAAAGAAAAAAAAAGGTCTGATGAATTAGTTAATCGGATAAGTCTTTCTCAATCTGCACAATTGATTTGCAACAAATTTAAAAACCCTAACAAACCCATTGTTATCTCCAATGCATGCATATCTGGTGTTGCGGCGATTCTTTATGGAAAACGAATACTTGATTTGGGTCATTACAAAAATGCAATTATTGTAGGAGCTGATTGTGTAGGCCAATTTATTTTTTCTGGATTTAAATCATTTAGAGCGCTATCTGATTCAATGTGTAAACCATTTTCAATCGACAGGAACGGGATTAATTTGGGTGAAGCAGTTGCCACAATTATACTTACAACTCAAGCCCAAAACAATAATAATATAGAAATATGTAGTGGTGCCATTACGAATGATGCAAATCATATCTCAGGTCCATCAAGAACTGGTAAAGAGCTTTCCAAAGCCATAAGATTAACTTTAAATGCTTCAAATCTATTATCGGAAGATGTAGATTTTATTTCAGCACATGGTACTGCCACTATTTTTAATGATGAAATGGAAGCGAATGCATATCATTTATCCGAAATGGACAATATTCCAGTAAATAGTTTAAAAGCATATTTTGGTCATACATTAGGTGCATCAGGTATTTTGGAATCTGTCATTAGTATTCTTTCATTAGAAAAAGGAGTGATTATTCCAACACATGGGTTTACAACACATGGAACAACAAATCCTATAAATATATGTGAAAAGCCAATCTACAAACCTCTAAATACATTCATAAAAACAGCATCTGGATTTGGAGGTTGCAATGGTTCTATTTTATTTTCAAAGGGCTAAATGGTTTCAAACCTCTTGTTGATGCTAAATTTTTTGCCATTCTGCTTACAAATCAATTTTGTTACGCTTCTTGCGGCCATTATTGCAATTGGCAAGCCACCACCTGGTTGACTCCAATGGCTAGCATAATAAAATTGTGATAACTTGGGCAATTTAAATTTCACAGGCGAAGATGCAATTAGATTTTTGCCAGGCAACCAACCCTGAGTACTGCCTTTCCAATTGTTGGTATATCTCAAAATAGTGGCAGGAGTGGCCATGTCCATCATATCAATCTTGTCTTTTATATTTAATCGTTTATCCAAGCTGTCCAATACAACCATTATAAAGTCAGTTTTGGTAGTTCTATATTTTCTTCTGTCTGTTGTTCTCAAATCTATCCAAAAATCACGATTCAAAGTGTAAAAACTTATTACAACAGTAGTTTTTCCTTCAGGTGCCATTGCTGGGTCATAATGATACAAATGAACTTCCATTCTATCATAAATAGTACCATCTGGAGACACAATTTTTTCATCTAATGGAAATCTAAAAAAATGAGGTAAATCAGAAAGATCAGCATTAATGCCAAAAGAAACTTGCACCACTGAGTAAAAAACAGCCAAAGACTTCTCATCCTTTAATTTAATTAGTTTATCATTTACATAACTGCCCTTTAATAAATTAAAAACCGTCAATTTCCAATCTGCAGTAGATAAGGTAATATCAGAAGGAACAAAGGTATTATTACTCAACAAAATGCCTTTAGCTACATTGTCTTCTACTATTATTTCTTTTACAGCCTTCCGATATTGAATCTTACCACCCAATTCTAAATATCTGGTTTCAAAATATTTGGCAAAAGCAATTGACCCGCCTAAAGGGTAACCACAACTTTTAACATCAAAAAATGCTAAAGGCATCATCATTACCATCATTTTAACTTCTTCATTGTCATATAGTAGTCTGATGGCTTCTTGTAGAAATGGATTTTTAAATCTTTTACTAAAAGTATAATTAGTCTCATTATTCCACTTTAAAAAAAGGAAAAGGAACTCTACATATTTAATCATTTTAAAGCCTCGGATCGCTGATTTAACAAAAGGCAAGTCGTCCAAAATTGGAGGGAGGTCATATTTCTGCATTTTACGTATATCACTTATAAAGGAAATAATTAAAACACTATCTTCTGGCGACAAGTCTAAAAGATATGCCTGTAGTTGATTTAGATTTGTATATAGTTTAAATTGATTGCTACCATATTTGTCTACTGTTTCTTTTACTTCAATCACCATTCTTATATCATGATTTAGAAATGGGATCGATTCCATATCCAATAATTCATTATAAATTTTATAAAATGAACTGCCAGGACCCGAACCCATTATCCAATGGGCGCAGCCATCAACTAAAAAACCTTTTTTGTTCCAACTCGTACAAAGTCCTCCAGGGATTGTATGCTTCTCAAAAATTTCCGTTTCAAAACCATTCATTTGCAAATAGCAACCTGCAGATAACCCTGAAATTCCAGCACCAATAATATTTATCTTCATTAAATAATTTAGGTTTTAAATCAAAGATAATCAAACAGAATTCATTTAGTTTAAAAGCCTACAAAAAGAATCAATTTCTTTTTAAATACAAAATCTTTTAACAGATATTCAATAATAAAACTAAAAGCTACAAATTAATCCTTTTGAAGGAAAAATTCCAAAAGTCAATAATTTGATTATCAAATACTTAAATCGATATAATGTCAAACTCGAGAACCCAAGTATGACGAAATAAAGGAAACTGTGGTAACTTAACATCTATAAAATAAGAAAGCCTTTCCGATATACTCGAAAAGGCTTCTTATAATTAATTGGCGGCGACCTACTCTCCCAGGAAAACCAAGTACCATCGGCGCAAAGGGGCTTAACTGCTCTGTTCGGAATGGGAAGAGGTGAACACCCTTGCTATAGCCACCATTAACTCGTTGTATGACTTATGACAAAATTAGATCCTAATATTTATACCAATAATATAATTGAAAGTTTTAAAAGCTTACGGGCAATTAGTACTACTCGGCTATGACATTACTGCCTTTACACCTGTAGCCTATCAACGTGGTAATCTTCCACAGCCCTACGAGATCTAATCTTGGAGTTGGTTTCGTGCTTAGATGCTTTCAGCGCTTATCCATTCCCGACATAGCTACCCTGCGATACAGCTGGCGCCATAACAGGTACACTAGTGGTCAGTCCGACCCGGTCCTCTCGTACTAGAGTCAGATCTCCTCAAATCTCAAACGCCCACAACAGATAGGGACCGAACTGTCTTGCGACGTTCTGAACCCAGCTCGCGTGCCACTTTAATGGGCGAACAGCCCAACCCTTGGGACCTTCTCCAGCCCCAGGATGTGACGAGCCGACATCGAGGTGCCAAACCCTACCGTCGATATGAGCTCTTGGGCAGGATCAGCCTGTTATCCCCGGAGTACCTTTTATCCTATGAGCGATGGCCCTTCCATACGGAACCACCTGGATCACTATATCCTAGTTTCCTACCTGCTTGACCCGTCGGTCTTACAGTCAAGCACCCTTATACTATTGCGCTCTACGCACGGTTACCAAGCGTGCTGAGGGTACCTTTGAAAGCCTCCGTTACTCTTTTGGAGGCGACCACCCCAGTCAAACTACCCACCATGCACTGTCCTCTTTCAAAGAGTTAGACTCTAAGTAAATAAAGGGTGGTATTTCAAGGACGGCTCCACAAACACTAGCGTGCCTGCTTCGCAGCCTCCCACCTATCCTACACATTATTTACTCAAAACCAATGCAAAGCTATAGTGAAGGTTCACGGGGTCTTTCCGTCCCGTTGCGGGTACCCGGCATCTTCACCGGGGCTACAATTTCACCGAGCTCACGGCCGAGACAGTGCTCAGATCGTTACACCATTCGT
>JADIYW010000001.1:22500-243154 GCA_016705125.1 Bacteroidota bacterium
CGGGTATCTCACATACAAATAATGGAATTGAAAATATAGCTTTTCTTACTATAAACTACCAGTCAGATTTTATTGCTCATTTTAATTGTTCATGGACTTCTCCAGTAAAAATAAGAATGATGCTAATTGGAGGTGACAAAAAAATGATTGTTTTTAATGATTTAGAGCCTTCTGAAAAAATTAAAATTTATGACACGGGTTACCAGCACACAACAGACGAGGATAAGAATAAGATTTTAGTGGATTATAGATCTGGTGATATATTTATTCCAAAAATTGAAAATAAAGAAGCCTTATCTAATATGGCTGCTGATTTTATTTCTGCAATTACTAATAATACAACACCTATTTCAAATTTTCAATCGGGGTTAGATGTGGTTAGAATTCTTGAGGCTGCTCAAAAATCAATTAAAAACAAAGGCAAAGAAGTAATTATCTAAATGAAGAAAATTTCTATAAATAATCCTAAGCAATCCCTAAATAATGTTTCCGTTGGAGAAAATGTTAGGATATTTGATTTTGTGAATGCTT
This sequence comes from Bacteroidota bacterium, assembly GCA_016705125.1. Lineage (GTDB taxonomy): Bacteria > Bacteroidota > Bacteroidia > Chitinophagales > JADIYW01 > JADIYW01. The sequence goes on from JADIYW010000001.1 coordinate 23,032, forward strand.
ATAACTGCTCAATAGATGACAATTCAAAAGTTGGTGCATTTGTTGAAATTCAGAAAGGTGCAACTATTGGAAAAAATTGCAAAATCTCATCTCATACCTTTATTTGCGAAGGGGTTTTTATTGAAGATAATTGTTTTATTGGTCATGGGGTAATGTTCACGAATGATTTATTTCCAAGAGCAACAAACCTTGATGGCTCACCCCAAACCGATTCTGATTGGAACTTAGTAGAAACTTTTGTAAAAAAAGGCGCATCAATTGGTAGTAATGCAACCATTTTATGTGGAATAACGATTGGCGAAAACGCATTAGTTGGTGCTGGTGCTGTGGTAACAAAAGATGTTCCTGCAAATTCAATTGTAGTTGGAAATCCTGCAAAAATTATTAAAAAAATTGAATTTTAAATATGGAGAAAATACCTTGTTTAGATTTAAAAGGACAAAACCAGCAAGTAAAAGAGGAAATTTTTGAATTATTTGAAAAAGTATTTGAAAAAACAGCCTTTTCAGGCGGTTATTTTGTAGAAGAATTTGAAAAAAGCTTCGCAGGTTACTGTGAATCAAATTATGCATTAGGCCTAAGCAATGGAACAACTGCATTACATTTGGCCATGTTGGCATTGGAGATTGGCGAAGGGGATGAAGTAATTATTCCAGCCAATACCTTTATTGCAACAGCTTGGGGCGTTTCGCATGCAGGCGCGACACCCGTTTTTGTGGACTGTAACCCGGACACATGGGAAATTGATGCGACTAAAATTGAAGAAAAAATTACTTCGAAAACAAAGGCAATTATTGGTGTACATTTATATGGACAACCTTTTGATATTGACAGAGTGAAAGCAATTTGCGATAAACATCATTTATTTTTAGTGGAAGATGCCGCACAGGCCCAAGGCGCACGTTATAAAGGAAAAACTGTTGGCAGTTTTGGCGAAATGGCTTGTTTTAGTTTTTATCCTGGAAAGAATTTAGGTGCGTGTGGGGAGGCTGGTGGAATTACTACGAATAATGAAGCATATGCAAATCGAATTCAAAGTTTAAGAAATCATGGGTCGATGGTTCGTTATTTTCATGATGAAATCGGCTATAATTACAGAATGGGTGGTTTAGAAGGTGCTTCTTTAATCGTAAAATTGAAATATTTAGATAGTTGGAATAATAGACGACGTGCTATTGCAAAACGTTATTTGTCAGAAATTAAAAATGATAAAATAAAGATGCAAACACAACCAGATTTTGCAGATTCTGTTTTTCACCTTTTTGTAGTAACTACAGAAAATAAGGATGATTTTTGCCAATATCTTACAGAGAATGATATAATTCCTGCATTTCACTATCCTGTTCCATGCCATTTACAAAAAGCATACGCTCATTTAGGTCATAAGGCCGGTGATTTTCCCAATTCAGAATATTTGGCCGCACATTGTATCTCTTTGCCTATGTACGCTGAATTGTTGGACAATCAGGTAAGTCATATAATAGCTGTAATCAATAAATATGAATAAGGTCATTGCAAATAATAAAATAATTGGGCAGAATTTCAATATACATTCGTCAGCATCTATACAATGTGACACTTTAATTATTGGCGACAATGTAGTTATAGACGAGCGCACTAAAATCATTTGCAAAGGAATTGTAAAAATAGAAGACAACACTTATATTGGCAACGATGTAGCAATAATTCTAGCATCTCTTGAAATTGGAGAATACACCAAACTTCACAACCATTGCTTATTAAATGGAAAGGCATCTGTAAAAATTGGACATAATTGTTGGATTGGTCAAAATTGCAATTTAAACGGCGAGGCTGATTTAATAATTGGAAATAATGTAGGCATTGGTACTTATTCCAGCGTATGGACACATGGTTATTTTGGAGAATTAATTGAAGGTTGTAATATTTTTAGTGTAAAACCAACTATTATTGAAGATGATGTATGGCTTGTGGGTTCTTATAATACCATTTTTCCTGGTGTAACCATTAAAAAGAAAACTGTCCTATTTGGCACTTCAGTAATTACTAAATCTACTGAAGAGAATAATGTTTATAGCGGCAATCCGGCACAAAATATAACAACAAAAGTTGGGCAACCCTATGCCAATTTATCTTTAAATCAAAAAATAGAAATTATTAAAAATTCATTGCTAGAAAATATTCAAGAAGCCTTCTTTGAAGAACCCAATAAAATAGTTGTAAAAAATATGGGGGCAATATATTTTTTAACTTCACCTAAAAATATTGAAAATGCAATTATTTTTAAAGAGAAAGTGGACGATTGGAATATTTCTAAAAGCAATAGTTTGTTTTGTTTAACCACTAAAAAATATTCAAAACACAAAACACCATTAGAAATTTTAATTAGAAAAACATTAAATCCTGTAACAGCAAGATTTATTCCATTAGATGACCAACTATGAATAAAGGTATTTCTATAATTATTCCATTATTTAACGAGGCAGAAGGAATTCCTGTTTTGGTAAAATCATTGAATGATTTTTTTGAAAATAAACATGAAACTTCAATTGAAATTATTTTTGTTAATGATGGTTCAACAGATGATTCATTTAATATTTTACAGAAACAAAAGTTTGTCAATTATTCTGTTCAACTTATTTCCTTTTCTAAAAATTTTGGTTCTCATGCTGCCTTACGTGCTGGGATTCTCTATGCAAAAATGGAGTTTATCACTTTTATGTATGCCGATTTACAAGACCCATTGGAGCTTATTCCTCTGATGTATGAAAAAGCGATAACAGGCTTTGATATCGTTTGGGCGAATAGAAATGAAACACAAAATTCCTTATTTGAAACCCTCTTTTCTAGGGCTTATGCAAAATTAATGCAACGATTTGCGTTTTCAAATTTTCCTGAAAAAGGGTTCGATATCGTTTTTTTTAATGGTAAATTAAAAAAAGAATTAGACAATAATATTGAATCCAATTCAAATATATTTTTACAGATATTAGGAATGGGGTTTTCGCAAACGAATGTCCTTTACAATAAAAAAGAAAGAAAAATAGGAAAGTCGAAATGGACTATTTCTAAAAAAATAAAAATGCTAATTGACTCTTTTGTTGCTTTCTCTTATGCTCCTATTCGGTTGGTTTCAATAGTTGGGTTTTTGTTTTTTATTTTTGGTATTATTTGGACAGTCTATATTGTTTCGAGAAAGTTAATTTTTAATGACCTTGAAACTGGTTGGCCAATGCTAACATCAATCCTATTGCTTGGATTTGGGATTACTAATATTGGCCTCGGAATTATAGCTGAATATTTATGGCGAACACTTGACGCATCACGCAAACGGCCTGTTTTTATTATTGATGAAGTTATTGACTTAAAAAATGACAACTAAAAAGATACTCGTAACCGGTGGTGCTGGCTTTATTGGCTCACATTTAACCGATCATTTATTATCTCTTGGCTATCAGGTAACTGTTATTGATAATTTAGCAAATGGTAATTTAGATAATTTATCTGATGCTCAAAACAATTCAAATTTTACTTTTGTAAAAGGTGATATTTTAGACAAACAATTATGTATTGATGCTGCAAAAGATTGTGCCTTCATTTTTCATTTGGCTTGTCTTGGTGTGCGGCATTCTATTCATTCCCCTTTCGAAAATCATAGAGTAAATGCTGAAGGAACTTTAAATGTTTTAGAAGCAGCCAAACAAAATAATATTGAACACTTTTTCTATATTTCTACCTCAGAAATTTATGGAAGAACCACTTCATTTCCCATAACTGAAGAAGCTGCAACCGCCCCTCTAACCGTTTATGGTGCTAGTAAATTAGTTGGTGAACATTATACCAATGCTTATAACGAATGTTATCAATTAAACACTACAGTACTTCGTATATTCAATAATTACGGACCACGTGCACATTATGAAGGTGATGCTGGTGAAATTATTCCTCGAAGTATTGTGCGCATTTTAAATAATGAAAAACCAATTATTTTTGGTGATGGTTTAATTACGCGCGATTTCTTTTTTGTAAAAGATACTGCACGCGCATTGGCCGGTTTAATTGGCAATCCAAATATCAACCATAAAACTTTTAACATCGGAACTGGCGTGGAATATACCATGAAAGATTTATTGTTAAAAGTATTAGAATTGATGGATAAGCAGGAGTTGGGTTTGGAATATTTGGCAGACAGACCAGCAGATGTGCCGCGACTTTGGGTAAAAGCAGATAAATTCTATAATGCAACTAATTTTAAAGCTAATTATTCCTTTGAAAATGGTTTAAAAGAAACCATTCAATATTATGTTGATTTGTCTTCAAAAAAGAATTTGATAAAAGATATAAAAATTAACAACTGGGAAAAATAAAACATAAGATGAAAATTCCATTAGCAAAACCATATTTAGATAAAGAAGATGCACAAAATGCTTACGATACCATCCTGACAGGTTGGGTAACTCAAGGACCACGTGTGCAAGAATTTGAAGAAAAATTTGCAAATTATGTTGGCAGTAAATATGCTGTCGCTTTGTCAAATTGTACTACTGCATTGCATTTAGCCATGATAGTAGCTGGTGTAACTGCCGATGATGAAGTAATTTGTCCATCAATGAGTTATGTCGCCACTGCAAATAGCATCAGATATGTTGGAGCAAAGGTTGTTTTTGCAGAAGTAAATCCTACTACATACAATATAGATGTAGATGATGTTCGCAAAAAAATTACATCCAAAACAAAAGCCATCTTAATTGTACATCAAATAGGAATGCCTGCTGATATTGATGCTTTCAAGGATTTATGTAATGAAAAAAATCTTGTTTTAATTGAAGATGCGGCTTGTGCGGCAGGCTCTTCTTACAAAGGCAATAAAATTGGAAGCCATTCGGATTTGGTTTGTTTCTCTTTTCATCCACGCAAAGTTATTACAACTGGCGATGGTGGAATGATTACTACCAATAACGAGGCATACCGAGACAGAATAAAATTATTGCGCCAACATGCCATGAGTATAAATGACAGAATCAGACATGAATCGGATAAAGTGATTTTTGAAGATCATGTAGAGCTTGGTTACAATTATAGAATGACTGACATACAAGCAGCAGTTGGCATAAAACAATTAGAAAAGCTTGACAAAATTGTAGCTGAACGCAGGAAGGTTGCTTTTAAATATCACCAAGCACTTAAAGACATTAATTGTATTCAATTGCCATTAGAAGCAGATGGATATTTTAGCAACTACCAATCTTATAATGTTTACTTAAAACCAGCATGTAAAATTAGTAGGAATGATTTAATGCAAGCATTATTAGACGAGGGTATTTCTACCAGAAGAGGCGTAACGACAGCACATAGAGAAACTGCTTACAAAAATTATCAATCAAATTATTCGCTACCTATTTCCGAAGACACCAGTGATAGAAGTATTGTTTTGCCTTTATTTTATCCTATGACTGATAATGAAATTAATTACGTAATTGATCATTTCATTCGATTGGTTCAATAATCCTTATTTAGTTAACGCATCTAATGCCTTTCCAAATTCAAGAATCAATTTATTGAATCCTCTATAATCACTACCTGCTGGTCGGCATCGAGCTACTATTGTTGCTTTGTCTTCGGCTAAATATTTTTCGACCATTGGCAATATCGCAATCGTGCTTTCAGTGCTCAAGTCTTTCATAGGAATGCCAACATCAAATTTGCGAGCCACTAAATCATCTTCTGAAACGCCTTCACAGATAAAATAAGGTAAACCGGTACACAAAAACTCTCCCACTTTTATATTTGAACAAAACTTTTTGGAAGGCTGAGGTGGCACCGCTACTAATCCCAAATCGGCAGCAGATAAGTAGTTGGGCATTTCGTCATAGCTAGCTCTTGTTATCAAAAATTGATTGGGTTCCAATCCTACATCTTCAAAGATTTTTTTTGTTTCACCCAAATCATTCATCGTTAAAACCATGAAAAAGCAATTCGGTATGTTTTTGTTTATGGTATTAAAAAAACTTGCTACTTCTTGGGTTGAATAATACAAATCACCAAATTTTCCTGGGTAAAGGATCAAATGTTTATCCATAGGAATACCACATTTCTCTCTTACCATTGCTCGGCCTTGCTGTGTGAATTGAAATTTATCTTCATTCACCACACTGGGAATTTTAAATACATGCGCTTTTACCTTCCAATGCTTGAGTCGTTCAAGCATATAGACGGTGCCATTACTTATTACTGTTGCATATTTTGCCGACAGATATTCCAGCTTATTTAACACTTTAAACTTAAGACTTTTCTCGGTCCACAAACCGCCATCCACTCCAAACTCACTATGTGGTTCGTATTGGTACATATATAATTTGAATCTAAGAAAAAGCGAAAAAACATAACCTATTGCGCCAGCCACAGAATTTAAGGTAATCAAATATTTATAACCCTGAACCCTTAATTTGGTGAGCACAAATATCAATTTAGAAAAATCCATTAACTTATTCATTAATCCACCAGGCGTAAATGTCAAAGGTGTCCAATCGATGGCTATTTTTTGTAAAGCTAATTTAGTTTGCAATTCCTCTTCCATTGAAAGCTTAAAAGCATTCTGTTCAAAACTAATGATATGAAACCTGTACTTTTGGTGGTTTTCATTTGTGTGTTTTAAATACAAAAACAAGTTGGATTGTATAACTGGATCTTTAAAACTATTATACAAAAAAACTACTATTTTCTTTCTTCCATCCTTCATCTGCTATGTCATTTTTTCAAATAGAGCCAAAAGTCGATTTGCATTTACCTGAGCATCAAACGTTGAGTCAATATTGTTTTTGTTAAAAAATGTATCGTATTCTGTTTCAAATTTTGCCAATAAAAACAAAATGTGTTGCTGGATGCCTTCTATATTTTCCTCTTCAAAGCAGGCTCCTAGTTTTCCCTCAATAACTGAATTACATGTACTGCCTGCTCCTGTTGTAGCCAAAATGTATTTCTGTGCTATCATATAATCCAATATTTTTGAAAGAAAATACATCCTTTTTTCCTTTTCCTTTATTGGAAAATCTATTAGCAATAAAACATCTGCACTGTTTTGCAATGTTATTGCTTCTTGGTAAGTATCCAAATGACCTAAATATTGAATGCAATCACACTTGTATTGATCGAATAAAGCTGCATTCTGACGATCTGCATATCCCGAAAAAACAAATTCTAACTTGTCTTGAATATGCTTTGGTAGTTTTGTTATTGCTTTTAGGAATGGTTCGGGCGACCTATTGCCTGCCATGCCACCCGTATATACAAAACGCAATTTATCGTTTTTTTTAGGTGTTGCAATTGGCTTTATATCGGCTGGGTCGTACACATTCGGAAAATATTCGAACTTCTCTTTTAAGTGAGGGTATTTTTTGGTATAAAAATCAATCGTTTCATAGGAAGTAAGGCAAATTTTATCTGCATTTTCGAAACAAAGCCTTTCCATTTCTAGGTTCAGTTTTTTTGTACTTCCTGTTAAAACATTCACTGGCGAGTCGGCCCAAGGATCGCTTAAGTGCATAACCCATGGCACTTTATAATAAGCCTTTAATTTCATTGCCATCATTGCCGAACTTGCAGGAAAGGAACGGGAATAAATTATAGCAGGTTGCGTTTTTACTTTAGAAATTACTTTTCTCCACTGCGCATAAAAAGTCCACTTTGAATCAGGTCTATCAACTAATTGCTGAGCAATTTTACGAAGCAAAAAGTTGCTGTATTTGTTTTCCCATATTTTAATTTCTACAATTTCCTTTGCTCCTTCTTTTGCCTTTTCAAGCGATGCATCATATGGCATAAATAAGGTTGGAATGGCAGAAGTTACTACGGTAAAATCAAATTTTTCCTGCTTAGTCAAATATCTAAAATACTTAGCTACTTGTAATCCTTCGGAATCAAATTTGGGTGGAAAAGCGATGCTGACGAACAAAACAGTTTTTTTCATTCTACCCACTTTGAACTTTAGTAAATTTCTTTTTAAGCGATAAGAATCTTTTCTCAAAAAAAGTATAAGATATCCACGAAATAAATATAGTAACCGTAATAACAAAAAGCTCTAATAAAATAAAGCTTTCTAATGTAGGATTATTAGCCCACAAAAACTTTAAATAAGTAGCCGAAAATACCACTACCACCATGTGCAACATATAAATTCCATAAGAGATATTGCCTAAAAATATACTTAGTCTATTTTCTAAAAGATTAGCAATTTTGGGTCGCGTAGCAATTATCAATAAAACTAAAGTAAATAAGATGCCATGTATTTCGTTATAAAATTGAGTGAGGTAAAAATGTTGATACGAAAACCAAATTACAAACAATAGAAAGCCAATAATTATATATTTATTTATTGCCTGAATTTTTGATGGACCGTTATTATACAGATAAATGGAGCCTAATGCACCAATGGCCATTAAGTCTATTTTCGTTACCTCAACAAACTGAAAAAGCACATGTATAAATTGATTTTTTTCATGGAAAACAAACCTATCCAGCACAAAGAGAAAAAACTTAACCGACAGATAGCCAAATATGACCTTTAAAGCCATGTGCTTAAAATTGCTGGCTTTTTTTGAAAAATAGGGCCAAATTAGGTAAAACTGCTCTTCTACTGCTACTGACCAAGTAACGCCAACAATTGCAGTTTGTTGCCCCAAAACATAAGCCAAATTAGCAAAAAAGGTACCGTAAAGTAATAATTGAATTCCAATATTTTTTATTTCAGCATCGAAATTGGGCAAAAATGGACAAACTACAAAGGCTATAAAAAACAACAAATAATACAATGGCCAAATCCTTAAAATACGCCTTATATAAAATTCCCTAATACTAATCTTTCCATATTTTTCCTTTTCAACCATTAACAAATAAGTAATTAGAAATCCACTAAGTACGAAAAAAAAATCCACTGCTAAATACGAAAAATGTTCAATTTTTCTAAAAACACCCACGGTTAAATCATTGAATCCAAACATATCGCTAAACTCTAACGTATGCACCACCACAACGGTAAGTGCAGCTATTGCTCTCATTGCATTAAATCCCTTAAAATGTATTTTTCCTTCTTTCATTTAAGGCAATATAGGATTAGCAAATAAGGAATCCGCCATTATATTTGAAAATTGCTTAATTCCATTTTCATTTAAATGCAAATAATCTCTGAAATACAATGTGTCTGACACTACAGATGAAAAATTGTGGTAATCGATTTTTTTATTTTCTAGTATTTTATAAATTTCATAATAAACGGCCTTTCTACCTTGTTCATATTTACCTATTTCTTTCAATTCAGGGGCAGTATAAGCAATAAGCGGTATCTTTTTTGCCTTTGCCAAATCTATAATTTTTAATAAATATTTTTTGTCTATATCATTTATGCCCAATTTCTTTTCCTCTAATTTTATCAATCCTGCAAATTCATTTCCTTTCATTAGTTCACTACCATCAAATTTATCAAAATCATTTAAAGCAACTTGCTTATTGTTTTTTATAACAGCCGCTAAAGGAAAAAAATTGTTGTATTCAAAATAACTTGCCATTGGAACAAAACGCCAAAGGTAATACTTAAGGTCGGGAACACAATCTTTATACACTTCCCCTATTTCATCCTCTTTTATGTATTGGAAATAAAAATAAGGATGAAACGGCAAGCTGAATGACATTTCTGCATTTAGTAAATTTGGGTTAATTTCAAGAAAAAGGGTGTCTATAGAATTGCCATTCTTCAAAAATTTGGATAACAAAATATAACTCTCCGCTAATCCTGTACCAGAAACACCCAAATTAATTCCTTCGTTTTTGTTTTTTTGTTCTATTGCCTGTATATCCACCAAATTTATTACCCTTGATGAACCTAATACCCCAAAATCGAAGTGCTGATTTTTTTTAGATAAAATCCAGTTTGGTTTTAATGAAACATCTAGATTATTATGGAAATAATTGTTAAAAATATTACTCATCGGGTAACAAACCAAAAAACAAATAACAACTACCAATATTATATTTATGCCTATCTTTTTCATTTTAAAAATTTACATAAATAAATTCTGCATCTGAATGAAATTGCCCAAAAAAAGCAATTATAGCCAAAATCCCAAAATAAATAGTCCAACGTACAAAAGTATTTTTCTGATTCAAAACCTTATAAGATTTTTCTTTGAAATAAGTTTCAATCATAAAAAACAATAATAACAATACAACCAATATTGCGATATTGCTGCTTCCTCCATTTAAAAATAAAACCTTTGAAATATTCCCATTGAATATCCCTGTTATGTCGTTTTTCCAGCCTTGTCCAATACTTTTTATTACCACAAAAGCCCTTTCTAATGTGTTTGATTTTAAAAAAATAAGCGTAAAACTAACATATATAAAGGTGAGCTTTAAAGATAAAAAATCGTAAAGGCCTTTTGGTAGTTTCTTGGCCCATTTCTTTCTGCTTTTTTTGGTAAAAATTTCATACACCAAAGCAATACCATGCAAACTCCCAAAAATCATGAATGTAATACCAGCTCCATGCCAAATTCCAGCAATAAAGAAGGTAATAAATACCGCCAAGTGCATTGAATATTTACCCAAATCGCGCCATCCAATTGCCATTGGGTTATACAAATATTCATTAAGCCAGGTAGATAGTGAAATGTGCCATCGCCTCCAAAATTCGGTAATGTTTTTAGATGAAAGGGGCTTGTCAAAATTTTCCATCAATTTTATTCCAAATAATTGAGCCGAACCAAGGGCAATTTCGGTATATCCCAAGAAATCGAAGTACAATTGTAAGGTAAAAAGGGAAACGCTTATCGCAACAGACAAACCTCCAAAGGCATCAATGTTTTTCCATACATTATCCACCAAAACAAATAACCTATCGGCAATCACTAATTTTAGAAAAAAACCCCATAAAATTCGACGTAATCCATCTACAAAATTTTCATAATTAAATTCTGAACCCTGTTTCAATTGGGGCAATAAATTCCTTGGTCGGTCTACTGGCCCTTGCATAATTTTGGGAAAGAAAAAGAAATAGGAAACAAGATGAATATAGTTTTTTTCTGCTGCTGCCTTTTCTGAAGCAATATCTAAATTATAACCAATTGCCTGAAAAACGTAATAGGAAATTCCTATTGGCAAAATTATATCTAACAATGGAAGGCTAATGTCTATTTGTAAAAATTTAAAAACATCATTTGTTGACCCACTAAAAAAATTGAAATACTTAAAAAAGAATAGCAATAACAGATTTCCAAGAATTGAAACCGTTAATAGCATTTTTTTTGACTTTGCCTTTTCAATGGATATTCCTGTAAGATAATTAAAAATGGAAACACCTAGCAGCAAAACAAAATTTTTCCAACCAAATAATGAATAGGCAAATAAACTGCCCAATAACAACAAATAAGGACGTATAGTTTTAGGAAACAAGTAAAAAGACAAAACTAAGCCTGCAAGAAAAACAATGAAATTAAAAGAATTAAAAAACATATCTTACAAATAGCCCTTGTTGTCTGAAAAATTAACCTACAAAAGTAGTGATTCCAAATGATTTAATAAAAAAAAACTTAATTTGATTACAAAACAATTCTAATACTCGCAAAAAAACTTTAAATTCGCTGTCCAAAAAAAAATAAATGCAAGTCGTTCCTAGTTTTTCAGACTTAAAAAAAGCTTTAAAACTTATAAATCCTGATTTTAAAAAAATTAGAATTGCCGTTTTGGGTGATTCAGCTACCCAATTAATCTGTACAGCATTAAAGGGAATGGCTAAATTGGAAGGCATTGAACTCGACCTATACGAGGCCGAATACGACCAACTCAAACAAGAAATTATTGATACGGAATCTCCATTTTATCAATTTAAACCTGAGTTTGTTTTACTCTTCCATTCTACCCAAAAGTTGTCTAAATCTTTTTACAAAAAAGAGTTGTCTAAAAAGGAAACCTTTGCCAATAATTGGATAGATGATATTGCTTATTTCTTAGATATTTTAAATCAACAACTTAACACAAATATACTATTCCTTAATTTTGTAGAAACAGATGATGCCATTTTTGGAAATTATGGTCTAAAAACGCGTGCTAGCTTTAATTATAATGTCAAATCTATTAATTATAAATTAATGGAAATGAGCCACTTAATGAAAAATCTTTTTGTGGTAGACCTAAATGGCTTAGCCAGTAAATACGGCAATAATAATATTGCAGATCCAAAAATATATATCACCACTGATACTATTTTTTCAATGGATTTTATACCACAATTGGCAAAATTAATTTTGGATGTGTTATTGCCTTTTACCGGTAAATTTAAAAAATGTGTTATTCTCGACCTCGATAATACCACTTGGGGTGGCATAATTGGAGACGATGGCATTGAAAATATTCAAATTGGCGACTTAGGCATCGGCAAAGCATTTACCGAATTTCAGTATTGGATAAAACAATTGAAAGAAAGAGGCATTATTTTAGCCGTATGTAGCAAAAATACCGAGCATATTGCCAAAGAGCCTTTTGAAAAACATCCAGATATGGTGCTCCGACTAGACGATATATCGGTATTTGTTGCCAATTGGGAAAACAAAGCGGATAATATTAGATACATACAATCCATACTGAATATTGGATTCGACAGCATGGTTTTTTTAGACGACAACCCATTTGAGCGCAATATTGTGCGTGAAAATATCCCTCAAATATGTGTGCCTGAATTACCCGAAGACCCAGCCGAATATTTGCCTTATTTAAAATCACAAGCCTTATTCGAAACCATTTCATTTACACACGAAGACCTTGAACGCACAAAATTATACCAAGAAGAAGCCAATAGAACGGTATTGCAACATAAATTTACCAATGAAGAGGAGTTTTTACAAAACCTTGAAATGTCGTGTATTGTAGAGCCTATTACCAAATTTACACTGCCTCGTGTAGCACAATTATCGCAACGATCCAACCAATTTAATTTACGCACTATAAGATATTCAGACGAGGCTATACAAGCCATAATGGATTCCAATAACTATTTTTCGCTTACCTTTACTTTAAAAGATAAATATGGCGATTATGGTTTGATAAGTGAAATCATTATGGAAAACAAAAATGATACGCTGTTTATCGAAACTTGGATAATGAGTTGTAGGGTCTTGAAGCGAAACGTAGAAAATTTTGTGCTGAATAATATTGTACAAATTGGCCGAGAAAACGGATTTTCGAAAATTGTAGGCGAATATATACCAACCGCTAAAAATGCAATGGTAGCCGACCACTACAAAAATCTGGGCTTTGAGGAAGATGGGAACGGTTTTTGGATATTAGAAATAAAAGAATATCAAGAAAGAAAAAATTATATTGAAAAAAGGTAATTATGGGTTTTATTATTGAAGAAATTATAGAAAAAATTGGGTTAAAAAATCCAGAACATGCTGCCAAACTGAGCAAAAACCTAGCAGGTTTGGAAGCCGAAATTTATCCTGCATCTGAATCCTTTTTTCAAAAATATTATGCCTATCTTGAAAAAGAAGGCAAAACCATTGATTTTGGTATTGATTGTTACTTACACATGTGTGATGACATGTTGATACAAAGACATAAATTCATTGAAACGGGCAAATATACAAGCACCTCATTTGATGAGGTAGAAAAGCGTGTTTATGGCAACGAAGCTATTATGACGTATCACATGCACGGTTTGGTTTTGGGTCAATTTTTGTGGTTTGAACAATTCGAACGATTTAAATTCTTTAAAGAAAATCTAATAAAATATTTCCCTTCTCAAGGCAAATATTTAGAAATAGGTGGCGGACACGGATTATATATGTTGGGAGCATTGGAATTATTGCCAACAGATACTGTTTTTGACTTGGTTGACATAAGTCAGAGTTCTATTAATTTAGCAAAAGGCGTTATTGATAATTCTAAGGTAAACTATACACTTAAAAATGTATTTGATATAAGCGATGAAGATAAATATGATTTTTTTACCATGGGCGAAGTATTGGAACATTTAGAAGATCCAATTGCCATATTAAAAAAACTAGCTAATCTGATTGGAAAAACAGGGAAAGGTTATATTACAACACCTATCAATTCGCCGATGATTGACCACATTTACTTATTCAATAACGAAACTGACATACGTGAAGTATTTGATAAAGCAGGTTTATCTATTTTAACAGAAAAAATAGTTATTTCTGAACATATTTCCCCTAAATTAGCCAACAAATTTAAAGTGCCCATCATGTATGCCGCATTTGTAGAACAAAAAAAATAAATTATAAAATGGAAGAGCAAGAAATATTGTCGCAAGTAGTAGCAATTTTTAAAGAAGAATTAGACAATGAAGAAATTGAATTAACCATGGAAAGCACTGCCAAGGAAGTTGAAGATTGGGACTCATTGAGTCATATTCATCTCATGGTTGCAATTGAGAAACATTTCAAAATCAGATTTACAAGTACAGAAATAAGCAGCTTTAAAAATGTTGGTGAAATGGTTGAAACGGTGAAAAAAAGATTGGGATAATATATTAATATGGACATTCAATTCCATCATATTGGCTGTTTGGTTGAAAAAATAGAAATAGCCATTGCGGATTACAAAATATTATACCCTAAAAATAGTGCTTCACAAATTTGGGAAATTGAGGCTCAAAAAGTAAAAGTTTGCTTTTTTCCAATATCACCGACCAGTTTTATTGAATTTGTAGAACCATTGGACGAAGAAAGTCCTTTACAAAAAATGAAAAAAAAAGGCAATTCATTTTACCATTTAGCCTTTCTTTGTAGCGAATTTGATAAGGCATTGCAATATTACGAAACAAGCGGATACCGAAAGTTGAATGAATTTAATTCCGAAGCATTTGATGGAAAACGTTGTGCTTTTATCTATAACAATGAAATGCATTTAATTGAATTGATTGAGAGGTAATATATTTTGGAACAATTTATTGAAGACTTTTGAATTTAAAATAATCTTCTTATTAAAAAAATGTATTTTTACTATATAAAATTTGATAATGATTTTTGTAACCAAAACTTATTTACCTAATAAAGAAACATATGTTGAAAAAATAAATCAAATATGGGATTCTCATGTACTCACTAATAGAGGTCCAATGGTTTTAGAGTTGGAATCAAAAATAAGTGATTTTTTGGAAACATCTTTACCCCTTTTTGTTTCAAATGGTACAATTGCTTTACAATTAGCCATAAAAGCGTTTGAATTAGAAGGTGAAATCATCACTACCCCATTTTCTTATGTTGCCACAAGTTCCTCCATTTTTTGGGAAGGTTGTAAACCAATTTTCGCTGATATTTGTAAATCAAGTTTGTGTATAAATCCTGAAAAAATAGAAGCACTTATTACAAAAAACACATCTGCAATTTTAGCTACCCATGTATTTGGAATTCCTTGTGATGTGGAAAAAATTGAAGCAATCGCTCAAAAACACAACTTAAAAATTATTTATGATGCTGCTCATTCATTTGGTGTTAAACTAAATGGAAAATCAATTTTTGATTATGGCGATATTAGCACATGTAGTTTTCATGCTACTAAATTATTTCATACTGGTGAAGGTGGTGCCATCTTTTGTAAAGAAGATGAATTGATGAAAAAAATTAAATTACTACATTCTTTTGGGCATATTGTTGATGATTATTATACAGTAGGAATAAATGGTAAAAACAGTGAATTACATGCAGCTATGGGTTTATGCGTATTGGCAGATATGGATATAATTTTAGAAAAAAGAAAAATCGTAGCTAGTTTATACAATTCATTGCTTAATTTAGAAAAATTAAAAAAACCAACAATTAATGAAAATGTACAATATAATTACGCCTATTATCCAATAATACTTGAAAGTGAGGCCATTATGACTAAAGTGAGAAATGCATTAATAAAAAATGATATAATGCCAAGACGGTATTTTTATCCCTCTTTAAACACATTATCATTTTATAATACCAATTTTCAATGTCCAGTTTCTGAAAGTATTAGCAGCCGGATTTTATGTTTGCCTTATTATCCGGATTTAGAACCTGAAAATATAAATAGAATAGCAAATATTGTAAATCAAAACCTTTAAAGAACATTAGAATGAGCAAATTAGTTTCTTTTATCATTCCTGTGTATCACAATGAAGGTACTTTGACAATTATAAGTAGCCAAATTACAAACTTAATGACAAAGGAATTACCTCAATTAGACTTTGAAATTATTTTTATAAATGACGGCTCAACTGATGGGTCATGGGATGAATTGAAAAGCGTACATGCCAACAATGAACACGTAAAAATCATTTCGTTTTCTAGAAATTTTGGTCAAATACCAGGTATTATTTGTGGTTGGAAAGAGGCAAAAGGTGATGCAGTAATAAATATGTCAGCCGACTTGCAAGACCCCGTTGAACAAGCAATAGAAATGATTAAAAATTGGTTGGCTGGAGATGAAATAGTAATTAGTTACCGAATAGCTAGAAATGATTCATTTTTTACCAATCTTACCTCAAAGATATTTTATGCGCTTATGAAAAATAATGTGCCAAAAATGCCACTCGGCGGATTTGATTTTGCACTATTAGACAGAAAAGCAGTAAACGCCGTAAACCAGTTAAATGAGCGAAATAGAGTCTACCAATATGACGTACTTTGGTTAGGATTTAAATTAAAGTTTTTACCTTATGAACGATTAGTAAGAGAAATTGGCAAATCTCAATGGGGATTTAAAAAAAGATTCAATTATTTCATTTTATCCTATTTATATGTAAGTTATTTCCCAATTAGATTAATGAGTGGTATTGGATTAATTACATCATTTACAGGTTTTTTATATGCAATTATAGTGTTTTTTAATTATTTTGTAAATAAAGCTCCATTTAATGGTTGGACACCATTAATGATTGTATTGCTCATCATTGGCGGTGGAACAATGCTTATGCTAGGTATTATTGGTGAATATATTTGGCGAATTTATGATGAGTTAAAAAACAAACCTCATTATATAATAGATGAAAAAATAGGAAATAATTTACACTAATAAATCATGGCTTTTTTAAACGAAAATCAATTAAATGAAATGGGCTTTGGTTCCATCGGAAAAAATGTTTTGATTTCTGAAAAAGCGTCATTTTATAATCCTTCAAAGATTTTTATTGGAAATAATGTCCGCATAGACGATTATTGTATATTATCAACTTCTGAGAAGGGAATTTACATTGGAAGCTATATACATATCTCTTGCTTTGCCTCCCTAATCGGTGCCGAGAAAATAACAATAGGTGATTTTACTTGTATTTCAGGACGAGTTTCCATATATTCAAGTAATGACGATTATACGGGCATAGGAATGACAGGGCCAATGGTACCAATTGAATATAGAAAAGTTCAAAATGAACCAATCACAATTGGTCGTCATGTTATTATTGGGGCAGGATCCGTTGTTTTGCCAGGAGTTAAAGTAGCAGACGGAGTAGCTGTCGGAGCATTAAGCCTTATTAACAAATCACTAGACCCATTCTCTATTTATGTGGGATGCCCTGCTAAATTTATAAAAAAAAGAAAAGACAATCTTTTATTGTTTGAGAAAAAATTAAATAAACAAACCATACCATGAACATTATAAGGCCTTTTGGGACATGTAATGTCCATTTAAAAAAGAGATAACAGTGGTATAACTATCAATGAAATGCGACATAGAAATTATCCTATTGAGTGTATTGAATATTATTTGGGTTAAATATTATAATTTCGTTTATTGAATAACTATTTTTAAGTTTCCTTTATTATGCAGTTTATTACTAATTATAATTTTTTCTATTTTCCACTACTATTATTAATGATAGTATCAACTTATTTATTAGGTCATGTTTTTTTGACCACTATAAATAAACGTAAGCTTCCTTCCTATTTTTCCTTTTTCTTTAAATCTATAATTGGCTATTTAATTATTATATTTTTATACTCTTTAATAAAATCAAAAGGAATAACCATACACGGTTTATTGACCATTCCATTTATTCTGCTAATTATTACCTTCAAAAAAGACAAATATTTCCAAGTAAAATCAACTGGAAATAAATTTTCTGTTTTTTACTTCGCAATTCCAATTGCACTAATTTTTTTTTTTCAAACACTTTATTTTTATAATCCCTTTACCGGCATTTCATATTCGCTAGATACTGATAATTTTTATTATGCAAATATCGGTTCATTTATTCAACAAATTGGTATTGAAAATCGGTTTTTAGATTGGATAAATGGAGACTTGGCAAAGCCTGAAATATATCATTATGCAGATACTTGGTTAGTCGCAATCTTTGCTGAATTTGGCTTACCATCTGCCAAAACAATTACATTGGTGGTTAATGCTTTTTTTTACTTTCAAGTATATTTAGGAGCACTAAGTATTTTGGAAATTAAAACTGAAATTAATTTTTTTAAAAGCATTTTTGCACTTTCCATTTTCTTCATTTCTTGCTTCTTTATCAATTATGAAGATTTTACTTTTTTTGGATATGGGTGTGTTACATTAGTTTACCCAAAACTTGCTTTAATTACAGTATACTTATTACTCTCCTTTTATTTTGTAGTTCAAAAGCAATATTATTTATTATTATTTTCATTATTGTCTATTTCTGTTATCTATGTTGCACTTATGCCGCCCATTCTGATAGGGTTCACTTTATTTATAATCACTATGTGGCTTTTTAAGAAGGTAAACTCTAATACATCACTCATTTTTGGTTTAATACTTTTCGTTTTTTCTATTTCATTCATCGTTTATTTCAAAACCATTTTCTCACAGATTGACCCTAGATTAGTTCTTGAAGAAAAAGAAAAATTAAGCGTCATTCCTGTTGTCATTTCCAAAATTAAAGATATCGTTTATACGTTCTTATTCAACTATTTTTATTTTTTAAAACAAATCATTCCCTATCTATTGCTTACTGGCTTTATATGTATTGCAAATGCAAAATCACGCCAAACAACGCTAACTTTATCGCTCTTTTATATCTTTCTACTACTTGGTGGAATGGTAGTATTTGGATTGCGATATAATTATCTTGACTCCATCCAATTTTATCAAAACCTGGCATATCCACTTACAGGAATTTTAGGGTTTTACTATTTATGCGAAATATTATTTACAGAAATTAAATACAAAACAATTGGCAGAGCATTCGTTTTAATATTACTTGCTTTTAATCTTTATTCTTCTTTTCAATACCTAAAAAAAATGCATGAGTTTAATATGGTTTATAATATATCAAAAGATAAAAAATACGTAAATGAAGTTATGCATTTAGTGTCTACCGAAAAAAATCCTCGATTTGCAGTAGCAAAAGGGAAAGCTGACTATAAAACTATTTATGACAAAGCTTATACAAACACACTAAATCCTTTTATAGGTAATAAAATCAACACTTATATGCCTACTTCCATTACCGTTTTTGACATTCCATTGAGTGAAAAGGTAGAATATGCCGAAATGGAAAAAACCTGGATTGACAATTCAGCTTTAAACTTTTACATTCAAAAGCATAAACAAGAAAAAGACACTACTAAATTACAGATACAATTTTTAAAGGCAAATAAAATACAGTTCCTTGAAATGGCAAAGAATTATAAAATTCCTTCAGAAATAAATGAAATAATTGATACCATGGTCATTAATGAGCGAAATGGAGTTAAGTTTGCAAAGATTAAAAAAGAACATTACAATAAATACTAATGATTACAAAATCCTTTAAATTTAAGCCTTTTCCAAACATGCAAATTAACACCATTGATAAAAAAATGTATAAGGAAATGACTATTTACCCTATCATCCCCACAAAATCATCAAACAAATACCTAGAATCGTGTGGGCCAGGTGCCGCTTCTGGATGGTATTGTACTGAAAAGGCCTTTTTTCCCTTTTACTCTTAAGCCTTCTATTGTATTGTCATTCAAATTGATATGGGTAATTTCTGCTAATGGTGAATTTTCTAATTCGGTTGCATCTACTGCAAAACCATGGTTTTGAGTGCTTATTTCACATTTGCCAGTCAACAAGTTTTTTACTGGATGGTTGCAGCCTCTATGGCCATGGTGCATTTTGTAGGTTTTAATTCCTAAAGCTCTTGCCAATATCTGATGACCCAAACAAATACCAAACAAAGGTTTATCAATTGCCAAAACTGATTTAACCGTTTCAACAGCATAATCCATAGCGCTTGGGTCGCCTGGTCCATTTGAAATGAAATAGGCATTTGGTTGCCATTTTTCCATTTCTTCAAAAGATGTTTTGGCAGGAAATACTTTCAAATAGGCTCCGCGAATAACCAAATTATCTAATATGCTCTTTTTTACACCTAAATCAAGTACCGCAATTTTATATGGTGCATTTTCATTTCCAACAAAATAGGGCGTTTTTGTACAAACCTTCGACGATAATTCAAGCCCATCCATCGACGGAACTTGGTTTAAAGTTTCTTTCAGCAATTCCAATTCAGCAATTTCAGACGAAATAATGGCATTCATGGCTCCCTTGGTTCTAATATGTCGAACTACTGCCCTTGTGTCAATACCTGTAATGCCAACCAAGCCATTATCGAGAAAATAGTCTAAAATATTACTGTCTGCCTGCTTGCGTGAATAGGCATTTGTAAACTCTTTACATATTAATCCCTCTATTTGTATCTCATTCGATTCACTTTCTGATTGTTTGATGCCGTAATTTCCGACATGCACATTCGTGCTTACCAATAACTGACCATTATATGATGGGTCGGTAAACAATTCCTGATATCCTGTCATACCAGTTGTAAAACAAATCTCCCCTACCGTTGTACCTACCTTACCACAGGAGAAGCCTGTGAATACAGTTCCATCTGCTAACAGAAGTGTGGCTTTAATATTGCTCAAGTTATCCATATTCTATCTACAAATCTAAAATAAAAAAAAAGGATAGTACCAATTGGACTATCCTTTTTTTATAATTAATTGTTAACATTTTTTATTCTGCTGCTTTGTCGTCGTTGTTTACATCCTCAGTTGGTGTCTCCACTTCGTTTTCAATATCCAAAGCTTTTTCTTCTAAGATTTCCTCTTTTTTGTCTTCAACAACAACCGCTTTTTCCGCTTTTGCTTTAGCGCCTGCTCTTCTTGATTTTTTGGCTTTGGCATCTGTTGTTTTAGTTGTAGTTTGGTATAGCTCGTTAAAGTCAACTAATTCCATTATAACCATTTCTGCATTATCACCAAAACGATTGCCAATTCTAACTATTCTAGTGTATCCGCCTGGTCGATCGCCGACTTTAGGAGATACCACATCAAATAGTTCTTTGATAGCTGTTTTGCTTTGTAAGTAACCAAAAGCAATCCTTCTCGAATGCGTTGTATTCGTTTTAGATTTAGTAATTATTGGTTCCACAAATACCCTCAACTCTTTTGCCTTAGCAAGTGTAGTTGTAATTCTTTTTTGTATCAAAAGGGCAGCAGCCAAGTTTTTCAACAATGCTTTCCTGTGGCTATAGGTTCTACCTAAATGATTGATTTTATTCCCGTGTCTCATTTCGCTTAATTCTTAGCTTATTGGTAATATTATTCTTCTAATTTATATTTTGCAAGGTCCATACCAAAGTGCATGCCTTTTTCATTTATTAATTGCTCAATCTCAACTAATGATTTTCTACCGAAATTTCTAAACTTAAGTAGCTCATTTGTATCGTATTGCACCAACTCCGACAATGAATTTATTTTAGCTGCTTTCAAGCAATTATATGCTCTTACAGAAAGATCCATATCCTCCAAAGGTGTTTTAAGCACTTTTCTCATATGTAAGATATGCTCATCAACTACCTCTTCTTCGCTATTATCTTCCGTATCAAAGCTAATATTTTCGTCTGAAATAAGCATCAAATGTTGAATCATAATCTTTGCAGATTCTTTAATGGCCTCTTCTGGATGAATCGTTCCATCGGTTTTGATTTCAAAAACCAGTTTTTCAAAATCTGTTCTTTGCTCAACCCTTGTGTTTTCAACTTTGTATCTAACATTCTTTATTGGTGTATAAATTGCATCTACTGCAATAACGCCTAAAGTGTCTTCTTTCTCTTGCTCATCAGCAGGCACATAACCTCTACCTTTAGTAATCGTCAATTCGATTTCAAGGTGAACGCCTTTTTCCATATTGCAAATAACCAACTCAGGATTGGTAACTGAAAACACATTTGTGTGCGCCTCAATATCACCTGCTGTAAATTGATCTTTATTTTTAATAGAAAGATATATCTTCTCAGCACCCATTTCGTCTGCAATAAGTCTTTTCAAACGAATTTGCTTTAAATTTAGAATGATTTCAGTTACATCTTCTATTACTCCTTTTATAGTAGAAAATTCGTGGTCTACTCCTCCAATTTTAATTGCAGATATAGCAAATCCTTCAAGAGAAGACAAAAGCACTCTTCTTAAAGCATTTCCAACGGTAGCTCCAAATCCTGGCTCCAAAGGACTGAATTCAAATATTCCTTCGAAGTCTGTTGCTTTTTGAAGAATAATTTTATCCGGTTTTTGAAATGTAAGTATTGCCATTTATTTATTGGTTTATTTTAAAAATTACTTAGAATATAATTCAACGATTAATTGCTCTTTTATGTTTTCAGGGATCATTTCTCTACTTGGTACTTCCAAATAGTGCCCTGATAAACTATGATTGTCAAAAGATAACCAATTATATTTCTTTACTCTTCCAGTTCCTACTGTATCTAAAATTAAGTCAAGTACTTTAGATTTTTCTCTTACACTAACTACTTCACCTACTTTCATTGAATAAGATGGTATATTTACAATACTGCCATTTACAGTAATATGCTTATGACTTACCAATTGACGAGCTGCCATTCTTGACGGTGCCAATCCTAAACGATAAACGGTATTATCTAAACGTAATTCTAACAATTGTAGTAATATCTCACCAGTTACACCAGATTTACGAGCAGCCTCTTTAAACGTTTTAGCAAATTGTCTTTCTAAAAGACCATAAGTATACTTCGCTTTTTGCTTTTCTTTCAACTGAATAGCGTATTCTGAAGGTGTTCCTTTTCTTTTTCCGTTACCATGTTGTCCAGGAGGCGATTTTCTTTTTTCAAACCATTTATCATAACCATAAATTGCTTCACCAAAAGACCTTGCTTTTTTCGTTTTTGGACCTGTATATCTTGCCATTTTTTTTCTTTGAATTTTTTTGATTAAAAGCTTTCTATTTTCATTCAGAAAAAAGCTTTTAAAGCTATTTTTATAATTCTATTATACTCTTCTTTTCTTAGGAGGTCTGCAACCATTATGAGGTATTGGTGTAACATCACGGATGATGGTTACTTCTATACCTGCATTTCCAAGTGTTCTGATAGCAGATTCACGTCCACCACCTGGACCTTTTACAAATACCTCTACTTTTCTTAAACCCGCCTCATATGCTACCTGAGCAGCTGATCCTGCTGCAACCTGAGCTGCATAAGGAGTAGATTTTTTAGATCCTCTAAAGCCTGCCTTTCCTGCAGTACCCCAAGATATTACTTGTCCTGCTCTGTTGGTAAGCGATATAATAATATTGTTAAAACTTGATTTAATATAAGCAAATCCTTCTGCTTCTACTTTAACAATTCTTTTCTTTGTGCTTTTTGCTTTCGTTGCCATTGTTTTTTCTATTTATTATTTAGTGGCCTTTTTCTTATTTGCAACAGTTTTCCTCTTACCTTTCTTAGTACGACAGTTGTTTTTGGTTCTTTGTCCTCTACATGGAAGTCCTTTTCTATGGCGAATTCCTCTGTATGAACCGATGTCCATAAGTCGCTTAATATGTAATTGAACTTCTGATCGAAGTGCGCCTTCTACTTTTACCTCTCCAGTGATTACATTACGAATTTCAGATGTTTCATCATCATTCCACTCATGCACTTTCTTCATTGGATCCACATTAGCTTTTGTTAAAATCTCTAATGCTTTCGTTCTACCTATTCCGTAAATATACGTTAAAGCGATAAAACCTCTTTTGTTTCTTGGTAAATCAATACCGGATACCCTTGCCATATTTTAACCTTGTCTTTGTTTAAACTTAGGATTCTTCTTGTTAATAATGTACAACTTGCCTTTGCGACGTACTACGACGCAATCAACGCTTCTCTTTTTAATAGATGCTCTTACTTTCATCTTGTTTTTTAGTTATTTATATCTAAATGTTATTCTACCTCTTGATAAATCATACGGGGAAATCTCAACCGAAACTTTGTCACCAGGTAGGATTCGGATATAATGCATCCTCATCTTTCCCGAAATTGTTGCTAGAATTTCGTGGTTATTCTCCAATCGAACTCTAAACATAGCGTTTGAAAGTGAATCAGAAATTATTCCGTCTAGCTTTATTAAATCAGATTTACCCATATATTTTTTTTGGACTGCAAATATCGCAGTTTTTATTGGATTTTTTTTATGTTAATGTTATTATTTATCGAATCAAATATTAAATTATGGTCAGATAGTATAATTGCCTCCTGTTTTCCTATTGCAACAGTGTGCTCAAAGTGGGCAGAAGCCTTGCCATCTCCAGTAATTATTGTCCAACCATCATTTAATTGTTTTACTTTATAAGTACCCAAATTAATCATCGGTTCAATCGCAATTACCATTCCTTCTTTTAACATTACCCCTTTTCCACGTTTACCATAATTTGGAACCTGCGGATCCTCGTGCAAACTTCTCCCAATCCCATGTCCAACTAAATCTTTAACAACACCATATCCATTATCCACTTCTGTATGCTTCTGAATGGCAAATCCTATATCGCCAATTCTATTTCCACTTACTGCTGCTTTAATGCCTAAATACAATGATTCCAAAGTAATCCTTAACAACTTCAAGTGAATTTCATCAACATCACCGATAGGAAAAGTAAAAGCAGAGTCTCCAAAAAACCCATTTTTCTTTACCCCACAATCAATTGACAAAATATCCTTATCCTGAATTTCTCTATTGTTAGGAAAACCATGTACAACACCTTCATTTACTGAAATACACAAAGTATAAGGAAAACCATTATATCCTTTGAATGCTGGAACACCACCATTATCTCGAATAAACGTTTCTGCTATTTTATCAAGCTCAATGGTTTTTACTCCGGGCTTGATATACTTTGCCACCTCAGCGTGGCATTTTGATACAATCAAAGAACTTTCTCGGATTAGTTCGATTTCTTCTTTTGTTTTAAAATGAATCATCGATAACCCTATTATTATTATTACATATTTGGAAGTGCATTCCTTCCTTTAATTTTCGTACCAGTTGTAGTTAATCCATCATAATGTCTGTTCAACAAATGGGTCTCAATTTGTTGTAGAGTATCCAAAACCACTGAAACCAAAATTAATAATGAAGTACCACCAAAGAAATAAGCAAACTGACTGTTAATGCCTATTATTCCTGCAAATGCTGGCATAATAGCAATAACTGCTAATAACATAGAACCAGGCAATGTTATTCTTGACATAATTGTATCTATATAATCTCCGGTGCTTTTTCCTGGCTTAACACCTGGAATGAAACCGTTATTTCTTTTTAAATCATCTGCCATTTGAGTTGGATTAACAATCAATGCAGTATAAAAATAAGTAAATGCCATTACCAATAAAAAAGTAAATAAAGCATGTGGGAAAGAAGTATAATCAGCCAATTTAGAAATAAATCCATTTTGATTGATTGTATTTGGGAAAAACTGAATAATCGTAGAAGGGATAAATAAAAATGCTTGTGCAAATATAATCGGCATAACTCCCGAAATGTTTACTTTAAGCGGAATATATTGTCTTACTCCTCCATATTGTTTGTTACCTACAATTCTTTTAGCATATTGTACAGGAATTTTACGAGTACCTTGAACTAGCATTATTGTAAAAATAACTACTCCAATAAGAAAAATAATTTCTAAGAAAAATATTAATACTCCACCACCACTTCCGCTCATTTTGGATTGCATTTCAGCCCAAAGTGAGGAAGGTAAACTTGAAATAATACCTGACATGATTAATAATGAAGAACCATTTCCTAAACCTCTATCAGTGATTTTCTCCCCAAGCCACATTACGAATATAGTACCAGCACATAAAATAATTGTGGTAGAAAGCCAAAACATAAATGGACTCATTGTAATACCAGCTCCCATTGTTGTTGTCAAGAACTTAACATAGGCAGATCCTTGTAATATCGCAACTCCTACCGCCAATAGCCTAGTATATTGAGTTACTTTTCTTCTTCCACTATCGCCTTCTTTTTGTAATTTTTGAAAATAAGGTACTGCCATTGCCAATAACTGCATAAAAATTGATGCAGAAATATATGGCATAATTCCTAAAGCGAAAATGGAGGCTCTATTGAAAGCTCCACCTGCAAACATATCAAAAATACCCATTAAACCGCCACCGCCATTCTGAACACTTGATACTGCATCAGGACTAACGCCTGGTAGCAAAATAAATGAACCAATTCTATATACAGCTAATAGCCCTAAGGTATAAAATATTTTATTCCTTAATTCTTCTATACTGAAGATATGTTTTATGGTATCGAAAAATCTTTTCATAAAAATTTTAAATCAAATTAGTTGAGCCACCTTTTGCTTCAATTGCTTCTTTTGCTTTTTCACTAAAAGCATGAGCTGTTACATTTAGAGCAACAGTTAATTCACCATTTCCTAAAACTTTAATTTTGTCTGATTTCTTAATCAATTTTAAAGTTCTGAAAGTTTCAAAATCAAATGCAGTTAAACTTTCTTTGTCTGCATAATGTTGAAGCTCAGATAAATTAATAGTTCTGAATTCTACTCTCATAAAATTCTTAAATCCTCTTTTTGGAATCCTTCTTTGAAGCGGCATTTGTCCACCTTCAAATCCAATTTTCCTTTTGTTACCCGAACGAGATTGCGCTCCTTTATGTCCTTTTGTAGCGGATCCTCCGTGTCCTGAACCTTGTCCACGACCAATTCTTTTTCTCGACTTAACGGCCCCTTTTGCGGGCTTTAAATTACTTAAATCCATTTCTTAGATTTGTTCTACTGTTACTAAATGTTGTACCTTAGCTACCATACCTTGAATTTGAGGAGTAGCTTCTACCTCTACAGAGCCATTCAATTTTTTTATACCTAAGGCAAAAATTGTGCTCTTTTGTTTTTTTGGCCTATCAATGGCACTTTTCACCTGAGTGATCCTAATCTTTCCCATTATACTATCCGTTAAAAACTTTGCTTAATGAAATATTTCTATCTTTTGAAACAGTGAAAGGATCTCTCAATAAGCTTAAAGCTAATATTGTTGCCTTTACAACGTTGTGTGGATTGGATGAGCCCAAAGATTTAGCTAGTACATTGTGTATACCTGCACTTTCTAATACTGCTCTCATTGATCCTCCAGCGATTACTCCAGTACCATCAGATGCTGGTTTGATAAGTACTTTTGCACCATCAAATCTTCCCAATTGTTCATGCGGGATTGTACCTTTAAGTACAGGAACTTTTATTAAGTTCTTTTTAGCATCATCGATTCCTTTGGTAATAGCAGCTTGAACTTCACGAGCTTTACCCAAACCATATCCAACGGTTCCATTTTCGTCTCCAACGATTACAAGAGCTGAGAAACTAAATGTTCTTCCTCCTTTAGTAACCTTTGCAACCCTTTGAATATTAACTACTTTATCCTTTAGTTCTAATTCGCTGGCTTTAACCTTTATATCTTTCACTTTCGTCATTATTAATATTTTAGAAATTTAATCCACCTTCTCTAGCTCCATCAGCTAATGATTTCACTCGACCATGGTACAAATACCCTCCTCTATCAAAAACAACATCTATTACTCCTGCAGATTTGGCTTTCTCAGCTAATGCTATACCAACTTCTTTAGCCTGTTCTACTTTGTTTTTAACTTTTTCGCTCTTTACCGAAGAAGCAGATGCAATTGTAATTCCTTTTGAATCATCTATTATTTGAGCATATATTTCTTTATTGCTTCTAAAAATAGAAATCCTTGGTCTTGCACTCGTACCAGCTAATTTCTTGCGGATACTTTTTTTAATTTTTAGTCTTCTTAAGACTGGCTTAGTTTGTCCCATCTTACTTTATTTTATTTTTTACCAGCTGATTTACCTGCTTTTCTTCTAAGAATCTCTCCAGAATACTTAATACCTTTTCCTTTATATGGTTCTGGCTTACGCAATGATCTAATCTTAGCGGCAACTTGTCCAATTAATTGTTTGTCTATGGATTCTAATCTTACTTTAGGCGGTTGACCTTTTTCTTGACTAGTTGATAATTTTATTTCATTTGGCAATAAAACATAGATAGGGTGAGAATAACCAATTGATAATTCTAAAACCTGATCTGTATTTGATGCTCTATAACCAACCCCAATCAATTCTAATTCTCTTACAAATCCTTCATGAACGCCAACCACCATATTTGAAATAAGTGATCTATACAAACCATGAAGTGCTTTGTGTCTTTTTTGTTCAGTTGGTCTACTAACTGTTAAAGTATTTCCTTCAACACTAATTTCGATATCTCTATCTACTTTTTGAATAAGTGTACCTTTAGGTCCTTTAACCTGTACAATATTATTTTCTCCAACTTTACATTCCACTCCACTTGGTATTGAAATGGGTGCTTTACCTATCCTTGACATTTTTCTAACTTTTTATGATACGAAACAAATAACTTCGCCACCGATATTCATCTCTCTTGCTTGCTTGTCTGTTAAAAGACCTTTTGAAGTAGAAAGAATTGCAATTCCTAAACCATTTTTTACTCTAGGAATTCCTGCTACGTGACTATATTTTCTTAAACCTGATCTACTCACTCTTATTAATTCCCGTATAACAGGAGTACGAGTTTCTAGATTATACTTTAAAGCAATTTTAATAGTGCCTTGTGGACCTTCATCCACAAATTTGTATTGAGCAATATAACCGTTCTCAAATAAGATTTCAGTTATCTTCTTTTTCATGTTTGATGCAGGAATGTCTAAAACCTTATGTCCTGCCAATTGTGAGTTGCGGATTCTTGTTAAATAATCTGCGATTGGATCTGTTACCATTTTATTCTTTTTTGTAATTCTTAATGTATTACCAGCTGGCTTTTGTTACACCTGGGATTTTTCCATCAAGTGCTAATTCTCTAAATTTAATCCTAGAAATTCCAAAGAAACGAATATACCCTCTTGGTCTTCCTGTTATTTTACACCGATTGTGGTATCTAACTGGAGAAGAATTTTTTGGTAAAGCATCCAAAAGACCTAATTCTCCTTCAGCTTTATATTTTTTTCTTTTCTCAGCGTATTTGTCGATGAGTTTTTTGCGCTTTACTTCACGCGCTTTCATTGATTCCTTAGCCATACTATTTGTATACTTTTATTTTTTTCTAAATGCTATTCCCAATTTTGACAAAAGAGCATGTGCTTCTTCATCTTTCTTAGCTGTGGTTACAAAGGTAATATCCATCCCGCCAATTTTATTGATTTTGTCAATATTGATTTCAGGAAAAATAATTTGTTCTGTAATTCCAAGAGTATAATTTCCTCTGCCATCAAAAGCTTTTTCATTTACACCTTTGAAATCACGTACCTGAGGCAATGCAACAGCTACTAATCTATCTAAGAATTCATACATTCGGTCAGATCGAAGTGTAACTCTTGCTCCAATCGGCATATCTTCTCTCAATTTGAAATTCGAAATCGCCTTTTTTGATTTTGTAGCTACTGCTCTTTGACCTGCAATATTAGACATTTCATCTATTGCTGTATCTACTAATTTCTTATCACTAACTGCTGCTCCAACTCCTTGGTTGATACAAATCTTAACCAATCTTGGTACTTGCATGATGCTTTTATACTTAAACTGTTCCATCAGTTCAGCTATAATCTCATCTTTATACTTTGCTTTTAAACGTGGTACGTAACTCATTATTTAATTATCTCTAAAGTTTTCTTTGAATATCTTACTATCTTATCTCCTTCAACTCTTCTGCCAATTCTGGTAGGTGTTCCGCCTACTACTAACATAAGATTTGAAATATTAATAGGAGCTTCTTGCTTTATAATGCCACCTGCAGTATTTTTAGCATTTGGTTTGGTGTGCTTAGAAACCATTCTAATACCCTCTACAATTGCTCTATTTTCTGCTGGAATTACTTCCAAAACAACACCTGTCTTTCCTTTATAATCTCCAGAAAGAACTTTCACAGTGTCTCCTTTTTTGATTTTTATTTTTGGTAAAAATCTTTTTTGTTGATTTACTTTTTTCATCTTATAATACTTCTGGTGCAAGTGAAACAATTTTCATAAACTGCTTGTCTCTTAATTCCCTTGCAACAGGGCCAAAGATACGCGAACCTCTTGGTTCGTCAGCAGCATTTAAAAGAACTACGGCATTATCATCAAATCTGATATAAGAACCATCTGCTCTTTTTACTTCTTTAGCTGTTCTAACAACTACTGCTTTTGAGACTTGTTTCTTCTTAACGTTTCCTCCTGGGGAAGATTCCTTAACTGAAACAATAATTTTGTCTCCTATTGAAGCATACCTTTTTCTAGTACCTCCAAGTACACGAATACAAAGTACTTCCTTTGCTCCGCTATTGTCTGCGACTTTTAGTCTTGATTCTTGTTGTATCATTTTACTTAGCTCTTTCTAAGATTTCAATTAATCTCCAATTCTTGGTTTTACTCAATGGTCTCGTTTCCATAATTTTAACAACATCGCCAATGTTGGCTTCGTTCTTTTCATCATGTGCATGAAACTTTTTTGTGCTTTTGATGAACTTACCATAAAATGGATGTCTCATTTTTCGCTCAATTACAATAGTGATAGTTTTTTCCATTTTATTACTGGAAACAACTCCTATTCTCGTTTTCCGTTCTTTTCTTTCGATCATTGCGATAAATTTATCTATTGACTCAATTGTCTTTTTCTCAATTCTGTTTTAATTCTAGCAATCTCTTTTCGAATTAAACCCAATTGTCTTGGTTGTTCGATTGGAGAAATTGCATTTGCAAACCTCAATTTCTGAAGTCTTGTTTTTGCTTCTAACAGGTCTTGTTGTAGTTCTTCACCTGTTTTAGCTTCTAATAATTCATATGCTTCGTTAGCCATTTTCTTAATTTTATTTATTGAGCGTAATCTCTTCTTACTACAAATTTTGTTGGGAAAGGCAATTTTTGAGCAGCCAAACGCAAAGATTCTTTTGCAACTTCAATTGAAACACCTTCGGTTTCAAATAAAATTCTTCCTGCATTTACCACTGCAACCCAATGGTCAAGCGCTCCTTTTCCTTTACCCATCCTTACCTCTGCTGGTTTTCGTGTAATCGGCTTATCTGGAAATATATTAATCCAAACTTTTCCTTCTCTTTTCATACTTCTAGTAACTGCAATCCTTGCTGATTCAATTTGTCTATTAGTAATCCAACCACTTTCCAACGTTTTCAATCCAAATGATCCGAAAGACAATTCTGCACCTCTTTGAGCTACACCTTTAACCTTGCCTTTGAACATTTTCCTATATTTTACCCTTTTAGGCTGTAACATGACCTACGCTTTTATTTTTTTAAAAAATTATCTTCTTTCTGTTCTCTTGTCATTTCTGTCATTTCGGTTTCCACCGCCACCAGCTCCTCCTCTCTTAAAACCACCTGGCTTACCACCTCGTTTGGTTTCTTCCTTTTCCATTACAGGAGAAAAATCTCTTTTACCATAAACCTCTCCTTTGCAAATCCAAACTTTTACTCCAATGATTCCATAAACTGTTTGAGCTTCTTTTAAAGCATAATCAATATCAGCTCTGAATGTATGAAGCGGTGTCCGTCCCTCTTTATATTCTTCTGATCTAGCCATCTCTGCTCCACCCAATCGACCTGAAACTCTTACTTTTATACCCTCAACACCCATTCTCATTGCAGAAGCAATTGCCATCTTCAAAGCTCTTCTAAAATTAACCCTTGCCTCTAATTGCTTAGCAATAGTTTCTCCAACAATTGCAGCATCGATTTCTGGACGTCTAATTTCAACGATATTAATTTGAACCTCTTTTTGAGTAAATTTCTTAATCTCTTCCTTAATCTTATCTACCTCATTTCCACCCTTACCAATGATAATACCTGGTCGTGAAGTATGCATTGAAATAGTAATTCTATTCAAAGTTCTTTCAATTCCAATCTTGGCGATACCACCTTTAGAAATCCTTGCATTCAGATACTTTCTGATTTTGAAATCTTCTAAAAGTTTGTCTGAAAAATCTTTTCCTCCATACCAATTAGAATCCCATCCTCGAACGATTCCAAGTCTATTTCCTATCGGATTTGCTTTTTGTCCCATTAAGCTATTTTTACTTATTTATTTAATTCTACTTGTTAATATCTACTACGTTGTCCTCTTCTACTAATGTACGACTTGCAACAGTAATAGTAATATGATTCGATCTTTTTCTCAATCTGTATGCACGTCCTTGAGGAGCAGGAAGAAATCTTTTAAGTGTTCTACCTCCATTTACAAAAACTTCTTTCACATAAAGTTCGCTGTCTTCAGGGTTAAGTTCAAATTTTGCAGCCCAATTAGCAATTGCTGATTTAAGCAATTTCTCCAATTTAAGAGCACTTTCTTTTCTTGTAAAGGCCAAAATATTTAGCGCTTTATCAACATCCACACCTCGGATATTGTCTACTACCAATCGCATTTTCCTAGGCGATGTTGGACAGTTGTTTAATTTTGCACTTGCTTGCATAGTTATTTTCTTTATTTTCTGTTTCCAGAATGTCCTTTAAATTGTCTAGTAGGTGAAAATTCTCCCAACTTGTGACCTACCATGTTTTCAGTAATATACACTGGAATAAATTTATTTCCATTGTGTACTGCAAAAGTATGCCCAACAAATTCTGGGGTAATCATCGATCCACGTGACCAAGTTTTAATCACTGTCTTTTTATTTGCCTCGTTCATAGCATCCAACTTCTTTTGAAGTTTAAAAGCTACATAAGGACCTTTCTTTAATGACCTTGCCATCTTTTATTTCTTTCTTGAGTTTATGATTAATTTGTTCGAGGCCTTATTTGGGTTTCTGGTTTTCTTACCTCTTGAATACAAACCTGTTCTTGAACGAGGTTGTCCTCCAGAAGCTCTACCTTCACCACCACCCATAGGGTGATCTACTGGATTCATCGCTACCCCTCTTACTCTTGGTCGTCTTCCTAACCATCTTTTTCTTCCTGCTTTACCAGATTTAACTAAACTATGATCTGAATTTGAAACTGAACCGATAGTAGCCATACAAGTAGCTAATACCATTCGAGATTCTCCAGAAGGTAATTTTACAACTACATACTTACCATCTTTTGCTGATAACTGAGCAAATCCTCCAGCGCTTCTTACTATTGCACCACCTCTTCCAAGTTGTAATTCAATATTGTGAATAATAGAACCTAAAGGCATTTTTCCAATTTGCATTGCATTACCAACTTCAGGTGCTACTGATTCGCCAGAAATAATTTCTTGCCCTACTTGGATTCCTTCTGGAGCAAGGATATATCTCTTCTCTCCATCTTTATAGAAAATTAAAGAAATAAATGCTGTTCGATTTGGATCGTATTCGATGGTTTTAACAACCCCAGGAACACCGTGCTTATCTCTTTTGAAATCAATAATACGATATCTCTGTTTGTGTCCACCACCCACATTTCTGATAGTCATGTGCCCCTGAACATTACGTCCAGCAGTTGTTCTAGATGATGCCAATAACGATTTCTCCGGTTTATCCGTAGTAACCTCTGCATAGGTATTGGCTATTTTGTGCCTTAATCCCGGTGTAACCGGATTAAACTTTTTAACGCTCATTTTTTATATTTTCTTAATTTTCGCCTAAGAATAAGCATAGCTTCCAATAAATTAGAAAGATTTTAAATTTCTGCGTAGAAATCTATCGTCTCACCTTTTGCTAATGTAACTATTGCTTTTTTATATCCACTTTTTCTTCCTGAAACAATTCCCTTTTTAGTCATTCTTGACTTTGCTTTAGCAGGAACTTTCATTGTATTCACTGCTTCAACATTCACACCATACAAAGCCTCAATGGCTTTTTTGATTTCGATTTTGTTTGACTTGCTTTCCACTTTAAAACCATAACGGTTTAGTTTCTCGCCTAGCGCAGACAATTTTTCTGTAATCAACGGTTTCTTTAAAATATCCATCACTTAATCTATTAATGGGTTACTTAATTATTTAAAGCTTCTAAAGCTTTTTCACATAAAAATACTTGATTCGCATTTAAAATATCATAAGCATGCAAACTGTTTACGTTTGTATAATTCGCTCCTTTAATATTTCTACTTGCCAGTAATACATTTTCTGAATAATCAGGAACAACTACTAATGATTTCCTATTTTCCAATCCAAATGCTTTCAAAAAACTTAAATATGATTTTGTCTTTGGGGTATCAAATGTAAAATCTTCTAATACCTTCAATTTTTCTTCCTTAAATTTAGTTGAAAGTGCTGACTTACGTGCTAAATCTATTACCTTTTTATTCAATTTGAAACTATAATCACGAGGACGTGGACCAAAAATTCTAGCTCCACCTTTTAACAAAGGACTTTTTCCACTTCCTTTTCTAGCTCCACCTGTACCTTTTTGACGAACTAATTTCTTAGTTGAACCTGAAACATCAGATACTTCTTTTGTTTTATGCGTTCCGCTTCTTCTGTTTGCTAAAAATTGCTTAACAGCTAAATACAAAACGTGATCATTTGGCTCAATTCCAAAAATTGATTCTGGTAACTCCACAGACCTCCCTAAGGATTTACCATCTATGCTATAAACTTCTGCTTTCATCTTTATTTTTTCCTCACTATTACATATGAACTAATTGAACCAGGGATATTTCCTTTTACGATTAGTAAATTCTGATCAGCTAAAACTTGAACAATAGAAGTAACTAACTTAATTCTATCACTTCCCATTCTTCCTCCCATTCTTTTTCCTTTGAAAACTCGAGATGGCCAAGAAGAAGCTCCCAATGAACCTGGTGCACGTAATCTGTCATGCTGACCATGCGTTCTCATACCTACACCCTTAAAGCCATGTCTTTTAACAACACCTTGAAAACCTTTACCTTTACTAGTAGCTATAATAATTACTTTATCACCAGCTTTAAAAGAATCTACATTTATTTCATCACCAGACTTATAATCTCCTGCGAAATCACGCAATTCAACTAGTTTTGATTGTGGTTCAACACCTGCTTTTTCAAAATGACCTTTCATTGGTCTAGTAGTGTTTTTCTCTTTCTTAACACCATATCCGATCTGAACAGCATTATAGCCATCAGTTTCTATGGTTTTTACTTGTGTTACTACACAAGGACCAGCTTGTATTACCGTTACCGGTATTGAATTCCCTAGCTCATTATAAAGGCTAGTCATTCCTTTTTTTGTTCCGATTAAACCGCTCATTACACTTTAATTTCTACGTCAACGCCACTTGGCAATTCTAATTTCATCAATGCATCTACAGTCTTTGAAGTAGAACTGTATATGTCTAACAACCTCTTATATGTACAAAGTTTAAATTGCTCCCTTGCTGTTTTATTTACGTGTGGAGCTCTTAGAACTGTAAATATCTTTTTATTAGTTGGAAGAGGAATTGGGCCTGAAACCACAGCTCCTGTACTTCGCACTGTCTTTACAATCTTCTCAGCTGACTTGTCAACGAGATTGTGATCGTAAGATTTTAGTTTTATTCTAATCCTTTGTGACATTATTTATAATTAATCTGCTTTAACTTTTCCTTTTACTTTCGTTACTACCATTTCAGTAATATTTGCTGGTGCTGATTGGTAATGGCTTAATTCCATTATACTTGTTGCTCTACCTGAAGTAATTGTTCTTAAGTCGGTTACATAACCAAACATTTCACTCAAAGGCACCTTAGCTTTAATTACGTTTGCATTGTTTTTCATTTCCATGCCCTCTAACATTCCTCTCCTTCTATTTAAATCACCTACTACATCTCCAGTATTTTCTTCTGGGGTAATAACTTCTAATTTCATGATTGGCTCCATTAGAATTGGCTTAGCTTTACGACAAGCCTCACGGAAAGCCATTTTAGCTGCTAATTCAAATGATAACGAGTCAGAGTCAACTTGGTGAAATGAACCATCGAATAATCTAACTTTTAAGTTTGGCATTTCAAAACCAGCTAAAACACCTGTTTTCATTGCTTCCTTAAATCCTTTTTCTACAGATGGAATATATTCTTTAGGAATTGACCCACCAAATATGTCATTTATAAACTCTAATCCTACTGCTCCTTCTGCTCCAGGTCCGATTTCAACTTGAATATCAGCAAACTTACCTCTACCGCCTGACTGCTTAGCATATTTTTCTCTATGTGTAATGGTCTCAGTAATAGCCTCTTTGTAGTTTACTTGCGGAGCACCTTGATTACACTCAACCTTAAATTCTCTTGTTAAACGATCCAAAATAATTTCTAAGTGCAATTCTCCCATTCCGCTGATTACGGTTTGTGAAGTATCTTCATCAAATTTTACTTTGAAAGTTGGATCCTCTTCAGCTAATTTACTTAAAGCCATACCCAATTTATCTGCATCTTTCTGCGTTTTTGGCTCAATTGCAAGTCCAATAACTGGATCTGGGAAATTCATTGATTCTAATACTATAGGCGCATTTTCAGCACATAAAGTATCTCCTGTTCTTATATCTTTAAATCCTACAACTGCTCCAATATCACCAGCTCCTAATCTTTCAATTGGATTTTGCTTATTGGCATGCATTTGGAAAATTCTTGAAATTCTTTCTTTATTACCACTTCTTGTATTCAATACATAAGAACCAGCCTCTAAAACACCAGAATATGCTCTTGTAAAAGCTAAACGCCCAACATATGGGTCTGTAGCAATTTTAAATGCTAATCCCGCAAATGGATCTTGGTAGTTTGGTCTTCTTATAACCTCTTCACCAGTATCTGGGTGAGTACCAACTATATTTGGTCTATCCAAAGGACTTGGCATCAATTCCATAACTAAGTCAAGCATAGTTTGAACCCCTTTATCCTTGAAAGAAGACCCACACAGCATTGGTACAATTTTCATATCCAAACAAGCTGCACGTAGTGCATCCAATATTTCTCTTTCTGTAATTGATGCAGGATCTTCAAAGAATTTCTCCATCAAATTGTCGTCATATTCAGATACTGCTTCTAACAATTTCTCTCTCCACATTGTAGCTTCCTCCACCATATCTGCTGGAATATCAACTACTTCATAAGTCATTCCTCTATCATGCTCATTCCACACCAAACCTCTGAAATTGATTAAATCAACTACACCCTTAAATGTTTCTTCAGCACCTATTGGCAATTGTAAAGGAACAGCATTTGAACCAAGCATTTTTTTAACTTGCTCCACTACCATTAAGAAATCAGCACCCGCTCTATCCATTTTGTTTACAAAACCGATACGAGCTACATTATAGTTATTGGCTAATCTCCAGTTGGTTTCAGATTGAGGCTCAACCCCATCAACTGCTGAAAACAAAAATACCAAGCCATCTAATACCCTTAGAGAACGATTTACTTCAACTGTGAAGTCTACGTGGCCTGGGGTATCAATTATATTTACGTGATAATCTTTGCCTCTGTATTTCCAACCAACTGTTGTTGCAGCAGATGTGATGGTTATACCACGCTCAGCCTCCTGAACCATCCAGTCCATAGTTGATGCTCCATCATGTACCTCTCCTATCTTGTGATTAACACCAGAATAATAAAGAATACGTTCAGTTGTGGTCGTTTTACCTGCATCTATATGTGCCGCAATACCAATATTTCTTGTATATTTTAGATCCCTTGCCATTTTATCTGGGCTGTATTTTCTTTAATTTAATTTATTAAACTCTAAAATGTGAGAATGCTTTATTCGCTTCCGCCATTTTATGAACATCTTCTTTTTTCTTCACCGAAGCTCCTTCTCCTTTAGCTGCTGCAATAAATTCTGCTGCTAATTTCTCTCCCATTGATTTTCCATTACGCTTTTTAGAGTAAAGGATAATCCATTTCATTGTCATTGCAATTTTTCTATCCTCTCTAATAGGTGTTGGAATTTGAAATGTAGAACCACCTATTCTACGACTTTTAACTTCTACAGCTGGCATTACATTTTCCATGGCTTTTTTCCATGTCTCGTATCCGTCCTCTTTAGTTAAATCCTTTATCCTGTCCATTGCATTGTAAAACAATTGGTATGAGATGCTTTTTTTGCCATCATACATTAAATTGTTAACGAACCTTGTTACTAATGGATCATTATAAGTAGGGTCTGGTGCTAAGTAGCGCTTTTTGGCTTTTGACTTTCTCATTTTCCTTTATCTTACACTTATATTATGATGATTATTTCTTTTTCTTTTTAGCTGGAGCTGCTGCTACTACCTGACCTGGCTTAGGACGCTTAGTTCCATATTTAGATCTAGATTTTTTACGGTTATTTACACCTGCAGTATCTAAGGCTCCCCTTACTATATGATAACGTACACCTGGCAAATCTTTTACCCTTCCTCCTCTAATTAATACGATACTGTGCTCTTGAAGGTTATGACCTTCTCCTGGTATGTATGCAATAATTTCAGTAGAGTTGGTTAAACGCACTTTTGCTACTTTTCTAAGCGCAGAGTTTGGTTTTTTAGGCGTTGTTGTATACACCCTTGTGCAAACTCCTCTACGCTGAGGACAAGCATCTAATGCTCTTGATTTAGAAGCAAACTCGATTACTTCTCTTCCTTTACGAACTAATTGTTGAATTGTAGGCATTACTAACTTTAAAAATTTTGGACTGCAAAAGTAGATAGAAATTCTTGGATTACAAACTTTATTTCATTTTTTTGAATAAATAAATTGTTAAACCCTTTATTTCTTTCTTTTTTTCTCTAGAAATGGAATTTTACTTCCCTTTTTTGAGCCTGCAAAGGTACTATTTTATCCACAATTTGCAAATTTTTCAACAGTCTTAACGAAAAAGAAATACAAAGCGAAAAAAAAAGAATGAATTTAACTAATAATTACTAGTCCTTTGAGGGGTTTTTCCTTTACAAATATTTAAAATTAAACCTTTTTTTTCAGAAATCATTTCTTAATAACGATTTACTTCACGATTGTTTTGTTCAATATCTTGTAAAGTTCATTTGTTGTAAGTATGGCTCCTTCGCTCGACACATGGTCTCCATCTGGAATAAAACTATTCGGTTCTAGTTTTAAGTCGTTAAAATTAATGACTTGCAATTTGCCTATTTTGATTAATTCTTCATATTTGCCAACAAATTTACTTGGAATTTTGGCTTTATAATATGGATGTAATGGTGTATTAACTAAAACTAGCTGAACCTCATTCTGCCTGCATAATTCTAAAATGGCATTAAAATAATGGCAGTTTATCGCTGAAATTTCATTTAAACCATCCAAATATTGCAATTCTAGTCTTTTATCCATAGAGGATTTGTTGGCTTTTGTGTTTTTAAACTTGTTTGCATATTGACCTATATAATAATTATAAGGATTAAGACCATCTTTAATAATGTTTAAAACAAACAATCCTAAATTATCTCTATTTGAAACAAACATCTTTATTTTTTGCTTATTTGGTAAAATAAAAAAATACTTAGGCGCAATAAACTTTGAATTTTGGCCAAAAATAAAATCTTCATAATAATTTGAAATGCTGTGATATGAATAGCCTAGATAAATGCTTTTGACTTTCACACCTGATTTAAATAATTTTTTGATTTTAAAATAAGTAAAATAAAACGACTCGCTATTTTGTGCAACATTTGCACTATTTGGAATTAAGGAATCAATTATTCCTTTTTGAATATGAGAATCACCCATAAAAAGCATTTTTATGGATTGGTCTTTATTTAATCCACTTATTATTTTTTCTACTTTTCTATTTGTAAAGGCCAAAATTATCGACACTAGAATTATTGGAATGGATAGAAAGAAAGAAACTTTTTTTATAAACACTTTTATATTTGCCATTATTTTAGAATTGAAAATAAATAAATTGTTGTCCGGCACTATTATAAAAGAAAATGGCAACCAAAAGCAAATAATATAATCCGTATCTTAAAAAATTAGAGCTTTTTTCAAATGTATTTTCAATTGCAAATTGAGAGGCTCTACCTAACCATTCTATCGTTAAAAAAATCAATAACAAAATAAACAAATCTAATGGGTGTATACTTGGAATGGAGAATAAAGAACTTGAAAAAATTCCTTTTATAAAACTAAACCCATCGCTCAAACTTGCAGACCTAAAAAATATCCAGGCAAAAACGGTTAAAAAGAATGTAGATAGCATCATAAAAAATTCCCTAATAGAAGGTAAATAATTCCCTTTTGCTACAATATCTATATGGTTTCTATTTGTATTAAATATAATAGATGGCATAATATATATTGCATTTAGCAATCCCCAAACTATAAATGTCCAATTGGCGCCATGCCAAAAACCACTTACTAAAAAAATTAAAAAAGTGTTGCGT
Organism: Bacteroidota bacterium; assembly: GCA_016705125.1. Classification (GTDB taxonomy): domain Bacteria; phylum Bacteroidota; class Bacteroidia; order Chitinophagales; family JADIYW01; genus JADIYW01. The sequence continues at coordinate 63,639 of JADIYW010000001.1, forward strand.
ATTTTCATCCAAGTGCCTCCACTACTTCCTCCAAGTGGAAAATAAAGGTAATCACGAAACCATGATGAAAGAGAAATGTGCCATCGCCGCCAAAACTCTGCAATGTCTCTTGAAAAATATGGAAAAGCAAAATTTCTTAAGAGCTCTATCCCAAATAATCTTGCTGTACCAAGGGCAATATCGGAATAACCAGAAAAATCGCCATAAATTTGAAAGGAGAAAAATATTGCCCCTAAAAGCAAGGTGCTGCCAGAATGGTTTGAATAATCGTCAAAAATGGCATTGGCGTATTGAGCACACTGATCAGCAATAACTATTTTTTTGAATAATCCCCATAATATTTGTTTAAGCCCATTTACTGCCTTTTGGTAGTCAAAATTTCTCTCCTTTTTAATTTGTGGTAATAAATGTGTTGCCCTTTCAATTGGACCTGCGACCAATAAAGGAAAAAAGCTAACAAATACTGCATAATCTATAAAATCATGTTCTGCCTTTATGCGGTTTTTAAAAATATCGATTACATAAGATAACCCATGAAAAGTGTAAAATGAAATGCCAACTGGTAGAATTACTTTTAGGGTAAATGGATTAACTTGTAACCCGAAATTTCCCATAATATCTGCAAAGGATTCTGCAAAAAAATTATAGTATTTAAAAACCCCAAGAAAGCTAATATTAATGGAGATGCTTAACCAAAACCAAAATTTTTTACTCGCAACGGTTTTTGCTGTTTCCATTTTGCTCCCAGTAAAAAAATCTAAAGCAGTAGAAAATATTAGCAAGAACAAAAACCGCCAATCCCAACAAGCATAAAAAAAATAACTTGATGTCAATAACAATAAGTTCTGAATCTTTCTGTTTTTATTGGAAACAAACCAATAAAGTAGGAATACAATTGGCAAAAATATAGCGAAACTTATAGAGTTAAATACCATTTGATATTTTTTAAATCAAGTGCCACCACCCTTCTTCCAAAGTTACCGAACAGCTATTGTTGAAATTTCTACATTTACATTGCGAGGCAATTTGGCCACCTGCACTGTCTCTCGAGCTGGAGGATTCTCTTTAAAATAGGAGCCATAAATTGCATTTACTTTAGGAAAATCGTTCATGTCTTTCAAAAAAATAGAACACTTTACCACGTTTGAAAAATCCATTTCTGCAGCATCTAAAATAAAACCAATATTTTTCATTACTTGTTTGGTTTCGGATTCTATATCTGACAATATCAAACTTTCACTGAAAGGATCGATAGCAATTTGTCCACTAATATATAAAGTATTATTTACAAATACAGCTTGACTATAAGGACCGATTGGGTCGGGCGCATCTTCGGTATAGATTATTTTTTTTGCCATTATCTGAGTGCTTAAAAGTTAGAATTTATTTTCCTTTTTTTGGTATACCTGATCGATAAACCACATTTCGTTCTTATAAATAAAGGCTACCATTTCTTTTTTGGTGTCTTCATCGTATTTAGAAAACAAATCGAGCCCTTGTTGTAATAACTCCCTACCTAAAAGTATTCCATCTACATCTTTTGACGGATAGGTGTTGGGTTTTGATTTCATGGTCTCTACAACGTTATCTAATATAGATATTGTTTTTTGTAGCAACTTTGTATTGGTCATTGCGCCAAAAAGGGAATGTACGTCTTTTATAAATTGTTCTATTTCTTCGCGTGGCAATTGATAAATACAATCTTCAAACTCCTCATCGCTCATATTTGGTTCAATGCCTAACTTATTGGCTAGATTAGCTAAAGATTTTTCAAAATTTTTTGCCCCTAAAAAAGAATCTAAAGAAGCAAAACCAGCTTTCAATGCCTGAATAAAGTGACGCCCAAATTTTAGGATTGCACCAGCCATATTTCCAAACAAACCCCATATTTTCTTTGGCTGTTTCATATAGGTAGCCAATTCCTTAAATGCATCTTCCAACTCATATCGCTTTTGTGCAGGCGGATAAATCGTCTCTAGAAAATAAGCCTTCACTTCCTCTACCACTTCTTCTGTAATGCAAGGCGATAATTGAAAGCGAATAACCAAATCTGCATATATATATCGCTTGTCTACCATTTCGCGAAATTTATATATTATATGATGCTCCTCGGTTGTTTCTGTTGACATTTATTACTTATTATTCACAAATATAAAAAAATAATGCTTCTTCCTATTAACAAGTTCCTTTTTGTTTGAAAATTAGAAATGCTGAAAAAAAATGAAAAAAAATCATTTTTATTAAATCTTCAATAAATCGCTAACCATTTATGGTGATGGCAATTTTTTACTTAATTTTTTGTTAAAAAATAACGATATGAAAATGAATTATGAATAAATTAACAAAAAATGCTGTTTTTGGAGCTTCTCATTGCAATATTTTGATTTTTTATATCCATTTTTTAACGATATATTTGCACCAGCTTTTATAAAAAAGCTTTCACTATCTCCCAATTTAGGGGGCAAAAAGTAAGAGGTAATGAAAAAAGTATTTTATTTTATTGGATTAATTGGTTTCCTTTCTTTTTCCAACGTTTGTTTTGGAAATGATAATTATCTTAATCTCGACAATGTCGTTTGTGCAGACAATTCCTGTGAAGTAGGAGGAAGTCATTTTTATGATGTTGATTCTTTATTAAACTATTCAAGCAATTTTTTGGGCGTTCATTATGTATATGGAGGCAAAACACCTAAAGGTTTTGACTGTTCAGGTTTTTTGAGTTATGTATTCAAAAAATTTAATATCGCCACTCCGTATCGAGCTATGGATTATGCCCATTTTGGTCAAAAAATTGAAGAAGAGGAAGTAAAGCCTGGAGATGTGATTTGTTTCACTGGCAGAAATTCGTATTCATCAACTATTGGTCATGTTGGCATTGTAACGAAAGTAGAAAATGGTAAAATTACTTTTATCAATGCTGCTTGTAGTTCTGGTATTTCTTATGCTACCACTACTAATGTATATTGGGGACCTAGAGTTTTGGGCTATAGAAGAATTTTCTAATCCAAACCAGCCTTTTCTATTAACATTTCAATTATTTGGGGTTCTGCCCATTTTTCTTCGCCAACTTTTGTATATACAATTTCCCCGTTTTTATTCAATAAATACGTTGTTGGTATCGAAAATATCTTTAAGTCTTCCCTTTCTCCTGAAAATTTTAAATACGTAAATTGGTAAGGCTTTCTTTGTTTGTATGCATTTATAGTTTCAATGTTTTCGTCTGAAATTAAAATTGTCTCTATTCCTTTTTCCTTTAATATCTTAGATGCCTTTTCTAAATCGGCCATCTCATTCAAACAATTATGACACCAAGTGGCCCAAAAATTAACTAAAACAGGCTTGCCCAAATATTGATCAATAGAAACACTTTCACCTTCTAAATTTTGCAACTGAAGGTTTGGAAAGGCAATTTTAGGTGCTAAAAAGTACTTTTTGTAAAAGAAAAAAGCGATACCAAGGGATACTAAAAAAATTAAAATGTATTTTATTATGCTCATGTAGCTTTAGTTTTTTTTATAAGTAAGATAAATCTAGGTAAAAAAACTTTACTAAATGCTTTGTAGCCAAAAATCTTAATTCCCCTTTTTAGAAAAGCAATTCGTTTTCCTCTTTCAATAACCGAAAACTCAATCGATGGTGACTGCAAGTTCCATTTGTTTTTATGGCAGCTCTATGGGCAAGTGTTGGATATCCCATGTTTTTATTCCATTGATATTGTGGAAACGAATTATGGTTCGATTCCATAATTTCATCTCGATAAGTTTTAGCCAAAATTGATGCTGCTGCTATTTCGAAATACTTTGTGTCGCCTTTAATTATGGTTTTAAAAGGAATATTATGATATGGGTAAAATCGGTTTCCATCTATCAAAATTAGTTCTGGCTTTGTACTCAATTTGTCCATAGCCAAATGCATCGCTTTAATAGAAGCACGCAAAATATTAATTTCATCAATTTCTGCTGGAGAAACTATTCCTACTCCGAATGAAATTGCTATTTCCTCAATTTCCTTTCTAAGCATATCTCTATTTTTTTTTGAAATTTGCTTGGAATCATTTAATAGTTTATGCTTGAAATCTCTAGGCAAAATGACAGAAGCTGCCACTACTGGGCCAGCCAAACAACCTCTTCCTGCCTCGTCGCAGCCACAAATATTTTGTATCTCACTAGGAAAAAGTGTTGGCAATTTTTAAGCTATTTTTCTTTAAGATGTCTTCCCTAATTATTGTTTCATTTTTCTACTTTGTTTTCAACATCCTCGGTAATTTTTTCCTCTTGTTCTTGCGCGGCTTCAACATTTAATACTTCCTCTTCAGTTGTATTATTTGTCTCATTTTTGACCTCTTTTGCTTCCTCTAAATCCGAATTTACTTGATTCTCTTGTTCAGAAACTAATTCCACTACTTCTTTACTTACTTCTACATTGCTTATATCCTCTTTTTCCACAGCCACATTATTTTCAGTTGCTTCTGCTTCCTTTTCCTTTTTTTCTTCCTGAGTTGGTTTTGCTACTTGTTGATCTTTTGGCTTTTTTTGCTTATTCTCAACAGGTTGATTTACAAGCTCTTCTCTGTTTTTTTCTTCTTTCTCCACCTGCTTTAGTAGGTCTTGAATTGTTTGCCCAATATTTGAAATTTTTGCTTCTTTTTCTTTAATTCTATCTACTATAAAGCCAAGTCTCTGTGCCATTTCTGTCTCAGATAGCTTGCCTCTTGTGTAGTGCATAAGCTTGTCAAATTGGGCTTGATAATTTTCTTTATCCCTTTCTGCCGATTGAACGATTCCAGAAATTGTGGTTTTGAGGTTTCTGATTCTATCTTTAGTTTTATTTATAAACTCCGTTTTACGGTATTTACGCAATTCCAAAAAAGTATCGTTGAGCTTATCAAAAAGCACTCTTTTTTGCTTCCAACTAAAATTAAAATCTTTTACCTCATTCTGAATGGCCTTTAAAGTATTAAATACTTTTTCCCACTCATCAGGATATATCAGTTTGCTTGTTTGTTCTTCTATTTTTTTGATAAAATTGCGAAAATGATGCCCACTTTCTTCATCTGCCTTCTCAACATCAATTCTTTTTAATGCTTTTATGCCATCAAAAATTTCATTTATCCTACCTTTCAAAACATCTGTATGCTCCCATGATAGCTCACCTTGCTTTCTATAATCAGAAATCTTTGCCCACAAATCCTTGGTTTTGTCCCACAATTGCTGGTCGAAATCGTTTATGTTTTGTAACTTTTGATCTATCAGATTAATTTCCTCAACCAATACTTCATTTAACCTAGTACTCATCAATTTCTTTCCCCAGGCAGCTTGGGCACTTACAATTATTTCTGGCCTATCTACCCTAACATCGTCTGGCAATATATTATCATTGCTTGCAGGAACTATCCAGTGGTAAATCCCCTCAGGAAAATCAAACTCACCACCATTTTTCCATTCCGAAAAAAGCTTATCCTGAATTTCCTTTGTTACTTTTTCCTTTTGAAAACCAAATATATGTACTTTGTTTTCTTCCTCTTTAAGTTTTATGGCTAGAAGTACTTTTTGGTCGGTGCCAACCTCTCCCCACATTACAATGTTCTGCATCATAAAAAATCAATTTAGTATCGTGTTCTGTTCAAAAATGTAAGTATCAATCAAATTACCTTTATGGTAAAATTATTTACCTAAAGCAGCTCTTTTGTCTCTAACTGTTTGCAAAATCGTTTTTTGTATTTCTATTTGTTGGGTTTTTGTACCCTGGTTTGTTGCATTATTTACCAAATCTTGCTCTCTTTGAGCAATCAATGCTTTTGCCTTTTCAATGTCTTTAATATAATCTGCTTTCTCATCATTTAGTTTCTTCAAATCTGACTCCAATACCTTTAAAGCTTTTTCCTCCACTTTTACTTGCTCTTCAGATACCGTTACGGCTTGTTGGCGAGCAAATTCTTTTAAAATATTCTGCATAGCTCCAAATCCCATTGCTTGATTTTGAGAGCCTAAAAAAGCACCACCCAAATCAACAAAAACGATTAATTTAGAACCGTACTCTGTTGCTTGACTTGTAAAATACATATCAACAGTATTTGCACTTACCTCTTTAATTAAAGCATTGTCAATAAATCCTTCTGGTGACTTTTTTGATGGACTAACAAATTTTCCTTTATACTTGCTAATAAATTTTTTGAAAGAATTTATAGCATCCTCGGGCTTGGCATCTTGTAAAGGAATTTCAAAACCTGTATTTTGTCCCTTACTCATGTAAGCATAAATTTCATTTACCACAAACGTTTGTTGTGCATTGCTATTAAATGCTACCGACATAAATGCAAAAAATGCGATTGTTAAGATTTGTTTTTTAATTTTTTTCATACTGTTTTTTTTAATTATCTATAAATTCCTACTTTTTCATTTTTTAAGTACCCAATAATAAAAGCAACAAACATGCCATTTTCTCTTACTGCTTCCAATTTTCTTTTGGCTTCATCCAAACTTGAAAAATCACCAAGGGTATAAATAAACTGTCCGCTATTGGAGGTTGCAACATCCACTTTTCCTAAATCATCAAATCGAGAAAAATCTATATCCCTTTCCTGATATGCGCCTAATTGAATTTTATAAATAAGTAAATTCTCTATTTTTGATACATCTGAATTGCTTGTCGGAACGTTATTTACTGCCAACAAATCGCTGCTTTTTAATGGAACGTTTACAACTTCTTTATTTGGAACGATTGGTTGTTCCTCCTCAATTTTAGCAGTAGGTGTTTCAACTATTGGAATCACTTTTTGTTCTATTACTGCTACTGGTTCATTTACAATAGGTTGTGTGGTTGGTTCAACTTTTAAAATTGGTGGTTGCGAAACACCAACTGGCTCTTGAGTAGTAATTACTGGTTGCGATACAATAGCTATGGGTTCTTGGTTTATAACTACTGGCTGTTGTAAAGGTTGTTGAGTCGTGATTATTGGTTTGACTGGTTCTTGAATTTGTTTGGGTGGCTCAACTGTAGGAGTTGGCTCTTGCTTTGGTGGCTTGTTTGCAATAGGATTGCTTACCACCTGCGGATTATTCAATTTAGGATTGTTTTTGTCCAAAAGAGCAAACACGTCAGCTGTTTGTTTGAACACAAAATCCCTAAACATTTCACTTCCTTCCTCCATTGCAAAGGTGGTAATATCGTCTTCTAATTTATAATCCCCTTTGTTTATATAAATTTTATAGGTTTTATTGATAAATAATAGCTGTTCAAACTTACCGTTTATATCTGATTCTAGTTCCTTTATTTTACCATTGTCCATATTAATCATCCTTATTTTGGCAAATGGTATTTTTCCTTTGTCTTTAGCAACTACTACTCCTTTAAACACTATTGTATTTTGAGCCGAACTTGGTGGAAGTGTATTTGTGTTTTTATATTTTGGCTCTTGTTCCAAATCATAAGAGATTGTAATCGTCTCGCCATTATTTTTATTACTAGTACTTATTTTTTGTGAAACTTGCTTGTAACCCGGTTTTTGTACTACAATTACATAATTCAAATTTTTTCCTACTTGTAAAATACTTGAACCGCTTGTGTTGGTTAATGCCTGATCAATTGCAATATCGTCCAAAAATAAATTTATCTCTGCAAATCCGAGTGGAACGCCCAAAGTTTGGTCATTTGCTTTTACTTCAATTTTTAAATCAAAAGGTTCAAATCTATAAATATCAAATCCGCCAGCGCCTCCATTCCGATTAGACGTAAAATAGCCAGACTGATTATTTAAGTCAAAAATTATGCTCCTATCGTCAGCCGATGAATTGATGGGTGGTGGTAAAATTTCAACATTTGTCCATTTATCTATTTCATAACTACATTGGTAAATGTCCCATCCTCCGAAACCTTCAGGACTGTCATTTGTAAAATAAAGCACTTTTTTGTTTTCGTCTTGTCGAATAAATGGTAATATCTCATCATATTTTGAGTTTACATCTTGTCCCAAATTTTTAGGCTTACCCCACACTCCATTTGTTTTTTCCATTTTATACAAATCATATCCACCAAAACCACCTGGCATATTTGAAGCAAAAAACATGGTATTCCCTTCGGCATCCACTGATGGGTCTTTATTTGAAAATAAATCATTTAAAGGCAATTCACTTATCTCTGACCATTTGTTGCCTGTGTTTTTTGCTGTTACTATTTGTGATTTTCCTTCTGCATAACCCTTGGCATAATTCTTATTTATGCTATATGGTGTTTGGGTAAAAAAAACGGTATTTCCATCTGCCGTATAGGAAAGGGAAGTTCTTGAAGTATCCTTTACTTCTGCTTTAAGCACCTTTACAGGATTTAACCATTTGTCGTACTCCCGTTGCAAAATATAAAAATCAGTTAAAGGAAATAATTCCTTTGATGATTTATCTCTATCTGATGCTACTATTTGATTATTCCTAAGTGCGCCAACATAATTATCATTAGCATCTGTATTAAAAGGCAATTTCTTTAATTGATATAAAACCGATTTTTTTGAAGCTTTTAATAAGTTTTCTGTAGCGTACGCTTTTTCATAAACCCCTTCTGCATCATTTGCTTCAATGGCATACAACATATAATAATCAAATGCTGGTTTTAAATATCCCAATTCTTTGTTCACATCTGCAAAAATGAGCAAGTACTTTTTATCTGCCTTATCTAAATATTTTACATCTTTAAACCACTGCAATGATTTCTCATTTTGATTTAATCTGTGATACATATCGGCAATTCTAAGCGCATATTTATCTAAGCGCTCAGCCTGATATTCCTGTAAATATATTTCTAATGCTTTTTCATAATTCTTTTCATTAAGGTATTTTAATGCCTTATCCATGTCTTTGTCTGGCTTTTTTCCCTGTGCAAATACTGTAAGAGATAGCATTACAAATACCAAAACCAAAATATATACTCTATTTTGTATCATTTTTATCAATTTAATGAGCTTCTAACCAATTATTTCCTACACCCATTCCAACTTCAATTGGAACATTCAAAGGTAAGGCATTTTGCATTTTGTTCAAAACTAAGTTTTCAACTTCTTTTAATTCAGGTTTATATACATCAAATATTAATTCATCATGCACCTGAAGCGTCATCTTGGTTAGCAATCCTTTGTTCCTTAATTCTTTATGAATATCAATCATTGCCAATTTGATCATATCGGCAGCGCTACCTTGTATAGGCATATTTATTGCATTGCGCTCAGCAAAACTTCGGATAGTAAAATTTCTAGAATTTATATCTCTCAGAAACCGTCTTCTTCCCATAATCGTTTCTGCGAATCCATTTTGTTTTGCAAAATTAATTGAATCTTCCATGTACTTTTTTATGCCCTTGTACTCCTCAAAATATTGATTAATTAAATGAGAAGCCTCGGCTTTAGGTATATTCAATCTTTGTGCCAAACCAAAAGCAGAGATGCCATAAATTATTCCAAAATTTACCATTTTGGCCTTTCGTCGCATATCACCATCAACTTTATCAATAGGAATTTGATATACATTTGCAGCTGTTGCAGTATGAATATCATGTCCATTTAGAAAGGCTTCCATCATTTTTTCATCTTTTGCCACTGAGGCCACTATCCTCAATTCTATTTGCGAATAATCGGCTGAAAGCAAGGTATAATCGTCGTTTCGAGGGATAAATGCCATTCGAGTTCGCTTTCCTCTATCGGTTCTTATTGGTATATTTTGTAAATTGGGATTGGTTGAGCTCAATCGTCCGGTACTTGCAATTGTTTGGTTAAAAGTGGTATGCACCCTTCCCGTTTTAGGGTTAATAAGATTGGGAATGGCATCAATATAGGTAGACTTAAGTTTTGTTAATTCTCTATAATCTAAAATTTGACTTGCTATTGGATATTCATTTTCCAACTTTGAAAGGGTTTCTTCGTTGGTAGATGCCTGTCCGCCTTTGGCTGTTTTATCTTGTACCGGAATTTTTAAGTGTTTAAAGAGCACATCGCCCAATTGTTTAGGTGAATCGAGATTGAAGGATACTCCAGCCATTTCAAAAATGGTATCGCTAATTCGTTTCAAGTCCTCTCCTAGTTCGTTCGAAAAATTATTTAAAAATTTTCTATCAATATTCACGCCTTCAAATTCCATATCCACCAAAGCTGGAATTAAGGGATTTTCTACTTTGTAAAAAATATCACTTATTCTTTGTCCTTCAATTTTAGGCCTAAAAACTTCCTCTAGTTGTAAAGTAATATCTGCATCTTCCCCTGCATATTCAGCTACTTTTTGTTTTTCAACAGTACGCATATTGCCCTGACCTTTTCCCTTTTTTCCGATTAGTTCTTCAATGGAAATAGGCGAATATCCTAAATAATTTTCTGAAAGGTAATTCATATTGTGCCTGCCTTCCGACTCCAAACAATAATGAGCAAGCATAGTATCAAACAAAACCCCTTTTATTTCAATCCCATACCATTTTAAAACTAATATGTCGTATTTTAAGTTTTGCCCTATTTTAATTATTTTTTCATTTTCCAAAATCGGTTTTAGCATTTCTAAAATGCCTTTAGCTGCTTTTTCGTCTGCCGGTATTGGAATATAGAATGCTTCTCCTGTTTTTATGCTGAAAGAAACGCCAACCAATTCACAATTATTGGCATCTATGCCTGTTGTTTCTGTATCAAAACAAATTTTTGGGGATAATACTAATTTGCTTATCAGTTGATTTATCTGTTCTTCCCCTTCTACCAAATGGTATTGGTGCTCTACATTTGTATAGTTTTTAAGTAATTTATTTTCTTCTTCGATACCAGCTTCATCATCACCAAATAAGGAAATTTGTCCTTCATTTTTACGAGTAGCAATAGTGGCTAAAGAAGGTGTCGGATTATAGGTGTCGCCCAACAATCGTTTGCCAAGTGTTTTAAATTCTAAGTCTGCAAATATTGCCTCCAATTTTTCTTTGTTGGGTTCTTTTATAATGTATTCTTCTTCATCAAAAGAAATTGGGGCATCTAATAATATAGTCGCTAATTGTTTAGATATAATGGCCATTTCTTTCCCTTGTTCCACTTTTTCTTTTAGCGACCCTTTCAATTTATCTACATTTGCCAAAACACCCTCCACCGAATGAAACTCTTGTATCAGTTTTTTGGCCGTTTTTTCTCCAACTCCTTTTATCCCTGGTATATTGTCGGCGGTATCTCCCATTAATCCCAAAATGTCGATTACCTTATCTGGGTGGTCTATTTCCCATTTTTCTAATATCTCTGGCACTCCTAATATTTCATGGCCTTTGCCCATATATGGAGGTTTATGCATAAATATTTTTTCTTCTACCAACTGTCCAAAATCTTTATCAGAGGTAACCATATATACTTCAAATCCCTGTCGGGCGGCCTGCTTGGCAATGGTTCCGATCAAATCATCTGCTTCATAACCATTTACTTCCAAAATGGGATAATTAAATCCTTTGATAATTTCTTTTATATAGGGTATGGATAATTTTAAATCTTCTGGAGCTTCTTCTCTATGTGCTTTGTAAAATTCATGAACAGCTTGCCTATCCGTTATTACTGGGGAATCCATTCCAAAGGCCACATGTGTTGGTTTATACTTTTTTATTATTTCTGTAAAAGTGTTTATAAACCCTTGTATTGTGGATGTGTTTTGTCCTTTTGAATTTATAAGTGGGTTTTTGCTCATTGCAAAATAGGCCCTAAAAATAAGCGCAAATGAATCAAAAAGATATAATTTTTTAGTTTCCGACATTTTATATTTTTTGTAATTCTTCCCAATATTCGGCCGCTCTGCGGGTGTGCGGAACAACAATGCTCCCACCTACCAAATTTGCTATGGCAAATACTTCGTAAATTTGTTCTGTATTAAGCCCTACTTCTTTCGATTTTCCAAGGTGATATTTTATGCAATCATCACATCGCAAAACCATTGATGCTACCAAACCTAGCATTTCTTTGGTAGGAGCATCTATAGCTCCAGCCTTGTAAGCATGCATGTCTAAGTTCCAGAATCGATTTAAAGTGAGGTTATTTTGAGCTAAAATAACATTGTTCATCTTAGCTCGATAATCATTAAATTCTTTTACTTTTTCTGACATCCTTTTTTTGGGAATAAATGTAGTGATTATTCCCTATGATATTAAAGGAAAATAGGAATTAATTTTCAGCTATGGTTACAGCTGATTTGCGTAATTTTTTTTGTCTTTCTTTTGTGATAAGATCGAAACTAGAAACTCCTTTGGATATGGATTGTAACTTTGGATAATTTAAAGTGTAAAAAATCATTTTACCTTCTCTTTTTGTAATTACAACATCTGTATCTCTTAGTACTTTTAAATGCTGAGAAGTAATGGATTGCTCCATTCCCAATTGGGCATAAATTCTATTTACATTTAACTGTTGCTCCTCATCTAACAAATCAATTATTGCTAATCTAATGGGATGTGCAACCGCCCTCAACAGCTCCAAAGATTTAGATAAGTTCTCTAAGTTTAAATCATCAAAGTTCATTAATCATCAAATTATTGAACCACAAGATTAGGGAAATATTGAATTAAATCCTTTAAAGACTTTGTTAACAAAATAATATATATAAAATAAATATGCTCAAATTACTAAGGCTATATGATTTAATATTATAACAATTATAATTTAAGATAAATAAATGAAGCATAGTTCTTTTTATCAAAACAATAAAAATAACTATACATCAAATAATTAGGACTTTTTTTGAGGAAGCCTTTGTACAATATAAAAATTTAATTAGAAGGTTTTTTAGCAGTATTCGGTATTAGTTAACCAAATCTTCTAACAACTGACTAATTTCTCCAATTCTATTCTTGTCTAATGAATAAAAGATGAATTTTCCATCCCTTTCAGTTACAACAACACCTGATCTTCTTAATAAAGCCAAATGTTGAGAAGCAACCGACTGTTCTAATCTCATTTTTACATATATCTCGGTAACAGTCATTCGCCCTTCTTCCTCCAAAAGTTTAATCATCTTTTGTCTAAGTTTGTGATTAACCGCCCTTAAAATCAATACTGATTTTCTCAATATTGAATAATCCAATTTAATTGGCTCTTTTTCTCCTTGCTTATTTTTAAGCACGAGTACTTCTTTTAATGCTATTGCTTCCATTTTTTCCAGTTTTTCGATATGAATAAAACAAAAACCATACCAAAAAATAGTTATTACCTTAAAAAAAACACTTATATGTGATTTTTCTTATATTTATGTTGTTTTTACCTCTTTTTTAGCCGAAATAAATACTTCTTTTAAATATCTTGGCTCGTAATATGCGATTGACTCAAAAGATGCACTTAAGAATTTTTGATAAGAGATTTGTGCAATATCCTCGGCAGAAGGCATAAAATCTTCGATTAAAGTTTTATAATTTGGTAAAATTGATTTTACTTTTGAAGCTCCATTTCCAAAAAACAACGCATTTCTATTTTCAATTATACTTTCAAGGAATTGTTGATCTAGAAATTGGTGGTTTGTTTCTAAAATACAATTTCCTGCTTTATCTTCCGCTCTACAAAAGACTTCCATCCTTCTGGCATCTATCATTGGAAAAAAAATGTCGTAATCTAATTGATTATATCTTTTTTTTATACCTTCAATCATTGACGACATGCTATCAATATGAATCAATGGAATATCCAATGCATAGCAAATCCCTTTAGCACATGAGGCACCTACTCTTAAACCAGTATATGAACCTGGCCCTCCACTTATTGCTACTGCACTCAGCTGATTAATGGAAAATGAAAGCTCCTCGAAAATTTGTGCAATTAAATCATTTATCACTTCTTGTGATTTTTTTTGATCATTCGTAAATTTATGGCCAATAACTACACCATCACTTGCCAAAGCCACAGAGCAAACCTGTGCCGCAGTTTCAATTAATAAAATTATTGTTTTCACGTTCCAAATATCTGAAATAGATTCCTAATTATTATTGCCAAACAAACAATTGCAAATAATAATTGTAATAATTTTGCTGGCGTTTTTTGAGCCAGTGTTACTCCAAAAGGAGCAAAAATGATCATTCCAATTATGACCGGAAAGGTCATTTTTAAATTTATGCCGCTATAAAAATCAGCTCCTAAGGCCTCTATTCCTTCGTTTTTATTAAAAAGATGAAATATGGAAATGCCAAAAGTAGTGATTAACATTACCCCTTGTGAAATTGAAAAGGTCTTTTTTATCGGATATTTAAGTAGTCCGTTCAAAATAGGATTAATAACCACTCCTCCACCTAAGCCTGTAAAAGCAGTACACAAACCAGTTAAAAGACCCGTTAGACCAAAATATTTTTTGTCTAATTGGTCGTTTTCTACAACCTCTTTTTTGGTAGGTAAAACCTTGAACAACATAGGAATCAAAAAAATAGTGAAAACAGAAAAGAATATTTTTTTATTGTATCCTTCCCAATGCGCAACTAAAATAGTGCCTAATATTGCGGTAAACAAGGCAGGTATTCCCGTTTGCAATACTAAATTTGGATAAAAATTTCTTGATTTTACTTGCTTCAAAAACCCAGAAAGGGCGCCAAAAAAAATAGAAAAAATACTGTTTATCAAAGTCAACTGTACTAGCATTGCGTCATTGTGTACTAATTCAGGATGATTTTTTTTCAAATAAATATTAAAAACAACAACATAAATAACGCCTCCACCAATGCCAAACATCCCTGAAATAATCCCTCCAAGCGACCCAACCAAAAAAAGCATAACGATTTCGTTCATTACTTACTCATTCGTTTTTAGGGCTTTTAAAATGGAGACTTTATGAAATTCCTTCATTTCAATTTTATTCATTCGATGCGACTGTAAATAATAGAGGGCTATTAAAAATGGCAACTGGCGATATTACCATTTCTTCTTCTGGAATATTATTGCCATATCGCTCTTTTGCTTTTTGCTGAACCTTAGGATTTGTAAAATCATAATCCTTTATTTTTTCTAATTTTCCAATTTCAAGACCCGCGCCTCTTTTATAAATTTTCCAAATTAATTCTGAGCAATATATTTTATTATCCGACCATTCAAAGTTAATATCATAGTCTTTTCCTGTAAATTGATTGCCAATGTCTTTCATTTTCAAAAGTGCCTTTTCATTCAAAACCTCTTCTGCATTCTTTAATCGCTTTACTACAAATTTTCCATTTTCCCCTCGCTCAATCCATTTCATTAATGGCGTGCTTTTTACAGGCTGTATAGCTTCAAAAACAAAAAAATCTTCTCCTTGTTTGAATATAATTCCACAATGAGAATATTTTGAACCGGTGGCTAATTGTATTGCTTTGCTTTGACTTGAAAGTGAGGTTTGAAATATTATATCTCCATCCTTTAAATTTTTGCCTTCAAGCGATTCGTCAAATGCTTTTTTCTTTAAATCAGATAATGCTTTACTAGATTGGTTTTTATGTGCTACAAACCATCCAATAGTAATTAAAAGGACTGAAATGCAAAAAAGCAAAAATATCTTTTTCAATAGGATAGCTTTTACATGTTTTGGTTTACTTTCCTAAAAGCTTATTATATTTTTCTATCTCAATAAAATATTCCAAGGCCGTGGCAATATCTTTGTCTTCGGTTAACGATGAGGCAATTCTACCTTTTTCGTACTTATACCGACTTACAATTTCCATTTGCAATATTCTTTTAATCTCGCTTTTAAATTTCATCAAATCATCTCCCTTTTCACTTAATATTTCAGACTCAAGTGTAGAAATTGCAGGTTGGAGTGCTGCAAAATATTTTTCTTCTTCAGCCGTTTTTTTAAGCGCTTTCAGAGCCTTCTCTGTGTCTGTTTCATACTTAAATGATTTGCCTTTTACGAATTCAACAAATTCAACATATTCAGCATCTGTCATTTTGTATTTTGAATCTCCTAAAAGAGTAGAATGGTTTTTTTTATACAAATTTGCAAATGTAAAAAAATGATTGTTCTCAAATAAACTAATGGTTACATCAGCCATTAATTCCTCTTCGGTTTTAACGTCAGGTTCAATTCCAGCCCCATCCTTTACTATTCTTCCAATTTTGGTCTTGAAAGATTTTCTTAGGGAGTCAGGCAATACTTTGGCTACTCCTTCCGAATCTCTGTGGGTATAATCAATCCGTTGGATACACCTTCCGCTTGGAATATAGTATTTAGAAGTTGTTACTTTTAATCTCGACTTGTATGCAATTGGTCTTGTAATTTGCACCAATCCTTTTCCATACGAATTTTGACCTATTACTATTCCTCTATCCAAATCTTGTATAGAGCCACTCACAATTTCAGATGCAGATGCAGTTCCTTCATCTATTAATACAATCAATGGGATTTGTAAATCAACTGGTTTGTTTTGAGTTTGGTATTCATGATTTGAATCGGCTGTTTTTCCTTTGGTATAAACAATTTTTAAACCTTTATCGATCCATACATTTGCAACATTGATTGCTTCATTTAACAAGCCTCCACCGTTTCCTCGCAAATCAAAAATTACGCCTGAAAGTTTTGGATTGTTTTCTTTTAAGTCTTTCATAGCATCTGCTACTTCTTGACCTGCTTTTTCGGCAAAATTATCCAACTTGATATAACCAATTTCATCATTTATCATACCAAAATAAGGCACATTTTTAATTTGTATTTCTGCTCTTGTAATGGTGAGTTCTTTCTCAAGTCCTGTACTATTTTGCCTTATTTTTATTTTTATTGAAGTATTTGGTTGCCCTTTCAACAAATTACTCATTTGATCAGTGGTATAGCCCTTTGCGCTTTTTCCGTCAATTTCTAGAATGATATCTCCTGATTCTAAGCCAGCCTTTTGAGCTGGATATCCTTCGTAGGGGTCAGAAATGACAATATAGTCGTCAATTTTCATAATTCTGGAACCCACTCCATCATATTTTCCTGTTGTTTGTAATTGATATTCATCTATATCTGCACCAGAAATATAATTTGTAAATGGATCAAGTGAGGCCAACATAGACTCAATGCCTGTCTCCATTAATTTATTCGGATCCACATCATCTACATAATAGGTATTTAGCTCCTTAAATAAAGTTGTAAATATTTCAATGTTTTTGGATAATTCAAAGTACCGATCGCCAGCAGCTGTAAGTACAAAAAAACCAAGTATCGTTAAAGAAATAGCCAAATATTTTTTCTTAATTTTAGCTATGCTGTTTCTTATATTCATTTTTATTTTTGTTTATCGATTCAAATTTATTCTAAAAACATTTATATGGCACTAAAATAGGGATTTTTAACAATAATTTTGTGACTATTTCCCTTTTGGCGCCTCAAATACCTTTTTATTTTATGGTACTGGGTCGTGCCCATGCCTACCCCAAGGATGGCATGAGGAAATTCTTTTTATGGCTAGCCAAGTTCCTTTAATTGGGCCGAACTTTTTAATTGCTTCCATAGAATACACGCTGCAAGATGGCGTGAATCGGCAAGCTGGACCTAATAATGGGCTAATTAAAAGCTTGTAAAGGCTTATTATCCCAACTAAAATAAACGTAAAAAAGTTTCTAATTAATTTCATGCTTGGATTCAAAAATAGCAATAAAAGCTTGAATACTATTGTCTATGTCCTGAAAACTAGGCAATTCTTTTCCAATGTAATTAAACCAGAAAATACCCTTTTGGTTTTTTTGTATCAATTGCTCCACAAATCCATTCTTATGCAGTCTCCAGCTTTCTCGCAATAAACGCTTTATTTTATTTCTATCCGTCGCTTTTGGAAATGATTTCTTTGCAACTGAAAATCCGTATTGACTGATTACAAAATCATCATTACTTTGAAAGGAATAAAATATTTTTATTTTTGGGGTATTTACAAACAACTTACGCCTAAAGAGTTCTTGAATTAACTTTCGACTCTTTAGGCGTTCGTGTTTAGAGATTGATAACTTGCTATATTTATTGTCGGATAAACCCGTAGCTGTATTATTTTAATTTGCGTTCATCAGAAACAGACAGTTTGTGACGACCTTTAGCTCTACGAGCTTTGATCACCTCTTGTCCGCCTTTGGTCTTCATTCTAGCTCTAAAGCCATGTTTATTCTTACGCTTTCTAAGCGATGGTTGAAAAGTACGTTTCATTGTTCAAAAAAATTTTGGACTGCAAAGATAATTTATTATTTATTTTTTTTATCGCTTTACGATAAATTAATTTAGCCATTCATCGAAATTAGGAATTCTTCGTTGTTTCTGGTGCCTTTCATTCTTTGTAAAAGCAGTTTCATCGACTCCTCTGCATTCATGTCTGCTAAATGATTTCTCATAATATACATTTTAGCAAGCGTTTCTTTATCATGCAAAAGATCGTCTCGTCTGGTACTTGATGCCACAACATCTATTGCCGGGAATATTCTTCTATTAGACAACTTTCTATCCAATTGCAACTCCATATTACCCGTTCCTTTAAATTCTTCAAAGATTACCTCGTCCATTTTTGAGCCAGTATCTGTCAATGCTGTTGCGATTATAGTAAGCGAACCTCCATTTTCTATGTTCCTAGCTGCACCAAAAAATTGTTTCGGTTTGTGTAGCGCATTTGCTTCTACGCCACCTGAAAGCACTTTACCTGATGATGGCGCACATGTATTGTAAGCACGAGCCAATCGGGTGATTGAATCGAGTAAAATTACAACATCATGTCCACATTCTACTAATCGTTTTGCCTTTTGTAAAACAATACCTGCTACTTTTACATGCCTATCAGCTGGTTCATCAAATGTTGAAGCCACCACTTCGGCATTCACACTTCGAGCCATATCTGTTACTTCTTCTGGTCGCTCATCAATAAGCAATACGATTAAATAAACTTCAGGATGGTTTTTTGCTATAGCATTTGCAATGCTTTTCAATAGCATTGTTTTTCCTGTTTTCGGCTGCGCTACTATCATGCCCCTTTGTCCCTTCCCAATTGGAGTAAACAAATCAATTACACGAGTGGAGTAATTTGTGGAGTTTTCGAATAAATTTAATTTTTCTTCAGGAAATAAAGGTGTTAAATAATCGAACGGAATTCTATCTCTTAATTCTTGTGGCGTTTTGCCATTTATCGTTTCTAACTTTAATAAAGCGAAATATTTTTCCCCTTCTTTAGGTGGCCTTATAGTTCCTTGTACGGTGTCGCCCGTTTTTAGTCCAAAAAGTTTAATTTGAGATGGAGACACATATACATCATCTGGACTTGAAAGATAATTATAATCTGATGATCTTAAAAATCCATACCCTTCTGGTATTATTTCCAACACACCATCTCCATCAATTACTCCGTCTAATTCTACGTTAAACTCAGACGAATAACGCCTAGTAGAATTATTTCTATCATTATTATTGTTACTCGGGTTGTTATTTTGGTTGGGGTTATTATTGGGATTATTATTGGGGTTATTGTTCGGATTATTGTTAGGGTTAGGATTGTTTACTTGATTGTTTGTTGGTAATTCAGTTTTATTATTATTCGATTGGTTTTGAATATTTCTTTCTTTTATCTGTTTTATTTCTGCCTTTATCGCTTCCTCATCGCTTTTTTCTTCTTTTTTGGCAATTTCAGGTTCTTGAACTTGCTTATTATTTTTTATTGGCTTAGGATGTGGTTTTTTGTTCGGATTGTTATTTGGCTTTTCACTTTCCTTTTCTGCTTTCGATATAACTACTTCATTTTCAGTTTGCGGTTTTACCTTTTCTTCGTTTGATATTACTATATTAATTACAGGCTCTGGAATCATTTCCTCTACTTTTGGCAATTCCTTTTCTTGCTTTTTAGCAGGTGCTGGTTTTTTGTTATTGCTTTTTTCTTTTTTTATTGCCTCTAAAACTTTTGATTCTGGTTTTATTTCTGAAACTTCAATTACGGGCAAAGGGATTTCTTCCTCATCCATGTCAAACTGAATTTCAATGCGTTTGTTTACAGGTTTAATTGACTTCTTAGCTTCTTTTTCAGCAACTCCAATAGGCGGCGACTCCAAAATCGAATCTTCCTTAATCTCAAAAAATGGTGTTTCCTCTTCCTTTGCTCCCTTTCGTTTTCTTAAAACTTTTTTAGGTGTACCGTCTTGAATGCTAAATAGCTTGTTTGGAATTTCTTTCTTTTCTTCCATTTTTGCTCTAATAATTTTTTTCTTTAATTAAATCAATTTTTTTTGGTGCTTCAATTTTTTTGGACGTTTATCTTATCCATTCTATTTTTTCCAATATATCAGCAATTGACACCTTTTGATTGTTATCTGTTTCTTTAAATTGGGGGAATTGCATTTCAAGAAGTTTTTTGACTTCAATCATGGAAAAAATAGTATTTGGATTATAACTCAAAATTTGATTGCAAATAAAAATAAGTTGCTTAAAATTGTGGTCAAAAGAATATTGACCGCGGTTTATGGATGCAAAGTAAATAAGTTTTTTTAAATAATCAATATAATCTCTTTATTTTTTTTCTAAAAATTATTTGATAAAGATAAATTTCACTTTCCAACATAATATAATCCATATCTTTGCTACATATAAAAATAAAAGATGTTACTAGTAGAATTAATTAGAAAAAACCCAGAAGAGGTAAAAAGGAAATTAGCAAAAAAGAATTTCAACCAACCAGAGATTGTAGATGAAATCATTTCCTTAGACACAAAAAGAAAGAAAATTCAAACTGCTTTAGATGATTTTTTATCTCAAAGAAATACTATTTCAAAGGAGATTGGCAGTTTAATGCAATCTGGACAAAAAGAATTAGCCGAAAATAAAAAAAATGAAATAAGTACAATTAAAGAAAATACTTTAGTACTTGAAGCCGATTTGAAAGTTGTAGAAGACAAACTTTTCAACCAGCTGGTTACATTGCCTAATTTACCTAGCGACTTGGTTCCTGAAGGAAAAACGCCTGAGGAAAATGTTTGTACTTTTATAGTAAAAGAAATCCCCGTTTTGTCTGAAGATGCTAAACCACATTGGGAACTTACCGAAAAATATGATATCGTCGATTTTGAATTGGGCGTTAAATTAACTGGCGCTGGCTTTCCTGTTTATAAGGGAAAAGGTGCCATTTTACAACGTGCTCTAATTAGTTTCTTTTTGGATGAAGCCGGAAAAGCAGGCTATAATGAAGTAATTCCGCCTTTGATGGTAAATGAAGAAAGTGCCTTTGCTACTGGTCAACTACCAGACAAAGAGGGGCAAATGTATCACGTAACAGAAGATAAGTTTTACTTGATTCCAACTGCCGAGGTACCAATTACTAATATTTTAAGAGGCGAATTACTAAAAGAAAACCAATTGCCCATAAAATACACTGGATACACACCTTGCTTTAGACGCGAGGCTGGTTCATATGGAAAAGATGTAAGAGGATTAAATAGGCTACATCAATTTGATAAAGTAGAAATTGTTCAAGCTCAGCATCCCGACAAATCATACGAGACATTGGACGAAATGGCGAAACATGTAGAAAATTTATTAATTAAATTGGAATTACCATATAGGATTCTAAGGTTATGTGGTGGCGACATGAGTTTCGCTAGTGCGCTAACCTACGATTTTGAAGCTTATTCCGGAGCACAAAAAAAGTGGTTAGAAGTAAGTTCTGTTTCCAATTTTGAAACTTTTCAAAGCAATAGACTTAAATTGAGATTTAAAAATGCCGATGGGCAGAATATATTAGCACACACATTAAACGGAAGTGCATTGGCTTTGCCTCGTATAGTAGCTTGTTTGTTGGAAAACAATCAAACTCCCGAAGGAATCAAAATACCTTCTGTTTTGCAAAAATATACTGGGTTTGATATGATTAAATAATTGGATTATTTGAAAATGAAATCGTAACAGCCTATTTCGCTCTTACATAAGTTTCTATTTGTAAATCCATATATTCCCAGGATAAGATTGCTGTATCGCCATTAATTTGTAATAATGCGCCTACATTTTCGTCAAATTGAATGGACTCCCTACCTTTGTAAGGCGTGCCCGTTCCCATGGTGTATTTGCCAGTAGTGGTTACTTTTCCATTTTCTGTTCTTTCATAATTACCGTCTGGATAAATATTTAAACCTTTTATTTCCTTTGTAATGGATGCCTTTTCAACGCCTTTCATCCTGCCACAACAATAGGTCTCTAGCCAGCTCCAATTGCCTACAATAGGGTTTTTGCTATCTAATTTTATTTTATTTACGCCTTCTTTAGTCTCAGCATTTTTACCTTCTTTGGTTGCCTTACACGAAAAAGCACTTAAAACAATAAATGCTGCGAAAATTATAATTTTTGAATTCATCACTTTTGTATATTTTGGCATAAAAGTACATATCCATTTTATATTATTCAAAATTTATTCCAATTTACTATTCCAATATCTTTTTCTTTGTTCTAACTTTACAAAATGGGCAATAAAATAAGAATTGATAAATGGCTTTGGGCTGTTAGAGTTTACAAAACGCGCACCCAAGCCTCCGACGCATGTAAGGGTGGCAAAATAAAAATAAACGGAATTTCGGTAAAGGCATCGCAAATGCTTGGCGAAAATGAAATAGTAGAAATTAAAAAAGAGGGATTTAAAATTACCTATAAATCCATTCAGTTGATTGAAAAACGAGTGAGTGCCATTATTGCTAGTGGCTGTTATGAAGATTTAACACCACCTGAAGACTTACCTCAAAAAAATGATGGGACGGTAATTATGAATGCCGAATTTAGAGACCGAGGTGCTGGAAGACCCACAAAAAGAGATCGCAGGGATATTGACAAATTTAAAGACATTTAACCTTTTTTAATAATTAAAAAAATAATACATTTGCAAAAAAAATTATGAGAAAAGTAATACTTATCATTTTGTCTTTTTTAAGCATAAATAGTGTTTTATTTGGACAGAATAAATTAGACATTGCTCCATTCGACCAATGTGGTTTCAGAATTGGAACTGAGGAGCGCGATGTCCTTTATCCAGGTTATAAAGAGCGGATTGATGCTATACTAAAAAAAGCCGCTGAAGAAGGAAAATTAAATAGAGGTGATGGTGATTTATATACCATTAATGTAGTAGTGCATATCGTTTATAAAAAAGAGGCCGAAAACCTGGATGATTCTATTATTCTAAATCAAATAAAAATTCTAAACGACGACTTTAGAAGAACAAATGCTGATGCTAATAATGTTAGAAGTATTTATGATGACATAGTAACAGATGCCAATATTGAGTTTAAGTTGGATCGTATTATTCGGGTAAGTACTACTAAAATATTTAAAGGAAATCTAAGATCTCTTGCAGGATATGACAAAATAAAAAAAACCATAAGTGGTGGCAGTGATGCAATTGATCCTGTTCATTATTTAAATATTTGGGTAGGGAATTTACAGCCTCCAATTCCTGGTTCTTTGCTTTTCGGGTATGCTTACCCTCCTGCGGATTTGCCCAATTGGCCAGATGGCAATTCAGCGCCATCACCTGGTTTAGAGGGTGTAGTTATTGATTATAGAGCATTTGGCAGTAATAACCCAAATCAATTTCCAGCACCATTTAATACTTTATTTAAAATAAAAGGACGAACACCAACACACGAAGTGGGTCATTATTTGGGGCTACGACATATTTGGGCCGACAAAGGCAACCTTTTAACTGGCGCTCCTAAATGTAATGGAGAAGATGATGGTGCAGACGATACTCCTTTTTGCGGAAACAATAGTCAGTTAGAAGGCTGTGATACCACAAAAAACACTTGTAGAAGAAACCAACCAGGCGATTTGCCAGATATGTTTGAAAACTATATGGATTATTCAAGAGAAGAATGTCAGAATAGTTTTACAAAAGACCAAATTAGCATTATGCGTTCTGTTTTAGAAAACGAAAGAGTAGAACTAATAGAGACATCAACTGCTATTACAAATGTAAAATATGTAAACGAACTATTGGTTTTTCCTAACCCATCTAATGGACAAATAATAGTAAAAGCCAAAATTTTACCTATAAATATTCAAGTATTTGATTTATTGGGTAAATTGGTGTTTGAAAACAATAAACCTTTATTAGTAAACAAAATTGACCTTAATACAGCTAAAGGGATTTATTTTGTAAAAACCGAATTTAGCAATGGCATAGCTACTGAAAAAATAATTGTAGAATAACAATTAATTCAAATTTAAAAAAAGCCGAAGAAAATTTTCTTCGGCTTTTTTTTAGTAATTTATCACCTGCTCCTCCATATTTGGCATTGCCCTAAATTCATATTGTTGATTGCGCAATTGTGGTGTAAAGCCTGCCTCAATGATGGCATCTTGCATTGTTTTACTTGTAAATCGGTGTGGTGCACCAGCTGCCGAAACAACATTCTCTTCTATCATTATAGACCCAAAATCATTTGCTCCTGCATGTAAACAAAGTTGAGCAATTTTTTTACCTACTGTAAGCCATGAAGCTTGTATGTTTTCAATATTTGGCAACATCATCCTCGAAATGGCAATCATTCTTACATACTCATCTCCCGTAACTTCATTTCTTATATTGCGTAATTTAGTTAGCAAGGTGCCTTCGTCTTGAAAAGGCCATGGAATAAATGCCAAAAACCCTTTCGAGTCGGCTGGCTTTTCCGACTGTACTTGTCTAATCCATGCCAAGTGCTCCATTCGTTCGTAAATGGTTTCAATATGTCCAAACATCATGGTGGCAGATGTTGTTAAATTTATCTTATGGGCAGCACGCATTACATTCAACCACTCGGCGCCCGAACATTTGCCTTTGGCCAATAATCTTCTTACTCTATCATTTAATATTTCGGCTCCTGCTCCAGGTAAGGAATCTAACCCAGCGGCTTTTAAAGCGGATAAAGTTTCGGAATAAGTATTTCCTTCAAGCTTTGTTATGTGTGCTATTTCTGGCGGCCCAAGGGCGTGTAATTTTATATTCGGATATAAGGACTTTAGTGTTTTAAATAAATCTACATAAAAGGATAAACCTAAATCAGGATGATGCCCTCCTTGGAGTAACAACTGATCTCCTCCATATTTTATTGTTTCCTCTATTTTCCATTTATAGGTTTCAATATCTGTAATATAGGATTCGGAATGACCTGGCTTACGATAAAAATTACAAAACTTACAATTTGCTACACATACATTTGTTGTATTTACATTTCTATCTATTATCCATGTAACTATTTTTTCTGGTTTCTTTTTCAGACGTAGAATATTTCCAATTTCCATCAACTCCGCTGTTGGTGCATGATGAAAAATAAAAACACCTTCCTCTGGTGAAAGGAATTCAAAATTTAGTGCCTTTTGGTATAGTTCTTGTAAAATCATTCTATAATTTTTCTTTAGTAAAGATAAGTCTGCTTATCAACAAAACCAAACATGATTAAAATCTTAAAACATTATAAATATCCGTTTGGTTTTATCAGAGATGTAATTAATGTATTACCTTTGATTTTATTCTAATTAATATGATAGAAACAAGTAAAAAAATACTTAAAAATGGACTAACTGTTGTTCATCATTTTGATGAAACTTCTCCATTTGTTGTTGTAAATACTTTGTATAAAATTGGTGCAAAAGATGAAGATCCAGAGCGCACAGGATTTGCACATTTGTTTGAACATCTCATGTTTGAAGGCTCAAAAAATTCAGATACCTATGACGAACCCCTTCAAGAAGCAGGTGGCGAAAATAATGCTTTTACAAATAATGATTATACTAACTACTATTGCCAAGTTCCAAAAAACAATTTGGATGTTGCTTTGTTTTTGGAAGCCGATAGGATGTGCAACCTTAAAATAAATCAAAGGGCACTTAATGAGCAAAAAAAAGTAGTAATTGAAGAGTTTAAAGAACACTATATCAACCAACCTTATGGAAATGTGTGGCATATATTGAGAGAAATGATTTATGAAAAACATCCTTATATGTGGCCTACTATTGGCAAAACAACCGATCATGTGGCGAATGCAACACTTGAAGATGTAAAATCTTTTTATTCTAAATATTATCAGCCTAGTAATGCTATTTTAGTAGTTGGTGGAAATTTGGATAAAGAATTTGTTTTTGAAAGGGTAGAACATTTTTTTGGTGAAATAAATTTTAGTGTTTCGGCTCCTAAAAATTCAATTACAGAGCCTATTCAATCTATACCAAAAGAAAAAACCATTTTTGCTGATGTAAGTCTTGATGCCATATTTATTGCCTTTAAAGCGCCAGATCGATTCGACCCAACATTTTTTGTGTCAGATTTGGTTTCCGACATTCTTTCTGGCAGTCAATCTTCCCGTTTATACCAAAAATTGGTAAAAGAACAAAAACTATTTGTTTCCATAGACGCATATATCAGCGCAAGTAATGAGATTGGTCTTTTTTGTGTGGAAGGAAAAATGGCACCTGGTGTGGACATAAAAATTGCTGAAACAGCCATTTGGGAAGAATTAGAATTGTTAAAAAAAGAAAGTGTCTCTTTTAACGAACTTCAGAAAATAAAAAACAAAACACTTTCTCATCTTAATTTTAGCGATACTAGTTTAATGAGTAAGGTAATTAATATTGCTTATTTTGAATTGTTGGGCGATGCCAATTTAATAAATAAAGAAGAAGAGAATTATTTAAATGTTTCAGCGGAGGATATTTTATTGTTTGCAAATCAAACTTTTCAAAAAGAAAAAAGCAATACACTTTACTATTTAAAAAAAGAAAATGATATTAAGTAAGCAAAATTTTCCAGCTATCCATCCTATTGGAGACATTTCTTTTGCAGAACCCAATAGCTATGTTTTAAAAAATGGCATAAAAGTCTTTTTATTTCCCGGTTCGAAAAACGATATTTTATCGGTTGATTTTTTATTTGATGCTGGGAGGTGGGCTGAAAAAAAACCGCTAATTGGAAAATCCTGCAGTGCACTAATTAAAAGTGGCACTCACTCAAAATCGGCATTCGAAATGTCGGAAACCATAGATTTTTATGGTAGCACTATAAAAGCATCATTGGGCTATAATACTTTTTCTATTCAATTATATTGTCTTCATAGATATTTAAGCGAAAGCTTGCCTTTGCTAAAAGAAACCATCATGGATGTTGTTTTTCCAGCAAGTGAAGTAGATTTATTTAAAAAAAATAGCTTGTCGCAGCTAAAAATGAACCAAGAAAAAACCGACTATTTGGCTGATATGGCTTTCAAAAAATTACTTTTTGGCGACAAGCATCCTTATGGTTATGAAACTTCGGCAGAAAGAATCGAAGGAATTGAACAAATAGACATCCATAACTATTATAATTCTCAATTATCGCCAGAAAATTGTACCATTTTAGTTTCAGGTCGTATTACCGATAAAATTGAGAAAGAAATTGAAACTTTTTTTGAAAGTCTTGTTTGGAATAAAATGAATACACCAAAAAGCGAAACAATTGCCATCAATACAAGTGCTGAAAAACAATTTTACCTTGAAAAAAAAGGTGCTGTTCAGGCTTCTTTAAATATCGGAAAGATTTTATTTAACATGAATGAACCTGATTATCCCGAATTTCTATTAACCAATACCATTTTTGGTGGCTATTTTGGATCAAGATTGATGAGCAAAATTAGAGAAGAAAAGGGCTATACTTATGGTATTCACAGCAGTTTGCAAACACTTAAACATAGTGGCATATTTTGTATTCAAACTGAAATAGGGGTTGAGCATAAAAAGAATTGTCTTGAAGATATTTATAACGAAATAGATAAAATGAATACTGATTTGGTAAGTGATAGAGAAATTGTTTTGGCGCGAAATTACCTGTTAGGCAAGTTCCTTTCTCGAATAGATGGTCCACTAAATCGAGCAGAACAATTTAAAAAATACTATATCGAAGGAAATTCCGTTTCTAAGTTATCTGAATTTGTGGAAAAAATTAGAAGTTGTGATGCAAAAACAATACGAAATTTATCTCAAAAATATTTAAAACCTAATACTTTTACTGAAGTTGTTGTTGGATAAAAAATAAAAAATGAAATTATTATCAAAAATTGCCCTTTTTTTAGCCCTTTTTCTATGTTTTGAAAAAACAAATGCTCAAAATCTTCCCCCTAATCTCTTTTGTGTACGCAACGACGGGGCAAACAATATTGTACTTAATTGGAATACGCCCACTGCGTTTTGTGGCACATTTATTAGGTACGAAATTTATGCTTCAATTGGGTCAAAGGCTGGCCCATACAATTTAGTGCTTTCAGTACTTACAGTAGGCACTACTACCACAGCTCTTAATATTGCCAATTCAGATTCCGTTTTTGTTTTTATGAAAACGGTACAAAACTGCGGTGGAGTTGTTAGCTCAATTTCAAGCGACACAGCAGACAATTCTAAAGAAAGACCGCCTTTTGTCCCTTTTGAGGTAGTTACATCTGTAAATATTGGCAATTTTCTGAAATGGACACCTTCAACATTTCCAGAAGTAACGGGATATTTAATTTTTAGTAGTAGCAATAATTTTAGTACTCCTATAGCCACCGTAAATGGTAGAGCAACTGACAATTATTTAGATTTAAGTGCAAAACCTGATTCAGGATTTACGGTTTACAAGCTTAGGGCGCTCGTAGCCTGCGACACCCTCCAAGGGGCACTAAGTATTGAGCCACACAATACCATGTTTTTG
Source organism: Bacteroidota bacterium (assembly GCA_016705125.1). Taxonomy (GTDB): domain Bacteria; phylum Bacteroidota; class Bacteroidia; order Chitinophagales; family JADIYW01; genus JADIYW01. Next base: position 92,232 of record JADIYW010000001.1, read on the forward strand.
CGCAATTTAAGTTCAAATAGATGTGAGAATACTTATAAATTTAGATGGATAAAATACAATAATTACGCTGAAGGTGTTAAAGAATACCAAGTGCTTGTAAAAAAAGGACTTGCTGCTACTTTTACTTTAGATTCAATCCTTCCAGCTTCCGACTCTACTTATAATTTGATTGTAAATGAAGACAGCATAAATGTATGTGTGAAAATCATTGCGATACTAAATGGAGGACTTGAAAAATCGGCAACGAATGAAGTTTGTTTTCTATCGGATGTTTTGCCAAAGCCAGAAAAAGCATTTATCCAAAGAGTTTCCGTTGAAAATGACAACTCTATCACATTAGAATACGGAATTGACACCATCGCTAAATACAAATTAGTGGAAGTAAATCGGGCCACCAAAATTATAGATTTAAGAAGAATTGGTGCCACAGATATTACTAGTACAATCTTGCCGACCCCGCCAACCGAATATTTAGTTTTTAAGGACATCAACAATCCATTGCCACAAAAGGAAAGTTATTATTACCAATTTAATACTTTTGATAGTTGTGATAGGGAGTTTTTAACAGGTACAGCCCGTTCTATTTTATTAGAATTTGACGAAAAAACACTTAATTCAGGCACTTTTAATTGGAATCCATTTGAAATAAAAAATGGAAAAGTAATTTCTTATGACTTCAATAAATATATAGACACCACAATCATACAGTCTACCAACATTACACTTACAACGATTAATTCTTTCAATGTAAGCCAAATATTTGATCCAAATATTGATACCGTTCAGAAAATATGCTATAAAGTAATTGCAAATTACCGATTAATAACGCCAACAAATGATACTTTGTTTTTAAGTTCTAGTTCAAATCGAGTTTGTATGACGCCTACTCCAAAAGCTTTTGTTCCAAATGCATTTAATCCGAGCGAAATAGAAAACGCCAATAGTTTTTTAAGACCTAATTTAGTTTTTGCTAGAAAATCTGGCCCATATGAATTTTTAGTTTTTAATAGATATGGAGAGAAGGTATTTGAAAGCAACCTAGCTAATGAATTTTGGACTGGAACATACCAAGGTGTGCCTTCGCCAATGGACACTTATATTTGGCATTTAAAATTTACAGGAATTGATGGCGTTGAATATATAAGAAAAGGCGTTTCTACTTTAATTAAATAAAAGATAGATGATTCGCACTAGAGCCATACAATTAGAAGATGCGCAATCAATTCAATTACTTTCTGCCCGATTGGGCTATAAAATCACTGTGGAACAAACCATAGCTCAAATTATTTCGATTCAAAAAGACAAAAATGCTTTTGCCATTTTAGCTATCCAAAACGAAAAAGTTTGCGGTTGGTTACATGGATTTATTGCTATTCGACTTGAGTCTTTGCCATTTGCTGAAATTGGTGGGCTAATTGTAGATGAAAATCACCGAAACAAAGGAATTGCAAATGGGTTGATCCAAGAATTTGTGCATTGGAGTAAATCCAAAAACATTGATAAGGTAAGAGTTAGGTGTAATGCAATTAGAACAGAAACACATGTTTTTTATGAAAAACTAGGTTTCGTCGAAAACAAAACACAAAGAGTATTTGATTTAAAAATGTAAAAGAATATTAGCGTTCTAAAATTTTCACTGTATAGGTCCTTTTCTCAATATTTGACAACTTATTGTCGCGCAACCAAGAATTTAACATCTTTAATTCCTTATAGGTAATGCCACGAGCTTGGGCATATGCTCCGAAGGAACTAACGGATCCTTCTAATGTCTCTTCCTTATATTTAAAAGGAGCATAATAATCATCTTCTGTAAAATTATATCCAAAGTCTTTTGGATTTTGATGAATTAGTTTCAATGCCAAAATCCTAAATACATATCTATTGGTTTCTGGATTTAACGACATATCGTAATAACTTTCTTGGCTTTGTCTGCCTTGTTGTTTTTGAAAACCTGCAACACCCATATTATAAGATGCCGCCGCTGCCGACCAACTTCCTAATGAATTTTTGGCGCTTATTAAATACCTACAAGCTGCATCTGTCGCCTTTTCAACATTATATCGCTCATCTATTTCATCATTTATAACAAGACCATAACTAGTGCCTGTTGCCTTCAAAAACTGCCAAAAACCAGCTGCTCCAGCAGGAGAAACGACATCTGTAAGGTTGCTTTCAATTACAGCAAGATACTTAAAATCATCAGGCACACCATTTGCCTTCAATCTTTCTTCAATTAAAGGAAACCAACGATTTGCTCTTTTCAATGCCAATACGGTATTGGATTGCCAAAAAGTATTTACTAATAATTCTCTATCTAATCGCTCTCTCACTTCAATGTCTTTTAAAGGCACATCTTCACCGCCAAAATCCAATTTAGTGGGCAATTTTACAGGATATACTTGTGGGCCAAGAGACTCCATTGCCGAACCATAAGTTTTGTCTACTTCTTTCCCTATTTTAAGAAAAGGCAGATAAGTGTATTTTGTACTTGTATTTGCATTTATAAACAACCCAAAAAACACTATGGACAAAACACAGAAAAAAATTGTGCTTGAATTAAATGTGCTTTTAAATTTTAGGAATTTTTCTTTCATTTTACTTTTTTTTATAAATTGGTACAGTTGAACAAGCTTCTCCAAACATAAGACTTTTTACAATGGGTTGTAGTTTTTTTGTGATTTCCAAATAGGCAAAATCAGCTATTTCTTCCTTTCCACATCCTTTAATTACTATTCTCTGTCCTTCGTATTTGCTTAAATCCAAATTGTTTATTTTTTCTAAAAGCAATTTTTGTTCCACTTCTGCTTTGTTGCCAAAATAAATCTTATTGCTATAAGGCAAAACACTTGAAACAAGTAGCATAAACGCCCATTTTGGCAAAATTGCATCATTACTACAATAAACAGCAACTACTTTGTCTTTCAAAAAAGTATAATCAAATTCTTTTAAAGTTTGCCTAAACTCTTTTTCTTTTAAAATTAACTCTCGAAATAGAAATTGTTTTATGTCTAACTCAATAATTTCCTCATGATTTACCCATTCCTCCATTTTGAGGGTTATCAATCCGCTTTCGGCTACTTTATTTATAAGGATGTCCATTTTTTTATACAAACCTACTATTTTAAAACAAAAAAGCGGGCATTAAATTGCCCGCTTTTTCTTAAATTATGTTTTTTTAAAAAATGGTGTGTCGCTCATCTTTTATATTCGCACCCTTTTTGATGGATTCTATAATGTTTTGAAATTGGAATTTTTGCGAATAACCATACATCATTTGCATTCTTACAAAGTCAAGTGGCATCGATTTTGTATCTGCAGGGGTTTGTGTGTCAATTTTTACTATAAATGCATTTCTTTCACCAGCTATTGCTTTTGATTTAGCACCTGCTTTTGTTGCCATTCCCAAACCTGCTAATTTTGGCTCTCTACCAAAATCTTGGAAATTATCGTTTGAAAATTGGAAATCAACGGAGTCTTTCTTAATAATACCCGCAATTCCTTCTAAGTTTGCTCCTGCTTTATTTAATTTATCTACAAGCATTTCGCCCTTTTTCTGGTCTTTAACCAATGATTCTACGCTTGCTTTTACATCTGCAACTTTAGGCATCCCCTTTGGATTAATTGAAGTTAGGTGTGCAACTATTATTTGATCAGATTTGTCTATAAAATACACTTCCCCAGTTTTCTTTTGTTCAAATGCCCATCTGATGATTTCTCTTCCTTCGGTTACTGAAGGTATTTTTACGTCATTTGCTTTAAGTTCATTTGCCTTTAAAACCGACATCTTTTTGGTGTTTTTTGTAAAATCGGCTGAAGTTGTGCTTTTCAAATAAAAATCATTGGCCTTTTTATATACTGCATCATTGGTTTCTTTGCTTGCATTTATTTCAACTACTACGTCAGCAAATTTAATAGCTGGAGTTGTAGGATTAATACCAGTTAACCAAATAATATGTATGCCAAAATTAGATTCTACTTTGGCAAATTCTCCTAAGTTCATTTCAAAAAACACTTTGTCATTAAATGGTTTTACCATTGCTCCCCTTGGAAAAAATCCTAAGTTTCCACCTTGCTGCTTAGACCCTTCGTCGCTTGAATTATCAAATGCAAGTTGCGGAAAAGGTATTTTTCCCGATTTGGCCAATGCTAATAAACTATCGGCTTTAGCATTTACTTTATCGTAATCTGCTTTTGTATTGCCTTCTATTTTAAGCAAAATGTGGCTCGCTCTTACTGAATCCGAAAGCATTCTTTTGCCCAATATTTTTGTAACTACATAATTTCCACTTTCAATATATGGAGCGGTAATTGTACCTGCTGGAAGGGCAAACAATTGCTCTACATTTTGACGGGGTGGAGTGTTGTCCCCTTGTTTTGGTTGAAAATCTTGGGCAGTATAGTATGCATCATCTAATTTACGCGTTGTAAATCTTTTTCTAAAAACGGTGTCATTTGCTGTAGCAGCGACAAATTCATTATACTTTGTTGTTATGTTTCCTAAAGCAATAATCGAATCTGATTTTGTAGGCACAACATTAAATGAAATATATTCAATGTTTCTTGTCTCTTCTTTTCTTTCAAATTTTGATTTATGGGCTTCCATGTATTTCAAAATCTCATCATCAGAAACTTTAACATCTTTGTCTGCAATGCTTGAATAAGGCAAGGCATATACAGTCCCTTTTGCTGAAGAAGCATTGGCTTTAATGCCTTCGTTTAGGTAAAAGGTAGGTATGTTAAATCCTTTTGATATCAAACTAGCATACTTCGTTTTTAATCGATCTTCGTCAATGATTGTTTCAACCATTTGTACCGTTTTCTTTGTCTGCTCGTCTTGTTCGTCTAATTTAGAAATCACTTGCGTTACTATATTTCTATCATATTGCTGTGTTTGTGGGTCTACGAAAATCCTTTGAGCCAAAGGGTGTGGTTCTTGTCCTTTTAATCCATCAGCAATTTCTTCATCAGAAACATTTACACCCATTTTGTCCAAATTCCTTTTTAATAGCCTATCCACTACTAAATTATTCCAAACTTCATCGCGTATGGCTGAGTTAGTTTCGTCGTTTAAAGGCAAATTTGGATTAATTAATTTAATCCTATTCACATAATCGTCTACTTTTTGACTAAAGTCTTGCGCATCTATTGAACTTCCACCAATTTTTCCTACAGATTTGCTTTCTCCACCTCTTCCTTTGTTTTGGAAATAATCCATTAATATAAACATTACTAATGCAACACAAATAGTACCTAAAAGTAATCCTGTTCGCTGTCTGATTTTACCTATAATGGCCATTTATCTAAAATATTTAAATGAATTTTATTAAAATAATGTGCAAAGATACGGGGAATGTAATTAATCTCAAAATAAGTTTGAACTTTAATTACTTAGTTTTCTTCTATCTCCTTTTTTTGTATGGTTAATTTCACTGTTTCTATCTTTGTATCAGACACATCTAATACCTTGAATATAAAATTGCCGATCTCAATTATTTCTCCATTTTGAGGAATATTAGCTGATTCGGAAATAATAAACCCTGAAAGTGTTTCGTACTCACCCTCAGGAATATTGAGTTTATAATGTTCGTTTAACTGATCCACTTCCAATCTTCCAGAAAGTATAAATTCGTTTTGAGACAATTGGTTTTCTATCAAATCATCATCATCATACTCGTCATTTATTTCGCCAAATATTTCTTCCAAAATATCTTCTAGCGTTATTATTCCTGCTGTTCCTCCATATTCATCAACTACCCAAGCTATGCTTTTATTTTCTTTAATAAGCTTATTCAACAAGAGTTGCAAGGTCATTATTTCGGGAACTACCATTATGGGTATTACTATTGAAGCCAATGTTGTTGGCGATTGCAATAAATCAAAATGATGTGCATAGCCTTTTATATTATCAATATGATCCTCAAAAATGATAATCCGTGAATGATTCGTTTCTATCACTATGTCTACCATTTTTGAAAGTGGGTCATTTATATCTATACCAACTATTTCTTTTCGTGGCACCATACATTCTTTTACCCTGATATTTTCTAAATAAAGGGCATTCTCAAACATTTCGGTATCCACTGTTTCTGTTTCGTCTTTTTCAGGACTGTGCTCTTTTATAAATTTTTCTAAGTCTACAACTGAGTATTGTGATTCGCTATCCTCTAATTTTACGCCAAACATTTTTAAAAGCAAGCCACTAATGCTATTTACAAAAATTACTACTAATCGTAATGACAAGAAAATTAGGTAAAATGGATATACTAAAACGGGTAAAATAGAGTCGGCAAAAATTCGAAATAAAACCTTTGGAATAAATTCCGCAATGACCAACAATAAAATGGTTGAAATGATTGTTTCGGATATTACGCCCCAAAATTCACTTAAATGATATTGTGTTTGAATAGGGTCTAATAATTTGGCCACCATAATGGAAAGACAAACTACGGTTACATTATTTCCAATTAAACAAGTAACTATAAAATTAGAAGGCTTTTTCAGGAAATTAAATATTAATTTTCCGTCAAGCGAACCCCTTTTTTGGCTAAGCTCTACCTTTAATCTATTCACAGAAAGAAATGCTATTTCCATTCCTGAAAAAAAAGCAGAAAACAATAAACATATTAAGATAATGGTTATTTCCATATTTTGTGAACCAAAGGTATTTACAAATATCTAATCTTTTATGATTTAATTTCTAAAATTGTTAAAAAACAAAAAAACAATTTAAAATTTATTTATTTAAACCCTTGATTGTCATAAGTTGTAAATATTCCATTTACCTTTTTTATGGTATAGTTTTTTAAATCTTCGTCCGAATCTAAGCCAACTCCAACAATCATCTCTTCCTTGGTTTTTATTTTTATCCAACCTGGAGCATGTATCAATTTATTTCTCATATCCCAAATTATTTCATCGGTTCTTAATACCTCATTTCTGACATTTACCATTTTTACATTTCCTTTCAATTTGGTGGTTTTGGTAGCATCATCATTAAATGCATAATCAGCTGTAAGTGTAGCAGTTTTTTTTTCTTTTTCAAAAAAATCAACCTTTATCCCTTTCGGAAATTCAAGTCCATTGCCATTTTTATTGTGTTTTTTCATCAAGGAGGCAACCATTACTGCGCGCTTCCATCCATATTCCGAATAGGTAATTACTGCACTATCTGCCAAATCGTACCCTGTTTCTTCTGGCGATGTAAGTGCTTTTATTTTTGAAATTTCATTGTCTTCGCAGCTTTGAAAAAAAACGAATGCAAATAAACAAAACCATTTAAACGCATTAATTAAATTTCCTTCTAACAAACCACCTGTCATTAAAGCTAAAGCCAAATTTAAATCTGAAAAAATTCTCTTTTAATAAATCATTTTTTGTTGTACCTCTTGTACCTACTTCTAATCCCAAATTAAAACTATATGAAGCCACCTTAAATAGATAGCCTTCATCATTTGAAATCGCATTGTTAATTGGAATACCAAATCCAATATTTGCTGTAAATTCATTTATTGATGTATTATTAGCTACTACCTGCGTTTGTCCATAGCTTATACCTGCTCTATATTTTAATTTAGAACCAAATTTTCCTTTGAACGATGGATCTGGCAATATTTCGCCACCCAAACCAATTCGCCAGCTATTTTGCAATACCGAAGCGCCATTATTTTCGTATCCTTTATAGTTTTTCCATGGTTGAAACCTAAAATCGATACCTGCTTGCCATTTTATCCCTTGATCAAAATTAAGTCCTACATTGAGCACTCCTGGTATTTTTACCTGCGTCTTTTGTCCAATGTTTTGTGCTATTGTATCTACACCATTAAAATTTAAGCTCTCCTCCACATAATCCTTGATTCCTTGGTTTTCGCCTCTTGGCAAATTACCATAAAATTGGCTTGTATTAAAGGTATATGTTCCCTCGTCTAAAGTGCTCAATTTTCCCAATTTAATGGATGGATTTCCACTTACTCCAATTGTCATTTTTATGGTATCTTTTCCACTTTCTTTAGCAAATCCTTTTAATTTTAACTGATATTGAGCACCCAAATTATAATAAATGCCTTTTACTTGCAATTCATTACTTTTCCAAGTGGTGCTTGAAAAAGGATCGGGCTTAAACGTTTCCTGTAATGGATAAGCAAATGAATTGTTGTTTAATTTACCAAACAAATAAGCAAAATTTGCCCCAACTGATAATCCTTTTATTTTATAAGCTGCGCCAAAATACAAATGATTTATTCCTCCTGAACCTTCAAATTCTTTTGCCAATAATTCGCCATCGGTACCAACAAATGCAGCAGTATCTGTTAAAAAATAGTCTTTCTTACTCAATGGAATCAATCCTGCACTTATACCTATTTTTTTTCCTATCGGAAATGAAAGTGCGATATAATTCAAACCACCAGTTCCTCTTGAGTCCTTCAAAGTTGCCGTTTTTAATCTATCCATCGATATATTTGCGCCTGCTTCAAACGATGTCATCGAAAGTGCAGTATAGGAAGCTGGATTGACAAAGCTAATTCCCTCAGGTGCTCGATATGCAGTACCCAAACCACCCATGGATGCACTTTGAACAAAATTATAGTCGCCTAATGAACCTATTCCATACCTTGAATAAGGTGAGGCTTCTTGTGCAAAAAGGGTATTTGAGACTATAAAAAGACAAATAATAAGGCTTAATACTTTGTTGAAATTACTGTACATTATTGTTTAATATTTTATTTAAACCGACTAAAACTAAATTATGGACTGCAAATATCTTGTTTTTTAGCATAGTTTCAAAAATTTGTGCATCTCCACCCGCAATTAAAATCTTCAATTTGGGATTTTTAACCTTATATTCACTTATCATACCGTCTAATTCGCAGGCGGCACCATGTATAACCCCCGACAACATTGCGTTTTGGGTGGTATTGCCCATAAGTGGCGTTGTACCATTAAATTTTATCAATGGAAGCCTTCCGGTATAGGTATGCATAGCCCAAAATCGCATTTGTAAGCCAGGATGTATGCTCCCTCCAGTAAAAACCCCTTCTTTCGTAATATAATTTAAGGTAATACAAGTGCCTGCTCCTATTACCAAGCAATCCTCATTTTTAAAAAAAACACCTGCTGCGCTCAATAAGGCAATTCGGTCAACACCCAAAGTTTCGGGCGACCCATATTCGTTTTTAAAAGGCAGTTTGGTAGTATGGTCGAGTATAAAAAAATGATTTAAATTGCTAAACAATTTATCCCACGATTTTGGGTAATCTTTTACCGATGAAATGATAGCGTTGCGGATGCCATATTTTTTTATCCACGCTTTTATTTGTTGGTATCTCAATGGATGGTTAGCGTATTCAAACACTAATTTGTCACCATCAAAAATAGCTGCTTTGGTTCGGGTATTTCCCCTGTCGATACACAAATTCATTATATCAAGCGTTTTGCTTTTGTGTTTTTTGTTAATTTTTCTCCATCGAAATTTTCTAATAATACCAAACCTGGCGTTTTTCCTTTTTCGATACTGCCTAATGTGTCATCAAATTGCAATGCCTTTGCTCCGTTAATCGTGGCCCATTTCAATATAATTTCAAATGGCATGGATGATTGATATTGCTGAATGGTTTTCATTTCTTCCAATATGCTTAGCTGCCAATTACTGGTAAGACTATCGGTGCCAATACATAGGGCGGCATTGCTTTCTATAAATTGTTTGTAATCGGGCAGTCTATTTTCTATATATAAATTTGCATTCGGACAGGTAGCCCAATATGTTTTTGGAAAAAGGTTTTGTGCCGCTATTATTTCTTTTGCCTGTGTAAGAGTATTGTGTACAAATAAAATGGTGTCGGTCGGTTTTAAATTTTTTAACGCATAGTAAATAGCCGGCAATCCAACTGTTTTAATGTCGTCCATTTTAAAGCCAATATTTCCAAAAAAAGACGTAAATTCACTTTCTCCCTTTAAAAACAAATCTTCTTCGGCGGGTGTTTCTTGATTGTGAATAGAAATGGTGCTATTTGTTTCGTTTCTATTATTTATTAATGCAAATAATGTTTCCGAAACAGAATAATTGGCGTGTGGCACAAGGCTTTTTTTATGCCCTGTGGGTAAAATTAGCTTTTCGTAAACTTCCACATATTTGTCAAATATGGCTTTCGCCTCTTCGGTTCTCATAAAATCAAAACACTCTACAAAAGTATGGTAGCGCAAATTACCTTTTGATTTTTGCAAAAAAGTATCTGTTTGATTTGAAATATCCCCAACAGCCACAATCCCATTCTGCAACATTTCATTTTCTGCAATAATAATTGCGTTGTCAATTTCTTCCCCATTAGTGGCTCTTTGGGTAACCACTTGTTTAATAAAATCAATTAAACCAGTGCCCGTTTTAGCCTTTCCTTTCAAATGCGATAATTCTAAATGACAATGTGTATTAATAAAACCAGGCACAATAGCGCCTGAAAATTTTAATACCGTCCCTTCATCATGCAATTCAAATGGGGTAATATCAACTATTTTTCCTTTATCATCGGTAATTACCACACCATTTTTAATGGGTGATTGTGCAACAGGAAAAACTATATCTGCCAAAAATTTGTGCATTTAAAAAAATAAGTTCGACAAATTTGAGTTTATTTTACTTAAAAAAAGAAAAATATACTGAAAAGCTTTGCTAAAATTTAAAATTCAAATACAAAAGCGACCAAAAGCTAATAATAATCCAAGGTGTATTCATTCAACAAAAGACCTTCTTTATATCTTTTCATTTTCACCAACTGATTTTGAGTATTAAACTCATATTCATAATCTACTTTATACCCGTAACTATTTGTAATTGATTTGATTAAATTTTTATTATGAGGATACAAATATCGATTATTCAGGCCTAAAAGATAGGGTTCAAATGGTATTTCCTCATGTTGCAATTGTGATTCAAAGTCGAAACCACCAGCTATAAACATGCCTTGGTGAGGAGCATATTTGTTAAATGTATAATTTGAATACTCAATTCGAAAAGTATCATATCCCCAATTAGGCCCAATGATATAAAAATAATAGTAATAAGTACAATAAACATAATTTCCATTTTTCCTTCTAAAATCCCTAAAACAATTGGAAGCATGAAAAAATGAGTTGTTCTGAAAAAGTAATTGACAATGGTCATCTAAAAAATCTACCTCACATTTTTGATATGTATATGGAGAATTATAGGGTTTTTTTTCCATTATTCTATTGATGGTATTAAAGGGCGTAACAATGGCAAATGTGGTGTCCTTATTTGGAAAAGAAAAGGTTATTTTATTTGGAATTGATTTCAAATTTATATAATTTATCAAGGTGTTTGTAGTGGAATCATATATTTTTACTGATTTTAATTCCCCTGTATTTGGGTAGTAAAAAAACTGAAATTGATTCAATGATTTTAGTTTGCCACTTACAGCTATTCTATTTTCAGAAATACCATTTGTGGGCACTATTTTTTCCTTTTTGCAGCCAAAAAGGAATAATAAAATGGTTATTGCAAATAGTATATGTTTCATGATTTTGGGTTTACTTGTGTCCATTTAGCCATTTAATAATATCGCCTATTTTTTTTGTTAATGAGTCGTTTACAAATCCATGATCTCCACCTGTATGTCTTTTGATGCCGTGCCTCAATAATATTCCATAGTGTATTCTTCAATACCTTGAAAACTTGATATTCTGGTTTTTACCAATTGATTTAGACTATTAAATTCGTATTCAAAATCATATTTTTGATGCCAATAACCATCAATTTTAATGGATTCAATCAAATTTTTATTTTGAGGAAACAAATAATTATCATCATAACCTAGATAATCTAACAACCCTCCGTCTTCCAATAATAGTTTCTGGTAAGGAGCATATTTATTATATGGCAAGGTAGTATATGTAATGGCAAAAGTATCGATTCTTTGGATATCGCTACCAGTGAAATAAGATTTATATTTATGAATATACTTAGTGTAATTACCATTTACAAGGGTAAACTTGTCATATTTGCCAGTTAATGATATATTGCCTTCAAAATCACTAAAATAATTGAGCTTATTTGTAAAACTAACCGTAATATAATCTTTGCTAATTCCATTATTCCAAATAAAAAGCTTTTTAATTAGTCCTTCATTATTATATTTAATTTCAAAGGAATCTAAATATGTAATAAAATTCAAATTGGCAACTAAAAATATATAATCATTCGTTCGTTTTATTGTATATCCTAATGTTGTGTCATCAGCAATTATAGAAATTTTCTCTAAATTTCCACTAACTTCATTGTAACTAAAAAAAGTTTTTTGAAGGGGTGAAGTCGATACCGTTTTGATTTTCCCCTTTAAATCATTTTTTTTTATTGGTTCACTTTTTTCTTTCTTACAAGCAAAAAGAAAAATTATTGCGATTATATAAATTGTATTTTTCATAATTAGGTTTTATATCGATTATATCGGCATTATTAAAATTTTATTTATTATTTGTGCCCGTTTAGCCATTTGATAATATCGCCTCTTATTAAGGTCAAGGGGCCGTTTATAAATCCATGATCTCCACCTGTATATATTTTGATGCCGTGCTTTTTTATGTTGTTATAGGTTGTTGGTATATTAGTACCTGTACCACTATTGGTATAATTAAATACCAAATCTCCTATATTGGCTAAGGAAGTTGTCATGCCATTGGTAGCATTGGTATAAGGCACCAAATTATCATTATCACCATGCATTATAAAGGTGGGAATAATATGACTTGTATTAAGGGCGTGATAAGGACTATAGGTTAATAAAGTACTATTACTTAATGGAGCAGTAATAACTTGTGCATAGGAGCTCTGAATATCATTATACAAATCGAGTATTCTAGGATTAGTTAAAGGAGGAATCGAGTTTGAAATGGTACAGATGGGCGAACTTATGGTATTGAATATAAAATCTTGAAATGCCAAGTCAAAATAAAAATACCATGGGAAATGCAATGCATTTGCTGGGACATTATTTGGATTAGCAAACTTATAATATGGATTTCCACAATTAAATGTAAAAGGCTTCACCCTTATATACTCGCCATACTGTTGCATATTGGTGGGGGCATACATCGAGATCACCGATTTGATATAACTTGTATTTGCATTGTTATATGCCCAGTTGAGTACCAAATGCCCACCAGCACTTTCACCTACTAGCTGTATGCTATTGGCATTGAGTCCTAAACAGGGTTTAAAATTGGTGCGAATATGGTTTATAGCCTCATCAATGCTATTCATCTGGGTTTGTATAGTAGTAGTATTGCCAATTATTTCGGCATTGTCTTTGCCATAACCAATCAATGGGTATAGCATAGTAATTACTACATAACCATTAGCCAACAATTGTTTTACAATATTGGTATTCAATACATTTGAAGATGTCCATCCAAAATACCATCCATTAGTAGTGTTTGGATTGGGGCCAGAGTACCACGCTCCGCCATGCACTAGCACTACAATGGGTTTGTTGGGTTGGTTGGTAATCGTATTATATTGGATATAATATAATTCGCGTGGGTCGGTGCCATATTGTGCAATGGCTTTAATCCTATTTGCATATAAATCCCTCATTGTGCTAGGTGCTGGATTAATGCCACCACATGGTATTACAAATTCATCAGATGGTTCATCAATTATTTGCTCCTGTGCTATTACGCTACTCACATATTCTTTAACTAATGCTGGATCGAGCCTTTCTAAATCCCGAACAGGAGAAAGCTGAAAAATATTTTCTTCATTTTTTTCAACTGTTTCGACTTCTTCACCTATTCGAGCATTTGTCATCTCGGTAGTGTTATCCAACATTTTATCTTCTACCTTTTTGCTACAAGCTATAAAAGAAATAAAGAAAGAAAGAAAGAAAGATAAGATTTTTTGTGATATATCCTAATTTTTGCGGATATTTATTTGTTGGTTTTTGTTTCACAATTGAAGTGTTTGTACAAATGTAATATTAATTTATTGTTATTGCAAGTGTTTTGGCCTTTTTGTTTTTTCAATAATTCAATTTGTACAATTAAAACACAGAATTGTTATTTTTGTGTAAATGAAAGATTATTACAAATTGTTGGAGCTAAAGGAGCTTGCGACTGAAAGCGAAATAAAAAAAGCCTACCATCGCTTAGCCAAAATTTACCATCCTGACAAAAATGAAAACCCAAAACTGGCAGAAGATAAATTTAAAGAAATAAATGAAGCTTATAATGTATTATCCAATCCTATCAAAAAAAGCCAGTATGATGCTTTAAGAAAAGCCAAAAACCAAACTTTTAATTATCAATACAAAAGCGACCCAAGAGGCTATCAATACAATCAAACTAATCAAAAAAAAGAAAATAAACCTCCAAATGAAACCCAGAAAAAAGTGCCTATTCCAAGTCGTTGGCGAACGCTTGCTATTCCGCTCGCTTTTTTTATTACTGGTGGTTTGCTCGGTTGGTTTTTAAAAACATGGAATGAAAATGAAAAAACAACCGCTACTGCTAAGGAAATTGAAGCTGTAACCATTTGGCCTACAGGAGCTATTGATGATTTAGGTATAAAAAAATTCAAATTGACCACTTCTAATAAATTCGGGAAACTCCTTTATGAATTCGATGCCACATTTTATGATAATAATGTTATTATTTCAAGTGCCATTCAAAAAAATCCTTATGTCCGCATGAATATCGAATTTTTGGATAAAAACAATCAAATATTATACTCTCTTCCCTTAAATTTATCAGCTGCCAAATTTAATTTTTCGGATGATGGTTCTTTCTTGGGTATGAATTTTAATGCCTCCACCGAATTATCATCTAAGCTGTATGAAAAATTCAACACCATTTCAATCAGCAAAAATTTTTAATGCGCTAGATTCTTCCTTTATACTTACCTTTGCATGGTGGAAAAATTGGTGGCAAAAAAAGATATTCGTTCCTTTTCAAAAAAAGACTTAGAGGTTGAGTTCTTGCAATTGCAGGAACCTAGTTTCAGAGCTCGACAGGTATATGAATGGCTTTGGAAAAAAAGTGCATTCACTTTTGATGAAATGACTAGCCTTTCATTGGCCTTGCGTGAAAAATTATCTGCAAATTTTACCATCAACCACATAAGAGAATACACCACACAAATAAGTGCCGATGGCACTATAAAATCGGCATTCAAATTATTCGACAACCACTTAATTGAAGGGGTTTTAATTCCAACAGAGGAAAGAGCCACTGCTTGTGTATCCTCACAAGTGGGTTGTTCACTGAGTTGCAAATTTTGTGCTACCGGCTATATGGATCGTGCACGCAACCTAAATCCTGATGAAATATACGACCAAGTGGTTTTACTCAACCAGCAAGCTATAAAAAATCAGGGTAAACCACTTACTAATATTGTTTTTATGGGTATGGGCGAACCTTTGTTGAATTACAAAAACGTAATCGAAAGTATTGCAAAAATTACAAGTCCCGAAGGTTTGAACATGGCGTCGAGGCGAATAACGGTTTCTACCGCCGGAATAGCCAAAATGATAAAACGCTTAGGTGATGAAAAGGTGAAATTCAATCTTGCACTTTCCCTTCATGCCGCCAACGACGAAAAAAGAAATACAATTATGCCTATCAATGAACAAAACAATATTGAGGTATTAATTGATGCATTAACACATTTTCAAAAGGAAACAGGCAACGATGTAACTTTTGAATACATATTGCTAAATGGCGTAAACGACTCACCTAAAGATGCTGATGAACTGGCTGAATTGTGTAAAAAACTGCCATTTGTAAAGGTAAATTTGATTGAATACAACAAAATTAAAGAAGCAGATTTTTCTAAAACGGATAAGATAAGACGTGATAATTTTGTGCGTCTTTTGGAAGAAAAAAAAGTTATAGCCAATGTGCGCCGGAGTCGTGGTAAAGATATTGATGCGGCATGTGGACAATTGGCAAATAAAAATTAATTATCTAAATTTAAAAAAACACCTGCCTTTTTTCAATGTTAAAAAAAAATTAACTACCTTTTCGGGCTAAATTATTTAAAGCACTAATATTTTTAATATGAGCAATAAAGAAAACTGGGGTTCAAGGGTTGGCTTGGTATTGGCGATGGCAGGAAATGCAGTTGGTTTTGGCAATTTTCTTCGATTCCCCGTACAAGCGGTTCAAAATGGTGGTGGTGCTTTTATCATTCCTTATTTAGTTTGTTTTTTATTAATGGGTATTCCTTTGCTTTTTGTAGAATGGTCTATAGGAAGACATGGCGGCAGGTACGGACACCACAGCACACCTTTTATGATGGGCGCTATGGATAAAAGGGCTTTGTGGAAATATATTGGCGTTTTTGGCATATTTTCAAATATAGCCATTGCAGCCTATTACTGTTATCTGGAATCGTGGACACTGGCTTATATATGGAATTTTATTTCAGGTGCCTTTCATGGCAAAACTAGTGAAGAAGTAAGTGCAATTTTTGGAAATTATGTAAGTCTTTCAAATGGCACTGGTGGGTTCGATATTATGCCCATTGTTTTTTGGATTATTTGCTTGGCTATGAATACGTATATCCTTAGCAGAGGCTTATCGGGCGGCGTTGAAGTGGTGGCAAAAATTGGAATGCCTTTACTTATAATTTTCGGTATTTTTCTAGCATATAAAGGCATTACGCTCAAAGCCGGACAGCACGGCGCTATTAATGATGGAACGCTAGGATTAAATTATTTATGGACACCCAATTTTGATTCCATTTGGACACCAAAAGTATGGCTTGCCGCTGCGGGGCAAATATTTTTTACACTTTCCGTTGGAATGGGCTCCATTCAATGTTATGCCTCATTTGTAAAAGGAAAAGACGATATCGCTCTAAATTCGATGAGTGCTGGCTGGATGAATGAATTTGTAGAAGTGGTTTTAGGCAGTTCAATTATTATTCCTATTTCGGTTGGGTATTTGGGGATAGACAAAGTGGCTGAATTGGCAGCCAATGGCGGTTTAGGCATGGGATTCAAAACGCTACCTTATTTATTTGAACAATGGGGGCCAACCCTTTCGGTAGTAAGTGGTATTATGTTTTTCTCTTTACTCTTTTTTGCAGGTATTACCTCTTCTCTCGCTATGGGCACGCCATGCATGAGTTTTTTAGAAGATGAATACAAATGGAGCCGTGAAAAAGCTGCCTTAACTTTCGGTTTGGTTATTCTTGTATTGGGCTTGCCTACAGTTTTGTTCTTTAATTATGGTGTATTTGACGAATATGATTATTGGGCCGGAACGGTTTCCTTGGTCGTTTTTGCTTTAGCCGAGGTTGTCCTATTTTCATGGGTATTTGGAATCAAAAAAGGGTGGGCTGAATTAATGGAAGGAGCCGATATTAAAATCCCTAATGTCTACAAATATATTACGCTTTATATTACACCCGTTTTGCTAGGCGCAGTATTCATTGCTAGTCTTCCCGAAATATGGAGTAAAATTATAAATAAAGATATTTATGAAAAAATTGGTGCTGCAACTGATTCAACAGTTATTGCTGAGTTGCAAAAAACGCTTTTGTTTGTAAATATTTCAAGAATAGGTTTAATTTTCGTTTTTGCTGTAATTGCATTTATGGTTTATAAAGCATATCAAAAACGTTTAAAAGAAGGAAAAAATTTAACATGGGTACAACAGCTTTAATAATGATGATTTCAGCAGAAGGGATTATTATCCTATTTACTGCTTATTTTTTTTGGAAGGTATTGGTAACCCCTCCAAAAAAAGAACCAGATTCTTATTCTGATAATGATCTAGTAATCTAAATTAAGATGTAAATATTCTTTAAATATTGTATTTTTAAATAGGTTGTTATTTAAATTCCCTCATTCATTTATAAATTCCTTTCGCTTTTTTAGCTAAATAAAAATTATATATAATTTTTTTTCTAAAAATTAGGCTATGTTAATATAATGTTATACATTCGTTCAACTTATTGTGTTTTTTTATAATAAGTTAAAAACTAAACGACTAATATTATTTACATGAAGAAGGGGAACTTGATGTTAATTGCTTGTATCTGTATATTAAGCAATTTATTTTCACAAAGTATTAATTTAAGTACAAATACTTTGTCTTATACCAACAATAAAATTATGGGATTTAATCCCGCAAGAGCATGGGCAGCTTCTTTAAGCAATAATTCGCTAAATGGATATACTGGTTTGATAAATGATTTATCGCTTGAGCCATTTAATAATTTAAATATCCAAGTTTTGCGTTTCCCTGGGGGCACCCTTGCAGATGGTTACCATAGATATAGAAACGGATTTGGATTAAGAGAAGATGAAAACAATGATTTAGATTTTTTTGCAGATCCATCTAATACAGATTTAGCTTACGATTTGGCTCGTGATGAGCAAGCCGTTAACGATCCTACTTTTTACAATGCTGCCAATTATATAGGTTGGAACAATCCAAATGGAGGGAATAATAATATAATTTTTCCATTTATTCAGTATGTGAAAAAATTGAATGCCGACAAAAATGGTGATGGCATTATGGATAATAATATAAAAGCACATTGTGTGGTAAATATTGTATCCCATTTCTGCTTTAGAGATAACCTTAGAAATGAATTATTTAATAATGTTGATTTAATTGGCAAAATCAATAATATAAATGATTTAGAAAATTTAAAAAATCAAGGTTTAATATCAGATGCCTTTTATTTTTTGGTAATCGAAAATTTTGAAATGGTTCAACAATTACATGCTAATATAGGTGTTGTAGCTGTTGAAATAGGAAATGAATTAGCCAACGAAGGCAATAGAACTACAACTCCTTTGGATTCATTTAAAATGTCAACAAAATTGAGTGTATTGCAACGAAAATTATTGAATAAAAAAGTATGGACAACACAAGATGTCAGTTCTATACAATATTATGCTGCTTTAGTAAAAATGTATTCTAACTTAATTAAAAATTCTATCGATAATACTATTAAAATTGGAATACCTGTATCAGAGTATGTGTCCGCCAATGAAACATGGAATAATTACCTTGCGGCTAATGTTTACGACTATTACAACGCAATTGTAATGCATAGTTATTTTAGTGATTATACGCCTTCAACAATTGACCAAAATTTAAGTAATGACTTCTCCTTATGCAATGAATTAATGAAAAACTATTTTGCAAATGGAGTTTTAGGCAAAATTATTGGCATCAACTCCTTGCCTGTTGGACTAAATAAAAAAATATGGTTTTCTGAGTTCGGTATAAAATACGATAATAAGCCTGTTACCATTAATCGATCAAAATTTGCAAATACTTTACTTGATGGAATTTTTCAATTTGAATATTTGCTCAATTTTATGGAGTTAAATGCTGCCCCAATTCAAGTTGGTACTTCTACCGTAAACCGACCAATTGAATCTTTTTGTCATCACTTAACCATTGATGAAGATTTAAGCGGCTCTCAATTTCCCACTTATGAATTGGCAAACCATTCTTATACAAATACTCAATCACCAAAAGTAAGAGCAGCCCATTTAGCATACCAATTAACAAAAGATTTATTTAAGGATTCAATTTTTAAAATTACAAGCCATACTGGTATTGATTTTGGAAATACCAACACAAATGTCAATACAAAACTATATTATAAAAAAGGCGATCCAAATAATCTAACAGACGGAGGCACCATTTACTTGGCATACGACAATAAAAGCGCAACAGATATAGCGGCAAATTTAGCCAATTTGAATATTACTGGAAACGGCATTTATACCATTAATGGTATGGATATTTCGTATGCTTATGCCAATAAATTATATGCCTCTCTGGGCACCACAGCTTTTATGAACGATGAAACTTTATATCAAAACAACTTAGACAAAACAATTAAAATAGTTGAAAACCAAATAATTAACTCTTTTACAGGCTTTAATTATCGTGCAAATTCATTTGGAATTATTAAAATTACTTTGAATTATACAGAAGGCACCGGAGGAAATAGTTGTTCCTATTTAAAGTTTACAAATACTGGAGGTGCTGGTGACTATGTAAATATTCCATATAAAAATGCCATTCAAAATTTGCATACTGGAAATTTTACTATCGAAATGAATGTGAGAGGACTTACAAATACAAATTATATGGTTTTGTTTTCAAATGCAATTCAACAATTTCATCCATTCAAAAATAACATAACCATTGCCTATAATAGGTTTGGAACCAATAACAAAATTGAATTTTGGCAAAATAATAAAAAATATGCCTTCAATTTATGCAAAAATTTAAACGATAATAATTGGCACCATTTGGCGATTGTAAAAAGTGGCACCAAAATGTATTGCTTTATCGACAACCCAATTCCCTGCGGCACAACTACCTATTCCATTGCAGGATATCTGCCTCCTGTTGTAGCCGATTGGAGTATCGGCGGTGGCAATAAGTACAAACCGACTGGCACTACTACTTTAGGTAGTTATTTTGGCACAACTGGCGATATTGACGAGGTAAGAATATGGAAAATTGCACGTACCGGAAATGAATTAATGTCGAGTGCTTATTTGGACATTACTCCAACAGACCCAAATTTAGTAGCGTATTGGAAGTTTAATGACAATACCCAAACAGTAACGGATGCTAAGTCTTTAGCTAATGGAACTTTGGGGCTTAATACCACAATGGCCAATGATGATCCAAGTTATCAAACTTCAGGGTGTGGAGGCAGTAGATTAATGAGCCAAGAATTACCAATTATTGAAAAAGTATTTATCACAAAAGAATCTTTAAAAGTATTTCCGAATCCAAGTTCACCAAGTCAAATTAAGTTTGAATTTCTTTCTTTAACTCAACAAAATGCAATAATTCAAATTTTTGATGTACAGGGCAAGCAGCTAATGTTAAAAAACAGTTTGCTTTCAGAAGGCATTCAAAACATTGAGACCGATTTGGCTTTAATCGATCAAAAAGGGATGTTCTTTATCTCTGTTCAAACCGATAAAGAGCGATTTTTACAAAAATTTATTTTACAATAAAAACAATTATTATTCCGAAACAGCCTCTACCAATTCCACTTCTGGCACCATGCGTTTCATCAGGCCTTCAATGCCTTGCTTCAAAGTAACTGTAGAAGATGGACAACCACTGCATGAGCCCTGCAAAGATAATTTCAACAAACCATTCTCAAAAGAAACGAAACTAATTGCTCCCCCATCCATTTCAACAGCAGGTTTTACATATTTATCCAAAGCTCCTTTTATTCGTGCCTCGATATCCGTATCAGTAGCATGAATTTGATTCGTAGCTTTTTTAGGCTTTTCAAATCCTTCTTCAAATAACGCCTGTCCAGATTCTAAATATAATTTTATCTTTTCTTTTATTGGTAGCATAATTTCAGCCCACATTACATCTTCTTCCTTTGTAATGGTAATAAAATTTTGACTAACAAAAACAGTAGAAATTTGCCCTAATTCAAACAAATGAACCGCTAAAGGAGCGCCTTTTGCCTCTTCTAAATTTTGTAATTCTACAAAATCATCTGGCATCAATGGGCGATTAACTACAAATTTTAATGTCGCCGGATTTGGCGTCGCCTCAGTATATATCATCACCGGAACGGTGCTTTTAATTTCATTTTCCATGCTACAAAAATAAGATTACATTTCAATACAAAACAATAAATAACTGTTAATGGTTCTAAATTAGGTATTATTACTGCTTTTTTTTGTGTCAAACAACAAAAAAAGAATCGAAAAAACCACAACCAACATTACAGAACCCTCATTTATCTCCAATATACGTTGGTTTTCTGGGATGCTTAAAAACAATAAAACGGTTATTAATCCTCTTGGGCCATAAAATAAAATGGTTTTCCAATTTTCTTTCGACAAAAAATAAATAAAAATTAAACGTGTAAATATTATTACTCCAAAAATGACACTTCCAATTTGGAGATTTTCTCTCAATACGAGGGTATTCAATTCGATTGAATAACCAAATAAAATAAAGAAAATGGTTCGCATAAAAAAAACGGACTCTGATGAAATTAATTCAAAATGTTTAATGCTATTATTCAGATTTTCAACATTAAAATAAGGCATAATTTTACTAAATAAAAGCCTTTCAAAATTTCCAAGGACCAAACCAAAAATCATTATCAATAATAAAGGCGATAAATGCATCCATTTGCCTAACCCGTAAAGGATTAACAAAAAACCAAAAATGGGCAAAAACTTGACCTTTTGTTTTATTCTATTTAAGTAAAAAATTAAAATCCCCGAGAATAGGATTGCTGCTATTATGCTAAGTATAAAGATTATGCCATAATTAAGTACATTACTCCATGACGGCACTGCATAAATTATGAAAAAATTGAACCACAAAACCCCTATTATGTCTGATAATGAACTTTCATATACAACAAATTCTCTATCCTTTTTTGGCAACTGTTTGGCACTTGAAATGGCCACTGCACTGCTGATTACACAAAAAGGAATAACATTTACTATTGCTTTGTGAAATGAAACTGTTGCGTAATATTGTAAATAAAATGCTAATAAAATAGAACAACCGATTACACCAATCAAAGCAGCAAAAAAGGTAGAAAAAACTAATTTCTTTTTTTCTTTGGCGATGCGTAATTCTAAACTCCCTTCTAAAACAATTAAAACCAAAGCTACTGTACCAATAATAGGTAAAACTTTGTTTACAAAAGGCAATACAAAACCAATATAATCCCCTGTTTGCCTAATAATAATTCCCGACAAAAGCAATAATAAAACAGATGGAACTTTTAATTTTTGACTTATTTCATCAAATAAATGGGAAAACAAGAGTACCAAACCTGCAACAAGTATGTATAAGGCTACATTCATTTATTTTCCTTTTTTTTATGTTAAATATCAAATTCTAACCCAAATTATTGTTTAAAGATAATGGAGGTTGAGGCCTGAGCTGTTGGAAGAACCAATATTTCCTCAATATTTACATGCTTGGGTTGGTTAGCAATAAAATATATTGATTCTGCCACATCTTCTGCTTTTAAAGGCTCAAATCCATCGTACGTTTTATCTGCCATTTCCTTATTTCCTTTATATCGCACCACCGAGAATTCTGTTTCAACGGCTCCAGGACTAACTGCCGAAACTTTTATTCCTTCTTTTAACAGGTCGATACGCATGCTTCTCGTTATTGCCTTTACGGCATGTTTGGTACCACAATATACATTTCCTCCTCCATAATATTCATGACCGGCCAAGGATCCAATATTAATTATATGCCCCTTTTTATTTGCTATAAACAAAGGCACTATTTCTCGGGTTACATACAATAATCCCTTCATATTTGTATCAATCATTCTGTCCCAATCCTCATATAAGCCTTCTTGCAATGGACTACGCCCTACCGCCAAGCCTGCATTATTAACCAATACTCCAATGTTTTTCCATTTTCCGGATAAAGAATGAATGCTATTTTTTACCTCCTCTAATTGTGTAATGTCAAAACATAAAGGCAAAACGGCCACTTGATGCTTTTCCTGAATGCGTGCAGCTAAAGTATTTAATTTCTCTATTCTTCTGCCCGAAATAATTACATGCCAACCCTCTGCTGCAAATTTCCATGCAGTAGCTTCTCCTATTCCAGATGTAGAACCAGTTATAAATGCAATTTTTTCCATCCATTAATTTTTTGTAATATTGAACAAAAATACAAATATTTACTGAACAATAAACTTTCATTATGACGATTAAAGATACACAACAATTAGTTGACGAATGGATAAAAAATACAGGCGTAAGGTACTTCAATGAATTGACTAATATGGCTATTCTTACAGAAGAAGTGGGTGAAGTAGCCAGAATTATAAGCAGAAAATATGGCGAACAATCTTTTAAAGAATCGGACAAAGATAAAGACTTAGCAGATGAATTGGCAGATGTTTTGTTTGTGCTTGTTTGTATAGCTAATCAAACTGGAATTGACCTAACTGATGCAATTTTAAAAAACTTAGAAAAAAAAACTATTCGTGATGCAACAAGACACAAAGAAAATCCAAAACTTTAGGTTTTCTTTGTAATAAAAAAATATGCTATGAAAAATATAATTTCAACAATCTGCCAATTTTTAGTTGTTATTCTTTTTTTTAGTTGTTCCAAAAAAGAAGAAATAAAACCAATATTTTCTATTGAGCCAAATTGTGGTACCGAGGCCGCTCTTTCAACTTGCCTAACACCCAAGTTTTCTCCCGAATACTATATCGATCAGGGGGTGAAATATTTTTTAACTATGCAATCTGATATTCCCATATCTGTAATTCCAAAATATTCGGATTTGGTAGTACGGTGGGAATGGAAACCATGGCTATTGCTTACTGGCTATGAAAAAAAAGGGTTAATTCAATCTAATATTGTTCTCAAGTTAAATCCTACTGCTTACGATTTACTGGATTGTAAATATTTTGACACTCAGCCATTTTGTAGATGTCACGTGATTTTTGATTATGGTGGAGAACCTTGTCCGATTTATGAAGAATTTACTTTTAACGACCAAGGTGAAATTACCTTTATTGAAGCCTGGTCAGATTTTGAAAGTTTATTGCCAATGACTTCAGGTGCAGATGGGATTTGGGACGAAAAAGAATATTGGGGAGAGACAGACGTATATCGACTTTCAACCAAGGTACCTGGCCTTGGAAATGAAACTGGCAGAATAAACATAAATTCTGAGGCAATGAAAAAAGCTATCAAAGTAGATAAGGATGTTGCTGATATGGTGAGAAGAATCAAAGATCCATATGGCACTTATTATCAACAAATTAAAAATAATTTTCAAGAATTACAGGGCGGTTGCGAGGCACCCGAAGGCGATATTTATCCTTATTATGCTCCATGATTTTTTTAAAAAAAATATACTTTTGTGTTTGTTTTGATTAACTAAAAAATATTTTATGAAATTTTTAAAAATTATATTGTCAATTGTTGCTGGTTTGGCTTTAGTAGTATTTGGTGGCGCTTTTTTATTGCCAGAACACACCCATGTGGAAGAAATTAAAGTGTTAAACATTCCAATTAATACAGCATTTTACCAAATAAACAATCTAAACAATTGGAATAATTGGTCGCCATGGCATAAAATGACCAATGAAAAAGATACAAAATATATTTATGGCACTACCATCCAAGGCAAAGGAGCCAATTATTCGTGGAAAAGTAAAAATAAAATGATTGGAAATGGAAGTCTCAAAATAACAGAAAGCATTACTAATGAATTAGTTAAAACTTCAATGGCTTTTGAAGGCAACGGAGATGCTACTAGTGATTTTATTTTAAAACCATCTGGCGATGGAACTGAAATAACTTGGACTTTCGATTCAGATGCAACTGGCGCAATTAATAAATGGATGTCGCTAATGATGAAAAGTCAATTAAAAAAAACATTTAAGCAAGGATTTGAATATTTAGAAGCATATGCAACTGAGCATCCAGAGGTGCCGGAAATTGACGTTTTTGTAGATACCATTCCGCAATAAAAAAAAAGAGGCAAATGCCTCTTTTTTTTAAATCATTCTATGGCTTTGGTTTGGGTTGACTTTGAGGATTCTCCTTGGCTTTCTCAATAAGCATCTTTTTAAACTGCTCCTCCACCATCAACAATTTTGCTACTTTTTTTACAGGCAATACTTTTTTAAACTCACCTACATATTTTTTCAACAAATCTAACTCTTTTGATCTCCAGGCAATTTGATTTTCAATCAATTTCTGAGCCTCTGCATCTGTCAATTGATCCAATGGTTTAAAGTCTTCTTTTTCTCCAAGTGTCGATTTTCTAGCTGCCTTTTTCTCTGCTTCATATTGATTATAAATTGGCCAAAATACTTTTGCTTCCTCTGGAGTAAGCTGCAGTTTGTTGGTAATAAACCCAACCTTCATGGCTTCTATTTTTTGTGGATCACCTGCTTTTGGTGGTGGAGTTTGTCCATTTCCTATAAAAATAACAAACAATAATAAAGGCAATAATAATTTTTTCATCTCTTTTGTTTTTTGTTTTTAAAATATTTCTGAAAAATCTTCTTCATTTAATTCGTTTATGTTTTCATATAAATAACTGTTTAGTTCTTCACTAGTTATCTCTTCTACATTTTTAATTTCTTCTGTAAATTCAATCCCCACAAGCTGTTCTGTTTCAAATTCATGCGTATTTGCAGCAATATAATTTAATGCTTCGGTTTTAGAAATTGAAGCCAAATAATCTATTTCCTCTATGCTTTGATTACTTTTAAAATAATCTGTTCCTTTTATAAAAAAGAAAAATAAGGTGGCTGCAATGGCAATTTTTGTTAATAATGGCAAAAAACTCAACCTAACACGCTCTCTTCCTCTTGAAATATTTATAATTTTCCTCTTCGGCGTTTTTGATTCCTCTTCTATTTCCCTTTCTTTTATTTTGGCAAAAACGGCCGACTCTATATTGTCAAAATAATCCGTCGGAATATCAATATCTATTTCATTTTCAACTTGCATTCGTCGATCCAAAAATTGATTTTCAACCGAATCAAAATACCCATTTGGTACTACTATATTTTTATCTGTTCCTTCTGCTTTTATTTTAAAAAGTATGGGCGATAATTCCTCCAATTCGTTTAATATTTCTTTTCTCTTTTCCATTTCTTTCTATCTATTTGACGCTCACTGATTAAAAAGGTTTAAACGGTCAATACAAATTGTTCTACTTTTTTTACAGCATGAAAATAAGATGCCTTTAAAGCTCCAATGGAGGTTTCTAATACCTCACTCATTTTTTCATAGGGCATTTCATCGTAATAGCGCAATATAAAAACCTGTTTTTGCTTATCTGGGAGTATAGCAATGGCTTTTTCCAATCTTTCTACTAAATCATTACTATGCAAGCCATCGGCTGTTCCTTTTTCTCCAATGCTCTGGGTTTCTATGCCAATTTCATTTCTTTTTTTTGTCTTATTGATGTACGTTATGCTTTCATTTGATGCAATTCGGTATAGCCATGAATACAAACTACTATCGCCTCTAAATTGCTCAATAGATACCCAAACTTTTAAAAAGGTATTTTGAAGAATATCATTCGCATCTTCATGATTGCTTACATACCTTCTTATGTGATAATACAATTGTTTTTTATAGGTACTCATTAAAACCCTAAAACCTTCCTCCTTTTCCTCGGGCAGTTTAATTTTTGCTAATATTTCATTGTCTGTAATGGTCATCATTTATTTGACTACGTAAACATGAAAAGGTTTAATTCAATTTAAACTATTTTTTGCAAAGTGAAAGCAATTGGGCTTTTGTGCCATTAAATACATTAAAATCTACATGTGCCTTTATGCCATTTACATTTCCCTCACAGCTATATTGCCAAAAATGCCATTTACTATCTATCCTCGGCCTGTATAATTGTCCATAATGTGCTATCCAAAAGGGATAATCCCCAAAATCGTCTTTTAAATACTTTTTATAATAATGTATATTGCAATAAATAATTGGTTTCATTCCATATTTTGCTTCAAGGGCAATTAAACAATTCTTTAAGGTGGCCACCATCTGCGGTTTCGTTCTTCCATTTTCCTCCTCCACATCTACCACAGGTGGCAAATCGCCTTTTTCAATTTTTACCCTTTTTATAAAAAACTGCGCCTGTGAAGCACCCGAAATATTTGGATGAAAATATAAATATGCTCCTCTGATTAAATTATGCTCTTTGGCATTCCTCCAATTGCTCTTAAAAAACATATCTGTCCAATAATTCCCTTCCGTAGCTTTAATAAACACAAAATCTAGTTGAACATCTTTGTCCTTCATTTCTTTTACTGCCTTCCAATCAATTAATTTTTGGTACCTCGACACATCTATACCATGTACAGTATAATTTTTTGGCACATGAATGCCGAAGTTGGGATAATAAACTGTTTTATAAAATAGATAATCTTTGCCTAAATACAAGCCAAGCCCTAATAAAATAGCTAAAATTTGGATTCCAAATACAATTTTAAAAACTTTCATTTATACAAAGAAACCTAAAAAACTAAAAATGAAATCTTAATAAATATTATTTCACTATTTTTATTTCCTAGCAATCGCCTTTTTCGCTGCTTCAATTATATTTTGAGGCATCAATCCATATTTTTCTAGCAATTGATCTGGTGTGCCACTCTCTCCAAAAGAATCATTTACAGCCACATACTCTTGTGGAATAGGCATATGTTGTATAAGCACTTGTGCTACGCTATCGCCTAAGCCTCCATTTCTTTGGTGTTCCTCTGCTGTTACTATACACTTCGTTTTCGAAGCCGATTTCAAAATTGCATCTATGTCCAGAGGCTTTATCGTATGCATGTTGATCAATTCTACCGAAATGCCTTGTTTCTCCAATTCCTGAGCAGCCAATACTGCATTCCAAACAAGGTGTCCGCAGGCAATAATGGTCACATCGATTCCTTCAGCCAAAACTTGCGCCTTTCCAATCTCAAATGTTGCGTCTTCAGATGGCGTAAATATAGGCCAAACGGGTCTTCCAAAACGCAAATATGTGGGGCCATGACGCTCAATAATTGCTTTTGTGGCTAAGCGCGTTTGGTTATAGTCTGCTGGCACCACTACGGTCATATTCGGCAACATTTTCATCAAGCCAATATCTTCTAATATTTGATGTGTTGCACCGTCTTCGCCTAAGGTTAAACCTGCATGCGAGCAACATATTTTTACATTTTTGTCGGAATAAGCAACCGATTGTCGAATTTGATCGTAAACCCTACCTGTTCCAAAATTGGCAAATGTAGTGGCAACTGGTATTTTTCCACCAATAGTTAATCCAGCGGCCATGCCTATCATATTTGCCTCTGCTATTCCTGTTTGTATAAATCGGGTTGGGAAATGTTCGATAAATTTCTCCAATTTTAACGACCCAACCAAATCAGCACATAGCGCAACTACATTTTCATTCTGTTGTCCGGCTTCAAATATACCAACGCCAAATCCTGACCTTGTATCTTTTTTCTCTGTAAATGTGATATCGTGTATTGACATTATTTTGTTTTGTAATTAAATAAATTTGCGCTTTTATTAGTCAAATTAGCTAATTAGCTAATTACTAAATTATTTCATTTAAAAATTAATAATCCTATTATTTTTCTTCAAACTTCGCCAATACATATTATATTGTTCATCATTTGTTACATAAATCCCATCATTTATTAAAAATTTGCCCATCATATAAATCCACGCCAAATCTGCCTAGCCAAATCCCATCTGGGTTTTCATTAATATAACAATTGGTTTTCCCTTCTTCGATTTCAATTGGGCTTCTGTTATCGTAAACAAAACATCATCCACCACATTACCATTCATTTTCAAAACCTCCCAGCCAAATGCTTTAAACTTTGCTTCCAAATCACCTAAATCACATACTTCCTGTGTAGTTCCATCTATTTGACAATCATTCCAATCTACCGCAACAATAAGATTATCAACTTTTTTGGCTCCTGCATATAATATTGCTTCCCAATTTTGACCTTCTTGCAATTCACCATCTCCTGTAAGTGCAAATACCCACCTTTCGTCTGCATTCATTTTTTTTGCCAATGCCGCACCAACTGCTACCGATATACCTTGGCCAAGCGATCCGCTTGCAACTCTTATACCTGGTAAGCCTTCATGGGTGGTTGGATGACCTTGTAGTCTAGAATTTAAATGCCTAAATGTTCCTAATTCTTTTATGTCAAAATAGCCACGTCGTGCCAAAACACTATAAAAAACTGGAGAAATATGACCATTTGAAAGAAAAAACAAATCTTCCCCAATTCCATCCATTTTAAAATTGGTGTCTAATTTCATGATTTCAAAATAAAGTGCTGTCAAAAAATCTGCACAACCTAATGAGCCTCCTGGATGTCCACTTTTACATTGGTGTACCATCCGAACTATGTCGCGGCGCACTTGTGTCGCTGTTCTTTTTAATTCTAATATCTCTGGCATTTAATTCGCTTTTTACAAAGGTATGAAATGCCTTTTTATTTGTCCATTAAATTTAATCAACAATTTTTCAACTTTACAAAAATTAGGAAACTTAAATGCACTATAAACTCAAAATTTAATGCATATTTTTTTAACTTTACCATAAATAATTTTTCAATTATGCATCAAGATGCCACACCATACATTCCAAAAAACAAAATCAGAATCATAACTGCTGCTTCTTTATTTGATGGTCATGATGCAGCTATTAATATTATGCGCCGAATTATACAATCAACCGGTGCAGAGGTCGTTCACCTCGGACATAATCGATCGGTAGCTGAAATTGTAAATTGTGCCATTGAGGAAGACGCAAACGCCATCGCACTTACCTCTTATCAAGGCGGCCATATTGAATTTTTCAAATACATGTATGATTTATTGAGGGAGAAAAATGCAGGGCATATCAAAATATTTGGTGGTGGTGGTGGCACTATTTTGCCTACCGAAATTGAAGAATTACATAATTATGGTATCGATCGTATTTTTTCTCCCGACGATGGTCGGACTATGGGATTGCAAGGGATGATTAATGACCTATTAAGTAAATGTGATTTTCCGACAGGAAAAAATGTTCAATGGAATGAAAACAAAATAAAAAACAAAGACACCAGTTATATAGGTCAACTAATTTCTGCTGCTGAAAATTTTCCAGCCGAATATGACAAAAATATTCAGGGTCATTTACAAAATAATGATTCTAAAATTCCAGTACTTGGAATAACTGGTACTGGTGGTGCAGGAAAATCATCGCTAACGGATGAAATGGTTAGGAGATTTCTATTAGACTTTCCCGACAAAACTATTGCAATTATTTCTGTTGACCCAAGTAGAAGAAAAACCGGAGGTGCGTTACTTGGTGATAGGATACGGATGAACGCAATAAATACGGACAAAGTATATATGCGCTCTATGGCAACTAGGCAAACCAATGCTTCTATTTCTAAAAGCATCACTGACGCCATAGATATTTTGAAATTTTCAAACTATGATTTAATTATAATTGAAACATCAGGAATTGGTCAAAGCGGCACTGAAATCGTTGATATTGCTGATGTTTTTATGTATGTAATGACCCCAGAATTTGGCGCAGCTTCGCAATTAGAAAAAATTGACATGCTCGATTTTGCAGATATTGTTGCCATAAATAAATTTGATAAAAGAGGTGCTCAGGATGCTTTACGCGATGTGAAAAAGCAATTTCAACGCAATAAAAATTGGTGGGACAAAATGCCAGACGAAATGCCTGTTTTTGGAAGTATTGCAGCCCAATTCAACGACCCAGGCACTAATGAATTGTATTTTGAATTAATAAAAACCATAGCTACAAAATGTGCTATAAGTTGGAAATCAACGATTAAGCTTAGAATTGGTGCTTCCGAAAAAATCTATATTATTCCTCCTTCCAGAGTTCGTTATTTGTCGGAAATAACGCAGAATAATCGAGAATATAATAAATCAGTAGTAGAACAAAGTGAAATAGCCCAGGATTTGTTCGCCCTCAATCGAATCAAGTCTTTTCCAAATTTTAAAAACCAGGATGCAATTGATAAGGAAATCAGCGACAAACAAACGCTTTTATTGCCTGAAAATAAAGCAATTTTGGATAATTGGTCGAATAAAGTAAAATCTTTCGAAGAGGATTATTTTGTTTTTAAAGTAAGAGATAAAGAGATTAAAATAAAACCCATAGTATTAGTTTGTCTCATTTGAGGATTCCAAAATTGCATTACCAAAATATACTGCATGGGGCGATATTTTGAAATGGAACTTACAAGAAAATGTACCTGGCGAATTTCCATTTGCTGCAGGTGTTTTTCCTTTTAAAAGAGAAGGTGAGGACCCAGCGAGAATGTTTGCAGGCGAAGGTGGGCCCGAGCGAACCAATAAAAGATTCCACTATGTTTCTTTCGGATTACCAGCCAAAAGACTTTCAACTGCATTTGATAGTGTTACCTTGTATGGAGAAAACCCAAACATAAGACCTGACATTTATGGAAAAATAGGAAATAGTGGTGTTTCTATTTGTACACTTGATGATGCTAAAAAA
Source organism: Bacteroidota bacterium (assembly GCA_016705125.1). GTDB lineage: Bacteria > Bacteroidota > Bacteroidia > Chitinophagales > JADIYW01 > JADIYW01. The sequence goes on from JADIYW010000001.1 coordinate 124,302, forward strand.
CTTTACTCTGGATTTGATTTATGCAATCCATCTACCTCTGTTTCAATGACAATAAATGGCCCTTCTGCTACTATTTGCGCCTTTTTTATGAATGCTGCTATTGACCAACAATGTGAAAAATATATAATAGAAAATGGATTGGAGCAAGCTGTAAATGAAAAAATTGATAAAATTTATGCAGATAAAAAAATAGAAAGGCCCAAATATAATGGTGCGCTTCCCGAGGGAAACAATGGTCTTGGCTTGTTTTTGCTTGGAGTAACGGGTGATCAGGTTTTACCAATTGAAGTTTATGAAAAAATAAAAACGAATACCTTAATTCAAGTGAGGGGTACTGTTCAAGCAGATATTTTAAAAGAAGATCAGGCACAAAATACTTGTATTTTTTCCACCGAATTTTCTTTAAAAATAATGGGTGACATGCAAGCCTATTTTATAAAAAATAAAATAAATAATTTCTATTCTGTCTCTATTTCTGGATACCACATTGCTGAAGCAGGCGCAAATCCAATTTCACAATTGGCATTTACTTTGTCAAATGGTTTTTCATTTATCGAATATTATCTTTCTAGAGGGATGCACATAGATGATTTTGCACCAAATTTGTCCTTCTTTTTTTCAAATGGAATTGATCCAGAATATGCCGTTATTGGGCGAGTAGCTCGTAAAATATGGGCAAAGGCGCTTAAATATTTTTATAAGGGAAACGACAGATCTCAAAAACTAAAATATCATATTCAAACCAGCGGCAGAAGTCTGCATGCACAAGAAATCGATTTCAATGATATTCGAACTACCTTACAAGCACTTTATGCCATTTATGACAATTGCAATAGTCTTCATACAAATGCATATGATGAGGCAATTACTACGCCAACTGAAGAAAGTGTAAGAAGAGCAATGGCTATCCAGCTGATAATCAACAAAGAACTTGGATTGGCCAAAAATGAAAACCCAATTCAAGGCGCGTTTATCATTGAAGAATTGACGGATTTAGTTGAAGAGGCTGTCTATCAAGAATTTGATAGAATTACGGAGCGTGGAGGCGTATTAGGTGCAATGGAAACAATGTACCAAAGGAGTAAAATACAAGAAGAGAGTATGTATTATGAAATGCAAAAACACACAGGTGAATTGCCTTTAATTGGGGTGAATACCTTTCTTTCTTCAAATGGCTCTCCAACTATTTTGCCTCAGGAGGTGATAAGAAGCACTACTTAAGAAAAAGATGTACAAATAAATAATTTGCAACAAGTAGAATTAAGAAATAAGAATCTGAGATTGAAAATCAATTGTCCCAATTAAAACAAGCGGCCCTTGAAAATGAAAACTTATTTGATATTCTTATGCAAGCAGCCAAATATTGCAGTTTGGGTCAAATAACCCATGCCCTTTTTGAAGTCGGTGGACAGTATAGAAGGAATATGTAGTTACAGATTCACTTATCTTTTAAACCCTTCTTCGTCATGTGTTGAACTTGCATTTGAGATACTTCTTCTTATTTTAATCATAGATGTTTTTGATGGGCATTTGGAAAGTAATTCTTCTGCATAGATTTTATCTTTATGGTCATTGTTTTCATTATGCCAAATACATTTATATAATGTTTCATTATTATTACTTGTTATTTCAGAAACAACCATACAATGTCGTTTATTTTGTGTGTGTATTAGCATTACACTATCTCCTAATTTAAATTTTGACATGTTTTTTATTTTTTAATCTTTTATACATCTTACAGATTTACCTTGTGTTTTATAATCATGTGTCTGCGACAAACAAGAGCAATCATATTATTATTCTTTTTATTCAGTAGTATAAAATTCACTACAAGCATAATCAATGTTTTTTGGTTCTATTCTATTTTCCCATTCAATAGCCCACTTAAGTTGTTCTCCTTTACGCATACATATTTTATTAAATATATTTTATACTTTCTCCCTATGTCATCGCTCCAGTAGTTATTATATCGATACATCCTTGATAAAATCGCCTCAAATTATTTTTGCATTATAAGTACCTTCTGCTCGTCGCTGAATACCATCCCAATTTGGTACAAGAGTACCAATTTCCATCCATCCTTTCGCATCTATTCTAATTACTCTATCACCACGTCCGCCCATTAGATTATACATTCGTTCACCAACAAATGGTAATTTTAATACTTCAACATTTTTTGTATCTGCTATTGTTTCTGCTGTCAAATCTTTAAAATAATTAATTTTATTGAAAGATTGTATATACTCAGCCGACTTATCACTATCACCATTATTACAAGTATAATAGAAACTACTCTTGTCTTTTTCATTCGTTATCTTATATCCATAAATAAAATTGTTACAATTAAGTTTTTCTAAAACTATACTAAACGTATCATTCGGATTAATTTTTCCTTTGTTTGGATCAAATTCTGTATATTCTTGTGTTTCATCATTAAATCCATTATTAAAAAAATAAGAACTTTTAAAGTTGCAAACAATCGAATTGCCATTATCAATATATGTTCCGTAATGAATAAAATCTGTTTTAGAACCAGTACAATAAAATTCATAAAAAACAATGTCTCCTTTAAAATAAATATAACCACCTGAACAGTCTGATGGTACTATCTTATTTTCATCACAATATTTTTTGTCTTCTGTTTCTGCAAAAGACAATAATATTTCTTTCTGGCTTATTAATTTTTCTTCCTTTTACTCTATTGCCTTCTTGCTTTTACCTTCCAGTTATATTGCAGAGATTAAACAACAAGATTACAATAAATTAATGGTTAATCTATAATTCTTCAGCTATTTTCCCAACTTTAATTTTTTTAATATGCTTTTCATCCTCAATTGCCCAGCCCTTCGTTTGTAGTTTTTTTCATACCATAACAAACTAAATGGGTATTTTGGTGAAAGGCTCTCTAACCATCTTCTTTTCTATAAATTATTTTAAAGAATCTTTCACCTTTCCGCGTAGTTGTTGTCCTTTAGGGTTTCTGTTTTCCTCCGGATGATTTGCCTTCAATTTGTTCAAGTCTTGGTTTTATATCTGTTCCATTTGAAGATTTACTTTCTAAATTTTCTTTATCATATCTTATATTTATCCTCAAAGTTCTTCAGCTGTCTTTATTCATAAGGTTTTCTTTTCATCAGCTCCTTCATATTTCCATATAATTCAGAGTTGATTTTATTGGTAAATCTTTATTAAATAATTCAGCAATAGTTATATTTATTTTGGCGTATTAATTTAATTTTGTAATTAGATCTTCTTGAAAATCTTCATGTGTTACTATTTTCTCTTTATATACCCTTACATCTTTTTTCAGGCTAAAACTATCATAATATTTACCAGATTGAGTAATAATTCCCTACTATCAATTTTAATCTCCATCAACAGTATCTCCTAGGTATTGAGTAAATCATCTGTAATCAATTATTTATTGGAATAATCAAATTCTATATTAGTTTCTAGCGTCCAATCTTAGTGTTATAATTTATGATTGCACTCAAAGTTTATTATGGCTTTATAATTATTATTCTCTCTATTAATTTAATTTGATTTTTGAATTTGAAGATAGACAATTTCTCTTTCATTTCAGTTTTCATAGTTTGTTTTAATAAGGTGTTATGATTTTATAAAAAATAAATTAAAACACTTACAAATTATTATAATTTGGTTCTTTGGTTTTGCATTTATTCTTGAAAGGTTACAAGTTTATATAATAGAGTTCTGTATTCTAGTTATTAAATTAAAAGAAGCAAAATGGTTTTTGGAATTCTCATCAAATTTATTTTCAACAAATATTTGTAAATTTTTTAACAAAAACTTCTTATCTAATTCAAATTATGTAGTTTAGTAACAAAAATAGTAACGATATGAAAATCGGCAATAAAATCAAAAAAATTAGAGAACTCAAAAATTATACTCAAGAGTTTATGGCTAATGAACTTTCTATGTCTATTAGCAATTACTCTAAAATAGAACGTGATGAAATTTCAATTACTTTAGATAGATTAGACGAAATTGCAAACGTTCTAAAGATGAAATTTCAGGATATACTTGCTTTCGATGAAAAAAATGTTTTCAATTTTATTAATAGTCCACACTCGCAAGGATATATAAACAACTTATACGCTAACAATAATAATGCAGATAATATACTCAATGAAATCTTTACAAGATTAAATTTGATAGAGAAAAAACTCAGCAAATAGCATTGAATATTTCCATTTCCAAATGCTTTTTATTATTAGAGAAGTATTGCACATACTTTTCAAGTTTTAAAAAAATTAGCTTTCCTAAAACGCATGCCCTTTTTGAGGTCGGTGGACAGTATAGAAGGAATATGTAGTATTGGATTTATAGAAATTAAAAAAGCCACTGTAGAGTCTACAGTGGCTTTTTTTAAACTTATTAGTATTTAATTTTTTACAATTTTTTGAGTGTATTGCTTTCCATTTATTGAAATATTCAACAAATATAATCCACTTGCTTTGTTAGTGAAATCGAAGTTCTCAATCATATAACCACTAAAATTATCAAAAGATTTTGATTCGATTGTTCTACCTGTCATATCAAAAATAGTTAAAACAACGTTTGAATGTTTTAAATATGGCGATTCATATCTATAATTATTTTGCACTGGATTTGGATATCCTTTGCTAATTGCTTCGTTTTGTGATAAATCTACTCCAGTTGATGTACATGACCATTTAAGAAATCCTGTATTGCCACTACCAGCTAATATATAATTGCGAATAACCAACGTTAGTACCGAATTTAATTATATTTTGCACTCTTAATGAATCTACTGTAATCCAATTTGCACCACCATCAGTTGAATATGCAGAACCGAAGCTTCCAGTTGAAGCCCCCGAAACCCACCATGCCATTGAACATGGCTCATAAGCAATGCTTGCTACTTTAGTTATTTTCCAAGAGGATCTCCAGCATTTATAAAAAGTGACCATGTTTTTCCTCCATCAGTCGTTTTATATACTCCATAATCAATTGCCGCACCATCAGATGCAGTACAAAAGCCATTTAAGGTGTCAGAAAAGCCAAGTTAGAAATGAATGCACCGGCAGGGGCACCAACCGAATAAGCAGTATAATTTAACCCTTTGTCATTTGAAACATAAACTCTATTATCCGATGTGCCAAACCACATATGATTTTCGCCATATCCTGTAAAAGAACCCACTAATCCAAATTCATTTGCGGTTGGATTAGTTATATTACTTTGGGGCACTCTTGCCCAATCGGTACCACCATTTGTAGTTCTGTAGATTTCAAAATAACCTCCTCTAGGGTCGCCCATTGTAACTATTGTATTATTGTCAAAAGCATAAACCATATTGGCAAAACTTTCTGAAGCACTGAATGCAGCTCCTGTAATCGTAGTCCAATTGGCACCACCATCTGAAGTTTTAAGCAGTTTGCCCCCTAATGTAGAAGGATTCATCAATACAAATGCATTGTTGGCATCAAAAGCTTGAATATTAGCAATAGTTAATCCTGTCAATCCTGTGGGAGGAATTGTAAATTTAGTCCACAAGCTACCTCCGTTTATTGTTTTATAATAATCTTTGATAGATGTAGACCCACTTCCAGTTTCATTGGTAGCAGCACACCAAACGATGTCATCTGTTACTATATCAATATCATGAATACCTCTATTAAAAGGAAAGTCACTTTGCTGCGCCACCCAGGCTTGACCAAAACTATTGCCAAAAAATAAAAGAATAAAAGCAAAAAGTAAAAATTTCCTTCCCATTTCCCAAAAAATTTAATTTGTTAAAAAAATATAATAAACAAATATATTACAAAAATTATTAAAAGAGACATTGTCTTTTAATTTATATTATAAATATTTTGATTTACAACGCATTTCTGTGATTTTGACGAATATTCATTCAAGTTAGCCAAAACAAATATTAATTACAGTAACTATCTCTCTTCAATCAATTTATACGTTCTAACTGTTGCTCCATTAAATACCTGCATTGGTCTTCCGATTGGCTGTTTTTGTTCCCTTAATTCTTTCCATTGCGCCAACCAACCTGGCATTCTTCCCAATGCAAACAATACCGTAAACATTTCTGTAGGAAAGCCTAAAGCTTTATAAATAATCCCTGAATAAAAATCCACATTTGGATACAACTTACGACTTACAAAATAATCATCTTTAAGCGCTACTTCTTCTAATCTCTTAGCAATTTCTAAAATATCGTCTTTGATGTTTAAAGTTTCCAACAAACTATCACAAGCTTTTTAATTATTTTAGCTCTAGGGTCAAAATTTTTATATACTCTATGTCCAAAACCCATTAATCTAAATGGGTCTTCCTTGTCTTTTGCTTTAGCTATCCATTTATCCGTATCGCCACCATCTGCTTTTATCGCTTCCAACATTTCCAATACTGCTTGGTTGGCTCCTCCATGTAAGGGCCCCCATAATGCCATTGCTCCGCCTGCAACCGATGCATATATATTTGCACCTGAAGACCCCACCATTCTTACCGTGGATGTTGAACAATTTTGCTCATGATCTGCATGTAGAATCAAAAGCTTATCCATTGCTTCAACAACAACAGGGTCTAAATCTGAATTATCACCTGGTTCTCCAAAAGCCATTTTTAAAAAGTTTTCTACATATCCTAATGTTTGGCTACTTTCGATAAAATTTCCCCCTTTAATCCATTTTAATATATGGGCTGTAATCGTTGAAATTTGAGCAATTAACCTAATCATATTTTCATCTCGTGCCTCAACAGCTGTATTGTCAAAATGAGCCGAAAGTACATTAAGATATGCACCCAAAATCGCCATAGGATGTGCGTCTTTTGGAAAGGATTCTAATAATTTGTCCGCCTGAGCAGGAATGTTCCCATTTGCAGCAATTTTACTATTAAATTCTTCTAATTGACTTTTAGTTGGCAATTCGCCATAAAACAATAAATATATTACTTCTACGAAAGATGCCTTTTCAGCTAATTCTTCTATAGAATATCCTCTATAACGTAAAATTCCTTTGTCGCCATCTAAAAAAGTAATCGTACTCGTTGTAGAGCCAGTATTTTTATATCCCAAATCTAAAGTGGTATATCCTGTAGATTCTAAAAGTTTAGAAATATCAATTGCTTTGTCAGATTCTGTACCTTTTATTATTGCTAAATCAAGTTCAGTTCCGTCAATTAGTAGTTTTGCTTTTTGTTCAGACATTTTTTTAGCCTTTAAATGAATATAATAATGCGAAAATAAATAATTTATCCATTATTCTTCATTTTGAAACTTTAAATTGAAAAATAAATAATTTGTTAAAGTTAACTAATGAAACCAATTTCCTTTTCAATTCTTACTCTTCCATTAAGGAATAAAATTAACCCTAATGAGGTGACCAAAGAACCAAATAAGACAACTCCACTAATACTATTTATATCTATTTTTAAAAATGGAATTCCGCCAATCAATACTCCAATGCCCAAGGCTAAACCAACAGCAAAACCAATTTTATTTGGGAAAAAAGAAGAAAGTTGTAATATACTTAGTGGAAGGGAGGCTTGTAAAAAACCAAAACCAATGCTTTGCATTATGATATTATCTTTGTTTATCAGAAAACAAATAATAGAAATTGACCATGTGCTAATTAAAAACACCCATTGGTCCATTTTATCCGAAAAAAATCCTCCTAATGATTTCCCGAGAAGTGCAAAAAAACCAATTGTCAATAACGCTTTATAATCCCCAAAATGCAAATATTGTCCAAATTCCCAAACAAAGGATCTTAATATTATAACTAAAAGGATTGACATAACTAAAATTACCTTTAGCTTTTTGTGTTCCAAATATAGATTTGTCTCTTTTGTTAAAAGTTGATTATCAACTTTTAATGTTACAATTTCTGGCATTTCTGCATTCAGAAATATAAGCATTAAAATGGAAGGAATCAAAATGCATATAAAATTTATATCTATAGTTTTATAGGCAAACAAACCGCCCAAAGCCAAGCCAAAAACACCAGGTGAAATAAAAATTCCTACAAATTTTGATTTGCCTTTTTCCATTGAAAGCGTTAACAATCCACCTAAAACATGAATTAATGCAGACGAAAATCCAATAATCAAAATTAGAATAAATGGATTTATCCAAATATAAAAGCAGGTAATAAACCAAAGGAAACAGCAAAACAATAGTAAAGCCTTAACTCCTTTATAGTAATCTACTAATAACCCAGTGAAAAATTGCCCCCCAAATCCCAATAAAATATATAAATAAAAAAAAGATGATTTGCTGTTTCAAAAGGTTGATTCCTAAAAAAATAAACCAAAAAAATCCTGCCAAAAATCGTTTAACCCATGTGCTATGCCAAGGCAAGTTGATAAAAAATAAGATCTAAAATGTTTTTCCATTTGAATATTGGTGTATTAAAAACCCAAAGCCTGCACTAATAGAATTGATAACAATAGCAAATACAAATGCCTTTTTTGTGTCCAAACCAAAAATGAATGAAAAAATAAAAGTCTCTAGTAAAATAATTCCAAGTTCCAACAGAAACAATGAAATCGATGTATAATTCCATAATATGGTTGCAATTGGCCAAGTTAGCATGTTGGTTAATGCAATACTGAATATATTCGACCTAATTGGCTCACGTCGATTTAAAAAAGAAAAGATAGGAATTTCAATTATCTGTGTAATAAAAAATGCTAACCACATATTTTTATGAATTGTTTTTTTCTGCCATTTGCCTCCGTTTCCTTCTTCTTACAAAATAAACAAGGATTAAGATATCTAAAGCCAAAAAACCTAAACCAATCAACAACCAATTGTTGCTTTTTTCATTATCGTCAATTACCGATTTACCTATGTTTATATTGTCTTTTGTCAAAATATCCCTCTTTAATTCTTGATATTGAATTAGCGAATCTCCAATTATGGTATCTATAAAAATTACCATATTGGTTTCATCCAAATTGTTATACAAATAAATGGTTTGCGTTTGATTGCCTGTAATTTTGTTTTTGCCAAATATACTAACTGAACTTGTTACCCATACCCACCAATTATAGTCAATTCGCTTGAGTCTGTAATTTTTTTGGCTCCATGTTTCCATGTAAAGTATAAAAAAATCATATTTACTAAGTTTTCAATTCCTTTTATTTGGAGGAACAGTCAGGTCGAGGTTTATTTCATGGCATATCAGCCATTAATAATAATGGGAAAAATAAAAACTAAGAAAAGCACTTTTGTCCGTTTCATTTCAAATCATTTTATGGTAAAAAATAGGATTATATGCTCTAAAGTCCAAAATATATTAAATTTTGTAGCAAAATATATACAGTTTCAAATATTATGCTGTTTTTTTGTAGTTGTTTTTGAGTCGTCTTCTAAAAAAACTATTTCGTTTTTTTCTTCTAATTGTTTCATCAACTCCTCAAATGACAATTCTTGTGTTTCAATTTCTGCTTCCATTTTGCTTTCCACTTTTATCGTTGGTTCATATTGTTCTTTTAACTTCAACTCACCAATTATAAAATCTCCATATTTGTCTACGGTTGGATGTGCCCAAATAGACGAAACCGCAAGTGTAACATTAAATTCTGCTTGCAATTTGTTTTTTTAATTGTATTGCCATCAAGGAATCAATCCCCATGCTTTTGAATGTAGCATCTTCCTTGATTTTGCTTACAGGCACTTTCGTTATTCCCGAAACAGTTAATTTTACAAATTCATTTATTTGCCTTTTTGCTTGTGCAAATGTTGCTGCTTTATAAATACTTGTTTTCGGGCTTTCATTCGAAGTTTCGGAATTTATATTCAATACCTTTTTATAAAAATAATTTTTTAATACTGAAGGATTGCCTTTAGCCCATTTTTCAAAATCAATATCCATGAGCATCCATTGAGGGCCTTCAGTAACTAAAAGGGCTGAGAAATAATTTGGTAAGTTTTTGGGCAAAAAAGCGCCGATTCCTAATTCTACCAACCTATTTCCCCTATTCTCTTGTGCTGCAGCCAAACCTACTTCTCCAATATTACCCCAATTTATGGATTTAGCAACCATTTTATTGTTAAATCTTAAGTGCGCCAATTGGTCCAAAAACATATTAGCTGCTACATAATTACCTTGTCCAGGCGTGCAGTACACTAGCTCCACTACTAAACAAAGTAAATGTATCTAAATTTTTTTCCAATTGATGCTTTATGCAAATTCCAAGCACCTTTAACTTTTGCATCCATTACATTATTAAATTGCTTAGGAGTCATCTCAAATAATGAGGCATCATCCAACACACCTGCTCCATGTACAACACCTACCCATTTACCCAAATCTCTTTCAATGTCACCTAATAAAGTTTTTACAGCGTTAATATCACTAATGTCTGCTTTATAAACCCTAACATTTGCCCCAACTTGTTTCATTTCGTCCATTGCAGCAATGGTCTCTGGCTTTTCGCCACTTCTACTTACCAAAGCAATTTTTCTTGCTCCGCTTTGTACCATCCATTTAGCATACAACAAACCTAAGCCACTCGTACCACCTGTAATTAGGTAAGCTCCATCACCACTAAAGTGATTGTTAAAATTTGGCAAACTTCCTTCAAATCGTGATAAAATGGGTGTTCTTGCTTTTCCATCTCTTATTACGAACTCTTTTTGAAAGAAATCGCCATTAATTAGTTTATATAGTAATTTTATGTCCTCCACACTCGATTGAAACGGAATATCAATCCTTTTGTGTTGAAATTCTTCCATTTCATTATCTATGGTTCTTCCTAAACCAAAAAGTGTAGAACCATTCAGGTTTATAATATCCTCATTTTTTGCGCTTGATTGTGCTCCATTAGTGATAAAATAAATCGCTGGTTTTAATCCTTTTTTACTAAAATATTTAATGGCATTTATTGCCGTAAAGCATGATTTTTCAATTTGTTCTTGCAATTCCATTGCTGTATAACCTGCATTAAACACTCCTAAAGATCCAGTATGCATAAACAAGTCTATCTCAACTCCATCTAAAAGCAAAGACAAATCATCTGTTCCATTCCACTTGATAATTTGATTTTTGGAAAATTCAGCCTCAATAAGCTTTATGATTTCTTGTTGATTATCAACTATTAATATCCTTTTTTCTTTGTTTTCAACTTCTGGCAAATCCAAATCCTCCCATTTGGTAGTGAATAAACAATTTGTTGGTTCTGGAATGTTTTCCTCTACATTCTTTTTTGAATTGTGCTTTTTGTCATACCAAAATCTTTCTTTTATCCATGCATAATTTGGCAATTGAATAAAATCACCGATTGAAGGGTAAACATTTGTCCAATCTACATTATAGCCGGATGAATGTAAATTTCCAAAGTTCTGCATAAACGAAATTAATTCATCTTTTTCTCTATAAAAAGAAGCAATGCCTTTCCCTTTTTTTTCAGCAATACTAATATTTTCCTGGATTGCATTTATTAAAACCGGATGTGGGCTCATTTCTATAAAAATTGCCTCTCCTCCACTTAATATCTCTCTAATTGAAGCTCCAAATTGGACTGGGTTCCTAAGGTTTTTTACCCAATAATCGGACTTTAACGATGAACCTTTTGTTAATGAATTTAATGCAGTTGAATAAAAATTTATTTCACTATCTTTTGGTTCTAGTTGATTTAAATTGGAACCGAGCTCATCCTTAATTGGATCCATTTGTGGACTATGTGAAGCCACATCTACTTTTACTTTTTTACAAAATCTTCCTTCTGCTTCAAGTTTTTCAAAGACTTTATTTAGTGCCTCACTTTCACCAGAAAGCACTGTAGAGTTTGGACTATTAATAACCGCTATAGACAAAATATTTTCAAAGCCATTTATATGTTCTTTGGCCTCATTTTCTGTTAAATCTGTAACGCCCATTTCCCCTTTTCCACTTTGGCGCTTCATCAATTTACTTCTTAGGCAAATTATTTGAGCAGACTCATCTAAGGTTAAAATTCCAGCTACATAAGCTGCTGCAACTTCTCCCATGCTATGTCCAACAACAGCATCTGGCACAATTCCTTTACTTTTCCACAAATCAGCCAATGCGATTTCAATTGCAACGAGAATAGGTTGTATAACATCAATTTCATCAAACCTACTACTTCCTTCTCCTTTGTTTAGCTCCTCAATCAAATCCCAATCAACCCATTTTTTAAATGCATCTCTACTTGCAATTATGCTCTCTTTAAAAATTAATTCACTTTCAAATAATTGTTTACCCATTCCTATCCACTGCGCCCCTTGACCTGGAAAAACAAATACTATTTTAGGTTCAGCATCTTCGTCAAACACATTTTTAGGTTCGTATTCTACCTGAGTAAAATCTGACAATTGCTCTATTAATTCAGCCTTTGTTTTTGCAACAAAAACATTTCTATATTCCCAATGCGTTCGTTTTAAAGCAGCCATAGCGCAAATTTCCTCTAAGGAATTTGTACTAACCTTTAAGAAATCGATATACCTATTAACTAAGCCTTTTAAAGACTCTTCTGATTTTGCGGATAATGGAAGTGCATAAAAATCATTTCGTAATGCTGGTTTTTCCCTTTCTACAAGTGGTGGATTTGAAAGAATTACATGCGCATTTGTGCCAGTTACTCCAAATCCGCTAACGCCTGCATTTTTTTCTGCATTGTCCCAATTTGTGTTTGTTGTTGGCACTTTAAAAGGTAAGTTTTGCCAATCAATTAGTTCGTTTGGTGTTTCAAAGTGTAGGTTTTTTGGTATCTTTTTATTTTCTAATGCCAATATAACTTTTATCAAACCTGCTAATCCGGCAACCGCCTCTGTGTGTCCAAAATTTGTTTTAACCGACCCAATAAGTAGCGGATTTTCTTTAGATCTTCCGCTTTTAAATACCGCAGATATTGCATCCATCTCTATAGGATCTCCAATTTTGGTGCCCGTTCCATGAGCCTCAATATAATCTATTTGGGATGGATTTAATCTAGCATTTTTTAATGCAGTAATTAATAATTTTTTTTGTGCTGATACACTTGGTGCAGTAAAACCATTGCTTTTCCCATCTTGATTAACCGCTGTTCCTTTTATTATAGCCAAAACATTGTCGCCATCTCGTTGAGCATCAGATAGTCTTTTTAGGATTATTGTAGCACAACCCTCTGATCTTACAAAACCATTTCCTTCATTTGAAAATGATTTACAACGCGAATTTTTTGATAGGGCATTTAGGTGAGAGAAATAAATCGTTAATTCAGGGTCTAAAATAAGATTACAAGCAGTAACAATCGAAAGACTTGAATCGTTGTTTCTCAACGACTTAACAGCCATATCAGTTGCCACCAAACTAGAAGAGCAAGCCGTATCAATGGTTACGGACGGGCCTTGAAGTCCTAATAAATAGGAAATACGACCTGAATTAGCACACAATGCTTGTCCTGAGTAGCTATAATGATTTATAGAGGTAAAATCACCAGTTCTGAAACTTTTACTTTGATAATCTATGTTTGTTATCCCTGCAAAAACTGAAGTATCTGAATCAACTAATTTTTTAACATCCAACCCTGCATTTTCTAATGCTTCATAAGTAACCTCCAAACCAAGCCTTTGTTGAGGGTCTAAGTTTTCTAATTCTGTATATGAAATATCAAAAAATGAACCATCAAATTTGTCTATATCATTTAAAAATCCACCTTGCTTCAATGTTATTTTACCAGATTCATCAGGATTTTCAGTATATAATTCTTTAGCATTAAATCTATTATTGGGAATATCTGTAATTGCATCAAAACCCGTTTCTAGGACCTCCCAATATCTTTTTCCGTTTGTTATATCACCCGGAAATCGCATTGCCATACCAATGATGGCTATAGGCTCATAGGCTTTTTCTCTTTCTACATTCAAATCGCCTTTTAATTTCTTTATGGCAACCAAGGCTTCTTTTAGTTGTTGTAAAAGTTTTTCGTTGTTTTCCATATCATTAAAGGTTGTTTAATTCATCCGCCAACAATTTACTAATATCATCATCAGAAATATCGTCTATATTTATTTCCTCTACTTTAGTTTCCGTTTTTTGAGGCTGTTTTATTGTAATCTCTTCTTCACTAAGCTGGTTTTCCCCAATTGCTAATTCACATAAAATAAATTTTGTAAATTCTTTTATATTAGGATATGTCCAAAATGCCGTAACAGAAATTGGCATTTCAAAAGCTTTTTCTAGTTGGTTTTTTAATTGTATAGACATAAGTGAGTCTATTCCCATTGTTTTAAAAGGTGTTTTTATTTCGATTTTGGAAGGATTTAATTTTAAAACACTACCAGCTTTTTCTTTAATTTTATTTTCAATTTCTAAAACAAGTTCTTGATTATCAACTATTTTATTTAGTTGGTCTCTAAAGCTAATTTTTTCATTTGACTTAACAATATCATCGCTTTTTAAATATTCGAAATATGGATTTACGGCTGCTGTACTATATGTTTGTTGCCACTTTTGCGCATTAAAATTAAAAATTCCAACAACTGGTTGATCTGTATTTCCTATTGATCTAAATGCATTTATGCATTCTAGTGGAGTAAGTGAAAAAACGCCTTCTTCTTCTAGTCTATTTCCCCTATTTCCTTTTTGAGCAGCCAAACCTACTTCAGAAACCGTTCCCCAGTTTATACTTAACGATTCCCTATTTTGTTGCTTTAATTTGCATGACAATGCATCCAAATATGCATTTGCTGCTCCGTAAGCTGCCTGCCCTGGAGAACCAAATAATAAAGATGACGAGCTAAATAATATAAAAAGGTCTAATTCAATATCTTTAGTAAGCTGCTGCAAATAAAATGCACCATCTACTTTTGGTTTCATAACTCTTTTAAATCGTTCATCTTCAAGGTTTTGAACAGAAGAGTCGTCTAAAATGCCTGCCAAATGCAAAATTCCTTTTAGTGGTTTGTCTTTTGAAATATTGTTTATGATTCTTTTCCAATCTGCCTTGCTAGAGCTATCTGCTTGTTCTATTTCTATAGTTGCTCCTTCTTCCCTTAGTTGGCTTATTATAGATTTTGCTTCTTCATTTGGCCCACTCCTGCCTGTGAGTATAAAATGTTTTGCCCCATTATCAAACATCCATTTCACAAAGGTTAATCCCAACCCACCATAACCACCTGACAATAAGTAAGTGGCTTCATTTTTAAACGAAGTTCGTGTTATTGGTAAAGACTCAATATCAATGTTTTTATTTTCTATGTTTATAACAATCTTTCCAATATGTGCTGATTTAGACATAAATTCAAAAGCTTCAACACAATTTTCTATTGAAAACACTTTTTTATCTAATGCTTTGTATTTTCCATTTTCAAAAAAAGGTAAAGTTTCTTTCAAAAGGGCACCTACATCTTCTGGTTTTTCAAAAATCATTTTTTCAAAATCCACCATCGAGTAAGACAAACTTTTACTAAAAATCTCTAGGCCAACTTTTGCATTTTCATATACATCTTTTTTACCTATTTCTATAAATCTGCCAAAATTACCAAGCAAGGATAAGCTTCCAAGCATTGCTTCTCCTGTTAATGAATTTAAAACCACATCAATGCCTTCCTTATTTGTGTCGTTCTGAATGGCATTAACAAAATCAATATTTCTAGAATCATATACGTGCTTAATACCCAACGATTTTAAAAAATTTCTTTTTTCGTGGGAACCTGCAGTAGCAAAAATTTCAGCGCCTATTTCTTGAGCAATTTGTATGGCAGATAATCCAACACCACCAGTAGCTGCATGAATTAATACACGCTCTCCCTTTTTTAATCTACCTAAAGTAACTAAAGAATAATAAGAGGTAAGAAATACTGCAGGAATTGTAGCGGCCTCATCAAAATTCATTTGATTTGGAATTTTTTGCATTAGGTCTCCATTCACATTTATATGAGAGGCCATACTGTGATATGCCATTCCAAAAACCCTATCTCCCACATTTAAATGTGTAATGTCTTTTCCTATTTTAGTTACTATTCCCGCACATTCAATACCCAAAGTACCAAATCCATTTTCTTTGCCAGGATATATACCTAGTGCTGACATTAAATTCATGAAATTAATACCCAATGCCATTACTTCAATTTGAACCTCCTCATTTGAAGGCTCTAAAAGTATCTTTTCTTTTATTTTAATATTGCTAATTATTCCAGGCTCTTCAATTGATGCTTCAAAGAATTTTTCTTTGCCATTAATTTGAATCCCTCTTTTTTCTATTTGATGAGTTGCAATATTTTCTTTAGAAAGCCTTGCTGCAAAAACCGCTTTTTTTCTTATAGATAGTTCATTTTCAACTGTTTCAGAATTCAAAAAGGAAACTAAACTATCAACATCTGTTGTTTCATTTGATATATCAACTCTAGTAAATTTTATTTCAGGGTTTTCGTTATCAATTGTTCTTCCCATTCCATAAATAGGAGCTGCAAACGTATTTATATCTGTTGAATCATTTTGAAAATCAATCGCATTTTTCGTAATAGTCCACAATCTTGGTTTTTCCTTTTCAAAAAATCTGCCAATCGACCGAACCAACTTAGGAATTAAAAAGCTGGTATTTGATTGAAATTCATAAAATGATTCAATGTCTTCATTTTCAATAGAATTCAGAGCCCATAAATGAATGATGTTATTTACAACTAATTTGTTCTCGATTAATGTTTCAAAAAGCTTCACTAAGTTATCCTCATTGCTCGGGTTTATCGTAGCCTTAAATTGAGTTCCCTCTTTTTGAAAAGAAAAATTATTGCCTTTTAAAACTAAAATCGTAGGCTTTAATTGTTCAACTAATGCACATTGTTCTAAGTGACAAAACACCAAATTAATTTCTCCTCTTTTAGTCGTATTTATTGGCAATGAAATCTCCTTCCAGTCTATTTTATAAATCCAATCCTCTACTTGATTGACTATTGAAGTGTCCTTTTCTAATTTTTCAAACACAAATCCTTGTATATCAACGATTACAGTTCCATTTTCATCCAATATATGGCCATTTGTAGTGTATTGATTTTCATCTTTACATATAATTTCTATCTTAATAGAACAGTTCTCAATTTTTTGTTGAATTGATTTAAAGACAATGGAGCCAATACTCGATGGAACAAAAGTTGCTTTTTCAGGGTTTTCATATTGAGCAAGCAAAAAAGCTTGAAAGCATCCATCTAAAATTGCTGGATGAAACCCATAGCGATCTAAATTGGAGGAGATTTTAATTCCCGCGCTTATCTCAGCTTCAATAAAATTCTTATTAATTTTTGCCTGTTTTATTGTTTGAAATGCTTCTTCATAAGGTAGCTTTATTTCATTTGTAAAATTATAATGAGCCTTTTTCGTAATTTCTATACCATTTGGAGTATTTGATTTACCAATTTCATGGCTTACAATCGTTGAATTTACTATAATATTTGAAACAAAATGTGGCTGCCATTCCAATTCATTTTTTGATTCATTGATACTTGAAATTTCTAAAACATATGTTTTGCCAATTTTCTTTTTTAATGAAACTTGTACTTTTCTACTTTCTTGTTCAGCAAGTGATAATGCTTGAAAAAAATTGGCATTTTCAAACATATGATTTCCCTTTCCAAAAACCTCTTCTACGGCAGCTCGTCCCATTTCTAAATAACCCGCGGCAGGAAATACAATTACATCATGTACTTTGTGGTCAGACAAATAGGGGAAATTTAAAACATTTAGTTCCGTTTCCCAAAATTGAACATCCGAGTCGCTAGCAATATCAATAAAACGCATCAACAAAGGATGACCCAAAACACCCCCTTTTCTAACAGAGATTGATTGACTTAAATTGTTTAAGTTTTCTTCCATCCAAAATACCTCTTTTTGATAAGGATAAATTGGAAGTTGTTCATATTCAAAATCGTGGGTAAAATAATTTCTCCATTCAACAAAAACACCATTTGACCAAGCAATAGCCAAATTTTTTGCCATAATAAATTCAGCTGGCTTGTCCCTTTCTAATGTTCCTGATGTAAAACCGTCTATTCCTAAGTGCTCAAAATTTTCTTTTATAGCTTGGGTTAAAACCGGGTGTGGAGACATTTCCAAATACAAAAGATGCTGCGTTTTTAATAAGCCTTGTATGGTGTTTCCAAACTGAACCATGCTTCTTAGGTTGTTTACCCAATAGTTAGCATCTAAGGTTTCACCTCCAATTTGTTTTCCTTCTACTGTAGAATAAAATGGAGTTTTAGCATTTTTTGGCTTTAAATTTTCTAAAGCATTTTTTAATTCCTCTTTGAGTTCGTCCATTTGTGGACTATGGGATGCAACATCCACATTTATTAATCGATTAAAAATACCTTTTGCCTCAATCTTTTGCAAAACCGCATTTATTGCATCTGGATTCCCTGAAATAACCGCTGATTTTGGACTATTACTTACTCCTATAGAAATATCTTGTTCCTTTCCTTTTATTTCATCCAATGCTTCATCAACAGAAATTGCAATATATGCCATAGTACCCTTTCCACTTGTACGTTTCATTAATTTGCTTCTTGTGCAAATTATATTGGCCATTTCATCAATTGAAATTGCACCTGAAATATAGGCAGAAGCTGCTTCTCCCATAGAATGCCCTACAACAGCAGATGGTAGAATACCCCAAGATTGCCACAGTTTTGCCAATGCTATCTCAACAGCCACAATTGCAGGTTGAATTATGTCTATGTTTTTAAGTTTTTCAATATTGTCAACTCCAAAAATAGAATCGGTTAATTTCCAATCAACATACTTACTATATGCAATTTCACAATCTAAAATAGCCTGTTTGAATACGGGCTCTTTTTCAAATAGCTCTTTTCCCATATTTGCCCATTGGCTTCCTTGACCAGGAAAAACAAAGGTAACTTTGGATTCCATGTTTGGTAAGGCGGCACCATTAAAACAATTTTCGTTTTCAGTCCCCTTTATATAAGAGGTCAAGCCTTCTAATAATGACTCTTTATCCCAAAAAAGAACAACTAATCTTTTTAAATTATTGTTTTTTCTAAAAGCAATGTTTTTTACATAATTCACCATCTCTCCAAATGATGATTTCGCAATCAAATCATTTAAATATAATTGAGCAAAGTCTTTAATGGCTTGGTCCGTTGCAGCAGAAATAGGCAAAACCAAATATTTCCTTTCTATATTCTTAATATGATTATTTTCCCATTTTGGAGCTTCCATCAACACCAGATGAGCATTGGTACCCGTAATGCCAAATGCGTTTACACCTGCTAGAAGAGGTTTTTCGGGATGAGGCCATTCAACTACTTCGGTTGGAATCTTAAGCGGTAGGCTTTTCCAATCAAAATCTGGATTTGGGTTATCAAAATGAAGGTCTGGTGGAATTAATCTATTTTTTATTGCCAAAATAGTTTTCATTGCACCCGCAAATCCTGCTACCGATTCGGTATGACCAATATTGGTTTTTGCTGAACCTACATAAAAAAAGTCTCCCTCTTTACGACCTGGTGACAATGCCTCTGGAATTGATTTAAACTCTGCTGAATCACCAGCTTGAGTACCAGTTCCATGCGCTTCAATATATTGTATGTCAGCTGGCGCTATTTCGAACCGGCTTAATACATCTTCAATCATTTTTCCTTGAGTGATTGCACTTGGAGCAAGCATTAAATCATGCGATTGTCCGTCATTATTTGAACCCGTTCCTCGAATTATAGAATGAATATAATCATCATCTTCAAGTGCCTTTCTTAGTGGTTTTAGTAAAAACATTGCTGCCCCTTCACTTCTTACGTACCCTCCTGGGTTTTTTTCCCCAAAAGCACATTTTCCATACGTTGATAATAAGCCTGATCTAGAATAACCAATTGATATTGATGCATCTAAAATCATATTTGCAGCACCAACCAAAGCCATCTCCATCGTTCCTGACTGAATCGCCTGAACTGCCAAATGCATTGCTACTAATGAAGATGAACATGCGGTATCTAATGTTATTGCTGTACCTTGTAAATTATTGGTAAAAGAAATTCTTCCAGAGGCAGCATACCGTCCGCTTCCAGTAGTTGAGTATACATCAAAATCATGATTGAATTTCTTAATTCGGTGCTCCCAATCACTAATCCACATCGCCACAAAGACTCCAGCATTAGAACCCCAGAGCTTTTCTTTACTTACGGTAGAGTCATCAATTGCTTCGTAAGCAACCTCTAACAATAATCTTTGCTGTGGGTCAAGTTTTTCAGCCTCTTTTGGAGAAATATTAAAGAAATTAGCATCAAATTTTTCAATGTCTTTTAAAAATCCTCCTTGATTCGAAACAATTTTTCCTGGATTCCTTGTAACATCAACCAATTCTGCCAAATTTCCCATTCTATTTTCAGGAATTTGACCTAATGCGTCTTTTTTATTTACTAATGTATTCCAAAAATCATCTAAGGTGTATATTTCTCCAGGGAAACGACAAGCCATACCAACGATTGCAACGGGTTCGATAGGACCATATTGTGCTAATACTTCATTAATTTTATCCTTTTTTTCCATAAAAAATTAAACTAAAAAAGAAATTCTTATTGCTGAAGTTGCTTTTCTTCTTCAAATCCTTCTTTTATTGCTTTTTGTAAAATGAGAACAAGTAAACCTAAAGTAAAGCCTACTAATACACCTATGACAACCCACAATAAGGTCTTTAAATAAATCCTATCAACTGAAAACATTGGATTATCAACTATGTTCATTATGTTAGAGGTTGTCAACATAGATGTCCGTGCCGTTTCTCTAGAATTAACAGCTTCAGAATATTGACCAGTAAGAATGGAGATCTCACGTTGATATTTTTGCTGAATAATAGACTCTTCTTGCTTTTTATTAAATACATTTCGGTCTTTATTCCCAGCCAAGGCATCTTCTCTTCTTTTTATCTCAAAACCTAAAGAATCCACTTTTCTATTTAATAGATTAAAATTGCTTTTGTTTTTATCTCCCTGAGCTAATGTATAGTATTCTACAGTATATTGTAATGCCTTTGCGCAAAGTTGTTGAGATAATATAAAGTCTCTTGTTTCTACCGAAGCTTTAATTAATCCTGCTAATGGATCGTATTCAACTAAAATATAATCCTCTATTAAGCCATTATAAATAAATGCCAATAGACTATCTTCTGTTGGTGTAATACTAGTAAGATTATTCGACTTAAACCTAAAATCCTTCAACAAAGGAATTTCTTGAAAATCTTCTGTAAGTCCAGAAATATCAAGGTAAATGTTTCCTAATTTTTCTTTTTTACCATTATAATCTACATCAGTTAATAATGCAGACTTAATAACTTTTCTAGATTTAAATATGCCCATCAATACCTCATTGGATGTTCCACCTCCACCAATATTTACACCAAAAGAACCTGCTAATGCCATTAAACCTCCTGCACTTGATTTGGCATCTACTGCATTAAATGATGCGTTAGCAACATAATCTGGTGGTGCCCATGGTGATTTTTTGGCAAACCAATAGCCTAACCAACCAAACAATACACAAAATAAAACTAAAACCCACGACCATTTTAAAACATGCCATGAATATTTCTTAAAGCCGCGTACTAGGTCGGTTAATTTTATCTCATCTGTAGGAATACTTTGCATACTTCTCTATCTTCTAAGTGTGATATATAAAACGGTAGTAGAAACTGCTGATGCTACACTTGAAATAATAATTGGTAATACGATATTCCAATCCAACCTTTTTCTAGGTTCCTTTTCTAATTTAACTTTTGCCTCTTTAAATTCTACATTAATAACAGATCCAGGTTTAACCTTTGGAAATTCCCTATATAGAAACTTAAATTTTGTATAATCCCCACTTCCATTAGGAAAAAGAGAAACAGTAGATTTTCTTTTAGCTCTTTTAGCAAAACCTACACCATATTCTTTAATATACCATTTGGCTTTTTTTCCTGGCACATATCTTCCTGCTACGGTTTCAAGTGTATCCAAATCTGGATAGCGAATCGCTCCCATTATTTTTACCAATTGATCAGTAGTTGGAATAGTGAAAATATCTCCTTCTTTAAGTATATAATTAGCCGTAGAGTTTGGATCTTCTAAGGCAGATTTTAAATCCAATATTACCGTTCCAATTTTAGCATTATTTCTATATAAGGTAGCCTCTTCAGGTGCAGCAAATTTTGTAAATCCACCTGCTCTTAGTATAAGATCTAATATCTTTTCGTCTTTTTGCAAAATTGGATAAATTCCTGGGTATTTTACTTCTCCATTAATAGTAATGTTTTGTTGAATGTCATACTCAAACGTTTTACGAACAAAAACTTGATCCATAGGATTTAAAACAAATGCTTTTGTAGCAGGATCTAATTCTAAGTTAGGACCAATTTCGGCAGTAAGTACCACTATCTTTGTTGGGCTTGACTCTCCATTTTCTTCATTAATTAATGAAACTCTGGATACTTCAATTTTATTATTTGCTGCTTCTTGCTTCAATCCTCCAGCGTAAAAAATTAAGTCATTCAGAGTCATTCCATCAGAAAATTCCATTTTCGTAGGCAATTTAACCGAACCATCTATAGAAACTTTAAAAGACTCTAAAAAAAGCTCCTTTCTAAAAATTTCAACTTTATCAAATTTCTGTAAAAGTACATTTTCACTGCTTCCTTCGTTTATAATAATATCCTTCAAAGAGAATGACTGTACAGTGGTTTGTAAATTATCTAGTTGTCTGAAAAGATAAGCTCTATCTAAATAAGAGTTAAATAAAATTCCACCAGACGCTTTTAATAGGTCACTTATTCTATAGCCTTCTTTTATTTCATATTTGCCGGGTAATTTAACCGTTCCGACTACAGTCACATAATTATCAAAAACATACGGTATTTCTGGAATGGATACTTTGTCTCCATCGTTTAAAAGTAAAGAAACTTTTCCAGCCAAAACATCATCCAAGTTTAAATCTGAAATCTCAACTTTGCTAGAAATATACCTTTTCACTTGTATGCTAGAGGTAAAGGCATTTGCAGTTAGACCACCAGCAAAACGGATTAAATCATCGATTTCTTCACCATCCAACAATTCATAATATCTAGGTCTTCTAACGGTTCCACTTATTTCAACACTTCTTTTAGCAGTAGGCACATAAATAAAATCACCCTCTTGAAGATAAAAATTGTCCTTTTGTGATGGATTAAATAAAAACTCATATAAATCGAATTTTTTTATGGTTTTGCCGTTCCTTCTTACTTCTATATTTCTTACACTTCCAAGATTTGTAATTCCTTCAGAAGCATTTAAAGCAAAGAAAACGGAATTTATTGCCGGAATTTCAAATGTTCCAGGTCTTACTACTTCTCCGACAATATTTACAGTTAGATTTCTTGTAAAATTTAAAGATATTTCTAATGTAGAATTTGACAAACTAACGAAATTAGTAACCCTACTTCGAATTAATGATTTAGCGGCACCTAATGATTGACCCCGTAAATATATTCTTCCCACTTGCGGAATAGAAATAAAACCATCTTTTCCAATTTTTGCATTGTCATTATACTCTGCATTACCCCAAACTGAAATTGTTAACTCATCCCCAGCGTCCAATATATAATCATCTGGTGCCTTAAGCTCGGTAGACCTTTCAAATAATTTCATTTTGGCACTATTGAAATAATCATGTCCAAAAAACATTGACGGCTTATTAATAGAAGTGTCTGTTGATAAAAGATAATCACTTACCCCAGCACTTTTTATAGAGTCAAAATTAATTTGAGACATTACTGTTTGCTGGATAGCCAAAATTTGAGCTATATTGTCAGGTGTCAATCCACTTGTAGTAGTGGGTTGAGTAGCAGTACTACTTGAATTATTTGACTTTCCTTGTTTAGGGTCTGTGGTAGTAGTGGTGGCAACAGTGCTTCCAGCTAAGAGGGACGATAGCATTGCAGGGTCAACTCCTAGCATTTGAAGTTGCGAACTACTTGGAATAGAACCTCCAAGGCTAGTTAGAGATCTTACGCTTGGAATGCCTGTTTGAGCAAAATTCTTTGAAAAAAACAATGCAAATAGACAAAATAGAATTTTTGATTTCATTTTTTATTTGTTATGGTTGTGTTTTAGCAATTTAGAAGACAAAAGTAATGATTAATCGTTATTTAAAAGATTAAATTATCCTAAACATCACTATCCTATAAATTAAAAAAGAAGGAAATTAATTTTACAAAATAAAACCCCAATTATAAGATGAAAATCTATTGTGATGGGTTGCTTTTAAAGTATAAAAAAAAGGCTACGCTTTTTTTGCGTAGCCTTTTTTTAAAACCCATTTATATTAATAATTTGCAGGTGTAAATTCCACCCTTCTATTTAATTGATGTTGAGCTTCTTTAGAAGCATTTTTAAACAAATTGTCTGCTTCGCCATAGAATCCAGGAACAAAACGATCTCTAGAAATTCCATAAGTGTTTACTAAATAATTTATGGCTGCATTTACCCTTCTATTTGACAAGTCCATATTATAAGGATCTGTATTTCTAATATCAGTGTGTCCTTTAACATTTACTTTCAAATCTGGATATTTTTTCATAATTGTAGCAACCTCATACAATTCAGGAATTGCATCTGTTCTTATTAAATCTTTATCCAAATCATAGAAAATCATATTTAAAGCCCATCCAATTGAATTTTTAGATTCTGCTTTTACGATGTCTTTAACTTGTTGAATCATTGCTGGAGTCAATTTGTCTCCGCTTCTTACATTCACACCATCAACGATTGGTAATTCTGGAGTTGAGAATGGCTCTGGATCTTTATTGTCAGGCAAACCATCTTTATCGCTATCCAACGTTACACCATGAGTATCAACTGGTGTTCCTTCTGGTGTTTCTGGCTCTTCATCTAATTCATCAATTACACCATCTTTATCCGCATCTTTTACAGTATATAAATTAGCCAATTTTGCATCTGTCAAATTCATATATGCTTCTAATGGATTAACCCACTCTAAGTGCTCTTTTTGAGATTTTTTACCTGCAAATTTATAGGTGAAATTTACATTGGTATATGCAAATTTGTCGTTTCTTCCTCTTACATACTCATTTGAAACATGACCGTCTAATTTATCTGTATGCACATAATTAAATCTTCCCTCAATTCCTATGTCAAAAGCTTTTGTAATTTTAAATTTCGCACCTAATGCAAATGGAGCAGTAACTTCTGTTGCTCTATTGGAATAAGTAACTAAATATTTTCCATTTGGGTCATCATCTCCTTTGTTTACATCATAAGGTGCATCATCTTTAACGCTATAAACTTGTGAATCAAAAAACAAAGCACCAATACCCATTTTACCGTAGATTGAAACTCTTCTTTCTTTTACTTCTTTTTGTTTAATATTTGCTCTTATGTATCGATTTAAACCAAAAAACATATTACTGAAATTCATGTAAACATTTAAAGTTGGATTATGTAGTTTCGTTTCAAAATAAACTGGCTCTTTAAAACCTAATTTTTTCCAAAAGAATCGATCTTCTTTGAATCCACCTCTTTCAGTGGTTACTCCTTTTAAATTACCAAACATATAATCTGCTTGTAATCCAAATACACCACCAAACATTTTTGTAACGGAACCACCAACTCCATATTGATATTCTCCTTTAATTCTTCTCCAGTCATAAGATCGAATATCAGTCATCGGGGTAGTTACACCTCCATGAACAGTTATTGACCAATCTTTCAACACCTTATCTGTTGAAATTCGCTGACCCATTACTCCTTGGGTCAAAAATCCTAATGCCATAAACAAAAGGAGTGTTTTTAAATTGAATTTTTTAATCATCTTCATAAAAATAATTGTTAATAAAATGGCTTATATTTGTTAATTATCCACAAAATTAAACTAAATATTCAAAAAACAAATGGTTTTAAAAAAAATATTTCATATTTCACAAAAATTTAACGGAAAAAAATTAGCATTCAATCATTTGTTCCTCTCAATTTTACCCTTTAAATTAATTTTTAATATATAAATTTTTAAATGAAAAATCTCAATGAAAATATTATTGCTTGCATTTCGCCTCCTGGTGTTGGTGCTGTAGGACTAATAAGAATTTCTGGAAATAAAGCTATTTCTATAACAAATAATCACTTTAAAGGCAAAAACCTCGAAAACCAAAATAGTCATACCATACACTTTGGTTATTTAATAGATTCAAATGATCGGATTGTTGATGAGGTTTTAATTTCGATTTTCAAAGCACCTAATTCCTATACTAAAGAAAACACGGTTGAAATTTCATGTCATGGCGCTCCTTATATTGTTCAAAAAATCATTTCTGTTTTCCAACACGCTGGCATAAGATTAGCCAAACCAGGCGAATTTACTCAAAGGGCTTTTCTTAATGGCCGCTTTGACCTTACTCAAGCCGAAGCCGTAGCCGATTTAATTGCTGCCGAAACGGAATCGCAACAAACAAATGCTATAAAGCAATTGCGTGGTGGCTTTTCTTCTGAATTGCAATTATTGAGAACTGAATTAATTCATTTTGCATCTTTGATTGAGTTAGAACTAGATTTTTCGGAAGAAGATGTTGAATTTGCTGATAGAAAAGATTTGAAAAATTTAATTGGAAAGCTTTTATTTTCAATAAACGGTATGCTTGAGTCCTTTAAATTTGGGAATGTGGTTAAAAACGGGATTACAACCGTGCTTGCTGGTAGACCAAATGCAGGTAAATCGACTTTATTGAATACCTTATTAAATGAGGAAAGGGCGATCGTATCTGAAATAGCAGGAACCACAAGAGACGTAATAGAAGAAAAAATTGTAATTGATGGTTTGTTATTCAGACTAATAGATACTGCTGGAATACGTGAAGCTACTGATATTATTGAAAAGATTGGGGTAAAAAAGACTTACGAACAAATAGCAAATGCTTCAATTTTACTTTATATTTTTGATATTAACACATTAACTATTTCCGAAATTATTGAAGACTTAGAAAAGCTAAAAAGAAAAGACTTAAAAATTGTGTTGATTGCAAACAAAACTGATTTGTTAAGTAAAGAAAATATAGATTTGTTTAAAGTGAATTTACAAAAACTTATATTAGATGATGAAATATCATTTTTGGCTATAAGCGCTTTAAACAAAAATAATATTGCTGAATTAAAAAAGCAATTGGTTGATTTGTCAATGGGCGGCAAAAACATGCAAGACCAAACAATTATTACGAATTCAAGGCATTATGAGTCATTGCTTTTTTCAAAAAATGCCCTTCAAAATGCCTTGTCTGGGTTAGACTTAAATAATACTGGCGATCTCTTGGCCCTAGAAATAAGACATGCCCTTCATTCTTTGGGTGAAATAACTGGCGAAATAACCAATAATGACCTTTTAAATAATATTTTTAGTAAATTTTGTATCGGTAAATAATTATACCCTATCGGGTATACTTTTGTTTGTTTTTGTTTTTTTGTACCCAAAAGGGTATAATTAAAATATATTTATTAAATTTGTACCCTAAAAGGTATAATAATGAATACTTCCATAGCCAATTTTGTACAAGAAAAGCGTAAGCAACTTAAACTCACACAACCTGAATTAGCAGAAAAAGCAGGTGTAGGATTGCGTTTTTTGCGTGAATTAGAAAATGGGAAAGAATCTGTAAGATTAGATAAAGTAAACCAAGTTTTAGCTTTATTTGGTGCAAAAGTTGGTGTAATAAAAAGCGATGAGGTATGAGAAAAGGAAACGTTTATTACAAAAATAGTTTAGCAGGAATTATTGCTGAAAATGAAGATGGTTATACTTTTCAGTATGATGTAGATTTTTTAAATTCAAGTTCAGTAAAATCGGTAAGCTTAACATTACCTATTCAAAAACCGGCTTTTCAAAGCAAGATTTTATTTCCATTTTTTGATGGATTAATTCCAGAAGGTTGGTTGCTAAACATTGCAGTTGCCAACTGGAAAATAAATGCAAGAGATAGGTTTGGTCTTTTGCTAACCTTGTGTAGTGATTGTATAGGTTGTGTATCAATTAAAGCTATTGAAGAATGAAAGTAAATAAATGTTTATACTGCTATCAGTTACTCAATGAAGATGAACAAGACTTTCATTCATCTTGTGCTAAAAAAATGTTTGGCACAAAACAAGCACCTATTATTGATTTTAATTTGAAACAATTAGAAGAATTAGCCAAACAAATAGTTATCAAAAGTGTTGCTGTTACTGGCGTTCAGCCAAAATTGTCATTAGAAATAGAAAAACATAAAAACGAATTATCACGCCTTACTATTGTAGGTTTGCACGGCAATTATATTTTAAAACCACCATCAACAGAATATAAAGAATTGCCACAAAATGAAGATGTAACAATGCACTTGGCCAATTTAGTAAAAATAAAAACAGCTCAACATTGTTTAATTCGTTTGCATTCAGGCGAACTGGCATACATAACCAAACGGTTTGATAGAAACAAAAAAGATAAAATTGCTGTAGAAGATTTTTGTCAATTAACCGAAAATTTAACTGAACATAAATACAGAGGTTCTATTGAAAAAGTGGCTAAAACAACGCATCAATTTACCACCAATAAAGGCTTAGAAGTATTGCGATTATTTGAATTAGTTTTATTTTGTTACCTCACAGGCAATGCAGATATGCACTTGAAGAATTTTGCTTTAATTGAAAACGCTTTTGGCGAATTTGAATTGTCACCTGCTTATGATTTAGTAAGTACTGCTTTAGTAATTGCAGATGATCAAGAGGAAACGGCACTAACTATCAACGGAAAGAAAAGCCGATTGAAGAAAAAAGACTTTGATGCTTTAGCTTCAAATCTGGAAATAAATACAAAGGTTTTAAATAGTATTTACGCAAAATTTGAAAATGCATTAACCAACTGGATAGATTTTATTAAGCAAAGTTTTTTATCTAAAGCAATGCAAAAAAACTATATCGAACTATTACAAACTAAACATAAAAATTTATTTCATTAATGTCTTTTTCTACCTTTCAAAGTGTTTGTTTTCGGATAAATTGTCCCTCATTTGTCCCTCGTAAATGCAAAAGCATTGATTTTACTACATTTGTTACTTTCTGTATCGGAAAGTAGTAACCACTATTACTCATTTACGTTAATTCTCCTTAATCTTTACAATTATTCGAAAAAAAAAATCAAAAAGTGTACCTTAGCGAGTTGAAAAAAAATTACTTATGAGTGAACAGTTGTCTCAAATGCAGGAGATGCTTAAAAAATCTCTTATTACGATTAAAAAATTAGAAGCAGAATTAGAACTTTCTAAAAACAATAATACAAATACACCTATTGCTATTGTTGGTGTGGGCTTGCGTTTGCCTGGCAATATTCATTCTACAAAACAACTTTGGGACTTATTAACGACAAAAAAAGATGTTGTTACAGAAATTCCTAAGACTAGATGGGACAACGATTTGATTTATGATATTGATCCATTAAAGCCAGGTAAAACCAATGCAAAACATGGTGCTTTTTTAACAGACGACCCAGGAGAATGGGATGCTCCATTTTTTGGAATTACCCCTCGTGAAGCAAAATCGTTAGACCCTTTACAGAGAATTATTTTTGAAGTAACTTTAGAAGCACTAGAATCTGCAGGTATTTCGCCAGATGAGCTAAAGGGAAGCAAGACAGGCGTTTATATGGCACTTGGCAATTCAGATTATATGTCTGCTAGGTTAAGAAGCGGTAATCTTGCAGATATAGATGTATATGATGCCACTGGCATTCCTTTTTCAACTGCAGCTGGTCGACTATCCTATTTGTATGACTTAAGAGGGCCGAATTTTGCTTTAGATGCAGCTTGCGCCTCTTCATTAGTGGGCCTTCACTTGGCAGCCGAAGATTTGAAAACCAAAAGATCGGATTGTGCAATTGTAGCCTCAGCTAATCTGATATTGTCACCCGAATTATATGTCGGATTAGCTAAACTAGGTTCTTTGTCGACTAATGGTATTTGTAAGGCCTTTGATGAAAATGCTGATGGATATGTAAGAGGAGAAGGTTGTGGTATTGTAATTCTTAAACGATTAGAAGACGCCATTAAAAACAATGATAATGTACTCGCTATAATTAAAGGTTCGGCCATAAAACACGACGGAACGAGTAATGGGTTTACCGCCCCTAATCCCGAAGCTCAATTGGCTGTTATAAAAGAGGCTTTAAGCAATTCAGGCCTAAATGCTGAAGATATTTCTTTTGTTGAAGCACACGGTATAGGCAATAAGTTTACTGATGCAATGGAAATTCAAGCCATT
This sequence comes from Bacteroidota bacterium, assembly GCA_016705125.1. Classification (GTDB taxonomy): domain Bacteria; phylum Bacteroidota; class Bacteroidia; order Chitinophagales; family JADIYW01; genus JADIYW01. The sequence goes on from JADIYW010000001.1 coordinate 154,552, forward strand.
GATGAAGCATATAAAAACAGACAATCTCCTTTATATATTGGCTCGCTCAAGCCAAACATTGGACATTTAGAAGCTACTATTGGAATGGGAATGCTTTTCAAAACTATCGAATCATTAAAACATCATCAAGTTGCTCCCAATATTCATATCGAAACTTTAAATAAAGACATTGATTGGCAGAATATAAAATCTAAAATTCCGCTAGATACAATTGATGTTTCAATTGCTGAAAATGCAACAATGAAAACGGCTATCAACCTTAGTGGTTATAGTGGCACAAATGTTCATATGATTTTTGAAGAAGGAATTAAACAAAAATCAAACAAGCCAAAGCCCAATTTTACAGAAAATGTATTCCAACTAAGCGCAAAATCACCTGAATCATTAAAAGCAATAGCTGAAAAGTATGTGGCACAATTTGACAATTGGGCAAACTTAAGGCTTCACGACATTTGCTATACTTTACAAGTTGGTAGAGGAAATTATGAATACAAACTAACAATAAATGCAATTTCTACTGAACAAATAAAAACATCTTTAGAGAATTTTATTGAAAACAAACCTGACAAGTCGTTGAAAATAAACGACTCGGAGATAATTTCTTCTAAAAACATTGCCTTCCTTTATTCTGGCCAAGGTGCCCAATATTTTGGAATGTGTAAATCATTTTATGAAACAAACATTGTTTTCAAAAATACGTTTGACAATTGCAATGAATTGCTTTTGCCATTCCTTGATTTGCCAATCAAAGAAATAATTTTTGGTGAAAACAACGATAATAACCTAATAAACCAAACGCAATATACTCAACCAGCCTTGTTTGTAATTGAATATTCTTTAACAAAAATGTGGCAAAGTTGGGGCATTGAGCCTTATGCTTTAGCCGGACATAGTGTTGGAGAATTTGTTGCTTTGACTATTTCAGGAGCTATTGAATTAAAAGATGCACTAAATTTAATTGCGTTACGAGGCAAATTAATGCAATCGCTCCCAACCGATAATGGCGCAATGGCGGCAGTTATAGCAGGGAAAGAAACGATTACTCCGTTTTTATCTCCATTTAAAGATAAAATTTGTATTGCTGCATATAATTCTCCAAAAAGCACTACTATTTCAGGAGAAAAAGATGCAATAAATCAACTTTTGGAAGTATTAAAAGAAGGCAAAATAAAAGCAATACCATTGGTCGTTAGTCATGCTTTTCATTCGCATTTAATGGATCCGATAGTTGGTGATTTTGAAAAAGAAGTAGCTAAAATTGCGTTTAAATCTCCTCAAATTCCAGTAATTTCAAATGTTACTGGAAAAGAATTAGCTTTTGAAGATTTAACACCTTCTTATTTTGGCAAACACTTAAGAGGAACCGTTCATTTTTATGATGATATGATTTATTTAAGTGAACAACTTGGCGTTGATGTGTATCTTGAATTAGGCCCTAACCCAACCTTGATTGGATTAGGAAAACAAGGGATAGAAAAAAATACTGCAGTTTGGTTATCTTCAGCAAAAAAAGGATCTGAAGATTGGGAACAAATTTTTAATTCTTTATCCTTGTTATTCCTTTCTAATGTTCCATTTAAATGGAAACAATTTTATGCGGCATTTGATTTGTTAAAAGTTAATTTACCAACCTATGCTTGGCAAAAGAAAAAATACTGGTATAATCCAGTAAGAATAGGCCAAGACAATGCCACTTTAACACAAAAGGAAAGCATAGTTGTTGATAATCAACCAATTGAAACTAAAAGCAATGGCGACAATCTTGGTTTAACAAAAGAAACTTTTTACCATATAATGCATAAAGAAGGAAATCGAATCTTGGGGCTTGAAAAAGGGTCGAAATTAGATGACCACCGTTCAATGCGGGACCAAGGATTTGATTCCATGATGAGTGGAGAATATTTAACCGCATTAGAAAAATACCTTAACACAACACTCGACATTTCTCTATTGCACCTTTATACCAATTTGCACGATTTACACGATTATTTATCAAAAAAATACTTGACAAATACCCAAGGCGGCGTTTTGATGAATGATATTATTTTGGGTAATATTTTAGAAGAGGAAGAAGAAAGTGGCAATTGGCACGAAATTAAAGAAACAGATGGTTGGATTTTAAGAACTTTTAAAAAAATAGATGCTAAACTGCCAACAATAAGTAAATAATGAAGCTCTTTCTTTTTCATCATGCGGGCGGCGACAAATATGCTTTCCGTAATTTTATAAGCTACCTTGACCCTAAAATAGAAGCCATGCCAATTGAGGTTTCAGGTCGTGGTGATAGATTTAATGAGCCCTTGATAAACAATATCGAAGATTTGGTTCTTGACATATTTAGCCAAATAAAAAACAATTTAGATGCTCCCTTTGCTTTTCTAGGCGTTAGTATGGGCGCTTTACTTTCTTATTTATTGTGTGAAAAAATGCAAGACGAAGGCTTGAAGTTGCCCCAACATTTGTTTTTATTTAGCCGCCGCTGTCCATATTCATACCAAAATTATCAAAAAATAGCCCACTGTCCTTCTGAAGAATTTTGGAACGGAATTATTCAATATGGAGGTTGCCCTCAGGCCTTAATCGATCATCCTGAACTTAAAGAAATATTTGAACCCATTTTAAGAAATGATTTTAAATTACTTGAAAATTATCAACCTAAAGAAAATCCAAATAAAATAAATGCTGCTGCAACAGTTTTATATGGTTTAGCAGACAGAATTTCATCTGAGGAAGCACATTCGTGGTCCAAATTATTTGAAAAATCAACTGAAGTAATCCCTTTTGAAGGAGCACATTTTTTTATGTTTGAAAACCCAGGGCTTTGTATTGATATAATAAACGATAAGCTTTGTGAAAAAAAATGATGCAGAAATACTAATTCTTATTACTCAATTTGAAACTCCTTTTTCAAATGAAAAATGGGAGTTGCTTTTGAAAGAGATTCCTGAAAACCTTCAATTGAAAGTAAAAGAATATAAACAATGGCGCGATTATCATGCTTCGTTACTAGGAAATTTATTGTTAAAAAAAGGAATCCAATTATCAAATCTTTCTGTTGATTTACTTAAAGATGTTAAATATAGCGAAAAAGAAAAACCCTTTATTTCTGAGGCCTTTTTCTACAACATTTCTCATTCTGGAAAATATATTATATGTGCCATTTCTTTACAAAATGAAATAGGTGTAGACGTTGAAAAATATCGAAAAATTGATTTTTCATTGTTTAATCGGTTTTTTACCGAAAAAGAGTGGTATGAAATAAATAACCACCAAAATCCAAATAGTGCCTTTTTCGAAATGTGGTCTTTAAAAGAAAGTGCGATTAAGGCAGATGGAAGAGGCACTATAATCCTTGCGGAAACGGAAAAAATGGATTCCGAAAAAATAATTTGCGACAAAAAAACATGGTTTTATAAAAAATTAAATTTAGATGCTGGATATGCAGGTTTTGTTTGTAGTAAAAATAAAATTGAAAATTTAAAAATAATAGCCTTTGATTTTTAGGATTGCTATACTTTGCACTTATTTTCTAGCTTTTTCTAATTCTACCAATTTTTCGCCAAATGCTTTTGAATACAACTCTGCACCTTTTACATTTAAATGGTGAAAATTGTATCCGTTTTCTACTTCATAAAATTCTGGATAAATGCGTGGATCGGCCAATTCAAATTTACAATCAGCTGGCAATTCGTCATAAATTGCCATTAATACAGCATAACTTGTTCGAGTACGTGGAGGAACCGAAACATACACTTTTATACCCATTTTTTCTGCCTTTGCCTTTAACTTAAGCAATATTTCAAGTTGCGACTCAATCAATTTGTTATCCTTAGTTTGTCCTGCAAATTGCCTTTTATTTATAGCTATTAAGCTGTCTCTTTGTGGTTTTTGTTTTAAATAGTTTTCACGAGATAATCTCAATAGTTTTTCTTCCCATTGATTATCTAAAAACATATGGTCTTGTTCCAAATCATAAGGAAAATAGCCGTCATTTCTTTTGCCCAAATACGCCAAATCTCTATTGTATTTTCCATAAACTAGAAATCTTGAAAATTCATCTCCCAATCCAAACAACAATCCATTTTCAACTAATGTCATTGCATAAAAATAACTAAATTGAACTTGCCTTTTTAGTGGCATTGGTGCCTCCAAATTTATTTTAGTACCCAAAAAGGCGCTTTTTAAGTTTACCCATTGTACAAATTTTATTTGGTGCAATTGGTTTTTAAGAAACATAGATTCGGAAGAAAGACTAACTATGATATAATCAAGTGATGACCCCCATTTATCTAGGTAATAATCCATGTCATTCATTTGTTGCACAAAATTATGACCATCTATTGCCATATTAAAAGTGCGCATATCAATTCCACTGCCCTGAACGATACTATCAACTGTATAAGGATTGATTTGTCTATATTCCAGACTTCCTCCTATTATTAAAGAATTGTATTTCTGATGATTTTTTTCTAAATACTGAATCTTTGTGTATTGCGAATCATCGCCCCAACCAAATGGCAATAAAAATTTATGTACAAAAAAACTAGCAATTGAAACGATTGCAAACAATAAACCTATTTTAATAGCGATTCTTTTCATCTTTAAAATTGAAAATAAACAAAAAGACTTGAATTAAACATACCAAACCAAACTACAAATAACAAAAAGGTAATATAAAATGCCCAACGTGTTTTTTGTCCTTTTTTCAAAATCACTTCCTCTATAAATTTATCCCCTGTCCAAAATTCAACAGCAAATAAAATAACCAAAGCAATAATTCCGATGATAAAATTTTCTAATCCACGATAGTGAATCAATTCGTATAAATAATTGGCTTCCCCTAATTTAAATAGGTTTTTATACATTACAGCGGCTTCACTCATGTCTTTTGCCCTGAACATCATAAATCCAAAAACCAACATTAAAAAAGTAACTACAATATGAAATATATCTGGTAGCTTGTCAAATAATTTATATGTATTACTTGGCTTAATTTTTTTTACTACATTATATTGCCACAGATACCTTATAGACATCATAATGCCAATAGTGGTAAATGATAGCACCATCGGCCAATTTGCCCCATGCCATAAGCCACAGATAGACAAAACAAAAATGACATTAAATACTACTTTTGATCCACTTGCTTTATATGCTCCTAAATAATAAAAAACGTAATCGGTGAGCCAAGTAGAAAGTGAAATATGCCACCTTGTCCAAAAATCTGCTAAATTCTTTGCAAAAAATGGTCTTTTAAAGTTTTCTAATAGGTTAATTCCCATTATTCTTGAAGCTCCAACAGCAATGTCAGAATAACCAGAAAAGTCGCAATATACTTGTATTACAAATAAGCATGCTCCAAGCCAAACCGTCCAACCTGTTGCTACATCATAATGATTATACAATTCCTCCACATACAAAGCCAACCTATCTGCAATTACCACTTTTTTGAAATAACCCATCAACATCCTTACAAACCCTTCTCTTGTTCGATTATAGTCAAAATCTTTAAAATAATTTAATTGTGGCAATAAGGTCGTTGATCTTTCAATTGGGCCCGCTAATAATAAAGGCCAATATGCAGTAAACAATGCAAATTTTCCTAAATGTCTTTCCGCCTTTGATACGCCTTTAAAAACATCTAAGGTATAACCTAGGGTATGAAAAGTATAAAACGATATACCTACAGGCAATAATATTTTATTGAACCAAGGTTCAGGTACGGGATAAGGAACATGTATAAACTCAAATATGGCTCTTATATTATCATCAAAAAAGTTTAGGTATTTAAATAAGCACAACAATAAGATATTGAATAACATATTGACCACCAAAGGGACTTTCTTTGCTGAATGGGTTTTAGCATCTTCTATAAGTTTGCCCGCAAAATAATTTGAAACGATACTTATAATCAAAAGTATAATGTACTTTGGATTCCAGCACATATAGAAAAAGAAACTTGTAGCCACTAGTGTAACCCATCTAAGTCGTTGAGGGGTTAAAAAATATAGCGCTAAAGCAACAGGGAAAAAATATAAAAAATTTAAAGAGTTAAATAACATGCTAAACTTAAAATTCTAATTCTACTTCAAAAGTGGGACAAATATATGGAAAAAACTACAAAATTCAACAAAAACAAACCTAGTAAGGTCTAAAACCATCAAAAATGGTATTTTTGCAAAAAAAAGAATTGAGCATAAAAAAGATACGCCAAAAATTAGATGTTGCATTAAAAGATAAAAATTTTTCCTTTGTCCTTAAAGGTTCAGCACTTACTGCTATTACTTTGGGGGTTGTGCAAGGATTAAGATTTATTTCGAGTGTTATTATTGGGCGAAAATATGGTGCTTCGGTTGTGGGTGATTTAGCTTTGGTAACTGCCGTTCAAAGTATCGCTGCCATTTTAGCCAATGCAGGACTAAAGGATGCAATGCTCAAATTTATACCACAATATAAAGAAAAACACAACTTGGCAACTGCCTTTGATATTTACAAAATGGCGATTAAGCTACTATTTGTTTTTTCTATTATTGCTAGTGCTGTTGTTTATTTCATTGCTCCTTGGCTGGGCAATACCGTTTGGAAAACACCTGAATTGATTCCCTTTTTTCGGCTAACATCATTTTTCCTTTTCTTCTTCCTATGGAACGAATTAAATAATTTTTCGCTTCGCGCTATTTTAAAAGTAAAAAATGCCAATTATAACAATATAACTGTTGTGCTATTTAGAGTAATTGCCCTTATTGTTATCACTTTTGGTTTTTATAATATAAATAATCCAATTTGGTTGCATTTCGTGGCAGGTGGTTTTTTTGCTGCGTTTATTTCCTTTATTCCCATTTACCGCTTTTTTTACAAACCGAGTCAACTTCAGTTGGCGCAGCCTAGTATTGATTATAAAGAACTTATTTCAGTTTCATTCCCTATGCTACTCACCTATTCTAGTTTTATGATAAATGACTTTATGGATGTGGTGGTGCTCAAAATGTTTGTTTCTAAAGCTACGCTTGGTGTTTATCGAAATTGTCAAACCTTATCTCAGCTTGCAGCTATGGTTTTAGTGGGTATGAATACGACAATACAACCCAAAATAAGTCAGTTGTACCATAAAAACGAAATCACTGAAGTACGAAAAATTACCCAAAGAGCTTCTAAATTAATCTTCCTAATCAATATTCCCGTCTTTATCCTACTCATTTTTGGATCTAAATATGTATTGTCTATTTATGGAAAAGAGTTTATGAGCGGTGCCCTTTGCCTTACATTGCTCACCATTGGCCAAGTGATAAATACTGCAACGGGCCCTGTAGCTCAATTGTTAAATGTAACGGGAAATCACAAAAAATTTAGAGATATTGCATTTATGGGCGCAATGGTTAAATTGGTATTTAACCTTGCTCTTATACCATTTTATGGTATTTATGGTGCAGCTATTGCAAGTGCCATAAGTATGGCGACATGGAATATTGTAGGCACCTTGTACATAAAAAAGAAATTTGGCTTTTACATAGCTTATGTTCCATTTCTTAATTTACATAAAAAAATTAAGGTAGTAGAAAATTCAACGAATGAAAAACAAAATAACGAATGAAAATAGGTGTGTGGAAACCACATAAATATGTTGGAAGTGTAAAAATTTATTACGAAAATGTCAAAATATACCTGCAAGAATGGGGTGTTGACATAATTGAATTTGGAATAAATGATAAATTGCCAAATAATGTAGATTTTTATTGGGACCCAACTTGTACCGATGGAAAATCACCAAATAAAAAATTTTATGCTACCCCAAAACCAATAATTGCTACTTTACACGGGGCAGCTAGTTTTTCAATAAAAGAGGCGTCTGCTGGCAAAAACAAAATAAAATATTGGCTTAAAATGGCCAAACGAAAATGGCTTTGGATTCGATTTCCCAAAAAAAACCTTTCCATAATTACCGTTTCCAAATATGCTGAAATAGAAATCAAAAACCATTTGCCTTTAAAAAATGTGCCCTTCCAGCCTATTTACCATGGGTTTAATAATACTGTTTTTTATGCAGACAATGCTATTCCTCGTGCTTTCCTTCTTCATGTTTCGGCTTATCAAAAAAAGAAAAATGTAGAAAATATAATTGAAGCCTATATAAATATTCCTATAGAGAAAAAGGTGCCTCTTGTGTTGGTAGTGCCAAATTTTCCTCCTTGCGAACCTATTGATGGTATTGAAATTATAAGAGTCAAAAAATCTCCTGATGAAATAGCAGCACTCATGAGAAAAGCAATTGCCTTTGTTTTTCCTTCCTTTCATGAAAGCTTTGGAATGCCTTTAATTGAAGCCATGGCTTGCGGTTGTCCTATCATTACTTCAAACATTACTGCTTGCCCTGAAATCGTTGATAATGCTGCGATTTTGGTAAATCCAGCTAAAACAAGTGAAATAAAAAATGCCCTTTTGGAGGTCATTGACAATCCTATTTTGAGGGCTGATTTATCTCAAAAATCAATTGTAAGGGCTGCCAATTTTAGTTGGGAAAAAACAGCAAAAGAGCACCTTGCCTTTTTTGATAAATTGAACCATCTGGCTTAATTCATATTTATTATATTTGTGCCCAAATGAAACCACAAAAAGGAATACAACCAATTATAATTTTGGGCATGCATCGCTCTGGAACTACTATGATTACAGAGATACTCGAACAATTGGGGTTATTTGTAGGCGACCAAAAAGATGATAATTGTGAGTCCCTTTTTTTTTACAAAATAAACAAATGGGCTTTTAGAATTGGTATCTCAAAAATTGACATGCCAGACAATATGAAATTAATGAGCCCTGCCTGCAAAACTGAAATCATAAGTAGTTTTGACTATTTTTTGGGTAGCTGGCGTCGCTGGATTTATTTAGGCAAAAAATATTTTTTTAGGTATAAAAACATAAAAGACCTAGATTTTCCTTGGGGATGGAAAGAGCCATTAAATACTTTTACAATTGATTTATGGAAAGAAATTTTTCCTGAAGCTAAAATTATTCATATTTATCGAAACCCCATGGATTCGGCAGCTAGCTTTATCAAAAGAGATGCGGTTAAACGAAATTCCTTTAAATTGAGTTGGAAAAAAAGGCTTAAACGGTTTTTCTTAATCTCAAATAAATACCACCAAAACTTTAGATTGACTGATTTTCAACCAGGCTATGATGTTTGGCAATCGTATATTAATAAGGCATTTGAATTAGAATCGCAATTTGAAAATCGAATTCTTACCATAAAATATGAAGATTTTTTGGATGACCCTATTCCCTTTTTACAGAAACTAGTTCCTTTTTGTGGTTTATCTGCCACCGAAAGCCAAATTAAAACGTCATCTAACAATATTAAAGTGGCAAGAAAATTTGCATTTCAAGGAAATTCAGAAAGTGTAGATTTTTATAATAAAATAAAAAACGACCCAATTATGGTAAAATTAGGCTATAACAATATCTAGTTCTAATACTTTAATTTTATATTTGATTGAAATAAATCCTATTGAATTATGGCAGAACCAATTGCTCCACCGAGAAAACTTAAATACATTCCAGCATTTGATGGTATCAGAGGGTTGTTTTGTCTGATTATTATTAGCCATCACCTTCCAGTGCATTACTCAAGAGTGCCATTTGCCTTTGGATGGGAAATTTTACAATTGTTTTTTGTGATGTCTGGATACTTAATCACTTCCATTTTATTAAAAGACAAAAACTATCCTTTCAAAGAATTTGCAAGTCGGTTTTATATGAAACGATTTTACAGAATATTTCCGCTCTATTTCTTCTTTATCTTTTTATGCATTTTTGTTGGTTATTTTACGAGTTCAAGTAAGTTTTGGCAAGATTTAAGAATGTGGGAGGACCTACAAATTAATTGGGGCTATTTGGTTACCTACACTTTTAATTTAAAGGAATGGTTTAATTTCAAGGCAGATCAAATGTATTCAATTAGTCCACTTTTTGCACATTTATGGTCTCTTTCCTTAGAAGAACAGTTTTACATATTCTATCCATTAATTGTTTTCTTCTTATCTGAAAAAAGTTTAAAAATTACCCTGGTTTCAATTGTAATTCTTTCTCCTTTTATTCGTTTAGCAGGTTTCTTATATATGGATGCCAATATCCCTTCTGTTTACCCTCAAATAGTAGGCTTTGAAAAAAATGATTTGATTGCCTGGATTTTACATAGAAATACCATTTTTCAACTCGATGCACTTTCTTTGGGTGGCTGTTTGGCCTTGTTTAATTTTGATTGGATTAAAAAACCTGTGCGTTTATTTTGGATAATATTTGTGGTGTTTTTAGTCGTTGTGCTTGGAAATGCATGGCTCGATGTGCAAAATGGTGCTTCTTCCTCTTTTAGGAACGCACTAATGGAACACACTTTATTAGGTAGAAATTATCAGTGTTTTTATTTATATACCTTGGTTAATTTCCTTATGGCAGCACTTATTTTGGTTACTTTCAAGCAAGACAATCCTTTCAAAATTTTTGAAAACAAAACACTTATTAAGCTTGGTCAAATTTCATATGGCTTATATGTTTACCATTTTTTGGTATTGGCTATATACATGTATGCTTGGCAAGTTATTGGAAGAAAAATACATATAAAACTGTTGCCATTGGCGGCTAATAATATTTTTGTAGAAATAATATTTGTACTGTGCTTTTATTTTATTCTGATAAAACTATCTCAGTGGAGCTTTAAATATTTTGAGTCTTACTTTCTAAATTTAAAAGCCAATTTAGACAAAGCAAAAAAATAAAATGGTTTAAATTCGTTAGGATTACATTTTTAATTTTTCTCTCAATTCTGTCATTGGGTGTTCAAAATATTTATACACCAAGGTTGAAAAAAACAAAGTAACAATTACATAAACACTAAACAATCCTATGTTTTCTAATAATGGTCTTTCTCCTTTTGATGGAAATAATTGATCGAGTGTATACATCACTACGCTTAAATGAAATACATATATGGAATATGAAATAATGCTTATATGTGTTAGTGTTTTGGTCACTATACTGCTGTTTTCCAATTGTAGTTTTGAAAAATAAGCTGTAACACTAAAAGCAGAAAAACCTGAAAAAATAAATATAATAGTAAAATAAAAAGAATTGGTTTGAATTAAAGCATTAGGAATGATTTTGCTATAAAAAAGAATAAAATAAGAGGTTAAAGAAATTATTGACAAACATCCAAAAAGAAATCTATTCTTTGAAAACACGTCTTTATAATAAAAATTTATCCAAGCCATTAAAACACCATAACCGACAATATCTAATCTAAAAAAAGTCATTCTCGTAATATCCAACCAATCAAACATTTTATTCGATTGAGCATAAAATCTTAATGCCATTGGGCAAAAAATTAAAATCAAAATAGAAACAAACACATTCCACTTAATGTTTTTTGGCAATAATTTTAATGAAACCAATAACCAATTACCTACTAATAATAATATTGGAAATAATAAATAAAACCATTCCTCGATACAAAGTGTCCACGACTCTTCCAAAAAAGGTGCAGTGGGAGTGATTGCTGATTGAAAAAAAACGAGATATGCAATGTATTTAAGTTTTAAAAACATAAACTTATGCTCAAAAATAGCCCATAAAATCGTGGTTAAAAATAAAACAAAATAATAATTAGGCAATGTTCTAAACCATCTTCTTATCCAAAAATTATAAGAGGTCTTCCAATTAAACGTTTGCTCCCTTTCATACATTTTTATCAAAATCATTCCTATCAAAAAGCCACTTTGGACAAAAAACAAATCCATCAACCAAAACCCCAAAACGGATATAAAATTGTTAAATTCAGGAAAGTAAGGAATTTTTGATCTTCCATGCCCATATAAAACAATCAAAATACCTACACCACGCAACATGTCAAACCCAACAACACGATTTTTGTAATCTATATTTAAATTAAAAAGTTGTTTTGCTTTTTGTAGCATTTGTCTCGAAAAAATGGGTTGAATAATAAAACTACTGGCGAAATTAACAAAAATCAATTAATTATAATTCTTATTCTCTATAATTTAATGTTTGCAAATCAATGTTTTTACCATTTTTTCCAAAAACCTCATTAATTTTAGGTCGTTCATTATTAAATTTTTTTATTTTAAAAATGTATTAGCAATGCTAAAAAAAATATTTGTTCTTATCACTTCCAATTGGCTTGATTTATTGTCCATTTTTGTGTTGGTTTTTTGTGGTATCAAATTGGTTTACCAAGTTCCCCAATTTTTAGACCTAATCCCAACTGATGATGCTCATTATATGCAGTATGGTTTTAAATTTCCAAAAAAAATATATGCCAATTTTGGCCCAATTTATAGTGCTTGGTTCAAAGTACTTAAAGTTTTGTTTAAGGAACCAATCCTGATTTATTATATAAGTTTTATGGTTATCTCTGTTCTAGTGCCGACAGCTCTTTATCTTTTTCTAAGGGGTTTAAAGATGAACGTGATTTTGGCTTTTTTACTTTCTTTCTTTTTTCTATGCTCGGAACTGAATTTGTGCTTTAATTTCTCTCCTAAAATTTCATTATTTGCCTTAATTTTCATATTTATTGGGTTTTATTCTGCCTCTTTTCTCAAAAAACCAGTTTTAATTCTAATTTTAAGCCTTCCATTTGTTTTTTTCTGTTCTTATATTCGACCTGAGTATTTTCTTTCATTTGAAATCCTAGCCGTTTTTACTATTTGTTGGATTGTATTTAAAGAAAAAATGAAAATTAATAAAATAGAGTGGTCTATTTTAGGCGTTTCTGCTTTCATTATTCTTTCTATTGGTTTTATTATTGGCCTTCCTCTTGGAGATGATGCCCGTACTACAATTACTTTCCAGCAACATTTTGCTTGGAATTACCAACAATGGTATCATTTACCCAATGCAAATTGGTTTAATTATAAAGCCACCACTACTAAATATTTTGGAGATGCTAGCTCTATTTCCGAATTTTTAAAAGCAAATCCTTCTTGGTTTTTTAAGCATGTTTTTTATAATATTGGGCAATATTTTTTGCTTTTTTATGAAAAAATAGGCGCTTTTTTTTTCCTAAACAATTAATAGGATTTCCCGTGTGGTTAGGTTGGTTGGTCCTCATCGTAGGAATTATTGCGATTACAGCAAAAATAGGTGTTAAAAAATATTTTCAACAGGTTCTATTTTTTATTAAAAATCACAGCGCACTGTTTTTTGTTTTATCTGTTATGACCATTCCTTCATTGATTACCTCCACACTTATTAATGCCCGTGAACATTATCTAGTGTTACAATTGCCTATTTTCTTCTTTTTACTTTCTGCCTTGTTTTTTCCATTGAAAGCGTTAAATGGGATAGAAAAAAACACAAAACCAAAGATTGGTTTTTCCTTTTTAATATTTATCCTAGCTTTTATTTTTGTACCAAAGCTTTCTAAATATTCTTTTTCGAACATTTGGGAGCCTTATGAAAAACAATATTGCCTAAATGCAATCAAGAAAATTCGCACATTCAATATTCAAGAAAAGGTGCTGCTGATGGAATCAGAAGGTGGCTTGGATATTTACTCAAGTAAAAATTATAAATCTACAATGGGATTTTTTAAAGACAAACCTTTTTATCAGTACATTGATTCAATGAAAATCAATATGATTTATGTGTCAAAAATTATTACAGAGGATGAAAAATTTTATAAAGATCCGCAATGGAACGATTTTGAAAAAAACTATTCAACCAAAGGTTTTGACAAAATAATAGTAACAGAAAATGGGAATGATAGCTACTTTTATGTTAAAAATGAATTGCTAAAAAAATAATTATTTATTGCTCTATTTTGTCTTTTAGCCTTAAAAAATAAGATTCAAAATACTTGTAACTCAATTTACAAATAAAAACAAGTACTGCATAATATCCCAAAACCACTATTAATTCCAAGAAAAAATGGCCTTTATACATGTCCAACTTTGGAATTAAATGCAACTTTTTTAAAACCAAAAGATAAATAGCCATAACAAACATGTGCAAGATATACATGCCATAACTTATTTTTCCTACATCAATAATCCATTTATTTTCAAAAATTTTAAATGGATTGTTCTTTTCAAACGTAACTAAAATAAGTAGCATCGTTAAGAAATTACCCAAAGAAAAAATATAAATCGGCTGGTAATTATAGCCCATAAAATTAGATTCAGAAATTGCTTCTAAAAAATTAGATGCTAAGCCGCTATTCATAAATGAAAAGCCATTAAAAACTAAAAGTATTATAAAGGCGAAGAAAAAAACATAAAACCATATTAAAGGTTTTTTTAACCAACTAAAATCAAATATGGCTAATGCCGCGCCACAACATAATGTATCCAACTGAAACAATGTATTGTGCTGCAAAATCCAGGAAACATAACTTAGTTTGTCAAATTCAGGCATTCCTGAAACCGTTTCTGGAGTATTCGTATTTAAATAGTACAATCCCAAGGCTCTTATAATTGGTGAAGCAATAATTACAAATAAAATAAAACGTCTTAAGTTTTTAAGTGATAAAAAGTAAACGATAAAAGGGAAAAAGATATAAAATTGTTCCTCTAATGAAAGCGACCATAAGTGTGCTAATATTGGACTTCGATGATTAACCAAATAGAAAATCTCCTTTAAATTGTACGTATATGAAATTAAATAGCCCCAATTTTGTTTTATATCTGGCCACAATTGAAGTGCCTCAAAAGCCTTCATGTTTTTAGTAAAGTATCCGAAAATGACAATAAAAAAAACAAACGCAAAATATAATGGGAAAATACGATAAATACGCTTTAAATAAAAAACACGTGTATATTCTTTAAACTCATATTTTGCCTTTTCTTTTAGCAAAATCATGGTAATTAAAAACCCAGACATTACAAAAAAAGCATGCAAGGTTTCCCAAGCAATGGCAACAGGAGTTCGAAAATACAATGCAGGCAAATGATGCGAAATTACAATTATGCAAAATAAACCACGAATGCCATCAAATGCAGGAATGTATTTCAACTTAGTGCTCTTATTCGTTTTTGCCGATTCCTCCATTTTCTTTTTTTTATTTAGCAAATATAACTTTTTTATAGGTTTTGTCCATCCTCACCCATTTTTTAAGTCCTATTTTCATTCGTGTTAAATTGCATATCGTGTAAGTTTTTATATCTCCCATTTTCTATTTTCAAAAGCGATTCATGTGTGCCCATTTCCATAATTTCTCCTTTATCCAACACAATAATTTTATCTGCCTTTTGAATGGTCGACAATCGATGGGCAATTATAATGGAGGTTCGACCCGACACTAATACATCAATCGCTTTTTGTATAAGCTGCTCCGATTCTGTATCCACACTCGATGTAGCTTCATCAAGTATTAATATTTTGGGGTCGAAAACCAATGCTCTTATAAATGAAATTAATTGCCTTTGCCCTACAGATAATGTCGCTCCTCTTTCCATTACAGCATAATCATATCCATTTGGCAATTGCTCAATAAATCCATCTGCACCAACCATTACAGCGGCTTCCTTTGCTTGGTTTATGCTTATTTTTGGGTCGTTTAATGTAATATTGTCTAGAATAGAACCAGAAAACAAAAAAACATCTTGCAAAACTACCGCCAACGACTTTCTTAATCCTTCTAAATCGTATTGGTTTATATTGTGTCCATCAATTAATATTTCTCCTTTTTGAATTTCATAAAATCTACTCAATATATTTATGGTGGATGATTTACCAGATCCTGTTGCACCAACAATCGCAACGGTTTCGCCAGGATTTACCTTAAATGAAATGTTTTTTAAAACGAAATTTTCTCCGTCATAGGCAAACCACACATTTTTAAATTCTATCTCGCCTTTTATTTCTTTATTTATTAAAGTCCCTGACTTTTCTAGTTTGTCGTTGGTTTCCAACAACTTAAATACTCTTCCCGAAGCAATTAGGCCCATTTGTAAGGTGTTAAATTTATCTGCCATCATCCTCAATGGTCTGAAAGCTAAATTTAAATACATCAAAAAGGCAATGATGTCTCCTGGCTTTCCATCGTATTTTAAAGCCAAAACTGCACCATACCAAACCATTAATCCAATTGAAAGGGATAAAATAACTTCTACTACAGGAAAGAAAATAGAAAAATACCAAACACTTTTTAAGTTAGCATCACGATGTTCATCGTTTATTTTGCTAAATTTCTCTCTTTCTCTTTTTTCAGCATTAAATATCTGAACTACCCGCATTCCGGTTAACCGCTCTTGCACAAATGCATTCATTTGCCCTACTTTTTCACGCACTTCCTGAAATGAACCACGCACTGCTTCTTTAAATACATATGTTGCAATAATGATAAATGGAAACGGAATTAGGGAAACCAATGTTAATTTCCAATTCAACCAAGCCATAAATGAAAAAGTAGAAATAAGCGTTAAAATATCGGTAGTAAGTGTGATTATTCCTTCAGAAAAAATATTATTTATTGCCTCTACATCATTTATATTTCGGGTGGTAATGGTTCCAATTGGCGTTTGGTCGAAATACCTTAAATTCAATTTTTTTACATGATTAAAAACCCTTACTCTTAAATCTTTTATCACACTTTGACCTAATAATCCTGATAGGTAGCCAAATAAATACCGAAATAGAAACTCAAATATTAGAAAAACGACTGAAACAATTGACCACTTTAAAATTCCTGACTTATTTAGTGTTAAAATATTATCATCAACCAATATTTTTATAAAATATGGTCTTACTGTTGAAATTAATGCCACTAAAATTCCAGCAAATAAACAAAACCAGAACAATCCTTTAAATGGCTTTATCAATCCAAATACTTTTTTTAGGGTTTTCCAGTCTCCCTTTTCCTTGTTTACTTCACTTTCTTTTGTTTTCAAAATATTTTAATAGTTGATTATTAACAATTTACAATATATGGATATTTAATTTCCCACAAATGTAATCCATTTGCTGGAGCTGTTAATCCCACTTCGAAATATGCTTTATTTTCCATTGCATTTATCATTATTTGTTGGTTCATTCTTCCAAGCCCAATTTCCAACAAGCAAGCCACAATTCTGCGAACCATATTTCTCAAAAAACGATTTGCCGAAATAGTAAATACCATTCCTGTCTTTTGCTCCGTATATTCCCATTTTGCTGTAAATAAAGTACATAATGAATTTGTATTATCGCTTCCCTTTTTTTCAAAAGAACTAAAATCCTTAAAACTCAATAATGCTTTTGCTGCTATATTCATTAATTCAATATCTGGTTTATAGTTTCCAATAAACCAACTTCTATCATCCAAAAATGGATCTTTATTTAAATGAATAAAATATTTATACGTCCTTTCGGTGGCGTCAAACCTTGCATGTGCAACATCTTCTACATCAATTATATCATAAATGGCAATCTCGGATGGCAATAATTTATTTAATCTGTTTAGGAAATTTTTGGGGAAAGCTTTGTTGAAATCGAAATGCGCATAATATTGTTTAGCATGTACGCCAGTATCAGTTCGACCACAACCAAGTGTTTCAATTTTTTCTGTCAAAATAATGGAAAGTTTTTCATCTAAAACCTCTTGTACTGTAATGGCATTATTCTGCTTTTGCCAACCATGAAAGGGTGTTCCTTTATAAGCAAAATGAATAAAATAGCGCATTTGTATTCTTGAAATATGATTTGAAAAAACTAAATAAAGCACAAAAATGGCAAAATTTATAAGGAAATGCATAAAAATGATTTTTTCCTTTTAATTTTACTTTTCCAAAAATCAAAAAATGATACAAAGAATTCAAACCATCTATTTACTACTAGCCACAATTGCAAGTATTGTAATGGGATTAGCGCCGCTTGGAACTATAATTAATAAGGAAACAATGGATCAATCCCTTTTTGGTGGTCAACAGGCATTGCCAATTCTTATTTTAGGGATTTTAAGTGGGTGTATTGCATTTGGCAGTATTTTTTTATTTAATAATAGAAAACTACAACTTAATATCGTTCGATCAAATGCTGTTTTGATAGGCATTTTTATGGCTGTTTGTATATATTATTTAGTTTTTAATTCTGTAACCAAGATTGATCTTCCACGACCAGGAATTGTGTTCCCTTTTTTTGCTTTAGTATTTAATATCTTAGGAATGAAAGGAATAAAAGCGGATGAAAAGTTGATTAAATCGATGGATAGATTGCGTTAAAACTTGAATATTTTCCATTCTGCAATTGATTTTCCAATAATAATCCCTTTTCCGAGTACTATTTGAGTCAAATTTACGTCAATGGGAATGGCAAATTTTTGTTTTGTTTTTATATCAATAGCCTCAATTATATTATTTTTCTTGTAGATTATTTTGCCATCAAATGCTTCTATTTCATTTGGAAAACAACCTAAAAAAAATGCTGTTTTGTAATTTCCAAAATTATCTAACACCACTACTTCGCCACTGGCTCTTATACAAAATAAGTAATCATTAGATTCTATCAATTTAGTAAATGCATTTAAATTGGCTTTTAATCCCGCTTGAATACTTCTTATATCTATTGAAATTATTGCCTTTCCAGATTGGTCTATTTTATATAAAAACTTATTTCCATCATCAAAAATCCATAAATTCTGGTTGTCTTGTGATGCACAAACGGCAGAAATATTTAAATAATCTGTTTTGTTTAAATCAATTTCAGCATTTAAGGATAATCGTCTGTCCAAAACAGCTATTTTCCCTTGGTCAGGGAAATACAAAATGGTTTTAAACGGATTCTCACAGGAAATAACAGTACCAGAATTCAAAAACAAGCTATTATAATTGAATAGTTCTTTTCCAGTTTCATCATATTTTATCAAAAAATTTGATTTTGATAAAAAATAACCATTATTCACTCCATCAATTCCTATACAATTACCATTAGAAGAAATGGTTCCATTGTAACTCAATAGAATGGTATCTACTGTTTGTCCGTTTGAGCTTAAGTAAAAGCACATTATACTAATCCATAAAACGAGCCAACTTTGCTTCATTTCCATCATATATTAAATAGGTGAAATTAACCATCCAATCGCCCAAATTAAAATAAACACTCTTTTCTTTCAAAATTATTTCAAGAGGCAAATGTCTATGCCCAAATACAAAATAATCAAAATGATGCATTTCTAATTTTCGTTTAGCATATAGTATTAACCATTCTTTGTCTTCCCCAAAATATTTTTCCCACTCTGGATTGGTTTTACTACTGTTTGACCATAATCTTGCAATTAATATGCCAATATCGGGATGAAGCCATTTAAAACACCATTGAAAAAAAGGTTGTGTAAATATTTTTTTTAATCGTTTAAATTTTTTGTCATTGGGACCTAATCCATCACCATGAGCAACAAAAAAAGTTTTTCCATCAACGTTGACAATCAATTGTTTGCGATGAATGCTCACATTCAATTCTTGTTCAAGATAATCAAACATCCAAATATCGTGGTTGCCGGTAAATATATGAACTGGAATGCCACTATCTGTAAATTCAGCGATTTTACCTAATAATCTGGTGCCGCCTTTTGGTATTGCATGCTTATATTCAAACCAAAAATCAAAAATATCGCCTACTAAAAATAAAACGGCAGTAGTAGATTTTATTTCATCCAACCAGCGCACAATTTTTTTCTCTCTTGATAATGATTCTTCAAATGGTTGTGTGCCTAAATGAAAATCTGAGGCAAAATAAATTTTTTTATTTTGTGGAAGTGATATTTGTATTTGTTCGATTTGGCTCAACTTTTTTCCAAATATACTACTAATTTCTTTTGGTTTCAAATGACTCTATCTCACTTTTCAAACTCAATAAGTAATCAATATCATCAAAACCATTAATTAGGCATGTTTTTTTATAAGGATTTATTTCAAAACTTTCTACAAGATTAGTGTCTTTAATGCTAATCGTTTGTTGTTGAATATCAACGATTAACAAAGTATTTTCATCTTTTTCTGTCAATTCGAAAATGCTAGATAAAAATGCAGGAGAAACAACTAAAGGCAAAAGTCCATTATTCAATGCATTATTTTTAAATATATCTGCAAAAAAACTTGAAACAACAACCTTAAAACCTGCATCCAGAATTGCCCAAGCGGCATGCTCTCTACTTGAACCACAACCGAAATTTTTACCTGCAACCAAAATTTCACCTTTATATCTTGGATTATTTAAAACAAAGTCATTTTTCAATGTATTGTCAGAATTATATCTCCAATCTCTGAACAAATTATCTCCAAAACCTTCACGGGTAGTGGCTTTTAGAAACCGAGCTGGTATAATTTGATCAGTATCAACGTCTTCCAAATTTAATGGAACACATGTGGATTGTAATGTTATAAATTTTTCCATTATTCGTTATAATTTATGAGATTAAATAAAATCTCTTGGGTCAGTAATTTTTCCTGTTAAAGCTGCAGCCATAGCCGTAAGTGGACTTGCTAATAGTGTTTTTGCTCCAGGTCCTTGCCTTCCTTCAAAATTTCTATTTGAAGTAGAAATACAATATTCACCTGAAGGAATTTTATCTTCATTCATTCCCAAACATGCCGAACAACCTGGTTCTCTTAATTCAAAACCAGCAGACGCTAAAATTTTATCTAAACCTTCTTCAATTGCTTGATTCTCAACTTTTTTAGAACCCGGTACTATCCATGCAGTCACATTGTCCGCTTTTTTTCGTCCTTTTGCCATCTGTGCTACTAATCTCAAATCTTCGATTCTAGAGTTTGTGCAACTGCCAATAAACACATAATTAATTGGCTTGCCCACTAGATTATTATCTGCTTCAAAACCCATATAATCCAATGCCTTTTTAAATCCTAATCGTTCATTATCAGATACATCTGCAACAGTTGGTATTTTAGATTCTATTTTTATGCCCATGCCAGGATTGGTTCCATAAGTAATCATAGGCGAAATGTCACTTGCGTCAAAACTATATTCCTTGTCAAAGATTGCATCATCATCGGTTGCCAATTGCTTCCACTTTTCTATAGCGATATCAAAAGCTTCACCCTTTGGTGCAAATTGCCTTCCTTTAATATAATCAAAAGTAATTTCATCGGGCGCAATTATTCCACCTCGAGCACCCATTTCTATACTCATATTACATATTGTCATTCTTGCTTCCATCGATAATTTCCTAATGGCCGACCCAGCATATTCAACAAAATAACCTGTACCGCCACTAGCCGAAATTTTTGAAATAATATATAGAATTATATCTTTAGACAAAACGCCCTTTGAAAGCTCTCCATCAATATTAATCCGCATTTTTTTAGGCTTCATTTGTAATACACATTGTGTAGCCAATACATGTTCCACTTCACTTGTGCCTATTCCAAATGCAATTGCGCCAAATGCACCATGTGTTGAGGTGTGGCTATCGCCACAAACAATTGTCATGCCTGGTAATGTAAAACCAAGTTCAGGACCAATTACATGTACAATTCCTTGATAAGGATGCCCCAATCCGTATAATTCGATACCATGTGTATTGCAATTTTTTATCAAAGTATCTACTTGGTGTCTAGAAAGTGCCTCTTTAATTGGAAGGTGTTGGTTTTTTGTTGGTACATTATGATCTGCGGTTGCCACTATATTTTGTGGTCTAAAAACTGGAAGTCCCCGCTTTTCAAGCCCTGAAAATGCCTGAGGTGTGGTAACTTCATGAATAAAATGCTTATCGATATATAGTACTTGCGGGCCATCTTCAATGGCTTTTACTACATGACTTTCCCAAATTTTTTCAAATATTGATTTTCCCATTTTTTCGATTTATAGTAATTACTCAAGATAATTAATGAAAATATATCTTGAAAATAATTTTACTTGAAAATATAAATTTACAGTTTATTTATTGCATCTACATAAGCCTTCGCGGTTGCAATTACAATATCGGTATCGGCACCAAAACCATAGTAGAAAGCACCCTTATTAGAAACTTGAATATGAACTTTTCCTAAATCATCACTTCCGCCTGTAACGGCTTGCACTAAAAATTCTTCAAGGTGGCAAAGCTGTCCAACGATTGATTTTACAGCTTTTATTGTAGCATCTACTGGTCCATTACCTTTGGATTCTCCAATTTTTATTTCACCATTTTTTTTCAATTTCACAATTGCATGAGATCCGCCATCGCCACACTCCACTTTTACACTTTCTACTTCATAAAATTTCCCTTCATTGCTTAAGCCCATCATTTCTAATAAATCCTCATCATAAATCTCTTTTCGCTGATCGGCCAATTCAAGAAATTTTATATATACCTCATTTAATTCTTCTTTCGAAAGCTTAAGTCCAATTTTTTCTAATCTGTAATTAAGTGCTGCTCTTCCACTTCGTGCTGTAAGCACAATTAAAGATTCTGGAATACCTACATCATGTGGGTTTATTATCTCGTAATTCTCTCTGTTTTTGAGCATGCCGTCTTGATGAATTCCTGACGAATGAGCAAATGCATTTCGACCAACAATTGCTTTATTAGGCTGGACTGGCATCCGCATTAATCGAGTAATTAAACGACTAGTTGGATATATCTTTTTTATATTTATATCTGTATGAAGATTAAGTGTTGCGCTGTGGCTTTTAAGCACCATTGCAACTTCTTCAAGTGATGTGTTTCCTGCTCTTTCACCAATTCCATTTACCGTTACCTCCATTTGTCGAGCACCATTTTTTAATCCTGCAACTGTATTTGCAGTAGCCATACCCAAATCATTATGGCAATGAACCGAAATAATAGCTTTGTCAATATTTGGCACATTATCGAATAAGTATTTGATTCTTTTCCCATATTCGTCGGGCAAGCAATAACCTGTTGTGTCTGGAATATTTACAACGGTTGCTCCATTTGCTATTACTGTTTCTACCATTTTGGCCAAAAAACTTAAATCTGCTCGACCAGCATCTTCGCAAAAAAATTCAACATCGCCTACTAAATTACGGGCAAACTTTGTAGCCCAAGCAGCCTGCTCTAAAACCTGCTCTCTTGTGGTACGCAATTTATTGATGATATGAATATCCGAACTGCCTATTCCTGTATGAATTCTTCCAACATTTGCATATTGCAGTGCTTGAGCTGCACATTCTATATCTTCTCTTCTCGAACGGGTAAGAGCACAAATAGTAGGCCGAGTTACAGCCTTACAGATTTCCACAACAGATTTAAAATCTCCAGGGCTTGAAATTGGAAATCCTGCTTCTATTATGTCAACACCTAGCTCTTCGAGTGCAAGTGCAACTTCAATTTTTTCAATTGTATTTAATTGGCAGCCTGGAACCTGCTCTCCATCTCTCAGTGTGGTATCAAAAACGTAAATTTTGTCGGTTGACATTTTAATTGGATTTGGTTTAAAATTTTGAAATTCTAAAGTACTTTATTTTATTGATTTCCTATTTTAAGACAAGATTAAATAAATCAATATCATCAATTTTATATGTATTTAGTGCAAAAAATAACATTTATTCAATATAAAATCAGTAAAAGAATAAAAAAAAGGCGGTTTAAAATTAAACCGCCTTTAAAATTATATTTTATTTGCTTATAAACCATTTATTGCAATCCCAAAAGTAATTGGATGTAATTGCGGGCCTGCATCTTGCTTAAATAAGCTGCTTATATTGTAAAATGCAAATAAATTAAACATTCCATATCCACCTCTAATGGAAACTCCATATCTCAATTTTTGAAGATACTTAATGTTAAACTCTTTAAACTTAACGGTTTCTCCGCTACCATTTAATTCTGGTCCTTTATATTTCCATTTGTTTTGTAATAAAAAGCCCAATTTAAATCCAGTAGCCAATTTCCATGAGGTTCCTTTTTCATTTGGCTTTGATCTAAATCTAAATTCTAAGGGAATATCAACATAAGTTAAAGAAATTTTATTTTTTTTAAAGTCGAATTCATTCTTGTCTATTGGAACAAAATAAGTCTCTGCTGTATCCGAAACAATTTGCGATCGATGGTAAAAATTACTTGAACTTATACCTAATCCTGGTGCAAAGCTGAAGTGCGACTTACCCAATGGCAAATCGTACATAAAATAAACACCAGCACCTCTTGAAAGTGCACTTATTTTTAAAGTGTCAGGTTTTCCTATTATGTTTTCAAGTCCCAACTCAAAAACAACCCTGTCAGAAGCTTTATTAATTTTTTCTTTAGTTTCTTTATCCTGACTAAAGCCATGGCTACAAACCATAGTAATTAAAAATAAAAAGATAATTTTTCGCATAAATTTTTTATTTGTAAAGTTGCAAAGATAATTTTTTATTGTTAAAAACCACTTTTTAAAACCGAACTGGCCCTAAAGTAAAATCATAATAATGGTTAAATAGATTTGAAATCATCCCAAACGAAATAATGTGGCTCTTTAAAGAAAAACCATTTTCAAAATTATAAAATCTATTTTGAAGCTTTCCTTGAATGGCCAAGTTAATTTTTGGATTAATAATAAAGCCTGCTTTCATTTCATTATTTAATACATCCACTTTAGACCCTTGTAGTGTTTTTACATTATCGTTGGCACCAAAAAATGATTGAGGTATAAATAAATTTGACCCTGCATTTAAAATAGTAAATGCCCCTTGGTTAATTACATTTAATCCTTGGTTATACCATGAAAATTTCCATTCGCCATAAAATCTTTTATATCTATAATTAACGAAAAGCAAAACTTCATTAAAATTTGCTCCAAGCGGATGCGCCAAAGGTTGAGAATAATGGGAGAAATTAATTATAGAATCTACGCCACTATAGGTATATGGCCTAGTTCGATTAAACTCAAGTTGAACATTCAAATTTTTTACACCAGCCACTTCATAATATTTTACTCCGGCCTGGATTCCTCCTCTTAGATTTGAACTTGAAAATCCACCTAGTTGATCTGCAGCGAGTTGACCATAAAGAATAATTTCTTTTGGTAGGGTGAATCTAAAATTCAATCCATATAATCGCTTGTTATCAAGATTTTTTTGAAATGCACGAATGCCAATAATAGGATTTAAAAAATTAGGGTCAAAGGCGGTATTTCCTTCAGGAGTAGTTCTTCTCCAAACAATGCCTTCAAAAATACCTAATTCCATCCATGGAGTAATTTCGGCAGTTAAATAATTAAAATTTGCTAATTTTCTATCCACCCCACGTGCAAACCCCTGATCAGATGTTACGTTAGCTTGTAATTCGGCAAAAATATTAACATACTTTATTTTCCAAAACTTAGTGGTGAATTGCACATGTGGGTAGGTAAATGAATTATCAGATAATAATAGAGAACGGTAACCATCACCGATAAAATGCTTTCCATTTCCAAGTTTTACATTAAAATATTTATTTGGCGAATAAGAAATATAGCCAACTGCAGATGCAAAATCAAAACCATCGCCTTTAAAGTTTTTAGTTTTTGATTCTCCTGGCGCAGCTTGAATTACCCTTGTTTGTATTCCAGTTAGGAATGGGAATCGTGCTTGGTTTTCCATAAAAGCAGTATAAATAGAAACCCTTTTCCCAATATTTGCTTTTAATTCTACACCACGCATATTGTAGGTTATTATACCACTTTCGTCATTCAAGCTACTTTTTTGACCGGGTAAATTTCCTCTAACTAATTCATATCCCATCTCCAAACGAAGCAATGGATTTGCAGCAATATAAAACTTTCTGGGCGTTTCACGAATTTCATTTCTTGCAGTGGTATATGCATAACCATATTCAGTTGAGTCAATAGTTGTCGCTTTTACAAAACCCGTTTCATCGAATCGCAAAATATCGTCATAGCCTACCACATTTATAATTTTTTGAAATTTCGTATCAATTCCAACTCGTTTTAACTCAAAAGTAGAATCTGGATATACTACATCAAATAATTCATCTGAATTGTATGGTCTAAAGGAAGTATGAAATACAGCCTTATCTTTTTTATAAACATCTTTTTCATAAAACTGATTGTATTGCCTACCCAAGGGCATATCTAATTGCTGTCCAAAAGACATTTTAGATATAAAAATAACGATACAAAAAAACGAAAACCTAATATGCTTTTTCTTCACCTTTGATCATATTGAAAACGGTCAATAAAATAATACGCAAATCTAATAAAAGACTCCAATTTTCAATATACCAAACATCAGCTAAAACTCGATTTTCTAAATCTTGATGATCTTTGATTTCTCCACGAAATCCATTTACTTGTGCCCAACCAGTGATTCCAGGTTTTACAAAGTGCCTAACCATAAATTTGTCTATCGTTTGAGCATATTCTTCAGTGTGTTTAAGCATGTGAGGTCTTGGGCCAATAACAGACATGTGTCCTAAAAAAACATTTAAGAATTGTGGAATCTCATCTAAATTTGTTTTTCGTAGAATACTGCCAATAGGCGTAATTCGAGCGTCCCCTTTTTGAGCTTGCTTTTCATTTGCCTCATCATTCATATACATTGTCCTAAACTTATACACTCTAAACACTTGGTTTTTTAATCCTGAACGATCCTGAATAAAAAACACAGGACCTTTTGAACTTAATTTTACAATCAATGCAATCAAAGGAATTAACCACCACAAAATAAGCGAAAAAACTAACGCAGAGAAACAAAAATCAAAGCTTCTTTTCACAATTCTATTTATATAGTTCTCTAAAGGCTCGCTTCTTATTGTTAAAACAGGAAAAATGCCATAATGGTCAATATCGACTCTAAACAACTGATGTGTTAAAAAACGACTAAAATCAGGAACTATTTTTAATCTAATTAAATTATTGTCGCCAAACTCGACCAAATCTCTAACTTTTTCTTCCTGCTTATAAGGCAATGCGCAAAAAATCTCATCAACATTATTATTTATACTAAATTGCTTTGCTTCTTCAACATTTCCAATAATTAAATCTTTTAATGCTGGGAACCGCTCTGGTTCATCATCAAAAAAACCCAAAAAATTATATCCATACTCTAATTTATTGGATAACATTTTTCGAAACTCTTGTCCAGTTGCACCTGCTCCAACAATTATAACCTTACGCGTATTGAAACCCTTTGAGCGATAAAAACGAAGAATTTTAATAAAACCAAATCTCCAAATCAGCATTAATATAGAGGAGATACTGTATAAAATAAGTAAAACCTCCCTAGATATTTTAAAGGTATTTGAAATGTCCTTAAAAACTACAATATAGGAAAAGGCTAAAACAATTTGAAAAAAGAATAATTGGAACAAGGATTTTAAAATAGCAGAGAATCGAGTAACCCGATATATACCAAATGTACCACTAAATTGTGCCGAAATAAAATAAATAGCATTTAAATAGGCCCAAAGTTGGGTGTATTTATTATCAAAAAAGGAGGTAAAATTTGTAAAGGCTAAAAAATGGGCGAGAATGTAACTAAAGTTTAAAATTATTATATCTCCAAAAGATTGAATTAAAACATAGATATGGGTAACTTTTCTTTTCATTCTTATTCCATCTGCGTTGTAAAGATATTGAACCTAACTCAAAAACATATGTGATTTTTAAGTTAAGGGATTTGAAATCAACCTATTTAGTACCCTATAGACGAAATTTTACTAAAAAAGGTTGTATTAAATTTATTTTACTCAATTTTTGAGCAAAAAGAACAATAAAGGTTCCGTACTTTTATACAATTAAAATGAATCAAAGATGGCAACAGCACAAGAAGACAAATTAAAAGCCCTTCAATTAACCATTGAAAAAGTTGAAAAACAATATGGAAAAGGCTCCATTATGAAATTAGGCGACTCAAGAGTTGTAGATATTGAAACAATTTCTACTGGCTCTTTAGGTTTAGATCTGGCATTAGGTATAGGCGGGCTCCCAAAAGGTAGAATTATAGAAATATATGGACCTGAATCATCTGGTAAAACCACACTTGCTATTCATGCAATAGCTGAGGCGCAGAAAAAAGGAGGTATAGCAGCTATAATAGATGCTGAACATGCTTTTGATAAAACTTATGCAAAGGCACTAGGAGTAGATGTAGATAATCTTTTAATTTCTCAACCAGACGATGGAGAACAAGGATTAGATATTGCTGAGCACCTTATTCGTTCAGGAGCAGTAGACATTGTAGTTATAGACTCAGTAGCTGCATTAGTTCCAAGAGGTGAAATTGAGGGAGATATGGGCGACAGTAAAATGGGTCTTCAAGCGAGACTAATGAGCCAAGCCATGAGAAAATTAACAGGATCAATCCACAAAACGGGTTGTTGTTGTATATTTATTAACCAATTAAGAGAAAAAATTGGCGTAATGTTTGGAAATCCTGAAACAACTACTGGTGGAAATGCATTAAAGTTTTATGCTTCTATTAGGTTAGACATTAGAAGAACGGGACAATTAAAAGATAAAGAAGGTGATATTATCGGTAATCAAACCAAGGTTAAGGTTGTAAAAAACAAACTTTCACCACCATTCAAAACTGTAGAATTTGATATTATTTATGGAAAAGGCATTTCTAAAGAAGGTGAAATTGTAGACCAAGCTGTTGAACTAAATATATTTAGCAAAAGTGGGACTTGGTACAGCTATGAAACAACAAAATTAGGACAAGGTAGAGATTCGGTAAAGCAACTTTTATTGGATAATCCGGAAATGATGATGGAAGTGGAACAAAAAATTAAAGCGAAATTAGCAAACGCATAAATTCAAATTATAAAAATAGGCAACATTAAGTGTTGCCTATTTTTTTTCTATCATTTTAAATTACTAACTTTGTAAAAAAAATTATGCGTTTATATAAAATTATTTTAGCCTTTTTAATTGTTTTTGCTTTTGTGGCTTGCAAAAAAGAAACTAGTTCAGATACTACATCAAACGTAAGCATTACAATAACAAGGAACGGAATAGACAATAGCATAGAAGTGCCTGCTACCGCTGCACTTATTAATGACACCATGACTTTTATTGGTTTGGCTCCAAATAAAGAAAATGGTTTTTTGATTTCAAGTTTTGCCTTTGGCCAAAATAATTATAAAATTGATTTGATAAAAAATGACGAAACACATGTTCGAAATTTATTTGTCCTTAAACAAGGAGCAGATACATTGACTTATTTTGGTTATTCTGGTAGTTTTAATGTAACTAATGTTGATTTAACAAATAACAAAATGACAGGTATTTTAATTTCAAAAGCAGTTGCTTTAAATATTGATTCATTGGCAATAGATACCATAGAAGCTAGATTTGCCTTTTCAGATTTTCCTATCTTAAGATAGCTTACCCAAAAAGTTGATTTTCAACCTGTTCACAGATTATGTGTCCAATTAACATATGGGCTTCTTGTATTCTTGGAGTTTCAATAGAAGGAACAGAAATTTGAATATCAGTTAATTGTTGGGTATATTTTGTTTCATTACCAAGAAAACAAACAGTTATAATCTCCATTTCTTTAGCTTTCTTTAAAACGCTTAAAATGTTTTCTGATTTTCCTGAAGTCGTTAAACAAACTAATATATCTGCCTTTGAACCTTTTGCTTCCAATGCACGTGCAAATACTTCAGTGAAAGAATAATCATTTGCAATTGCAGTTAAATAACTAGAATTAACATGCAAAGCTTCGGCATTTAAAGGCTTTCTATCCAAATAAAATTTGCCGCTAAACTCACTTGCTAGGTGTTGGCTATCTGCTGCACTTCCTCCATTTCCACAAAAAAACACCTTCCTCTTATTTTGAAAACAATGAACAATTTTTTCTATTATTTCAGAAATCGCATCTTGAATAATATTGTCATTTAGAATAGCAGATTTTAATTTTATGCTATCTTCTATGGATTTCCTTATTTTTAAATGCTTATCCAAACTATTCTTCAATTGCATTTTCAACTATTTTCAATACATTATCCCAAGTGTATTTTTCTTTTGCGAGTGCCCTAGAATTTAATTTAAATTGATTCCATAATAATTCGTCTTCTATTAACAACGAAATTTGGTGTATAAAATCAGCCATATTATCAGAAATAAAAATTTGATCGCCACTTTTTACAGCCAAGCCTTCTGCACCTACAGATGTAGTAACTGTTGGTATTCCTCGGTAAAGCGCATTCATGACTTTAACTTTAATCCCACTTCCAAATCGCAAAGGACTAATAAAAACCTTAGACTTTTGAAAATATATATCCAAATTATCGACAAATCCAGTCAATTCGATTCCTTTAGCCTGGTTTTCTTTTATAGCATTAACAATTCTATTGTCTGGATCTTTACCAGTAATATAAAATTTAAGGTCTGGATACTTTTCTTTTAATGGCTTCCCAACCACTATTTATGAACCAAATTAGACCATCTACGTTAGCCTCCCAGGTTAAGGTACCGCAATAAAAAATACTGTTTTCTGTTTTTAAAAATTGTAATTCGGGTAAATCCAATAAGGATTCATCGCCTAAATGAAACGTTTCTCTAAATTTTTTTGGATTTGCTCCAATTTTTATTAATTCTTCTTCATCATTTGGGGCAGCCAAAACAATATCTGCATGTTTGCAAATTTTCTTTTCGTATCGCTTAATCCAAAAAGCTTGATTTGTTAGGGCTAGTTTTTTTATTGCATTTTTCTCTAATGCAGCAAAACGATCCCACATTAAATATTCACAATTATGTTGGTGCAAAACTTTTTTGCCTAAAAATTCCTTTGGGACATATTGATACATCTCATAATGATCAACAAAAATTATATCGGCGAACATTAAAGCATTTTGAATTCCACCCTTGAATTTGCTACACTTATTTCTGTATAAGTTTAATGGAATTGCTTGAAGATTACTTTTTATAAGGTTAAATGGGGTGCGTGGAATATTTAGAGGAATATAAAATGAACCAAAAAGGGAAATTTTAGCATGAAATTCTTCCACGTGCTCTTTATCATTGTTTTTTAAAAAACAAGCTAAATAAACTTCATATTTTTCGGATAGAAATTCAATTAATTTCCAACTTTTAATAACACCTCCACTTACTGGAGGATAAGGTAATTGCGGAGTTAAAAAGAGTAACTTTTTTTTCAAACCATTAAATTTATACGCAATTTTACGGAATTTAAATTAACTTTTTTGATTTATTCTTTTAGCCAATTAGAAAGGTCTTTATTTATTAGTTTTTCTAATTTTGAAATATCCTCTTTGTAATAATTATTTAGCCAATCTTTTTCCTCTCTAGTTATAGTAGGAATATCTTCCTTTTTGCTTGAATACATCATCTTTTTAAATGGCTCTCTTAATTTCCTTGGAAAATTTCGTTTAGCCCAACTGATTATTCCGAATTGATTAATAAAATAATTTAACTTTTTGAACTTTGGAACCCCAGCTTCATTCAATTTTTTAGTAAAATCAGGTAAGAAATTGCTTTCTACACCAAGAAATGTATATACTTCATTTATAACTTCATTTGGATTTTTTTGGTAATCATCATAAAAAAGAATTTTAATTTGCTCTTTTGGGAAAATCTCTAAATATCTCTTTACCTGTTCATAATAATTCCCTACAAATAAATACTGATGATTCGCTCCCCAGCCTTTCACTTTTTTATTGTCATCCTCAATTATTTCTTCCAAAAAATTATTTTTCAACGTTTTGCCCAACCTATGATTCATTACAAATTGAGAATAAGCCCTTTTTATAGGATTACGCAACATCATAATTATTTTTGCCTTTGGGTCAAATTTAAAAATTTCAATCGGCGCATTTTTATATAAAAGATATGAATTACTTATTTCGCCAATAGCCATTTGGTTGGTAGCATTTTTAAATAATTTTAAATAATCTGATTCATTATTTATATGAGCAATATGGATAGGGTCTTTCATATCACTTAATAAATAACGTTTTAAATCAATATTTACATCGTGTGCATAATCTCTTGAAAAATCATTTTCATTTATATCAAACCTCGAAAAAAAATTCGTCTCTTTTATTGGACTCATAAATATTTGAGGATGCTGGTTTAAATATTGATGTAAAGAGGTAGTTCCTCCTTTTACAGTTCCAACAACAAAAAAATTAGGTTTTTTCACTTCTTAATTATTTATTATAGCAGCCAGTTGCCTTGCCTTTTGATCTTCAATCCGATAATATTGTAAAACAAGAAGAGAATTTACAAAAATGGAAGGAAACCACACAAACCCACCGGTAAAAAATGAATCCACAAAGATACTAAGTAAGCCTATTTTTGTTACATGAAAATAAAATTCGTTTTTAAATGTTTTATTTCCCCATGCCCAATATGCCGAAAGACCAAAATATAAGTATTGAAGCGCTGTTCCAACAATTCCATAAACCAATAAAATTCCAACAATTCCAATATCAGATAAGTATACACCACTTAAAAAATATTCCATGCCATCTTTGTTCAATTGCCCAGCGCCTAAAGCTATAACACCAGGGTGTTCATCAAAAAACTTCCATACTTTAGCCATTTCGATCCACCTTGTATCTACCGAACCCTCACCAGTATCTATTCCAATAAGTGCTAAAAAGAAATTGGTCATCATACCCGTTAGAATTTCAACCATTGCAGGGTCGTACAAATACACACCATAAATAATAATTGCGCCAAAAAACAATAGGTATAACAATTTACCAAATGCCTTTAAAAATGGAAGTGCGTAAAACATGTATAACCCAATTACCCCAACATTGGCAAAAATGGTAATTCTACTTTTGTCGATGAATAGTAAATAACTGAATAAAGCAGCAAATAAAATTAAGCTTGATTTTTTATTATAAAAGATGTATTCCAAAAAATAAAAAGTAATTCCAAAAGCCAAAGGTGCAGTACTAAATCTAAATACCCAACCTCCTTTTGAAGGGTTAAATCCAACAAATGCGGTGTCTTGATATGCGGCAGGATTCATGGTAAATATCATATAAACATATAATGCTAATGATGCCCAGCAAAGAAAAAGAATTGATTTATAATACTCTTCTACCCTCAAAATATTATTTCGTATAAGATAATAAATACCACAACAACTCAACAAACCAATATTTGCCTTTTCTACAGTTATTAATCCTTTTAATATCGATTGACCAAAAACCTGATTAGCCATAATAGCTGGGTAAATAGGCACTAAACACATTATTATAACAATCAGATCAATTTTTGTTAGGCTTTTTTTATTGACTATTCTATCCATATAATAGACTATGCCAAGTAGCACTAAAACAACTAAATATGCTGCAAAAATAAATACTATAGGAGGAATAAAGAGCGCTACAACCGACAAAGTATTGCTTCCAAATAATAAAAAATATATTGACCCTAAAGTTACTGCTAAATAATACTTAAAGGGTTTTTTATTATATAAAACGAAATTACTGGCCATTTATTAGTAGGTCTTTTTTAATTAATAGATATGGAGTAAAATTTCCAATTTTAATTTTTGTAAATCCATATTTACTTGGTTGTTCTATAAATTTTAACCATTCTTTGTCTTCTACAAATCTAGTGTCAGTTAATAAGCTTGGGGTAATATATATTACATTGATGTTTTTTATTGCTAAATAGTTGTTCCAGCTTTCGTCTTTTGTATATCCTTGCACCCATTTAAAGTTTTTGGGTAAAAAAGAATTCAAACCGCCCTCATTTTCTAAAATTTCTATTTGCCCTTTAAAATTCCTTTCCTTCAAATAGGCGATTACTTTTTGATTACATAAAGATTTTTCTTTTCTCCACAAATCAAAATAAGCAAAATCCTTGGCTTTTGGTGAAACAAAGGTACCAATAAAAAATATTAAAAAAACAATGCTGATTTTATATCCCATTTTTCCCTTTTTTTCAGAAGATTGAAAGAAAAAAGTACCAATAAAAAATATAAATAATGGGAGTTGAAGTATAAAATAGTGTTCTCTTGGATAAATTAAAATGGAAGAAATAAAGGAAGGAAAACAAAAAAGCAATAAAACGAATAATATTGATCCATTTCTCAACAGTCCCTTTCCTAAAAAATTAATCCCCTTTGTGGACTTTGAAACTACAATAAAAACAACTATTGAAGACAATAAGGCCAACCATCTTAAATAACTTGGCAAATGAAATATTAATTTAGGAAAAAAAACATCACTAAGTCCAGTGTTTAATTGATTGAAATAGTTTTTAATATTAGAAAATATATGTTTATTAAATAATTCCGTATTTCCTTTATAAAAATCACCCAACGATTTAGGATGATTAAAAATTGCATTAATTTCTTTATCTCCACTCAACCAAAATGGCAAATCGATTTGGTTCCAATTATAATAATTCAACATAAAATGCTGACCAAAGGCAACACCACTTCTTGGGTCACGAAATAGAGAAATGCCTAAAAAATAAATTAGAATTCCACTAAAGACAAACAAAAAAACCACAAATATTTTTTGATTAATTTCCAATTTCGGTTTTTCGAGAAAAAACACAATTATTGTAATGCCAGAAAATGCCAGAAAAGACAAAAACAATTCAGGTCGGGCATATGAAACACAAAGGGCTATAAATGTCAAAACAAAATATTTCATAAATTGCCCTCTATAATTAAGTGCAATAATTAATCCAAGCATTACTACCAAATTAGTATACTGTGTTACCTTAGGCCAAACGGTAATATTTATTCCTGAAGCCATCCACATTATACAAATCAAAAACGCAACATAATAATTTATTCCTCGCAAAAGGAAAAACCAAAATGCAGCAACTATTGGGAGTATCGACATAAGTTTGAAATTCAAATAATATAAACTAACCTTGTCGTTTTCAAAAAAATGCAATAAATAGTACCAAAATGAATAAAATGGCCCCCAATTAATCGGGATTTTCTTTTGTAAATTAACTCCATGTTTTAAATAAAAAGATTCGTCCCAAAGCAAAACGTCCATTACTCCAGACAAACCCCAAAACATTTTAACACCAAGCAGAATAATTAAAATAGACCCAATAAAAGTAGCCCAAAATGAAATACTTTCATTTTTCTTAATAAACAATATGGATTTTAAAATATTCACTTATCTGATTACAAAAATAAGATTTTACCCCTTATTTGTACGTCTGAAGAAAAGGAAACATATTATAAAATTATGATTGTTGGGCGTTTAGTGTCATTTTTTGAAAAAATAGTGCCTCTTTTTAATTAAAATTAGAGATAGGCTTTAAAATTAAAAACGAATAATTATCTAACATTCAATTTTTATCTCCCACCTAAGTCGTTTGAAATCAACTACTTGGTTTTTTTTAATCTCTATTCCTTCGTTTTTTAATAATTGTTCCATTAAATCTGGAGTGTCGAAATGGAATTTTCCTGTTAGTAAGCCATTCCTGTTTACCACTCTATGTGCTGGAATAGGCGGGTGTTGCTGATGGGCTGCATTCATTGCCCACCCAACCATACGAGCTGAACCACCAATATAATTAGCAATATCGCCATAAGATACCACTTTCCCTTTTGGTACCTTTCGTACTACTTCATATACTTTCTCAAAAAATGATGCTTTTACCATAAAAAAAGCCCCTTTTGAAAGGGGCAATTTAGTTAAGATCCGCAAGCCAAACATCCATCTGGATCGTCTAATGAACAACTAATTTGTTGTTGCCCAGTATAGGTTGGTTTTTCTGCTGATTCAATATTGTTTTCTATATTTTCAAAAATCTCTGGTTGTATTTTAGCCATACTTAAGGCTTTTGCATCCATCATTATTTTGGCATTTTCTCCTGCTCTTTTTGCTTTCGACATATCAACAGTAAATTTAATTGGGTCAACCGCTGGTCGAGTCCTCAAATAATACATACCCGTTTTAAGTCCCTTTTCCCAAGCAAAAAAGTGCATTGATGATAATTTTCCGTAATTTACATCCTCCATAAAGGCATTCAAACTTTGACTTTGATCTATATATGCTCCTCTATCGGCCGACATTTCAATTAAAGTTTTTTGTTTTATTTCCCATGCTGTTTTATACAACTCTTTTATGTCTTCAGGAATTCCTTCTATTGCCTGAATAGAACCATTGTTTGCAATCAATGCATTTTTCATGTCATCACTCCAAAGTCCTAAATCATTTAAATCTTTTAGTAAGTGCTTGTTTACAATAACAAAATCACCACTTAAAACCCTTCTTGAATAAATATTTGAAGTATAAGGTTCAAAACATTCGTTATTTCCTAATATTTGTGAGGTAGATGCTGTTGGCATGGGAGCTACTAACAAACTATTTCTAACACCATATTGCTTAATTTCGGCTCGCAATGCATCCCAATCCCATCTATTTGTTGGTTGTACGCCCCACATATCAAATTGAAAAATACCTTGACTAATCGGAGAACCAGGGTAAGTTTCATAATGTCCCAGATTTTTAGCTAGATCTTTAGATGCACAAAGTGCTGCAAAATATATTGTTTCAAATATGTTTTTATTTAAAATTCTAGCTTCTTCGCTGTCAAACGGATGTCTAAGTAACAAAAATGCATCAGCAAGACCTTGTACGCCTAAGCCAATTGGTCGATGACGCATATTTGAATTTCGAGCCTCAGGTACTGGATAATAGTTAATATCTATTACTTTATTTAAATTTTTAGTAGCTATATAAGTAATATCATATAGTTTTTGGAAATCAAATGTTTTTTCCTCTGTGTCAACAAATTTACTTAAATTGATTGAAGCTAAATTACATACCGCCACTTCGTCCTTAGCTGTATACTCCATTATTTCGGTACATAAGTTACTCGATTTAATTACACCTAAGTTTTTTTGATTTGATTTTCTATTTACATGGTCTTTGTACAACATATATGGTGTTCCTGTTTCAATTTGAGAATCTAAAACGTGAAACCATAAGTCTTGTGCTTTTATCTTTTTTCTAGCTTTTCCTTCTTTTTCATATTGAGTATATAGCCTTTCAAATTCTTCGCCATAAGTATCGCATAACCCTGGTGCTTCATTAGGACAGAATAATGACCATTCGCCATTTTCTTTTACTCTTTTCATAAATAAATCTGGAATCCAAAGTGCAAAGAATAAATCTCTTGCTCTTAACTCGTCTTTTCCATGTGGCTTTCTTAATTCCAAAAATTCAAAAATATCTGAATGCCATGGTTCTAGATAAATTGCAAAAGCACCCTTTCTTTTTCCTCCACCTTGGTCTACGTATCTTGCAGTATCATTAAAAACTTTCAACATTGGTACAATCCCATTTGATGTGCCATTTGTTCCTTTTATATAACTACCTGTAGCTCTGATATTGTGTATGCTCAATCCAATTCCACCTGCAGATTGAGAAATTTCTGCGCATTGCTTTAGTGTATTGAAAATACCATCAATGCTATCTTCTTGCATTGTCAATAAGAAACAAGAAGAAAGTTGGGGTTTTGGCGTTCCAGCATTAAACAAAGTAGGCGTTGCATGAATAAACCATTTTTCAGACATTAAATTGTAGGTTTCAATGGCTGCATCAATATCTTCTCTATGGATTCCTATGGCAACTCGCATTAAAAGGTGTTGAGGTCTTTCAACAATTGCACCATTTGCTCTTAATAAATAAGAACGCTCTAAGGTTTTAAATCCAAAATAATCGTAATTAAAGTCACGATGATGAATAACTGCTGCATCTAGCCTACCTTTATTTTCTTGAATTATTTCATATATATCATCTGCAATCATATTGGCCCTTTGTCCTGTTTTGGGATCGATATAATTGTATAAAATAGAAATCGTTCTAGAAAATAATTTTGAGGTGCTTTTATGCAAGTTAGAAACAGCAATTCTAGCTGCAAGTATTGCAAAATCTGGATGTATTACTGCCATAGAAGCAGCAGTTTCTGCTGCTAAATTATCCAATTCCATTGTTGTTACTCCTTCATATAATCCTTGGATTACATTTTGAGCTACTTTAAATGGCTTTATATATGTGCTATTTAAGCCATAACACATTTGACTAATTCTTGCTGTAATTTTGTCAAAATGTACAGGTTCTTTTTCCCCATTTCTTTTTATAACGTACATATTTCTTGCTTTTTTTTAATTTTTAAAAATCGTGATCCATTGAAAATCTTTGATCTTCTTGCTTCAAACCAACGCCTGCTTTTTTATATTCTGATGTTCTTTTTTCAAAGAAATTAGTTTTGCCTTGTAATGAAATTAATTCCATCCAGGGAAATGGGTTTTCTGATTGGTAAAATTTGTTATATCCTAGAGATAATAATAACCTGTCGGCTACAAATTCAATATATTGATTCATTAATTCTGCATTCATCCCAATTAATGAAACAGGTAAAGCATCGTTTACAAATTCAATTTCACATGCAACTGCATCACAAATAATTGACCTTACTTCTTCTTCTGGTAATTTATAAGTTAGCATAGAATATAGCAAGCAAGCAAAATCGCAATGTAAACCTTCATCTCTGCTAATAAATTGGTTAGACAAAGCTAAACCAGGCATTAATCCTCTCTTTTTTAACCAAAAAATAGAACAAAAGCTACCGCTAAAGAATATACCCTCTACTGCAGCAAAAGCAATCAAACGATGTGCAAAGCTTGGCGATTTTTCTATCCAATTCATTGCCCATTCTGCTTTCTTTTTTACGCATGGCAATGTTTCAATTGCATTGAACAGTCTATCTTTTTCTGCAGGTTCTTTTATATAAGTGTCAATTAAGAGGCTATAGGTTTCAGCATGTATGTTTTCCATTGCTACTTGAAATCCATAAAAACAACGTGCCTCAGGAATCGTAATTTCTTGCATAAAATTAACAACCAAATTCTCGTTTACGATTCCATCACTTGCTGCAAAAAATGCCAATACATGCTTAATAAAATGTCTCTCGTTGTCGGTTAATTTATTCCAATGAGCTATGTCCTCATTTAAATCTATTTCCTCAGCTACCCAAAAACAGTTTACAGCATCTTTGTACATTTTCCAAATCTCATTATGTTTGATTGGAAACAATACAAACCTATTATCTGCCTCTTGTAAAATAGGCTCTAATAAATCTGTTGCAATTTTTTGTTTTATCTCTGACATATCTTTTTGTTTTTTGTGAATTATTGTCCAAATTTTAAAATTGACCTTAATCCTTTAAAGAACGAGACTAAAACTACCTCAAGAATTACTAAATTTTTTCTGTATTTTTCCACAGATGTTAACAGTCTAATGTTAACTTCCCTTAACTCTTTGATTTTGCTAGGTTTTATAAAGTACTGTTGACGCTTTATAAAATTTCCACATTTGACATTAAAAAATGTGTGTAATTTGTGAACAAACCTATTGTATTATTCAATTTTTATTCAAGGTTTTGAGAATCAATTATAATTGTAACTGGTCCATCATTTTCTAATAAAATTTTCATGTCTGCTCCAAATATTCCTGTAGCAATTTTCTTTGATGTTTCCTTTTCCATTTTATCTATAAATAGTTGATATAAAGGAATTGCTTTTTCGGGTTTTGCTGCTAATAAAAAACTAGGTCTATTTCCCTTTTTTGTGCTTGCAAATAAGGTGAACTGACTTATAATTAATATTTCGCCATCTACATCACTTATTGATAAATTCATTTTTTCATTCTCATCAGAAAAAATCCTTAGTCCTACAATTTTTTTTACTAACCAATCTAAATCTTTTTCGCTATCAGAAAAATGTATCCCCAAAAAAATTAATAGACCTTGGTTTATTTTAGATATGATTTTTTTATCTACTTCAACTGAGGCACTGTTCACCCTTTGAATAACAGCTCTCATTAATTTATTTTGCGTTTGTATTGATTAATCGATTTTATTTCGTCTAAAATATTTAGGTAACTAAAATATCTTTCGTGAAAAATTTCTCCTTTTTTATAAGCATCCAAAACTGCACAATTGGGCTCATTTAGGTGGGTGCAATTGTTGTATTGACAATTGGGCATTCGATTGTAAATTTCTGGAAAATAACCTCCCAATTCTTCTGCTTGAAGTTGAGTAAGCGCAAATTCTTTTATGCCTGGCGTATCAATAATATTAGTATTATTGCTTAATTCATACATTGTTGCAAAAGTGGTGGTATGGGTTCCCTTCTCGTGCTTTTTTGAAATGATTTTTGTGTCTATTTTTAGACTTGGAGATATCAAATTTAAAAAGGAGGATTTTCCAACGCCTGAATGTCCGGAAACCAAAACCGTTTTTCCTTCTATTTCTTGCATTAAAATGTCTATTCCTACATTTAGAGAAACAGAAATAGGAAAAATTTTGTAATTCAAGGAACCATAAACCATTTCTAATTCCTTTAGCCTAGCAATGTCCTTTTCGTTGTGTTGATCAATTTTATTAATTACAATTATTGTAGGAATATGGTAACAAGCTGCAGCAGTTAAAAATCGATCGATAAATCCAAATGATGTCCTTGGTTTTGAAATGGTTACCATTAAAATGGCTAAATTGATATTAGAGGCAATTATATGGTCATGGTATTTTTGTCGCGGCGATTGTCTTATAATATAATTCTCGCGAGGCAAAATTTCTGAAATCACGGTTTCGTTTAAGTTGTCTTCCTTTTCAATGGTTACCCAATCTCCAACTACTACTGGGTTGGTAAGTTG
Organism: Bacteroidota bacterium; assembly: GCA_016705125.1. Classification (GTDB taxonomy): domain Bacteria; phylum Bacteroidota; class Bacteroidia; order Chitinophagales; family JADIYW01; genus JADIYW01. The sequence goes on from JADIYW010000001.1 coordinate 195,104, forward strand.
GTTATTGTTTAATCTAAGTTTTCCTCTTAGTCTACATTCCAAAAAATGACCGTTTTCACCTTTTACCGTATACCAACTTCCTGATGATCGATAAACTAAGGCTTTCATTTAATTAAATTATTGGAACGCTCAACAGATTTAATCGCTTCAGAAATACCTATTAATAGATTTGATTCCTTTTCAATTGCATTACCCACAACCAAAATATCGGCCCCAGCTTGGGCGATTTTAAAAGCTATCTCAGGACTTGTTATTCCTCCACCAACAATAATTGGTGTATTAACTTGCGCTCTTACTTCTTTTATCATTGTTTCGCTAACAGGAAATTTGGCGCCACTTCCAGCTTCTAGATAAATGTTTTTTAATCCCAACATTTCGCCTGCAATACATGTCATTACAGCAATTTCGGTTTTATTTGCAGGTATTGGTCTTGTGTTGCTAATATAGGTAACGGAAGTTTCGATTCCACCATCAATTAACACATAACCCGTGGGCATTATTTCTAGTTTGCTATTTTTTAAATTTGCGGCCGCTTGTACATGATTGCCTATTAATAATTCTGGATTCCTTCCGCTAATAAGCGAAAGCAATAAAATAGCGTCGGCTTTGTTATAGACTTGCGTTTGTGCGCCTGGGAAAATAATTACAGGTATTTTGGTTTTACTTTTAAGATAGTCTATCGTTTTCTCTAAAGCACCATTTACCAAAATGCTACCACCTACAAAAAAGTAGTCTATTACTGATTCATTCGATAATCTGATTATTTTATCTAAATGCTGTTCTGTCGCTTTATCAGGGTCAATTAAAATGGCAAATTTTTTTTGCTTTAATAAAACTGCCTCATTAAACTGTTGTTGAAATTTATTCATACTTTATTAAAAAAACAAAAATGCATCTTTTTTTTTAAACCATCTAAATTATTGGTTCATTTTGCTCATTTTTGCTTTTACAAATCATCAAATACAAAATTTATTTATGAAATCTAAAAATACATGGCATTTTCTTTTTGAATTTTTGTCTATTTGTGTCACTTTGAGTTTGGCCTTTTTATTGATTTTTTATGTAAAACCTTTTTTAAGCGACAATTTCTTTCAAATTCTTTTTGTTTTCCTGTTTTTTGCCATTTTTTATATCCAAAAGATTCTTTTTATAGACAAAGGGATTTTTTAATTTTTTCTGGGTTAAGGTGTTTTTCTTTTTAGCGAATTTGCCATTGTTTTTTTTCTTAATTAGAACTTTTCAATATAACATGCAAATTTTCGACGGTTATGCTTATAAAATCGAACCAAACGGAATTTCAGAAATATGGCCAGACATTAAATTAAATACTTTGTTTTATATAAAAAATTTATACGTTTTTGGAGGCTCATTTGCCATTATTGCTTTAGTGCTTTTACAATTTAAAATAATTATTCAAATTTTTAAAAACCAACAAGTTCCTGTTGGTCTATTTGGAGGAAATAAGGTTCGTTAATAAACGAGCGTCTCTACATTTTTTTTCTTTTTGTTGTAGTAACTATTTATAAGGCGTTTTATTTCTTGTGTTTCTTGGTCTTTTTTTATGCAGTTTTTTAATTCTTGTATGTCATTTCCAATCAAATCAGGGTAAAAATACCCATAACCAACATAAATTCCATCTTCTATCATAATTGCTGAACGTTCATTACCCGATCTGCCTTCTTCAATCATAAAAAAATTGGCTTTTGGATATTCAAAATGTTTGACAATCTTATTAATTATTATTTCGCTTTCCATGCTAATATTAGCAAAAACTGAAAATTTTTCAACCAAATTCTCTATCCCTTTTTCTGCTCTTTTTTTGGAAACAAAACGAATCAAAGGTTTTTCAATTTCATTTAATGCCTTCACAAGCAACTTACTTTTACCTTCTAATTCCTCCTTAAATATTCCATATTTGTACTTTGCTAACCCTTGATATTTATTGTATTTAGGATTTAATTTCCATATTTCACTTAATTCTATAAAACTAGAAATTAATTCACTTCCAGTTAATTCATACGTAATATCAAATATTTCGGATTTCAATTCCCTAATTTCAGCCTTATTTTGTTTGTTTTCAAATAAGTTGATTATTTGTTCCTTTATGTTTTTTCCTCTACCAATAAAATTAACCGCACCCTCTTTATCGTGAAAATAAAACACCCCTAATTCTTCGGGCAAACCATCTACAATTGATTTAGAAAGGTTTTCTGGTAGGCATGCAAGTAAAATTTCATCTGATACTATCCTTTTTATTAATTGGTCTTTATCCTTTGATATCAAATGCTCCAATAATAAAACTGTAGCCATTGTGTCTCCCAAAGCTCGGTGCCTGTTTTTTATTTCAATGCCTAAATCATTACACAAATTTCCGAGACTATATGATTTGTGATGAGGCAGCATTTTTTTTGATAAATTTACCGTACAAATTTGCTTTCGATTAAAAGACAAATTTATTCGTTTAAATTCAGACTTTAAAAACCCATAATCAAATTTAGCATTATGAGCCACAAATACCATATCCTTGGTTATTTCTAAAATCTTTGCACTTACTTGTTCAAAGGTTGGGGCACTTTCAACCATTTTATCGGTTATTCCGGTAAGTGTTATTACAAAAGGGGTAATTGGGGTTAAAGGATTTATTAATGTAGCAAATTGATCTACAACTTTTTTTCCATCATGAATTATTATTGCAATTTCAATTATTCTATCCTTTTGAAAATTCCCTCCGGAAGACTCTATATCCACTATTGCAAACATGGATACAAATATACAACCAATTAAAAGGAATTTAAAATTTATATAAAAAAAGCAATTTTCTTATCCGCCTAAAAACGAATTATACGTAAAGTATTTGTCTTTGAAATAAGTTATTTAACACTAATTCTACCAGTAGAAAGTATTTTGCCATTATCTACTAATTGGAAAAAATATAATCCTGGCAATAAATTCTCATTTATTATCTTGATTTCTTTAGTCCTGACAATATTTACTCTAAATACTTCTTTTCCAACAATATTATAAATCAAAAAAGAAACTTTTCCACCTTCTAAATCAACAGATTGGTCGATTTTTACGGTAGCCTCAGTTGACATTGGATTAGGAAACACCTTTACTAAAGTATTTAAATCTTTTCCAAAAGAAATTTCACTAGCTGTTGTCAGATTAAGACAAAAAAGAAATAAAAAAACACAAATTATTCTTGTAAAAATTTTAACCATTTATCTACTTTTAATTAAAAAAACTTCCCCTAATATTCAAAGATATACGTTTTATATAATATATGCAAATGTTTTCCACAATTTATCGCAGAAATGAACAAAAAAAATGAACTTTACACAATCTTCGAGCTTTTTTTACGTTATTTTGTCTTTTTAAAAAAAATTTCATGCTGCTTTCTTTCATTATTCCTGTTTTTAATCGCCCTGATGAAATAAATGCCTTGTTGGATTGTTTTGTAAAACAGACGTTTAAAAATTTTGAAGTTATAATTATTGAGAGCGGCTCTACTATTTCTTCAAAGCAAGTTGTAGATGAATTTTCAGACAAAATAAGTGTTTCTTATTTTTTACAAGGCAATAATGGACAAGGATTTTCGAGAAATCATGGAATGAAACAAGCCAAAGGAGATTATTTTTCCATTTTAGATTCTGATGTTCTTATTGATAACGATTTTGTAAAAAATTTAAACAACCAATTAGCAAATAATTATTTGGATTGCTATGGAGGGCCTGATAAATTACATCCTGCATCAAGCCCTATTCAAAAAGCCATAAATTATTGCCTTACCTCTATTTTTACAACTGGAGGCATTCGAGGAAATAAAAATCATGTAGGCAAATTTTATCCTCGGAGTTTTAATATGGGATTTTCGAGAAAAGTATTTGAAGCCACAAATGGATTTAAAATTCCTTTTTTTGGCGAAGACATTGAATTGAGTGCACGTATAATGGATTTGGGTTACACAACAGGTTTATATGAAGATGTTTATGTTTATCACAAAAGAAAAACCAACTTTATTGATTTTTTTAAACAAATGCATTTTTTTGGCAGAGCTCGAATAAACATATATTCTTTCTTTCCAAAAACCCTTAAAATTGTTCATTTTTTTCCTGCTGCTTTTTTTCTGTTTTTATGTAGCATTATTCCTATGCTGTTAGTAAACAGAGTAATAGGTAGTTTTTTATTGGGTTTTCTTCTATTATATTTGGTTTTGGTTTTTTTTGATGCTTTTTTTACTTATAAAAATTTTAAAATTGCATTGCTTTGTGTTCCTGGTGTTTTAATACAAATGTCAGGATATGGAACAGGTTTTATTAAAGATTTTACAAAAAGAGTTATATTCGGCAAAGATTTATAATTTTAAATGAAAGTTTTAATTTTAGCAGGTGGGTTTGGAACAAGATTAAGTGAACAAACCGAAATAAAACCTAAGCCAATGGTAGAAATTGGTGGGAAGCCAATATTGTGGCATATCCTAAAAATTTACTCTACCTATGGTTATAACGATTTCGTCATTTTATTAGGCTACAAAGGGTATGTAATAAAGGAGTTTTTTGCTAATTATTTTTTACACCAAAGCGATTTGACAATTGATATAAAAAATAATAAAATAGAAATTCATGATAACTACTCAGAAAACTGGAAGATTACTTTAGTGGATACAGGCGCCGAGACGCTTACTGGTGGTAGAATTAAAAGGGCAGGCAAATTCGTTGATAATGAACCATTTTTGCTGACCTATGGAGATGGAGTATCGGATGTAGACATACAGAAATTGGTGGAATTTCATAAAAGTCATGGAAAGCTAGCTACAATGACTGCCATTCAGCCTGAAGGAAGGTTTGGCGCTTTGGATATTTCAAAAAACAATGAAATAAATAGTTTTATAGAAAAACCAAAAGGCGATAACGCCTGGATAAATGGTGGTTTTTTTGTTTGCCAACCGGAGGTTTTAAATTATATAAATGGCGATGAAACAATTTTTGAAAAAGAACCATTAGAAAAACTAGCTAAAGAGGGACAATTACAAGCATTTAAACACGATGGTTTTTGGCAATGTATGGATACGCTCCGAGATAAAAATAGACTAGAAGATGAATGGTCGACTGGAAAGGCGCCTTGGAAAAAATGGTAATAAAAAATAGAAATTTTGTTCGATCAAATTTATAAAGGAAAAAAAGTATTTGTTACAGGGCATACCGGTTTTAAAGGCTCATGGCTTTGTTTATGGCTTCAACAATTAGGGGCAGAGGTAATTGGTTTTAGCATTGATTTACCAAGTGAACCGGCCCACTTTGATTTATTAAAATTAAAGATGGTTGACATAAGAGGCGACATTAGAAATAAAGCACTTATTTTGCAGAAAATAGTTGATTATCAACCAGATATTATTTTCCATCTTGCTGCTCAACCTATTGTGCGCTTGTCTTATGAAGAGCCCTTTTCTACATTTGAAACAAATGTAATGGGTACAATTAATGTATTAGAAGCTGCAAGAAAAAGTAAGAGCTGCAAAGCAGTAGTAAACATAACCTCTGATAAATGCTATGAAAACAAAGAATGGGAAAGAGGTTATGTAGAAACAGACTCCATGGGAGGATTCGATCCTTATAGTGCTTCAAAAGGGTGTGCGGAGTTGGTTACTTCATCTTGGAGGCGTTCTTTTATGGAAAAAGAAGGCATCCTTTTAGCTTCAGCAAGGGCAGGTAATGTAATTGGTGGAGGTGATTGGGCATCAGATAGGTTAATGCCTGATATTTTTAAATCTGCTAATAAAATGGAAAAGGTAAAAATTAGGAATCCTTTTTCTACCCGCCCTTGGCAACATGTTCTTGAACCACTTGGCGCTTATTTGTTGCTTGGGCAAAAACTATTAGAAGGCAAAACCGAATTTGCTGAAGGTTGGAATTTTGGACCTGATGATGAAGATTCAAAAACAGTAGAAACGGTTTTAAAAGAAACAAAAATACACTGGAATGCTATTGGTTTTGAAATTGAAAAAGTTGAAAATCAACCACATGAAGCTGGATTACTAAAATTAAACATTGAAAAATCAAAACAAATATTGGGATGGAAACCCATTTGGCATTTTTCCAAAACAATAGAAATAACTGCACTTTGGTATAAGGATTTTTATACAAAAGAGATTGATGTTTACCAAAGAAGTTTGGCTGATTTAAATAATTATATTGATGCTTATAAAAAACAGTAAAATATGTCGTTAAATATTGAAGGAGTTTTAATTACCCAAATGAATAGAATCTGCGATGACAGAGGTAGAATAATGCATATTATGAAAAATAGCGATCCTAATTATAACCAATTTGGAGAGGTTTATTGTTCCACTGTATACCCAGGAATTGTGAAAGGATGGCATATTCATGATAAAATGACTTTGAATTATGTAGTAATAAAAGGCATGATTAAATTTGTACTTTATGACCAACGTAAAGATTCGAAAACGTATAAACAACTACAAGAAATTTGTTTTGGTGAAAATAATTATGTAAGAATAACTGTGCCTCCAGGGGTTTGGAATGGCTTTATGGGCATTGGAACTGAAGAAGCATTGGTTATAAATTTTACTGATATTCCTCATGATCCAACAGAAATACATAGACTTGACCCACATGAAAATGACATTCCTTATTCATGGAAAATTAAAGATAGGTAGTAAAATCAACGATTACAAGTGAAAAAAATTCTAATAACAGGCGGTTTAGGCAATTTGGGTTCATGGCTTACTCGTTACTTTTGTGAACAGCAATGGGACGTTACTGTTTTAGGTGCAACATATAGAGATATATTACCTGATTATAATTATAATTTTATTGCTTGCGATATAACGAACTTAGAAAACTGTAAAAAAGCTTTAAAAGGACAATTATTTGATTATGTCATTCATACGGCAAGTTATAACGACACATTCATGCCAAACTATGCGCTTAAATCATTAGAAATAAATGCATTAGGAACAAGAAACATTTTGGATACGCTTGAAAAAACGAATTTAAAAAATTTCATTTATTTGTCTACTTTTCATGTTTATGGAAAAACAACAGGAAAGATAACTGAAAATACGCCTGTTGCTCCTGTACATGATTATGCCACAACGCATCTATTTGGAGAATTATATGTAGAACAATTTTTCCGAAACACAAATTTACCTTATACCATTATTCGATTAACTAATTCATATGGCTGTCCCATTGAAAAAGCATCTTCAAAGTGGTATTTGGTTTTAAATGATTTGGCTAAAATGGCCGCAACAAACCAAGTAATTGAATTAAAATCGAACGGAAAGCCACAAAGAGATTTTATTTGGATGGGTGATGTTTGTTCTGTTTTAGAAAATATCTGTTTGCTTGATAATGCACCAAATGGTATTTTTAATCTTTCTAGTGAAATGAATTTTTCTATGTTAGAAATTGCAGAAAAAGTACAAAATGCCTATTTTGAAGTTTATAATAAAAAAATTGAAATTCGTTTAAATGAATTGGATAAAAACGATTACCAACAGAATGTATTTGTTAGCAGCGAGAAATTAAAAGAAATTATCGATTTTAAAGCGATAGATAAAATTAAAGAAGAGGCTAAAAAAATATTTGAAAAATTGGCCAATAGTCAATAAAATAAACGATTACGAAGCATTAATCCTCTTCTAAAAACTCAACAACCTTATCTCCTACCTGATTAGTAGAATATTTTCCATTATTGATATCTTCTGTTACAAAACCATTATTTAAAGTTTTTTCGACAGCATCATTTATTGCTTTTGCTTCGTCAAGCATTAAGAAACTATATTCCAACATCATAGCAGCAGATAGAATAGCTGCTAAAGGATTAGCAATGTTTTTTCCTGCGGCTTGCGGATAAGAACCATGTATAGGCTCATACAATGCTACTTTATCACCAAAAGAAGCAGAAGGTAAAATACCCAAAGAGCCTCCAATAACAGAAGCTTCATCAGAAATAATATCTCCAAACAAATTTTCCGTTAAAATCACATCAAATGCTCTTGGCTTCTGAATAATATGCATTGCTGCACTATCGATGAATGAATATTCAATTTCAATGTCTGGTTGCGTTGTTGCATATTTGGCTACCACTTCACGCCACAACCTAGAAGTAGCTAGTACATTTGCCTTATCCAATAATGTAACTTTTTTCTTTCTGTTTCTAGCAAAATCAAACGCTCTTTTAGTTATCCTTAAAATCTCCTCTTCACTATATGAGCAATTATCAAATGCTATTTTTCCATCCTCCGATCGACCTCTTGGAGAACCAAAATAAATTCCGCCAATTAGCTCTCTAACAACAACAAAATCAACGTCTTTTATAATGTGGGTCTTTAGTGGTGAACTTTCCCATAATGCCTCATAGCTCTTTACTGGTCGTATATTGGCATATAAACCAAGCTTGCTTCTCATTTCTAAAAGTCCTTGCTCTGGGCGTATTTTAGCATTTGGATCATTATCGTATTTTGGATCGCCTATAGCACCAAATAAAATTGCATCAGAATTAAGGCAAATATTGTGTGTTTCTAATGGATAAGGTTTGCCTACTGCATCAATAGCGGCAGCTCCAATTAGTGCTTCGGTATAAACAAACTCATGGTTGTGTTTTTTACTAATTGCATTTAATACCTTAATCGCTTCATTTATTACTTCGGGACCAATACCATCACCTTTTAAAATTGCTATATTCTTTTTCATACTTTTGTTATACGTTTTCAAAAATAGTATTATCATTTGTTATAAAATACAAATAGAATATTTATATTAACATTAATATTTAAACCTATGAAAAAATTTATTTTTCTTTTTGCCCTATTAACATCATTTGTCATTTCGATTTTTGGGTCGATAACAGTAGTAAAACCAACAAATGGAGTCCTAACCTATAATAAAGCGTATGCGCTTTTTAGAGAAAGCAAATTAGACTCTTCGATTATCTATTTTAAAGAAGCGGCATCAATTTTAAAAATTGAAAAAAAAGAAAGCCTTGAACATATTTGCTACTTAAGAATAATAGGAGTAAATATGGCATTAAATGAATTTAAAGAAGCAAAATTAGCTTTTAATAATTTTGAAAAATTAAAACTAAATAAAACAAATGAGTTAAATAATAAACTGCCCATGGCAATATATTATGAACTGAAAACGAAATATTACCTATACAACTCAAAATCTGACAGTGTTTTAAAATATAGTTTTCTAGCAAACAAAGAATTGGAAAAAATTGGAACTATAGGAAATAATACAAGAATACTTTTATATAACGATTTAGGAAATTACTTTTTAGAATCAAATGATTTTAAAAAAGCGAGAGAGCAATATGAAAAAGCTAATTCTATTTTGGTTTCACAATCTAAAAATTATTTTGATTGTAAGTTAATGGCTAGTACGTTAATTAACTTTGGTAATTTACAATATTATGCTTCAAATTATGATAGCGCTTTTATCTTTTACAAGAAATCTGGTGAAATTATAAAAAAGAGTTTTGGCGAAAACCATCCTCAAGTAGCTATGGCATATAGTAATATGGGTTTAATTTTAGAATTAAAATGCAACTTTAAAGAAGCAAAAGATTATTACATAAAATCTTTAAATATTTATCAAAATTTTTTTGGTGAATATCACTTGTCAATTGCAGAATTATATGCTTCTTTAGGAAATTTATCCCTTCTACAAAAAGACTATTTCAATTCAAAAATTTGTTTTGACAAAGAATTTGATATTTATTTCAAACTTTTTGGAAACGATCATCCTAATGTTGGACTCTCCTGCAAAAACTTAGGAGTTGTAGAAAAAGAAATGGGAAATTTTGATAAATCAAAAATATTGCTAAATAAAGCATTCGAAAACATTAAGAAAAATTATGGATTAAATCATTCAGAAATTGCTGAAATATTACTTGAATTAGGAAAATTGGAACAAAAAAGTAATGTGCTAAAAAGTATTGAAATTTTTAAAAACGCTATAAATATAACTGAAAAAATCGAAGGTGATTTTTCTGAAAACAAAGGCGATTTACTGTATCAAATGGCTGTTTCTTATTCATTAGTTGAAAATGAAGAAAAAACAATTTTATTTTCTGATAGTTGTATAAAAACTTTTGAAAAAGTATATAATTCTAAAAAACATCCTAAAATAATTGATGCTTTTTTATTGATTTCTAAATCCTATATTAAACAAAAGAAATTATCAGAAGCTTTGCTTTTTTGCAATCAGGGAATTAATTTATGCTTTGAAAAAAAACCCAAATTTCCTGAAGATTTATACAATAAAAATATTTTATTTGAATTTTCTGTGATAAAAGGAATGCAGCTTAAAACAGAAATCCTTAAAACTCAAAATACAAATCCTAAATTGGGTTTAGTCTTTGCAAAAGATGGTTTAGTGTTTGCACAAAGATTATTACAATCATTAAATTCCAACGAGGCACAAACTGAAATGCTTTTTGAAATTTCTTCGTTCTGTGAAAAAGGAATTTTCTTTTCAAAATATTTATATGACCAAATTAAATCCCCAAATTATTTGTCCTATATCTTTTTTTTTATGGAAAACAATAAGGCAAATTTACTTAAAATAAATAATCAAACTAATGAAGCTATAAGGTTTGCTGGGGTTCCAAAAAAAATAATAAAAAAAGAACTAGATCTAAAAAACAAACTTTCCTTTTTAAAAAATGAAAAGCTCTATCAAATAGAGAATCTTTCTAATAAAGAAAAAATATTGGAAATTCAAAATGAAATATTTGGGACCAATAATGAATTAGATTTATTAAAGGAAAATATAAAAAAAGATTATCCTGAATATTTTAGCTTAAAATATAAAAACTATGATTTAGATTTAATTGATTTTCAAAAAAAACTTGTGTCTAATGTTATTGTTTTGGAATATTTTGAAACTGACAGTGGTTATCTATTGCTTAAAATTGATAAAAAAAATATCCGTCTTTTTACCATATTAATTCCTGACAAGATAACTGCTTTTAATAAATTAATTGAAAGTGTAATTTATGAAGATGACTTTTCTTTTGCTTCTTCTTCGCTATATTTATATAATTTGTTAATTCCTGATGAAATAAAAAATGAGATTAATCAAAAAACCTTATTTATTATCCGAGAAGGACTTTTACAAAAAATTCCTTTTGAAATTTTGATAACTGAAAAACCAATTATTACCGAAAGAACCGACTGGAAATACCTGCTTTATCAAAATCCAATTCTTTATAATTTCTCTGCTAATTTTTTATTGGAAAAGAAAAAGGCCTCTATTTTTCCTAATTCAAAAATATGGGCAATCTCATGGTTAAACCCCAAAAATCCTTTATTTGGTGCCAAAGAAGAAATAAACAAAATTCGTAAAATTTATCCCCTTTATACCACTGTAGATGAGGCACTCGAAGAAACAGATTTTAAAAATCATGTTTCAAATTTTGGAATAAATCATATCGCAACTCATGCTATTTTAAATGATTCTGCCCCAATTTATTCTTATTTTACTTTAGGAAATGATTCTTTAAATGATGGCAATTTATATGCATACGAATTATACAACCTTATTATTCCAGCTGAACTTTCATGCTTAAGTGCTTGTGAAACTGGACTTGGTAAGGATTTAAAAGGAGATGGTCCTCAAAGTCTGGCTCGAGCATTTTATTATGCTGGTTGCAAAAATCTTTTAATCTCTAAATGGAGTCTGCCAGATAATTCAACGGCTAGACTTATTAATTTTTATTATATATACCTTTCGAAAAATGAAAATAAAATAAAAGCGTTACAAAAGGCAAAAATAGACTATCTTAATAAGGGTATTCGGTATGAATTATCCCCTTTGTATTGGGCCGGTTTTGAGTTGTATGGAAATCAGTATGATTTACTGATTAATAAACCCTTTTTTGTTCGGTATTGGAAAGTTTTTCTTCTTATTACAATTATTTTGTCCAGTTTATTTGCTATCTATAAAATTAAAAAAAGGCCTTTTTAATTTTTGCCATTTCCTAAGTACTCTACAGCGCTAAGTGTAATGGATAAAAAATGACAAACGCTTCCTCCCATTACAAATAAATGCCAAATGGCATGATGGTAAGTAAATTTTTTCCAAGCATAAAAAATGACACCTAATAGATAACTTAATCCACCTATGATAAGCAAATTAAATGTTGTTGTTGTCATTAATTCATTCAATGTCTTAATATAAAAAATGGCCATACAGCCTAATAGTATATAAAATACAGTGGAAATAAAATCATATTTTCCAGTAAAAAATATTTTTAAAATCGTTCCTATAAATATCAAAACCCACATTATAAATAATAGAAATTGACCCCTTTCGTCCCAAAGGTAAAATTGGATTAAGGCCGTATAACTGCCTCCAATAAGAAAAAAAATACTTATATGGTCGAATATTCTTAATACATATTTTGTTTTAGATTCTTGCATGGCATGATACAAAGTGGAAGACAAATAGGTGAAAATCAGTGTAAAATCAAAAATGGTTGCTGCTAATACATTTGCATACGTACCGTTTTTAAAAGTATACAATATTAAAATCGGATTGGCTACCAAAAAAAATACAAACCCAATTGCATGTGTTATTGAATTGGCAATTTCCTTATTTAAACTTTGCTCACTTTTTATGTTCATCTTATTCCTTTCTTATATCTACCCGACAATTTTTCAATCATCAACACCATCGCGGGTATTGCAACCAATGTAACGATTGTGGCAAACGACAAACCAAATATTACTGTCCACGACATGGGAGCCCAAAATGCTACACTATCTCCTCCAATAAATATTTTCGGGTCATAGGTTGAAATTAAGGAAGCAAAATCTATATTAATACCTATTGCTAAAGGAATTAAACCCAAAACGGTGGTTATGGCTGTTAATAATACTGGTTTCAATCTTGTTGCTCCTGCTTTTGCTAATGTATCAATTAATTCATCAATCGTTAAATGTTCGTGGCTTTCAAGTCCTAATTCCATTTTCTTTCTTTCTTTTAATAACATGGCATAGTCTATTAATACGATTGCATTATTTACTACTACTCCTGCCAAACTAATTACACCAATTCCTGTCATCATGACCACAAATGGCATATTAGTAGCCCAAAGTCCTATAAAAACACCAATTGTACTAAAAAAGATTGAAAACATTATTATAAATGGAGATGTAACTGAATTAAATTGAGCCACAATAATTAAAAAAACCAAAAACAATGCTATTAAAAATGCATTTCCTAAAAATGCAGATGACTCATCTTGTTCTTGTTGCTCTCCAGCAAATGTATAGGTATAGCCATCAGGTAATTTTTTCTGTGATAAAAAAGTTTCATACTGAGGAATAATTTCATTAGGCGTAAATCCTTTGTTTACATTTGAATAAATCGTTATTACTCTTTTTGAATCTTTACGGTGTATGGAGCCAAATGAAGATCCGTAGTTTATGGTTGCTAATGTATTTATTGGTATTTGTAATAATTGACCCGTAGATTGATCCATAAAACTAATTTTTTTGTTCAAAACAGATGACAAATCATACCTGTTTTTATCGTTGCTTCTTAACACTATTGGATAATCATCTTCACCCATTTTATATTTTGATACTTCTTTACCAAAAATAGCTGTTCGAATTTCCATTGCCACCTGGCCTGTGGATAATCCAAACCTACGTGCAGCATCTCTATCTACATCAATTTGTAATTCTGGTTTTCCTATTTCTAAATCTGTTTGTAGGCCTTCCACTCCAGGTACTTCTAAATTCGTTAATTCTTTTTTTATCTCTTCAGTTAATAAAATTAATTCATCATAATCTTCACCACTTATTTCTATTTGTATCGGTTTTCCAACTGGTGGCCCCACAGGATCCTTATCTACTGTTATATTTGCACCAGGAATTCCTTTTAGTCCCTTACGAATATTCTCCATTACCACTGACGTGGATTTTCCATTTCTTTCTACAAAATCAACAAATGAAACGGTAACCCTAGCCTTATTTGGTGAAGCACCACTTTCGGGACCTTGACTAGGGTCTGAAGTGCCTTTTCCTACTTGGGCTACAATTGCTTCAACTATTTCTTTATCATTTTCAACAGCCTTTACTATTCTTTGTTCTACTATTTTTGTTAGTTCATTTGTTTCTGTTATGTCTGTTCCAATTGGTAAATCTATAAATGCATTAACATATAAAGGATCGCTTTCGGGAAAAAACAATACTGTTGGTTTTGATCCAAAATATAACATTGTCGAAAAAACCATCAAAACCATCAAAAAAATAAATAAAAAAAATGGCCTCCACCCTTTAAGTGTAAAATAAATAAATCGACCATAAGCCTTTTCTAGCCTTACTAAAAATAGATTTTTAAATTGCCTAATTAAATAGCTCAAAACAAAACGATTTAATAAATAAAAAGTAGCAAAAAATAATAAAACAGTACCAACCGATATTAAACTTTTGTCTTCTTTTGAGTGACCTAAAATCGTAAATAGTAAACCTAATAAAAAGGAAATAGCAAAAATCAACCAAAATTTTCTTTTGTTTAAAACTTTCCCATCTTCAGTATCAATATATAAAGAAGAGATAACTGGGTTGATAACTAATGCCACAAACAATGAAGAAGAAAGCACCACTATAAGTGTTATGGGCAAAAACTTCATGAATTCGCCCATGGTATCTTTCCAGAATAATAAAGGCAAAAATGCTGAAACTGTTGTTGCAGTTGAGGAAATAATGGGAATAGCAACTTCACCAGTACCAAATTTTGCGGCTTCTATCATACTATAACCCTCCTCTCGCAACCTATAAATATTCTCTATTACTACAATTCCATTATCTACCAACATTCCTAATGCCAAAATCAATGAAAATAATACCATCATATTGAGGGTTACGCCCATTGCATTTAAAATAAAAAATGCTAAAAACATTGAAACAGGTATTGCTATTCCTATAAATAGGGCATTTGTTAAGCCCATAAAAAACATAATAATAACAATTACCAAAATAACCCCTGAAATGATATTGTTTTCCAAATCACTCACCATTGTATTGGTTTTTTTTGAAAAATCGCCCGTTATTTTAATGTTTAATCCTTTAGGAAATTTTGTTGCTTTGGCTACTGCTACTATTTTATAAATGGAGTCGGCTGCAGCAATAATATTTTCTCCTGCTTGTTTCTTTATTTCTAAGCTTACCACGTTTTTTCCATCCATTCGAGCAAAACTTTCTGGATCCTTAAAGCCAAAACTCGTAGTAGCGATGTCCTTTAAATAAATAATATTTCCTTTGTCTCTTTTAATTATTACATCACCTATTTGTTGCATATTAACAAATTCACCTATCACTCTAATGTTTCTCCTCACACCATCCGTTAGTAAATCTCCACCCGAAACCGTTACGTTTTCTTGTTGTAATGCTTGTTCTATATCATAATAGGAAACAAACAAGGCATCCATTTTATAGGGATCAATTTCTATATTTACCTGCCTTTCTATTGTTCCTTTAATTTCTGCCTCAGATATTTGCGAAATTTCTTCTATTTTTTCTTGTAAATATTCTGCGTTTTCTTTCAAATCTTCAACACTATAATCTCCAGAGAGATTAATGGTCATGATTGGAAATTTGGAAAAATCGAGCTCAAAAATATTTGGGTCAACATCCAAATCTGTTGGCAATTCTGATTTCGATCTATCTACAGCATCTTTTACTTCTTGTAAAGCATTTTTTACATCCTTGTCTGGAGCAAATTCTACTATTATTGTTGAATAATCTTGAATCGATGTGGAAGTCAGATTCTTTATACCAGTCAATCCTTTCAACTCTTTTTCAATTGGCCTAGTAACTAGGTTTTCTATATCATTTGGCGAGTTGCCCGGATAAATTGTTCCTACATAAATAGTGGGCTGTACTATTTCTGGATAACTTTCTCGAGGCATACTACTATATGCCATTATTCCAGTTAATACTATTAAAAATAATAAGATAAAAACACTTGTTCTATTTTTAATGGAAAACGTTGTTATCCCAAATTCTCTTATTATGGATAATTGCTTATTTTTATTTTCTATATTGTCCATTTTTCTACTTTGTTGTTGATTGTCAACTATTTAATGGTAATTTTATCGCCTACATTTACGTTTCTATACCCTTTGTCGATTAATTTTGTATTTGGCTCTATTCCTCTAATAATTTCTGTTAATCCATTAGCTGTTTTTCCAGTTACTATATCCAATTTAACAACCCTCGAACTATCATCTACCGCATAAACAAATTCTCCATCAAAGGTTTGTTGTATTAATTTTGTAGGCAATACTATATTATTTAAGCTCGAATATTCATTTAATTTCATTATAGCTAACACATTTGGCTTCATCATTCCATCACTATTGCCAATGGTGGCATTTACTTTAAATGTTCTACTGTTTGGATTGATAAATTGGGTAATTGAACTAATTACTGCCGATCGAGTACTGGCATTTACATTTGGAAATTCAACTACCACTTTTTGGCCTCTTTGAAATTTGCCCAAATAGATTTCTGGAACTTCAGCTTCTACTTCTACATTGGCCAAATTTATCAATCTTAATATTGGTGTGCCTGGTCCAACCATTTCTCCTCGCCTAGCAAATACTTCATCTACTACTCCATTTATGGTTGCTCGTATATTCGTTTTGTCCATTTGACTTTTTATACTTGCTATCCTATCTTGCAAGGTCTCTACATTATTTTTAGCTTGTAAATATTGCAATTCGGAACCAATCTTTTGATCCCACAAATTCTTTTGCCTTTCAAATATGTCTTTCGCTAACCTCAATTGTGTTTCTACTTCTTCTATTGTTTTTTCTATCAATTCCTTATCTACGGTTGCAATAATTTGCCCTTTTTTTACAGCTTGTCCTGATACCACACTAATGTTTTGTAAAATGCCTCCCATTTCAGCTGCAAGCAAAATATTTTCCTTTGTAATTATTTTTCCACTTACATTTACAAATACATTAAATGGTTTCGATTCGGCTACAATCGTTGTAACTGCTATATTGTCAAGTCCTCCGACTGCTTCTGTTGCTCCACCAATAGATTTCAATTCTGCATTTAGTTTTTGCAATTCTATTTGAGCTGCTTCAATTTTCTTTTGTGTTTCTGCTATTTTATCTTCTTTACTTGGCGATTTACAGCTATTTAATAATATGCCTATGCCTACTGTTGCGATTAAAATATTTCTTTTCATAATTATAATTTATAAAATTCCTAGTAATTTGTTTATTTCTTGTTTTGCAATTAATACTCGATAAATGGCATTAATATAATTGGCTTGTGTGGTATAAAGTTCTGATTCTGCACTTTTTAACTCCAAACTTGAACCAATTCCCTCTTTGTATTTTACTTGTGTGGTTTTATAAATTTTTTCGGCCAATTGAATATTTGACTCGTAGCTTATATATGCATCGTATGCAGTAATTAATTCGGTTTTTGCATTTTCAAATTGTATTTCATATCCATCTATCATTATATCTCTGGTCATTTCTATTTGTTTAATTCCAACCTCCACGCCTTGTATTGTTCGCTTTCTTGAATAACTATCCCAAATTGGAACGTTTAATTGTACTCCAAAAAATCGTTGGTTCAACCAAGGTTCGTTAAAATTAAAAAAATCAAATTTTTGTCTCAATGCTTGGGATCCAATAGTTGCAAAGCCAACTAAACTTGGCAAATATTCATACTTTAATCTTTTGATATTTGTTTTTTGTAAATTAACTCTTGCATTCATTAAGTTGACATCACCTCGATTCGAAAAATCTGCAATTGAATCAATGCCAATCGTTATGTTTGTTAGAAAATCATCCAATTTTCCAATTACAATTATGGGCTCATCCAACGGCATGCCCATCTGATATTTTAATAATGTCTCTGTTAACTTTACCTGTAATTCAATGCCCTTAATGGTTGTATTTAAATTGGTAAGCGATAATTTAAGCCGATCTACATCAAGTTGTTCTACAAATCCATTTTTATAATATTGCTCCGTTTCAAAAATCAATTTTTCCAAATTGGTTTTGTTTTGTGTTATAATTTCTAAGTTTTCTCTTGTAACCAACACAGCATAAAAAGCACGAATAACTTGGTCAATTATTTGTTCATCATTCAATGCTAACTCCTTTTTTGACAATTCTACATATTCCTGCGCTCCTTTTACACCAATTAAAAATGAACCATTAAATATAATTTGTGATAGGTTTATATTCGCGCTTACATTATTCGGAGTGCCAAAGGTAGTTACCAAATCTTCCGTTTGTCCAGGAAAAGTATTTGAGGGAATTATACTTGATGGCAATTTTCCGAAATGGGTGAAAGATAAATCTGCATTTACTTGTGGAAGCAATAAACCTAAATACTCTTTTACTTTTAATTCAGCCTTTTCAACTTCAAGCCCATCATTCATTTTATTCTTTGAATGGTTTAAAGCATAAGCTTTGGCGCTTTCTATTGTTATTTCTTTTTTCTCTTGCGCTTTTGCATTTAATTGAATCAAAAAAATTATAACTATAAAAAATATTTTTTTCATTTGATACATGGTCTTATCTTTTATTTTTTGAATATAATGCTCTTCCTTTTTCATTTAAAATGCCTTGAAGATGGTAATCTAAATAACTAATGTATAATTCTGAAATTGTAAAATTTTCAATTGAAATTGTCTTTTGATCAAACAATGCGGTGGTGGCAGTTAAATAAAACAATACAACTTTTTCTTTTTCCAAATCTTTGCGATATAAATCTTCTATAATTCCTCTTTCTACGTTTTTTCTTATTTTATCAACTACAAATATTTTTCTATGTTTATCTATTTGGAAATATGCCTTTGGGTAAAAATTCTCTAGTTCATTTATTCTACTTGATTTGAATTTTTCCATCGACTTTGATACAAAATTGCCAATAATTTGCATTTCATGAATTGCATTTTCAGCAGATTTAGTCAAATGCTCAATTTGATTTTCCAAATTCTCTATGTCATATTTTACCGACTGAAATACTAAATCGGCCTTATTTTCGAAATTACAATAAATCGTCTTTTTAGAAATGCCTAACTCCTTGGCAATTTTTTCCATTGTAACATTTCTAACACCCTCTTGGATAAAGAGTGTTTTCGATTTTTCGAAAATCTTTGCTATTTGCTCATTCTGTTCCATTCAATATTTATAATGCAAATGTAAATATAGAAACCGTGGAAACCAAAAAAGGTTTCGTGGTTTCCTATAAAAATACTGTTAATAAAATTTATTTTATATTTTCACCAAAAAAAAATGATGCTTGCTTTAGTTTTAAGAGAAAATTCTTTTCAAATTGAATCTTTACCAAAACCTATATTGGGCGAAGGTGAAGTGTTAGTGAAAATTAGTTATGCTGCTCTAAATCATAGAGATCAATGGATTAGAGAAGGCAAATATCCAAAAATTGTTTTCCCATGTGTACTTGGGTCTGATGGTGTAGGCGAAGTGGTAGATGTATATAATAATGAAAATAATTATTGGCTAAATAAAAAAGTCATCATTAATCCGAATATTAATTGGGGTTTGAATAATTATGTTCAAGATAAAAATTATCATATTCTTGGTATGCCTACTTACGGCACTTTGGCTGAATATTTAAAAGTAAATGTTGACCGTTTGGTAATAAAACCTGACTATCTATCGCTTGAAGAAGCTGCAGCCATTCCGCTTGCTGGGCTCACCGCCTGGAATGCTGTTTTTAATAAAGGCGCGTTAGCGCCCGAAAAAAAAATTTTAGTGTCTGGCGTTGGTGGTGGTGTTGCACAATTTGCCTTTTTATTTGCAAATGCCATTAATTCTTCTGTTTATGTATCTTCAAGTAAAAATTCGGTACTAGAAAAATGTATTGCTCTCGGTGCAAAAGAAGGCATTAATTATACTATTGAAAATAATCTTAAAAATAAAGCCAAAGAAATTGGTGGATTTGATGTAATCGTGGACAGTGCTGGTGGCGACCAAATAAATGATTTACTAACTTGCTTAAAACCAAACGGAAAATTAGTGTTTTATGGCGCTACTTTAGGTGCCCCAAATAAACTAAATGTAGCGCTTATGTTCTGGAATCATTTAAGCTTAATAGGAAGTACAATGGGTAGCGACCAAGATTTTTTGACTATGATAGATTTTATAAATAAACACCAAATAAAACCCATTTTAGACGAAACTTTTTCACTAGACAATGCTATTGCTGCATTTGATAAAATGAAAAGTGGTAATCAATTTGGAAAAATAATTATCAAAATCTAATTAGAATTCATTATTTCCTCTATTTCTTCTATTTCAATTGGAATATCAGCCATTAAATCTAGCTGACCATTTTCTGTTATTAAAATATCGTTTTCTATCCTTATGCCAATTCCTTCTTCTGGTATATAAATTCCTGGTTCACAAGTAAATAAGTTACCCACTTTCATCGGCTCATATCGTGGGCCTATATCATGCACATCTATTCCTAAAAAATGAGATGTTCCATGCATAAAATATTTTTTATATAATGGATTTTTAGGATCTTGTTTGGCCACTTTTTCTTTATCTAATAAACCCAAACCAATCAATTCTGATTCCATTAGTTTACCCACTTCGTTATTATAATCTGCCAAAATAGTTCCTGGAACTAACATAGATTTTGCCAATTTCATCACCTTCAAAACTGCATTATAAACCGCCTTTTGTCTATCTGAAAAACGACCATTTACAGGAACTGTTCGTGTTAAATCCGCAGCATAATTAGCGTATTCAGCTCCAAAATCCATCAATAATATTTCACCATCTTTACAAATATTATTGTTTTCAATATAATGTAAAACACATGAATTTTTACCCGAACCAATTATTGGCGTATAAGCATGTCCTGTGGCTCTTTGACTAATAAATGTTTTAATAATTTCTGCTTCTATTTCATATTCCGCAACGCCCGGTTTAATCATTTTTAAAATGGAAACAAAAGCGTCTCTAGTAATTTCACAAGCCTTTTTTGTTAATTCTATTTCAATTTCTGATTTTATACTTCGTAATTTTGACATTATAGGACCCAATCGTTTTAATTCATGCGCTGGATATTCTTCTCTTATTTTATGCGCAAAACGTATGTCTTTATATGGCACAAAATTCGCCAAACGGTCATTTTCATTGATATTTACATATACCGATTCACAATAAGCCATTAGGGACGGAAGTACTGTTTCAAAATTTTCTTCCCAATAAATTTGTTGAATACCCGAAGCTAATCTGGCTTCCTCCATGGTATATTTATGCCCTTCCCAAACTGCAATTACCTCATTGGTTTTTCTCAAAAACAAAACTTCTCTATACAATGGGTTAGGACAATCAGGATAAATTACCAAAATTGTTTTTTCTTGATCAATTCCAGTCAACCAGAATAAATCAGGATTTTGCCGAAATGGAAAACTTTGATCTCCACTTCTTGGCATTTCATCATTTGAAAAAAAAATGGCTACAGCATTTTTTGGCAATTCTTTTTTAAACTTTTCTCTATTTACGTTAAATAAAGCAGCATTTATTGGTAAATATTTCATTCTCTAATTTTTAAAGTCCATTTTTTGCTGATATTTCTAACATCCTATTTATTGGAATACTAGATTTTGTAATTAATTCGTCTGACATTAATATTTCAGGCAATTCGTATTTCATGCAAAGATAAATTTTTTCAAGCGTATTAAGCTTCATATGCGGACAATCATTACATGCACAAGAATTATTAGGTGGGGCTGGAATAAAGGTCTTATTCGGCGAATTAAGCTGCATTTTATGTAATATTCCTGTTTCGGTAGCAACTATAAATTCATTAGCTGGATTATTTTTCGAAAAATTTAACAATGCAGTGGTCGATCCAACAAAATCAGAAATATCTAAAATTGGTGCTTCACATTCGGGATGCGAAATTAATAAGGCATTTGGATGCTTTTCTTTTAACCTAGTTATTTTTTCAAGCGAAAAAATTTCATGCACCATACATGCTCCATCCCAAAGCAGCATATCTCTTCCCGTTTTTTTCACCAAATAAGCACCCAAATTTTTATCTGGTGCAAATATAATTGGCGTTTCTTTCGGAATGCTATTTACAATATATTCAGCATTACTCGATGTACAAATATAATCGCTCAATGCCTTGATTTCGGCCGTGCAATTGATATAACAAATAACTACATGATTCGGATGTTGAGCTTTGAAAGCCGCAAATTCAATTGGCGGACAACTATCAGCCAACGAACAACCTGCAAATAAATCAGGCAAAACAACCTTTTTATTTGGATTTAATATTTTTGCCGTTTCGGCCATAAAGTGAACACCAGCAAATACAATTAAATCAGCCGTTGTCTTTTCTGCTTCCTGGGCTAATCCTAAACTATCGCCAATATAATCTGCAATATCTTGAATATCAGCACTTTGATAATAATGTGCTAATAAAATGGCATTTTTTTCTTTTTTTAATTTATTGATTTCCGCAAATAAATCCAAAGTAGGATCAATTTCCCTATTTAGGTAGCCATTTTGTAATAATTCTTCTGAATGTTTTGAAGTACTAATCATATATTATAAGTATTTAAATAAAATTTATTATAAATTATTAAGGGCGTTGATTTGTTTAAAATTTATTTTTTAAAGGTTTGGAATATTCAATTCTACAAAGTTATTAATTTTTTTCCACAGCTTTTTTATTCTTTATATTTTTGGTTATCAATGGATAAAAAAAGTTTTAAACAACCTTGTATTACTTTATTCATATTATTTAGTTTATAATTTTTTGTTCGCTTTTTGTTTGTCTATATCCTTTTTTATGTGTGTAACTTAATAAAAAATTGGTTTGTTTGGTAATGATTTTTTACATGTTTTATTGGATTTTTATTGTCCACATTTTATACTTTTTTATACTTGTTAAAAACAACGTTATTATGTAAGCAGTGTTAAAAACTTTTTATTGATTTTGTGATTTTTAAATATGTTATTATTTATAATGTTAATAATTTTTGAACCTTTTATTTGTACAATTTTTGCTTTATTATATAGTTTTTTACTTCATTTGTAACCATAAAATCAATACTTTTTTCTGTTTTAATTCTTTCTCTAATCATGGTTGACGATATGTCTAATTGAGGTAATTTTTTAAAATGTATATTTTTATGTTCAATAAAGTTTTTATCACTGATATTATCGGCCCTATTATAAACTAATATTTGATTTTCATCTATTATTCTGTTATAGTCTTTCCATTTATTCAAACTTGTCAAATTATCTCCGCCTATTATAAGTAAAAAATTATATGATGGAAATTGAGTTTTAAGTAAATCTAGTGTTTGGATGGTATATGATGGTTTTGGTAAATTAAATTCTATATCTGAAGCTAAAAAATTATATTTCGTTTTAATAGATAATTGAACCATTTTCAATCTATCATTTTCATTTGCTAATGTTTTAGAATCTTTCAGAGGATTATGTGGAGAAACGATAAACCAAATTTTATCTAGTTCAAATTCTTCTGCCATAAATGTAGCTATCAAAAGATGGCCAATATGTATTGGATTAAATGAACCTGGAAATAAGCCTATTTTCATTGTATAATATCTAAATAAGTTTCAAAATTTTGTTGAGCCATATTTTCTGCACTAAATTGATTTATCTTCAAAAGGCCGTTTTTAATAAACAAATTTCTTCTTTCATCATTTTCTATCAATTCTAACACTTGTGAGGCCAAATTAGTTGTATCCTTTGGTTTGGACAATAAACCGTTTTTATCATTTTCGATTATTTCAGGAATACCACTTACATCGGTGGATACAATTGGGATACCCGAAGCCATCGCATCTAATAACACAGTTCCTAATCCCTCAAAAATAGAAGTAAATAAAAATATATCTAAGTCTTTAATAATAGTAGGAATATCGTTTCTAAAGCCAGCTAAGAATATTCGACTTTGGAGTTTTTTGTTATTTATAGTTTCTTTTATTTCTTTTTCCAATTTTCCGCTTCCTATTATTATAAAATAAGCTTCTTTTTTTAGTAATATTTTTTCCGCTACATCTATAAATGTAAAATGATCTTTTTGATTTGTTAATGCACCAATCGTGCCAATCAATATTGAACTTGTAGGAATATTAAATGTTTTATGTAAAATATAGTCTTTCGCTGTTTTACTATATTTATCTATATCAATACCAGAATGTATCGTTTTTAATTTTTCTTTATCTGTAATAAATGGGGAAATGGTTTCTTTAACAGCATCCGAAACACATATTATTTTTTGTATATTTTGATGATTGTATTTATATTTTGAAACAATGTTGGTTATTGGTTTTTCTATTCTTCTTGTAATTATTGCAGGTATTTTTAATCCAAATAATATACAGGCTAAAAAATAAATATTGTGTGCATGTGAATCATGTATGTGAACTAAATCAACTTTATTTTCTACCGTATATTTTTTAAGTTTTCTTGCTACCAATATATTTATACTACCTCGTTTATTGAATGTTATCTTATTTATTGGAATTTCTATTTTATTAAGTAAAACTGCATTATATGGACAGAAAATAGACTGATTTATTTTACCATTTAAGTGATTCATTAAATAATAAATTTGTTGCTCACCTCCTCTCCAAGTTTTTGCGGTAGATATATGTGTTACGTGAAACATTATTTTATTTTAGATAATAACAAACTAAAAAAAAGAGAATACGACATACAATCCACCTGTCGTAAAAGCACAGCATCTGGAATAAAAGCCACTAAATAAAACATCAAAAAAGCTATACCAATGGGTAATATTTCTTTTTGCTTAAAAAATAATGAACTTGCATATAGTAAGGAAACTAAATAAGTAATAAATAAAAAAATACCAGCAGAACCAATTATAAATAAATATTGGCTGTGGTGGTTGATTGGTAAATTATAATTATCTGTATCGTATTCTTTTTTTAATTCTTCCTCATAATCTCCAATTCCTGTACCAAATATTGGATGCTTTTTTATTAATTCTATTCCATTCTCCCAAGAAATTATACGCCTTACACTTGTAAAATTTATTAAATCTTCAGGTTTGTATTGTTTGGTTTCAAACATTTTTATTTCGTAGTTATGCTGACTATATCTTTCTTTTATAAAAGGAACATTTTTTATAGAAAATAGAAATAGCAATGTAATTATTATTGAAATTAATGTTAGTGGAATCAAAAAATAGGTTTTTTGTATTATCCAATAATGTTTTAATTTTTGGGTTATAATTATTGATAATATAAATATTAGTGCAACAAATAATGCAATTTGTCCGCCCCTACCGCCTAAAAGTAAACTTGATACAAATAGGATAATTGGTAAAAACAAAAAGAAATAGTTCTTCCTTTTGAAACCTAAGTAAATTGAAAATAAAGTTGAAATGCCTATTAAATTACTCAATTGAATTCGATCAATGAATATACTTGTCATACCAAACAAACCTGGTGAGTTGAGTGTGTGTGGTAAAAATAATTTGGGATTGTTCAGCCTTTCTATCCAATTTATTGGCAAATACGTATATATAACGGTGCAAGAAAATGAAAATATTGTACCAATTATAAATAATATAATTAGTTTTTCTTTTTTCTTTTCTAAATAATCATTCAATGCCCAAACCAAAAATGGAATAATTATTAATGGAGAATGTACTTTTAATTGAATAAAAAAGGAATTGTAATTTAAAGAATATAGACCACTTAATGCATAAATAATAAACAGGACAGAAGGAATAAAGAGATAAAACTTGCTTTTATTTAGTTCTTTTTTAACATATGCAATTTCGAATATTGCTATTATAAATAAGCATACTTCAGCCAAGGAACAAATAGCTTTTGATATTGCCAGTCCAATTGCCAATAATCCAAAAAGTATTAATATTATTCGCTTTTTATGTTTTTCCATTATTAATTTTTCAAAAATAAGCAAAGTGCGGAACTAACTATTCTTTTTTTAGGTTTATCATTCGAGTAAAATATTTACCTTTATGGTTATGCCGCTTGATTCGATACTTAAAAACAACAAAGAAAAGCAATTTGAGCTTGATTTTTTTCCTCATGCCAATGCATTGTATAATTTTGCTTTTCACTTAACCTATAATGATGCCGATGCTGATGATTTGGTTCAAGAAACATTTTTGAAAGCATTTAAATATATTGATCATTATCAAGCTGGAACAAATGCAAAAGCTTGGTTATTTAAAATATTGAAAAATGGTTTTATAAATCAATATAGAAAGAAATCTAAAGCTCCGAATATTGTTGATTATGAAGACATAATTGCCTTTCAAGACTTTGACGACGAAAGTGATCAAAAAAAGGATAATGATTTAAGGGTTGAAATTTTTGATAATTTAATTGGCGACGAAGTTAGTTTGGCATTAAATACACTTCCGGTTGACTTTAAAACGGTAATTCTTTTATGTGATATTGAGGGTTTTACTTACGAAGAAATTGCCAAAATAATAGACATTCCTGTTGGTACCGTTAGATCTAGATTGCACCGTGCAAGGAATCTTTTAAAAGAAAAATTGGAAAAATATGCCCTTTCAATGGGCTTTAAAAAATAAGCTATGAATACTGCTGGTCAAACACATAACTGCAAAGAAATACAAGAACAAATAATTGAATTATTAGATAATGAACTATCTTTAGAAGAAAGACATTGGGTTTTGGCAGAGATAGATAAATGTGATGAATGTGAGGATTTTTATTTTAAATTAAAAAAAATAAAAAATCTTGTTTCAGATAAATTGGGAAAAAAATCTTGTGGCGACAATATAATGGGGAATATAAGAGCACAGATAAATATTAATCCTAGTTAAAATAATACCTAATTGAAAAACCAGCATCTCTGGGTTCTATTGCTGTATCACCTGGTGAGTTTCTTTTTAATAAATAAATTCTTGGTTTATAATCCACAGAGAAGCATAATGGAAATCTGTCAATCGAATACTCAAGTCCAATAATTGGTTCAATCGAAAGGTTAAAAAATTGAGGACCAAACGTAGTGCCTCCTCCTGCTCCTAAATACCAATTAAATCCATCAAAACTACGTGGCATTTCAAAATGTCTTTCGTATAATGCTGTAAGCGCTAAGCCACTATATCTTCCATATTTACCTGAAAAAACATCAACATTTAACATTCCTTCCAAAAAATTTAAATTTTGGTTTGGACTCCATTTACCCGAAATACCTAAGCCATAACCAAGCCTAGTGCCAATGGCTGCAAAATAATTTTGAGCTTTTGTTTCCAGAAATAGGATGCAAAATATTAAAATTAATAGGGAAGTTTTTTTTAGCATTGTTTGATTTTTATTTTGTGAAACTAAACGCTAAGGTAAAAATTATTAAATCCTTCACCTATAGAAATTGTAATAATATTCTGACTAACGAGTTCTAAAATGGCTAGAAAATTAAAAACGGCATGTATCTTATTTTCACAAGTTTTGAATAATTCAACAAAAGAAGCCTTTTTATTTTTGAAAATATAATTTTGTAAGTACTCTTTTTGTCCCTCCATTGTATAATTATACTTTACAATTTTGTGTTGCACTATTTCTGACTGATATTTATACCGATCCATTGTCTTTTTAAACACCTTCATTAATTTAAATAAAGTAACATTTTCAAGTTCAGCTTCCCCATTTGTGCTTACTGTATTTATTATATTTTTTATTTCTGAGGTTAAATTTCTTCTTTCATTTCTGCTACCCCTTTCTTCCTCCATTCTTTTTAAAAGCTCAACTACTTCTTTAAATCTTTTATATTCCAATAGGCGGGATACTAACTCTTGTCTTGGATCTATTTCGTTTCCTTGTGCATCAATCTCTTTTCTTGGCAAAAGAGTTTTAGCTTTTATTTTCATTAATGTAGCTGCTACAAGAATAAACTCACTAGCCAATTCTATATTAATCCTTTCTAATTGATGTACATAAGTCAAAAACTCACTTGTGATTTTGTGGATTGGAATATCATAAATATCTAATTCATCTCTTTCGATAAAAAAAAGTAAAAGATCAAATGGACCTTCAAATTTTGGAAGTATAATATTATAAGACAATTCTTGTAGTTTTGTAGTGCTAAATTACAATAATCAATTGAGCATATTTATGATAGTTATCTACACAAATGAGGTTACCAACAGATTGAAATATGTATTTGATTTCGTATTTATCGAATATTTTGGCATCCAGATTAGTTATCAAACAAATGGAATTATCAAGTCTGATGATTGTGTGATTAGTTATAATATAAAACCAGAAATGGATTTGCATTTCGGTGCTGTTGATTTATTATTTAGAAATGATATTGCACCTTTAAATCCTGATGTTTTTAGTTGGAAAGATTGTATTGCTTTTTTTTCTGTAAAAAATGGAGCTTTTGATTTTGATGTTTTTTCAGCAATTTTTTATTTGATTAGCCGGTATGAAGAATATTTGCCTTTTGAAGAAGATGAACATGGTCGTTTTCCAAGCCATAATAATTTATTGGTAAAACATAATATAGAAAAATTGCCAATTGTTGAAGTTTGGCTTTCTCATTTAAAGGAAATTATTTTAGCAAAATATCCGAATCTAATTTTTAAAAAAAGAAATTTTTCAATGGTCTCCACTATTGACGTTGATCATCTTTTTTCTTTTAAGGGAAAACCATTATTAAAAAATTTTGGTGGTTTATTTAAACGACCAAAAACAGCAATAGCTAGAATTAAAACTTTATTTGGAATTGACAATGACCCATTTGATACTTTTAATTGGATTAACGAAGTTCATCACGCACAAAAAACAAAAGCAAAATTATTTTTTTTATTAAATAATAATAGCGAATACGATAGTCAAATTAATAGCAATAGTTTAGCTTTTAAAAATAAAGTAAGAAACTTAAAAATGCAAGAATTTGAGTTTGCTTGGCATCCTTCCTATTGCTTTTTATCCTCTAATGCTGAAGAAGAAGAGATAGAAAAATTTATTCATTTATTTGGAGAAAAGCCAAAAGAAACACGACAACATTTCTTACGGATAAAGTATCCAAATTATTTCGAAAAGCTTATTCAATTAGGTGTCACTTCTGATTATTCATTAGGTTTTTCTGACAAAAATGGATTTAGGTCTGGCATTTCAGTGCCACATTATTTTTTTAATTTAGAAAAAGACACCTCTACTTCTCTACAGATAATTCCATTTTGTATTGCTGATCATGTCGACCGTTTTTATTTAAAAAGGTCTTTTGAAGAGATACTAAATGAATACAATTTTATAGTTCAAAATATAAATAAAATAGATGGTCAACTTGTTACTTTATTTCATAATGACACTTTTGAAAAGGATTCTAAAGGAAACAACTGGAAGGTTTTATTTTTAAAATTATTATCACTTTCAAATAAAAAATCGCAATAGATTTTTTTTATTCAACGATTTATTTAAATTTACCTATATTTTTAATTTATTTCCATGAAGAACATATTTTTAGTATCTTTTTTGAGTTGTTTTTCGCTTTTTTTAAAAGCGCAAGATTTAAAATTTTCTCAATTTTATAATTCTCCACTAAACCTAAATCCTGCCTTAACTGGTAAAATTCCAGGAATTGCAAGAGTTGTTGTTAATTATAGAAATCAAGATAATCCTGTAGTGGCAGCTTCTGCATATAGCACCATTAGTGCTTCGGCTGACTTTGGCTTGCTTCGAGATGTAATGAATGACAATGTTTTAGGAGTTGGTATGGTTGTAAATTCGGACAATCAAGGTGCTGGAGCATTAAAAACCATTCAAATTATGGCTTCAGTTGCTTATCACTTAGGAATGGGCTATGATAAGAAACATTGGATTCATGCTGGTTTTCAAGGCGGATTGGTGCAAAGGAGAATTGACGTGGGTAGTTTTTATTGGCAATCTCAATACATTCCTAATCAAGGTTTTGATCAAACACTTCCTTCTTTAGAAAACATTCAAAATAACTCTATTCTATATCCTAATCTAAATGCAGGGATTTTTTGGAACTCTAGTTTTTCCAAAAACATTAATGCATTTGCTGGGGCTGGGTTATTTAATATTTTAAAACCCAAGGAATCATTTGAAGGAGATGATAACGAAAGAGATTTAAGAGTTAATGGACATGCTGGTGTTTCTATCAATGTAAAAGATTTTGTTATGATTACACCTAATGCAGTATATAAACAACAGGCTAAAGCTACTGATTGGATTGCGGGTTCGCAATTTGGATTTAATTTAAGTGGCAAAAAGAAACCATATGAAATGGTGGCATTTGTTGGGGGATGGTATGATGGAAGTAAAAGCTTTATTACTTCCGCAGGTTTCCAATATCAAGGCATTCAATTGGGTCTAAGTTATGATGCCACGCTAAATGAATTAAAAATGGCTAACCAAGGAAGAGGTGGTCTTGAATTATCTTTAATTTATCAAACACCAAGCGCAGACCCTAAGAAAAAGTACCCATTAATGCATTGCCCGAGCTTCTAAATTACACTATTTCAATTAGTTATATGATAATTGCCTAATGTTTCACGTGAAACATTAGGCTTTTTGTTTCACGTGAAACAAGTTAGGTGTTATGGTGTTAAATGTTTTTGTTTTAAATTTGCCGAATAGTCAAAAAGGAAGATATGTTTGAAGAATATGATGTAATAGTAGTAGGAGCAGGGCATGCAGGATGTGAAGCAGCTGTGTCGGCTGCAAAAATGGGGTCTAAGGTGATGCTAGTTACAATGAATATGCAAACAATTGCTCAAATGTCATGTAACCCTGCAATGGGCGGCGTAGCGAAGGGACAAATCGTAAGAGAAATAGATGCCATGGGTGGTTATTCAGGAATTGTCTCTGATCGATCTATGATTCAATTCAGAATGCTTAATAAGTCTAAAGGCCCTGCGGTATGGAGTCCAAGAACTCAGAATGACAGAATGTTATTTGCTCAGGTGTGGCGCAACATGTTGGAAGAAACAAATAACATTGATTTTTTTCAAGATATGGTTAAAAGCCTAATTATTAAAAATGGCAAAGCTGTTGGTGTAATTACAGGTATAGGTGTTGAAATAAAAGCAAAGGCCGTAGTGCTCACAAATGGTACTTTTTTAAATGGATTAATTCACATTGGAGAAAAACAGTTTGGAGGGGGAAGAATAGGCGAAAAGGCAGCAACTGGAATTACTGAGCAATTAATAGATCTTGGTTTTGAAAGCGGTAGAATGAAAACAGGTACGCCACCTAGAATTGACGGTCGTTCTTTAAATTATGATAGAATGGAAATACAACATGGAGACGAAGACATTGTTGGATTTTCCTTTAAAGAGACCGAAAAACCCAAGATCCAAAAACCTTGTTATATTACACACACATCTACAGAAGTACACAATATATTAAAAACAGGTTTTGAAAAATCTCCAATGTTCGCAGGAAGAATTCAAGGCTTAGGCCCTAGATATTGTCCTTCCATTGAAGATAAAATAAATAGGTTTGCCGATAAAGAAACTCATCAGTTGTTTGTAGAGCCTGAAGGTTGGGATACTGTTGAAATATATGTAAATGGTTTTTCTACTTCTTTACCTGAAGAAGTTCAATTTAAAGCGCTTAGGAAAATAGTAGGATTTGAAAACTGTAAAATGTTCAGGCCTGGTTATGCTATCGAGTATGATTATTTTCCACCTACCCAATTAGATTTATCACTAGAAACGAAGTTAATTAAAAACCTATTTTTTGCTGGGCAAATAAATGGAACTACCGGGTATGAAGAAGCAGCTTGTCAAGGATTAATTGCCGGAGTTAATGCTCATAGAGCCGTTAATGATTTTGAAAGAGTGGTTTTGAAGCGATCAGACGCTTATATTGGTGTTTTAATTGATGATTTAGTCAACAAAGGAACGGATGAGCCGTATAGGATGTTTACTTCTCGTGCAGAATTTAGAATTTTATTAAGGCAAGATAATGCTGATTTGCGATTAACAGAACTTAGTCATTCTTTAGGTTTTGCTGAAGACGAACGATTGGAAAAGGTTTTGGCTAAAAAGAAGAACAAGGCTGATATCGTTGCTTTTTTAAAAACAGAAGCGGTAATGTCTTCTGAAATAAATCAGGTGCTTATTGATAATGGCTCTTCTCCCCTCTCACAAAACACCAAATTGTTTAATTTGATCAATAGGCCACAAATTGATATGAATATTCTAAGGAAAGGCATTTCTAAATTAGATTCCTTTTTGAATAATTATGATAAAGAAACAATAGAACAGGCTGAAATCTTTGTGAAGTATGAAGGATATATAGCAAAAGAATTGGAAATGGTAGAAAAGGTAAGTCGGCTTGAAAGCGTAAAACTAAATCCAGATTTTGATTATCGTGCAATTGGTGCTTTGTCATTTGAAGGAAAGGATAAATTAAGTAAGGCAAAACCAACCACTTTAGGACAAGCAAGTAGAATAAGCGGTGTTAAACCAGCTGACATTTCTATTCTTTTAGTATATTTAGGAAGATAATGGCAAAGTACCTAGTTTTTTTTATTTCTATTTTGGTTTTTGTAAGGTGTGCAACACCCTCCTATCCTACTGGAGGAGAAAGAGACTCAACACCTCCAAAAGTCTTAAGTGTTTCGCCTCCAGATAGTATGCTTAATTTTGTTGGCAATGAAATTGTCTTTAAGTTTAATGAGTTTGTTCAAATTGAAAATCCACAACAAACAGTTTTGATTACACCTAGCCCTAAGGAATTTCCTTCTATCGTTGCAAGAAAAAAGGAGCTTGTTATTAAATTTAAGGAGGCTCTATTAGATAGCACCACTTATTCTATTTCTTTTAATAATGGATTAAAGGATTTAAATGAAGGCAATCCTTTGGAAAACTTTACCTATGTTTTTTCTACTGGACCGACTTTAGACTCGCTTATTTTAAAAGGGAATTTATTTTTTAGCGAAACAACAACTTTCCCACCAAATACTTTTGTTGGATTATACAAGAACCTAGATGATTCTGTATTGTATAAGCAAAAACCAGATTATATTTTTAATTTGAAATCTGAAGGTCCTTTTCAGTTTAACAATCTTAAAGCTGGCTCTTTTCGATGTTTTGCCTTATCTGATAAAAACTTTAATTTTATCTACGATTTACCTTCAGAATTTGTTGGTTTTGCTAAAGATATAATTATTATATCTGCTGACTCGGTTCAAACTTTAGATCTTACCTTATTTAAGTCAATAGAAAGTAAGTTTAGAATTTCTAATTATTCAAATACTTTTACTAATGGTGGTGGTTTTATTGAGTTGAATAAACCAATTGATTTTAATACAAAATGGGCGTTGAAAGAAAGTAACAATAGTTTAAAAATTCTATTTTCAGAATTAAATGAAGAAAGGAATATTATTAATTTTTGGGTAGATAATTTAAAGGAAAAGGTAAATTATAAACTCGGTTTGTTTATTAAGGATGAAATGGTAGATTCTATAAATGTAGTTTCAAAATCTATTTCGGAGAGTAATAGTTTTTTGAGCTTAACAACAACACAGCTTAATAAACTGAAAGTCGTCGATATAAAACCTGATAATATTTTGATTCTAAAATCATCTATTCCTTTGGATTCTAATCAATGCCTTAATGAGGCTTTTTTAATGGATTCTATTTCAAGAAGAGTAAAAAAAATTGACTATTTGGTTGATAATCAGTTTATTACAATAAATGATGTTGTGTTAGATACTTCGTATAACCAATTAATTTTTCCAAAAAATTCATTAGTTTCTTTTAATGGACTTACGAATGACTCTATTGTTTTTAACCTTAAATCGGTAAAAGCCAATGATCTAGGAAGTTTAAAATTAAGTTTCGAACTGCCTTCGGATTCCATTAATTACATAATTAAAATATATAATACGAATGCTGGTTTTTCTGAAATAATTAGGGTCAATAAAGTCAGTAATTTTATTTGGTTTAAAGAAAATTTATTTCCAGGAAACTATAATCTAGAAATTGTTTTCGATGAAAATTTTGATGGTTTGTTTACCAATGGATCTATTAATGATTTTAAAATGCCTGAATACAAATTCAGTTATAGCAAACCTATTACATTAAAAAATAATTGGGATTTGGAAGAAAATATAGTTGTTTCCCGTGAAACAAAGTCACTTCCTAAAATACCAGATTCCCCAAATAAAGCAGTTGAACAAAATACGATTAAAAAGGGTACCAATAATCCATCATCCTTAATTAGAGAATAATTACAACCAAATTATGTTTTCTTTCGAATTGTACCAGTTTTCATAATTAGATTCGTATTTTTTCTCTAATACATTTCTTTTTACTTTCATTGTTGGTGTCAATAAGTTGTTTTCTACTGTCCACTCTTCCGACATTATTACTATTTTTTTCATCCTTTCGTGTTTCTCTAATGCAGGATTTATTTCCTTCATCGTATCTTCTAAACTTTTTTCAATATCGGCTTTATCTTCTTTTTTGGAGTCTAATGATAAAACAACTAATGCCATTGTTTGTGGCAAATTAGAGCCTACTAAACACGCTTGTTCTATGTGTAGATTTTTTGATAATGATAATTCAATTGGAGCAGGTGCTACGTATTTGCCTTTATCCGTTTTAAAGATGTCTTTTATTCTTCCAGTTATTTTTAAAAATCCTTTACTGTCTATTTCTCCTTGGTCTCCCGTACACAAATAGCCGTCTTTAGTTATGGCTTCTTCTGTTTTGCTATCCTCTTTATAATAGCCAATCATTGTACATTCATTTTTTACCTGTATTTCCCCTTCTTCTGAAATACGACAAATGGAGTTAGGCATGCTTGTACCAACAGAACCAGGTTTTCTGTTTTCTTTTCGTGTTAAATGCGAGTATGCACAGTTTTCTGTCATTGCATAAGCTTCACATATTATAAAACCTAATTCTTCAAACCATTGCATTGTTGCTAAAGGCAATGGAGCTGCACCAGTTAATAAATATTTTGCTTCATCTAAGCCTAAACCAGCTTTAATTTTATTTTTAATTAGTGTGTTTAAGAAAGGGATTTTTAGTAAAATATTCAATTTATTTTGAGGCATTTTAGATAAAATGCCTTGCTGAAACTTGGTCCAAATCCTAGGAACAGCAAGGAATACGGTAGGTTTTGTATCTTTTAGGTTTTGTGCAAACGTGTCTAAGGATTCAGCAAATGAAATACTAGCTCCAGTATATATGCCGCCCATCTCTACCAACATCCTTTCTGCAATATGTGATAAAGGCAAGTATGAAAAAAATCGCTCTTCACCAATCAAATCCTTCATTTCGCTCATGGCCCATGTTGCTGCATATCCAAAAGCATGAAAATTATGTAATACACCTTTTGGTAATCCCGTTGTTCCTGATGTATAGATTATAGTTATTAAATCACTACCCTTCGGTATTATATTCTCTTTTAATGGCTCTATATCTTTTGTAAATTCATCCCAAGTAACATAACCAGGCTCTGTCCAAAGTGGAAATGAAATGCAAGTAACATCCTGTGGAACATAGTCTCTTAATTTGTCCCAACCATCCATTTTACCAACGAAAAGCACTTTTGCTTCGCTATGCTCTAAAACATAATTTAATGTCTCTGAATTTAAAGTAAAATACAATGGAACAGATACATGACCAGCCATCATAATGGCCAAATCAGCCAATATCCAATTAGCACAATTTTTTGAAACTAATGCAATTTTGCTTTGTGGTGGCAAATTTAATGCTTTTAAAGCTGCTGCCATTTTTCTTATTTCTTCACCAGCTTTTTTCCACGTTGTGCTATGCCATTGTCCGTTATAGGCTTGCCTTAAGAATGTTTTATTTGCTTTTTCTTGTTCATATTGGTAAAATTTCTCTAATGGATTTACTACTTGTATTGACATAAATTTTTTTTAATTTGTGATGAAAATAAATATTTTATTTGAATATTTAAAATCAAAATTTCTTTTTATCCAAAATCTATTCTTTTTAGCTTACTATTTTAAAAATTAACTATTATTTTTGTAGAAAAAAGTGGGCAAAGGAAAGTTAGTGAAATGGGAATTGATGAAGTCTTTTTCTAATGTCATTGAAAAGGATAATCAATTTAAAGGTAATTGGGCAAAATCTTTTTTTAAAAATGAAAATCCGATTGTAGTCGAATTGGCATGCGGAAAAGGCGATTACGCTATTGGAATGGCAAAATTGTTTCCGGAAAAAAATTTTATCGGAATAGATATTAAAGGAAATAGATTATTTACGGGTGCAAATACGGCTAAGTCTGAAGGATTGTATAATGTTGGTTTTTTAAGAACTCAAATAGATCATTTAGAAGATTATTTTGAAAAAGGCGAAATAAGCGAAATTTGGATAACTTTCCCCGATCCTTTTCCTAGAAAAGGCGATATTAAAAAAAGACTTACTTCTAAAAAGTTTATTGAAATTTATAGGAAAATTTTATTTCCAAAAACGACTGTTAATTTGAAAACAGACAGCCAATTATTGTATGAATTTACCAAAGAAACCATTGAAAGTGAACGATTAACAACGATAAAGGATTTTCCTGATGTATATAAAATGGGAAAAAATGAGGAGCTCTTTGGCATTCAAACCTATTACGAAAAAATGCATATATTAGATAATAGAACGATTCATTTTATAAGTTTTGAAGTTTAATTTTTTATGCATGAAAACGATAGTTTTATATATAATATTAAGGAAAGTGTCAAGTTTAAGCTTTCTTTTTTGCTCCTAAAATGGATTTTTATATCTACTCTTCTTGGTTCTATTATTGGTTCTGTTGTTGCTTGGTTTCTCATTTCTCTTGATTTTGTAACAGAATTTAGAGAAATAAATAGTTGGATTATTTACATTTTGCCAATTGGTGGTTTAATTATTGGATTATTATACCACTATTATGGACATAATGTGCTGAATGGGAATAATGAATTGTTGTCAGCATTTCATTCCACCAAAAAAGTGGTTCCTTTTAAAATGGCACCAATGATTTTTCTTGCCACTTTAATTACCCATCTTTTTGGCGG
This sequence comes from Bacteroidota bacterium, assembly GCA_016705125.1. GTDB lineage: Bacteria > Bacteroidota > Bacteroidia > Chitinophagales > JADIYW01 > JADIYW01. The sequence continues at coordinate 232,172 of JADIYW010000001.1, forward strand.
TTCGGCTGGTAGAGAGGGTACTGCAGTACAAATTGGTGGCGCAATTTCTAATCAATTTACCAAAACATTTAAGTTAAATGAACATGACCATAAAATCCTTATTTTAATAGGAATAAGTGCAGGATTTTCAGCCGTTTTTGGCACTCCATTGGCTGGGGCGGTTTTTGCTTTGGAAGTTTTAATGATTGGTCGCTTATCTTATGAAGCCTTGGTGCCAAGTTTTTTAACAGCAATTATTGCCAATTATATTTGTTCTCTATGGGGTGTTGAACATACAGCTTATACTATAACGGATATTCCAAACATAAATTTTCTATTTTTATTATGTGCAATTTTATCCGGTATTTTATTCGGATTAACTGCTAATTTTTTTTCTACCATAACCCATTCAATTTCAAGTTTTATTACAAAAAAAATTAAGTATCCTCCTTTACGACCTTTTTTAGGTGGCATTTTTATTGTCGTTTTTGTTATGGTTTTTAATGGCTTTAAGTTTATAGGATTGGGCATACCCACTATTTTGCAATCATTTGACCATCAACTATTTCCACACTTTTTTTTAATAAAATTATTACTTACGGCTTTTACTCTAGGCGTTGGATTTAAAGGTGGTGAAGTAACTCCTTTATTTTTTATTGGTGCTACTTTGGGTAGTTCTTTGTCTTTGGTTTTGCCCTTACCTGTTGGTTTACTTGCTGCTATGGGATTTGTAGCCGTTTTTGCTGGAGCGAGCAATACACCAATTGCCTGTATCATTTTAGGTATGGAATTGTTTGGAACTGAAAGTGGGATTTATATAGCCTTAGCTTGTATTATGGCTTATCTTTTTTCAGGTCAGGGAATTTATAAAGCACAACTTGTAGGTACGCCAAAACATTTTTTATTTGGTGCAAAAAACAATAAATCCATCTTTTAATTTTTATTTTGGTAATGTGTCTATTTTACTTTCAATAAAATCAGCCCATTCATCAACCATACTCCAACCTGGTCTTTCTTCTTTTTTGCCTTTTAATGAAACTCCCTTGAATTTTGAAAAATCAACATTTTTTATGATTTGGCTTTTTGGGTTTTCAATTTCAACAAATATCGATAAATGGGGATTTTGAATATTCAATAGGCTATTATTAATATCGAGCATTAGAAGATCTAATTCTTTTGTTTCGTAAACTGCCAAAGGAGAATTTGTTTTTAAAAATCTAATTTTCTTGTAATCGTTGTAAATATTACGATTTTCATATGGAATCTCAATTCCTACAAATGGAATTTTATCTAAAATAAAGTCTATTTCTTCTCGAGTTTGGTGAATTCCAAATTCAGCAATCAAGGGTGGATTATAAAGCCAACTAACAATTTCCTCAGCTTGTAAAATGTTAATGTGCTGTGAATGCAATACGTCAAAATTAAATCCAATAAATGTATTTTCCAATGCGTTAAAATACCGCGCATCAGTTAAGTTGTTTATCGAACTGGCTTTTATCTGAAATGGCATCCGTTTTTTATTCTACCTTAAACTTAAACCAATAATGCAATGCGACCGTGGAAAGCAATAATAAAAAAGCACAGAATTGGTGCATTACACCAAAATAAACTGGTATATGTCCGCTTTTTGAAAGCAATAATGTTGTAATGCCTAATAAAATTTGAATAATGCAAATGACCAACATAAAATGTCTACCTCTTTTAAATAATTTCGGTACTGGCATATTCTGTGATTTGAAATATATAAATACCACATAAAATAGAATAATAAATGCAGTTATTCTATGCGAAAATTGTAAAGTCCCTTTATTTTCTAAGAAATTCTTCCATACTGGTTCCATACTCATTATGTCTTTTGGTATCCATTCTCCATTCATTTTTGGAAATGTGGGATAGGTTAATGCTGCTTTCCAACCTGCTACCATGCCACCCAAACCGATTTGAACCAAAATCAATAGAAATAAAAAGAAAATTGTTCCACGAATATATTTAGGATAGTATTTCGATTCTTTCGGTGTCAATTTTTCCAATGCAAGTCTGAAAACAAAGACCAATAAAACGGTTGCTAATAATAAATGTAAACTTAAGTTTGTTGGTTCTACCCAAGGCATTTCAACCAAACCACTCGCCACCATTATCCATCCAACAGCAGCTTGTAATCCTCCCAAAATAAATACAAGCAGAAATTTTGGTATTTCTTTTAAGGAAATATGGCGTTTTATAACAAAATAAATAAAAGGAATCAAAAACACTATGCCCAAAGATCGAGCCCATAATCGATGTAAATATTCCCAAAAGAAAATGGTTTTAAATTGACTCAAAGTCATACTTTGGTTAACTAATTCGTATTGCGGAAATTTTTTATATGCATCAAATGCTTTATTCCAGTCTTCTAAATTCATTGGCGGTAAAACACCTAATATTGGTTGCCACTCTGTAATTGAAAGTCCCGAACCTGTTAATCGTGTAATTCCACCTAGTACAATTTGAAATAAAATCATGGCTACTCCAATTAAAAGCCAAATACCAACTTGTTTATTTTTCAAACTATCCATTATTATTTACATTTTTCGTTTTTAAAAAAGATGTCGAAATCCTGTCGATTGTTTTGTTTAATGGTGTAAAGTTAATGCCTAATTCCTTTATTGCCTTTTTATTTGAAAAAGAAAATTTCACATTCGATATTTTAAGGGTCTCATTTGTTAAATTTCGGGAACTATTCGTAATTAAACTTTTAATCCAATCATAATAAACATATATTTTTTGAAGTAAAATGGGCGCAATTACAAAACGACTTTTTTTATTTATCGATTTTGCAATTTGTGTAAATAAAAGTTGATAATCAACGTTTTCACTTACCAAAATATACCTATTTCCAATTTTACCGACTTTCATTGCTGCAACTGAAAAATGAATTACATCTTGAATGTCTACAAAACCGTTTTGGCCTTTTATGGTAAAAAACTGCCCATTCCAAATGCTTTCCCAAATCCTTCCTGTTGTTTTGCGCCATTGCCCTTCGCCTAAAATAATTCCAGGGTTTACAATAGTTGCAGTTAGCCCTTCCGATACACCCCTAATTATTTCTCTTTCTGCTAATTGCTTACTTAGCCCATATTCTGAATTGTAAAGGTGCTTTTCCCAATTCAAAGTTTCGTCAATTTCGCCCTTTAACGGATTGGCTCCAATGGCAGCAATTGAACTAATATAAACTATTTTTTTTATTGGAAAATCTAATGCTATATTTACCAAATTCGCCGTCCCTTCTACGTTTGTCTTAAACATTTTCTGTCTATCATTTTTTGAAAAAGAGATAAACGCAGCACAATGATAAATATAATCAATACCCAATAACGCACTTTGTACATCACTAATATCTAAAATGTCGCCTTTAAAAAGTTCAATTTCTGGTAAAAAAGATTCAATTAATTCTAAATTGGAATCCACGCGAACGAATGCCCTAATTTTTTCTCCTTGGTCAAGTAATGCCCCTATTAATTTGGAACCTAAAAAGCCATTTGCACCTGTTACTAAAATCATTTTAAAGTTTTATGGTGTAAATAAATTGCTCCTCCAATAGAATTTTGTGTAGCACCAGTTATGGTTTTATAACAATTATGCGTTTCTTGTATTCTCAAGCCGCCCAAAAAAGCCATAATTAAAGCTTCTTTGTACAAAATGGTTTCTTTGTTTGGAATAATAACCTCAACTGGCACATAATTTTTAATGCGCTCAATCAAATAATTATTCAAGGCGCCACCTCCAGTTACGATCATTTTTTTGTTTTTAAAATCAAAACCGGAAATCAATTTAAAGGATTCTCCGATCGAGAAAGCGATATGTTCCACTGCGGTATTTAGTATATCTATCGGTTCCAAATGATTTAAATCTACTTGAGCTATAAAGGTTTCTAAAATATAATCGGTATGTAACGATTTAGGAATGGGTTTTTTATAAAAAGGATTATTATTCCATTGTTCCATTAAAGTAGGAATCAATTTTCCATTTTTAGCCAATTTACCACTTTCATCATAAGCAAACCCAAGTTTTTTTGAAAAGAAATTGAGTAAGGTGTTTGCCGGCGAAATATCAAATGCGCTTATTTTATTACTACTATGAAAAGAAATATTGCTTATTCCGCCTAAATTTAAAAAAATGGAACAATCTTGAAAAAGGTACTTTTCTCCCACAGGCACCAAAGGCGCACCCTGCCCATTGTGTGCAACATCCATGCTACGCAAATCACAAACAACATTTTTTTGAGCACTTGCAGATACCGCTGCACCACATCCAATTTGTGCAGTATATCCCAATTGTGGTTGGTGAAAAATGGTTTGGCCATGCGAAACTAACCAATCTACTTCATCAAAAATGTTGTGCTTTTGCATAAAATCATAAGTCGATTTTCCAAAATAATGACCCAACTCAACGTGTTTTTGCCAAAAAGCCTCAGCGGACAAATTAGGAATTGAAGCAATCATTTTCTTCCAATCTTCTTCATAATCAACACATTCTGAAAAAATGATTTTATAATTCCATTTATTTTTTTCATACCATAGATGAACAAATACCAAATCTAAGCCATCTAAGGATGTACCCGACATTAGCCCAATAATTTTTAGTACTTTTTCGTTTGGAAGCATTTGTTTATAAAATAAAAAACAATATTAGGTTCAAAAATAAGCATTAAAAACTAGATTTAATTTTCTGCTTTCGTTTTATTTCCATTATTTCTAAGTCAAAAATCAAAACACTATTTGGTAAAATGTCATTGCCACTACCTCTTTCTCCATATGCCAAATAAGACGGAATTAATATGCTCACTTTTCCCTGCTTCCCCAAATATTTAAGTGCAATTTCCCAACCATCGATAACATCATTATTTCCTGCTACCAATGTGATGGCTTGCCCAGTCTCCCAAGAACTTTCAAAAACGGTGTCGTTTAAAAATTTGCCTATATAATTTATGGTAACTGTATCTCCAGATTTAATTTTTTTTCTTTTACCAAAATTGCCAAAAATAACAAGTCCTGAATCGTCTTTTTTGCTTTTTAATATCCCATGCTTTTTAAGATAAAGATTTATGGAATCGTTGTCTTTGCTGAGTTGTGCCTGTCTTCGATTTTCTTTTTCAGCTAAATAAATATTTTGTGCTGTCCATTTATATAAATAAATTTCGTAGTAAAAAAACTTAGTACTGTCCATTTCTGCTTCTTCCGAAAGGTGGTATGGGATTTTTACAAATGCCGTATCTCCACTTTTCATATAAGCGAATATTTCTTCAATATCTCCATTGAATTTAGGTGCTTTCAATTGCATTTCTATTCCTTCAGGAGCATCAAATAGTTGGGTATTAAAAATTTCTATTCCATCATTATTTTTTTTAATTAAATGCATCCATACAAAATCGCCTATTTCTGGTGTATTGCTTTTACTTGTATCCCTCAGAGCATAAAAAATACCCGAATTGGTTCTAATCATATCCTGAGATTGGCCAAATCCAATAGTGCAATTGACAATCAAAAAAAACAAGATTGGTAATACAAATGATATTGTGAAACATTTATTTTTTATCATAAAAATCTAACTTGGACACAAAAGTATTTTCTTTACCATAATTTTAGCCCCTTTTGGTAAAAATAATTAAATTCGGATAAAATCTTTTTAAAAATTGAAAGCATGAAAATTTTAATGGTTTGTTTAGGCAATATATGTCGTTCACCTTTGGCCGAAGGAATTCTGAAGCACTATATAAAAAGAGAAAAGTTAGATTGGTTTGTTGATTCAGCAGGAACAGGCGCTTGGCATATAGGAAATCCTCCAGACCCGAGATCTATTGAGGTGGCCAAAAAACATGGCATTGATATTTCTGATCAAAGAGCAAGAAAAATTAGGTCAAGTGATTTTGAGGAATTTGATGTAATTTTTGCCATGGACTCCAGCAATTACAACGATTTGCAACGATACGCTTTAGACGATGAAGAAAAGGAAAAAATAAAATTCATTTTAAACGAAACCAAACCAAACCAAAATAATTCAGTACCTGATCCGTATTGGGACGATAATGGTTTTGAAAAAGTATATCAAATGCTAGATATAGCATGTAAATCATTTATTGAAAAACACCGTTAGAATTTGCCGTTTTTTGTAAAATTCCAGCAATTTTTTCCGCAGCTTTATCCCAACTAAAAAGCAATTTTTGTTGATGGCCTTTATCTATCAATTCTTTTCTTAGTTGTTCATTTTCAACTATTTTAATCATGGAATCTGTAATTGATTCTACCTCATTGGCCTCCACAAGCAGTGCCGCATCTCCTGCCACTTCTGGCATCGACGAATTATTGGCCGTAATTACGGGCACCCCACAATGAAAAGCTTCTAAAATAGGCAAGCCAAATCCTTCATAAAAACTTGGATAGACTAATACCTCCGCCGAACCTAAAAGATTATTTAATAAATCCCTTTCGGAGTGTGCTGTAAATACAATGTCTTTTTTGAATTGCAGGGTTTCAAACGTTGTATTTATTGAAGCTGTACCCCAAGCCATTCTGCCAGCAATCAGCATTTTATGTGGTAAACCAGTTTTCGTTTTGAATAAATCAAAAGCTTTAAAAATACCTTCTATGTTTTTTCGAGGATGCATAGCACCTATAAAAATAAAAAAAGGATGCCCTTCTGTCCATTTGTTTTTTATTTCTTCTTTAATATTGCTAGGTACTGGATTAAATTGTGCAGAACAACCATTGGAAACAACGGTTATTTTTTTTTCTTCTATGCCATAAAAACGAATGAGGTCATTTTTTGTAGAAGTAGAAACGGCAACGATTTGAGCCGCTTTTTTAGCAAATTTAGGTGTAAAAAAAGTATAATATTTAGCCACCAAAAAAGGAATCTGTTTGGGAAAAACTTCAAAGGCCAAATCGTGAATACTTAATACCGTTGGTATGTTTGTTTTTAATGAAAGATATCCATCAGGCGAAAAAAAGACATCTACTTTTTGTTTCTTCATTGCCTTTGGCAATGCATGCTCAAACCATAAATACCATAAAATGGGATGTCTAGCAGGCGGATTTATTACTACAGGAGTAATATTAGAAGAAAAAATAAATTTTTCATCATAAGGACGATCAAAGAAAAAAACAAAATCATGTTCGGGCATTAATTTTACTATTCGTTGTAAAATTTCATACGTGTACCACCCCAAACCTTCTAGTTTTTGTGGTAAAAGAAATCTCGTATTTACGCCAATTCGCATAATTTATGTTATTTGAATAAAAATTCCCATATTTTAGTCCTTGAAAGTAGGGATTTTTTTTACCTTTGGTAAATTAATTATTTTAGAAAACAATTTTCGTTATGAATTTTATAGTTTCTTCATCGGTTTTATTAAAAAACCTATCAAAAATTAGCGGAGTAATCAGCTCTAACACCGTTTTGCCGATACTCGAGGATTTTTTATTTGATATTCAAAATGGCAAATTAACTGTATTTGCTACTGATCTTGAAACGTCTATGTCAACTTCATTGGAAGTAGAAGCAAAAGAAAATTTTAAAATTGCAATTCCTGCTAAAATCATTTTAGAAACATTAAAAGCGCTTCCAGAGCAACCAATTTCAATCAATATCGATGAAATAAGTTTTGGAATTGAAATTACATCTGATAATGGTAAATACAAATTAACAGGTGAGAATGGGGAAGATTTTCCAAAAATTCCACAACAAGAAGACACACAGAAAGTGAGTTTTGCTAGCTCCATTTTAAATATGGCAATTTCAAAAACTTTGTTTGCCGTGAGCAATGATGAGTTGCGACCAGCCATGACAGGAGTTTTGTTTCAATTAAATGAAGACGGGATTACTTTTGTAGCTACAGATGCGCACAAACTCGTTAAGTTCAATAGAAAAGATGTTTCAGTTGCCGAAAACACTTCTTTTATTGTGCCTAAAAAAGCACTTAATTTATTAAAAGGCACGGTTTCTTCATCTGATAATTTGGTGGAAATATCTTTTAATGGTTCGAATGCATTTTTTACATTCGACAATGTACATTTGATTTGTCGTTTGATTGATGCAAGATATCCAGATTATAACGCAGTAATTCCTAAAGAGAATCCAAATTTGTTGACAATCAATAGAGATGACTTTTTGGGATCATTGAGAAGAATTTCTATTTTCTCTAATAAAACAACGCATCAGGTGGTTTTAAAAATTTCTGGTAGCGAGTTGCAAGTTTTTGCGCAAGATTTGGATTTCTCAAATGAAGCAAATGAACGCTTAACATGTGAGTATTTAGGAGACAATATCGATATCGCATTTAATGCTAAATTCTTAGTGGAGATGATGAGCACAATGCCAGGTGAAGAAATTAAATTTGAATTGTCATCGCCAACACGTGCCGGAATTATCAAACCGGCTGAAAAAGACGAAAACGAAGACTTGCTTATGCTTATAATGCCAGTAATGATAAATGTGAATTAATTATAATAATTTAAGTTGATAATCAGCGATAAAAAAAAGCCAACAAATTTTCCCCTATCGGTTGGTGTCTTCACCAACCGAAAAAACGACATAATAATTTGACAATCAACGATAAAAAAAAGCCAACAAATTTTTTGTTGGCTTTTTTTATACTCCCTAGCAGGGTCTCTCGAAGAGGACTCTGCGTAAAATAAATTCAATCCTTCGCCTTTATTGATTACAAAAAAATATTTCTTTAATTATTTAAACAATTTGTTGCTGCGTTTTTTTGCAGTACCTTTTTTTGTTGGTTGCTGCTGTTTATTGGCGCTGTCAACCAAAAATAAAATTAATAAATTTGTAATATGGTCAATAAAAAACACTAAATTTGATAAAAAAACACAACAATGATAACATCAATTAGGGGAAAGCCAACTTTCGGCCACATCAACAGGCATGTTTTTCCGTTTCGCATAGTTTTTTTCTATCGGTTGGTGTCCTTTTTCTAAAATAAATTTTGTTTTTTGTTCCACTATTCGTTAACTTTGTATTGTGGAAGAAATAAGACAAATTATATTTTACAAAAACTATTTCTATGAATTCTTTAATGAACAAACAGAAAAGGTAAAAACGAAAATTGATGAAGTCTTATTTATTGTGTCTATAGTAGAGCGAATACCAATTAAATTTTTCAAAAAAATTGAAGGTGTTAAAGATTTGTATGAAATAAGGATTGAATATGAAAGTAATATTTACAGAATATTCTGCTGTTTTGACAAAGGAAAAGTAGTGGTTTTATTTAACGGTTTCCAGAAGAAAACCCAAAAAACACCAACCAAAGAAATTGACAAAGCAATTAAAATAATGAATGAATATTTTAATGAGATAAATAATGAATAAAATGAAAGATAAAAGTAAAAACATAACAACATTTTCAGAACATCTTGAAAAACAATATGGTAAAATCGGTACAGAAAAAAGAACCGAATTTGAAATTAAAGCAAAGGCATTTGCAATTGGAGAAATTATAAGAGAAGAAAGGCATTTGGCAAAATTAACGCAAGAGCAATTAGCCGAAAAAACGGGAACTAAAAAAAGTTTTATTTCTCGTATTGAAAATGGACATAGCGATATTCAGCTTTCAACATTATATAGGCTATTGGAAAATGGGCTTGGAAGGAAAATTTCTTTGACGATATCTTAGATAAGAGGATACAATTCAGTAAATTTAAAAAATGGTTATATTCAACTTGATATTCGCTCACCAAAAGAAATAGTAAATAATGAAGACGATAATTAAAAAAGAAAAACCTTTTGATACGGTAAAAGTATTTAGAGAGATTAAAGAAAAAATTGCAAAAGATACAGAAAACATGAATTTTATACAGTTCAAAGAATATTTAAAGCAAAATCAATTAATTCAAAAGCTGAACAAAAAGAGCAAGGTTAATTTTTAAAAAATTAGAGTTAATTGTTGACAATCAACGACTTTCTATCGGTTGGTGTCCTCACCAACCGAATTTTCCTTTCCCAGCAGGGTCTCTCGAAGAGGACGCTGTGTATAAATCACTCTTTTTCTATCGGTTGGTGAAGACACCAACCGAAAATCCAACATATAAAAAGGCGCAGTTGTTTTTAATTTTTTACCTTGTATTTCGCAGAGTCTCTCGCAGAGGACGCTGCGAAGAAGTAAAACTATATTATGCTATTTCATATTCTACTTTGTTGGGTTGCAATACCTTCTTTGAGGCATTTAACATTTCAATAGCAACAATTCCTCCATCTTTATTATAATCGATAATTAATCCTTTTTTTTCTTCGTCAGATTCAACAATTGGATCGTTACTGAATTGTATTTGTAGTATATCTAATGTTTTGTCATAAATTACTTTCATAATATTTTTCTATTTTAGAAGTGATGTAAGCCGTAATAACAACATTAGGCAAAATACTTTGGTTCATAAATATACGCAATAAATATAATTTTGTTTCAATCTCAATAATTTTAGAAATAACAGTTATGCCGTCTTCTATTGAAATATGGTCGGGTTTTTTTATAGCATCATTTATTAAGTCAACTGAAATGTTTCTCTTTTTTAATTGATTTATAGCATGTTGGGAATAAACATGATCCACTTTACTTTGTTTTTAAAAGTTGAGATAGCGTTACAATATGAGCTTCTTTTTCAGCAATTATTTTTTCGTATAATTCTTTTTGCATATTTGCATGATTATTATTTACAGTATAATTGTTTTTTGATTCATTTTGATTGTTGAAAATATTTTGGAAGATATTTTCTTCATTCAAATTTAAAATCTGTGTCATACTTACACCTAAAATTTTAGAAATATTTTCCAATCTATTTACTGTTATTTCGGACACTTCATTTTCTATGTTACTATATGCCTTTTGTGATATGTCCAATTGTTTTGCCATATAATCCTGCGATAGATTTTTTAATTCCCGCAAGTGTTTTATTTTATTACCAATACTCATAAGTACTAAATTAGAAGTTATAGTGCTAAAGTAGTAATTAATTTTATAAT
>JADIYW010000002.1 GCA_016705125.1 Bacteroidota bacterium
TAAACTCATATCATCAAGATGCTCCCGAAGAAGGAAATAAGAACATTTAACCTGTGACTTGCAAAATTTAAATCAAAGTCTTTCAAAATACAATATATATGTAGATATTACTGATGATAAAATGAAATTTGCTAACAAGTGATTCAGAAAACGTGCTTATGATGAAGTTGAATATAAAAATCAATAAACCAGAATATTGTGTTGTTATTTTTGTTCTTTTTACTTTATTTGGTTCTTGCACAAAGTATAAAGAAAAACATTACAAGATATTGGTTATTGGGATAAAGTTGTCTAAAAATAATAAATATGAAACTGAGCCTTCTATGGATTTGGATTTAAAGAGAATAAATATTATGAATATAATTCAAATAGATATTATGAATTTTATATTTCTCAACTTGTATGGACTGTAATGATAATAAATTATTTGAGAACGTATTGTTGCTCATGGAATTATAAAAAGATAGCTTTATAATGTCTAAATTTAAAGAAGGAAGATACAAAATAGATGAATTTAAAGACAGTATTGTTCTATCAAACTCTTCTTCTGGAACGAGGATTCAAACCACATCTAAGTACACGAAAATTATCAAAAACATTGAGAAAGATTACAAATAAATTTAATGGTAAATAAACGGCTAAATCCAACCATTAAAATTCACTCTATACTTCCTAAAATTCTAAAAAATCTAATCTTTTACTTCAATCAAAAAATCCCCAAACTAGCGCAAGTATGCAGCAAAGCCAAAAAGCACGGGGCACTTGTGCGGCATAATAAACCAATTTTTGGTTATATTTGTATAAAAAAGGAGCAAATAATATATATTTAAGGATAATGAAAGTTATTTTTTATAAGTTTTGTTGTAGTTGCTTGAATGGTAGTGCAAAATAATTTTATAGTGTAGAAAAAGGAATGATAGAAATAATACAAATAGACCCAATATTTGTTAAATGATAGTAATTACAAGACACAAGTACACCACCGCACCTAGCAATGCTGGGTACCTTGGGCCAGATTGGAGGGAGTAACATATGGGGTTAAACCAGTACGATTAAAAATAAAATTTTAATGAAAAAATATAAAATTCAAATAATTGGCTTAATACTATTTCTAATAATTATAGAAATAACTTCCAATATTAATAATAATAAAAAAAACAAAAATAAATTAGAAGAAGTTAAGAATTCAATTAAAGGCAAAATTATGGACTTTAAATATTTATCAAGAGGGGTTTACTTATTTAAAACCTCGGATGGAAAGATTTTTTATTCAATGGCTTTTAATTATATTAGGGATGAAATTCAAATAGGAGACTCAATTTTCAAAAAAGAAAATAGTAAATCCTATTTTTATTTTAAATATGATTCAATACAGAAAAAATACAATTATTATAGGAATTGTGAAATATATTTAAAATAAATAATAATGCTAAACCCAAACTAGCGCAAGGAGTATGCAGCAAAGCCCAAGAGCATGGGGTACTTGTGCAGCATAATAAACCAAATTTTGGTTATATTTGTATAAAAAAGGAGCTGAAAATATAAATTCAATGATAATGAAAAGTTATATTTTATGAGTTTTGTTGTAGTCGGTTATAGATGTGAAAAACAATATTATAGTGGAGAAAAAGGAATGATAGAAATAATACAATTAGACCCAATTTTAGTTACATGGCAGTAATTACAAGACACAAGTACACTATCGCACTTGGCAAAGCTGGGTACTTGCGCCAGATTGGGGTAATGGAGTGGATAGAGAAGAATCCCACAAAAAGATAGATGAAATTAAGTTAGATTAAATTATAAAAAGGTGAAATATCTATTTAGATTAGACCATTCAATTGGAAGAGATGTTGGAGATTATCCGCAACTAGCCTATTTACCTAAAGGTTATGTTGATGATTCGCAAGATTCTATTTATGAATTAAGAAATTATAAGTTTGAATTTCCAAAGAAGGAACAATCAACTTTCCATTAATGAAAATGGAGAGGAAAGCCAAATTAACAGATATTTTAAGCTGTGTTTATGTTCCAACAAATGGAATGGTTGTGAGTCATCGATTTATGGATTTTATAGCGAGTTATAATTTAGAAAATGTAAAATTTTACCCATGTCAAATATTATATAAGAATGAGATGATAGATTATTACTGGATGCATATAATTGATTTAAGTTTTGTTGATTGTAATGAAATAATAGATTTTAGAAACTCATATATTTATGACCCTAAATTAAAAAAGAAATTTTTATTTAAGAATATGCAAGAAATGAAAAACTACTATGACATAACTAGAATTTATAATATCAATGAATTTTTAAAATTGAATTCTATACCAAAAATTCTTTTTTGTATCCCCTACTTTGTTGAAATTTTAGTAGCAAAGGAATTAAAAGAAGAAATTGAAAAGCATATATTTACTGGTATTACAGTTGAAGAAATTGAAAATTTAACCCTCCAGTAATTCTAGGCATAGTGCCTTGTAACCTTGCAACGTGCACGATTAGAATATAAAAAAGTGTTCGGAAGTTCGGACAAAATAGCAAAATAGGCTAAACACAACCATTAAAATTCACTCAAACTTCCTAAAATTCTAAAACTTTACTTTAAATCAAAATTACAAAATTCTCGTGCTTTCCAGAAAAAATGTGATAGTCAAAATTAGTGGCCTTTATTGATGCTCAGTTGCTCTATTTAACACAATCAAATCCTTTTTTCATTCGGTAATTTGCTAATTATTTAATTAGCTAATTATTTAATTGTTCTTTTGCTCCATTTCCCATGCCATAAACCGCTGGATTTCGGTATTTAGGGTTTTAATTAGGTAAGAGATGACTAAGATATCGTCTATCGAACCAATTATTGGAATGAAATCGGGAATTAAATCAAATGGATTTACAAAATAAATAAGTGTAGCCACCACCGCTACTATTGCTTTGGGTGAAATGTCTGTATATTCCTTATTTGCCCATGCTTTCAACATTCGTACTAGTGCCACTACTTGGTCTTGAATCTTTTCAATTTTTTACCAAAAGAAAATCCATCCACAAAATCTCCTGCCAAACAGCTCAATCCACCCAAAGTGTATTTGTATTTTCCGTTTTCCTGCTCTCCCACTACTTTTGGTTTATAAGGCATTTCTAAACAGTCGGGCATGTGACACGTAAAACTAACGTCCAACATGGCTGTTGTTTTGCCGCCATTATCAACGATATCCAAAACGGTACTTTTCAAAACACCCGTCTGCCACCCTACTGCACTACCTGGCTCCAATATTATTTCTTTCAAGTTGGGATATTTTTCCTTAAATGCCTTCAGTACTTGAATAAGGTGCAATATGTCATAGCCTTCTTTTGTCATTAAATGTCCGCCACCCATATTTACCCATTCTACTTGTTTTATAAATGGGTCGTACAAGGCGGAAAAAGAGTCCAATACTTTTTCAAGTGTAAAGCTATTATTTTCGCATAACGCATGAAAATGCAATCCATTGATTCCCTCAGGCAACTGATCACCAAATTTATTTCGTGGAATACCAAGTCTGGATTGTTCCGAAGCTGGGTCGTAAAGTGCTGTTTCGATCTCTGAATAACCCGGATTAACTCGTAACCCAAAATGCTTACATTTCTTACTTTTAAGTGCTTGTTTTGACCATGTATTCCATTGACTCAATGAATTGAATGTAAGGTGGCTCGAGCATTTCAACAACTCCTTAAATTCTGAAGGCACATAAGTGGCACAATAAGTATGAGGCTTCGATTTTAGTTTTTTATAAACTAATTTTGCTTCATTCAAACTGCTAGCCGTTCCTCCTTTTAAATATTTGGCCACCAAAGGAAAGGAATCGTAAAATGCAAACCCTTTTAATGCTACAATGATGCTAATTCCTGCCTCCTTTTGAACGAATTCCATCAATTCCAAATTCCGAACCAAAAGTTGTTCCTCCAACACAAAACAAGGAGAAGGTATCGCTTTAAATTCCATTAGTAATCATTTATATTTTTTATCAAATATACACTTTTATTAAAATCTACCCTATTCATTTAGCCTTATCAATCTATCATCAAATGAAAAAGGTGCAATTTCTTTGATTTTTACAAATTTATCAAATTCAGGATAATTGGGATTCAATAGCACATTGTATTCTGTATTATTCGCAAAAGGCAAAGCCGCCGAGGGCACACTCAAACCTAAGCTAGCTTTGGATTTGAGCCAGTTTGTACCTTTTTCAACTATATAGTCTGGCGTTGGGTAGGCATTCCAATTTGGTGGTAAATCCGCCTCATTTATTACCTCTAATTTGCCATTTTGACTTTCAAATTCCAAAACAAGCACGCTAAATCTATCTTTTATTAAACTAAGTTTTGTGTGGCAAAGCACTTCCAAAAAGGCAAGCGAAAGAGAATTAGACGTATAAATTGCTGCCTGACCTATTGCATTCCACCTTCCACCATATAATCTCGCTCCTTCACCACTTAAATCATCCACAAATTTATGGCTACTCAACCTATATAATAACATACCTATGCGTAAACTCCGTATTCAATGCGACCCAATTGATTCATTATTTCTTGAACACCAAAACCCGTATCTAAATAATCGAGAGGCTTATTATTGCCTAAAGCAATTAATGGAGTGCGCAACCAATCATTAAAATCTAACTTATTTTGGAAAATTGCTATGCCCTTTTGTGCCAATAAAATTAAATAAATAACTTGTTGAGAAATATGAATGCCCAAAACGGAGGTATCATCCTTTCGCATAAGGGTACGTGAAGAAACACCCAATAAGCGACTAATTTCTTCTAAATCAAGCAAATAAAAAGCCATTAAATCATCTATTTCCTTTCTACTAACTCCCTTACGAGCTAAACCAATGGAAGATGTCCTAATGGAAGAAGCCTCAGATTTGCGCGTTTGCTTAGTATAATAGGCTAATAATGGCTCCTCAAAGGATTCTAATGCATTTTTAGGTATTTCTGGTTGCTTTTCCATCTGTCATTTTTTATATTACAAATATAATACTATTTTTGACAAATGTCAATTTTTTTTTGACATTTTTTTTAAAAATTTACTCAATTTTCTAAGATGGAGGGAAAACAGCCTACAGGTTAGTAATTAGTAAATAGTGAATGGTGAATAGTAATTAGTGAATAGTAATTGGTAATTGGTAATTAGTAATTGGTAATTAGTATTTAAATTATTGGATACTTTTAATCATTTATCTCTTGCTTCTTGGTTCTGGAATCAACTAAATATTTACCATTAAACATTTCATAAATTTTGGTTTCATTAAGCATTAACCATCCAACATTTCTTAAAACTTGTCTCTTGACTCTATTCAACATTAAGCATTAAGCATTAAACATTTCTTAAATCTTGTCTCTTGACTCTATTCAACATTAAGCATTAACCATTCACCATTTCTTAAATCTTGGTTTCATTAAGCATTAAGCACTAACTTCCATTTGCTTTTTTTCTTTATTCTTGGGTCTAGATTCTTGAATCTATTAAAAATTAAGCATTTTTTAATACTCATGCGGCAATACCAAATCAATTTCCTCCTGCCAAGGCAATCCATATTTACCAATCTGTGCCATAAACGGATCAGGATCCATTTCTTCGGTATTAAACACCCCTGGTTTCATCCAAACGCCTTCCAACATCAATTTAGCTCCCAACATGGCAGGCACTCCTGTAGTATACGATACACCTTGAGCCTTACAATCGGTATAAGCATCTTGGTGTTTACAATTATTCCAAACAAAATAGGTTCGATCTTTACCGTCTTTTATTCCCTTTATTTGGCAACCAATGGAAGTTTCTCCTGTATAGTTCTCACCCAAACTTCCTGGCTCAGGCAATACCGCCTTTAGAAACTCCAATGGCGAAATTTCTATACCTTTTACTTTTATAGGCTTAATACTAGTCATACCAATATTTTGCAAAACCATCAAATGGTTGATATACGATGGACCAAAAGTCATCCAAAACCGCGCTCTTTTAAGCGTTGGGAAATTTTTAACCAAAGACTCCAATTCTTCGTGGTACAATACATAAGATTCTTTTGGACCTACATTTGGGTAATCAATTGGTTTGTGGATTGACATCGGTGGAATTTCAACCCATTCCCCATTTTCCCAATATCTACCATTTTGAGTAATTTCCCTAATATTTATTTCAGGGTTAAAATTTGTGGCAAATGCCTTTCCATGGTCGCCCGCATTACAATCAATGATATCCAAATAATGGATTTCATCAAAATGGTGTTTTGCAGCATGCGCTACATAAATTTGGCTTTGACCGGGATCAAACCCACAGCCCAACAATGCCATCAAACCCTTTTCTTTAAATCTTTCTTGATAAGCCCATTGCCAACTATATTCAAATTTAGCCACATCTATAGGCTCATAATTGGCAGTATCCAAATAATGAACGCCAGTTTCAAGGCAAGCATCCATTATCGTTAAATCCTGGTAAGGCAATGCAACATTGATTACCATATTTGGTTTAAAATCATTTATTAGAGCAACTAACTCAGGTACATTATCAGCATCTACTTGTGCTGTTTGGATTTTTGCTTCCGGAATTGCATTTGCAATAGCATCACATTTGGATTTTGTTCGGCTAGCCAACATAATTTGTCCAAAAACTTCGGGTACTTGAGCGCATTTTCGCACTACTACATTTCCGACGCCACCTGCGCCAATAATTAATACTTTGTTCATTTCTAAAATTACAAGTGTTTAATGATTAAAAAACTAAAATTTTATTTTTTCAAACATAATTCAAATAAAGTTCAAATGTAAAAAGATTTGCTTTTTAATTTTAGTTTTCTTCAAAAAAATCTAAAATCCGTTTTTCCATCCAATTGAATTCTTTATCTTCTTTTTCCATAAATCCTACATGACCACCATTTATGGTCATCTCGAAATGAAAATAATCAGAATTTCTGGCTATTTCTTTAGGGAAACTTTTTTCTGTCAGAAATGGGTCGTTATCGGCATTTACCAATATAGTTGGAATTTTTATATTTTCGAGATAATGCAAGGCACTTTGAGAAGCTAAATATTCAGCAGCATCTTTAAATCCAAATATTTTTGCTGTAAAATTTTCAACGAAATCGTGTAAGTTAGCAGATTTATATACTTTTTCAAAATCCCACTGACCAGGAAATAATTTTTCTTTCAATTTCAGCTGCTCTATATATTGTTTTAAATATCTACGACTATAAATCTGATTCCATCCCTTAATCAATTGATGACTAGTAGCCAACATATCAATTGGTGCTGAAACGGCAAACGCTTTTTTTATTATTTTATTCAATTTATGTTTCATCTCTCCCACATATTTGAGTGTCAAATTTCCACCCATACTTACACCCACCAAATAAATAGCATCATAATCATTTGAGGCAATTGCATGCTTAATTACCCAATCCAAATCATCCGTTTTTCCACCATGGAAGGAAGTCAATTTTCGATTTGGCTCCCCACCACATCCTCTATAATTCCATGCTAAAATGTCGAATTTATTATTCGACATAATTTTCGAAATACCTTTAATATATTCCGCCCTCGAATTACCAGCTAGACCATGTGTAACAATGACTAATTTACTGTTACCCTGTTTAATCCAATCTAAATCCAAAAAATCATCATCCCAAGTATCAATACGCTCCCGTTCAAATTCAATTCCATTTACTTTACGCGTAAGATTGGGTATAATAGTTTGAAAATGACCATTAGGTTGCGAACGTGGTGGCACAATATATTTTTCAGGTAATAGTGGCATGGTTGAATCTCTTATTTTAAAGAGCGAAAATTTAACGAATTGGTTGCCAAGAGAATGGATGATACGAAATTTATTTCAAAAATGCCATTAGATACTCGTTTACAGCTTCTGGCGCATCATTTTGTACCCAATGACTGCAATTCGGAATATATTTTATTTCCAAATTACCTTCAAAATAAGGATTCATTCCATAAGTCATTTCTTTGCTCAATGCTTGATCATTTTCGCCCCAAATAAGCAATGTGTCACTCGAAATTTTTCGACTAGGTATATTACTAGGATTTCTAATAGTCACTTGCATCATTGCCCTATAATAATTGATTGTAGCGGTTAAAGCGCCAGGTTTCATATATGCATCTACATATAATTGAATCTCCTCCTCCGAAAAGGCATCCTTGTTATAACACCATCCCTTTACAAAATACCTAAAAAATTGCTTTAGTGTTTTTTCCAATAAAAATTCAGGCAAAATCGGTAATTGTAAAAAAAACATATACCAACTCTTCAAAATTTGTTGCGGCTCCTTTTTTAAAAACTTAATAAAAATCTTTGGATGAGGGCAATTTAATACCGCCAACTGATCCACCAATTGGCTGTGATTCATTGCAAAACCCCAAGCAATTGCGCCTCCCCAATCGTGCCCTACAATATGTGCTTTTTTAAAGCCAAGCTTTGGAATTAATTCAGCTATATCGTTTCCCACAATATGTGCCTGATAATTTTCTTTCCCCTTCGGCTTTTCACTTTCATTAAATCCTCGCATATCTACAGCAACAACTGTAAATTTTTTCGACAATTCAATTATCTGATGATGCCATGAGTACCAAAACTCGGGCCAACCGTGTAATAAAACCACTAGTTTTTTCCCATTGCCCGCTTTTACATAATGGAGCTCAACCCCATTTACTTCAATATAATAATGATTGAACTCCACTTTTTACTAATTTCGCACCAATTTAATCATTTCTGAAACACCGTTAGTATTTATTTCCAAGAAATATACACCGTTCGAAAAGCCATAAGCTGATAAATCAAAATTATCATTAAATGTTTGCTCCATATCACCATCAAAAAGCACCACTAGATTTCTACCCAAATTATCATATAATTTAATGCTAAGTGCTTGCTTATTCGTTCCGTTTATACGCACATTTATAGCATCTCTAAAAGGATTTGGATAAACAGAAAATGCCGAATTTGTTGGCAATCCTTTGATTTCATTTTTGAAATGACTTGATAATGCCTGCGCAATTTGTGGAGCTGAACTTTCATTAATCAATGTGATAGTTTGCTCGTAAGTATCCAATAAATCGTCATCATTAAATGCCTTTAGCTTAATAGTATATGTACCAGCATCTAAATAAGTATGTTTTGGATTTGTCTCTATTGAAGTAGTATTATCACCAAAATTCCATTCATAACGAGTGGCATTCTCAGATTTATTTGCGAAAATCACATCAATATTTTTATCTGATAACTTATTTACTGGCGATTGAGTATTTGCAACAAAATTTGCAATTGGATCATTTCTCAAAGAATCATCCCACCAGCTGAATTTCCAAAAAGTTTCTTTGTTATTTTCAACTGTACCCCAAACTGATACTAACGGAATCTCATATCCAGGCACCCACCATTCATACAATACAGTATTATCAGGATAAATCACATCTGGTAAATCGTTTTCAATATTCAAATTCAATTGCCCAAGTAAATTGACTTTCAAATTATCCTTCAATAAAGTCCTCACTTTTATAGCATTAGGGTAAAGTGTTGACCCCAAAACAAGACCACCATATCCCTGAACTTCAACTTTCCTTGTTCTATTTTCTTCTAATTTCAAATCAATTAAGCCAAAAACAGCAGCACCTAAATCTATTGCCCATGTACTATTATCTTCATGTTGACTACCCCATCCAAATGGAAATTTAAGTACAATATCCCTATCAGTATATGGAGCTGCAAGTGGTAAGTCAATCAAACCCGATTTGAATTGGGTACTTAATGCGCCTGCCTCAATTTGTCCACTTGTTATTTTATATACATTTCTAAAGTCCTCAAATTTTATAGGACCCAACTTAATATCATTCAAACTTTCATAAGCCAAATTATAACCCAACCAATCATCTAAACACTCAAACCCACAACCAATATTACAAAGCGAATAACAAGCATTAAGCGGGTCGCTCGATCCACATTCTTGCTCACATCGAGTAGGACAACCTAGTTCGCACAAAGCGGTATATACTGCTCCAGTTAAGAAACCATCTGGTTCAAAAAAGCTTTTCGATTCTTTTGTTCTTGCTAAATTGGCTTTATTGAATATCCAACTTTGGTTTTGTCCTTTTTTGTTGATTACTGCTTTTACCGGTTGGCTATTCAAAATCAACAAATTATTATTCGTTTTAATGCCAATTTTATCACCTGGTTTAGCATAGTAATAATCAAAATAAACAGGTCCAACAGGAAGCGGTGTGCCATCTTCTGCAGTTACACTAATACCATAACTTCCTTGATCTGAAGCATCATCACCATCCATTTGAATATAATAAAGGGCATTTGGAATCAATTTATCAACCTCTATAAATGACTTGGTATTGATTAAAAACTGAATATCGTCCGCATAGGCAATTTGAACCATATCTTCAGCATCTGCAGATCCATCTCTAGAATACCAAAGTGTCATTTCTGTATCAAAATTTGTGGCACTATGGTCAGTAGAAATAGTTGTTCTAATACTATTTACTGTAGAATTTGGTGTTCTAAATTTATGCCATACCGTATTTGAAGGTGAAATATCATAAATCTCATCCTCTATTGTTCTTGGTTCTTTTGGCTCTACAGTAGCGCAGTTATTTGAAAAAACAGCCACTCCACCATTTGTGGTCAATTCTATAGCATCAACAATATTATCATGACTAGGTTTGGCGGTTGAATTAAAATTGGCACTCAAATCAAAAACTCCATGATGATTTTCAGTTGCTAATAGCTCCCAGCCCGAAACCTGTAAATAATACGTTGTATTTGGATCTAAGCAACCAAAATCTACATCATCATTTTTAGTAAATAAGTCATTCAAGCCACTTAAGGGTAATCCACCTTCAGCAAGCATTTCAATATTATTATAATCTACACTTCCATTAAATTTAAAAAGGGCAACATGCGCATCAATATCTTCTTTGCTATTTACTACAAAACTTGCTCCATTTGGCACCAAATTAGGGTCTGAATTGGTTTTGAACTTATACCACAAAGTAGAAACATCAGTAAGAATTGAAAAAGTATTTGGCTCGTTTGGCTCCTCACCTGCACAATAACTGCTTTGATTATCCAAAGCAATGTTTTGACCTAGAGCAACAGGCTGATCATTATTCAAATCTTTTGCATTCAAAACATTATCATTTAGTGGCTGCTCATATCCTGAAACATTTAAATCAAATAAACCCCAATGGTTATTGGTTAACCATAATTCCCATCCTGTAACCTGAATCCAATAAGTTTGTCCTGGCTCTATACTTCCACAACCCAAATAAACTTCATCATCCTTGGTTAACAAATCGTTCCATCCAGTTCCTGGTAATCCGCCTTTGGTAACTTCAGTTAAATTTGAAAAACTACAATCCTCATTTTTACCTTTATAAACGATTAAATGTCCATCAATATCTTCTTTACTAGTTAATTTAATTTTTATAAATGCAGGAATATTAGCAGAATTTTGATCTACCGAAAACGAATACCAAACCGATGCATCATCATATATATCAATCGAAGAACCGGTATTTGGCTCGCCACTTTGTTCTGAGGCACAATAACTAGATTCATTTGTGAGATTTACACTAAAATTTTTAGAAACATTTGACCCATTACCTAAATCAGTTGCATCGCATAAATCATCATTACTGACACCTGCATCTCCATTTGAAGATTTTACTTCCAAATTAAAAACGCCTTGATGATCTACAGTAAATAAATCGTAATTCCATCCAGATATTTGAATCCAATAACTCTTATTTGGATCTAAACAAATAAATTCAACATCATCATCTTTTGTCAAAATATCATTCAATCCAGTACCTGGCAAACCACCTTCTACAACAGAACTTAAATCTGAGAAATTACAGCCACCATTCGATTTAAATATTTCAATATGACTATCTAAATTTTCAATACTTTTGGTATTTACCGCCATATAAGCTGGTACATTGCTCAAATCAGCTGCCGTAGTAAATTTATACCAAATTGTCGCATCATCTACTCCAAGCGACCCTGTATTTGGTTCACCAGATTGTTCAGTTGCGCAATTGGTACTCTGATTGGTATATAAAATATTTTGACCCAAAAGGATTGGTGCACCATTTCCCAAATCTTTAGCATTACATACATTATCATTTGATACATTTGTAGCACCAAGGGATGCATTAAAATTCAAATTAAATATACCATGATGATTGTCTTGCAACCAAATTTCCCATCCAGAAACCCTAACCCAATATGTGGTATTTGCTTCTAAACAAAATAAATCAACATCATCATTTTTAGTTAAAATATCATTGGAACCTGTTCCAGGCAAACCACCTTGAGCAACACCACCTATTTCACTAAAACCACAAGACCCATTACTTTTATAAACATTAATATGAGCATCAATATTTGCAACACTAGTAGCTGTAATGGCAACTTTACTAGGCACAAGCGACTCACTTCCATTTGTTGTAAACTTATACCAAACTGTCGCGTTATCATAAAAAGTAGAAAATACATTCGGTTCTCCATCTTCTTCTGAAGCATTATAACTTGACTGATTATTAAGTGCTATATTTTCTCCTAAATCAATTTGTCCCAAATCAGTAGCTGCACAAATATCATCATTTGCTGGCACTGGATAAAAGCCAATTTTTAAATTAAATTCTCCTTGATGTGCATCGTACAATGTAGGCAAATCTTGCACCTCGCCAATACATTGAATATAGTACCGTGAGTTGGCCTCAATATTTAATGCAGTTGCATCATCATTTAAAGTAAATAAATTATTTCCATTTCCAGGATGTAATCCTCCTTCGGCTACTAAACTTAAATTACCAAAATTATTACATGCCCCATTGCTTTTAAAAATGGCAACGTGCGCATCTATAGTACTATTTAGGCTTGTCATATCTACCCTCACGCTGGCAGGTTGATTACCTATATTACCCGTTTCAAAATAATACCAAACCGATTTTACGTCTCTAAACAAAGAACCATCATGCAAGATATTATCAACAGTAGGCTCACCAGATTCTTTTCCTGCACATCTATTGGATTGATTTTCTAATATTATTCCAGAACCCAATTCAAAATTTCCTGCTCCTACAATATTCGTTGCTTCACATATATTATCGGCAGCATTGATAGCTGAATTCATGGAAACGCCTATATCAAAGTTAAAATTCCATCCTGAAAAACTTGTTCTATCTACTTGAACCAAATACTCTGAATTTGCCTGAGGACAAAAAGCAACGGATTTACTTCCAATTACTGCTGGCGATTTAACTATTTCTTGTAGTCCACCAAAATCTCCACAACTTGTCCTATTCGATTTATAAACACCCAACCAAGGTATGGCTGTACACGCAAATCCTTCACAATAATCATTATATAAATCGACTTGAACATTGGCGCCTAAGCTTGCCTGAGGACCCGTATTAAATTTATACCAAACTGTATTTCGGGGATTATTAGGCTCTCCAGATTGTCCTCCAGTACAGTTAATATTACTCTGACCTGTTATTTGAGCAGATTCGCCAGCACTTAAAACATTGTCGCCACCAGGCTGAAAAGCAGTTGCATCGCAAATATTATCATTTGGAGAGTCGATAAAACTTCCTGAAACTTGGATATAACCAGAGTAAGTAAAATCAGCAACACAGCCACCAAATGTTCCTGTACCAGAACGAACAGTAAAAGGCCCAATTGGGTAAGTACCATTGGCTGTAGGAATATTCAAATTATCTGTCCGCTTTCCAGCTGTTAAATCGGCAACATCTCCATCACAAATTCCAGTAAAAACCAACCAAACCGAACTACATGAAGCACCATCATTTTCGCAGGCGCTAAAACTCAAATCTAGAGTTGAAGGAAAATCTCCTGTACAACTATAATCATTTTTAAGCACTTCTTTACCCAAGTTAGGAATTGTGCAACCATTACAAGATGTTTCAAAACATCCCTTATAGCTGCCATTTACTGCCCACCACCAAATTGGATCACTATCTCCACCAATAAAATCACAATCCGAGAGATTTGAAGATGTTTCATTGATAATAATCTTTACTGTTTTTTGGGCATTTAAATTAAAAATTAAAAAACAGAAAGAAGTCAAAAGAAGTAATTTTCTCATAATAGTTATGGTTTAATTTAAAACAAAACTAACCATTTATGGTTAGAAAAAAAACAATCCTAATAATATAAATTTATAGCTTAAAGACATAAATAATTTTAAAAGTTTAATATCTAAAAAGAAAACCGATTTACTTTAACATACTTTAATTAAATTTACATATAAGATACGAATTTCATTTATTACATTTATACTAAATAAATTTAAAATAAATCTTAGGCATTTTACGGTGTCTTTGCTTATAAAAATATTATCCCTGTTCTCTGATGGTTCAAAACTGGAATTCCTTTTTATTAGTGCTGTTGAAAAATGAATACAATTTTGTCACTTTGTCGTATTAAACTTTTAGAAATATTATCAAGTTTAAAGTGCCATTTTTTGGGATATTTCAATTATTCCTCTTTTATTAAAATATCCAAACACCTCAATATAGGCCTATTGGATATTAAATTACATCTCCTTAAGAATTCATTTGGTCTAAATTATTGGCGGCTTATCCAAAGTTGCTTTTACAAAGAAGATTTTGCTTTTTCATTTTTTTCCTATCAAGAAATAACTAAAACTCAAACCATTCATATAAATTGGATTAGGATAAATAGATTTCGATTCTTGAGCCACAATGAGCCTTGAACTTTTTTTAAAAATTATTTTTAGCATAAGCCTTAGATTCCACTTTTCACTTTGCTTTATATCTTGGGTAGGAATCTTATTCGCAAAATAATTTACAATTTAAAACTACAAAATCTCTTTCAACTAATTAAAACCTAAAACTGAATTATTCATTAACTCGATAAATAGAACTTGGTTGTAAAAAAAAATCAAAATAGAACAAATAAATAATTTTTATAGTTAAGAACTTAAAATGGGCCTCTGTAGGCCCTAATTTCCAAAAACAATAATCACAACAACTAGTGAAATAAGAAATATGAAGCACTTATCTAACATGCCATTATACCTGCCACTGGCTGAACAAAATTAAGTGCATAAAACAAAAAACTAATCCAACCCAAAAAGCCAATAAATATCAATTTATTTCTTTTAGCGAAATAAAAAACTAAAAATAAAAAAGTAAGGAAAAGTAAAACAGAAAAGAAAGTTTTATAACTAAAAAAATTGTGCAAATTACAAAAATCATACCCATAATAAAACCTCAAATTAATAGGATAAAAAACCCTTTCAATATACATTAAATGTGTTTGAAAAAAAGCTGCAAATCTATTAGAAAAACTAAAATTATCAACTATAGGGTTTTCGGTAAAACTGACAATACCCAAACTTGATTTTAGATTTACAGGCTCAATAAATTGTAAAATAAATGAGTGGGACAGTAAATACGAAAAACAAACAAGCAAAAAATAACAAGCTATATATTCATTTATTCCTTTTGATTTTTGTAGTATATAAAATATAAATTGGCACAAAAATCAAAATACCAACTGCATCTAATTTAGCTAATAATGCAATAAAAAAGAATATGAGTCCCAAAAAAATATGTTTGATATGTAGCGTATCTTTTTGCTTTAATAAATAGATAATTGACAAAAAAGAAAAAACCAAACTGAGCAATGCGTCTCTTGACTTTATACTTGCTACAGCCTCTACATTTAATGGATGAACAACAAACAAAAGCACAACTAAAAGCACAGAAAGGGTATATTTATAATCACTTAATTGATTTAATAATTTATAAGCCAAAACGGTAGCAATAAAGAACAATATAACATTTATAGTATGAGAAATATAGGGATTAATTTTACCAAAAATTAGGTTCTCAATACCAAAAGAAAAAAAGGTAAGTGGCCGATAATCCATATTATTAAATCTATCATCCCATAAGGAAAGAAGATCCGAAAATGAATTGATTTTTCCGTCAATTTTATCCAAAATAATTGCATCATCAATATTAAAATCAAAAAAGAAAACTTGAAAATAAATAATTAAAACGGCTGAAAAAATCAACAGAATTGCACTTTTGGGTTTGCCCAAAAAAATACCCCAATTAGTAAAAATAGAATTATCGTTTATTTTTTTTCCAGCGCTTCTCATCAGAACAATTGCAAACAAAAATATACAAAAAAGAACTAAATTCATTAATAACTTATAGACAAGAATAATTTTCAAGGAACGTTTCAAAAAGAAAATGAAAAGCCTAAACTTGGTTGAGGTTTAACATACTTTAATTAAATTTACATATAAGATACGAATTTCATTTATTACATTTATACTAAATAAATTTAAAGATGAAAATAGCTTACAAGCAAATTTTATGGTCAATTTGCTTGATACCAATTTTTTATTTCTTTATTGTGATGGTGCTTAAAGAAGCTCCCTATTTCACTTTTAACAAATATACACATTTTTTGGCAACCAAACCAGATGCAATTTTGGATCATTGGGCGTACTTACCCAACTTTTTTATACATATTAGCACAAGTTTAATCGTTCTACTTATTGGAATATTTCAATTTATTCCTTCTTTTATTCAAAAATATCCAAAAGCACATCGCAATATCGGAAAAATGTATATTATACTTATTTTATTTTTCGCTGCTCCTTCAGGATTCATTATTGGTTTATTTGCAAATGGCGGCTTATCATGCAAAGTTGGTTTTTGTTTACAAAGTATTGCTTGGTTTTTAATTACTTTTTTTGCTTATATAGAAATAAGGCGTAAAAATATTGAAAATCATATAAATTGGATGGTACGTAGTTTTGCCATTACCTTAGCCGCAATGAGCCTTAGAACTGAAAGTTATTTTATGCATTATTTCTTACACACTAAACCTATAGAAACATACCTAACGGTTACTTGGTTATCATGGGTAGGAAATTTGATGATCGCAGAAATAATTATACAATTTAAAATTCCATACAAAATTCTATTTTTACAAATAATTAAAACACTAAAAAAATGAAATATTTATTATCGTTCATTATTGCCTTCAGCTGCTTAGGTTGTAAAGAAATAAGTGAAAAAGCGAACAAATCCACGATTTTTACTCATAAAGAACTTAAAATGGCAGCAGCCTCTGTAGGCGCTCTAAATAAGCCAAAACCAATTGAATCACAACAACTTAGTGAAGATGAAATAAGAACACTTTTCTTAAAACATGACATTAAGCCATTTTTTTACCAGGCAGACGAGGAAATTTATAGCACCTTAAATGGTTTCTTTGGCCCTGACCATTATCGAATTGAGTTTGTTTTTCTTGGCATCGAACAAGACAAAACAATGAAAAACAAATTTTATTTAACTGGAAAAAATAGACATAAAAAACAAATAACAGACTTTGAAGGTTCTTTTATAATAGACTCCGTTTTTAGCATCAAAGACCCAAATGTAAAAGACGAAAATTTCGAGTCTGAATATGGATACTTTAGTGGGCTAAAGGAAAAATACAGTTGTGTTGGAAAATTTACCCTTTCAGAAGATTCTTCTCAGCAGTTTAGTGGGAAATTTGAGGGCAGAATGGCGTTAGATTTTGGAATAAATGAAGATAAAAAACCTGAAATTTGGTATTATTCTAATAAAACTCCAGCAAGAAGTAGCGGTTTTTTATTCGATGGAACATGGGTAAATTATGATGGAGGAAAAAGCAAATCTACCTTATTTAGTAAGGATATTTTTATGTTTGCTAATGATATTTTAAAAGATTTCTCTTATGGAGAAAGAGAAATAGAAATAAATCCTAAATATCGAAAACTTGGTTGGGCTGACTTTTGGCAATCAGAAGAATGGTGGGTAAGTGATAAAAAGTCAATGTGATTTTTATTTAATTTGATTACATAAATTATACCCTTAATCATCTCTGAATTCAGAATTATTCTTGAGATAAAATAAGGAAAAAAGGCTTTAACTAAAATGTTTTTTTTGGTCAAAGCTATTAATACCGATTATACTTTCAATTTATTCCAATCGTCGTTACACTTGATTATACCATTTTCAAGTTATATCGGCATCAACTCCTGAAATTTCGGGATAAAATTTAAAAATAGCTTGGACAATTTTTAAATTACAATTGGTATAACTTCCATTTAAAATTCCAATGCCAAAAAACAAAACAAAATTTTGTTTTAAGCGAGTTCAAATCACAAATCGTGCCTTTAAAAGGTGGTCAAATGTGTTTTTGGCTTTACAATTGCAAATGCTTAAAAAATATACACAAAGAGTTTTCAAACATTAGATTAAATTTAAACTGTAATCGTTATTTAAGCCTATTTCATCATTGCGTTTGGTAATTCATTTTGTTTAAAACTATGAAAATGATTTTACTTTCTAAAAAAAAAGGGCAACAGAATCTGTTGCCCTTCATAAAAATTTATTAGCGTTTATCTCACATCTATTGCAATCACTTCCACCCTTCGTTCACCTGCAGCTGCCGGATTGAAAACTGAGTTTTTAGGGTCATTGTAATTGTCACTCACTCCTTCTGGAGCAGTACCTTCTCCCATTGGGCTATTTGCTAATTTCAACTTACCAGATGCAATGTAGGCATTTAACGCACCGCCCATATAATTTTTAATTTCATTCTCTACACAAATTATCCTTCTATTTGATAATGCCTCATTATAAACAGATGGTGCTAATGGTGAAGCATAACCTTTTAAGTTAAGATTTACAGATTTTCCATTATCCAAAAGTGTTTTAACATAACCCATAGCCTCATTAAATTTATTGAAATTTGCAGACACCACATTATTTAAGAAGTTGACTCCATCTACTCCATAGTTTTTATTGTATGACTCTTTTCTAGCCAAATAATCATTGTATGTCTGTCCATATGCCAAACTAGTCGTAGTAGTTGTTGATTTTTCAACTGGCTTATCATTATCGAAATACAATTTTAAAGGCAAAGCAGCTTGTAATTTATCAACTAACAATTGTAATTCTTTCTCTTTCTTCGCATTAGGATCTTCTTTTGGAGGCTCTGGTTTTACAACCACTGGTTTAACTTCCACAATTGTATCTTTCTTAACCTCTACTTTTGGCTCTACTTTCTCCTCTACTATTTTTTCAGGTGTAGTATCTATTTTGATTTCGATTTCTTTCTTTTTCTTCTCCCACTCATAATTCAATGTTACCTCATAAGCACCTCTTCCAGATGTTGCTTGTTTTAAATCAGAAACATTTCCATCAAAAGCAAAACCAATTCTTAAATCCTTAATTTTCAAAGCAGCATATCCAATTACTGCATCATCCAACCTATATCCTGGTCCAATTGATAATTTTGGTGCATTTTTAGAAGCAAAAGTATAGCTCACTAAAGATTGCATCAACAATTCTTGATTTTTTCCTTGCAATTGGAAAAATATACCTGGATTTAGTTCCCATTTTTTTGCAGCACCTAATTTAATATCCGCTTTTGTATAAGCCATTAATCTACCAGGTAATTCTTCTTCACTATTTGTCAAAAAGTTATAATTTGGCTTATGTGGGTTATAATAAGAAGCACCTAAATCCAAACCTCCACTTTTCTTTAATTGTGTATTAAAATTCAAACCAAAACCAAAAACTGGAATAACGGCGCTCTCACCCGATAGGATTTCTCCTGTTGGTAAATTTGGGTCATAAGTAGATCCATTATACTGATTATCAAATGTCAATTGTGAAAAATCCAATGTCTTAACGTTTACTCCTGCCTGAACACCTAAAGATACAACTTGCTTGTTCTGATGGAAATACTTTCCAAAAGCAGCTGAAATCTGTGGTATAAATTGGCTTAATGCACCATCTCCTGACTTATCATACAAAAACGATCCACCTAATCCGAATCGAATTCCCTTTTCTTCATTAAATATCACTCTTCTGTCATAAGATGCATGTGTGGTGCTAAATGGCACTGGTATCGACCTCCACTGATCTCTATAAATACCAGTCAACCTATTTGCTTTATCAGCAAAACCAGTATTTGCGGGATTTAAATAGATTGGATTCCATTGAATCATACTCCAATGAGCATCTTGTGCAAAAGCCTTTCCGAATGAAAGCGCGACCAATAATACTACCCAAATTTTTCTTTTCATCATCTTATAATTGTAATATTTCCTTTTTTAACTATCTTTTCTTTCGAAGCACAAATTCCTTCAAAATAATATGCAAAACTATCTCCAATCGCATCAAAACCCTTATATCGTCCATCCCATCCAATTTTTTGATCGTTGGTTTCAAAAACCAACTCACCCCATCTATTGAAAACCCTTAATATCACATTTTCAAACAATTCTTCGGTACGAATATACAATTTATCATTAATTCCATCACCATTTGGAGAAAAACTATTTGGCAAAAATAAACTTTCTTCTTCACAATTTACAATAATTTTCTTAACATCTACAAATACAGAATCCACACTTTCGCACCCCTCCTCATTTGTCACACTAACATAAAACAATACAGGCAAAGACACTACCCCAATTGGGTTAGAAATACTTGAATTTGACAATAAATCAATAGGTCTCCAACTATATTGCAAATTTTCTAAGGAGGTGGTTTCCACATTCAACTGAACGCTCTCCCCTACCTCAACTAAATTCTTATCAACGACTGCATTAATTATTATCCTTTTAACACTGACGTCAATAGAATCTAAATAAATACATTTTGGATTTATAGTTTCAATTTTAAAAGGTAACAAACCATTTTCTAAGCGTTTTACCACAATAGAATTTGTTCCATTATCATTTAAAAATTGACCATTTACACTCCAAAATAAATCATAATTACCATTATAATTAATCTCTAGTTGAGCAACAGAAGAATCGCCGAAGCAATAATTAAGTGGCTCAAATTCATAATTTAATTGATTTAAAATTACAATTACTGAATCTATACGAGAAAAACAATTTGAAGGGCCTGCCTTAAGGTAGTATTTTTTTGTAGGAACATTTTGAACTAAACTTAAAATCGGATTATTTATACTTTCATTTAAAGTGTCCGTAAAATTAGTATTAGAAGACCAAATAAATATATTTCCAAAACTAACTGAAGGGCTTATGAGTATAGGATTAGAACAAAATCTAAGCGTATCTTCCAATGTTATTATAGGTAATGTATCGCTTACGAAAACGGTTGTACTAGTTGATTGAAAGCAAGTATCTCCTCCACTTTTTGGTGTTTTGATGATTACTGTATAGGTTGTAGTTTGAAGAGGATTTGCGATTGGATTTTTAATATTAGGATTATTTAGTCCCAAAGTCGGTGTCCAATTATACAAATTATTCCCTCCAACAATTAAAGGCAAAGCAACTCCATTTCCTTGCCCTCCACATATACCCAAAGAAGGCAAGAGGCTAAATTCAGGCGCATAAGATACTTTTATTTGTTTGCTTACCTCATCTGAGCACCCATTAATTCCTATTACTGAAAGTATAACTGTATAGGTTCCTTCGATATTATAAATATGTTTTGGGTTTTTTTCTGAAGATAATTTTCCATCACCGAATTTCCATGTCCAACTTTGAATGCCAATAGTATCAACGGACAAATCAAAAAATTGAATTGAATCCTTTTTATAAATACACCTAACATTATTTTGAAAGATAAAATCTGCTTTAATCAATTTTTTGCGAATGCTAACCAATTTAACAATAGAATCTTGACAAGAAAATCCCTTATTTACCCAAAGCAATACTTTATAGGTACCTGTATCTGGGAAAGTATGACTTGGGTTTGATAGAGAAGACAATGGCGTCCCATCACCAAAATTCCATTCAAAGGTTTGTGCTCCAATCGAATTATTTACAAACTGAACAGTATTAGACCTACATTCTGGACTCGGTGCCTCGAATCTAGCCTCTACTACCGGTTGGCAATCGGCTACATTAAACTGAAAATCTCTTTTAGTTTCACCGATAAAAATTCCATTCCTGAATTCACTAACACAAACTCCAACTACAAATTGCCCTATTGTATTAGGTGTTCCAGACAATAAGCCTGTTTTTGAATTGATTACCAAAGGGATACCACCAAGAATATTTTGCAAACTATAAGGACTTGCAAAATCAACCTCAATAAATGGAGGCGACACAGGAAAATCTCCGCTCGGATCGAACTGTGAACCACCTTCAAATGGTTTACATAGTTTATAAACTAAGGAATCTCCGTCTCTATCAATAGCTGAATGATCGAAAATTATAGGTTTATTGGCGCAGATTACAACTGGTGGAAAATTTGTAAAAACTGGATTACTATTGGTTATTATTCCAGTAGTGGTGCCAGGGATTAAACAATAATAAGTCCCTCCAATTTCTCCTGGAAAATCTAAATTTAAAATTGTTTCATTTCTACAACAACGTACATAAGACAAAATATATCCATCGGTTGTTGCAGGCAAATTTACATTGCTTATATATTCAATTTCCTCTACACATACGTTAGGAGGATCAATCAAACAAGGATCATTTAAGATAATAGGCAATGTGTCCCATGCTGGCCGATCAATAAAAAAATTACCCAAAAAAACACCTGTCTTAGCATTAAAAATATTAACTTTGGCAGGATCATCAAATAATGGAACACCATTAAAACAATCTCGATAAACTTTTAGGGATAGTCTATAGTTCCCATTTCCTAAATCAGTATAATTAAATTCGCCACCAACAATATGAGTTGCCTTGCCCGTATGGATAATTGTAAATAAAACAAGGAAAAGAAAAACTAATTTCTTAAGATTCATCAGGTATAGGAATTTTATTCAAAAGTAATAAATTCTTTTTACAAGATACAAATTAAAATTTATAAAAATCAAATTGATTATAATTCCTATTTTTGTGGCTTAATTTTAAAAACAAAATGTCTGATTTATTAAAAGAAATAAAAAGGAGAAAAACCTTTGCAATAATTAGCCACCCAGATGCAGGAAAAACAACGCTTACCGAGAAATTTTTATTGTATGGCGGTGCAATTCAAACTGCTGGTGCTGTAAAATCAAATAAAATAAAAAAATCTGCTACTTCCGATTTCATGGAAATTGAGCGACAAAGAGGAATTTCGGTAGCCACATCAGTTATGACTTTTGAATACAAAGGGATTAGCATTAATTTATTAGACACTCCTGGTCACAAGGACTTTGCTGAAGACACTTATAGAACACTTACTGCTGTTGATAGTGTTATTTTAGTGATTGATTGTGTAAAAGGAGTTGAAGAGCAAACCGAAAAGTTAATGGAAGTTTGCCGAATGCGAAATACTCCAGTTATTGTATTTATCAATAAAATGGACAGAGATGGCCAAGACCCATTCGATTTATTGGATGAACTTGAAGCAAAACTATTTATAAAAGTCCACCCATTGAGTTGGCCAATTAATAAAGGCCCGTTCTTTAAAGGGGTTTATAATATATTTGACAAAAAATTAAATCTTTTCAGAGCTAGTTCAACAAAAGTAGAGGAAGAATTTATTGCAATTGATGGTCTTGACGATCCAGAATTAGATATACAAATAGGAAAAGATGCCTTCCAATTAAGAGAAGACATGGAATTGATCGATGGAGTGTATGGCAATTTTAATGAAGAAAAGTATAAAAAAGGAGAAATAGCACCTGTGTTTTTTGGTAGTGGTGTAAATAATTTTGGCGTGAGAGAGCTATTGGATTCTTTTGTTAGAATTGCACCCACCCCAAGGAGCAGAAACACAGAAGATAGACCTGTAAATCCGGAGGAAAAGAAATTTTCTGGATTTGTTTTTAAAATACATGCAAATATTGACCCTAACCACAGAAATAGAATCGCCTTCCTTAGAATTTGTTCAGGCATTTTTGAAAGAAATAAGTTTTATTACCATGTAAGACTTGACAAGAATTTAAGATTTTCTAGCCCTGCTACCTTTATGGCATCGGAAAAAAATATTGTTGAGGAAGCATTTCCTGGTGATGTGATTGGATTATACGATACAGGAAATTTTAAAATTGGAGACACCCTAACTGAAGGGGAAAAAATGACATTCAAAGGGATTCCTAGTTTCTCACCCGAAATATTTAGAGAAATTATCAATAAAGACCCAATGAAAACCAAACAACTTGAAAAAGGTATAATGCAACTTACCGAAGAAGGGGTGGCTCAATTATTTACCCTTTCACATGGTTCTACCAAAATAATAGGTACTGTGGGTGATTTGCAATTTGATGTAATCCAGTATAGGCTAAAAAACGAATATGGAGCATCTGTTGATTTTAGATCGCTTAGTTTTTATAAGGCATGTTGGCTTACTTGTGATGACCAAGCTGTTATGAATGAATTCCTAAGAACAAAATCAAATTACCTTGCATATGATAAAGAAAAAAATCCAGTTTTTCTAGCCTCATCTGAGTGGATTTTAAGGCTTACCCAGCAAGATTTTCCTAAAATTAGTTTTCATTTTTCATCGGAATTTAAAAAAGATACTGTAATTGTATGATAGAAAATGAGAGAGTAGCTTTAATAAAACAAAAAATTGGAGAAGACATTTCTACTTTTTCCACTTCACCTTTTGCTAAATGGATGGGCGGCAAATTAATTGCGGTAGAAGAGGGAATGGTTGAAATTGAAATTATTGTAAGAGAGGACATGTGTAATCCTATGATGATTTTACATGGTGGCGTGGCTGCTGCCTTTATGGATGAAATAATGGGCTGGTCTTCTTTTACCCTGAATCGATCACACAAATTTACTACTATTAATTTAAATGTTGAATTTCTTTCAGTCGTTAAGTTAGGTGAAACTATTACCTGCTCTACTCGATTATCTCGAGCGGGTCAGAAAATATTGTTCAATGAGGCCAAAATTGTTAATAAAGAAGGAAAACTAGCAGCTAAATGTACTGCCTCCTTTTGCAGAGTGGATTAAATTTTCTGGACTTTCTTAATTATTTTCTCTTTTTCATTATAAATTACTATCCAGTAAACACCCATTGGATAATTTGAAAAATCGAACTGTTGCTTCATACCTACTGATGTTTGCCTGTAAATCACATCGCCAAGAATGTTTAAAATTTCTATGTTTTTAAAATTTCCTTGCAATACTTCTATTGTAACCACATTTTTTGTAGGATTAGGGTATATAGTCACTTTTGAATTTTGAACAATTTGCTGAATTGAAGTGGATGTACTTACTGTTATCTTCCCTTTCATGCCTCCTGACGCATGTGGACTACATACATAATATATGATACCTACAGCAGTTGGAGTAAATGAATTTGTACCCACACCAAAATTAAACCCACCAGATTTTGGGGTATTTCCATTAGCATTCCAAGTAGCTTGTGTTACCTCCGTGGCTGTATGACCACTTGAAACTACAAATTTTATTTCATCACCCAATTTTATGGTAACATCATTTGGAGAAAAAGTAAAACCAGATGTATTAATTGTAACAGTTTCACCTTTTGTATTTAGAAATAGAAGGAAAAATAAAGTAAAAATTGTAAATATTCTTTGCATATATAATCTTTATGATAGTACAATGTACTTCTAAAAAAATTATTTTGCAATTTTTATTTCATAAAAGTTTATAAAAAGCTATTTTTATTTAAAATTTGAAAATGGAAAATAATTTAATTGATTCACAATCCCCTTTTGAACAGGAAAATAAGTCTACAAAAATAAATTCATTTTTTCCAAAATATGGACTATTTGCAGGTCTTGCCATGACCATTTCATTTATGTTTTTTGTCATCACTGACTTACAATATGAGCAATGGACTGGCTATATAACAAGTTTATTTGGCTTTGCAGTTACTCTTGTAGGTGTCAAACAATTTAGAAAAGAGGTTTCACCAATAGAATATCTTTCTTTCGGTCAAGGGTTTAAAATAGGATTTTTGATTTATATGATGGGTGGAATTATTTCTATGGCATTTTATTTCTTTTATGCATACTTTATCGACCCCACTTTTATGGATGGATTACTAGAATTTACTAAGGAAAAAATGGGCACTAAAGGATTGAGTGCTGAGCAAATAAAAGCATCTATGGAATTTACAAAGAAAATATTTCAACCCCAATGGATGGCATTAATGTCTTTAATCTTCAATTTGATATTTGCAGCTATTTTTGGCTTAATTACAGGCTTGGTTTGGAAAAAAGAACAATAGATTTACAAATGTAAGTTTCCTTTCTTTTCTAAAAGAGATTCTTTAGTCTCAACTACATCTGGATCGGGGATGCAACAATCTACGGGGCAAACTGCAGCACATTGTGGTTCTTCATGAAAACCAACACATTCTGTGCATTTATCCGAAACAATATAATATAAATCAGGAGAAACTGGATCATGCTTATCGCTAGCACCTACATCATTACCATTCATTAATGTATAGCTTCCTTTTATACCTGTACCATCAGCCATCGACCATTCAACGCCGCCTTCATATATGGCATTATTTGGACATTCTGGTTCACAAGCACCACAATTTATACATTCATCGGTAATCATTATCGCCATAACAGTTATTATTTTACTTTTGTAATCGAATTGAATACAAATATATAAATAAAAATAAAAATAAAACAGTTTCAATGTTAGATTTAAAGAAAAGACAAAGTGCATTTATTGAGTTGGGTAATTATTTACAAACACCAGATATGGCCTT
Organism: Bacteroidota bacterium; assembly: GCA_016705125.1. Lineage (GTDB taxonomy): Bacteria > Bacteroidota > Bacteroidia > Chitinophagales > JADIYW01 > JADIYW01. The sequence goes on from JADIYW010000002.1 coordinate 26,731, forward strand.
AGAAGGCGCTATTCATAAAGCATTTATTTATAATGCTTGGTTTGAACCCATAAATACAAAACAATATTTATTATCTATTGCATCTGCTTTCCTTTCGCAATCCAATTTGGAAAAATGGACAAGCAATTATAATATTTCCAAAAATTTATCAAATAAAAATATAGGAATTATTGCTGCAGGTAATATCCCAATCATTTGCTTTCACGATGTTTTGTGTGTTTTAATTTCAGGTCATAAAGCGCAAATTAAACTTTCGGACAAAGACAAATATCTTTTGCCGTTTATATTGAATAAACTAATTGAAATTGAACCTGCATATGAAAATCAAATTCAAATAGTAGAAAGAATTGTACAACCAGATGCTATAATCGCCACTGGAAGTGATAATACCGGGAGGTACTTTGAACACTATTTTGGAAAATATCCAAACATTATTAGAAAAAACAGGCATTCAATCGCCATTCTTGAGGGCAATGAAACAGATGAAGAACTTTTAGCGTTAGGAAACGACATTTTTGATTATTTCGGAATGGGCTGTCGAAATGTTTCTCAATTAATAATTCCAAAAGATTTTGAAATAACCAAGTTAAAAACCATTTGGGAACCTTTTAAAGACATTATGGAACACAATAAATATAGGAACAACCTTGATTATCAGCGCACTGTTTATCTTATGAGCATAAAACCAATGGTAGATATCGATTTTATTAATATTGTTGACAATGATAGTTTGGGATCCCCTATTGCTTGCTTACACCTAAAACGATACGAAAATAAGAAAGAAATAGACGAATTTATTGAATCTAATAAAATGCAACTACAATGTATTGTTGGCAAAGACTACACGCCTTTTGGGAAAAGTCAGATGCCACAACTATGGGATTACGCTGACAATATTGACACTATGAAATTTTTAGTTGATCTGTATTAATTTATTCTATTCAACCAAAAGCTTCAATTTTGTGAGCATAGAAAAAGGTGCATCTACGGCTGCAGTATTTGCCATTCCATCCGACACATTACCACCAGGACTGCTATATGCTTGGTGCGTTACCTTTACATTGCCGCCAGTTTGGGGTTCAAACTTCCAATAACCTTTCATTTTTGGTACGCGCACAAATCCTTCCTTCTTAGGCAATAAATCTGCCGCACCTTCAATATTGATGGTTACCGCACCTTTGGCATCTGGTGCCCCAATAGTATAATGGGTAATTGCATCTCTGTCCGTTACAAATGCTATTGAAATAACCATATATGTGAAAAAATCATTGTCTGTTATTTTCTTTACCATTTTAACAGAACCAACTTTGGCCTTATAGAGAAATTTGTCATGGTTTGCTTCATTTTTAAATACCTTCACTAGCTTATCTACACTAGTCTTGTACAAAACAGCTCCTTTATATTCTTTTAGCTTTGAATCAGGCATTTTTCTAGTATAAACGGTAATTCCTTTTTCATTTTTCTCCAATTTCCAATCTTCTTGACTCATAGCAGTAAAGCTAATTAGTAAAAACGACAATAAAACAAATCTAAATTTCATAATTTTTTTTTAAAAGATATTATTCAAATACTTTGCCAAAGCTATTTTTAAAAATGTAATTTTTTCTTAAATAATTAAATCTAATCCTATTTTGATTTATCTTTGATTCAATAAATACAAAAACATGGGCAAAATTAATACTTTTTTTATAATAATACTCATCACCTTTATTAGCTTTTTCAATGTAGCAAATGCCTCCGAACCTGGCTATTTAGGCGTTTCTATACGAGATTTTACTCAAACAATTGACAATGAATCACTAACGGGAGTTCAACTTTTAAATATATTTGATGATGGTGCCGTAAAAAATTCTAAATTACTTGAAAATGACATTATCACCAAAATAAATGGAATTACTGTAGCTAATTCTAAAACGATTACTACCACTTTAGAACAATTGTATTGGGGCGATGAAGTAGAATTAACTTATTGGAGAAATGGTTCCTATTATAACGAAAAAATTATTTTGGGTGCTAAGAAAGTGGTTCGAACCTACAATGTATCAAAAATCATAAAATCGGAAGAGGAAGTTTGGTTCTTTAAAGACGATAATACTGAAATTAAATTAAATGAAGAGGGAAATCCTACTTCAATTTCAAAATTAGAGGGTGGTCAGCTTATAGAAACACTCGAATTGACCGAAGGAAATACGAATGAGCAACTTCCTCAGGTCTTTTTTGATTTAAATGACAAAATGCAAGCCATTAATATAATTAAAAGAAGACAAGACGAAAAGGGGACTTCTTCTATTAATGAGGTCATTTTTATAAAAACAGTAACTACACCACTTGCCACTGCTAATCCCATAAACAATTCACTGGAATTGGAGGCTGAAAAATTTCTTGTTTCTCCAAATCCATCAATTGATGGTATTTTTAATTTGAATTTTATATTGAAAGAAAAAATGCCTGCGAAAATTTTAATATTTGACATTTCAGGCAAACAAGTTTATTTTAACGATTTAGAAGATTTTGATGGAACTTTCAACGAAAAAATTGATTTAGGGAAAAATCTTGCCAAAGGAACTTATCTTATTCAAGTGCAACAGAATGGTAAAAAGAGAAATGAAAAATTAATCCTTCAATAAAAATTACAAATTAGCTACTTTCTTCTTTTTCTGTTGCCCAGTTTTGGTATATTTAATTATTGTAAATTCGTCCCCAATAGAGCCATCCCCTTTTAAATATTTTGTTACCAACTTTTCTCCATTAAAATCTAATATCACTGACCCCAGCGAAGTCGAACCTGCAGCTTCTACTGCCATTATTGGATGCCCAAACCTAGGCGTATCATACGGTCGGCCACCCACACCGCAGTTGAGATAGATTGTTCCTTTGTTTGCATTTTTTCCGTTAGCAAATTTAACGTATGGCAAATCGCCCTTTGAGGTATTCCCAAACGAACTGCTTATAATATGTTTTTTAGCATCAAAAGTATTTGAATGTCCATAATGACCTTTTATCAAAAAACTACGCTCATATACGTGCGTATGCCCACAAAGTACTAAATCTACTCCATATTCCTCTAAAATAGGTACAAATCGCTTGCGCATCGCTTTTGTAAATATTTCCCAAAAAGTATCCGAATCATGCGACCCTTTAGAATACGGCGGCCTATGAAAATAAACAATGGTAAACAATTGATGATTATTTTTAAGGTCATTAATTAGCCAATCTTTCATTGCTGTATTACCGAAAATATTATACGCCCATACTTCCGAATTTAATGAAATAAAATGTGCGTTTCCATAATTATATGAATAATACAACTCCGTTCCCGAGGCAACACCACCAGCTTCTCCTTTTTGGTAAACATCAAATAACTTAAAATAAGGACCTTTATGTTTTTTTGGTCCTCCCCACCTACTCACACTTCCATAATCATGATTACCCGGACAAGGCATAAATGGTAAAAACTTCATTATAGAATCATACCCATAGAAGGAACTAAATACTTTTTCTTGGTACTCAATTTCTTTTCCTGTATTATATGCATTATCGCCAAGCCAAATCCAAAAATTGGTTGGATTATCTTTATTATAAGCCTCAAACGATAACCTAACAGCCCTTTGTTGTTCGGTAGCTTTGCCAAAATCACCTAAACACCAAACCCTGAACGGAATTGGTTTAGCCTCCAATGGCAAGGTTGTAAAATAACCCTCTCCTTGCTTGTTGGGCAAAACTTTCCCATTTTCCATTTGGGCGTAATAGTATTTCGTATTTGGTTCCAAACCCACAAATTCAACTTTATGGTACATTTTTTTTGAACTAAATGTATAAATCGAATCCCATTTGTTGGGTTCTTTTCCTAAAGCGATTATTGATTCAGTTGGCAAATCAGTTTTCCACAATACCCTTATACTTGTTCTAGTGGGACATTGTAAATAAGGGCCAAAAGCATTTATACAATAAGAAAAAGAAACAATAGAAAACAATAGAAAAAATAAAATTGATTTTTTAGACATGCAATATTTTTAAAGCACTAAGATGCTAATTAATTTTGAACTTAAGGAACGAAGGTTTTTAAAAAAATAAAAAAAAAGAATACAATAAAAATAAATTCTCTAATTTTAGCCCAAACCAAACAATTAATGAAAGAAACGACAACAAAAAGTGTAACATTGCTCATTATAGTAGCCGCTTTAGGCTATTTTGTTGACATTTATGACTTAGTACTTTTTAATATCGTAAAAAAACAAAGTCTTGAAGCACTAGGATATACAGGAAAAACCATGGAAATGCATGGCATTACACTCTTTAACTGGCAAATGACCGGTATGCTTGTGGGCGGCATTTTATGGGGAATTATCGGCGACAAAAAAGGTCGAGTAACCATTTTATTTGGTTCCATTTTATTATACTCTCTAGCAAATATTGGAAATGCCTTCGTAACAGACATCAAAGGGTATAGCATTTTAAGGTTTCTGGCTGGGTTGGGCTTAGCAGGTGAATTAGGCGCAGGCATTACTTTGGTATCCGAAACGATGTCGAAAGAAAAAAGAGGAATAGGCACCATGATTATAGCAACTGTTGGGACTTTAGGTGCTGTAGTTGCATTTTTGGTTGGCGAAAAGGGACATATAATAAACGATTTATTAGGATTGAATTATCAGAATTGGCAAATTGCATACCTCATTGGAGGTTCATTAGGGCTCATTTTATTGTTTATGAGAGCTGGTGCTTTTGAGTCTGGAATGTTTAAAGAGGCACTTAATAATTCTGGCATAAAAAAAGGCAATTTAATGCTTATTTTCAAAAGTGGAAAAAATATTAAAAAATACTTGTTTTCAATAGCTATTGGCTTGCCTATTTGGTGTGTAATTGGCATTTTGATTTCTTTAGCTAATCAATTTGGAGAGGCAACTCTGGTAACCACCCCAGTTACTGTAGCCAAAGCAATTTTTTATGCCTATATTGGTTTGTCATTAGGCGATTTTGTAAGTGGTACTTTAAGTCAAATATTTAAAAGCAGAAAAAAAGTAATTCTTGGCTATCTTCTTTTCTTATTATCACTTGTTTTGGTGTTTTTGTATTTGAAAAATCAAAGTCAAGTATATTTCTATATTATGTGCTTTTTAATCGGATTTGGCAGTGGATATTGGGCATTATTTGTTACCAATGCTGCCGAACAATTTGGCACCAATATTCGTTCGACAGTAGCAAACACGGTACCCAATTTTGTTCGAGGTGCTGTAGTGCCTATAACTCTTTTCTATAAAGCACTTTTACCTTCTATGGCTATTATAAACAGTGCGCTTATTGTTTCATTGGTTTGTTTTGGCTTAGCCATTTTATCTACAATTTTGATGGAAGAAACTTTTGGAAAAGATTTAGATTATTTAGAGGCTTAATATGTATATACCAAAACACTTTGCAATGACCGATTTTAATAAGGCAATAGACTTTATTAAAACCTATAATTTTGGAATATTAGTTAGTCAATTTGACAATAAGCCTGTAGCTACGCATTTACCCTTTTTATTGGAAAAAAGAGCCGAAAAATGGTTTTTAGTAACACATTTAGCAAAAGCTAATCCTCAAAAAATAAACCTAGAGGAACAAACTATTTTAGCCATTTTTTCCGAACCACATGCGTATATTTCGCCTAGTTTGTATAGCGAAAAACAAAATGTGCCTACATGGAATTATGTATCTGTGCATTGTTATGGAAAATCGAAACTGATTGCAAGTGAAATGGGCAAAATTGAATTGCTGGAAAACCTAATAAAATTGATGGATCCAAATTATATCACACAATGGGCTACTCTTCCAGAAAGGTATAAAAAAGCATTATTGGATGACATGATCGGTATTGAAATAGAAATTACTCATTTTGATGCAAAAGAAAAATTAAGTCAAAATAAACCAGAAATAGATCAACAAAAAATAATAGAACACCTTTCAAATAGTGGCGATACCATTAAACAGGATTTGGCGAAAAAGATGAAGGAAATGAATGAAAATAAATAGAAAAAGGAAACCATTTCTAAAACAAAAAATTACATGACAAAAGTATTAACAACAGACAATTTATCTAAAAAATATGGACTCCTAAAGGTACTGAATGGCGTTTCATTAAGTGTGGAAAAGGGTTCCATTTTTGGCATTCTTGGCCCAAATGGAAGTGGAAAAACAACCACACTAAGTATTTTATTAGATGTAATCCCACAAGAATCTGGCTCGTTTCAATGGTTTGAAGAAGCACCCAATTACCAAAATAGAAAAAGAATTGGCGCTTTGCTCGAAACACCAAATTTTTATCCTTATTTATCAGCTGAAAAAAACTTGCAAATAGCTGCCCAAATTAAGGGAATTCCGTATACCGAAATTGAAGGCGTACTAAAAACAGTCGGTCTTTTTGAAAGAAAAAATGATCATTTTGAAACTTTTTCTCTTGGCATGAAACAACGTTTGGCTATTGCCTCTGCCCTTTTGGGTAATCCTGAAGTGCTACTACTCGATGAGCCTACCAATGGCCTCGACCCACAAGGCATTGCCGAAATCCGAAATTTGATCCAATCTGTTGCTGAAAAAGGGTTAACTATTATATTGGCTAGCCACATGCTGGATGAAGTAGAAAAAGTATGTTCGCATGTAGCAATAATAAAAAAAGGCGTTTTGCTCGTTCAAGGAAAAGTAGATGAAATACTTAGTCAGGAGCCAATGGTGGAATTAAAAGCAGAAAACATGGATGCGCTTTTAGTGGCTTTAAAGGAAAATCCTTTATTCATTGAAATAAAAAAAGAATTGGACAAATATGTTGTAAAACTCTCAAAATCGATTTCGAATGCCGAAATCAATCAATACCTTTTCAACAAAGGTATTCCGCTTACCCACCTTGCATCAAGGAAGAAAAATCTCGAAAAACAATTTTTAGAATTAACCAATTAATCATGATCAGACTTTTTAAAATAGAATACCTAAAATTGTTTTACAGTAAAACTTTTTGGGTCATCATCACTTTATATACAGGATTAACATGGCCAGTTGCCTTAATTATTGACAAAACATCAAAATCATTTACTTTTGGTGATGGTGGAGAACAAAATGGCCCAAATTTGGAATCATTGGGCTTTTCTGTTTTTAATTTCCCCGACATTTGGATGAACCTAGCGTATATGCTAAGTTTTTTCAAAATTTTATTAGCGGTTATTATCGTTATTCATGTAAGTAATGAGTATGCATTTAGGACATTAAGGCAGAACATCATTGACGGAATGAGCAAAATAGAAATTATTGTAGCAAAAGAATTGGTGATTATCATAATGGCCATTTTTTCTACACTAATGTTATTAGCGCTCGCTTTGGTATTTGGCAAAAACCCAAATAATAAAAGTCTTTTCGATGGTATAGAGATCGTATTTTCGAATTTCCTATCTGTTTTACTTTACTTAAATTTTGCTTACCTTTTAACTACAATACTCAAAAAATCTGGATTGGTAATAGGTATTTTATTGTTGTATAGTTTTGTAATTGAAAATTTAATTGCCTTCAAACTACCAGAAAATATTGCAGGATTTTTACCTATCCATTTAATCAATAATATGGTACCCAACCCAATGAGTAAATTAATGGGAAGTGAAATAAGTACAGATTTGTCAATTGCAAATATTGCGGTTAGTTTGGTTTATATCTCTCTTTTTCTTGGTTCTATTTACTTATTGTTAAAAAGAGGGAATGCTGGTAAACAATAAGACTATGAAATATGTAATTTATTTCCTTTTACTATTTTTTTGTAATTGCAAAAAAAAAGTCTCATCTGAACGAACCTTAAAGGCGATTTCATTCTTTAATTTAAAACAAAATACATTGATTGAAAATGAACCGTTTCGCTTAATTCTTTGCAGTAGTGTAGGTGCAAAAAAAGCAGATAGTGACCATTTAATTCAATTTATTGCAATAAAACTAAATACAAAAGATACTATTAACATTTTAGGACATTGCGAAGAAGAGTTAATAAAAGAAGATGGAGATCATATTTTTTACTTTATTCCTTATCAAAATGCGAATGAAATAATTGAAAAAGCAAGGAAAGAATTCAAAAACATTGATAATTTGCAAGATTTAACATCAATAGATAAAGAGACTGGGGAAATAAAAATTGAAACGACTATGGTTATTTGTGACCCAAAATTAGAAATGATGACAAACAACAATTACCCTACCGTAATTGGGGATATATTTAGAAAGAAATAAATAACCAAATTACCGTTCATAAACATAATAATTGCTTTTTAAATAAATAAAAATTTTTGCAAAAAGTAAATTAGTTTTATTAATCTTATTTGTTTAAACAACTAGAACAAAATTAAAAAATAAATCTAATTTCGTAATTAGAAGATTTATTTTAAAAAAAAGAGTAAATTGTTTTGAAAAAGACAATTAATCAATAAAAAAATAGTTTATGGAGAATACTATGCTCATACAATTAACCAACCAAAAAGCCATAGGACTATTGCACGAGTTGGAAGAATTACAATTAATAAAAGTACTAAAAGAAAACATTGCTCCTACAAACATAAAGCTCTCTGAAAAATATAGGGGGGTATTTACAAAAAAAGATGCCAAAAGTTTTAACGAACATACCCAACAAATGCGTAAAGAATGGGACAATATTTAATTGACACAAATGCAATTTCGAATTTCTTTTCAAGTATTTTTAGTGAAAAAGGGATGAATTTCATGGCAGATGTTTTAGATCAAACACCAATTATTTCTGTTATTACGGAAATTGAAGCATTGTCTTGGATTAATTCTAAAAAAAGTAAAGAGCAAATTTTAAAAGCATTTGTGCAAGATGCTACTATTTTAGGTCTAACGCCAGCCGTGGTTGAAAAATGTGTGAGCATTAGGAGAAGCCGAAAAATAAAAACACCTGACGCTATAATTGCTGCAACTGCTATTGTTCACGAACTTACACTTATTACAAGCGATAGCGATTTTGATAATATTGAGGGATTAAATGTTATTGATCCTTTTAATTTATAAAAAACAAAAAAATGGATTTTAACCATAGCGAACAAACCAAATACTTTTTAAAAAAAGTAAAGAAATTTATAGAAGAAAAAATAAAACCTATTGAGGTGGATTATTTTAACGAAATTCATAATCGAAATAATGGTGGAGATTGGAAAAAATGGAAAATTAATCCAATTATTGAAACCCTAAAAAACGAAGCAAAAGCGGAAGGTTTATGGAATTTATTTTTACCCGACAATACCGAAGGACAAGGATTAAACACCCTTGAATATGCAAGTTTGGCCGAGGAAATGGGTAAAAGTTTTTTAGCGCCCGAAATATTTAACTGCAATGCCCCAGACACCGGAAACATGGAAGTATTGAGTAAATATGGAACTCCTGAACAAAAAGAAAAATGGTTGAAACCCTTACTAAATGGTGAAATACGATCTGCATTTTGTATGACAGAACCTAATGTAGCCTCCTCTGATGCCACTAATATGCAAGCCACTGCGATTGTAGATGGTGACGAAATAGTATTAAATGGAACGAAATGGTGGAGCTCGGGCATTGGCCACCCTAATTGTAAAATAATCATTTTCATGGGATTGAGCGACCCCACAGCAAATAGGCACGCACAACATAGCATGGTTTTGGTTCCTATAGAAACCGAAGGCGTCAAAATTGAAAGAATGTTGCCCATTTACAATGAATATGACGAACCTTTTGGACATGGAGAAATCTCTTTTACAAATGTAAGGGTTCCAATAACGAATATGATAATGGCTGTGGGTGCTGGTTTTGCGATTGCTCAAGGCAGGTTAGGGCCAGGTCGAATTCATCATTGCATGCGCTGTATTGGTGCTGCCGAAATTGTTTTAAAAATGTTGATTGAAAGAGGTCTTTCAAGAGTTGCATTTGGGAAACCAATTTTAAATTTGGGCGCAAATAGAGAAAAAATTGCGGATTTTAGAATTGCCATCGATCAGGCTAGATTATTGACTTTGTTTGCCGCTTGGAAAATTGACACAGTAGGTGCAATGGGCGCAATGACTGAAATATCTTCCATAAAAGTGGTAGCTCCAAATGTATTGCAAATGATTGTGGATGAAGCAATACAAATACACGGAGCAGCTGGAGTATCCCACGATTTTCCGTTTACAGGCTTTTTCTTAATGGCTCGAATGATCAGGATAGCCGATGGACCTGATGCAGTGCATAGAGGTTTAATTGCAAGAATGGAATTGCTGAAATACAATACTGGAAACTCTAAATAATTAATAATGGAGTCTATTATCGACCAATCAAAAGCAATAAGAACGGGTGAAGAATTGCCAATCGAAAAGATAAATGACTGGATTAAAACACAAATACCTGACTTAGATGGATTTACTGAAGTAACACAATTTTCGGGAGGAGCTTCGAATTGGACATATCGACTTAAATACAATAATTACGACCTTATTCTGCGGCGCCCACCAGCTGGTACCAAGGCAACATCAGCGCATGACATGAAACGGGAATATGAAATTCAAAAAGCCTTAAAACCTTTTTTTCCTGTTCCCAAAATGTATTGCTTTTGTAATGACCCAGCAATTATTGGGTGCGATTTTTATATAATGGAACGAGTTGAAGGCATCATTCCAAGATCTAATTTACCAAAAGGACTGAATCTAAGCATACCACAAACTAGGGAATTGTGTATCAATATGATCGACAAGTTGATTGAATTACATAAAATAGATATTCAAAACACTGGCCTCGATAAAATAGGTAAAGGAACGGGTTATGCACAGCGACAAATTGACGGTTGGAGCAGCCGATTTGAAAAATCTAAAACTTGGAATGTCCCAGATTGTAAAAAGGTAATTAATTGGCTTAAAAACAATGTTCCCAAAGAAGAACATACTTGCTTAATTCATAACGACTATAGATTCGACAATTTAATATTAGCCACCGAAGAACCATCCAAAATAATTGGCGTATTAGATTGGGAAATGGCAACAATCGGCAACCCGTTAATGGATTTAGGAAATACATTGGCCTATTGGGTGGAAGAAGCCGATGATTTTATAGCAAAATCAACCCGAAGACAACCCACCAATGCAAAAGGCATGTTGAAACGAAAAGAGGTTTTGGCTTATTATTGCCAAAAAATGAATTTAGAAGGACTAAATTTTACTTTTTACGAAGTATATGGCTTATTCAGATTAGTGGTTATTTTACAACAAATATATTACCGATTTCACCACAAACAAACCAATAATCCTGCATTCAAAAATTTTTGGATTTTAGTACATTATTTAAATTGGCGTTGTAAAAGAATCATAAAAAATCAATAATATAATATGGCTACTGTTTTTCTAATCAGACATGGGCAAGCTTCTTTTGGAATGAAAAATTACGATGAGCTCTCTCCTATTGGCTTTCAACAGGCCTCTAAATTGGGCCACTTTTTAAAATCAAATGAAATATATCCCACAAAAATAATTCAGGGTGATATGGTAAGACATAAACAAACTGCTGATTTTTGTATTAAAAATTTGGAGCTTGAAAATCATATAATAGAAACTGATCCATATTGGAATGAATTTGACCACCGCGATATTCTTACTCAATATGATGAAAAATACCTGGATATGGATGTATTGAAAATGGATGTAATGAGCAGCCAAAACCCAAAAGTAAAAATTCAAGAAATACTTACAGGCGCAATAAAAAAATGGACCGAAACAGATTCTGGAATTTACAATGAAACATGGATTCAGTTCTGCACCAGAATAAATGAAGGATTAAATAAATTGACAGAAAATTCGAATAAAGAAGATATCATTTTTATTTTCACTTCAGGCGGTGCTATTTCTATTGCATTAATGGAGATTTTAGGATTAAATGTACAACACACCTTTGATTTACAATTGAGTATTGCAAATGCATCAATTACACAAATAAAAAACACTTCAAAGGGTTGGAAATTAATTTCATTTAATAACCATAGCCATTTTCTAGGCGGAGACAAGCATTTATTAACCTATAAATAAACATTTTAAACGAAATACATGTTCTAACAAAATGAAAAAAATCATACAATTTATTATTTGCCTTTTAATTCCATTAGCAGTTGGTGGATTATCAGGTTTTGCCACTTCTAAAAATATCGAATCTTGGCATCAATATCTAACAAAACCATGGTTTAATCCGCCTAATTATTTATTTGGTCCCGTTTGGACAAGCCTTTATCTTTTAATGGGCATTTCCTTTTTTATAATCGTAAACAAAACGGCAAGCGAACAAAGAAACAAAGCCTTCATTGCCTTTTTTATTCAACTGACGCTGAATTTCATGTGGAGTTTTATCTTTTTTCAATTCCACCAAATTGGCTTAGCCTTTATTGAAATTATTCTCCTTTGGTTCGCCATCCTTTGGATGATGGTGCAGTTTTATAAAGTGGACAAACTAGCTGCTTACCTAAATATTCCTTATTTACTTTGGGTAAGTTTTGCCTCTGTTTTAAATTTTGCCATTTGGAATTTGAATAAATAGTACAACCAACCTGTCCAAATATAAAAAAAATAAAAACTATTCCGAAGAATTGGAACAAGTCTTTAGCATAGGATAGTGGTTTGCGTACTTGGACATTTTTATTTAAAGGAATAAGTTTCCAAATCATGCAAATATGGAGGGCTTGAAATATAAATAGAATCTATACTGATTATGGTGCAATATTGCAAAACGCATAAAGCTATGCTAAATATTTGCGCTAGTTCGGAGGGTTCCATTTACTATCTAAATAAATAATTAGACTAGTCTAATTATTTATTAATGCTAACCTAAAGTATTTTTAGTCATATTTGCAGTGTGAATGATTCTAATAATAAAAAAGGCTGGAGAAGGGAAAATACTTCAAATTCTTTATCCGAAGTTTTTGCAACCATAAATTTTCCCTCTAGAGGCTCGAAATGGCAGAAAATGTTTGCCTTTATGGGTCCCGGAATGATGGTGGCTGTTGGCTATATGGATCCGGGCAATTGGGCAACCGATATTGCAGGTGGTGCTAAATTTGGCTATGCCTTATTATCTGTTATTTTCATTTCGAATATATTTGCTATTTTTTTACAACATTTAGCCCTAAAATTAGGCATCGCTACGGGCAGAGATTTGGCACAAGCCTGCAGAGATAGTTACTCAAAACCCGTTTCATTCGTACTTTGGATACTTTGTGAATTGGCCATTGCAGCCTGCGATTTAGCCGAAGTATTGGGCTCTGCACTCGCATTAAATTTACTCTTTAAAATACCGCTTTTCATAGGTGTTTGTATTACAATCCTAGACGTTTTCTTAATTCTCTATTTAAACAATAAAGGATTTAGAGTACTAGAAGTAATCATTTCTGTTCTAATATTTACCATACTCCTTTGCTTCGGTTATGAATTATTTTTATCAAAACCAGACATTTTGCCAATGGCGAAAGGACTAATACCGACATTAGAATTATTCAAAAATAAAGAAATGCTCTATATCGGAATTGGCATTTTGGGTGCTACCGTTATGCCTCATAACCTTTATTTGCACAGTAGTATTGTTCAAACCCGTAAAATTGAAAATACGCTTCAAGCAAAAAAAAGTGCAGTAAAATACGCAACCATAGATTCCACTGTGGCACTTTTGTTTGCTTTTTTTATAAATGCAGCCATTTTAATTTTAGCAGCCTCTGCTTTCCATAAAACTGGCTATCAAGATGTTGCAGATATCAATAGAGCTTACGAACTTTTAAATCCTTTATTGGGTGCAAAATTTGCAGCCCTATTTTTCGGAATTGCCTTATTGGCTTCAGGGCAAAATGCAACTCTAACAGGCACTTTAGCAGGGCAAATTGTGATGGAAGGTTTTTTGAATATAAAACTAAAGCCTTGGCTAAGGAGATTGATTACTAGAGTAATTGCTATTATTCCTGCTTTAATTGTAACCTATATTTATGGTGAAGAGGGCGTCGGCGATTTATTGGTTTTAAGTCAAGTAATATTATCGCTTCAATTAAGTTTTGCGGTTATTCCATTAGTGGTTTTCACCTCCGATAAATTAAAAATGGGTGAATTTGTAAATGCTTTTTGGTTAAAATATTGGGTAATTCTAATTGCTTTTATAATTTTATCCCTTAATATTTACCTTTTAGTTCAAACCTTATTTTTTTAAGCATTTTAAGCGATTCTTTATGAAATCATACCACTTCAATCCCGATTTAGCATTTATTAAATCAGATTGGAAAGGCAATATCAAAATCTATGATAAATTTGTGTTTGAACAAACAATAGAAGAAATTCCGTTTTCAGCCATTGCCAAATATGCTATTTTACCAAATCCTCAGAAAAAAGAAAAAAAAGAAGACAAATTCGTTCCTACCACTATTAGCAATATTGATTTTCTGACAAATGAAAAAGATAAGATTGTATGGCTTGGTCATTCCAGTTTTTATATTGAAATAAATGGTAAACGAATTATTACAGATCCTGTTTTTGGCGATATCTCCTTTTTTTTGAAAAGGAAAACAATATTTCCTTGCTCCCCATCGGATTTTAAAGATATTGATTATATCCTTTTATCTCATGGACATCGTGACCATTTAGATTTACCAAGCCTGAATTTATTGTCGAAAAACAATCCGAATGCACATATTTTGTGTCCGCTAAAAATTGGAGAAATAATCAAAAAATATACGCCTTTTCGTCAAACAACTGAGGCGGGTTGGTGGCAAAAATTTTCGTTAACTGATATCGACATTTCCTTTTTACCAGCAAAACATTGGAACCGAAGGCATTTAACGGATTTTAATACCACTTTATGGGGTAGTTTTTTAATACAAGGTAAAAAAACAAGTATTTATTTTGCAGGAGACTCTGCAAAAGGAGATCACTTCTTTCTGCAATTAAAAATGTATTTCAAGATATTGATTATGCCTTAATGCCTATTGGCGCATACAAACCTTCATTTTTGATGGAATGGGCGCATTTATCACCCGACGAGGCAATAGATGCGTTTCATCAGTTAGGCGCTCAACATTTTATACCTATGCATTATGGCACTTTCGATTTAAGCCATGAGCCAGCATCGGAGCCAGTAAAAATAATAGAGAAAAGAAAACTAAATAATTCCTTAAAAGGGAATTTAATCATTCCAAATATTGGGGAAGCCGTATTTATCCCTCATCATAATTAACAATGCACTTGGCACTTACAGGATGAGATTGGCAGGTTAAAATAAAACCCTCCTCTTTTTCTTCCTCTGTTAGTGGCTCATCATCATCCATTGTAACTTCTCCTTCCACCAATTTAGCCTTGCAACTGCAACAAGCAGCTACTCTACAAGCATATGGCGGATCGATATTTGCATCGATTGCAGCTTCTAATATTGTTTGACCTGGTTCAACCTCTAATTCAAAAGTATTGCCATCCAAAATTACTGTTACAGAATAGGACATTGTATTTGCTATTTATAAATTGATTGAAAAAATTATTTAATTGAAACATTCTGTTTTACATAAGCTGTATTATTGTAAAAGTAAAATACTTCTGGTTTTCCAGCTGGTGTTATTTTTATTCTTTTGTATGCACTTACTTGAATTAAACCATTGGAAGTTGCACCAATTGAGGCTAATTCTTCTTTTGTAAAAGCACAAGAAGTGGAGGTCTTTGATTTTCCTTTTAAAATAAATTTTCCGGCTCCATTTCCAATTGCATAAATAATGGTATCTGCATTTGTAACCGGAAAATTTTGAATAATATTTGTCGTATCAAGATCAATTTCTGCTTTAGTCACTATGATTGGTGTCGTAGGAAAAACACCTGCATCAACATTACCAGTTAGTACATTAGAATAATTAACCTTCCAAATTGCTTTACCTGTAAAATCAAAAACATTATCTAAACCATCCCCAGTATTTGAAGTATAGCAATTATTTGGGTATATGGTTAATGCAACATCATTTACTAAAACTTGTCCTATATTTTTATAATTCGTTTTTCCTGAATCATTTCCAAAACAGCCACTTGCAGCAGTTCGCTTATATTGGGTAACAGAATCAATATAAACGGTAATATTGGAGGCAATTCCGTACCCATTAGACTTTAAAGGAAGAACTATACCTGGTGCGCCGTTTGCAATTGTATTATAAACAATTGGTGTCCAAGGCCCAGGCTCATTATTACAACTACTAAAAACAATAGCTATAATGGCAAATAATAATGGTAAAAAGCTAAATTTAATTTTCATATTATATTGAATTACAATGTATTTAAGACATTTAAATGTAAAAATAATCATTTTTTTTATTATTCGAAAAAAAATATACAAAAAAAGGGTAGGAATATAAATCCTACCCTTTTTAAAATAAAAAAATCAAACTATGAATTCATCACTTTTGTTTGATGTCTTATTGATTCTTGGTGTATCGCTTCAAAAAGTTCTTTAATAAAATCCTCTGTCAATTCTCTTTTAGCACCTTTTGCAATCCTGTCTGTTACAATTTCAGCCCACCTATTAGTTTGTAAAATGGTAACATTATTGTCTTTTTTAAATTGGCCTATTTGCTTGGCAATATCCATTCTTTCAGACAATATTTCCATTACATAATTATCAATTCTATCGATACTATGTCTATATTCATCCAATTTATTGGCAGTAATTTCAGGTTTGCTTTCTCTAATAATTAATCCCTTTATTATTTCCCCTAATCTTTCAGGTGTTACTTGCTGTGCCGCATCACTCCATGCATTATCTGGGTCTCTATGACTTTCCAACATTAAACCATCAAAATCCAAATCCATTGCTTTTTGGGCTACAGAAGCTAATAAATCTCGACCACCGCAAATATGACTAGGATCGCAAAAGATAGGTAAACTTGGCTCCAATCTTCTTAATTCAACAGGCAATTCCCACATTGGTTTGTTCCTATATTTCGTTTTTTCATAAGAAGAAAATCCTCTATGCAAAGCTCCTAATCGAGTAATACCTGCCCTATTCATGCGCTCTAATGCACCTAACCACAATTGCAAATCTGGGTTTACCGGATTTTTAACAATTACTGGAATATCAACACCTTCTAAAGCGTCAGCAATTTCTTGAACAGAAAATGGATTTGCTGTAGTTCGGGCACCTATCCATAAAATATCTACACCTGCTTTTAGGCAGTCAAACACATGCTCACGGGTGGCTACCTCAACTGAGATAGGCTTCCCAATCATTTGTCCTGCTTTTTTAGCCAAGGCAATGCCAATTTTCCCAAACCTTCAAATCCACCTGGCTGAGTTCGTGGCTTCCAAATTCCAGCTCTAAGTATATCAATCCCTTTATCTGCAAGCCCTTGAGCCGTTTCTAACAATTGTTCCTCGCTTTCAGCACTGCAAGGACCTGAAATGATAACTGGTTTTTTGAAGTCAAATCCCCATTCATTTAATGGTTTTACATTTAATTTACTACTCATCTTTTCTTAATTTCTATTTTAAAATTTTCTTTATCTCATTTGCCTTTTTCATAAAGTCGGCTACTTCTACAAATTTATTTTTATTTATTAAATTTCTGAAATGGTACATTTTTTCAATATACGTATCCAATACCTCTAATATATTATCCTTGTTTTGTTCAAATATTTGCGACCACATTTCAGGACTAGATTTCGCTAACCGAACGGTAGATTCAAATCCGCCTGCTGCCATTTCCAAAATTGCTTCTTCATCTTTTTCCTTTTCCAAAACAGTAGACGCCAAAACGAAGGAGCTGATATGAGAAATATGTGAAACATACGCAGCATGCATATCATGTGCCTTTGCATCCATATATTTTATATTCATATTTAGGGTTTCAAACAATGTCTTAACCGCCTTAAACGCATCCTTATCAGAATCTTCCTTATCACAAATAATACACGTTTTCCCATCAAATAATCCCGAAAAAGCAGCCTCAGGACCTGAATTTTCTGTTCCCGCCATAGGATGTGCAGCTACAAATCTGCCTCGTTTTGGGTGGTGATGTATAGCAGAAATTATATTCATTTTTGTAGACCCCATATCTACAATTATTTGATTATCAACCCTATCCAATACAAAAAGCAACTCTTCAACTAATATATTTACTGGCACACATAAAATTATTATATCTGCTACAGCAATTGCTGCTTCTTTAGACAATATTTTATCCACCAATCCCAATTCCAAAGCCTTATTAGCAGATTTTTCGGTACGTGAAACGCCAATTATCTCTGAAGCAAAACCTCTTTTTTTAAGGTCTATTGCTAAAGAGCCACCAATTAATCCTATGCCAAATACTGCAACTTTCATCTTATAAACTCAAGCTTTTTATTCTTTTTAACGCTTCAGATAGCATTGTTTCAGGACTACATAATGAAATTCTAAGAAAACGCTTACCCTTCGTTCCAAAAATAAAACCAGGCGTAATAAATACATTAGCCTCATACAAAATCTTATCTGCCAATTCTCCCGAATCTTCCCACTTATCTTCAATTTTTGCCCACAAAAACATACCTACTTGATTTGCATCCACCACACAATTAAGTGCTTCCATAATTGAAGTTGCAATTACCCTTCTTTTTACATAAACCTCGTTTCTTTCATTGTGCCAATCGTCGGTATTTTCAAAGGCTTTAACCGCAGCCTCTTGCATCGGCAAAAACATCCCCGAATCAACATTTGATTTCACTTTCAAAACGGTAGAAATATAATCTGCTCTTCCTGTCAATAAACCAATACGCCAGCCAGCCATATTATGTGATTTACTTAATGAATTAAGCTCTAAAGCAACCGATTTAGCATCTTCAACTTGAAAAATGCTTAATGGCCTTTCTTCATTTAAAATCAAACTATAAGGATTATCATTAATAACTAATAACTTATTCGTTTTTGCAAATTGAATGATTTGCTCTAGCATTGAAATTGAACCAGCTGCTCCAGTAGGCATATTGGGATAATTTACCCATAATAATTTAGCTCCTACTAAGTCCTCCTTTTTTATTGCGGAAAATCGGGTGTCCAATTGTTTGTTTCATCCAACTCATAAAACACTGGTATTCCACCTGCCAATCGAGTGGCGGACTCATAGGAAGGATAACCAGGATTTGGAATTAAAACCTTGTCACCTGGATTAATAAATGCTTGAGTTATGTGCGTAATACCTTCTTTAGAACCCAATAATGGTAAAATCTCCGTTTCGAAATTTAATTCTACCTGATATGTTTCTAAATACCATTTTGCCATAGCTTTCCGTAGAGACGGAATACCAATATAACTTTGATATCCATGGCTATTTGATTTATCGGCCGATGATTTAAGGGCTTCAATCGTTTCAATTGAGGGCATTTGGTCAGGATTTCCAATACCTAAATTTAAAATATCTTTACCAGCATCCATTAAGGCTTTAATTTCCTTGAGTTTTCTGGAAAAATAATATTCCTGTATGTATTGCAATTTATCTGCTGCTGAAATAATCATTACTTAATTTATTTTAATGGCTTGGGTATATTCTCCTAAAATAACAAATTCAAACACTACCGGTTCTAATACTTTTACCATTTCTTCAAATTGAGTCAAATGGTCAAATTCCAAATCAGCATACATAAAATAAGTCCATTCTTTTCCCAAGTACTAGGCAAACTCTGTATTTGGTGAGATTCATCCCAAATTCTCCCATAATAGTAAGTGCCTTAGCCAAGCTACCAGGTTTATGACTAGCCAAAAAAGAAATAGAAGCTTTATTAATGATTCCCTTTTCAAATGGCAAGGGGTCTTTTCTTTGTTTTAAAACCAAAAACGAGTAAAATTTCTTTTATTGGTTTCAATGCTTTTGCCCAAAAATTTCCAATCCATATAAATTAGCTGTCGCCTCACTTCCTAGTGCTCCTCTACCTTTAATATGGTGTTCCTTAATTTCCATTGCACTCAAGGCTGTATCTTTAGATTCAATTAGTTGAATACTAGGATGTTTCCTAAAAAAGTCAGTACATTGTAAAATGGCCATTGGGTGAGAATGCACTTCTTCTATATCACTTAATTTCTGACCTTTCAAAGCCATCAAATTCATTTCGATACGCAGATAAACTTCACCAAAAATTTCTAAATTGGATTCTCTTAACCTTGCATAATTGGGCAATATTGAGCCTGCAACGCTATTTTCTATTGCACAAACTGCATACTTGGCTTTGCCTTTTTCAAATGATTCAAATAACTTTTGAAAAGTATCACACTCATAAGTTTGGATATCAGCACCAAAAAACTTAATTGCCGCTATCTCGTGAAAAGAGCCTTCAAAACCTTGTATCGCTATTCTTTCTTTCATTTCTTTTGTTTCTAAAAAAAAAGTCCCAGCTTTCACTAGGACTTTTCATCTATATTTTTAATACAGTATTACTTCGTCCTTTTAAGAGACCAAAAATAAAAACCGTAAAAACTAAATTTATTCATAATTAGGACAAATTAATAGATTTGTTTTGACAAACCCAAATAAACTAATGTTAATTGATTATTAAAAGAAAAAAACTTAATGAGAATTAATTTTGAATTTTAGACTGATTGCATACATTTGCAGATTACGAGCTCCGCTAAAAGTAAAAATTTCAAGGGGAAATGGCAGAAGACGAAACGTTAACCATAGAAAAAACGCCAATAGATACAGATAAGCTGGCTATGTGCGACACAAAGTATCCTATTATTTTGGTTAGTGGAATGGGATTTAAAGAACATAATTTTGTACTTAATTATTGGGGAATTATTCCTGATTATCTTAAAGAAAGAGGCGGAATGGTTTTTACAGCTAACCAAGATGCTTTTGTAGTCATCTTGAAAATGGCATCAAATTAAAAAGTAGGATTTTAGATATATTAGAAAAAACAAAAAAAGAAAAGATCAACATAATTGCCCATTCTAAGGGTGGAATTGAGGCGCGCTATATGATTTCGAAGTTGGAAATGGGTGATAAAGTCGCTAGTTTAACCACAATTGGTTCGCCACACAGAGGTTCGGGAATAGCAGATATTGTGGTAGGAAAAATACCATTAGGTAGATTTGCAGCTGCCAGGATGGTGAATATATATGCAATGATAATGGGTGATAAACAGCCCGATAGTTTGAGGGCTGTAGTACAAGTAACCACTGAGGCCATGGAATTGTTTAACAAGGATGTAATTGACCATCCCAATGTTTATTATCAGAGTTATGCAAGCCATGTAAATAAAGAATATCCAAATTTTTTATGGCGATCATTGGCTGGTTTTTTGTTTATTTCTGATGGAAAAAATGATGGCTTAGTGTCGGTTGAGTCGGCGAAATGGGGAGATTTTAAGGGCATTATAAAAACAGAAGAAGCGCCGAGTCTTAATCATGCCGACCAAGTTGGTTTGTTTCGCTTTTCGGGCAATCCTGCCTTTAAAGCAACTCGATTTTATGCTGACCTATTAAAAGACCTAAAAAATCCGGCTTTTGATTGAAACTCAAATGACAAATACCATCTTCTGTTCATCGGAAATGGGCGCCTTAGAAATAAAGGTATTGGATGAAAAGATTGTAAGCATAAATTTTACAGACAATTCTTTTCCAAATACAACTAATAACGAAAAACTGCCTTTACTTATAGAGGCAAAAAAACAAATGGAAGCATTTCTTTTAGGAAAATTGAAGACTTTTACGCTTCCTTTGGCATATAATGGCACTGAATTCGAAAATAAGGTATGGAAATTACTCACTGAAATTCCTTACGGTAGAACCATTTCTTACGGTGAATTAGCACAACAAATGGGCGATAAAAAATTTATCTCGGGCGGTTGGTACTGCGAACGGTAAAAATTTTATTCCAATAATAATACCTTGTCATCGAGTAATTGGTCAGAATGGCAACCTGACAGGTTTTTCGGGTGGACTTTGGCGAAAGAAATGGCTACTCGACCATGAAAACAGAATTCAAAATGGTGTTTTAGAAATATTTTAGGTTCATTAAGGCAATAAATCAGGTTGCGATTGTACCCAATCTTTTATTTTAGCAAAACTATCCTTATATCCAATTGCTGATTTCCACCCTAATTCCTTCCTTGCTTTTGAAGTATCTACTCTCCTATCCGAACCAGTTGCCAAAATAGATTTAGGCGAAAAAGGTGGTTTTTTACCAAACGGAACTAATAATTTATCTAATAGCTTTGCAAGTGGCAATACGATAGATTTCGGAAGACTTAAAGTAGGGACTTTACCAACAAGATATAATAAATCAGTTAAATACTGCTTCCATGTAATGCCCCAATCATCCATTAAAAAATAAGTTTGATTTCGAGCAACAGGCATTGCAATCGTTTTGTAAATACCATCAGCCAAGTTTGCCGCATCTATTAAACAAGCATCCCATTTTCCATTATCAATTAATGCCACACCAAGTGCAGATTTTTTTATACGCAATAAAGGTTCGCGTACCCAAACACTTTCAGGACCAACTACGGCAGCTGGCCTTATAATAGAATAATCAAATCCGTGTTTTTGGGCATACGATTTTACCATTTCTTCAGCAACAATTTTGGCGTCATCATAGTGCACACCGCTTTTTACCAATGGTATATCTTCATTGGGTAAAACACCATTTTTGCGCGATATAAGTAGCAGTCCAAATGAACTGATATAAATAAAATGCTTTACACCGCTTTTTATTGCTTCATCAAGGATATATTTTGTTGCATCTACATGTGCTTCATAAAATTGAGCTTTGGTACCAAAATCTATCACACGGGCTGCACTGTGTACTACGATACTGCATCCAGAACAGATATCTACAAGTTGTTCTTTCTTACAAATATCGGCTCTAAATATTTCTATATTATTTTGCTCAAAAAACGAAATGTCTTTAGCAGAAAAACAATGACCTCGAATATCGAATAGATTTTCATTCAATATTTTTTTGAGCTATATGCTTTCCGATTAATCCAGTTATACCAGTAATTAAAACTTTCGATTTTTCCATTTTACAAAAGTGGAAATAAAAACTTGAAAACTAAAAAAAGCGATGCCTTTTATTTATTCCCAAATAGAAGTTGAATTCAGAAACTCATTAAAGTATAAACAATTCCCATCTCTTACCACAGCAATAGCTAACTTATACGTTTTTTCACCCAATAAAAGTGTTAACTCAATGGCTGCCAGTGGATGATTATCTCCATAGGGATTTGACATTGCAACGCTCTTTAGACTTAATTCATCAAAATTAATTTTCGCTTTTTTTGCCTCTTCATTTATTTTAGTCCAATCAGCCTTTGTTTTTGGGTTTTCACTTATCATTTTCTGAATGGCATTATCGTTAAGGGTTTTCAATTCTTTGCCAAAACCTTTTTTAAGAACGCTAACCGTTGGTTGTAATTTTTGTAGTTCGGTATAATTCTGCAATTTAAAAGCTTCTAAAAGATGGGCTCCTAAACTGTCTTTTACCATACAAGTGGATTGACCAAAATTGAATCCTACAAATCCGAATAATAAAAATGATATAAATAAGTACTTCATAAAATATAGATTATAATAATATTTGTATTAGATTACAAAATTATACAAATTTACAGTAAATAATTAGCAAAAAACACAATAAAAACCCAAATAACAAGTTTTAATTTAAACAAAATCAAAGATTAATTAAACGAATTAGGAATTTGCTATTTATTTTAAACCCTATATTTGCATAATAAAAGATTAAAGAATGAAAAAAATACTTACAATCCTATTTCTAGCAATACAGTTCTACACTTTCGGTCAGGACAAAATTATTTTGAATAATAAAAAAGTAATTGATGGAAAAATTTTGGAAGTTGGCTTAAATGAAATTAAATATAAGCCATCCGATAATTTGGAAGGACCAGAATATAGTATAGCTAAGAAAGAAGTACAGTTAATTTTATTCTCAAATGGAAAGGAAGAAATTATAAAAACACAAAAAACCGAAAAGAGTTTTTAGATTCTAGTTTTATAAAATATAGAAATTCCATAACTACCGATTTGTTTTCGCCAATTTATAACGATTTTTCTTTAGCTTATGAACGAAGATTAACGAATAAAAACATAGGATTAAAAATTCCTTTATTTATCAGTGTAAATAAAGATATTTATTTTAGAAACAGATATTATGACTATAATTATAATTATATTCCAGATGAAATTAATTATTCAGATTCTACCTATTCACGTTACAACAATCAATTTAACAACTTAAAGAACATTGGCTTTAGATCTGGATTACAAAGCAAATTTTATTTCAGTGATTTAAAAAGAGTAAATTGGTTTATTTCTCCAGAACTTATTTTTGGTTTTAAAACAGAAGAAAATAAAAATACGAATATCGTTGAAAAATATAAAATCATTTCCTTTGATACATTAGTTTACGAGGATTATACCATTGTAAATCCAAATATCGACTTTAACAATATTTTATCCTCCAGCATTTTTAGTGAAAACCATACAAAAATAAATCAGTTTAATATTGGACTGCTATTGTCAACCGGATTTGAATACCGACCTTTACCTCGTTTATCCTTAGGTGGAGAATTTGGAATGGGTTATAATAACGTTTTTGAAAAACGCATTTATACAAATAAAGAAATGCAGAAAGAATATAAGGATAAGGATTTTGATAAATATTTTATTTGGCGTACAGCCTTTAATATTGGCTTCCATTTTTAGGTTGATTGACAGGGGAAATATAATTAAAAAATATTCGCTATTTTATTATTGATGCCATAGATGCACAGATAAAAACTAGTTGTGAATTGCTTTCACCCGAGCCAAAAACCATTGGAAATAAACAGACATTTGGCGAACAAATTGTCTTAAATTGCAAACTCAACAATAAAGTGAATCAAATACAAAATTTTTATTAAAATAATTAAAATCTGATAAATAGTATTCTATTTTTTCCGATTTACTTAAAAAATTGTCCCTTTGCATAATCAAAAAGAACTATTACTTTTGATTATAAACCAAAAACTATGAAAA
The DNA here is from genome assembly GCA_016705125.1 of Bacteroidota bacterium. Classification (GTDB taxonomy): domain Bacteria; phylum Bacteroidota; class Bacteroidia; order Chitinophagales; family JADIYW01; genus JADIYW01. Next base: position 51,738 of record JADIYW010000002.1, read on the forward strand.
AGATTTTAAACTTTATTTTACTATGTACCATTGCTATTTATACAAAAGCCGGAGATGATTTTAATTTGCTTTCTCTAGGCAATGGAACACAACCTAGTGGCATAAATTCTGGAAATTACTTTGGCGATCCAATAAAATTTAAAAATAAACTTCTACTTTCTAGAAGCGATGGAAACACAGGTTATGAGTTATGGATAAGCGATGGAACCACATTGGGCACTAAATTATTAAAAGATATTGTACCTGGCAGTGAAGGTTCTTATCCTCACGATTTTATCAATAGAAACAATGAAGTCATTTTTACCGTTGCAACAAAAGACGAATTAACAGGTAATTTAATCTATGAATTATGGAAAACTGATGGTACAGAAAGCGGCACTCAATTTATCGATACAGTATTTAAATTCTTCTCTATAGAATATCCAAATGAATCAGGCTTTCAAAAAGATTTTTTCTTGTTGGATCGTTTCGACAATAAAATTATTTACAAATACAATAATGACTATACGCCTACAACTGGCTGGCATACTTTAGCGCTAAATTATACAAGTAATTCAATTGAGCATTTTCCATTGAATAATGATACCTTTAAAATAGATAATGGTATTCAGATTGGAAATAAATTTTTGTTTTCTAATAAATTTCCATATGGTCCTTTTGCTCAAACAGCACTCGAATATTATATTACAGATGGCACTAATGAAGGAACTACTCTCTTAAAAAATGAAAACACTCCTCTTTTAAACGGTTTCTGGAGTAATTATACTTGGGACAATACTTTATATTTTTATGGAGCAGATTCCAATTTTGTATCAGCCATTTTTAAGGTAAATACTGAAACAAATCTAATTGAAAAAGTACTTCCAATAATGGACAATTACAATACAAATGAAGCAGGTTTGACAACCGTTAAATTTTCAACTGCAAATAATAAATTAATAATTCATTTATTGTTCAAAAAAAATAAAAATGATTTTATTTCCGATATAGACTCCTCTGCAATATTTATATCTGATGGCATATAACTGGCACAAATAAAATAGAAATTTTAAATAATAAAATTCGTTTTTGATAGATAAGCTACCTAATGAAGCCTTTCTATACAAAGATTTTGAAAACAATATTAAAGCGTTTAATTTTTCAAATAATACATTTGGCGAAACCATAGATGACACACAAAATAATGAATGGAATGACAATTTTATTGCCTTTAATACCAATCAGTATTATGTAAAAAACAATAATTGTTATATGATTAGAGGAAATAAAATACTTAAAACAAATGGGACAAAATCTGGCACTACAATAATTGACGAATTAAATATTGGATATAGTAATTTAGCAGATTCATGGTTCACATTTGAAGCGAATAATAAATTATGTTTTATAGTAATAGATGATTACAGAATAATCCAAAATTTGTGGTATATCGACCTAACAAACGACAAAATATCTACACTTGGAAATTATGAATCATACTATTATCCTGCATTAAATCCATACCTTGACTTTGATTCAAAAAATTATATTACCTATCAAAATAAAACTTATTTTTCAGGTTTTAATAATTATGGGCAAGTTGCATGGAAAACAGAAGGCACAGCATCCACTACTATACCAATTGGCCAGAAACTCACAGGACAAGCACCTTTTATTGACCAACATTTTGGGTGGTTCGGAGCTTTTGACAAAATGTATTATGGTACTTATGATGATTATAATACATTATTTGTAACAAATGGAAATGAAACCACAAAATTGGATAGTTTTAATATTGAAGTGCCTTATGGAATAAATCGTTTTTACCAATATAATAATGAAGTTTATTTTGTTGCAAATGATAAAACAATTTGCAAAACCAATGGTACGAAGGCTGGCACAAAAAGACTAAAAACAATTACAGGAAAAGGCGTAATTGGCGACTTTTTCGAAATAAATGGCTCGCTTTATATTCCTGCAATTGGAAATAATAAGGAATTTATTTGGAAAATAAATACTGATGGAACTTTAACTCCCATTATCAAATGGAATACTCTTCCTTTTACTTTTAACACAGGACAAGAGGTTACCTTTTTTGGTGTGCTTAATGGAAAAAATATTTTTGAAGTTTGCGATGAAATTTCTGAACAAACTGGCGAACATTTGGGAAAACATCACCTACTTGCATTTGATGGGACAAAAGTGTATTTATTGAGCAATCCCACGCAAACAACTAGTTTCAAAACCAAATATGCTTATTTCAACAATTTTGTAATAAAGGATAATAAATTATTTTTTACCACAATTGGACTTACGGATGGTACCAAACCTGTAGCAAATTTTTCAAATATAGGAAGAGATTTTACTGAAGATGGGTATCTTTTTTATACACAAGGGCAAGAAGGAGATTTGATACAGGCAAAAGAATTTCAAGAATTTCAAGCAAATATTCAATGTATTGAAGTTTTTGGAATAAAATCAATATCAAGAAATATAGTTCAGTTAAAATCTAAATATAATCAAATCTATACTACATTATATAATTCATTGTATCCTACTTCTTTTGATGCCCTTTTAAAAAGTCTATTCATTTTAAAAGATGATTTTGAATTTGAAAAAACATTAGACCTAGAGGATGAAATGGATGATATGCTAATCAATATTAGCAAGATATATTTTAGTGAGGACAGCAAAATTTATGGGATAAAAACATTTGCAAATCAAACCTATACAGAAATGAAAACCATTGTAAGTAGTTGCAATGGGCTATCAATAAATAGTGAGGTAAAATACGACACAATTACCTTTTCCAATCCATCATTTTTATATGGAATTGAAGATGAAAATATTGGGATATATAAAGACAAATTATACTTTCTTATAAAACCAATTGGGATAAATCTTAATGGAGCAGAAAGAATTCTTGAAATTGATTTAGCATCAAAAGCTTCGAGAGTAGTTCCAATACCTGCCTATTTTTCAAAAATAAAGGATATTAATTTCAATAGAAACGATGGTATTTTAGTCACTGCTTATTATACACCAACCCAAATTGAGCGGCCCGGAACTAGCTTATGGCTGTACAATAATACCACTACTGGTATAAACCATAATTTATTGAAGGCCCAATTAAGCCTTTTTCCGAATCCCACAAATAATATCGTTATGATAAAAATACCAAATGATTTTTTGCCAAAAACAATTGAATTATTTAATTTAAATGGTGTTTTAATTGAAGCAAGTGAATTAAATTTAGATTCAAAAAATCAAACAATTGATGTCTCTAACTATCCCAATGGAACTTATTTGATTAGGATAAATAACGAGACACAATCATTAACTGGGAAATTTATAAAAATAGATTAAAATATTTCGGTTGATTTATGCGTTAGATAAATAAGATTTTTGAAGATAATGAATTTCACAGAAGCCAAAAACCAATTTTTAATTATTAAGTATTTTGGGTTTTTGTGAAGTAGAATTGGGCTAAAATTAGCCAATTCATAAAATTGTATCTAAAAAGAGAAATCGCAACTATTGTAGCTGGTTGGAGAGTATAGAACAAGTTGTGAATTGCTTTCACCCGAGCCAAAAAACCATTGAAAATAAGCAGAAATTTGGCGAACAGATGAATACAAATAAAAAATTATTAGCCAATTCATAAAATTGTATCTTCACAACCTAATTCGTTTCTATATTTCTTCTAAATATATTGTGAAAACATTCAAGGCGGGAGTAGAAATATTTCTCGCCTTTTTTATTACAAATAAAAATAAATTATTTCGCTTTTTTATCCCATGTTTGTATAAAGTGTATAAGCACTTTTTTCATGGCTTCCATGGCCGCTCCATCCAAGTGTTCTATATTGTCTAATCTTGTGTGGTAGCATATATCTAATCGCTCCGACATCATCCCAATAATGGACAAAGCAGGCAACCCCAATATCCGAAATGCTGATGCATCAGATGCGCCAACATCTAGTGGCAACTTTTTGTAAAAAACTCCTGTGGCCTTAAATGATTCCTCCATTTTGGCAATATCGTTTTTGTCAAAACTTACTAAGGTGTTGGTTTCGCGTGTACCAATGGTCATGTGTTCAAGGTCTTTGATGGTATCTAAATTTATCATAAATGCCTTCTCATCTAATAGCTGTTTTTTATTGGTTTTACCATAATGCCACGCGCCTCGCAATCCTGCCTCCTCAGAGCCAAAACTAATACAACGAATTCGGGTATATTGGAGTTTTTCTTCCGAAAAAACTTTAGCCATTTCTACTGCCATCGCCACACCTGTCAGGTTGTCGAGTGCGCCATCCACTACTATATCACCATGCATATCAAAATAAACAATCAAAATAGGCGTACACAATAAAAAAAATATCCATATATAGTCGATAAATGGTTGATGGACAAATATTGCTAATACCATAAAAACTGAAAGTAATGGAAATAAAAAACCTGCAATAACAGACAAAACTGCACCTGCATGTTTTAAACGATACCACCATTTAAATTCTTTTACACTATCAATATGCCCCGAAATAATAATGGTACTTGTCGCAGTTTGAATTGGTTCAATATCACCAATTACGTTATAGGAAGTTTTCTTTTTAAACAAAAAATCGAGCCAATGGCGATAGGTCACAAAATGCCCCAAAAACAAAACGGTATTGCTTACCGACAAAAAAGCTCCAAATACAATATTAAATTTAAAAGTAATCAACGACAAAACATATACAATGCAAAATATTTTCAATGATTGAAAATGGGCTTCAAGTGCAGACTCAAAAGGAATTATTTCGGTTTTATCACAATACTGCTCCAAAACGCCTTTTGTGTAAATTTGTGCCTTTTTCTCCTGCTCGCTTCCAAAATATCGACCCCCAAATTGAAGGATTACATTTTTTATAAATTGTACCATTTTTATTTATTTTTAAGTGCTTCTTTTGAATATTTAAACTGATAAAATTGTTGCATCACCCAAGCTTCAATTTTGTTAATGGATTTTGCTCCACCCAAAAACTTGGCTTCTATAAATGCTTTTGAAGTTTTTTCTAATAGTTGTGCAGCTACATAAGCGTCTTCCAAAGTATTGCCAATACAAATACTTTTTCCATTTTGCTGCACAGCAGCAAAACGATTTTTTATTGCTTTGACGATGCCATTGTTATCTTTTGCTACCCGTATTGTTACACCCAACAATTGGGCTTGATCATCTAAAATTGGTGGTATTTCTTCTTTTATTTGTGTAGCAAATTCTTGTTTGGTTATTAGTATGTAATTTATATTTTTTCGCTTTAAAAATATTGATCCAATCCAGTTCTCACTTAATAAATTGGATTGAAAGTCATCCTTATTCAAATTTGAAAAATCCGAATTTTCATTATTTATTATATACGCATTACCTTCAATTCTTATGGCTATTTGCAAAACTTCTACTTTGCCCCAGCTTTTATAACCTGCACTCTGTTGTAAAAAAAAATCATGAGCTCCCAAAATTGTATTTATCGCAATTTCCTTTTCCATTTTTATACTATTGCTTTCTTCGATTCAATAAATAATTCGCATGCTTTTTCTAAGGTTCTTGCTACATCAAACACATGTTCTAAATCTTTCCCGATACATACCACTCCATGATTAGACATAAGCGCGGCATTTGAATTTTCGATTGCCTTTGCAGTCGCCATGGTTATCTTTTTTGTGTTTGGCAACGCATAGGGTGCTGCCTTTATCACTTTGCCACCTAATATATTTTGGTGATTTTCGTCCAAAACTTGAACATCTACTTGTGCTGCTGCCACTATCGATCCAAACATTTGATGTGTATGAATAACTGCACCAATTTCTGGTTTCGTTTTATAAATCTGGCAATGTAATTTCAATTCAGAAGAAGGTTTTAAATTGCCCTCATATTTTAAAGTATAAATATCTACCAATACCATTTCATTAGGCGTAAGTTCGTCATATTTTCTTCCACTAGGTGTAATCACCATTTGCGTATCGTTCACTTTTATACTTACATTTCCCCATGTGCGTGCTACCAAACCTTCCTTTAAAAGCATTTTACCAGCATCACATACTTTTGTTTTTAATTCTTGTAAATCCATTTTACGATTCAAATCTTGCTTTATTTATTTGTTGATACGTTTTATTCAATTGATGAAAAACACTTTTATAAATATTAAAGAGTTCATTATAAATTTTAGTGTGTTTGGGATTCGGAATAAATGTATCGACACATTGAATCAATTTATTTATTTCTGAAAAATCCTTAAAAATTCCCGAACCAACCATAGCACACATAGCAGCACCAAAAGCACCTGCATTTACAGGTTGCGAGGTTGTAATTATTTTACGATTAGTTATATCAGCAATTAATTGCATCCATGATTTATTTTTACTTCCACCACCTGTAATTTTAAGAGTATCGAATCTAAATCCATAGTCCTTTTCCAAGTTATCAATAGTCCATTTTAAATTAAAACCAATACCCTCAAAATTTGCTCTTGCAATGTGTCCACGGGTATGTTGGTGTGTAAGATTAAATAAAGTAGAACGAGTTGTGGTTGTGCTTATTGGACAACGTTCACCCAAAAACCATGGAGTCATTAATAAATAATCTGCCCCAGCATTTGTATTATTGATTTCCTTTTCAATAAGCGAAAATAAATCCTGCTCTGACAATTTTTCTTTCTCGTTTTGATAGTAAGTATCTACTACCCATTGTGTATTTATACCTGCTGATTCTGTAATGCCAACAACGATATTTTTCTTTGGATCGGCACTTTGCAAACAAACAGCAGCATTTTTAAACTTGAGATTTTTAGATGTCGTTACGCCCACCCAAGCTGAAGTGCCCACATAAATGTGTGCTTCTCCTTCTCCAATGGCAGTAGTACCCACTGCTGCGCTTTGTGTATCGTCACAACCACCAAAAACACAAGTATTTTGGGTTAAACCAAGCTGAAAAGCTGCTTCTGGCGTTAGGTTGCCAACCAAATCAATAGAACGCACCAAATCAGGTAATTTAGTTAAATCTATTTTACAAAGTTTAAAAAACAATCGTTCCCAATCTTTCTTCTTCACATCAAACGCATACGAACAAGCACCTGACCATTCGGCCACCATTTTGCCCGAACATTTATATTTCAAATATCCATTTACATCTAAAATTTTATGTGTTTTTTTATAAATTTCAGGATGCTTATCTTTCAACCAAATAATTTTAGGAATCACATCTTTCCCTGTCAATTCAATGCCTGCAATTAATTTAAAGATGCGTTTTCCACCAAAATATTTCATCGCTTTTACTGCTTGTTCCTCAGCACGCCCATCTACCCACGAAATATTTCTGTACAATAAATTGCCATTTTCATCTACTGGAATTACACCCATTGCTTGTGTTGAAAATGCAATACCTTTAATATTCTCTTTTGATATATTTGAAGATTGAATTATTCTATTGGTTGCCTTGCAAATAGCATTCCAATAATCTTCTGGCTCCTGCTCCACCCAACCAGGGTTTGGTGTAAACAAAGGATAAGATTCAATGGCAGTGGCAAAAACAGTTCCATTTGTATCTAATAAAATACATTTTACACTACTTGTTCCTACATCATATCCAATAAAATATTGCATGAATTCCTTATTTCTTTACATTTCTAAAAACGTTTTCAAATCTATTTAAGGCATCATCAACCACTTCATCCGTATCTGCCATACTCATATACAAACGACTGCCTGCTAAGGTAACAATTCCTTCGGCCATATAGGCAGCACCATACTCTTCCATCAATTTTTTTCGTTGATTTATCTCTGCCAAAACTGATTTTATTTTCAATAATTTTATTTTTACATATAATGTTCCAGCCGTTTCCAAATGACAAATAGAACCCTGATTGAATGCAACAAAAGGCAATTCATATTTATCTATTAATAAATTTAATCCTTTTGTAATTCTATCTCCTGCTTTTCCAGCTTTTTCACAAGCATTTGTTTTTTCAATTTCTAATAAGGTATAATAGCCAGCGCAACAACTTAAAGGATTTGCCGCCATGGTTCCTCCTACTTTCACTTTTTTGCCACCTTGCAAACCAGCAGCCAAACCGTCCATATACTCTGCTTTTCCACCAATACCTCCTGCCGATGGATAACCACCTGCAACCACTTTACCAAAAATAGTCAAATCGGGTTTTACATTAAAATATCCTTGTGCACCGCTCATTCCTACTCTAAATGCTGTTACCACTTCATCAAAGATAAGCAAAGCGCCATATTTATCACACAAATCTCGTGCTTGTTGCGCAAATTCCTTATAAACAGGATAAGTACCACTTTCAGGCCCTAATGGTTCTAAAATAACAGCAGCTGTACCACCTCGCAAACGATTCCATTTTAAAGTGCTTTCCAATGCATCTATATCATTTGGTGGAACTGCTTGTGTGTGCCAATGCATCATAAATGGAATACCTTTTGCATCAAAAAATCTGGTACCAGGAATGCGCAAATCATAAACCATCTGATCGCTCCAACCATGATAAGCACCGCCTATTTTTATTATTTTTTTGTTGCCTGTTTTTATTCGAGCCAATCTCAATGCACCCATTACCGCTTCTGTTCCGCTCCCTAACATTCTGAATCGTTCTACCGATGGAATATTCCTACAAATTAATTCTGCAAGTTTGTATTCATATTCGTGAAGCAAACCTGTAGAAGGGCCACATTCATTGATTAATTCGATTGCTTTTTCGCGTACCAAAGGATAATTGCTACCCAAAACAGTGGGCCCTCCAGCTTGCAAAAAATCGATATACTTATTTCCATCTGCATCGAATAAATGTGCGCCTTCTGCTTTGGTGAATGCCAATGGGAATGGATAATTGAAAGCTAAATTATGTTGCACGCCACCTGGAATATATTGTTGTGCATTTTCATAAATTGCTCTCGATTTTGTGCACTTGGTTTTGTAATAATCCATATAATTTTCCATTGCCTCTGGCTTTATTTGCTGCAAAGGCAAAGACACTAAATGGTCTAATTTTTTGTAAATTGGTTTTATATCATGGTAATCACTTATTGAAAATCCTGTATTGCTCATTTTTATTCTTTTTATTTCTTTTCTTTTGCCTAAAAAATTGAATTCATTGTATTTTTTTACAATATTTGATACAAAAATAGGGAAAATGAATTGTTTAAATTTTGATAAAAGTCAAACAAAAAATGGCAATACAAATAGATGAGTCTAATTTTAATGCGCTAATTACCAAATATGGTCTTGAAAAAGAACTCATAAACGAAGAAATAATAGCTAATTTTTCTAAATACATTGAAGAAAAGAGCTTTCCCAAAAAAACAATTTTATTAAAACAAGGAAAAATTTGTTCAAATATATATTTTATAAAAAAGGGATTAGCTCGAAATTTCTTTGAAAATGAAGGAAAAGAATTGACAACTGACATTTCAATTGATGGTGATTTATTGGTCGCTTTTTCCAGTTTTATTGCACAAAAACCATCCATAGAAAGTATAGAAATTTTAGAAGACAGTATTTTATATTCCATAAATTACAATGACCTTGAAAACCTATACCGTACATTTCCATCATTGGAAAGAGTTGGTAGAAAGATGGCAGAATTCCATTATAACTCATTGGCAAATCATACTTTTTTAATGAAATTTAGCAATTCTAAAGAACGCTATAAATATTTATTTGACCATAAAATTGAGGTAATAAAAAGAGCACCAATTGGCATTATAGCTTCCTATTTAGGCATGAAAATAGAAACACTTAGTAGGATTAGGAATAAATAAGTGAATGTTTAATGGTAAATGCTTAATGTTTAATGATGAATGTTTAATGCTTAATGATGAATGGAATAAAGTAATGTTGAGTGGTTAATGTTGAATGGTTAATGTTGAGTGGTTAATGTTGAGTGTTTAATGAATACAAATAACTATTTACAAATTACTATTTACAAATTACCAATAACCAAATAATTAATAACTTAAAAACAAAAAAATATGGCAAGTATGACTTTGTATTCAAATCGTGGACAATATAGACTAACGATTTCTACTATTTTAACTCATTTGGTGGTCTTTCATGAGGCAGGTTTTGAGTATTCACTTGAAAGAAAAATTAACCTTCCTTATGTTTGGTGGAATCCGAGTACCTATTTTGGTTATGAATGGCGAAAAAGTAGCAGACCGACAGCACCTAATATAACTGAATTTACCTTTATCCAGGGTGCGGATATTAAACGGAATCCTTTTGATTTTAATGTAAGCAGAATTAGTGAAAAAGGATATTTTAAATCTAGCTGCATTTTTGTTTCTGGTGGTATATCGGGATCCGATAGTGATGGAGTTACAGGGCCAAATACTGGAAATTTTGACAATTTGGGAAATGATGCAAGAAGTATAAATAAGGTAAAATTGAAATTTACATTCGACGGTATTGAAAGAGAGCTCATACATACTTAAAAAATACCCCAAACTGCAAGATGCGATTTGGGGTAAATAATAGAATTTTTTAATTTTAAAAAGCCAATTAAATAAAATGAATTTAAATTACTTTTTTCTATTGTATCAATTTATATGAAAAGGTGATATTTGCGTTGTAGGTACCTGAGACACCAGGTAAATTTCCACTGATTGTCATATTTACTGGTAAATTAAGGAAAGTAGAATTTACAACCGAATTTAATGTTGAATTCGTTATCCCTGCAGTTTTTCTTACCATTTTGCTTGGCAATAAATTGCTAGTAAAATTGAAAGGTAAAAATTGACGATATTTTAAAAACTTACTTGGATTTAAACCAATGTAATTATCTATTAGAACTGACCCTGAAATAAAATCCATATCAACCGGAATTTTCAAATTTTTAAAAGGATTTTTGACATTCCCGAAATAAGTGAAATTTATTTGATTATTATCTGTCGATCCTTCTATTTTATAAACACTTAGATTTCCAGTTGTATTATAAGTGTATTTTAATGTAAATTTTGCAATTAAAAGACCTACATCACCACCTATATAAAGAATAGGAGAAATTGCTTGTCTAGGTTTGTTATTTAAATTAATATTTATAAAGTTTTCAAATTGTTCATCTCCGTTATTTACTTTCATTCCAATAAATTTTCCTGCATTAAATTTATAAATAGTATTTAAATCTTTACTCAAAGATTCCAATAACCAATTGCTATCGTATTTATAATAAACAACATTTGAATAAAATGGAAAATTATCATTTTTAAAAAATACACTTACTTTTTTATTAGGAACATCATAGTTGAACTTTACCACTCTTGGGCTTGAACCATCATTAATTATAATCGAATCAATGTAATAATTTTCGGCACTTGGAGGCAGTAAAGCTTCCCTATTAGAGGCTTCTAATTCTTCTGTAATGTCTTTTTTACAGGATACCATTGTCATAAATAACATTACAACAATACTTAGTTTTAAAAATATTTTTTTCATTTTAATATTTTTTAAGTAATTTAATATCACAAAGATATGCAAAAGCAAACATGTTAAAATCCAAAAAAAAAATAAATCGAAAAATGGGATTTAAAAAAATCACATTTAAATTGAGACTTTAAAAAAAATGGATATCTGTTACGCCTAATTTCTAAATATGATTTCCCCTTCGATATAATCGTTAAATTGCTTTATTTAGTTAATTCCATTATATCAACATTTTAGACAATTGATTTATTTGAATACAAAATTGTTATAATAAAAAGAGCACTTATTAGCATAATTGCTTCTTATTTGGGTATGAAAATAGAAATGCTTAGAGAAAATGTTAAATGCTGAATGCTTATTGTTGAATAGATGAAAATTTTGTAGTCGTTTCACCTCAAGTGTGAGGTCGTTCACGGTCATTTCTATTGGTAAAGTTAAAAAAGTTAAATTTACAACAAATTTAATGTACTAATATTATTTCTCCTCTCGCATAAGTAATTTTATTTGAAAAGAATTGCTGGTAAATTAAGTCGACTCTTCCATTAAGTGGAGTTAAATCTACCAGCATTTATAAAATTAATATCTGCAGGAACTTTAAGATTTTTAAAAGGATTTTTTATATTTGAGAAATAAGTGTATTTTAAAGCATATTTATAAATATTTTGAGCTAGTGGTTTGGAGCTTATATTAGTTTGAAGTAAATTGCCATTAGTACTATATTTATAATTAAAATTATATTGCGTAAAATTTACACATGATATTAAATCACAATAAGGAAGAAATGCTGTACTTATACTAGAAGGTTTTTGATTTAATAATGCTATAGTACTATTCTTAGAATCGATAATAACATTTTTTAAATTAGAATTTGAATGATATAAAAAATTAAAATTTGAAGGAGAAGCATTAAATCTGGTATCTTCCAAATTCTCAAGAAGCCAATTAGAATTGTAATTCAAAATCATGTCATAATCAAGTAAGCCCGCTCCCACCAACCGTTTTGAAGAAACTTGAACCTTTTTATTCGGCACATCGTAATTAAACTTTACCACTTTTGGAATTGTTCCATCATTAATAATGATTGAATCGATGTAATAATTATCAGCACTTGGAGGCAGTAATGCTTCCTTATTAGCAGCTTCATTAGATGCTTCTAATTCTTCTGTAAAGTCTTTTTTACAGGATACCATTGTCATAAATAACATCATAACAATGCTTAGTTTTAAAGTGATTTTTTTCATTTTAATATTTTTTAAGTAATTTAATATCACAAAGATATGTGGAAGGATCAAAAACAAAAAATACAAAAAAAATATTAAATCGGAAAAAAAATTGAGCTTTTTAAACAAAAATCTCCATTTTAAATACTTGAGACTTTAAAACAAATCAGTATCTGTTTCAATTTTATTTCTAAATATGATTTCCCCTTCGATATTATCAGCAACGATTGGTTTATTGCGTTCAATTCCATCGCTAAGTAACATTTTAGACAATTGATTAATTACTTCTTTGGTAATTAACCTTTTTAATGGTCTTGCTCCAAATTGTGGATCATAACCTTGGTGGGCAATCAGCGAAATCACTTCGTTGGTAAAATAAATTTGAATTTCCTTTTCCGCTAATTGTACTTGTAGTTTTTTTAGTTGTAGTTTTACTATTTGCTCTATTTCAAAATCCTTTAATGGCTCAAACGTAATTACCTCATCAATCCTATTATAAAATTCTGGTTTTAGTGTTTTCTTAATCAGTTCCAATACTTGCACCTTGGCCGTTTCTAAAGCCGCAAATATTTCATTATCTAATTTCAAATTCGCTAAAGCTTCTTGCAAAATATTTGCACCCATATTACTTGTCATTATTATAAGTGTATTTTTAAAATTAACGACCCTACCTTTATTATCGGTTAGGCGTCCATCATCCAACATTTGCAATAAAATATTAAATACATCTGGATGTGCTTTTTCAATTTCATCAAATAAAATAACAGCATAAGGTTTTCTTCGTATGGCTTCTGTCAATTGACCACCTTCCTCATAACCAATATACCCAGGAGGCGAACCCACCAATTTAGAAACGGCATGTTTTTCCATGTATTCAGACATATCAATCCGAACTATGGCTTTTTCGTCGTTAAATAATACTTCAGCCAATGCTTTTGCTAATTCGGTTTTTCCTACTCCTGTGGTACCCAAAAAAAGAAACGAACCTATTGGTTTATTTTCATCAGCAAGTCCTGCTCTACTCCTTCTTATAGCATCCGAAACCGCTTCTATTGCCTCCTTTTGACCAATAACCCTTTTACCTAACTCTACTTCCAAATTGAGCAATTTTTGTCTTTCAGAAGATAGCATTTTACTTACAGGCACTCCAGTCCATTTAGCCACAATTTCTGCAATATCATTATATTCCACCTCTTCCTTCATGAGCCGTTGCGTACCCTTAATTTGGTCCAAATCGGCCTCTAATTTTGCTACATTTTTTTCTGCTTCATTTATTTTGCCATATCTTATTTCGGCTACTTTTCCGTAATAACCTTCTCTTTCTGCTTGTTCAGCTTGTAATTTATAATTTTCAATATCAAACTTCTCCCTTTGGATTTTATCCAAAATTTCTTTTTCCACTTGCCATTTGGCTCTGAAAGCATCTCTTTTTTCAGTAAAATCGGCAATTTGAATACCTAATTCATCTAATTTTACAGTATCGTTTTCTCTCTTGATAGCTTCTCTTTCAATTTCTAATTGTCTAAGTTTTCTTTCTATTTCATCTAATTCTTCTGGCACAGAATCCATTTCCAATCGCAATTTGGCTGCTGCTTCGTCCATCAAATCAATTGCCTTATCTGGCAAAAATCTATCGGTTATGTACCGAATAGATAATTCAACTGCTGCAATAATAGCCTCATCTTTTATTATTACTTTATGGTGTGTTTCGTATCTTTCCTTTAATCCTCTCAAAATCGAAATGGTGTCTTCTAAAGATGGCTCGTCTACCATTACTTTCTGAAATCTTCTTTCGAGTGCTTTATCCTTTTCAAAATATCTCTGATATTCATTCAATGTAGTAGCTCCAATGGCACGCAATTCGCCCCGAGCCAATGCTGGTTTTAAAATATTTGCTGCATCCATTGCTCCTTCTCCACCCCCACCTGCGCCAACTAAAGTGTGTATTTCATCAATAAACAATATGATACTTCCATCAGAATCAATCACCTCCTTGATTACTGCTTTCAATCTTTCTTCAAATTCTCCTTTATATTTGGCTCCTGCAATGAGGGCTCCCATATCTAAAGAAAAGATAGTTTTATTTTTCAAATTTTCGGGAATATCTCCACTTATAATTCTATGCGCCAAACCTTCAGCAATAGCTGTTTTGCCTACACCTGGTTCGCCTACAAGGATAGGATTATTTTTGGTTCTTCTAGACAATATATGCAATACTCTTCTGATTTCCTCGTCTCGCCCAATCACAGGATCTAGCTTTCCTGAAGCGGCCAACTTATTTAAGTTTTTGGCATACTTTTCCAATGAATTAAACGTAGATTCAGCATTCGAAGAATTCACAGTTGCTCCTTTTCGGTGTTCTTTTATAACTGTTTTTAGTTTAGCTTCGGTAACTCCCAATTTTTTAAGCATATTAGCCGTTTCATCATTTGCAGAAACCAAAGCCAATAAAAAGTGCTCCAACGATACAAATTCATCGCCAAACTCTTTCAAAAGCCCATTACATTTGAGTAATACTTGAGACAAAGCATTTGAAGGATATTTAAGTTGATCGCCTTGTACCTTTGATTGTTTATTCAAAATCAATTGAATCTCCTCTTCTAATTTGTTTATTGGAATATTTAGTTTTCCAAATAAAAATGGAACTAAATCTTTATCCACTTCTAAAATCCCTTTTAACAAGTGAAAGGTGTCCAAACTAGGATGTTGTAAATCAAAAGCCAACTGCTGTGCAGCAGCTAATGCTTCTTGCGATTTGGTTGTAAAATTATTCGGATTCATACTATTTTTTATATTTAAATAGTCAAATCTTGTTCCCTTTTACCAAATACTAAAAAATCGGAAATTATGACATCAATTATTTGATTTTTAGGAAATTATGTCAGCTTTAATCTAATTAATCTGCCAAAAAAAGACAATTAATCACTCTTCTTTTTATCTCCAATCATTTTTTCAATAATTCCACTTGCTATGGACAGAATAATACTGAATAAAAGTGCCGTTAGAAATCCATTTACATGAAAACCATCAATAAAATAATCAGCAACTAGAACAATAATTCCATTTATAACCAAAAGAAATAAACCTAGCGTTAAAAAGGTAATTGGAATAGTAAAAACGACTAATAATGGCTTTAAAAAAGTATTCAATAGTCCTAATACTATAGCCAACAATAATGCTGATTGTATATCATCTACATTTGAACCAGGCAAGAATCGGCAAATTACCAAAATGATTAATGCTCTAATTATAAACTTTAAAATAAATTTCATATGATTAATTTTCCTTGCAAAGAAAGGTATTTTTTAATAAAAATGCACTTTGAATTACCAATCTACTAAAACATTATTGCATTGAGGTACAATAATTGTATCAATAAATAGTGTGCGCCTCTGATTATTTTGAACTTCAACTACTCTTTCTCCAATATTTATACTATCTAATGAAATGGCAAAATCATTACAAAATCCTTTTTTATATACTTCTTTATCAACCAAATAGTACACAATACCTAAGCAACTCGGATCGAAATGATTGAAAACGACTTTTCCAAATTTATTTTTTTCGCATCCTGGTCGATTGTCTTGTTCTTTTTTGCAAGAATGTAATAGAAAAAAAGCAAATAATAAAATACAAACTATAAAATAACCACGCATTAGTTTTGTTTTGGGCTAAGATATTGATTTTTTTGTTGAATTGATATTATTTATTCTCCAACTTTCAATACTCTTTGATATTTAGTCCGGGAAATAATTTCACTGCTATAATCGCTATATTCTATTTCTATTAAATCAGCGCTTATAGGAGATATTTTGCAACCCATTGGTGGCCAAGCAATGGTAGTACCACTATAATAAATAGAATGATTAGAGTTTATAAAAAAAACATAATTTGAATTTTCTGCGGTTTTTAAATTATACTCCTTATATAATTCGTTAAATGTAAATACAACACACTCTCTAATTGTATCCATTGATTCCCATTCGCCTAACAATAAATTGGCATTTATGAAACTAGAATCTGTTTTTTTTGAAATAATATTTTGTTGTTTTGCTAGATTACAATTTTCATTTTCACGGTCGATAAACCCTTCACAGTCATATATTTTTTTATACACCAATTTGTCTTTATATTTAAACAAATGAAATCTCCATTTAAATATTTTTACATCTCCAGTAGTGCCTTGTTGAATCAAAAAGCATTTTTCGAAAATGCCATTTTTGGTTTTAAACTTTGCCCCTACTGATGAATGTCCTGGATAAATTAAAATTTTATTTTGGCATTTATCATTCATTACATCAAGCACAGATGGTTTGCATTTTAACCAATTGGTTAAACTATCAATATTTTGAAAATAAAAATTATCCTTTTGATCATTTTTTTTATTCTCAAACCTGTTTATTCCTTTTACTTGGTGTTTAAAAATTCGGCTTACCTTATTGAAACGTTCTTTTTCAACTGCCTTTGAAAAAGGATCCCTTTTCTGAGCAATTAAATCCAAATTTATAAATAAGTAAAGTAAAAATAGCAATCCAATTCTCATATTTTATTGAGCCAAAGGATTGATTGAGTGACTGCAATTGCAATGTAAAACAAATGGTTGTTTGGATAAAGTTCGTTTTTTAAAAAAGCCTAAAACATTATTACATCTCGGACATTTAATTTTTATAAAACCCTGAATTCTAAGTAAAAATTCTTTCATTAATTATTTTTATTGTTTTAATAACAAAAATGATTCCAAATTATTTCCTTTGCTATTTACATTAGAGCAGAAATTATTTTTAAAAGCTTGAAAAAGCTTATTTTATTTATAAAAAACGAAAAATGGGAAACGCATTATTTGACCCCAAAACGATGGGAAATTTTAGGAAAGCACTTTTAAATGGTTTTACTTTTAATGCTGGATTGGCTGCAAAATTACCAATGGCATTTATTTCGGGTTGTCGTATCACCGAGTTGAATGAGGAACAATGTAAAGTAACCATTCCGTATCGTTGGTTGAACAATAATCCATTTGGAACCACTTATTGGGCTGTTTTGGGTATGGCAGCCGAAATGGCGAGTGGTGCCATCCTTTTAATGTATGGCTACAAATCCAAACCTTCCATTTCCACATTTGTAATAGGCTGCGAATCGACCTTTAACAAAAGGGCATTAACCAAAGTTACATTTGTATGCGATGAAGGTTTAGCAATTAAAGAAGCCGTAATAAAAGCCATCGAAACTGGCGAAGCACAAACCTACCAAACCACCACCAAAGGATATGATGAAAATGGTGTTGTCGTAAATGAGTGGAAATTTACATGGGGAATTAAGGCGAGGAAATAGGTTAGATTTAAGAATTAAGATTTGAGAATTCAGATTTGAGAGGCAAGATTCAAGAAAAAAGATAAAAAAAGGAAATTTGAGATTCAACATTCAGCATTAATGATTAAAAATTAGACATTTAGCATTCAAAATTAACCATTCAACATTAAAATAAAAAGGGCACTTACTTTCGTAAGCACCCCATTAACAAACTAAAAAACAATTATTGGTTTAGGTTTTTTATCTGTATTTTATCTGTTGTAATAAATTAAAAATTATTCCAAAACAGCACTCCCCTTTCCTAAAAAGGAGGAAGTGGTTTTGAAAGATTTATAGGTTTTCAAGTGCTTGGTTAATTTCTTGAACGCTCCTTGGTTGTAAATCAAGAATATAATTTTCGTAAGGACTGATTGTTATTTCTCTTAAATCCAAATAATATTGACCATCCTTAAAACCCAAGGCAACAATCGTAACTTGCGCTCCAATTGGCAAGTAATAGGAATTAAAAAAACCATCACTAATAAAGGGTTGATATAACGCATTATAATCATCAAATACTACAAAAATTCCACAATCATTTAAATCCAATCCCGGAGTCTCCATTGTAATATTAGTTAAATCACTGCTTTCAAAAAAGGATTGTAAATTAACCCATCCAAAACCATTTATTTCCAATTTAAATACATAAGTAGATGAATCTACGCTAGAGTCCATTGAAGAATCAATGTAGCTAGGATAAATCCAAGATGAATCTTCAAAACTCCAATTTATAAAACTATCTATTGGGTCACTGGTTGAATCATTTGGTATAGAATCCCCTCTAAAAACAGAAGTGTGCGGGGCATTATCAAAATTTGGAACGAATACTTCAATTTTCTTTGAGGGTTTAATTTTTAATGACTCTCCATTTTGAATGGCATTAATATAAAATTGCCCTTGAGAAATCAAAAGGCTATTTTTGTACTTTGTTTGAAGTTGAGATTTTACCATATCTGCTTTTGTAAATACTTCTTTCAACTCAATGGTAACATTTCCCGTAACAGGTGTTCCGTTCTGGTGTAACAAACTATTAGCTTCAAGTTTAATAATGGTTCCATTTTTACCAATTACTGATGATTTTACGCCTGCGTTCACTACAAAAAATTCGCTTTTTGTCTGATTTTCTGCAAAGAATCTTTTAATTCCAGAAGCTTCTTGCATACCTAGTTCCTCTCTTTTACAGCCTACAAGAGAAACCATGCCTAAAATAAATAAGGCATAAATTAGTTTTTTTAGATTTAATGATTTGTTTTTCATGATTAATAATTTAAAGGTTTAAGAAAATAATTTTAATGGTTAATAAATAATTTAAAATAAGACAAAGCACTCCCATATTGATATTTCAATCAATTGATTAACAAGCAATTATAATATTTTTGTTAGTCGGATTTTATTACCTTGTCAATAAATACGCCTTGATCAGTCTCGAGCTTGATTAGGTATATTCCATTGGCTAAATCTTTTAATCCTATGGTTGTATATTGTTCTTCTATTTCACTTCTTTGGTATGTCTTGCCATCTATTCCAATTATTTCAATGGAATGAATAGTAATGTTCAATCTATTACTTAGGGTTATTTGATTATTGGTCGGATTTGGAAATATTTTAAAATATTTATTCAATTGAAAATGAGGACTTGTAGCAAGTTTAATCACATAAATAGTATCATTCTCAGTGTCGAAAAATACGATTTCATTGCTGCTTGTTTTTCCCAAAATATTCGTTATACGTATTGGCACATGATTATTCACCACAGGCACATCATCCTCAGTTACCAATTTAATTGTACCAATTGTTCCAAATCCTTTTCTATTTCCAGTTTGACTATTATAAGTTATTCCAAAATTATCGCCATTTGATGAAGAACCGCCGAAATAGGCTCCGCTCAAAAAACTTGTGTCATTAAATGAAAAAATGTTTGTATCTGGAAAACTAAAATACCTTGAATCGATAAAAATACTCATGGTAAATTCCTCTATACTATCAATTGGATTTTCTTCTGTACCCATTACAATATCAAGCCTAAATGAAGAAGACAACGGAATGGTATCTAAATTTGCTTTTAGTCGAACAAATTCATTCCCTCCGCCAGCTTTTGCTGATTTGGCCATACCTACTTGAAGTATAAAAAGGATGATATATAAGCCATTTTTTTTCATTTCTATTTCGACAATACAAAAGTAATTTATTTATATAGATAAAAAATATCAATAATAATGCATTTGTTGTGTATTAATTTTTGTAAATTTGTGTTATAAATTAAATATACATTTGTTTTTCAACTACTTATGAATATATTCTTATAATGAAAATATGATTTTGTTAAAAATAGACATTAGAAAAAATAAATTCTTTAGGATTTTTTCTGCTTTATCTAAGTCAAAACAACAACAGTTTACGATTTTTCTAGAAAATTATTCAGAAAATGATGCTTTAATTAAATTCTTTATTGCCTTAGAAGACAAAACGCTTTATATCGATGAATTTACGATTGACAAACTATTGATTTTCACAAAAACATCTCCAAAAGCAATATTTGATGACGGAATAATACGACAATATTTTTTTGAACTAAACCAATATTTAGAAAAATTTCTATTAATCGAATTTAACCAAAGGCAATTTCAATTTTATTCTTTTGTAGAAATATTTTACGAATTGGGATTAGAAAAGGAAATTCAAAATAATTTAAACGATTGGAATAAAACTTTAGAAAACACACCAAAAGACCATCAGAATCAATTTCAAAGGTATAATATCCTCCAATTTACAAATGAACTAAATACTAAAAAAGGAAAACGAGATGACGGAAGTATAAGCCAACAAATGATGGACACTTTAGATGAACTCTATTTTTCACAAAAATTGAGGTTAGCCTGTATTATTCTAAACAATAAAAATATTTGGGAGCAAAAGAAAGAAATTATTCTACTCAATGAAATTATTTTTAATGTATCCAAATTATCTTTAATTGAAAATCCTTATATTGAATTGTATTATATTGTTTATCAATTGCTTACCACAGAAAAAAGCAATGAATTGTTTCAAAAATCTGAGGAAATTATATTAAAAAACAAAGATAAAATAGATCGAAAATCGCTTCGTGAGATTTTTATTATTTTACAAAATTATTGCATCCGAAGATTGAAGGAAGGCGTAATTAGTTATGAACGAAAATTATTTGATATTTATAAAAACCAAATAGAATTAAATTTAATTGTAGATAAAAAAATAATTTCCCCTTGGACTTATAAAAACATTATAACCATTAGTTTCCGTTTGAATGAATTCGAATGGGCAAAAGATTTCATGACTTCTTATAAAGGCTTTTTACCTGAAGGCGAAAGGGAGAATGCTTTTAATTATAACCTTGCCAATTATTATTTCAGAACTGGCAAATACGACAATTCGATGCGTTTATTGCATCAATTGGAATTCACAGATTTGTTTTACAAACTAGGTTCTAAACTTATCTTACTAAAAATTTATTTTGAATTAAATGAAGAAGAGGCTTTTGAAAATCATTGCACTTCTTTTAAAAATTTTCTACAAAGAGAGAAAAAACTAAATATTGAACAGCGAAAACCATATTTAAATCAAATTAAATTCAGCAATCTAATTTTTACAAATAAACACCATCGAAGAAATTTAAATTTAATAAAGGAAAAAATTAAATCGAGCTCAAAATTAGCAGATATTCATTGGCTTTTAGAGCAAATAGATTTAAATGAAAAAAATAAAAGAAATTAACTAACCTATTTTCGTCTTTGCCTCTTCTAACTTAGTATCTATCTGTCCAGTTAAAAAATGGAAATACATTAAAAAATCAGACAATAAACTAAATCCTGGATATTGAAAAGTGGCAGGTTTGTTTTTTTCAAAAAAGAAATGACCAATCCAAGCAAAGAAATAACCACATAATGGCATTAAAAAGAAATTCAATACACTAGGTTCTAATATAAATTTCACTAACAATACAATTAACCCAGTAGTACCAAGATAATGCAAAATCCTACAAGTTTTGTCGCTATGTTCTGTTAAATAGTATGGGTAAAAATCCTTGAATGTTTTATACTTTCGTTCAGACATATTCTATTTCTTTAATTGTTATTCAAACAAATATAATATTTTTTTAGATTTTAAAATAGGTAACACTAATTTAAATTAATTAGACCATAAAAATAAAGACATTTGCAGAATGATTGAAGATAGAAAATCATACTTGCTCATGCATTTTTGTGTTTTCCTTTGGGGATTCACCGCAATATTGGGGAAATTTATCACCTTAAATGAGGTTGTATTAGTTTGGTACAGAACGCTTTTAACTGCCATCATTTTTTTATTCGTTCCTATTTTTTGGAAAAACATAAAAAAAAGCTCAATTAAGCAATTGCTTACCTTTGGTGGAATTGGCGTACTTGTAGCCATACATTGGTTTTTATTTTATGGCTCTATAAGGTATTCGAATGCAAGTATTGGCGTAGCATGTGTAGGCATTACAGCATTTTTGACAGCATTAATTGAACCATTGCTAACAAAAAGTAAACTTAAAACAATCGACCTTTTTTTTGGAATTTTGGTCATACCTGGTATTTGGTTAATTTCAAATGCATCGCCCATTGGATATAGAAATGGTATTATTATGGGTGTTTTTTCGGCATTGATGGCAGCAATTTTTACAATACTAAACAAGCAAAAAACAACTAAAAGTGACCCGGTGGTAGTAAGTTGGGCACAGATGTTAGGCGGATTTTTATTTACTTGCCTCATAATGCCAATTTATATTTATTTTTTTCCAGGTTCCTTCAAAATACCTTCTCAAATCGACTTGATTTATCTAATCATTCTTTCAGTATTTTGCACTGCACTCCCATTCATATTGAGTATTTGGGCTTTCCGCCATCTTACAGCATTTACTTGGATTTTTATAGTCAATCTGGAACCAGTTTATGGCATTATTTTGGCCATTATCATTTTAAAAGAAAATACTGAACTAGGTATTAACTTTTACATTGGTGCAAGTTTAATTTTTTTGAGTGTAATAGGAAAGTTTCTTTTTGAGAAATGGTATTTAAACAAAAATAAGATATAAAACTATCCTTTAAAATCCTCAAAAACGCCTTTTATTATACTCAATGCATTTTTCATTTGCTCCTCATTAATCACTAAAGGCGGTGCAAATCGGATGATATTTCCGTGTGTAGGTTTTGCCAATAAACCCCTATTTGCCAATTCCATACAAAGATTCCAGGCCGTTTTACTATCTTCTGAATCATTTACAATAATGGCATTCAGTAAACCTTTCCCACGAACTAATTTTATTAAAGGTGACTCAATAGAATTAATTCCAGCTCTAAAAATATTACCCATTTTGAAAGCATTGTCACATAAATTTTCCTCTTTTACAACTTCAAGTGCTGCAATAGCTACCTTACATGCCAATGGATTGCCACCAAAAGTGGAACCATGCTCACCTGGCTTTATCGTTAGCATGATTTCATCATTGGTGAGTACAGCAGACACAGGCATTGTACCGCCAGACAATGCTTTACCTAAAACTAAAATATCAGGTTTAACATCCTCATAATCACAGGCCAACATTTTACCCGTTCGGGCAATACCCGTTTGCACTTCATCTGCTATAAACAATACATTATACTTTTTGCATAAATCTGAAACGCCTTTCAAATAGCCATCATCTGGCACATTTACGCCTGCTTCTCCTTGTATTGGCTCAAGCATTAATCCTGCCACATTGGGATTTTTAAGTACTGTTTCCAAAACATTTAAATCATTAAAATCTACTTTCACAAATCCCGGCAAAAAAGGCCCAAAACCATTATAAGAACTTGGATCAGTTGATGCAGAAACAGCAGCAAGGGTTCTACCCATAAAATTATCTTTTGCTACAACAATTATGGCCTCATTTTCTGGAATTCCTTTTATTTTATAGCCCCATTTCCGGCACAATTTTAAGGCAGTTTCACCAGCTTCTACACCAGTATTCATTGGTAAAACTTTATCATACCCAAAATAATTGGTAATATATTCCTCATATTTTCCCAAAATATCGTTATGAAATGCTCTCGAAGTCAAAGTTAAAATTTCAGCCTGCTCCTGCATTGCCTTTACAATTTCTGGATGGCAATGTCCTTGATTTAAAGCACTATAACCCGACAAAAAATCTAAATATTCTTTTCCTTCTACATCCCAAACCAATACCCCTTTTCCTTTCGACAAAACTACTGGCAAAGGATGATAATTATGTGCGCCGTATTTATCTTCTAATGCTATTGCTTCCTTTGAATTTATTGCTCTCATGGTATTATTTTGGTGCAAAAATAGGCTTATTTTGGCTTAAAAATCAAATTTTCCAATATTTCTTTTTGAGAAACAATTTTCCATTTATATACCATGGGTACTAATTTATCATAACTTTTTACACCTTCCTGTACGCCTTGAAATTTTAAAAATAGATTATTCACTCCATCTCCTAAAACAGAAAAGAATCCTTCATATTTCAACCTATTTTCTCTTATGGCATCAAAATCCATTTTGAGTGCAAGCGGAATTAGTTTAGGCAAATTCTGTTTAAAATCCAAAGTATCTCTTTGCCTCAAGTCATTTAATAAATATTTTAAATATTCCATTTCTGCACTGTATCTTATATATACTGAATTGGAAGATTTCATATAATGGTATGCCAAAAAATCACAATCACTCTCCAAACAATGACCCATCGCATGAAACAATTCATGAGCAATTACTACCGGTTTCCGAATATCATGCATACCCACATCAAAATTCGACTCACCAGTAAATGGAAAATATTGACCCACAATACCACAGTTCATAAGTAGTCCATCTGGAAGAGAACGAATAGGAATATTTGAAATTAATTTATTGAACTTGGGCAATGATTCACTTAGACTAAGTTTCACCATTTTTCCCACTTCTTTGTCTGTTGTTAAAACAGAAAAGGGCAATGAATCATCAATGATACTACGTCTCAATTCAATTGCTTTTTGTGCTATAATGGCTATTTCTTTTTTTATTTCCTGTATTTGAATTTCTTGGTCGAGTGGACTTAATAATTTAGATTCTAAGGTGGGTCGATTATAATTATATCCCCAAACGAGATAAAAGACAAAAAACAAAATGCCCAAAAAATTAGATATATTAAGAAAAATAGCTGTTTTGGTTTTTCCCTTTTTAAAAAAGCGATAAATTAGAAACAATAAATAAGCGATACTTATTACTAAAAAAATATAGGAAATGGGAAAATGAAAGAAATGATTTAATTGATTATAAAAATGGCGAATCGACAAGAAAACATTTGTTGAATAAAATGATTCTACAAATGTAGGAGCCGAGAATTTAAGTAAGCAAAAAGTGATTGCAATAAGTAGCAATCCAAAACCTTTTTTAAAAAATACCATAATTAAGATAATTAATTTTCAAAAGTAGTTAGAAGTTTTTATTTTTAACGCAAAAGATTTTAAAACGAAAATTTTCCAATGGAAAAAAAATATATTTTATCGCTCGATCAAGGCACTACAAGTTCAAGGGCTATTCTTTTTGACAAAGATGCCAACATTATTGCTAGTGCTCAAAAAGAATTTACACAAATTTTTCCTAAGCCAGGCTGGGTTGAGCACGATCCTATTGAAATATGGTATTCGCAGATAGATGTGGCACGAGAGGCAGTAGCATTGGCAAATATTAAACCGGAGGAAATTGCAGGAATTGGCATAACAAACCAAAGGGAAACGACCGTATTGTGGGACAAACAAACTGGCAAACCAATCTATAATGCGATAGTTTGGCAAGATAGGCGAACAGCTGAATACTGTGATGAATTAAAATCAAAAGGACTTGAGCCATACATAAAAGAAAATACTGGATTGGTTGCAGATGCCTATTTTTCAGGCACAAAAGTAAGGTGGATACTTGAAAATATAGAAGGAGCAAGAAGGAAAGCCGAGGAAGGGAATTTGTGTTTTGGAACGATAGATTCGTGGTTGATATACAACCTGTCAGGTCGAGAAATACACGCAACTGATTATAGTAATGCCTCCCGAACGCTTTTATACAATATTATTGATTTAAAATGGGATGAAAAATTACTGTCTGAATTAAACATTCCCAAATCAATATTACCAGAAGTAAAATCTTCAAGTGGCATATTTGGCTATACAAGTCCTGCTGTATTTTTTGATTTAGAAATTCCAATTTGTGGGGTTGCAGGCGATCAGCAAAGTGCCTTATTTGGCCAAGCATGTTTTGAACCCGGCACTGCAAAAAACACATATGGAACAGGTTGTTTTATGCTTATGAACACTGGGACAGAAAGGGTTGTTTCAAAAAGTGGTTTATTGACTACCATTGCTTGGGGGATTGACGATAAAATAGAATATGCTTTAGAAGGAAGTGTGTTTATTGCTGGTGCAGCTTTGCAATGGTTAAGAGATGGTTTAAAAATAATTGATTCGGCACCCGATTCTGAATATTTTGCTATGAAAGTAAAAGATACCGAAGGTGTGTACGTAGTACCTGCATTTGCTGGATTAGGTGCGCCTTATTGGGATATGTATGCTCGTGGTGCTATATTTGGACTAACACGTGGTACAAAAAAAGCGCATTTAATAAGAGCCACACTCGAGTCATTAGCTTATCAAACGTCAGACGTTTTGGAGGCTATGGAAAAGGATGCAAATATTAAACTTTGCAGTTTGAGAGTAGATGGCGGTGCTTCAGCAAATAATCTATTGATGCAATTTCAAGCTGATATATTGAATGTAGAAGTTGAAAGACCTAAAGTAATAGAAACCACTGCGCTTGGCGCGGCCTACTTAGCTGGCTTAGCTATAGGATTTTATTCAAAAGAACAAATAAGCAAAGAACGAAAGAAAGACAGCATTTTTGAGCCACGAATGGCTCTAGAAAAAAGGGAAAAACTATTGAGAGGTTGGAAAAAAGCGGTTCAACGTTCAATGGATTGGGAAGAATAACTTCAAAGTATTGAGTAGTAAGTAGTAAGATTTTCCGCATTTTTTTAGGCAATATAGGTAAAAAAAACCAGTCTATTGTTCTGTTTTTTTTAGTCTCCTAAAAGTTAATCTGAGCTTGTAACCTTAACAATTTTCCTTTTTGTTGGTTGTCTTGCAAAGCAAAATCTTCGAATCTTCGGTTTGAAAAGGTGTACATGGCGGTTAGCTCGAATTGCTTAATGGGTTGCCATTCAACACCGATTTCAAATTCTTTTACCTCATAACTACGTGCGTCTAATTCATGTTTTTTTCCTCCATTAAAATATTGGGCTCTGAAGAAAGGCATAAGAATTTCCTTTTTGATAGGAATAAAATAGGAAAGTGTAATATATCCTCCATGCAATTTTTGAACCTCAATAGAATCGGTTAGTTTATTAAATTCGGGACCACGACCATAATTATACTCTGCCTGAATTCCAAATGGTTTGGGATACATAACAAAAGAAGCTGCCATTCGTTGATCCAAATAATTCTTATCTACTGTTGATTTGGTGCCCGTACTTATCGATTCTTTGGCGATGGTAAATTTACCTGAATAAGCCTGAATTCCAGGTTCAATAATTTGATTCTTTATTTTTATTGGCAAACAGGCTCTTAAAACCACATGAGGTTCATCATTTAATTCGGGCCTATTGGCAGTTTGTCCGTTATATATTCCAAAGCCAACCAATCCGTAATCGCCCGAACCTTTTAAGCCATCTTGTATTACTTCTGAAAACAATTTTCTATATTTTTCGGGAGCCCAATAAAAGAAAACACCCAAATCTCGCTCATTTGAAACCGCGCTATTCAATGCATCATTTCTATCTAATGGCAAGCGATTTTGACTCGATTGCATATTTTCAAAACCATAAGGAACTTTGCTTTGGCCCAACCTAAATCGATATTGATTGTGTTTGCCAATTCCTAAATCAAAATATGCATCTCTTAATTGGGCAAAATTTTGGGAAGTAGAAGAAGCAGAACTTGCAAAATCGGGTTGGATATAAAAATAAACATGCTTGCCAATTTGACCCGAAAAAATCAATCTAATCCTTCGAAAAAAAAAGCCTCCATTATCGCCCCAACTTCTATCACATTGCTCACATTTAAGCTGATCGTTGGTTTCCAATAATCGATTATACCTTAATTGGGCATAACCTCTTAAACTGATGGATTCGTACCATTTATTTTTAGATTTTAATTTAGTGGAATCATTAGAAAAGGACAATTCCTCTGCTTTCCGATTATTATACCAATAAATAAAGCCACTTTCCTTTTTTGGTTTTTCTATAATGCTATCAATTTCAGGTTCAAATACATTTTGTACTTCAGTAGTTATTTCTGAATCAATTACTTCACTTTTTGAATTTTTTGGAAATAGTAAAACAGAAACTAAAAATAAATGCAGTAATTTTTTCATGGTATATTTTTGCAAACCTTAATACTTAACAATGAATTCCTTATAACCTAACGAAGTTTATTATTTATGCCTACTTTTTAGGACATTAATTATTGAGTCCAAATCCATGTTTTTTTGTTCCAATAAAATAAGAAAATGAAAAAGCAAATCCGCAGCTTCCCCTTTAAACAAATCATCATTTTCATCCTTAGCTTCAATGACCAATTCCACTGCTTCCTCTCCCACTTTTTATGCTATTTTATTTATACCCAAATCGAAAAGTGAGCTTGTATAGGATGATTTAGAAGGATTTTTTTTGCGTTCACTTATTATGTTTCCCAATACATTCAAAAAGCCAAATTGCTCATTATTTTCTTCTCCCCAACAATTACCAGTTCCATTGTGGCAGGTTGGACCTTCGGGACTTACTTTTACCAAAAAAGTATCCCTATCGCAATCTAACTTAATCGATTTTAGGTGCAAAAAATTACCTGACTCCTCGCCTTTGGTCCACAATCTATTTTTGGAACGACTATAAAAAGTAACTTTTTGAGCATCCAAAGTCTGTTTTAATGCTTCTTCATTAAAATAGCCAAGCATCAGCACACTTCCTGTGATATGATCTTGGACAATCGCTGGCAAAAGCCCATTTTCCCCTTTTGAAAAATCTGGCACTAACTCATTCATATAATTAAAGCGGCTGTTTTTAATTGATTTAATAATGCATCATAAGTCCCTTCATACTCCCAATAAATAAAACGACCATGCGAAGACGAAGTTAGAATATATTTTTCTGTAATGGATTGAATTCTAGAAACAGCCATTATTTTTTTTGTAGGCACAGGCACTTTCACATCCTCTGACACTTCTTTTCCATCTTCATCATATCCATGTACTATAATAAAATCTTTGGTTACTATTTCTATAAACATAACTACAAACGTACTAAAATATCATTGTTTTTCAAATAGGATTTCAAATCAGGGATTAATATTTCGCCAAAATGAAAAACACTAGCCGCTAAAGCAGCCTCTACATTGGTTTGATTAAAAACATCTCGAAAGTGTTCCATTTTACCCGCTCCGCCAGAGGCAATTATTGGAATGGACAGTTTTTCAACCAAGCACTTCGTTATGTCATGGGCAAAACCTTGTTTGGTTCCATCGTGATTCATAGAGGTAAGCAGTATTTCGCCTGCTCCACGCTCTTGAACTTCAGTAGCCCATGGAATAGTAAAAAGGGGTGTTTCTTTTCTACCTCCATTTACAAATACCTTCCAATCAATATCAAATCTCGTATCGATAGCAACAACAATACACTGCGAACCAAATTGGTTAGCTAACTCATCAATTAAATTAGGATTTTTAACCGCTGATGAGTTTATGGAGATTTTGTCTGCTCCTGCATTTAGCAGTCTTTCTACATCATAAATACTACTTATTCCACCACCAACGGTAAATGGAATATTTATATTTTGCGCTATTTTTTCTACTAATTTAGCAAAGGTCTTTCTCTCTTCAATGGTTGCTGTTATATCCAAAAAGACTAACTCGTCAGCTCCTTGCTCCACATACTTTATGGCAAGTTCAATTGGGTCGCCAGCATGAATTAAATCGACAAAATTAATGCCTTTTACAGTTTGACCATCTTTTATATCCAAACATGGGATAATTCGCTTTGCGAGCATGATTAATTTTAGGTATTAATTGAATATTTAATTCGACACTAATTTAATTCGATGAAATTAAATCCTAATACTCTTGAAAACAAATTTTTATTTAAACATAACTAATTCTTAAAAATCATTTACATTTGAAAAGCATGACAAAAGAACAACTAAACAAAAGAATAAGATATTTATTGATTTTTTTTATTTCTGCCTTGGCATTAAGCGGAATTACTGCTTTTCCTTTGGTTTGGGAGTTGAGTATTTTGAATAAATATTTGGGTCAAGACACCTATGCATCAACCATTTTTCCAGCTTTATCCAATTTTATAGCATACGTTAACAGGGGTTTAATTGAAACGGATGAAAATTATCCCTTTTTATTTTATGGAACCGATTGGCTGGCTTTTGCGCATATAATAATTGCCATTGCGTTTATTGGTCCTTTTAAAGACCCGGTTAGAAATAAATGGGTCATTGATTTTGGGATAATCAATTGTTTGTTGATTTTTCCTTTGGCTTTAATAATGGGCAACATTAGAGGCATTCCATTTTTTTGGCAAGTATTGGATTGTTCTTTCGGAATTCTTGGTTTAATTCCATTATTATTAATTAAGAAATATATCAAACAATTAGAAAAATATGACCATTAATCTATTTCTACTATTTGCCTTTTTGGCAGCATTATTACATTGCCTTTTTTTTTATTTGGAAAGCATTGCTTGGATGAAACCTAAAACCTATAAAACTTTTGGGGTAAAAGAGGAAAGTGAAGCGAAAATTTTAAAACTACTATACTTCAATCAGGGGTTTTATAATTTATTTTTGGCATTTGGCGTTTTTGTTGGCATTTACTTAATGACAAAAGGATTTACAGCTTCGGGTATTCCTATCATTTTATTTGCTTGTTCGTGTATGTTTGGTGCTTCAATAGTATTATTCTTTTCAAAACCAGGAATGTTAAGAGCTGTTTTAATACAAGGATTATGTCCTTTTTTATCCATATTATTTTACCTAATTTCTTAATCAATATGAAAAACGCCATTAATTGGTTTGAGATACCAATAACAGTTTTTTTTTGTTAAAAATATATTAGAAAAAAATTATGCTTAAAAATCATTTATAAAAAATGGATAGCAAATAGTTCGTTTTTTTTTGGTAAAAAAGTAGTTTAGGCTTTAAAAAATGAGGCTTCAAAACTATTATATCATGTAAAAAAATATTTAAAATAAAACCCATTATTGGATCTAGCAATTAAGCATTTCATTAAATAAAGCAAAAAAAAAATAGATAAATAACTTCAAAAAAGGAATAAAATATTTATTTATGTCCCAATTAAAAAATAGTTTACCTGCTTAACAATAATTCATCAAATCTAATTTGAAACCATTCTTTATCAAGCAAAATCGTCTTTTCTAAATACTCGACCACTTTAGGTGCTCTTGCGCGTTTTGGCATTTTGGATAATTTCGAAAGCACATTTAACTGCTTTATGATTTGATTAAAATATTCTTTATGATAGCCTATTTCCTTTTGGCGATGAATGAATACATTAAAACTATTTAAAAAAGTTTCTAAGGTGTCCATTTGATTAGTAACATAGAGTATTTTTAACAGTAAATATTTTGCATTTATATTCCACATAATATCTTTATATTCGATGGACATCAACAAAGGCATTGCTTTGTCAAATTGATTCCGAAGGAAATGTATTTTACACATATTATATGATACTGTAGCTTCTTCGAAAGTTGGAGACAGAAACTTTTTATACTCATTAATAAATTGCTCTACTTCGTTTGGATTTTTTATCTTCAAACCAAAAGTAACAATATTTGTAAAACTAAACCTACTTAACTCATTCCCTTCTAAAAGGCAGCCATTGTCGATTGAAGTAATATATAATTCGTATGCATATTTGGCAAAATTTAAGTTACCTTCCTTATTGAATTTTTTGATACAAAAATTGATACATAAAAGGTAAATATCTTTTAATTCTTCTTGGGATAATTCTAACTCAGATTTCTTAATCAACAAAATTAAGTTTTCAAAATAGGCTTCAGCATTTTCACTTAATGTTATAAATAATAAATAATAAATCTGAAGAATATTTATCTCACTATACTTTCCATTTTTTAATAAGTCCAAAATAGGTTGTAGTAAAGGAATATCAAATTGAAGATCTTTTAAGTCTTTATAGGGGATTGCATTGCATGCATTTCTAAGTATTTCAACAATTGTATAAACATGTAATTGCTCAAAAAGTAAACTAAAATTATCCTCACTATTTCGAGTATCATAATTTACTACTCTATTTTTCTCTAATTCTAATTCATATTTAGTTCGATAATAATCGATATCTCTTTTGTTGGTAACACTTAAATCCTTATTTAAAGTTCTAACACATTCATTAAAATATTTATTCATCTTATTTCTTGAATAATATTTAATTAATGTAAGCTTAGATGCAAATGGCTGATTAGAAAAATAATGCCAAATAAAAAACTCTTCAATTATTTCAGAAGTAAAAGACATAAGGTGTCGTAATTTTGCATCATCATAGGGTTGACCTTCAAACAAATGCTCAAAAACTTTTTGTTTTTTAACTACATTTTCTTTTATCTCCTTCCTTGAATCAATAAAATCGAATAAATTTACAATATCCTCATTTTTATTGACAAATTCAGACCTAATCCATTTTCTAATTTGTATTCTTTCATCTTTTTTTAGGGACTTAAAAAGTGTCATTAGTTTACTATCAAACATAAATATTTCCCATTTTTATTGACAAATGTAATAATATGTAATGGAAAAAATACAAACAATTGTTTATATTTACTTAATAATATAAATACATTATCTTAAAGAATTGATTATGAATATCTTAAACAATGTTAAAAATTTAAACATTCTTGTTGTTTTAGCAATTAGTTTGATGGTTTTTTCAAATTGTCAGAATGAAAATGCCGTTTTGGAAGAAAATAATAATTTAAAATTAAATGAAAATTTAAGAATTTTTTCTAAACCAAAAAAATCAAAAAAGATACTTGAAGACAATGTAAATGGACGGTTACCGTTTAGACATGACGAAATATATAATTATACTTACGACCCCATTTCCAATAGATGTACAACAGCTCAATTATCTAAAATAATATTTGGAGTTGAAACAATTTTAGAAACCTCAAGTTTTTCATTTAACTCAAATGGAACAATTGAAATAACTACTGGAATAAGAGGTGGAAGACTTCCTTCTACATACAGTATTAAATTCAATCCACGAACTAACTTTGTTTCTAGTATTTCCTCCTCAAATGTAGATGCAAGTCCAAAAAATATTTCATTTAGCTACTCATCAACAAATACATTAACTAAAATTGTAGAAACAAATGGAACATCTGGAGGGCCAGGAAGAGGACCAACAGCTGCTGCAGGGGAAATTTATACCTATTCAAATTTTAGTTATGATTTTGGTAAAAACCTAACTCAATATAAATTAGTTATAACAGCACCATCGCCTACTTTACCTGGAGTAACTTACAAAAAGATAGAAGAAATCGTCAATATTTATTATTTTTCTACTGCTAATATTGGTTCTGACTTATCTCCATTTCCTAGAATGGACAATCTAAATGCAATGGATTTGGTAAAAATAAATAATTTAACTTATGGTGTGCAGGGCAACAAGATGATTTCATCTATGGTGAGTAAAATAAAATATTTTGATTCAAATGGGTCAGGGGCCTTTAAATCAAATACTTTAAAAACAACTGTTACCAGAAATTCAGCGAATCAAATGACTAAAGCAAACAGAACCAATTTATCATTTCCTGCATCCTTTTATACTAGTGATGAAGTATATTTAGTTGAATATGAATATTAAATAGAATAGCCGAGTATTGATTTATACTCGGCTTATTTTAAATCTGAAAGCAATATTTTTCCTTCATAAAATGCCTTACCTATAATAGTAGCGTGACAACCTAAATTGCGAAGTTGATTTACATCATCAATGTTAGATACACCACCACTTGCAATAAGTTTTAAAGATGGGAATTGGTTTAAAATTTTTCCATACAACTCAAAACCAGGTCCTTCGAGCATGCCATCTTTAGAAATATCAGTACACATTACTTTCTCAATACCTTGAGCATTATAGCCTTTTAAATAATCAAAAATAGACAGCTCGGAAGTTTCTAACCACCCGTGAACTGCAATTTTTTCATTCAAAACATCGGCTCCTAATATGAATTTATTTGCCCCAAATTGATTCATCCAAAACAGAAATTCTTCTTTATTTTTTAAGGCCAAACTACCAATTGTAAGTTCATTTGCACCTAATCCAAATGCCAATTCAACTGCTGCTTTTGTTTTTATACCTCCACTAAAATCAATCTTTAAACTTGTATTATTGGCTATTTTATCCAATACTTTCCAATTCACCACTTCTCCTAATTTCGCGCCATCCAAATCAACTAAGTGCAAAAATTCTAACCCTTCTCCTTCAAATGCTTTAGCTACTTCAACGGGATTTTCATTGTATATTTTCTTAGTGCCGTAATCTCCCTTAGATAATCTAACACATTTTCCATCAATTATATCAATAGCGGGAATAATAATCATTATAAATAAACTAAATTTTTAAAAAATTATCAATTATCTTCAATCCCACATCTGCACTTTTTTCGGGATGAAATTGGACGGCATAAAAATTGTCCTTATTCAAAGCCCCAGAATAATCTAAGCCATAATCAGTTGTTGCAATCGTAAAAGGAGAATTTTCGCAATAATAACTATGCACGTAATACACGAAATCTTCGTTTTTTACGTTATCAAACAGCTTGGTTTTAAGATTGTAAATTTTATTCCAACCCATTTGAGGCACTTTAATTAAAGGCTTATTTACCTCAAATTTTTTTACCATAATTGGAAAAATATTCAAGCAATCAACATCACCTTCCTCGGAATGAGCACACATTAATTGTTGTCCCAAACAAATACCCAAAATTGGTTGTTTTAATTCTTTAATTACTTTATCTAATTTCCGTTCTTTCAAATATTTCATAGTTGGAACAGCATGTCCAACACCGGGAAAAATAACCTTATCTGCTGACCTAATTATTTCAGGATCATCAGTAATTGAACAAGTTAAATTCAATCGATTAATAGCATTTTCAACACTCCTTACATTTCCAGCATTATATTTAATAACTACAATTTTCAATTTTGGATAATTTTTTTTGTAAAATTAAGTATATCGGTATCCAAATCAGTTGAATTTTCAATTGTATTGATAAACGCACTACCAATAATTGCACCATTAAGGTGACTGCAAGCCATTTCGAAAGTTGCCTTATCTTTTATTCCAAAACCAACGATACAAGGATTTTTTAAATTCATTTCCTTCAATCGCTTGAAATACAAAGCTTGCTCATTTTCAAAGCCTCCACTTCCACCTGTAATACTTTGGGTAGACACCACATAAATAAAGGCATTACTCAAGTCATCTATTTTTCGAATTCTTTCTTCTGAAGTTTGAGGTGTAATAAGAAAAATACACTTTAACTTATATTTTTCAAACATCTCTTTATAAAAAAACTCGTATTCATGTAAAGGCAAATCTGGAATAATCAAACCATCAATTCCACAATTTGCGGCCATTTCTAAAAAGCGCTCAAACCCATATTGCATTGCAGGATTAATATATCCCATCAATATAAGTGGAATGCTAATGGTTTTTCTGATGCCTTTGATTTGGTTAAATAAGGTTTCGATAGTCATTCCATTTTCAATGGCTATTGTATTGCTTTTTTGAATTACTGGTCCATCGGCAGTTGGATCTGAAAAAGGCATTCCTATTTCAATCATATCAACGCCTGATTTTTCCAAATTTTCCAAAATGGAAACCGTTTTATCTAATTGGGGATAACCTGCAGTACAAAAAACACTAAATATATTTTTGTTTTTTTTATCAAAAAGTAAGTTTATTCGATTCATTGGTCTTTAAATGAGATTAATCAAAATTATAATTGCATGGCTTTAATATAGGTATCCAAATCTTTGTCACCTCTACCTGAAAGATTTAAAACAACCACTTCCTCCTTTTTTGCTCCAATTTTATGCAATGCTGCTAAAGCATGTGCTGTTTCTAAAGCAGGAATAATGCCCTCTAACATTGACAATTCCTTCACAGCTGCCAATGCCTCATCATCAGTTGCACTATAAAAAATTGCACGTTGGGTATCAAACAAATGTGCATGCATTGGGCCGATACCAGGGTAATCCAAGCCTGCAGAAATGGAATGTGGCTCTACCACCTGTCCATCTTTAGTTTGCATAAACAATGTCTTACTGCTATGCAACACACCCAATTTGCCTAAAACCGTTGTTGCGGCACTATGTCCAGAATCGATGCCCAGTCCTGCTGCCTCCACACCTACTAATTTCACCAATGGGTTATTCAAAAAATGATAAAAAGCACCAGCTGCATTACTTCCTCCACCCACACAAGCTACCACATAATCTGGGTTTTCTTTTCCAGTTTTGTCTTTCAATTGTATTTTTATCTCTTCTGATATTACTGATTGAAATCGAGCTACCATATCTGGAAAAGGATGCGGCCCAACTACACTTCCGATAATATAATGGGTATCTTCTGGATTAGCAATCCAATCTCTCATTGCTTCATTGGTCGCATCTTTTAATGTACGGCTGCCACTTTTCGCAGGACGCACTTCTGCTCCAAGCAATTTCATTCGTTTTACATTTGGAGCCTGACGTTCGATATCTACTTCTCCCATATATACAACACAAGGCAAATTCATTAATGCACACACCGTCGCCGTAGCTACTCCATGCTGCCCTGCTCCTGTTTCGGCTATAATCCTTGTTTTTCCTAATGCCTTAGCCAATAAAATCTGTCCAACGGTATTGTTTATTTTATGTGCGCCCGTGTGACATAAATCTTCTCTTTTTAGATAAATTTGTGTGCCATATTTTTCGCTCAATCGCTTGGCAAAATATAATGGTGTTGGCCTTCCAACATAATCTTTGAGCAATTGCTTAAATTCGGTTTGGAATTTTTCGCTATAAATTATTTTCAAATATTTTTGCTGCAATTCTTCAATATTGTGGTGCAACATTTCGGGAATATAAGCTCCTCCAAACTGACCATAATATCCATTATCATCAACAGTATATTTCGATTTAAATTCTATACTTTCATTCATAATCTTCTTTTTTATTAATTAAACTCCTTAGACTTTAATTTGTTTATCACTTGTCGGCTTTTATCTAGGTCTTTTAGCCCTGGTTCAATTTCAAATTTACTATTTACATCTATTGCAAACAAAAGAGGGTGGCTAATTTTCAAGATATCATCTATATTTTCGACCCCAATTCCACCGCTTAAAAAAAAGGGTGTTGTCAAATGGTACTTATCTAAAATATTCCAATCAAAAACTTTGCCCGACCCTCCATAATCCTTGGTCTTTGTATCAAATAAAAAGTAATCTACTTTCAAATCGTATTGATCTAATATTGAAAAATCGAAATCATCATCTATCCCAAATGCTTTTATTATGGCAAACCCTTTATTTTTTAATTCTTCACAATAATTTGGTGTTTCATCTCCATGAAGTTGCAAGTATTTGAAACTATATTTATTTGCAATGTGCTCCACTATTTCTATAGATTGATTCACAAAAACACCTACTTTATTTATTTCATTTGAATAGAATGCCAAGACTTCATTATCAAAACCAACAAATCGTTTAGATTTTTCGTAAAAAACAAAACCAACAAAATCAGGTTTAAAAGCCTTTATTGCATTTAAATTTTCTTCGTATTTTAAACCACAAATTTTAATTTTCATTTTATAAGTTTACAAAAAAATATTACATGCGCAAATTAACATTTCTATCTTTAATCGTAATCATTTTAAGTTTATCCTTTTGTAAACAAGAAGAAGAATGTAAGCCATCTAATGATTTTATTTATTTCCAAGTATCCGAAACAGGAACGAACAAAATACATAATGATTCCTATATATTGCCGATTGCCAAATCAGACACTTCTAATTTACGCATTGCCAGGGCATTAATCAATGAATTTGAAAATACTACGACCCGAATAATTGTAGGAAAAATAAAAAAAGGAAAAACTCCATGCGATTTCCCTAATAAAGATTTAGTTGGGGGTAAAATTTGGAGTTGGCACGTAAGCGAATTCAATGGTTTTGCAGAATTATCAACCGAAGTATGTGATGCTTGGCCAACCTATATTGAAAATAATTTAGATACTTGGATATCAGAATTAGATGGCGACATTTGTTTCTGGGGTTATACCGTTACAAAGGAAATACAACCCTAAAAATTAAAAATAGGCATTATCATGCCCTTCTTTTTTATATTTCTTTTCTTCTTTTCTTTTTATAAAACCTACCAGGAATTTCTTAAACTTAGGAAGGTCCTTCATTTTTGGATTTTTGCCTTTATCTTTAAATCTATCGAAGTAATATTTTGTAGATAAAACCGCAAATGCCGCACAAGTATTATGGTCTAATGAATTACTGAAATTTCTCAACTTAATATCTTTCACTCCATTCTCTTTCATTTTGGCATAAGCAACTTCCGAGTTTTTATAATTTACTTCTCTATCTCCTTTACAATAGCACAATTGCATAGGTGCCTTAGGCTTCCAATCCGTTAAATTATTCTCTTTCAACCTTAACTTAAATGGAAAATTTGGATCATTCAAATATAGATTCACAAAAGTGTCACGTAAAATCTGGCTTGGTACTTTGGGCATTATAGCATCCAATTCACCAAACGATTTATCATAATTATTCTCAAAGTATTTCTTTAATAATGTGTCAAATGGTGCTTTGAAAATTGAATAAATATTCTCTATTTCTAAAATATTATACGCGGCTTGGTATGAAATTAGCAAATAGGGCAAATAAAAAGGTTTAGGATACTCTTTAAACATATACTTTTCCTGTTCACCTGTCATGTCGTAAGCCCCCGACATTGGTGAAGAGGCGGTAACCTGAAACCGTGGATCGTTTAATTCCTCTAAATATTTATGTGCAGCCATTGATGCATGCCCGCCTTGCGAATATCCTGTTAGAAATATTTGACCATTTCTTTTTAAGCCAATCTTTTGGTTTAATTCCTCCACGGCATACAACATGTAAATAAATGAATTGGCTTCTGTACTTGCATGTTGGTAAAGATGCCTTCCATCTCCTTTACCTATGCCATAATAATCAGGCATTAAAGCACTATATCCATCCGTTGCAAAACCCAAACAAATACCTTGTTGTGCATCATTATCTGAAATAGTTCTATTTTTCTCAATTTGGGTCCCATGTCCAAATGCCATACAAGGGACGGGTTTATCCGTTTTGGGAGCGAAATAAATACCTGAAGCAGTTTGCCAAGTACTATCTATCCATTTAACCCTATAAATTACTTCATAAATATCTACTTCATTCTTAATTGGCAGTACGAATTTAGGGATTCTATTTTTTTTCCAGATTGCCTTTATGGTTTCAATAGTATGCGACTTTACTAATGTATAACTAACTAGGTAATTATCAATTGGCACCGGGGTATTTCCATCGGAGGCCTTCCCTATATTAATTACAAAAAATAAAATGGCGATAAGAAAAAATTTCATGTTTTTTTTCTTCAAATATACCTAAAATTAATTAGTAATAAATAGTTAATTAAGTATAATATTTTATCGCAATTCAGCAATAAAATTTTCACAAGCCAGCCCTGGATTATTTGTTTTCATGAATTGTTCTCCAATTAGAAAACCATTAAAACCACTTTCTCTAAATTGTTTTAAGGTATTAATATTCGAAATACCACTTTCTGCAATTTTAACAAATTGACTGCCCAATTTATTCGCCATTCTGATGGACTGGTCGATATCAACTTCAAAAGTTTTCAAATTTCTATTATTAATTCCAACCATGTCAACCAACTCATTTACATGGTCTAGTTCACTTTCGTCATGTAATTCCAATAAAACCTCTAATCTTAAAGATTTAGCCAATTTTGTAAAATGCAATACCTCTTTAGGACTTAAAATAGAAGCAATTAATAATATTACATCAGCACCCCAACTTTTTGCTTCAAAAAATTGATAATCATCAACCATAAAATCCTTTCTCAATAATGGAATCGCTACTTTATTTCTTGCACTAATCAAATCTTCATAACTACCACCGAAATATTCATTATCAGTAAGTACAGATGCACCTGCCACGCCTGCCATTTCATATTGCCCTACAACATCTTCTACATTTGCAGAATCATTTATTATGCCTTTCGATGGTGATTTCCGCTTGAACTCAGCAATTATCCCAGTACTCTCCGGTTTTAAAATATTGCTTTTCAATGAAACGGTTTGTCTATCAAAAAAATCACTTTTTTCTAAAGTTGAATTGGTATTTTCGCTTTAGATAATGCTATTTCTTGCTTTTTTGTAACTACTATCTTCTCAAGGATGTTCATGTTTATTTATACTTTATTATTGGTATATACTTTTTAAATTTTGAAACGATTCAAAAGCTTTTCCATCTTTTAAACTAATTCTTGCTTCATTTATTGCTTCCTTTAAAGGAATTTTCTTATACAAAGAAATACCCATAGCTGCATTTGCAATACAAACTTCATTTTGAGCCTTTGTTCCGTTTCCCTGAATAATCTCCAAGAATATTTTAGCAGCGGCTTCTTTGGTTTCGCCTCCTTCAATATCTTCAAAAAGGAAAGCCTTTTTTACAAATTGAG
This sequence comes from Bacteroidota bacterium, assembly GCA_016705125.1. Classification (GTDB taxonomy): domain Bacteria; phylum Bacteroidota; class Bacteroidia; order Chitinophagales; family JADIYW01; genus JADIYW01. The sequence continues at coordinate 92,651 of JADIYW010000002.1, forward strand.
TAAATGGCAATTCATAATTTTCGCTAGCAGTCCAAACATCAATATTGGATGTTAAAGAAATTTCATCATACCCATCTTGAGCATGCAATATATTAAATTCTGAATCTGAATTTTGAAGTATTTGCTGATAAAATTGTCCAATTTCTGCATTATAGACACCCGTAATTTGGAATTTTGGTTTACACGGATTTACCAAAGGACCTAATAAATTAAAGAAAGTCCTTACACCCAAAGATTGCCTTATTGGACCAATGGCTTTCAGAGCAGGATGAAAAAAAGGAGCGTGTAATATTGCAATATTGGTATCTTCTAATCCTTTTTTAAGTAAAATTTCTTTATTGGTAAATTTAATACCTAATAATTCCAATACATTACTTGAACCCGAAACCGATGAAAAGGCATAATTACCATGCTTTGCCACTTTCACACCAGCGCCAGCACATACAAAGGCTGCTAAAGTGGAGATATTGAATGTATTTTTTCCATCGCCACCGGTTCCACACATATCCATAACTGGCACATCGAATACTATTGGAATAGATAGTTCCAATAATGCTTTTCTAAAACCCAAAAATTCTTCTACAGTAGGAAACCTTTTATTGTAAAAAAGCAAAATAGACTTTATTTCTGCCTCTGAAAATACATTTGAGGCAATATCCAACATCAGTTGGTGTGCTTCATATTGGGAGAAAGATGCTGTATTTTGTAATTTTTCAATACATTTATTCATTTCCTAATCTATTTTGCCCCATATAGCTCCATTCGAATGCATTCACTCCTTGTATAATCTGAATTTACTTTTGCGTATTGCCTTTGTACACCATCAAAAAAAGAAATTGATGCTGTATTAGGGAAAATACTTCCTACATTTTCGGCAAACATAAGCAAAACATTATTCTTTTGTTCCAATATTATAGAAAATTTGTATTTCTCTTTTTTCAACGGAAATTCTTGTAGTACCCATTTATCATTCAATTTTATCGAAATTGTGTCTCCATCTTCTTCGTTATGATCCCAAACTTCTATTTCTATATTTTTACGATAAACCGTAATACTTTTAATTACTGGCTTTTTTCTACTTTCTTCCGTTTGCCATTGTCCAGTCGAGTCTACTTTTGGAGGAAAACCTGGTGGTATGAATTCTAATTTCTTTCCCCATATTACGGAATCTTGGTTTGGAATCAATTTTTCTAAATAATGAAATCTATTCTTTGAGTTATAGGAATTATTTGCAAAGGAATCTTTAAAATTATAAACTCCATTAATTGACCTTATAAAATCATTTGGTAATTTAAGATTTGGTGTTTCAAAAACCATAGAATCCAATTTGAAATTTACTTGCATACTATCCAATTTTCTCATAGTGCAAAACATTTTCAAACCAACATATGGAGCGTACATCTTTATAGTAGCTTTCGATGAATCTCCTTTAAATGGAGGAACAAAAAGAGTAGCTTTTATTTTTTCATTATCTAATTCTAAATCCCAAATTCCTATAAATCTTTCTTGAGCAACCGAATTACTTTTCAATGAAAATAAAAAGCAAACTATTGAGATTGTTTTTAAACAAAAACGACATCCACTTTTTATTAGATTTAACACTTTTCTACCCAATTTTTAATCATTTTCATTCCATAAGGAGTCATCACCGATTCAGGATGAAATTGCACTCCTCTAATATTATGGGTATTATGTTTGATAGACATTACAATTCCTTCGTCATCCTTAGATGTAACAGATAACGAAGCTGGTATGTTTTTTATTGCCCAAGAATGATACCTTCCCGTTTCGAATTCCCTAGGCAATCCATCAAATATAACATCATTTTCTAATATAATAGTATTTTTTGACTTTCCATGGACAACTTTTCCAATATTATATAGGTCGGCCCCATATACTTGACCTATTGCTTGATGCCCCAAACAAACACCTAATATTTTTTTAGATGAACCATATTGTTTTATGAGAGGCAATAAAATTCCCGCTTCTTCTGGTATTCCAGGACCAGGACTTAAAACGATGGTATCGTATAAATCTACTTCCTCGAGCGTTATTTTATCATTTCTAAAAACGACAGTTTCACAATTTAATGATTCCAAATAGTGCACCAAATTATATGTAAATGAATCGTAATTATCTAAAACTAATATCTTTTTCATCTTATCTTTTTAAAAAATTTCATTTGCCAAATTTATGGCTTTGTTTAATGCAGCCAATTTATTTTCCACTTCCTGCAATTCCATTTCAGGAATAGAATCGGCTACAATTCCTGCGCCTGCTTGATAAGACAAAACCTGATTTTTACTAAAAAAAGTACGAATCATTATCGCTGAATTAAAATCACCATTAAAATTAAGATGACCAATTGCACCACCATAAGGTCCCCTGCTTGTTTTTTCCATTTCGTCGATTAATTGAATAGCCCTATATTTAGGGGCTCCACTCAAAGTTCCTGCTGGAAAAGTATCTGAAACCAACTTAAATTTATTTAAATTACTAGGTATTTCGGCACTCACCTTCGAAACCAAATGAATAACATGGCTATAAAACTGCACTTCCTTATATACCTCAACTGCTACCTTTTTTCCATTTCTACTCAAATCATTTCTTGCCAAATCAACCAACATAACATGTTCTGCATTTTCTTTTGGATCTGCTTCTAATTTTTTGGCCAATTCTAAGTCTTTTATATCATCTCCGGTTCTTCTAAAAGTACCAGCAATTGGATGAATCGTAACTTTATTCCCTTTGATAATTATTTGAGCCTCTGGTGATGAACCAAACAAATTAAAATCCCCTAAATTAAAATAAAACAAGTAAGGAGAAGGATTTATGGAACGCAAAGCACGATACAATAAAAAATCATCTCCGGCAAATTGTTGTTGAAACCTCCTTGAAAGCACTATTTGAAAGACATCTCCTCGATGACAATGTGCTATTCCTTTTTTTACCATTTCAAGAAATTGTTCACCTGTTACATTTGCATTTCGTTCGCCTTTTATTTTAAATTTATTATTATTTTCATAAGGCTTATTAATCAAAAACAATAAATCATCTATTGCTTTGTCGTCAACTATTGGTTGCAAACTATGGTTAAAAATATACATTTCATTATTGAAATGGTTAAAAGCGATTACGTATTCATAAAAGAAATATTTCAACAAAGGTATTTCGGGCATTTCTTGCTTTAAGGAAATATCTTCGAAATATTTAATAGCATCGTAGGTTATATAACCAAAAAGTCCATTTGTTATAAAAGGGAAAACACCTTCCTGTTCCAATTCAAATTGATTCAAAAAAGCATCTATTTGTATAGGCAAACTGGTTTGATTTACAGTTTCCGTTTTTACCTTTTCTCCTACTTGAGAAATAAATTTATCGCCCACCACCGAAAAACCACCGATTGGTTTGTAAGCGATAAAAGAAAAATTATGCTCATCTCCATGATAATCAGAACTTTCCAGTAAAATTGAAAAGGACTCATGTCTGAGGTTATTATAAATTCCTACTGGGGTGAGTGTGTCAGCAAGAATCTTTTTATATCGACTAAAAATTTTTGTTTTCATTTTATATTTTATAAATTAAAAAAAAAGGCTCAACAATTATTGCGAGCCATTCTTTAATTATATGTATGCATAATTGGCTACAACTACTCTTCAAAGTATTGCCAACAAACATTTATTTTACCCATTCCTTTCATTGTAAGCAAATATAAGTTTTTTTGAAAAGTTAATTAATATGTTTGTTTGTTTAATGATTTTTTAATAAATGAAAGAATAAGATTATCTTAGACCTTAGATTAATAAATTTTGATTAATACAATAATTGCTATTTTAAAATCAATAATCTTTTAATTTTGCTTTTAATGGAAAAAATAAGGTTAGCAATTCAAAAATCAGGGCGACTTTCTGAAAAATCGCTCGAATTAATTAAGGAATGTGGTGTGAGTTATGCAAGTGGAACGGGTAAATTGCTTGCAAATTGTTATAATTTCCCGATGGAAATTCTTTTTCTTCGTGATGACGATATTCCGGGTTATGTTGAAGATGGGGTTGCTGATATCGGTATCGTTGGCGAAAATGTATTAGTGGAATCGAATAAAAAAGTAAAAATAATTGACACACTGGGCTTTGGTCGTTGTAGATTATCAATTGCAGTAGCAAGAACCATGACATATAACGATATCCAAGACTTAAATGGCAAATCCATCGCCACCTCCTATCCAACAATTTTGGGTAAATTTTTAAAAGAAAAAGGCGTAAAAGCTGAAATTCATGAAATTAGTGGATCTGTTGAAATAGCACCTGGAATAGGACTTGCCGAGGGAATTTGTGACCTTGTAAGTACAGGAAGCACACTTTTAAGCAATGGACTAAAAGAGGTGGAAACCATATTTAATTCAGAAGCAGTATTGATTAGTCACAAGGGAATATCTGCTGAAAAACAAATGACGATTGATAAATTGTTATTTAGATTGAATTCGGTAAAAAAGGCAAAAAACACTAAATATATTTTACTAAATGCACCAAATGCTTCAATTGCCGAAATAATCGATATTTTACCAGGCATTAATAGTCCAACAGTGCAACCATTGGCTAAAGTTGGGTGGAGTTCATTACATTCTGTTTTAAATGCTGATGATTTTTGGGAAAAAATAGAAGCGCTGAAAAAAGCTGGCGCTGAAGGAATTTTAGTAATGCCAATTGAAAATTTGATTGCCTAATGCTAAAAATATATGACAACCCAAATAAAATGGAATGGTCTAATTTATCAAAAAGACCTACAAAATCATTGGCCGAAATTGAAACCAAGGTAAAACCAATTTTATTGGATGTTAAAACAAATGGAGATAAAGCAATTATAGCATTAAACAAAGAACTAGACCATTTTCATTCTAATGATTTTATTGTTTCAAAAGCTGAAATAGAAAGCGCACAATCTAAAATTTCTGATTCACTCCAAAATGCGATTTTACAAGCAAAAACTAATATAGAAAAATTCCATATAGCTCAAAAAGAAAAATTTGTTCCGATAGAAACCATGGAAGGCGTTAGCTGTTGGCGAAAATCGGTAGCCATCGAAAAAGTAGGTTTATATATTCCAGGTGGAACGGCTCCATTGTTTTCAACTGTTTTAATGCTAGGCATACCAGCTCAAATTGCGGGTTGCAAAGAAATTATTTTATGCACTCCGCCAAATAGTAATGGCGATATTCATCCTGCTATTTTATTTGCAGCCAAAATATGTGGCATCAATTCCATTTTTAAAATTGGTGGTGCTCAAGCAATAGCTGCAATGGCTTATGGAACTGAAAGTGTGCCTAAAGTATTTAAAATATTTGGCCCAGGCAACCAATACGTGACAGCTGCAAAACAACTGGTGCTTAATGATGGTATTTCAATAGATATGCCCGCTGGGCCATCTGAACTATTAATTATTGCAAATGAAACGGCGAATGCTGCTTTTGTTGCTTCAGACTTATTGTCGCAAGCCGAACATGGCGAAGACAGTCAGGTGGTTTTGCTTTGTAATTCCGAAATGAAAACAAATGAAATAATTGAAGCCTTAAAAGGTCAACTAAACGATTTGCCAAGAAAAGCGGTTGCAGAAAAGGCCATTTCGAATAGTAAAGCCATTATTTTTAATGATTTAGCAAATGAAGGCATTAAATTTTCAAATTTTTATGCACCTGAACACCTTATAATAGCTTTGGACAATCCTGAGCAGATTGCAGACTTAGTAATTAATGCAGGTTCCGTTTTCATGGGGCACCTAACACCCGAATCGGCTGGCGATTATGCCTCAGGAACCAATCATACACTACCAACCAATGGAAATGCTACAGCTTTTAGTGGTGTTTCTTTGGATAGTTTTGTAAAAAAAATTACCTTTCAGCAAATTTCTAAAATTGGATTACAAGCAATTGGTCCGATAATAGAAGAAATGGCTGATGCCGAAATGCTATCAGCACATAAAAATGCAGTATCAATAAGATTAAAAACATTATGAGCAATTTTGATTTTCAAAAATTAATTAGGCCACATTTAAAAGATTTTCAAGCCTATTCGTCCGCTAGATCTGAATTTAGAGGAAAAGCCGACATTTTTTTAGATGCGAATGAAAACCCCTATCAATCTGTAGGTGGTGGATATTTTAATCGCTATCCTGACTCTTCAAATATTGAAATAAGAACCAAAATTGCGGCCCATCGGAAAGTAGAACCCAATCAAGTAACAGTAGGAAACGGGAGCGACGAAATCATTGATTTGCTTTTTCGAGCATTTTGTGAGCCAAAGGAAGACAAAATTTTAATTTGCCCTCCTACCTATCCTATGTTTAAAACGAGTGCCATTTTAAATAATGTTGGCACTACAGAAGTGTTGCTTACGCCTAATTTCCAATTAGATACTCCGAATATTCTAAATGCAATAGACGATAAAACGAAAATCATATTCCTCAATTCTCCAAACAACCCAACTGGAAATTTATTAAATTCAGATGATATAAAAAAAATATTAAACTCATTTAATGGATTGGTAGTTTTAGACGAAGCCTATATTGATTTTGCAGATTCCAACTCATGGGTTTCACAATTAGACAATTATCCTAATTTATTTATAATCCAAACGATGTCGAAGGCATGGGGAATGGCTGGTTTACGACTAGGACTAGGATTTGGTAGTTCAGACATTATTGATATTTTACAAAAAATAAAACCACCGTATAATATCAATAGCGTTTCAATCAATTGGGCATTAAAAGCATTTGATTTAATTGGTGAAAAATACCAGATGGTGGAATTAATTCGCTCTGAAAGAATTAAACTTAGTAGCCTTTTGAACACTTTACCTTATGTGAAAAAAGTTTATGATAGTGATTCTAATTTTGTTTTGGTGAAGGTAACAGAACCTGACAGGTTGTATAATTTTCTTTTAGAAAAGGGAATTGTCGTAAGAAACAGAAACAAACTGCCGCTTTGTGAAGGATGCCTAAGAATTTGTGTAGGCAACTCAGACGAAAATAAAGCATTGGCAAAAGCACTTAAAGCATTTGAATAATATGAAAAGCGAAAGAAAAAAAATCCTTTTCATAGATAGAGATGGAACTATTCTGCTTGAACCGTCTGATATGCAAGTAGATAAAATTGAAAAAATGGCGTTTTTGCCATTTACTATTAATTGTCTTACACAAATTGCTAAAAAAAAGGATTTCCTTTTGGTTATGGTTACAAACCAAGATGGATTAGGTACTGAAGCATTCCCAGAATCCGACTTTTGGCCTGCTCAAAATAAAATGATAGAAATTCTAGAAGGAGAAGGCATTCATTTCCATGAAATTTGTATCGATAAAACTTTTGCAATAGAAAATAAATCAACCAGAAAACCTGGTACTGGAATGTTGACACATTATCTAACTGAGGAATTCGATTTAGAAAACTCATTTGTAATCGGCGACAGGTATACGGATATTCAATTGGCGAAAAATTTGAGTGCCAGAGGAATTCTAATTGGAAGAAGTATAGATACGATTGATGATTCAAAATTAGACTTAGCTGGCTTGGAGGAGACATTGGCATTAAAAACAGACAATTGGCCAGATATTTTAAATTTCCTAAATAATTTAAACCACCGAAAAGCAATTTTAAATCGAAAAACGAAAGAAACCGATATTAAAATTGAAATAAATCTAGATGGAACTGGAATTCCTAATTGCGATACTGGCATTAGTTTCTTCGACCACATGCTTGATCAATTAGCATTTCATAGTGGCTGTGATATTACTATAAATGTAAAAGGAGATTTGCATATAGACGAACACCATACTATTGAAGACACTGCCATTGCACTCGGAGAAGCATTTTTAATGGCCTTAGGGAATAAAATCGGTATAAATAGATATGGATTTCTACTTCCAATGGATGATGTATTGGCTCAAGCTGCCATTGACTTTTCAGGTAGACCATGGCTTGTATGGGATGCAACATTTAATAGAGAAAAAATTGGGGAAATGCCTACCGAAATGTTTTTCCATTTTTGGAAATCGTTTTCTGATGCTGCCAAATGCAACCTAAATATAAAAGCAGAAGGTACTAATGAACACCATAAAATTGAAGCCATTTTTAAGGCTGTTGCAAAATCAATTAAAATGGCAGTAAAAGTGTCAGGCGACAAATTACCTAGCACTAAAGGAGTATTATAAATCCTTTTTTCTAAAAAAATTAAGATAGTTAAATAGCTTTTAATTAGGACAATTTTCCAATTAAGTTTGAAATTAAAAACCACTTCCATTTAAAAATTTGAGAAAAAAAATAGCAGCCAATTCGTTGGGGAAGTCGTTGGCTGCTATAAAAATAAATCTGGGGCGATTAATTTTTGAAAAACTGAAAGAGCTAAACTAAAAGAACAATGCAAATATAAATAGCCGAAAATATTTTAATATGTAAAAAATATACTTAATTTAGAAGTCGATTATAAATGAAGACAACTAGTAATTTTATTCATCAGCTAATTCATTCGTTAACCAAAAACGAAAAAGGATACTTTGTCAAACTACTCAAAGTGCATGGCGGCGATCCAATGAATAAAAAGTACTTTCTTCTTTTCAGTGCCATTGACAAACAATTGACATATAATGAGTCAGCGCTAACCAATCAATTTAAAGCCGAGCCATTTATAAAACAATTTTCTGTCGCCAAAAACTATTTAATTCAAATCATTTTAAAGTCACTCATTCAATTCAATGGCACTAAGACTATTGAAAACGTTTTAAGTAAAGAAATTGACACTTGTAATATATTATACCAAAAAGGATTTATAAAAGAATACCAACAAAGTCTTTCTAAAGTAAAAAGAAAATCCATATTGTATGAAAAACATGACTTTACCCTTACCATAATCAAAAAAGAAAAAGAACTTTTAGTTAATTTAAAAGACAAAAACTTTAAAAAAAATCTTCAAAAATTATTGGATGAGGAATCAAAAATTCTAGATGATATAAAAATCGAAAATCAACTTAGTAAATATTACTATATATTAACCACCGAAATCCATCAAAACAGAATAATAAGAAGCGAGAAAGAAATAGCTCATTTATTTCCAATCATTAATTCTTTGCATGAAGATTTTCCAAAATTTAAAAATTCATTTTCTAGTAAAAATTATTACTATGGCATACAGATTATTTACAATTACCTAATAAACGATTTCAAAAAAGCGGAAGAGTTTGGCATTTTACATGAAAAATTATTTTTGCAAAATCCGCTATTGGCAAAGCAAAAGCTGGATGATTTCATGGAAATTTCATATCACTATTTAGGAGCCAAATTCCAGTTAGGAAACCATGAAAAAATAGAATTATTACTTAACAAAATATATAAATTAGAAGTCGAAACACACGAACTCAAACAAAAAAAATTCTTTGTTTACTATTCCAATATGATAAGATTATATGCCTCTACCTACCAATATAAAAAAGCGGAGCAATTATTAATTGATTTAAATAAAGAGTTACCTACCATAATAACACATTTAAGCATTAGCAATAAATTAACCCTATTTCTAAATTCCTCTATTTTACAATTTGCCCTTGGCAATTATAATGCATCACTAGATTATCTAAATGCCTATTTCGAAATTGCTGACAATAGCTTTAGAAAAGACGCCTTTAAATTTGCTCTGATTTTCAACCTTTTTATCCATTTAAAACTTGGAAACTTACAATTATTGGAAAATTTATTGAAAAACATCAAGCAAGGTTTCAGAAAAGAAAAACAAATATTTTTATATGAAAAGATATTAATCGAATTTTTATCCAAAACAATTGGGAGTATCAACAAAAAAGAAAAAATCAACTTACTGAAAAGAACTAAAATGCAATTAGAGGAAATTAAAATAGATATTATTCAAAAAGATGCAATGCGTTATTTCAACTACACTAGATGGTTCGAAAGCCAAATACTACAAATTCCATACACCAAAATGCCAGAATACTTAGAAAAATTAGATAAGAGCATGGAGGTTTGAGATTTAAGAATTCAGATTTAAGAATTTAGATTTGAAATTCAAGATGTTTGAAAATTACTCTTCTTCCAAAAAAGGATAGCGATAATCGGTAGGAGTTAACAATGTTTCTTTTATAGTTCGAGGCGATACCCATCTTAATAAATTCAGGGCTGAGCCTGCCTTATCATTCGTTCCGCTTGCACGTGCGCCTCCAAATGGCTGCTGACCAACCACTGCACCTGTCGGTTTATCGTTAATATAAAAATTCCCTGCGCTATGTCTCAAAGCCTTTAGTGCCAACTCTAACGCATATTTATCGTTTGCAAAAATTGCACCTGTAAGCGCATATTCCGATGTTTTATCTACCAATTTAAGTGTCTCTTCATACTTATCCTCATCGTAAACATAAATCGTCACCACCGGACCAAACAACTCCTCTACCATAGTGGCATAATGTGGATTTGTCGTTACGATGGCGGTTGGCTCAACAAAATAACCCTTTGTTTTATCACACTTTCCACCAAATAAAATGGCTGCATCTATATCTACTTTTGCCTTTTCGATATACGATTTTAGCTTATCAAATGACACCTCTGTAATTACTGCATTTACAAAATTTGTAAAATCCTCGGTGCCACCCATTTTCATCGATGCTGCATCTGCCTTTATTTTTTTCGATACCGCAGGCCACAAATTTGAAGGCACATAAACCCTCGATGCAGCCGAGCATTTTTGTCCCTGATACTCAAAAGCACCTCTCGAAATTCCTGTAGCTACCTCATCTGCATTGGCCGATTTATGGGCTATTATAAAATCTTTACCACCCGTCTCCCCTACTATTCTTGGATAGGATTTATACTTCCCTATATTTTGTCCAATCAAATTCCAAAAGTGTCTAAAAACACCTGTTGAACCCGTAAAATGTAGACCTGCAAAATCTCTATGTTCAAAAATGATGTTTCCAGCCACTGGTCCATCACAAAAAACAAGGTTGATTACACCTGCTGGCAAACCAGCCTTCATAAATATTTCCATTATCACCTGTGCTGAATAGATTTGAGCATCCGCACATTTCCATACTACTACGTTGCCCATTAAAGCAGGAGCAGCACATAAATTACCCGCAATGGCCGTAAAATTAAACGGCGTTAATGCAAACACAAATCCCTCCAATGGCCTAAACTCCACTCTATTCCACACACCTTCCGAATTAATAGGTTGGTCGGCATATATTTGTGTCATAAAAAAAACATTAAACCGCAAAAAATCAGCCAATTCACATGCTGCATCTATTTCAGCCTGGTAGGCATTTTTCGATTGCCCTAGCATTGTCGCAGCATTTATACTCGCTCTATATGGCCCTGAAATCAAATCGGCAGCCTTCATAAATACGGCAGCCCGCGTTTCCCAATGTGTATTTTCCCATGCCTCCTTCGCTTTTAGTGCAGCCTCAATAGCCAAATTTACCTCCTGTTGACCTCCCTTTTCATAATATCCCAATATATGCTTATGGTCGTGTGGACAGCTCAACGGCAATTTATTCCCGGTACGCACCGCTTTACCATCTATTACCATTGGTATATCCATTACCACTGCCCTTCTTCTTTTTAACTCCTCTTGTAGTGCCAACCTTTCATTACTCATTGGTCTATATTCCAAAACCTTCTCATTCTTTGGTGGATAAATTTTCGAAAAACCTAAGGACATATCTCTAAATTTTAATGAATTAAAAAACTAAAAATGCATTACAAAAGCAATTTTGTATGATGCAATTTTGCAAAAACAAAGGTAAAAAAATAAGCTAAACTAATTACCAAAAAAAAAATTATTGTGCCGCTTTCTGATTCTCCTTAAGCATAATAATGAATCCCAACCAAAGCATAAAAACAGGAAATTCAGGATCCGCATTTACATCGTATTCCACTTCAGTCGAAGTTTTAAACCACTTTATATTCTTCACAATCCTACACACTTCATTACCTTGCTCATCTACCCAAAATCGCTCCCAACTCCACATACTTTTCCGCTTGAACGTATATACCCTGCCCGACAACTCCGTATAAGTAGTCTTCATTCCACCCCAACCCCATTTCAAATAGCCAAGTTCCTTTCCTTCTTTAGTCTTTATCAAATTTTTGCCATTAAAAACGCCAATCCGTTTCAACTCATAATCCTGCTTTTCGCTTTGAAACAAGAAATCCCCACTATACCAGTTTTTAGCTTTCAGTTCCAAGACCTTCCCATAACCAAAATCCATTTGAAACTCCATTTTAAAAAGAGTAGGTCTTACAATTTTACCGTAATTTTTTCTAACCATGATCGAACTTATAAACCCCAAAATAAAACAAAAAGTTTCAATATACATCAATAATATTTGGGCATGCCCGTTCGTTCCTCACGGTCGGGCTATAGCTCCAAGTCCTCACTCCTGCGTCGTTGCGGGCTTTTCCGCATTATCCCTCATGCGGGTGGAAGTAGTGAGATGGGAGATTGAGAGATGGAAAATGAGAAATAGGTGGTAAAAAAGAGAGAAAAAATAGCAAGATAATTTATTCTAAAAAAACTTTTGTAGAAACTCTTATAGAAAATTTATCTTTCTCTTTACATATTATAATAAAAAGCCCTAAAAAGCAGTCGGCTCGATTTAATCAATTTGGGACTTTCTTTTATTCTGTTAAATATAGGCAATATTTGTTTTTCTCTTTAACCCTTTTGAATTTATTCTGTTGGAAATCTCTATAAAGGGTCTAACTGCATTAGGTATAATCGATCTTTTTGTTTTCTCATCTCGTGCATTAGATTAAAAGTCTCTAAATCTGCTAATTGGAAATTTTTGGCAAAATCAATTGTGGGCAATACTACTTTTATCACTTGATCCCTTGCTTCATTTAATATACTTATTAATGATTCTTCACCATCATAATACCAATTAATTGATTTTGTGTAATTATCTATTTCTGACAATTGTTCATCTGTAAAACTTGACATTAAATTGCTTTTCTGTATCCAATCTAGGTTGTCAAGAAAAAAAGGGCCATAGAAAGCTGGAAACGTTACTTTGGTAGGTCTAAATATTGGAATTGAATCAACAATTTTTCTGTCAGATGATTCTACCTCGAGATATATTGAAAGGTTTTTAGGTCTATCTGGCAGACTGTTCCATCTCGACCTAGGAAGGTTTATTGAAAATTCTAAATAGCTTTGATTTAATATAAATCTAGTTCCTTTTTTATTAAAGCCAAGAGGTCTTAAAACTTGTCCTAAAATGCCAGTTAAATTTTTTGAATAGTTTAAATTATCTACCATGAATTTTATTTTACTTTTTTAAAACAAGAACTCTCCAACATAATTTCATTCAAGCTAGGCTCTTTGAAAACTTCTCCAAATCGAAGGCGCGGTATTTTGAAGTATATCTACGATAGGTTTTCAATGTCATCTAAATCTTTATGTCTTCCACTTTTTTTCTTATTTTCTAATAGATCCCAATATCCAATAAAATTAACAATAATATCTTCTATTTCTACTTCTTTTCTATTATTGTAACATTCATTAAATTTAACCCCATCAATCTCTGTCAGTAAATCAATTCTTAATGGAGGAAAACCTAATTGAATAATATTTCCTTCTTTGGTAAAATCACTAACTTTTAATCCAACTGAGGCAAATCCAAAATCATTTACACATAAAATTACTTTTTCAGCATTTTCTAGAGTCGGATTTAGCCATATATCCAAATCCCCAGTATATCTTGGATGTCCATGAATTCCAACAGCATATCCACCAACAATTAAATATTCAGTCTTATATTTTATTAATAACTCTACAAACTCTTTGAAGTCTTGGCTGAACATCCTTTCTAAATTTAATGTATTGTGCTCTAAGCAATTCTATTGCATCCAAACGATCATTAAAACTCTTAGTTAACCAAAATTGGTAATCAGATTGTTTTTGTTTTAAAGGAATAATATTTACAACTTTTTCCATAGTTCAAATATAAGCAAAAAAAAGCAAAATAGCTTTTCAGTCAAAAATGTTATTAACAATTAAAATAAGGATATAAATTAAAACATTATCTAAGTAAGATTTAATTATTGCAATTTCTGAATCAATTATCATTAGTTTATTGTGGCTTTTATTGTTCCTAAGGAAAGAAAACCTACCTTTGCACTTATAAGCTAATTAATAAAATGACTTTCGACGAATTAAATCTAAACAAACCTTTATTAAAAGCTTTGGAGGAATTGGGATTTGAACATCCCACAACCATCCAACAAAAAGCATTTTCAGTTATTATGTCGGGGCAAGATGTATTGGGAATAGCACAAACTGGTACAGGTAAAACTTTTGCATATCTTTTACCGGCCCTGCGCCAGTGGACTTTTTCTAAAGAGAGATTTCCACAAATCCTTATTATTGTTCCCACGCGTGAATTGGTGGTTCAGGTGGTATCGGATGTCGAAAAGCTTACAAAATATATGAATGTAGTGGTGGGCGGCGCTTATGGAGGTGGAAATATGCGGCTTCAACTCGAAATGGTATATGCAGGATTGGATGTTTTGGTGGCTACGCCAGGTAGACTTTACGATTTGGTTTTAAAAGGAGCTTTAAAATTAAAATCAATCAAAAAATTAGTGATAGACGAAGTAGATGAAATGCTTAATCTGGGATTCAGGCCACAACTCACCCGTATTTTGGACATTCTGCCTCCAAAACGACAAAATCTACTCTTTTCTGCCACCATGACGGAGGATGTAGAGGAATTAATGGATATATTTTTCCGAAATCCAGTAAAAATAGAAGCCGCTCCAACTGGTACACCACTTGAGAATATTGAACAAATTGGCTATAATATTCCTAATTTTTATACCAAAATAAATTTATTGGAGCTGCTTTTGTCAGAAGATAAATCGATGACAAAGGTATTGGTATTTGCCGAAACAAAGCATTTAGCCGACTTAATTTATGAAAGACTCAGTTTGAAATTTCCAGATAAAATCGGCGTTATCCACTCCAATAAATCACAAAACACTCGTTTTAATGCTGTAAATCGCTTCAAAGACAATACTTTTACTATTCTAATCGCTACTGATTTAATTGCACGTGGGATTGATATTTCAGAAGTAACCCATGTCATCAACCTAGACACACCAGATATTGCCGAAAATTATATCCATAGAATTGGCCGTACTGGTAGGGCCGACAAAAAAGGTATTGCTATTACTTTTATAAGCAAAAAAGAAAAAGAATTTCAAAAAGCAATTGAAAAACTGATGAAGTTTAAAATTCCTATCCACCCAACACCTGAAAACTTGGAGATTTCTGATGTTTTATTGGAAATTGAAAAGGACAAAGTGGAAATGAAATTAATTGAAGTAAGGCGACCAAAAAAGGAAGATGTAGGCGCTTCACACCACGAAAAAAGCGAAAAAAACAAAAAAGTAAATCATTCAGTTACCCGAGCGGATACGATGAAAGCCAAATATAAAAAACCAATTACAAGAGGCGACAAAAACCAAAATAGGAAAAAGAAAAAATAAAAATCGGTATCTTTCCTCAAAATGTAATATTCTTAGCTAAACTAAATATAAAATGAATTTAGAATTCAAACAAAAAGTATATAACGCTTACCTAAATACGGTAAACGAAAAAATAAAATTATTACATCAAAACTTAGATGATTTATCTATTAGCATAGCGGAGGAAACTAAAAATTCGGCAGGCGATAAATATGAAACTGCGCGAGCTTTACTCCAAACCGAACAAAGCAGCGTGGCCAAACAATTAAATGAAGCAAATGATCAAAAAAATTTATTGGAAACAATAGATATAAATTTAGTTTCCAATAAAATAATAAAAGGAAGTTTGATACAAACCAATAGAGGTTATTTTTTTATGAGTATAGGGCTTGGCAAGGCTTTGGTTGAGGACCAAACCATAATCGCATTATCACAAGCTGCACCATTGGGACAAAAATTACATGGTCTTACCATTGGCGATACAACTGAAGTAAATGGAATTAAATATTCCATTCAAAAGTTATATTAACAAAAAAGGGTCGCTAAAATTGCAACCCTTTCTTACTTAATTTTTTTAACTATTATTTAGACCCTAAAGATTTTGCTTCTCTTTTTGCTTTTTTAATATCTCTTCTAGTCATCGGTTTTTCAATATTTGCAACTGGCGCTTCCACTACTGGAGGAGCAACAACTACTGCAGGTGCTTGCTTTACTGGTGTAACAACTGGAGGAGCTGGAGCTACAACTGGTTTCGGGTCTACAGCTGGTTGTCCAGCCATTTGCCCACTTTGGCCAGCCTCAGATACCGTAATTGGCAATGCTGGATTTGGATCAACTGCATTTCCCTTAATATACAATACAACGGTTTCAGCTCCTTTTGTAGTAACAGTAATCGATTTATTAAAACTACCTGCATGTCCCATATTATATGTAGCAGATAAAAATCCTTTGCCACCAGGAGGAACAGCCTCTGTTGTCCATTTAGGTGTTGTACATCCACAACTTGCCCTTGCATTTTCAATTACTAAAGGTGCAGTTCCTTCATTAATGAATACAAATTCGTGTGTTACTGGTTTTCCAACTGGCCCTTCAGGAAAATTAAATTCACTTTCAGTAAATTTAATTTTAGAACCATCTGGTTGTGCTACAGGAGCAACAACAGGCTCAGGAGAAACTTGAGCATTTGCAACTGAACCTATCAAGGTTAGTACAAAAATAAACGTAAATAATTTTTTCATGATTTTGTTAGTTTAATTAATTGAATCCAAATGTAATACGAGTTTATATATTTTAAAACATTTTAACATAAAATTTAAGAATTGCCTAAAAACTTAAATGAAAAGAATCTTTATGATGAATAATTAAGGCTTTTTTTCCTTGGTCTCCAAAATCGTTTTTTTAATCTTAATCGGCTTTTTATTATTATCAAAATCAATTGGTTTATCTCCTCCCTGATTTAAACCATCAACCGCCTCCCCTTTTATGTACAATATCACCTTTTCACCTGCTGTTGTTATCACTGTAACTGTTTTGCTAAATTTTCCAGCATGCCCCATATTATAGGTAACGACAACAGAACCCATTTTACCTGGCAAAACTGTTTCTGTTGTCCACTTTGGTGTGGTGCAACCACAACTAGCCGTAGCGCTTTCGATTTTCAAGGGCTCCGTGCCTTTATTTATAAAAAAAACTCATGCGTAACTGGCTTACCAACAATGCCTTTTGGAAATACAAATTCACTTTCCGCAAATTTCATTTTTGGATTCATTGTTGGTGCTTTGGTAGAAATTTCCTGAGCATCTGCATTTGCAAATACAATCAAAAAAGAAACACCCTATCAGAAAAAGCCTTTTCATTAAAAATTTTAATATCTTTTAACAAAATTAATGCTAGAAGAAATGATAAATATGCTTTTAACTAATACTTAACAAAATGGAGAAAGGTTTAATATTGGGGTTATATTGGGCAATAGTATTAAGTAGTTGGTATTGAGTAATGAGCAAAAAAATCTTTTTTTCTTTTGATTACTCTTAAAAAGATTTAGAACTTTGTTGGAAAATAAATAAACCAACTTTTCCAAATCACTTTAACATTTACAAAAATTTGGATTTGGAAAAGTTTTTCGAGAAGTTAAAATTAATTTCCATTTTTGAACCATTTAAGTACCTAGTAAAGACCTTTGTGGTTAAATTCACATGGCTTATCCACACAAATATTTAAAGAGGAAAATTAAAAAGTATTATAAAAAATAAATTATTTAATTTTATACAGTATTTTAAACCATTTATTATGGAAAACTTGCATCAAACATAAATACTGAAAAAGGGTTTCGTTCGAAGACTTCAGAATGGAAGTGCTTGAAGACTATAAATTAGCCTGCATTAGTAGAGAAGTGAGTGTAATGGGTCGAAAAGAAGTACTTACTGGAAAAGCAAAATTCGGCATTTTTGGTGATGGAAAGGAAGTACCACAAATTGCTTTATCAAAAGTATTTGCCAACGGTGATTTTAGAGCTGGCTATTATAGAGACCAAACTTTCGCACTAGCAACCGAAATTGTAACGCCAGAACAATTATTTGGCCAACTGTATGGCAATCCAAGTTTGGAAGCCGACCCACACTCAGGCGGAAGACAAATGAATAATCATTTTGCTACTCGCTCGCTAAATGGCGATGGCACTTGGAAAACACTAAAAAATCAAAAAAATTCCGCCGCCGATAATTCTCCTACTGCATCCCAAATGACTCGTTCTTTGGGTTTGGCAATGGCTTCCAAAAAATATAGAGCGCTACAAGATTTAATTGGTGAAAACAAATTTTCAAATAACGGAAACGAAATCTGTTTTGCCACTATTGGCGATGCCAGTACTTCCGAAGGACTTTTTTGGGAAGTAATCAATGCAGGAGGCGTATTACAAGTACCGCTAATTGTAAGTGTATGGGATGATGGTTATGGTATTTCGGTACCCAAAAAATTACAAACTACCAAATCGAGTATTTCGGAAATTTTAGAGGGATTTAGGGTAAACGAAAAAAATGAAGGATGGGATATCTATACCGTAAAAGCCTGGAACTATCCCGAATTGATTTTAACCTACAAAAAAGCAGCCGAAAAAACCCGTAGAACCCATATTCCTGCTTTGATACATGTTGAGGAAGTAACTCAACCGCAAGGACATTCCACGTCGGGTAGCCATGAACGATACAAAAATGAGGAAAGATTAGAATTTGAAAAGAAATTCGACTGCATCCGCAAAATGAAAGAGTGGATGGTAAACACAAAAATAGCCACCGAAGAGCAATGTTTGGATATTGAAGATGCGGCAAAAATTTTTGTTTTAGATGCCAAGAAAAATGCGTGGAATGCATTTATGCAACCTATTAAAGACGAAATAAACGAAGTATTTGCTTTAATAAATCAATTGGAACCTCATATCTCTCGAAAAAACAAACTCAACGAAATCCTTCAAGAATTAAAAACGGCTATCGACCCAACAAGAAAAGAAATTTTTACTTGTATCTCCAAAGTTTTGAGAATTGCTCAAAATGTACAACATGAGTCGAAGCAGCGATTGATAGATTGGAAAAAAGAACAACACGCCATCAACAAAGAAAGGTATAATTCCTATTTGCATTCCGACACCGCCGAATCTCCTTTAAGAATTCCGATAGTTCCAGTTCAATATCCTGAAAAGCCTAAGTATTTGAGTGGTTTTCAAGTGCTTAACCTTTGTTTTGATGCCAATTTTGAACGCGACCCAAGAATATTGGCATTTGGTGAAGATGTAGGTAAAATTGGAGATGTAAATCAGGCATTTGCTGGTTTGCAAACCAAATATGGCATCGACCGAATTTATGACACTGGCATACGGGAAGCGAGTATCATGGGAGAAGGTATTGGGCTTGCCATGCGTGGATTGCGACCGATAGCCGAAATTCAGTATTTAGATTATTTATTGTACGGCTTACAGCCGCTTTCCGACGACTTATCTTGCTTATCTTATAGAACCAAAGGCGGACAGAAAGCGCCACTTATCATTCGTACTCGTGGCCACCGCTTAGAGGGAATATGGCATACAGGTTCGCCTATCGGCATGATACTGGGTGCAGTACGTGGCATGCATGTATGTGTGCCGCGCAATATGACGCAAGCCGCTGGTTTTTACAATTTGTTGCTTCGAGCCGATGAGCCCGCAATCGTAATTGAATGCTTGAATGGCTACCGATTAAAAGAAAAAATACCTTCCAACCCTGGTGATTTCACCATTCCATTAGGCGTGCCAGAGGTATTGATAAAAGGAAATGACATTACATTGGTTACCTATGGCTCCTGTATTCGAATTGCTGAAACGGCTATTAACCAATTAAAAGAGGTGGATATTTCTGTAGAATTAATAGATGTTCAGACTTTATTGCCTTTTGATTTGCGACATATCATACAACAATCGGTAAAGAAAACGAACCGAATTGTATTTTTGGATGAAGATGTACCGGGTGGTGGAACAGGCTATATGATGCAGCAAGTAATTGAACACCAAGATATTTTTAGGTATTTGGATGCGCCGCCTGCCACTATCTCCTCCTACCCTAACCGATCAGCATTTGGCTCTGATGGTGATTATTTTTGCAAACCAAATGAAGAGGATGTTTTTAATACTATATACAATATAATGACTGAAGCCAATCCACGGAATTTTCCTGAGTTGGATTAGTGAATGAATTCACTTTGATAAAAGTTATAGAAAATTAAAATCTTTTAAAATAATTTGTTTCTTCTCTACCATAAAAACTTTTTCTTATTTTTAATTCTAAATCGCTTTCATCCAATTTTATAATTTTTCCTTCAAATAGTTCATCTCCCAAATAACGAAGCCAATTATTATTTTCTAAATATACAATTATAAGATCTTTTGTTTCGGGATTATAAGTCCATTTCCCATGATTAATAATTGACAACTCTTTTTCATTTTTAGGAAAAGTAGAAGGAATCTTTCCACTTACAAAAATTCTTTTTTTAGATTCCGTAAAAATGCCATTTTTATCAAAATCAACAAAATATTGTTTCCTAAATACAAAGGAAGTATCTTTATATCTCCTAGCAGTATCTAAAGAATTCCATTCATCATTTTTATGAAAAATCCTCCGATTATTGGTACTAACCGTTTTGAATGTTTTCCATTTTCCCAACAATTTGCTATAATCTTTAAAATCTTTTATTGATACGTTTACTTTTTCAATATTACTAACCAAATTTTTACCATAATAAAAACAATATTCTATATCGAAATTTTGTGGGAATGAATTCCCTAATACCTCCATAATTAAAATAAATTCATCAAAATCATTTTTAACAAAACTACCCCAAATCCTTCATTTTCCGATAAATAACGATACTTAAATGGAATATCTAAATAAAAATCAGCCCCCTTTACCTTTAAATAAATTCCTTGAAAGGAACACTCAGCTTTAAATTTAATAGAAAACGAAACATCAGAAAGCCCACCTGAAAAAGCACTTAAATTTGAAAGCAATGGCTTATGAAATGTAGGTTTGGGAAAGTTACCCTTTTTTTTCAATGCACCCTCATAGTATAATTTGTTTAAAATTCTATTTGGATTTTCCTTTTCCTTTAAGCAATTTGTTACGCTAAAAGAAATGAAAGAAAGATAAAAAAATAGTTTATAAAACTTACAACTCATTTATAAATTTATGAATAAAAACGAATTATCTAAATGTTTTATTATTTATTTTGAATTATTAAACATTTAAAATTAATCATTCAACATTCATAACTATTTATTCCCCAATCAAAGGTTGAATATTTAGTTGTTGGCACAATTCTAAAATTATTTTAAAAAATTCGTGTTTTTGAAGTATTTCCTTACTGCCTTTTGGTACTTTAAAAAAGAAAGAAAAAGAAACTGTTACACCTCTGGAAGACACTTCACTGATATATCCTTCCATTGAGTTTGCCTTTAAAATATACCCTTCTTTCAGTTTCTCTTTTGCCATTACTACCATTTCCTCTATTTTTTCAATAGAACAATCGAAACCAAAGTTAACCTCCATTCTGAATATTCGATAAACTTTCAATCCCAAATTATTAATGGTCATTTCTGCCAACTTACCATTAGGCGTTGATATAATAGTATCTTTTGGAGTCCTTATGCGTGTAGACCGCAAACCCACCTCTTCTACCATCCCAACTATTTGTTTATTATCGGCTTCTATAAAATCGCCAATTCTAAATGGTCGATCTACCAATATATTTATTGAACCAATTAAATTCTTTATTACATCTTGTGCTGCTAATGCAATAGCTAATCCACCAATTGAAAGTCCTGCAAGTATCGTTGAAAGTTCTACCCCTAATTTTCTAAAACTAAGTACCATTGTGGCGAAAATAAATAGGAGTTTTCCCATTTTTTTTACTGCATTTACCATCTGATTATCGAAAGTATCTGAAGTTTGTTTTGATTTTTCATCAAAATAGTTCATTACCAACACAAACCCACGCCATAAGGTAAGTAAAACAAAAAACGAAAGGAATACATCTAATCCTTTAATTATATAAAGTGAAATTTTTGAATTTAAATTTAATGCAGGTACAAACAATTTCAATAGCCAAAATGAAACGGATATACTAAAAGCCTGTGAAAATCTTAAAATATACCTAGGCAATAATAAATTTTTTCCTACTTGCCAATCACCTATCTTTCTAATTAAGAATTTAAATAAGGAAGTACATAGTCTATATAAAAGAAAAGAAAAAAACAATAAGATTAACAAACCCGTCCATTGCCAAATTTTCAAACCCAAAATATAATCCCCTCTTTATATGGCATTAAATTAAGGATAAAATCCGAACCAAAAGGGTATACTTCTTGATGTAATTTAACAATATTCTTTTGAGCCTCCTTATTTATCAACCATTTATTTCCTTGTTTCTCAACCCAAACTTTTCTATTCAATCCTTCTATAAAATAAACATTTTTTAAGGAAATACTATCTATATGGTCTGGATCACGAGAAATAGATTTAAAATCTATCAAAATTCCTTTCCCATCAAGCAATTGTTTAAATTTAATTGAATTCGTTTTTCTTTGAGCATTTGAACCTCCTTCAAATGATTTACCTGATTTTTCGGGGTTATAATCTTCTTTTTGCAAATAATATTGCTGATTATAAATTACATTATAAGGATTACTATTAATTTCCCAAGATTCAAAATCAGGCTTATCCAAATTGTTTCCACAAAAACCAACCTTTAGAATAAAAAAAAGTACAAAGGAAATATAAAATCTTAGTCTCATTAACTGCAAAATTAAACATATTATATCAATTCCAATTTTTATTTCACCTTCTTTAAATAAAAATTTTAGAATAATAAATGCCGATATCGATTAAAAATAAGACAAACAAGTGAAGCGAAGTTTGAATTATATTGAAATCATAATCGGTATTATGGTCATTTTTGACTTGTTTGAAAAATAAATTTAAAAAAAATAAATTATTTTAAAATTGCATTTATTTGATTTTCAATTCTTTACAAAATTCATAAAAATTATTTTTATTTTTTTTAGTACTATGTGTTGCATAATACTATTTTTTATACATATATTTGCATTGTCAAGTATTAGTTAATCAAATAATCAATGTTATGAAAAGTATAGTGTTTTCTTTAGTATTAATCGCTACCAATTTAACGGTAGGAATGGCATTTTACAAAATAGGCAATCAAAAAGCCGAAACTGTAATAAGTAAAATGAAAAAAGAGATGGTTGAAGAAACTTTATCTCAAATAGTTTATGTGCTACCAGAAGTATCTGTTGTTGCTCCAAGAGTAAAGTAGAACGGGAAATGAAAAAAAATTGGATTAAAGGTTTTGGATTTTTGCTAATTGTGGCGGTATTGTTGCTACATGCAATCGTTGCAGTCAATAGCTTTAAATCTTGCACTAGCGAAAACCAAAACATTCCAAATTCATTTTCAAAAAAGGTAGAATTAATTTATAAAAATTAAAAACAAAAAAAATGGAATCAATTGTTGAGAACACCAAAGTGCAAATGCGAAAAGGCATTCTTGAATTGTGCATATTGGGCGTGATCAGTAAGGGTGAAGTATATACTTCCGACATTTTAGAAAGCTTAAAAGAAAGTAAACTTCTAGTTGTTGAAGGCACTATTTATCCCTTACTTACCCGCCTTAAGAATTCAGGTTTATTGGCTTACGTATGGAAAGAATCAAACTCCGGTCCACCCAGAAAGTACTTTACGCTTACACCTGAAGGCATGCAAGTATTAGATGAATTAACCCTTACATGGGCGGAACTAGAACATGCTGTTAGAACCACTAACAAAAATTCATTAACAAACAATCAAAAAATTTAAAATCAATTGCCATGATAAAGACATTATCTATAAATTTAGGTGGGCGTGTATTTCAAATAAATGAAGACGCTTATCAAGAACTTTCTAATTATTTAGATCACTTAAATGCATTCTATAATAATACTGAAGGTAAGGATGAAATTATTAGCGATATTGAATCAAGGTTTGCCGAGATATTTACAGAAAAAGTAATAGATAAAGGCAGGTCGGTAGTAGCACTTCACGATACAATGGAAGTCATTGAAATGATGGGCAAACCCGAAGATTTTGATGTAGAAAACGAGGGAGAGCCACAAAAAAAAGAGGCGAAACAGGATTCCAATTTTTTTAATGTACAAACTGGTAAAAGATTTTACAGAGATTCTGAAAATGGTGTTGTATCCGGAGTGTGTAGCGGTATCGCTTCTTATTTTGGAGTAAGTGATCCAGTATGGATTAGACTACTTTTCATTCTACTATTTTTTGCTGGAGGAAGTAGTTTTTTAATCTACTTCATACTTTGGATTGCTATACCTGAGGCCAAAACAAATACTCAAAAACTAGAAATGAGGGGTGAGCAAATCAATTTGGAAAATCTAGAAAAATCAGTTCGTACCGAATTAAACAAAGCGGGAAATAATATTTCCAATTTTGTATCCGGAGATAAAAATAATTCTGGATTAAGCAAAATAGTAAATTTTGTTGGAACCATTTTTTTAGGCATATTTAATGCCATATTTTGGATAGGAAAAAATTTCTTATACTTTTTAGCCGGTATTTTATTAATTACACTTTTCATCACATTTATTTCCCTATTATTCTCTGGTTTTGCAGTAATTCCTGAATTGACTAAACACTTTTTTGATAATTCTGCCATAGGCGTTATAGGTATAATTGGCGCAATAATGTTTGTACTTGGGCCCTTATTATTACTGATTCTTGGTTTAGTTAAAATTTGTTCGTCAAAGGTTCAGATTGGGCGACCAGCAGTATTTTCGATTTTAGGAACCACCCTAATTGGCTTAATCTTGGTTAGTATATGTGCCCTTTCAGTAAGAAAATCATTTATCGCTTCCCAAAGTGAAATAAAAAATACCGAACTTTTTATTGGCGCAAATAAACAATTGACTTTAAATGCCAATGAAATGGAAGAAAAGGAAATTAAAGTTAACATTTTCGGCTCTAATCTTTTTCAAAATATTGATGGAAAAGGCTTAGAAATTCGGAATGTAAAACTTGAAATACTGCCTACTTATGATACTGTATTTAGCCTAAAAACAAAAAGCTTTTCTCAAGGCAATAACAATATTATGGCAGAAAAAAATGCAAAAGCTATAAATTATGCATTGGATGTAAAAAACGAAATGATCAATTTCAATCCCTATTTTTATAGTGGAACAACCACGAAATGGAGAAACCAACAAGTGCGATACAAATTGAGTATGCCAGAAGGTGCTACTATAGTATTGGGTAAAAACATTAAGGATATACTTTCTGATGATACATGGGAAAAAATGGATTATCAAACCATTGAGGCAGGCAGTACGTGGAAAATGGTCAATGGAAAATTAATTTCATTAGACACTATCAAAAACCACCAAAGCGAATTTTTGAACTATTCTAATATGAAATCATTAGATTTTGAAGATTTTGACGAACTAGAATTTGCTGGAAATTTTGATGTGGAAATTAAAGCAGGAAATAAATATCAAGTACTCGTTCCAAATGATTTTGAAGCTAATGGCGAAATTTCCCAAAATGGAAGTCGACTATTTCTTGAAACAAATAGTAAAGATTTTTTGAAAAAGAATACAAATTTAGTAAAAGTAGTTATCGTTTCTCCATCGATAAATGTAATAAAATTAGTTGGGGCAACAATTGCTAATATGAGTGGTTTTGGCACCGGAGATTTGGAAGTTGTAGCTATTGGAGCCGCTACCTTTAATGCAAATTTTAATATCGATGACTTAGACCTAAATTTAACTGGAGGAAGCAGTTCTAGATTAATTGGAAGTTGCAACAATTTAAATTTAACCTGTATTGGAGCCAGTTCATTTAAAGGTATTGATTTCGAAATAGAAGATGCAGAAATAGAAATAGTTGGAGCTAGTAATGCAAAACTTAATGTTGTTAATTCCCTAAATGGAAATGTTACAGGCGCATCATCGGTTTTTTACAAAGGCAATCCAGATAAAGATTTAGAGATAAATGGAGCTTCAGATGTAAGTTCCATAAATTAAATAGATTTTTTTTAATGTTTTTCATCAGGAGGGGGATATTTTTTATCCCCTTTTTTGGTTAATTATAAAATATTATTTATCTTTATTTAAACTTAAAAAAATATATAAAATGAAAAAAACGATGTTTTCTAGATTAGTGTTTTCCACAGTGCTTGCTGGTGGATTATTTTTATCTTCTTGCCAAAAGGAAAGTCCAATTCCTACAGATGCGGTATTGAAGTCAGACAAACTTTTTAACCAAGTTGTAGATTTAAATGTTGAAGCCTCAAGACCAACAGTTAAGCGAATGGCTAGTTTCACTACCACAGCTGAACTAAAGCAATTTCAATCAGATGCCAAAATAATTGAGGCACAGCTAAAGGCAAATCCTACTGAAGAGAACAAGCAACTTGCTGCTACTTTTTTAGGGTTTGAAAGTGTGGAACAATACAATGCGCTTAACAAGCCTTTTTTGGAGAGTTTGGCAAAATTAACTGAAAAATATCCAGCTCTTCGCAAAATGAAAGAGGCTGAATTAAAAGAATTGTATGGCAAAGCCCTTACTGATGATGTAAGATATACCAATATGGTAAATCAAGAAATTGGAAATAGAGGCAACAGTGTATTGAAAAACATCTGTTTGCTTGCAGTTACAGCAGGAACAATTGCTGCTAATACATTATTGTGTGCACCACTTGGCTTTCCATTGGGACAGCTTTGCAATTTAGGCATTTCATTAGCTGCACAAGCATTAAATGGTCTTTGTGATCTGCTTTAATAATTAAAAACAATCAAATTAATAATAAAAAAAGGGGCAAACTGCCCCTTTTTTTATTCTATATTATGTTCAATAATATCTAATATCTTTACAACAGCTGGACAGATTTCGGCATTTTTTTTTGTCAAATCTAATATTGAATTCATTTTTCGTTGGTTGGTATGCGGGTATTCCCTGCATGCATTTGGTCGTGCTTCGTACACCGAACAATAATTATCTACACCCAAAAATGGACAAGGAGCTGGACGATTAAAAACAAAATCGCCATCTTCATCCATTTCCAAGTATTTTACAATAAATTCGCCTGGTTTAATTTTAAAATGTTTTGCTAATCTTTCTATGTCTTTTTGGAGAAATAATGGACTTGTTGTTTTGCAACAATTAGCACATTCCAAACAATCGATTTTGGAAAATACTTCGTTATGAGCGTTCAAAAAGAGTGAGTCTAAACTTGAAGGTTTTAGTTTTTTTAGCTTTTTGAATATCTGTTGACCCATTGGCTTTTTTTAGTTAATGAGTTATTGTGTTATTGGTTATTAAGTTATTATTGGTTATAAGGTTAATGGTAATTTGTAAATAGTAATTAGTTATTTGGTTGTGAAAAGTTGACTGTTTCCTGCAATTTGGTATTTCATTCAACATTTCTTGGTTCTTGATTCTTGGTTTTATTTGTCCATTCAACATTAAGCATTTAACATTAAGCATTCAACATTATAAAAGTCTTGGCTCTTGATTCTTGGTTCTCTAAATCACTTAACCTTAACCTTATGTCCTTCCTTTTCCAAAAATTCTTTAATTTTAACTTTCAAATCACCTTGAATTATAATTTCACCATCCTTAGCAGTTCCTCCTACTCCACATTTCGTTTTAAGCATTTTGCCTAATTGTTCCAATGCCTCATCAGGGCCTTCAAATCCTTCTATTATGGTTACTGTTTTTCCCTTTCTTCGTTTGCTATCCTTAAACACTACTAATGATTGCTTAATAAAACTAGGTTTATCTTCCAATAATGGTTCAATTTCATCCTGATTAGAGTCATCTGGTAAGTTTAAACTACTCAGTTTACTTTTCCAATCTTCTTCTTGCTTAGGCATAAAAACTATTTGTAAATTTCTGCTTTTAAACTCAAATCCATTGCTGTTGCTGAGTGTGTAAGTGCGCCAACTGAAATAAAATCAACTCCCGTTTCGGCATACGATCGAATTGTATCTAAATTAATTCCTCCAGAAGCCTCTGTTTCAAAACGACCCGCAATTAATTCAACAGCAGGTTTCATATTTTCTGGAGTAAAATTATCTAACATTATTCTATCAGCACCACCATTTTTAATGGCCATTTTTACTTCTTCAATATTGCGGGTTTCTACCTCAATTTTTAGGTTAAAATTATTTTTGTTTACATAATTTCTTGCGGCATCAATTGCCTTATCGATACCACCACAAAAGTCGATATGATTATCTTTAATCATTATCATATCATACAATCCCATTCGATGATTAGCTCCACCACCAACCGTAACGGCATACTTTTCGAATGCCCTAATTCCTGGTGTCGTTTTTCTGGTGTCAATTACTTTCGACCGAGTGCCTTCAATTGCTTTTACATATTTCTGTGTTAGGGTTGCTATCCCACTCATTCGTTGCATTAGATTTAATACCAATCTTTCTGCTTTTAAAATAGAACTAGCCGAACCTACAACATGAAATAAAATATCACCATATTTTACAATGCTGCCTTCTTCAATAAGTTGCTCTACTTTTAAATTTGGATCTACAATTTCAAAAACTGTTTTGGCAATATCGACACCACAAATAATCCCATTTGCTTTAACCAACAACTTGGCTGAACCCAAAACTGAAACGGGGATACACGCTAATGTGGTGTGATCCCCGTCTTTAATATCTTCATCTAATGCGCGAATGATAAATTTTTCTAAACCATCCTTATCTAATCCTTTCATTTATTTAACCGCGTTCAAATCTAATTTCTTGTATTAAATTGGTTCCCATAACATTTTTCAAGTAAATATAAACCCTATAACTACCCAAATTTGTTTGCATACTCCCAATAAAAAATTGAGCGTTACCGCCTGAGGTACCATTATGGATAACCGAAAACGTCCGGGAAGAAAATTTATTTAAAAAATCCTTCACTATCATTTCCGCCTGATCAGCTCCATAATTATTCGAACTAGATTCAATTTTTACCTCTACTCTTTTATCAAAAAACTTAGCAATATCTTTACTATTGCCCGCTTTTATTGCATTTCCAATATTTGTTTGAATATCTTGTGCAGCACCTACAGCCACAAACGCAAACAATAATATAAAGGGAAAAAGTATTTTTTTTAGTATATTTTTGACCATAAATATGTATTTTTGTGATTAAATTATAGCATATTTTGTGCCAAAAATACATAATTTTAATTTATTTATTAACAAAAAATTAAAAAACTACATTTGAAACGTGCAATTTTAATTATAATGGATGGTTGGGGTCTAAATGATGACCCAAAAATCAGTGCTATAAAGGCAGCTAAAACGCCGTTTTTTGATTCTCTTTACGGAAAATACCCCTACTCTACACTTGTAACGCATGGCGAAAGTGTCGGCCTTCCATTTGACCAAATGGGCAATTCTGAAGTAGGACATATGAATATTGGAGCGGGACGAGTAATTTACCAAGAATTACTCAAAATTAACAATTCGATAAAAGATGGTTCGTTTAAATCAAATAAAACCCTAGTTGAAACTTTAAATAGAGCAAAAGAAAACAATAAAAATGTTCATCTAATCGGATTAATTTCTGATGGTGGTATACATTCACACATTAATCATTTAAAAGCACTTATTGAATTAATAGAAGAAAAGAAAATAAGCAATGCATTTATTTGGGGTTTTACTGATGGAAGAGATACGGATCCCAAAGGAGGATTAAATTACTTAAGAGATTTGCAACAATTTTGTAAAAATACTCCTGTGAAAATTGCAGGCTTAATTGGAAGATATTATGCAATGGACAGAGATAAACGCTGGGACAGGATAAAATTAGCTTATGATTTGCTTACAAAAGGAGAAGGAATAACAGAAAAAAATCCAATAGAAGCGATAGAAAAAGCATATAATAGAGGAGAAACGGACGAATTTATTAAACCCATAATAATTCAAAATGAAAATGGAACGAACCCTAAAATAAATCCTGGAGATATTGTAATAAGCTTTAATTTTAGAACAGATAGATGTCGTGAAATAACAGAAGTATTGACACAAAAAAACCACCCAAATAATGAAATGACAACTATTCCTTTGGAATATCTCACTATGACCGTATATGACGAAAAATTTGAAAATATCCAACCTATTTTTACCAAAGAAAATACCAAAAACACTTTAGGGGAGATTATTTCCAAAAATGGACTTTCGCAACTTAGAATAGCTGAAACCGAAAAATATCCTCATGTTTCCTTCTTCTTTTCAGGCGGAAGAGAACAACCATTTGCTGCAGAAGATAGAATAATGATTCCTTCTCCAAAAGTAGCTACTTATGATTTACAACCAGAAATGAGTGCCATTGAATTAAAAAATACGGTTGTTGAAAAAATAAAAAAAAATCACCCCAATTTTATTTGTCTTAATTTTGCAAATACAGATATGGTAGGACATACAGGTGTTTTTTCAGCAGCAATAAAAGCCGCAGAAACAGTTGACCAATGTGTAGAATCGGTTGTTACTACCGCCCTAGAAAATGAATATACGGTTTTTTTGACAGCAGACCATGGCAATGCGGATTATATGGTAAATCCTGACGGAACACCTAATACGGCACATAGCAAAAATCTAGTTCCTCTTTTTTTAATAAATAAACAATACAAGGGTAAATTAAAACCCGGAAAATTAGCAGATATTGCACCCACTATTTTAGCCACCTTGGATTTAAAAATTCCATCGGAAATGACTGGAGATATACTTATAGAACTATGAATTTAAACGTTTTTAATTTTTCTTATTTGAAAAATACCATCTTTCTTGTCCTCTCCTTGTTTTTTATTTGTACTATTTCCTGCAAAAAAACAGAAACTGTTTCGAGCAATTCAAATAATAAAATAAGCATTTTCTTTCCATTAGATTCATTTGCAAATGCGGAACTAGAAAGGCATTTAAATATTAAAACTCAAGTTGAAAAAACGATAAGTTTGAATAGCAAAACCGAAAAACATCTTTTCGACTTGGATACTACTGGATGGAAAAAAGAGCTATCTCCTTTATTTAAAAATGATATTAATAAAGTAGCTTGGGTTGATAAATTTAAACAAGAGGAAATCAAAAAATCGAATGGTGAATATTCCTTAATTTATACCACTTTTGCTAAAGAAATAAAAGTAAAAAAGTTACAAATTGATTTCGATAGTTTAGACCATGTTCAACTAATTACAATAATTATCGAATCCAACAATCTTATTTTTCAAGCGGATCAAAAATATACCTATTCACCAACACAAGGCTATACCCTATTTAGCGATCAGAAAGCTTTATTTTTAAGTAAAAATTCGCTTGAAGTAAGAGGCAATTTCATAAATTCAAAACCATTATGAATCCAAGAGTTTTTAAAGGAGCACGAGACTTCTTACCAGAACAAATGCTACATCGCGAACGAATTACATCAGTAATGCGTTCCGTTTTTAAGAAATATGGATTTGCTCCATTAGAGACACCAGCTATTGAGTATTTAGACACCCTTACTGGAAAATATGGCGAAGATGCCGATAGATTAATTTACCGTTTGGATTATAAAATTGGCTCTAAAGATGCCGCTGCCTTGCACTACGATCTTACCGTTCCATTTAGTAGAGTAATGGCTATGAATCCGCATTTGGCTATCCCTTTTAAACGATACCAAATACAACCCGTTTGGCGAGCCGACCGACCACAACCACACCAAGGACGATTTAGAGAATTTACTCAATGCGATTGCGATGTAATGGGAACTAAATCTATGGTTGTAGATGCAGAGTTGATTGCCATAACCTATGAAGTATTAAAAGTCTTAGGTTTTGAAAATTTTTTAATCAAAATTAATAATAGAAAAATTCTTAATGGTCTAACCCAATATGCAGGATTAACTGCAGAATTTACTGGTGAGATTTGTCGTTCGATTGACAAATTGGATAAGGCACCATGGGAAGAAGTAGAAAAAGAATTGGAAGAAAAAAATATTCCAAAAACTGCTATTGAAAAAATAAAAGCACTTTTATTGGGCAAAAACCTAAGTATTGAAAATCTTAGAATTGCATTTGCAAATATTCCATTGGCTTTAGAAGGACTTGATGAATTGACTGAAATTTTTAAACTCCTTGAAATTTTCGAAATTGATTCCAAAAATTACACTTTCGATTTAAGTTTGGCTCGTGGATTAGATTATTATACAGGCCCTATATTTGAAACAAAATTACCGCTTCATCCGCACATTGGCAGTCTTACTGGTGGTGGTAGATATGATGAACTAATTGGTTTAATTTCTGGAAAAGAAATGCCAGCTGCTGGAATTTCCCTTGGCCTTGATCGGATTTATACAGCAATGGAACAATTAAATATGCTATCAGATATAAAAACATCTACTAAGGTTTTAATTGCAAATTTTTCTTCCGAAACATATGTTCCATCTCTACAGTTATTGCATCAATTGCGTGCTATTGGCATTCCTACAGAATTTTTTCCAGAACAAGCAAAAATGAAAAAACAATTTAGTTATGCTGATAAATTAAGTATTCCTTATGTTTTAATTTTAGGGGAAGAAGAGTTAAAAATGGGAAAAATCTCGCTTAAAGAAATGAAATCGGGCGACCAAATATTGATCGAAATAAATGATATAGAAAAAGAAATTTCCAAATAATGGGACTCCATTTTACCATAAAAAAATTCAAAGATTTATCCTCAATTGAATGCTACAAAATATTCAAATTGAGGTTTGACATTTTTGTTGTCGAACAAAATTGCATTTACGATGAATTTGACAATTACGACTTAGATTCGCTACATATTCAGCTTCATAATGAAGAAAATGAACTAATAGCCTACTCTAGAATTTTAAAACCTGGGTTAAAATATCCAGAAGCCTCCTTTGGTCGTTTTGTGTTAAAAAAGGCATTTCGGGGGAAAGGTATTGCAGATTTAATGGCTAAAGAATCGATCAACCAAATAATTGCAAATTTTGGAAATGTGCCCATTAAAATTGAAGCTCAGGCCTATTTAAAAAAATTCTACGAAAAACAAGGCTTTTCTATAATTTCTGAACCTTATGATTGGGATGGTATTTTACATGTTGATATGTTAAGAAAATTTTAATCCAAAAATAAATTTAATGTCATTTCAATGCATACATTGAAATAAATTACATATCTTTAATTTAACCAAACTTAAAGCTATGAAATTATTTTTCCAATTTACAATTATACTTCTTCTTTTTAGCAAACAAACTATTGCCCAATGTGATGGACAGCGTTACCTAAATAGAATTTTCGACAGGGTAAAAACTACAATGGCGATAGATTATGGTGGCGCCAAAGAAGGCCCTGATGGAAGTTTTACAATACTAGATTACGATTTATATGAGCCAATTGGCGATACTGCTCAATTACGCCCAGTAGCTATTTTAATTCATGGCGGTGCTTTTTTTAATTTGCCCATTGTAAATAAAAGAAGCCCTGATATTGTTGAATTGTCCACCGATTTAGCACAAAGGGGATATGTAACTATAAGTCCAGAATATAGACTACTAAAAAATCCACTTTCATTATTAGATGATAAACCCATGGTACAAATTGTTGCGGCTGCATTATTCGATATTAACAGCCTGATTTGCCAATTGGTGGATTCCTATTATAATGGAAATCCTTATCGAATCGACATCAACAGATTTTTTGTGGGCGGCGTTTCGGCGGGTGCTGTATTAGCGCTTCAAGGGCTTTATTTAGACAAAAAAGAACAACTCGGCCAACCATTTTTGTCTTATGCTGAAGAAGTAGCTACATTAGATGGAATCGACATTACAGATGATGTGCTGAACAAGAAATTTTGTGATGCTAAAATATTAGGCGGAGTGAGCATTTCTGGTGCCTTGCTTGACACAACTTGGATTGTACCAAAAACAACAGGCATCCTTTTTGTTCATGGCACAAGAGACCCAGTTATTCCATATGGTTATGATTATCCATTTCATATTCCAACCTTACCAAAACTGGCTGGACCAAAGGTGATTTATGACATAATAAAAAGTACTGGAACACCGGTAGAACAAGATATTTATGGTGGTGCTGGCCATGTACCAATTATTGGGGTAAGTTTAGATGAATTATTTAGTAATGACCCAATTGATTTTATTTTTGACACACAAAAAATGGATTCCACAAAAAATCATATTGCTAATTTCTTTTACAAAATGATGGGCTGCGATTTACCAGCTGTGGGTATTGCACAACATGTAAATTATGGCAATTTAAATATGTATCCAAATCCAAATAATGGAAAATTCTATATCGACTTGCCCAAAGCGTTATTGGGAATTGAGGGCAATTATCAGATTATAGACTTGCTTGGCAAAACGGTATTTTCAAATACAATTACCTTGAATCAAAAAAATATTTTAATAGATACAAAATTAAGTGCCGGAATATATACTATTGTACTAAATGGAGATGGATTAAAAACAAAATTTACTGGGAAGATTTTAATTACTCAATAAAATGAAAATTAGAAAAACTAAATTCAACTTTGATAATACGCCCAATCATTACCTAAGAGGCAATTTGTTTTCTACACATTTTGTAAATAGTTTACATATTATATTTCCTGTTGGAGAGCACTTTTTCATAAAAAGCGTTAAGCCTTTTATGGCAAATATTAAGGAAGAGCAATTAAAAAAAGATGTTTCAAATTTTATTGGACAAGAAGCAACGCACGCATTTCAGCATGAAAAATTTTGGAAAATACTTCAAAATCAAGGATTTGATATAGAAAAATATTCCAAATTTATAGATTACCTTAGTAATAATATAATTGTAAAAAATTACACTAAATTACTAGGGAAAGAAAAAGCCCAAAAATTTTCTTTAGCCATTACAGCTGCGCTCGAACATTATACTGCAATGTTGGCAGAAGTCGTTTTTGAACATGAAGAAAATTGGGAGCAATTACCCGATGATATTAGGAATTTAATTAAATGGCATGCTGCTGAAGAAATTGAACATAAATCAGTTGCATTCGATCTTTTAAATTCTGTAGATAAGTCATTTGCATTGCGTTCATTTTCAATGCTTATGGCTACAAATTTATTGTTTGGATATTCCCTAATGGGTATATCCTATTTTATTATAAATGATTCAAAAATAAACCATAAAAAAATCCCTTTGGACTTTATTGATTTTGTAAAAACTATAGCAAGTCCTAGTTTTAAAAAATTTGCTTCGCAATGGGTATTGTTTTTCAAAAGAGATTTTCATCCTTCCCAAATCGACAATATGCATTTTGCAGAAAATTACTTTAAGGAAAATCCACAATATTATAAATAAAGCACAAAAAACTACTTATTAATCAGCCAGTTTTTAAATACTGAAAAATCATTTTTCATTGGTATAGATAATTTTGTAGACCCTATAGCTGATTTTAGTCGCTCGGGCATCTCAGGAGTATGTCCAATAATTGGTTCTACTATTTCTCCAAATTTTATAGGGTGCGCAGTTGCCAAAATAATATTATTAGATTCACCCAAATTTTCTTTTAAATAAGCCTTCATTCCTAAATAAGCCACGGCTGTGTGGGGACATATTTCATAATTGTATTTTTGAAAAACGAATTTAATCGTTTCGGCTGTTGCTTCATCATCAAAACTATAAGCTGCGATATTTTCTTTCAAAAGCGAAAAATCATTTTTGTAAAAATCTAAGACTCTATAAAAATTACTTGGATTACCTACATCCATGGCATTTGAAATAGTTGAAACTGAAGGACGAGGTGCAAAATTACCCGTTTGCAAATACTTTGTAAAAATATCATTGCTATTTGTTGCCGCAATTAATTTATGAATAGGTAATCCCATTTTTTTTGCAAATAAGCCGGCTGTAAGATTCCCAAAATTACCGCTTGGAATACAAAAATTCAAAGGTAATGACTTATTTTCCAATTGTTTGTATGCCCAAAAATAATAAAAAGACTGTGGAATTAATCTGGCAATATTGATTGAGTTAGCCGAAGAAAGTGTCATTTTATTATTTAATTCTTCGTCTAAAAATGCCGTTTTTACAAGGGCTTGGCAATCATCGAAAGTGCCATCTATTTCAATTGCAGTAATATTATGTCCTAATGTTGTAAATTGCTTTTCTTGTATATCACTTACTTTATCCTTGGGATACAAAATACAAACCTTAATATTAGGCACTTTATAAAATCCATGTGCTACAGCGCTACCAGTATCACCCGAAGTAGCGACCAAAATATTCACTTCATCGGTATTGCCTTTTAAAAAATAACCCATCAAACGACCCATGAATCGGGCACCAAAATCCTTAAATGCCAAAGTAGGACCCTGAAACAATTCAAGTACACCTATTTCGTCAAGTATAACCAAAGGAGCATCAAAATCATACGATTCAGCAATTATTTCCTTCAAATTTTCATCAGAAATGAAATTCCCAATTATATTTTTTGCTACTTTAAATGCCATCTCATTGAAAGACATATTAGGTAATTGCTCAAAGAAGCTTGGAGGTAATTCATTAATTTCATAAGGCATGTACAATCCATTATCAGGCGGCAAACCTTTGAGTACTGCCGTTTTCAAATCTACATCTGGGGAAATGTGTTTGGTGCTATATAATTTCACAATTTTAATTTTGATGGGTCGAAAATACCATTTATAACACAAAGTCAGTAATGTTTTACTTTAATTTGGTTTTAATAAATAAAAACCCAAATTGCTTACCTTTAAATATTTAATAATGTATGTTAACAATTATTAAACCTAATTTATCAAAAATAGTCCTCAAATTTGTAATCAATTTGGCAAGGACTTTGCTTATAAAAAAAACATGAGAAAAAATATTGCCCTTTTTATTCTGTTTCTATTCACCATAGGTGCTAACTTTGGTCAAGAAAACATAAAGGTAGGAGGTACTGTGTTAGACAAAAAAACCAATTTACCCATTTCGTTTGTAGGCGTTATAATTCCTCAAATGGGAGAAATAATATATACGAATGACTCTGGTCAATTTTCAATGGAAATTAATCCAAAAACCGATTCGCTTGTTTTTTCTTATATCGGTTACAAAACAGAGGTTTTGAGAAAACGAAAATTTCATCCCGATAGTATGCTAATTTATTTGAGTCCCGACGAACAGCGATTAGATGAAATTGTGATAAAAGCACCTAGGCGGGAAAAAGGAAGAGACACCTTAGCCATGCGCATTTTTAGGGAAGTAATGGAACATAAAGATGCTAATAAACCCAAGGCCTATAATACCTATTCCTATGAAGAATATGTAAAAACAGTGGCATCATTGTACAACATAAAACCAAGCATTGTAAATAGAAAAATACTTAAATCATTTAAATTTATTTTTGAAAACCAGGATTCTACAACAGATGGAACTAGATTTGTTCCTCTAATTTTGAAAGAAACAATTACCGACCATTATTACGAAAAGGAAAGTAAAAAAGAAAAACAAATTGTAAAAGCATCTAAAGTATCTGGAATCGAACAACTCAGATTTAGCGAGTTATTAGATATCGCTTTTGACGAAATGGATGTTTATGGAAATGCACTTTTACTTTATAATAAAAGCTTTCAACTACCTTTTGCTGATGGAGCCTTACTCAATTACAAATATTTTATACTAGACAGTATAAAATCAGCAGATTCAACAAATTGGATATACAATATGGCCTTTTTTCCAAAGGCTAAAGGCGATTTGGCATTCTCTGGAACAGCACAAATCGTACAACCTGACTATGCAATTAAAAACATTGAACTTGGAATTGACAAACGTGCCAATATAAATTTTATAAGCAATTTCTATTTAAATCAGGAATTTGAACTCATTGAAAACAAAGGATGGTTTAGAAAAATAGAAACACGCCACGTGAATATGCCATTTCTTAAGCGCAAAAAAAGCAAAAGTGTACAACTCAAACGTTCAACATCTCGAAACAATATACAATTAGATATTCCAATATCAGATACGATTTATAATGGAGAAAAAGTAAGTTTTATTAAAGATTATACTCGAAGAAAAGATAATTTTTGGGATTCCAGTCGCCAACTATTGTTGAGTAAACAGGAAAGTAATGTTTATTGGATGTTGGATTCGCTAAAGAAAACAAAAGTATACAAAGTAGCTTCAACCCTTGGACGATTATTTGCAAGTGGGTATTATAGAGCAGGGCCAGTAGATTTTGGAAATTTGGTACAAATGGTTAGTTTTAATGATGTAGAAGGAGTAAGACTTAGACTTAATGTGAAAACCAATCAAAAACTAAGTGAGTGGTTCAATATTTTTGCTTACGGCGCTTATGGAACGGAGGATAAACAATTTAAGTATGGACTTGAATTTAACTCCAGATTACCATCTAAACCTGGAAAAAATCATTCTATTGGTGCAAACTGGTATGATGATTACCAGCGATTTAGCCTTGCAGGAAGCGATTTAAATTATGACTATATCTATTACAGTCTACTCCGTAAAGATGGAATTAACGACTTGGTGTCTATTAAAGATTTAAAAATATTTTATAACCGTACTTGGTTTCAAGGATTTAGTTCTTCCTTTAGCGGACAATGGAGAAGATTTCAAACCATCCCCGGAAAGGTAGAATTTCCAAAAACGCAGCCAGATGGAACCATAACTAAATTGGACAATTTCACTGTTTTTACCCCAAGAATAAATATATCAGCTACTCCAGGTGCAAAATTCTTTCAATACGGTAAAAAACCAGTTTTCTTAAAAGGCAATTTACCTCGAATATATTTAACCTATGAATTCAGTAAAAAGGGCTGGTTAAAGAGTCAATTCAGCTATCATAAATTCGACCTAAAAATTGAACAACGTATAAATACGCCTTTTGGCTACACACGTTACATTCTAAATGGAACCAAAATATTGGGTAATGCCCCCTACCCTTTACTTTCGGTTCACCCTGGGAATGAATCCTTTTTGATGGCAAAGGACCGATTTACTCAAATGGACGAGGCTAGGTATTTGGCTGATCAAAAAATAGAATTTTTTATCGAACACCATTTCGAAGGCT
This sequence comes from Bacteroidota bacterium, assembly GCA_016705125.1. Taxonomy (GTDB): domain Bacteria; phylum Bacteroidota; class Bacteroidia; order Chitinophagales; family JADIYW01; genus JADIYW01. Next base: position 131,826 of record JADIYW010000002.1, read on the forward strand.
TTTTCCTTAATAAAATTCCATTAATCAAAAAACTTCAACTTAGAGAGAAATTTATTACCAAACTAGCACTTAGCAATTTGGATCCTAAAAAAGTAGATTTTATTGACATTCCTCAAGGGCTTACAGGTTTAAATGGTTTTTATGCAGAAATGGGATTTGGTATTGAAAATATAGGTAAATTGCTTGCTATTGATTTTATGTGGCGACTAACCCAAAAAAATCAACCTGGTACTGATAGGTTTGGCATTACTTTTTGGGTTTCTCCTAATTTTTAATTATCATTGTAAGTATCAATCTAAAATAATGGACAATAATGATATTTTCAAAAAACTAAGGGTTGCACTTCAACTTAGAAATGATGAAATAGTTGCGATTTGCAAATTGGTTAATTTTACCATTACTGAAAGTGAACTAACTGCCATTTTTAGAAGTGTTGACCATCCAAAATACAAAGCCTGTGGTGATCAATTATTGCGCAATTTTTTAAATGGATTGATTATCCACAAAAGAGGTGTAATGGAAAAGAAAGACAAGGAATAATTTTATTATAATACCTCAAGATACACTTTTTTTTTATAATTATATAGCCTGACTAAATTTAGGTGCATCATTTTTAAACAAATCAGCATTCATTTTTTTATCAAAAACAGCACAAATATTACGCAAAAAACTCCACCCTAATTCGGTAATCACCAAGGCATCATTTTCCCAATTAAGTAAACCATCTTTTTGCATTACATTTAATTGTTCTATCTCATATTCTGACAATTCAATTTTTTTATTCCAATCTGTTTTTCCTTTACAAGCAATATTTAAAATTTGCTTTCGATATAAAACATCTTCTTCCGATAAATTTATACCTCGAAAAATCGGCAATTTATTTTGCTCGAGTGATTCATAATATGACTCTACTGTTTTTAAATTTTGCCTATATCCAAAGAAAACATCACTTATTGCCGAAACACCTAATCCAATTAAAATTTCGGTGTTATTGGTTGTATAGCCCATAAAATTTCGATGCAATAAACCCTCTAGTTTACTCTTTAACAAACTATCCGTTTTGAAAGCAAAATGATCCATTCCCACATCCTCATAACCTGCTTCTACTAACATATTTTTTCCAATGGAATATAAAGCATATTTCTCCTTTCCAATAGGCAAATCAGACTCATCATATGCTCGTTGTGCTTTTTGTGTCCACGGAACATGGGCATAACTGTAAAATGCAATTCGATTGGGTTTTAATTTTATAACTTCTTTAATCGTTTTTACTATTGAGTCATTCGTTTGAAATGGCAAACCATAAATCAAATCAAAATTAATAGAATCATATCCTATTTCTCTAGCCCAATCAGTTACTTGTTTGGTTTTTTCTAAAGGCTGAACCCTATTTATGGCAATTTGCACTTTTTCGTCTAAATCTTGTACTCCAAAACTTACTCTTCGAAATCCAATATCATACAAAGTTTTTAAATGTAAAAAGGAGGTATTATTGGGATGTCCTTCAAAACTAAATTCATAATTATCCTCTAAAGTTAAATCAATTAAAATCTGCTCAATTAAAAATTTCAAATTTTCTGGACTCATAAAAGTTGGTGTTCCGCCACCTAAATGGATTTCTTTTATAGAAATTTTATCACCCAAAATTGCCTTATACATTTGCCATTCTTTTAGAATTGCATTTATATAAATTTTCTCTACACCATGGTTTTTGGTAATACGTTTATTACATCCACAATAGGTACACAATTGTTCGCAAAATGGCAAATGAATATATAAACTAATTCCGTTTTTTGCTTTTTCAGCTAAAAGCGATTTTTTTATTATTTTTTCCCAATCGATATTATCTTCTAAATCGTTTTGCCAATAAGGAACAGTAGGATAACTGGTATACCTAGGTATTTGAACATTATATTTTTGTATTAAATCAAAAGAAGCATCCATTCAGCAAAGTTACAGAATTGAATGCTTATTTATGAAAAATAATGCTTATATTATTGATCAAATTTATCTTGAATTTAAATGAAAGTGCTTACTGTATTTATCTTTAATCTTATTTTCCTCCACTAACCAATCCATACTCATGCTTTTCGGCACCTTAACTTTTTCAATACATTCAAAAGTACCAAAAACTCTATCCCAAAACCTAGTAGTTACCCCGTGGTTCACCTTAGGATTATGAAAATGATGATAAAAATGATGCTTTCTCAATAAAATAAATGGTTTTACTAATGGTTCTGCACTATGATACCTAAAATGAGTACTTTCATACAAAAAATACATGCTAGCAAAACCAAAAACAAATGAAAAAGCATTTAGGGAAGAAAGAAAAAGATTTAAGGTAATAAATAAAATAGTGGAAACAACTACAGAAGCAATTGCTTTTTTGTAAACAGGTGCGAAATAATTGAATTTAGAATGATGTAATTGGTGCTCAGATTTAAAAAATTCTTGCCCTTATGAACATGTCCTAAAAAGCGATGCAAAATATATTCGCAAAAGGTCCAAAAAAAAGCACCTGAAAACAACATTAAAGCAAACATAAAACCCTCTTTATAAATTAAAAAAATAAAAATAAAACATATTTTTCAAGTATATAGTTAAAAATCCGTTAAAAAAAAATGAAAAGGGACAAACTTTAAAAAAGTGATTAAAAATCCTATAATCTAATCATCTTGATCCTAAGTTCTAAACTACTTAACTAAATAATAATTAGAATATACATTTAAAAAAATATAATTTTATAATGCAATTTATCTATTACATTGCATCCTTGATTAAAAAATTGGAAACATGGAAAAAAAGATACTTAAAACAATCGAAAAAACTAAAAATTTATCAATTGGAGCTTTAAACGGTATTGTTGGAAATCATTTAGAATATCAAGAAAATGGGTTATCCATAGAAATGGGATTTTATTTTAATGGGCAAGAAATTCAATTAAAAAAGGAAGAAATTATAAAACGGTATCCAAACCTAAACTCCAAAATATGTATACTTATTCATGGATTAACAAATGATGAAACAGTTTGGGGATTTAAGGAAGATAATAAAACAAATTATGGCACTTTACTACAAAATGATTTTGGATTTACGCCTTTCTTTGTGCGCTATAATACCGGATTACATATATCTGAAAATGGTAAACAATTTTCTCAATTGATAAATGAATTAATCGAAAACTATCCTATTGAAATTTCGGAAATAAATTTAATTGCACATTCAATGGGCGGATTGGTAACACGTAGTGCTTGTTACTATGGACCATTACAAGGTACTAATTGGACAAACAAATTAAATAAACTCATCTTTTTAGGAACACCACATTTGGGAGCACCTTTAGAAAAATTCGGAAATGTATTAACTAATTTATTAAAGACAATTCCTTCGTCCTACACTAAATTGGCAGGAAATATAATTGATTTAAGGAGTGATGGAATTAAAGATTTACGTTATGGTTATTTAATTGATGAAGATTGGAAAAACCAACATCCTGATGCATTATTAAGAAATAACAAAAAAACAATTCCATTATTAGGGCATGTGGATTATTATTTAATTACGGGCACTTTAACCCAAGATCCAAAACACTTGATAAGTGAATGGTTTGGCGATGCATTAGTTAGAGAAAAAAGTGGAAAAGGCCTTTCAAATGATGAACATCATATTCCATTCAACTTAAATAATCATAAGGAATTCCCTGGAATTGCACACTTACCTTTGGCTTATTCTCCTGAGATATATTTACAGATAAAAAATTGGATTATAGAGGAAACAAGCACCCAAAAATTCAAAAATCTATTAGAAAATCAAATAGGTGTTGTAGATAATACTAATCATTTTTATATCAAAAAAGAAAAAAAGGAGAGTAAAACTAAAGGTGCTATTTCTTTGGCATTAACCACAATAAATGAAGGACTTAATTCCATTTCGAATTTACAAAATCCTAAAAAAATGGTAGCATATAAAATTCTAAACCAAATTCCTGTAGTTGGAAAGGTCAGTAAACAAATAGAGGAAATACATTCAAATATTCAAAACTTAACTACACAATCTGGTAAAGAAATTATTAAGGCAGTTTCAAAAGATTAATTACTTTATATCAACTTGACCTATTAATTAATATGGGAAATATCCTATATTTACGGAATGAATTTTTTAGATAGAATAATTGCAGATTTTCAACATTTTTGGTGGTTGTATTTATCAATGCCAATTATTGCAGCCATTATTGGATATGGTACAAAAATAGTGGCCATTAAAATGATGTTTGAGCCAATAGAATTTTTTGGTATAAAACCGTTTTTGGGTTGGCAAGGCATTATCCCGAGGAAAGCTGCCACCATGGCAACTATAGCTTGCGACACCCTTACTTCAAGATTAATAACGCCGAAAGAAATTTTTTCAAGGCTTGACCCTAAAAGAGTATCGGAAGTTTTGGAAAAACCAATGATGGAAGTGGTAGAACAGATTACGCACGAAGTAATGCATCAATATCAACCCGGACTATGGGAATCCATACCTGAAAATATGCGTAAATTGTTGATTAAAAGAATTCAAGCCGATTCTCCAGCTATGGTTCAATCGCTAATGGAAAAAACGAAAGACAATCTCGATGAGGTGTTTGACTTGAAGGATATGGTTATCACTAATTTGGTAAAGGATAAAAAATTACTAAATAAAATCTTCAAAGAGTCTGGTGATCAAGAGTTTAAATTTATTCAAAATTCAGGTATTTATTTCGGATTTTTAATCGGATTAGTTCAAATGGTTGTATGGATTTTAACACACAACCCAATCATCATGCCTATTTTTGGTTTATTTACTGGTTGGTTTACCGATTGGTTGGCACTAAAAATGATTTTCGCTCCTCAACAACCAAAAAAATATTTGGGCATTTTTACATGGCAAGGATTATTTTTCAAAAGACAAAAAGAAGTGGCTGCTGCTTATGGCGCATTAATTGCCCAGGAAGTATTGACGCCAAGTAATATGATTGAATCCATTTTAAAGGGAAAATTATCTGATAATTTATTTGAAATGATACAAAAAAATGTGCAAAAAATGGTAGATGAACAGTCTGGTATGTTAAAACCAATTGTAGTATTTGCCGTTGGAAGTGGAAGATATAAGGAAATGAAAGATCTCGTTACCGAAAAGATAGTACAACAAATGCCAAAAGCATTAAAGCACATGGAACAATATGCGGAAGATGCTATGGATATTAAAAATACATTAGTAACCAAAATGCAAGAACTGACTCCTGCAGAATTTGAAGGCGTTTTGCGACCTGCATTCAAACAAGATGAATGGATTTTAATAACAGTTGGCGCTGTTTTAGGGTTTTTAGTGGGAGAGCTACAGGTTGTTTTGATGGAACACTTTGTACTGCATACGTTGTGATAAATCTATTTAAGCCAACCAAAATTCTTATAAATGAGCAACAATGAACCATTATTGGATGATGAATTCAATGAACCCATAGAAAGGAAAATATACTCCGCAAGAATAATAAGAATATTTTCAATTGTATTCTCCCCCATTTTTGGAGGTGTTTTGTTTTTCATAAACCTACAAGAAGCTGGAAAATTAAAAGAAGGGTTTAAGATATTAATTACCTCTATTTTATTTACTTTTTTAGGAATGGCAATTATTTCAAGAATGCAAACACCTAGTAGTGCTATAATATTGGGTATCAACTTTATGGGCGGGTATACCCTATCATATCTAATTTATCCTACCTATTTTAACAATGTAAATCAGCAATATAAAAAACCATGGAAACCTATAATTGTTGCTATTTTAGTTAGTCTCCCATTTGCCATAATGACATTTATGGCACTGCAAAACGGAGCGATGTAGAATTTTCATTTAGTCTGCAATGGCATTTCCATCATATTCATGCAAATAATTGTATAGTTTTACACTTAATGTGTATGCCAAATAAGCAAAAAATGGAGCTGCTACTACATCAATAGTATAATGCACATGTTGGATTAATATAAGCACAGCAACGCTTATTGCCAAAAACAATAAAAACCGCTTTATATATACATTATTTGACACAAAATAAAATAAAGAAATCGCCGAAACATGTCCAGAAAAGAATAAATCCTTTACAATATATCCACCATTCGTATTGCTCATAAAAATAATGGTTACAGGATCTTTTAATAAAATCATGCCCAAGGGTGGTTCAAGTGGCACTAAAAATATAGTAAATGTGCGCATAATTATTAAAAAACAATATGCTTGTAGACCAATTATAAATGATTTTGGGTGGATAATATTACTAAGCCAAAATGTAACCAAAGCAATATATGTAAGCGAAAAGGTAAGTGGGGAAAAATCCATTGGAGGAATCAATGCAAGCAATGGATCTGCAATTGTATTTCCTATTCTTACTTCAAGGATCGTCATTATTACCCTACAGTATTTAAACAAAAAAATGTATAGGATAACGGTGAAAATAACTTGATTTCTAATTCTACTTTGCTTGAGTGTAAAACCCCATTTTTCAAAAAAAGTACTAAAAAAATTACTTACAAAAGACATATTAAATTAAATCCACTAAAAAAAAGTTGCAAACATAGCTTTTTTATTTTACAACTTGGTTTTATCGTTTAAGGAAAGTTATTGGTTATGGAGTTATTGGTTATTTAGTAATTGGTGATATGTAAATAGTAATTTGGTAAATAGTTATTAAGTTATTGAAGAGTTCATAGTTCAAAGCTGACAGTTCACTGCAATTTCTTCGTAAATCGAAAACCTTGGTTAATTCATTCAACATTAAAAATTTACCATTCAACATTTTAAGGTTCTTGTTTCATTAACCATTCAAAATTTACAATTCAAAATTTTTAGATTCTTGATTCTATGTATCTAATCTACAAAACCATATTATCTTTTTCTTTATATTCCATTATTTGATCCAAAGCGTCTGGAACTACATCACTTATTATGGTAATAAAAGCATCTTTTTTAGCATTCTTTATAGCATATTCAATCGCTTCACTTTCTTTCAAAATTACTTTTATCTTTTTGGACGAATCAATATTAAAAATACCCTTTTTTAACAAATCTACAATTTCCTCATGGGTTCTTCCCCTCAAATTACGATCCTGACGGATAATAATTTCGTCAAACACTTTACCTATTTCTTCTCCTAATTCAATAATATCTTCATCTCTCCTATCTCCAACACCAGCCACTATACCAACTTTGACGCTCGCATCAACTTTTTGCAAAAATTTACCCATTGCCTTCATTCCATGGGCATTATGTGCATAATCGCACATAACGGTAAAATCCTTAAATTTGAAAATATTCATCCTACCTGGAGTTTGTGCTGGCGAAGGAACAAAAGTTTGGAGAGCTAATTTTATGTCCTCAATTTTAAAGTCTCTAACATATGCAGCTAAAACGGCAGCCATTACGTTTTGCACGTTAAATTCAGCCTTTCCTTTAAAAGTAATTGGTATGTTTATAGCTTTATCTACTCTTATTTTCCATGTCCCTTTAAGTATTGTAATATATCCATTTTCAAATACACATGCAAAACCTCCTGCTATGGTGTGTTCCTTTATTCTAGGATTATTTTCATCTAAACTAAAATACGCAATCTTACAGTCTAATTCTTCGTGCATTTTATACACCAAATCATCATCTGCATTCAAAATGGCATATCCCTGAGGCAATACGGTTTTTGCTGCCACCGCTTTTACCCTTGCCAATTTCTCTATAGTATTTATTCCACCTAGCCCCAAATGATCGCCTGCTACATTTGTAACAACGGCCACATCGCAATGGTGGAAACCTAGTCCTGCCCGCAAAATTCCGCCTCTCGCTGATTCCAAAACTGCAAAATCAACAGTTGGATCTTTCAAAACAAATTCTGCAGATTTAGGGCCTGTACAATCGCCATGCATCATCAATTGATTTTGAATATACACACCATCAGTAGTCGTAAAGCCTACTTTATATCCCATTTGTTTTACAATATGTGCTATCAATCGTGTTGTTGTGGTTTTTCCGTTTGTACCCGAAATAGCGATAATTGGTATTCGAGCAGATGAACCTGGTGGATAAAGCATATCAATAACGGGTTCTGCCACATTTCTTGCAAGTCCAACGGTTGGGTCTAAATGCATTCTAAAGCCTGGTGCTGCATTTACTTCTAATATTGCTCCCCCAGATTCTGACAATGGTTCTGTCAAATTCTCTGACATGATATCAATCCCACAAATATCCAAACCAATTATTCGTGCTATACGCTCGCACATAAATACATTGCTTGGGTGCACCAAATCGGTTACATCTGTTGCTGTTCCTCCAGTGCTTAAATTGGCAGTTGGTTTAAGCCATACCTCTTCGCCATTCTTTGGAATCGTTTCAAGTGTATAATTTTTCTCCCCCAACATATTCATAGTAAAACTATCTACTTTTATGGCAGTAAGTACATTTTCGTGTCCATATCCCCTGCGTGGGTCGCTATTTACAATATCAATTAATTCTTGAATATTGGATTTTCCATCGCCAATTACTGCTGCAGGTGTTCGAATAGCAGCTGCAACAAATTTATAATTGATAACTAAAATTCGATGATCACGCCCCGTAATAAATTTTTCGCAAATAATGGCTCTCCCATATTTTTTAGCTGCTGCGAGTGCTTCCACTGCTTCTTCCCACGTTTTTATATTGGTGGTGGCTCCTTTTCCATGATTGCCATCCACAGGTTTTAACACTATTGGATATTTAATTTTAGAGATTGCATTTTCCAAGTCTTCTTCATCATAAACAATTGAACCTTTGGGCACCGGAATTTCTGCCTTTTCTAACAAATTCTTTGTTTCCTCTTTGTCGCAAGCAATATCTACCGCAATACTTGAGGTAGTACTTGCAATGGTAGCTCTAATTCTCTTTTGATTTATACCATAACCTAGCTGAACCAACGAACTCCTATTGAGTCTTATAAATGGTATTTTTCTCTTAATCGCCTCTTCAACTATTGAACCTGTTGAAGGACCTAAACGCTCATCTTCTCTTATTTCTCGTAAATTCTGTATGTCTTCCTTTAGGTCGTAGTCCGTATTGTCTATTAGCGCTTGCGCAATTCTTACAGCTGCTTTGGCGGCATAAACGCCTGCTTTTTCTTCCCAATAAGAAAAAACAACGTGGTAAACCCCTTTTTTATCACTTTCTCTTGTACGGCCAAAACCACAATCCATACCAGCTAAGGTCTGTATTTCAAGGGCTATATGCTCAATTACATGCCCCATCCAAGTACCCTCATCAATTCTATAAAAAAAACCACCTGGCTTGCCTTCACTACATCTATGTTCAAACATAGTGGGAAACATCGCTTTTATTCTTTCTGGAAAACCTGGAATTTTATTCGTTGGTTTTTCTTCCAAATCTTCCAAATCTAAAAGCATTACAATCAATTCTTTTCTATATGCCGACCAATAATTTGGTCCCTTCATCGCCTTAATTTCTAAAATTTTCATGTATTGCTTAGTTTAAAATGTTTTTAAAGGAAATATTTTTTAAATATAAGACAGTTTTGCTCATCTTCAAATTTTATATTAAAAAAACCTTGATTACCAAATAGAATCAATACATTTGCAATCAAAATAGGTCGAAAAATATGACACCAAAAGGAATACTAGTTTCAATAGGGGGCGCAGAAGATAAAGGAACTGATTTAGAATTAGGCATTTTCACCAGGAATATCCTCAATTTTATGGAAATGGGTATTTTGAAAAATATTGTAAATCTACTTAAAGACAAAACAGCTAGGATTGAAGTGATTACAACGGCTAGTCAAATTCCTGATGAAGTTTATCCAAATTATGAAGAGGCATTTACTAAACTAGGATTTAACAATATCGGACATTTCAGAATCCGAAATAGGGAAGATGTAATGGATATTGCTTTAATTGAGCGACTTAAAAAATGTGATGCATTGATGTTTTCAGGTGGCAACCAATTGCGCTTGACCTCCATTTTTGGTGGCACCGAATTTTTGGACATCGTTCATGAACGCTATATAAATGATTATTTTATTATTGCAGGAACCAGTGCAGGTGCAATGGCAATGAGCAATACCATGATTTATGAAGGAAATGCAACGAATGCACATTTGAAAGGCGAAGTAAAAATCACCACTGGTTTAGCGCTGTTACAAGGCGTTATTATCGATTCGCATTTAAATAAAAGAGGGCGTTTTCCTCGATTAGCACAAGCTGTAGCTGCCAATCCAGGTGCTATCGGAATTGGATTAGGTGAAGACACAGGAGTGATTGTGCACAATGGAGAGGTATTAGAAGCGATAGGAAGTGGTGCTATATTTATTGTTGATGGACGTAAAATTGGCTATAATAATATAGGTGATGCTGAATTTGATGAACCGATAAGTGTAGAAAACATGGTGGTTCACATTATGAGTAAAGGCAATACTTTCAACTTAAAAACAAGGCAATTTTCGGCAGGCAAAGCAATTGTAGCTCAATAAATTTTTATTTATAGATTTCACATTTCAATATTCCTTGGGTATCAATAAAACCTCTATACATACCTTCACTATTAAAAGGCAATTCAATTTTTCCTAACGCATCTATAGCGATTAGACCGCCTTCGCCACCAATTTTGACCAATTTATCATGCACTACAATATCACAAGCCTCTTTAAGGGATAATCCTTTGTATTCCATCAGACAAGAAATATCATAAGCTACTACACTTCGGATAAATAATTCACCATGACCAGTGCAAGAGATAGCGCAGGTTTTATTATTAGCATAAGTACCTGCACCAATTATTGAACTATCGCCTACTCTACCAAATTGTTTATTGGTCATGCCGCCAGTTGAGGTTGCTGCAGCTAGGTTTCCATTTATATCTAAAGCGACTGCTCCTACAGTACCAAATTTTTTATCGCTATGATCTAATTTTACTGCTCCACTATCTTTTATATCCAACCATTGCTGATACCTAAATTCATTAAAGAAATAATCTTCCTCTTCAATTTTTACGCCTATTTTTTTTGCAAAATTTATTGCGCCCTCTCCACTTAAATACACATGCTCTGTTTTTTCCATCACTAATCTAGCTAAAGCAATAGGGTTTTTTATTCCACTTACACCACTAATGGCACCGGCATCTAAAAATTGACCTTCCATTATTGAAGCATCCATTTCGTGTTTACCTTCATGATTAAATACACTACCCTTACCTGAATTAAACATAGGAAAATTTTCAAGCGATATTGTAGCTGCCTCAACCGCATCTATACTCGAGCCTCCTTTTTTCAATATTTCGTATCCTGATTTTAAAGCATCTTCTAAGCCTTTTAAATATTGTGATTCTAAAACTGAGGTCATGGAACTTTTTAATATTGTACCCGCTCCACCATGGACGGCAATTGCAAATCTTGACATATTTTTCTTTTAGCTATGCAAAAATAACCCAATTAATAATAAATGGTTATTTAAGAAACAATTTAAAGTGGAAATATAAATTAAACATATAAAAGCGGTAATTTTATTAAATATTAAATCTTTTGAAATGAAAAAAAACGTTTTATATTTTCTTTTGTTTACTCTCCACTTTTTATTCTTAAATAGTTGTAAAAAAAAGAACCCTTTAAACAAAAACAAAACACTTGTTCTTACTGCAATTAGCGATGCCTCGGTTGGCGGTTTGTTTTTAAATATTTATAAAGACAGTAGTTTTGACTTTACGGCACAGAGCATGTTAAAAACTAATACTTATGAAGGTAAAATGGAATGGAAAAATGATACACTCTTTTTTATTACGAAAATGAAATACCTAATATAGGAACTAAGGCCATTTTCACACCCAATACCATTGCATTTGTAGAAGGTGCGCATCCAGAAAGCTTATTGATTAGATTTAATCAGTTTAACCAATAAATGTATTAGGATTTATTTCCTTTGCATATAACAATTAAATTAAATACCTTTATTTCAAATTCAATTTAAAATGAAAAAAATAATTTTAATTATAGTAATTCCAGTTATTTTATTTAGCTGCAAACCAAAAAAATCAACTGAAGACCTTAAAAAACTATTTGACGATTACTACGAAGGTACATTAAAATTGTATCCCTTTATGGCAACATCAAATGGAGACAATAGATATAATGATCAATTCCCCATTGATTTATCTGACCAATACAGAAGCGAGGTAAAAGAGTTTTATACTAAATATTTAAATGCTTTAGAAGATTATGATAGAAAATCATTAAGTATAAACGACCAAACTAGTTATGATATTTTAAAGTATGATTGCGAAATGGCGATTGAATCATTCAAATATCCTGACCATTTAATGCCAATAAATCAGATGTCGGGAAAACCATTAGATTTTCCACTTTATGGATCTGGGGAAGGCAGTCAGCCTTTCAAGTCAGAAAAAGACTATGATAATTGGTTAGCTAGAATGGATAAATTTCCAATTTGGTGCGACACAGCTATTGCCAAAATGCAGGAAGGAATTGCATCAGGCTGGGTTTTACCTAACGCACTCTCGATTAAAATTCTCCCGCAAATAAATGATATTATAACAGAGGATGCCAAAAAAAGTATTTTCTATGGTCCAATAAACAAAATGCCAGAAAGTTTTTCAAAAGAATCAAAAGACAAATATACTGCCGCATATACTGCTGCAATAAATGATAGGATAAACCCAGCCTATAAAAAATTGGCAGATTTTTTAGAAAAGGAATATATCCCCAAATCTCGTGACAAATCAGGCATTAGTCAAGTGCCAAATGGAAAGGAATATTATGCTTACTTAGCAAAATATTATACAACTACTGATTTAAGTCCTGATGAAATATTTGAATTAGGCAAAAAAGAAGTAGCTCGAATCCGAAGCGAAATGGAAGAAGTAAAAACAAAAGTTGGGTTTACTGGTGATTTAAAAGCATTCTTTACATTCGTTAATGAATCGCCTATTTTACATCCTTATAAAAAGGACGAAGAGGCCATTGAAGGATTTAGAAAAATCCATGAAACAATGAAACCTGAATTGGCAAAACAATTTGATTTGGTACCTAAGTGCCCATTTGAAATTAGACAAACTGAGGCTTTTAGGGAAAAATCGGCAAGTGCAGAATATCACCAAGGCACGCCTGATGGTAGCAGACCCGGTATTTTTTATTGCCCAGTTTTAGACCCAACCAAATATAATGTTTTTCAAGATGAGGCTTTGTTTTTGCATGAGGCGATACCGGGCCATCATTACCAAATTAGTTTGCAACAAGAAAATAAAGATTTGCCCATTTTTAGGAGATTCTTATGGTATGGAGCTTATGGTGAAGGCTATGCTTTATATACTGAAGGATTGGGAAAAGAATTGGGGCTTTATACCGATCCATACCAATATTTTGGAAAATTAAGCATGGAAATGCACCGTGCATTGCGTTTGGTTGTGGATGTGGGTATGCATACAAAAGGCTGGACAAGAGAAGAAGCAATTAAATATTCGATGGAAAATGAGGCAGACTCAGAAGAAGGAATTACTGCCGAAATAGAGCGATATATGGCTTGGCCAGGGCAAGCTTTGGGTTATAAAATTGGACAATTAAAAATTGTTGAACTAAAAGAAGAAGCTAAAAAAACAATGGGTACCAAATATGACGTTAAAGCTTTCCATAATGAGTTACTAAAATACGGTTGTTTGCCAATTGCGGTTTTAGAAACCAAAATGAATGAGTGGATGGGGAGGAAATAGATGTGAGATTTTAGAATTCAATAATTAAGCAATTTGAGGATTTGAAAATTTGAAGATTTGATTAGGCTTTATTAAAAAACTAAATTCGTGTTTATTGTTCTTGGGTTTTGATTCTTGGTTCAAAGTTTTTAAGCCAAAAATATAATTATGTTATCATCCAAACGACTACTTTTCAGAAAATTTGAATCGCAAGACTTGATTTATTACACAAAATTAAATACCAATTTTGAAGTAATGCAATATATAACTGGAAGAGTTTTGGATGAAACAGAAATTGGCACAAAATTTGAAAATTTATTGCGAATAAATGAACAAGATCCTGAAATGGGTGTTTTTGTAGTGTCAAATATAACAGATAATGAATTTATTGGATTGGCGAAATTAACCATATATGAAAACGATTTTTCACAGGCTGAGGTAGGATATTCAATGCTTCCGCAATTTTGGGGAAAGGGTTATGGCAGCGAAATGTTATTGGCAATGATGGATTTAGCAAATGAAATACCATTTATTAAAAAATTAATAGGCATCATCGACCCATCAAATAAAGCCTCTGAAAAAATATTAACAAATCAAAATTTTACATTTTACAAGTCCGCACCTTGTGGTGAATTACCAGGCGCATATTACAAATTAGATATTAATTAGCAATGAAATATATTTTCAGTCCCATATTATTTTTTATAGTGTTTTTTACTTTTGCAAATGACTCAACCAACCTCTCAGGTCTAAAAAAAGGTTCTATTCTTAATTACGAATTAGACGAATATGGCGAAAAGTCAACGCTAAAAATTACTATTATCACTATTAACGATACCATTTCTTTTTCTTATTTGTACACCGACAAAACCGCAGGTACTATTACCATTTTGCCTGATGCCATAAAGAATGCTTCAAGTTTGAAATGCGCTTTTGACAATAAAGAAAACGGATCATCCATTCAACCATTTACTGCACTTTTTATGAGTCAAAAAATGTATGACTTAGCTTTTAAAAATAGTATCCAAACAATTGACGTCGGATTGAAAGAACCAAAAAAAATAAAACTTCAAAATAAATTTGAATATAAAACGGAATTGGATATTCATAATCTATTTAAAAGCAAAGTACCATTATTGGGTGATGGATATACGGTAAATGGATATACAAATAAATTAAGTGAGTTGAGATTTTTGACGGAACAAAATCTTTTAGATATTGCCGCAATAAAAGATCCCAATTTTCCCCTCATTACTTATATAGATATGGGTTGGAAACTGACATTGAAAAGTATTACTAATTTTTAAAATAAAAAAAGTCCACAAGGCATGGACTTATTAAATTATAATTTTTTCATTTACACCAATTTACTAAAATGAAACTCCTTTTTGCAACTGCTAAAAAGAACAACTAAGATTAAAAATTTGAATAAATGTTGCATGTTTTTATGTCTATTTTTTAGAACCAATTACGTTACCCTTACCGAAGAAAGCACAATTATTTTCATCTATAAAAATATAATATAAAATAAAATCTCTTTTAATTAAAGGATTTATTTGAATTTTATCAAAAGATGCTTCTGCCAATCCTGCTCCAGATTCAATTATTGTACCAAACTTATCAACAATTATTTTATAAAAATAGCTATACTCTAAATTAGTAATCATTTTTAGATTCAAATAACCACTACCACCTTTCTTAGGCATAGGATTTGGGTATGCAACCAAACTAAAATCATAATCATTTACACAATTTGTATTGTATAATTTATAAACATCCCTTGTTGAATCACCAATTAATAATTGAGAAAATACATTTTTATCAAATTCATTCGCTTCGCTTAATGGTTTTAATAGCCAATCATTTGGATTAATATTACCAACTAAATTGCCTGATGCATCGGTTTCGGTTATTTCGTCTTTACTAAAATGAAACTCCTTTTTGCAACTGCTAAAAAGAACAACTAAGATTAAAAATTTGAATAAATGTTGCATGTTTTTATGTCTATTTTTTAGAACCAATTACGTTACCACTTCCATAATAGCCACAGCTATCTTCAGTAATAAACAAGTAATGATAAATAAAATCACGCTTTACCAAAGCACTTATCCGTTCTTCACTTATTTTTGCTGGATAAAATCCAAAGCTACCCGTAATAAAATTGCCTTCTTTATCCGTAATTAAAGTATACAGTTTTTCGTATCTAATATCAGATAACAAATTAAATTTAAGTACACTATTTTTCATTGGGTTTGCATAAACAACTAAACCAAAATTAAAGTTATTTTCACAACTTTTTATGTTTTTATATATAGTATCTTTAGATGTTTCAAAATTTAATGGAATTTGTAATAAAACCTTTTTTTCAAAATCTGTTAAATCAGATATTGATTTTAACTTCCAATCATTTGGATTAATATTACCAACTAAATTGCCTGATGCATCGGTTTCGGTTATTTCGTCTTTACTAAAATGAAACTCCTTTTTGCAACTGCTAAAAAGAACAACTAAGATTAAAAATTTGAATAAATGTTGCATGTTTTTATGATTTAAAAGTTAAAAAAATAGTATGGGAAATTTTAATCTCCCATACTTATAATTAGTTATTTTTAGTAATAGTATCCATAGTATGAACTTATTTGGTCATTCCACGAACCGTTGAACCAACCCACCCTTCGCCATTGTGTTAAGTCTGAAACAGGTTTTTCATTAATACAAGATGGCAGTTCAAAACCAATAGCTCTTCCGCTAAAGCCACTATCTTGAAACAATATTAAATAAAATGATTTGTTATACCCTGCACTCAATATTTTGATAGAACTTATATTATCATTCGTGCCCGATGGTACTGAGCTTAATGCATACCCCTGCACATTTACTATTCCATTCTGATTCCAATTATCATTAATATTGCTAGAGCCTGGTGTATAATGATTTACAGACATATTACTAGAATTTGGATTAAATATTAGTTGGTTCATCATATCTACATAATTGATATGCCTATAAAACCTAGTATTTGCATCTTTTACTGTTGTATTACATACCATTTGCCTGTTTTCTTCTGCTTTGCTATTATCCAATTGGTGAGTATGTGCATACTCCACCATTTCATTATCAAAAAACTCAATTCGGTTATCTGCTGTAAAAAACACTAAACCTTTATCATTTTTATTTAATAGGTTCTCTACAAATTTGGCATCTTTGCCTACAGCTGCAGCTTTTTGTGTTACTTCATCGTAATTTACGGTATATTCATATTCAATACCTTTGTAGGACATTTTTAGCTGATGTTCTACAATACTAGTTTGTGCAAAGTGGGCTTTCTCTTTGCTGCATGAACCCAACATAATAACTGCTACTGCCATTATGCAAATGTAAACGTTAATTTGTTTCATAAAATATATTTTTGGTTAATTAATAGCATCAAAAGTAAAAATTAGTTAATATTGCAGTGTGAAATGCTTGGCTATAAAGTATAGCCATAAAGTATAATTTATAACCTCATAAATACTATAATATGACTTATAGCAATATTGGCAGCAAAATTAAATTTGTACGTTCAAAAGTAAGAGACTATACACAAGATTATATGGCGAGCAAATTAGGCATAAGCCAAAATACCTATTGCAAAATAGAAAATGGGCAAATAAACCCTACTCTGGAAAGACTTGAAGAGATTGCAAATATATTAGAAATTCCTATAGTTGATTTATTGAGTATTAATGAACATATTGTACTCAATAATTGTATCAACTCGGCCGCTATAGTAAATGGCAATATGATTAATAACGACATTACAAAATTACAATCTATTTTTAAACAAGAAATAGACGACTTAAAAGCTGATTTCACTATGCAATTTGATACTATTTTAGGTAAAATAAAAAATGGCAAACTGTAAAATTTGCCATTAACTATATTTCTATTTTTTAAAAAAATTATTCCTCCTTCAAATTTTCCAACTTCGCCATCGACATCATTTGTTTCATGGTTTTATCCATTCCTTCTACACTTCCATCCAAAAAATATTACATTTCCCTTACCATGCTCTGCAAAGTTTTTGATAGATTCCGTCCACATACAGAACAATTTTGGCCATATGTTCATTATTTTAACTGGCCTTTCTTTTTAATCTTTTTAGGCGTAGAAATTTTTACAATCTCTCCAGTTTTTTTATAGTGAGTAATTATGTTACTAATTTGCCTTTTCTCCCAATCCTTTAATGGACGTGAGTCAACTACAAAATCTATACCTTCTGGCTCTCTTATTAATCCCATAACTCAAATTTTAAAATATTTTTTAATCAATCTTAATGCTTCCTTAGGAAAAATAACCATTTTGTGGTTACCTACATGAACCGCTCCTAAAGTATTTTCATAATGCTCAATCAATTTAGTTTTTGAAACAAATGAAACGAATCCTTCATGTTTTCTGTTCCATGATTCCTTGCACAAAAATGCTACCAAATTACCTGCAACTCCAACATAAATTTTATTTTTCCCCTTATTAAATGGTGCGCTTTCAATTACATGCATAAATAAATGATCGTTCTCGTCTGAAAAACTAATCAGTCCTTGAATTACGTTTGAATTATCCTTTATTGTCAATTTATAAACTTGCCTATTTGATTGATCAAATTCATATTTCCAATCAAATTGCCATCCATTTCCTTTATTAATCGATCTTAGTTCTTCTCGTGAAATCAAAAACAAATCAGTATCAAAACTATCTCCCGAAAATGCATTCTCTATGCTATTTGTTAATTTGTCAATTTCGATATCAATATTTTGCACCTTTTTTGTCATTATACAAATTTACTAATAATCATTGATAATATTGCCCAATTATTTGGTTTTATTATAAGCGTCATAGAGTAATAAAAGAGTAACTTCAAAAAAAATAAAAATTTAAAAGCCTATATTTTTAAACCAAACCTTTGATTGAAAAAGGTAAACCTTAAGATTTGCCCCTTAAAATATTTAGTATTTTTTTAAATTCTATTCTTCCGACTTCAAATTTTCTAGTTTGGCCATCGACATCATTTGTTTCATGGTTTTATCCATTCCTTCTACGCTTCCATCCAAAAAGATTACATTTCCCTTACCATGCTCTGCAAAGTTTTTGATAGATTCCGTCCACATACTAAATAAAATCATAGATGAATCCAAGTTTGCATCTTGCATCATTTTGGCTGCACCCGCCATACCCACAGCTACCTCCTCTCTAAACAATGCAATACCCTGTCCACGTAATTGAGCAGCTTCTTTTTCTGCTGCAGCAGATATTTTAATTGCATTTCCTTCGGCCTCTGCCGCTTTAGTTTTGGTAATCAATAAGGCTTGACCTTCGTTTTCAGCGGCAGCCTTTAAGTTGTTTGAAGCCACTACTTTCGACATTGATTTGATTACTTCTTCATCAAAGTTAATATCGTTTAGTTGTAAGTCAATTAAATGATAACCCCAACTTTCAAGTGTTTTATCCAACTGATCTTTCACTTCTTCAACTATATCATGTCGTAGGGTTAGGACTTCACTTTGCTTTTTAGTGGCTACAAATGCCCTTACACTACCTTCAACCGAACGCACTAATGCCTGCATAAAATTACGGTCGTCAATAAATTTAAATGCCACATTTTTAATCGTTTCCTCTGTTTGATCTAGCACTGAATACAATAACATCGCAGTAAAATTTACATTCGCTTGGTCTATTGTAGTTGCTTGAAATCCCAATTCAGCACTCCTATTTTGAATTGAAATTCTTTTTGAAATCACCTCAATAAAAGGTATTTTCATACTCAAACCTGGTGTTAGAAGTCTACGATATTTACCAAATATGGTTACTACTGCTACTGTTCCTTGTTGTACGGTTACAAATGTAAGAAACAGAATTACTAGGGCTAAGCCCAAAATCACATAAAGTCCAATCATTTTTTAATTATTTTAATTTACAATCAATATTACTACAATTCTTAATACAAAAAAATTCCATTTTGAAAAAAAATTATAAATGTTCGCTATCAAAGAAAAGGGGCAATAAATCTTTTACAGTATTAAATATAAAAACAGCCCCACTTTCACCTGATAAAATCAACCTTATATTTTGGTGTTGTTTGAATTCTGATTCCAATATCGTTTGCCTACAAATACCACAAGGCGCTACTGGTTGGTCCACTACTGATAAAACCGTGGAAGCCGTAATGGCAATGGTTAATATTTTATCTTGCGGAAATAATGCAACCACAGCAGCCAAGGCTGTTCGCTCTGCACATAATCCAATTGGATAAGAAGCATTTTCCTGATTACTGCCTTTTATTATTTGTCCATTTTCTAATAATACAGCCGCTCCAACCTTAAATTTTGAATAGGGCGAGTGACTGCCTTTTTTTGCATCAAATGCTGAATGAAGCAATATTTGATCATCATCTGACAAGTCAGACTTTGAGTTAAAATATTGATATTGTATGTGTAAATTTTTAATTTCCATGATAAATTAGTTAGTAATAAAAATATTCTTTTTCCAAAAATAAAAAAAGGGGTGTGAATATAATTAAATTTCTTTATTCATTAGCATATAATTCAACCTATACATTCCAATTATAGTTAAGGAATCTCTAATCTCGCCATTATGAATCATTTTCATCACTTCATCAATATGTATTTTTTTTATTTCTAACAATTCGGTTTCGTCCCATTTTATTTGAACTGATTTCAAATTCCTAGCCAGATAGATAATTGCTTTCTCATCTGTCACCGAATTAGAAGTATTAAATTCTGTCAATTTATCCCATTGCTCCGCTTCTAATCCTACTTCCTCCTGTAATTCTCGCTTGGCTGCATCGAGAGGATTATCATCAACTAATCCTCCTCCTTCCGGAATTTCCCAGCTGTACGCACCCAATGCATACCTATATTGCCCCACCAACCAAGTATTATTTTCTTCATCCAGTGGAATGATACCAATCGCCAAATTCTTGAAATGGACTGTTCCGTAAATACCATCTGTTCCAGTAGGGGTAATTACATCCTCATGACTGACTTTTATCCATTTATTTTCATAAACAGTTGTTTTAGACTTTGTTTTCCAAGGATTCATATTGATTTGAGAATTCAGATTTATGATTTATGATGTAAGATTTGAGAATTCAAATTTAAGATTTGAGATTTGTAATATTTTAAAACAATCACCTTAAAGCTTCATTTAGTTCAAAAGTATTAAGAAAAATTAGATTTATTTCAAATCATTTATTATTTAGAAAAAAATAAAATTACTATTTTCACCACTATCTTGCTTAAAACAAAATTTGTTTGGTTTTTATCCTTGCCCATTATAAATATCCGCCGTTAATTCAAATATATTTCCCTCAGTATCCTTAAGTTTGGCTTTCCATTGGTCTCTATCTTTAAAATAAGAATAAATTTCAGGATGCTGGATAATTATTGCGCCCAAACCACTCAACTTCCCAACGATTTCAACTATTTCTTCACTATTTAAAAAGTACGAAATAAAACTGCTAGTATTTTCAATCTTTGAATCTAAAATAATTTGTGTATTGCCTAGCGAAAAATAGCTGCATTTATCTAATTCAAATTGAAAATCAAGACCTAAACCTACTGAATAAAAATGAGTCGCCCTTTTTAAATCTTTCACTGGAATTCTAACCACATCAATATATTGAATGATACCCATAAGTCATTTTTTTTTACCTAAACAATACTATTCTAAACTTTGTACCCTTCCCCACTGCCGACGATTCCACAAATATTTTACCGTGGTGATACGTTTCAATTATCCGCTTACAAAGTGACAAACCAAGTCCCCAACCACGCTTTTTGGTGCTAAATCCGGGTTGAAACACTGTTTTAAATTTGCTCCTTTCTATCCCCTTTCCCGAATCTATTACATCTATTATGGATTCATTATTCGATTCTTTTAATATAATTTTAATTTCCCCCTTGCCATCTATGGCATCTAAAGCATTTTTAAGCAAATTTTCAATTACCCACTCAAACAAGGCCGAATTTAACATTGCTGTGCCTTCTCCATTCGTTTGATCTTCGAAATAAAATTCCACAAATTTAGATCCTCTTTTGGCAATATAATCCATTGTTTTTTGCAACAAATCTGGCAAATTTGTCTCTTGCAAGTCGGGCTTCGATCCAATTTTCGAAAATCGCTCAGCCACCAACTCTAGCCTCGAAATGTCTTTTTCAAAATCATCCAACAAAGCCACATCAGCTTCTTCTGTATATCTATCTCTCAATATGTCCACCCAACCATTCATCGAGCTAAGCGGCGTCCCAAGCTGGTGCGCTGTTTCCTTTGCCATACCTACCCATACTCTATTTTGCTCCGCTCTTTTCGACGAATTATATGCCACATAACCCACCAAAAAAAACAATGACACCAATCCAATCTGATAAAATGGATACCATTTAATCCTTCTAAGCAAATGCGAATCCTTATAATACAAGTATTGCGGTTCACTGCCTTCATAGGCTATTTTCACAAATCTTTTTTGCTTTTTCAATCGAGCCAATTGGTGACTAAGGTATTTTTCTTTTGCAATATCTATCGAATCAAAATTTTTCTGCCCAAAAATTTGTCCCGTACTATCTGCCCAAATTACAGGAATTTGGTCATTCTCCTTTATTAGCTCAAGCGATTTTTCCAATGCCACCAAATCTGTCGAAGTATTTAACACCTCATAGGTATTGGCCAATTTCTCCACCTTCATTTTCTCTTGGTCCGATATTTCTTCCGCCAATCGTTGAGTATATACCAACGAAAAAACAACTATTACAATTGCAATAAACAACAATACTTTTTTAAGTTGATTTCGCTGGGTATAAATATCTGACATAATTCAAAATAGATTACTTAGTTGCAAACGCAATCAAATCTATAATATTTTGCACTAAAAGTAAAGATAAAACAAATATAAAATTTGGAGCTATTCCCGCTTTGCGCTTGTATCCACCCTTTCTGGGTGGTATATCGCTTCAATCGGGGCTAAGGCATTACCCACCAAAAAATAATTTCTCCCAATTTTACTATTTTAACAAATCACATTTTTTATTGTTATTCATTTTATTTATCATTGCACAAACATTTGTTTTGAAAATAGTATATGCATATTTTTTACTTGCTATAATTTGCCTTAGTTCATTGGACTTAATATTACATTTTGCTGATTTTGGTAAAAAATCAAATGTCGAAATAAGTCAAAACAATAATGACGCTTCCTCAGAGGAAAATCAGAATTATGAAAAAGATGGTGAAGAGAAAGATAAAATATTTAATTTTCATACTATCAAATTATGTAAATTAAAGGCTAAAAAAACAAAAATCTCCCAATTAAACCAAATAGTTTACGCTCAAAATCACCCTCAAATACTTGATCAACCGCCAAAGATTAATTTCAATTCTTAAAGTTTCTTTTTTCAAAAGATTCACTAATTTTTCATCCATAAGTTTTTTTATTGGTTTTTAATTCTAATATCAATTATTAAATTTTCTTACCAATTATTCAATCAAATATTTTCTGTTATGTCTATAAAATCAAATATTTTCGGCCATTTAAAATCCGATATTCCTGCTGGAATAGTTGTTTTTCTTGTTGCATTACCCCTTTGTTTGGGCATTTCCTTAGCATCAGGTGCCCCATTTTTCTCTGGTATTATATCAGGTATTATAGGTGGAGTAATAATCGGTTCACTTAGTGGTTCAAAACTTAGTGTAAGTGGCCCAGCAGCTGGCTTGGCAGCACTTGTATTAGCTGCAATTCACAATATTGGCGACTTCAATCTTTTCTTATGTGCAGTGTTGATTGCTGGAATTTTACAAATAATAATTGGTTTGGCCAAATTAGGAGGTATTGCCAATTATTTTCCATCAAGTGTTATCAATGGAATGCTAACCAGTATTGGTATTTTAATTATTGCAAAACAAATACCTCACGCTTTTGGTTATGACAAAGAAGAAAACGGGCAACTAACTGAATTAATGCCTTTCGGCGATATTCACGAATTGTTTGTACCCTTAAATCATATAGATGTGGGCGTATTCCTAATTTGCATTATTTCCATAATCATTATGGTGGTATGGGAAAAACCATTCATTAAAAATAGGTTCAAATTTGTACCAGGCGCTTTAGTAGCCGTAATTGTTTCTATCATCATAAACGAAATATTAAAAGCAACCAATAATTCGTTCACAATTGTTCAAGATCATCTTGTAAATGTAAAAGTGGCAAGAAGTCCCGCAGAATTTTTTAGTTTTTTTACACTTCCTGATTTTAGAGGATTTTTAGATAGTAAAGTTATTATTACTGGAATAATGATTGCAATTATTGCATCCTTAGAGACATTACTAAGTATAGAGGCAGTTGACAATCTTGATCCAGAGCGCAATGTAACCAATACCAACCGAGAATTGATAGCTCAAGGAATTGGGAATAGTATTGCAGGCTTAATTGGTGGTTTGCCAGTTACAAGTGTTATTGTACGTAGTAGTGCTAATGTAAATGCAGGAGCAAAAACTAAACTATCTGCAATTTTTCACGGTTTACTTTTATTGGTATGCATTATTCTTATTCCAAGCCTACTGAATAAAATTCCCCTATCTGCTTTGGCTGCAATTTTATTACTTACTGGGTACAAATTATGTAAACTTGATGTATTTAAAAAAATGATTAAGAATGGAAAATATCAATATATCCCTTTCTTTGTTACCGTAATTGTTATTTTGTCTATTGATTTATTTGGTATTTATCCTCCCATAAAAGGAGAAGGTTTATTAATAGGGGTAATGGCAGGTTTAGTAGCTGCTTTTGGGGCAATCTTGCATGGCAATTTAAAAAATTCACATTATTACCATTCCGATAAAAAAGATGACAATACCCATATTACCTTACATTTGGCTGAGGAAGTATCGTTCTTAAACAAAGCAAGCATAAGAAAAAAATTGGATGAAATGCCAGAAAATTCATTTGTTGATATTGACGCTACTGACACCGAATATATTGATTTTGATGTACTTGAATTAATAAAAGAATTCAAAAACATAAAAGCACCTTTAAAAAACATAAATTGTACCCTAATTAAATTTAAAGAAGAATATAAAATGGAGACTTTCCAAGCTGGAAATACTCATTAACAATTAAAAAAACCGCAATGAAAACACATACTAAAGAAACGCAGGACAAATTAACGCCTAGAATGGCGATGGAAATTTTAAAAGAAGGAAACGGTCGATTTTTAAAAAATTTAAAAACAAACAGAAATTTATTAGAACAAGTAAATGCAACACGTGATGGCCAATGGCCTTTTGCAACTATTCTGAGTTGTATCGATAGTCGCACCTCTGCCGAGTTGGTTTTTGACCAAGGTTTGGGAGATATTTTTTCGGTTCGAATTGCAGGAAACATTGTAAATACAGACATTTTAGGCAGTATGGAATTTGCTTGTAAAGTGGCTGGTTCTAAATTAATCGTTGTACTTGGACATACTAAATGTGGTGCTGTAAAAGGTGCCTGCGACCATGTAGAGATGGGAAATTTAACCGAATTATTGGCAAAACTACAACCTTCCGTTTACCAAGAAAAACAAACCAAAGAAAATAGAAGTTCGAGTAATGGTGAATTCGTAGAGAATGTAGCCTCTATAAATGTAAAAAGAACGGTGAAAAATATAATTGAAAGAAGTTTTATTTTAGAAAATATGGTCGAAAATGGAGAAATTGGTGTTGTGGGCGCAATGTATAATATCGAAACAGGGAAAGTAGAGTTTTATGATGAAGTAATGTTTATTCGAGATGAGCATAATCCAGATTTTTCTGTGGCACAATTGAGACATTAATACAAATTTTACACATTATGGCAATCAAACTAAAAAATTTAACAAATGGAAAAATCATATAATAAATTATTAAAAGGCAATAAATTATTTGCAGAAAGCAAATTATTTAATGACCCTGATTATTTTAAAAATTTATCAAAAGGGCAAACTCCTGATTACCTTTGGATTGGTTGTAGCGACAGCCGTGTGCCTGCCAATGAAATAACAAATACCCAAAGTGGTGAAATATTTGTACACCGCAACATTGCAAATTTAGTAATTCATACTGATACTAATTTATTGAGTGTACTCGAATATGCCATAAAATATTTGGAAGTAAAACATATAATTGTTTGTGGACATTATGGTTGTGGTGGCGTGAAAGCATCAATGACTAATACCTACCATGGTTTTGTAGATAATTGGCTGAGAAACATAAAAGATGTTTACCACAAAAACAAAAGTGAACTTGA
This sequence comes from Bacteroidota bacterium, assembly GCA_016705125.1. Taxonomy (GTDB): domain Bacteria; phylum Bacteroidota; class Bacteroidia; order Chitinophagales; family JADIYW01; genus JADIYW01. The sequence goes on from JADIYW010000002.1 coordinate 157,873, forward strand.
AAACATTGAAGATGAAGAACTGCGAGCCAATAGACTTACAGAATTAAATGTAATAGAGCAGGTTCGAAATTTGGCTAAAACAACTATAGTACAAGAAGCATGGACAAAAAGACCATTGCACCTTCACGGCTGGGTATATGGATTGGATTCTGGCTTGGTAAAAGATTTGAGCGTTGTCCATGACAACATGGAAGACATAGATAAAATATATCAATTCACGTTTCCAACCAAAAATTAATAAAAATAACTTCTATTCTAATTTTTGTAAAAAATTAGGTATGTAATTTAAAGTACATTACCCTAATTTAGGTATTGTTTAGAATCATTCTAAATAAGATATTTGCACCTGAATTAAAATAATGGTCATGATCATCAACTTTAAATTTTACATTTTTATTTTATTAAGCATTTTTGTTTTTAATACAAATTATGCCCAACAAGCAACTATAAGCGGCATTGTACTGAACGAAACAGACGGTAAACCCATGCAAAATGCAATTATTAGTTTGGATAGAGACAATAAGATAAATACCGACAATAAAGGTTATTTTCAATTTGAAAATGTAAAAATAGGGTCACATCAATTATATATTGATTTTTTAGGCTATAAAATTGAAAAAATAGATATAGAGGTAACAACTGAAAATGAGAATATACAATTAGCCAATATTTTTCTAAAAAGTAGTGAAATACAAATTAGTGAGGTCGTCATTTATGCTACACAAACTAATTATAACCCTAAATATCAAGGGTCCAATATTACCATATCTTCCAAGGAAATAAAACAAATACAACCATTGGGATCTGAAGAAATTTTAAAACGAGTACCCGGTATAAATGTTTCAGGTGATATGGGTATGTCAAACAGACTAAATGTTGGAATAAGGGGTTCTTATCCACGCCGTTCAGTCAATTTATTACTTATGGAAGATGGCTCACCTATTGCACCCGCACCTTACCTAGCACCCGAAGCATACTATAATCCGCCTGCAGATAGATTGGATGGAATTGAAATTATGAAAGGAGCTGATATATTAGCTTTTGGTAGCAATACAATGTATGGTGCTATAAATTATATTACAAAAAAACCGCCTATTAAACCAACACTTGGAATCAACCTGTCAGGTGGAAGCAACCAATACCACTCAGAATATATAACTTATGGTGGTACCTGGGACAAAGTAGGCGCTGAGATTCAAGTACTAAATAAAAATTTTGGAGGTTTTCAGGACAATTCACAATCTCATATCTTTAATACTACGGCCAAATTATATACTGAATTCAACGCCAAATCCTCGCTTTATGTAAAACTAAATTATCATCAAGAAAAATCAAAATCAACGTACAGCGCCCTTACTCCATATAGTTTTTTAACGGATGCTAAACAAAATCCATTCGATGCCGACGACTTATTTACTAGAAGGTATGCGGTAGATTTAATCTACAATTACAAAATAACCGATAAATTAATCCTTTCTACAAAATTATATGCAAATCAATTTCAGAGAGATTGGTGGAGACAAGAAAATACGATTATAAAAGCCTCCACTGCTGCTGCATATTTAGGAGAAGATATATATAATGATAGATATGCTTATTTGATTGGTGAAACATTTGGTGATAATGATTATTTAAGGGTAGGTAAAATCGTAAATGGAAGAGAAAGTACCAGAGCCAGAAATCGGATGTTCAGAGTTGCAGGCCTTAGTGAGACAATAAAATACAATTATGAAAAAGGAAATTTAATCATGAATATTGAAGGAAATATAAAAGGTCATTGGGAAACGTTCAATAACATAGAATTTATTAATGATTCGTCTCGATTTGCACGAAGTGGCAAATTAGACAAAGACCAATTTTATAAATTGGGTGCCTATTCTGCTTTTGTAAAAAATAGAATACAAGTAAAAAATTTAATTATTACTCCATCCTTAAGGTATGAATTTGTAAGAGTGGATGGTTTTGATAGGGTAGCAATTTCTAAAATGACTAATAATAATGGAAGTAAAAACTTTGGAGGACAAAAAAACACGTATAATAGTTTTATTCCCGGATTAACGGTTGCATATAATTTAAAAGAAGACAATAAACTAAATGTATTTGCTGGTGTTTACAAAGGCTACACCGCACCAATTGCAGATAATGCATTTCTAACTGTAGATAATGGAGTTGTGAGCACACCAACTGCTGACCAAACCATTAATAGAAAACCTGAAACAAGTATAAATTTCGAAATTGGAATAAAAGGATTACTATTTGATCAGTTTGCAAATTTTCAAGCAACATATTTCAATAATCACATTAAAAACTACTACTCTGCAGGAAGAAATGAAGCATTTCAAACATTGGGTGCTGTAAATATCCAAGGTCTTGAAATGGGATTAAACCTAAACTTACATCAGCTATATAATAATCAAAATCATAAATTAACAGTAAATATAGGTGTATCTATTACAAAAGGAAAAATATTAAGTGGTTTATTAAAAGATAGTGATTTACTAAAAGCCAAACATACAGATGCAACAAAACAAGAACTTATTGATAAAATAAATGGTGAAAGACCGGGATTTGATGTTTATTTTGCTAGTTCCACAGGGCAAGACAGTTTAATCTCTGGCCAAATGGCTTTAGCTGATTTTGGAAAAATAAAAAGACTAGATTTTGTATTTGGCAAAAACGGCCTAACCAATAATACCGCTCCATACATTCCATTATATTTGTTAAACTTTGGGTTTAATTACGACTATAAAGGATTTGGAGTTGGAGCAAACATTAATATTGTTGCAAAACAATATACAGATTACTTGAACTTTAAAAATGAAACAGCCGAGGGTGCTATTGGGCAATTAAATGCATTTAATACCATTGATTTGAACCTATCCTATTCATTTGAGGCAAATAAAAACAAGTATTTAAATGGACTTAGATTATTCGTTACCGGAAAGAACATCAGTAACAGAATTTATGAATCATCCAGATTACATAGAGTTTCGTCAGGCATTATGCCCGCTGGTTTTATACAAATCAATGGTGGCGCTAACTACACCTTTTAATCAAAAAAATATGCAATTTAAATTACAAAAAGCAAACGAAAGAGGAACTGCCGACCATGGATGGCTGAAGGCAAAACATAGCTTTAGTTTTGCATCCTATTACCATCCCGAAAAAATGAATTTCGGCGCTTTAAGCGTGTTAAACGATGATATTATTGCAGGTGGAATGGGATTTGGTATGCACCCACACGACAATATGGAAATTATAACTATACCTCTTGAAGGAGCACTTGAACATAAAGATAGCATTGGAAATATTGGCTATATTGAAGCTGGTGATGTACAAGTAATGAGTGCTGGAACGGGAATTAGGCATAGTGAATACAATAAAAATAAAGATAAATTCCTCAAATTATTCCAAATATGGATAATGCCAAACGTACGTAATGTCCCACCTCGATATGACCAAATTAGTTTAAACCTTGAAGAAAGACATAATAAATTACAACAAATCATTTCGCCTAATAAGAATGAAGATGGCATTTGGATACATCAAAATGCTTGGATACATATTGCAAAATTTGATGCTAATTTACAAACGCAATACACTTTAAAATCAAAAGATAATGGAATTTACCTTCTAAATATTAGTGGCGAAATAGGTGTCCTTGATCAATTACTTGAATCTAGGGATGCTATCGCCATTACAAATAAAGAAGAAATTGAAATAAAGGCAATCACCGATGCAGAATTTTTAATTATAGAAGTGCCTATGATTTAATAACAAATATCATTTTATCTATGACAACAATTCACCGTTTCATCCATTAATGATGGTGATATATAAGGAATACCAAGGTTCATACCTCGAATAATAAGTAAAATAGCCATTCCCATAATTAAATATGGTGTGACAGCATTTATTTTTAATCGAATATTTTGAGATAAAAATTTACCAAAATACATCAACAAAACCATTACCGGAATTGTACCTAAACCAAAACCGAACATCAAAAGACTACTTTTAAAAACACTTCCGGTGGCAATAGCAGCTGCAATAGCAACATATACCAAACCACAAGGCAAAAACCCATTTAAAATACCAATAAACAAATAAGATAAAACTGATTTTTCTGATTTCAAATAAACACCCAATTGGTTTTTTATTTTGCTAGTGAAACGATAAAAAATAGCAAAATTCACTTTCCCAAATCTTTGATTCAGAAAAAGCAAAAGCAATAAAACACCTGAAAAAATAGATAAAAATTGTTGTATTTTAAAAAATGTAAAAGTACTTCCTATTAATCCAAATAGCATTCCAAAAATTGCATAGGAAATAGATCTTCCAATATTGTATAATAAAACAGAAACTAATTTCTCTGCTTGCTGAAATTGATGAATTGGCAACGATAATGCAATTGGACCACACATGCCAATACAATGAAAACTACCAAATAAACCTATTCCGTATCCTGATAATAAAACAAAAAGCCATTCTTGCATTAATCCAAAATCAATTTTTCGGTTCTATAATACATCGTTTTTTCATTATACCATTCCACTCGAGCTGTAAAAGAACCTTTTCCAAATTTATTCTTTTCAATATTATAAACACCTAAACTATCTGGAACAAAAGAAACTCGAATATCTTTACTTTGGTCATCATTTTTAAGAAACTCAATTTTACCGTTATTAAACTTTTGCACCAAATTAATTGGCAGTTTAATTGAAATTATTGATTCATTTTGAGTGAAAATTTTCTGATTAGATGCATCATTCAACCTACGAGATGCATCAATCAATAACTGATATTTTGTTTCTTTTTCATAATAATTATTATCTATTAATTCATTATTCTGTTGAAATGCAATGTAAACCATGCCAAACATTATCAAAACGAATGCAATAATTACTAATAATATTTTATGTCCCCAATTCATGTTTTTTTTTATTTAAATAAATGGCCCTAAAAATTTAGTCTTTATGGTCTGAATTTTTTCACCATCTTTATATACTCCTATTTTAATCGATGTACTTCTCTTTTTTATTTCTTTTTTAGGTATTTCAAGAAAAAATGTTCTTTCATTAACGGTTTCACTTTTAAGTACAATTTCTTTATCACCTACAAGCTTCACCGACCCCTCCAATTCCTCCAATTTTAGGGTGATTGGCACCTTGTATTTTGTTTTATTTATAATTTTAGCATCAAACAAATTGCTGAGTTTGTCCTCTCCCACTTCCTGATAAAGTGGTCCTTTAACTCGAGCAATAAATGTATCAATCGTTTTTCGAGTTGCAACTAATGTCATCATAAAGATAAACAAAATCAACAACAATCCAGTATATGCTTTTATTCTGGCATTAAATACAAACTTTTTTCCAGTTGTTATTTCATTTTCAGAAGCATACCTAATAAGCCCCTTTTCAAAATGAACTGTTTCCATCACTTCATCACAAGCATCTATACATGCAGTACATCCGACACATTCCATTTGAAGCCCATTTCTAATATCAATTCCTGTAGGACAAACCTGAACACATTTCATGCAATTAATACAATCACCTTCTTTTCTTTCTTCATTTTTATGCAATTTACCTCTTGGCTCCCCTCTATTATAATCATATGAAATTTGCATGGTATCCTTGTCAAACATTACACCTTGTAAACGTCCATAAGGGCAAATGGTTGTGCAAACTATTTCACGTACAAATGCAAAAACTCCATAAAAAAGATAGGTAAAAATAATTAACCCCGAAAGTAATCCAATATGTTCAGTTACGGGCTCTTTGATTACCTTAATCACTTCATCAATACCTAATACATAAGATAAAAATGTGTGGGCAATTACAAATGAGATAAAAAAGTATATGAAATGCTTAAGGGATTTTTTCAAAATCCATTCCTTTGTCCACTTATTGGCGTTTAATTTCTTTTGTTGGCTAGGCGTTCCTTCTATCAACCATTCAATTGGCCGAAAGACAAATTCTAAAAAGACTGTTTGTGGGCAAACCCACCCACAAAACAATCTTCCAAAAACCACCGTAAACAAAACAATAAAAACAATAAATGTAATCATTGCTACAGCAAAAATAAAAAAATCTTGTGGCCAAAATATCTTTGTAAATAATATAAACTTCCCTTTGGGGACATTAATCATCAGAAAAGGCAATCCATTTACTTTTATAAATGGCATTATAAAAAATATAGCCAAATAAAAATATGCCAATACTTTACGATAGTTGAACCATTTACCTTTAGGCTTTAAGGCATATACCCAATTGCGCCCACCAGTTTTGTTAACGGTACTTACCCTATCTCTATAGGTCTCAGCATGTAATAAATCCTCTTCTTTCAATGTTTATTCTTTTATATTTAAAGAATCTTTACTTGTATTTCCTGCAGGTGCTTGCTCAGCATATTTATCACCTTGAGGCTCTTTTCCACCAGCTACATTGGTACCCTTTATTGAATTAATATAACTTGCAATCTCTGCAATTTGATTAGGAGAAAATTGATTTTCCCATGCAATCATACCTTTTTCTTGCCAACCATATTTTATAATTTTAAAAATATCCTTGATATCTCCTCCATGAATCCAATAATCATCTGTTAGGTTAGGCCCAACCCCTCCTTTCATACTCTGTCCATTTGGTCCATGACAAGAGGAACAATAAGCACCAAAAACTGCTCTTCCCTTTGCTATTTCGCTACTGCCAAGCATTACAACGGTGTTTTCATCTACGGAATTGCCTTCCTTGCTTAACATTGCAGCCTTCTCTATTTCTGCTTGTTCCATCTCAGCATTAAATTCTTCAATTTGTAATGGTGCCGATTTACTTATGTGGTAAACATATAAATAAACTATTGCAAACAAAATTGAAGCAAGAAATCCAAATTTAAACCAAGGCGGTGTTATATTATCCAATTCTCTGATTCCATCATAATTATGTCCAGTATCGATAGTATCCTCTTCATCTAATGCTTTAAAATTATTCGCCTTACGCCATTGAAGGGCAAGCCAACTTTCTTTTGCTACTTCCTTTGAACTTTCTGTTTTTGGTTTTGCAATATTTAGCAATTTGTTTATTTGTCCTAAAAAATAAACCATTATCAAAATCTCCAAAACAATTATACTTATTATGCAATATGTAATAAAACTTGTGGAGCTTGCTGGCGCAGTATTGGCAGCTACTTGTGCATTTGCGATTTGAGAAAAACTAAATAGCAATAAAAAAGTTCCAATACCCTTTCCTAAGTCTTTGCTTTTCTGACCTATATTCCATTTAACCATCGACAAATAGGTATTCGCCAATAAAAACAATGGTAACAGCAAAATAAATGCTATCGCTATTAAAGTTGAATTCATATCCCAACTGCCACCAGAAGTTGCTGCTGTAGTATTGGCAAGCTCCCCTTGTGCAATAAGAAAAGAAGGTGTGAAAATTGTTGCCATAATGGCAACAATTTTCTTTAAATTATTTATCCTCATTTGCTTTATTTTAATTGTCATCTAATGGAAGATTTTCAATCCTCTTTAATTCATTTCTGTCAATACTATATATCCAAAGTGTGGCTATAATAAAAAATGCCACAAACATAACCAAGGAAATTAATGGGTAAATACCCACCCCTGTAATTTGTTCCAAATACGTTGAAAATTTCATAATAATTAATTTTGTGTTTTACCTTCTAATTTAATATCTGTCCCTAACCTTTGCAAATAAGCTATGATCGCTATGATTTCTTTATTACTCACAATCTCAATATCATTCTTTTTCAAATCCTCGGTAATAGATTTGGCTTGCTTTTCTAAATCTGCGTTAGCAATGGCTTCATACCCTTTTGGATATGGCACGCCAATCATACGCATTGCATGAATTTTTGAATTGGTACTTGCCATATCAATTTCCTTTTCATATAAAAATGGATAAGGAGGCATTACTGACCCAGGTGCCATTGCACTTGGTTCAATCATGTGATTAAAATGCCATGAATTGCCATACTTACCACCAATTCTCGCCAAATCAGGGCCAGTACGCTTACTTCCCCATTGGAAAGGGTGATCGTAAACAAATTCTCCTGCCTTTGAATATTCACCGTACCTGCTTACTTCGTACCTAAATGGTCGAATCATTTGTGAATGGCAATTATAACATCCCTCTCGTATATAAATATCCCTGCCTTGCAATTCCAATGGTGTGTATGGTTTTACCGATGTTATTGTAGGTATATTCTCTTTAACCAAAAAGGTAGGAATCAATTCGATTATACCACCCAATGCCACCACTATCAAACTTAATACAAGCAATAATATTGGTTTTCTCTCAATAAAACTATGCCAAATTGAAGACGCTGGTGCTTTATAAGCCTTCACTAATGCTGGAGCTTCGGCTTCTTCAGTTGCCAAAAATTGACCAGACTTAGCTGTTTTAACTAAATTATAAACCATTATAATAACACCTACCAAATAAATAGTACCACCCAAGGCACGTAGTATATAAAAAGGAACTACGGTTTGCACGATATCTATAAATTGATATTGTAATTGTCCCTCAGGCGTAAATGCCTTCATCAGAAAATAAGATCGAAAAGCACTCCAATACATAGGAACTGCATAAAGGATAATACCCAAAGTGCCTATCCAAAAATGCGTAGCTGCCAATTTTTTAGAGAATAAATTCGTTTTAAATAATTTTGGAAACAACCAATACATCATTCCAAATGTTAAAAAACCATTCCACCCCAAGGCGCCTATATGCACGTGTGCTATTGTCCAATCACTATAATGTGAAATAGCATTTACATTTTTCAAAGACAACATTGGCCCTTCAAATGTAGACATACCATAGCAAGTAACAGCAACGACAAAAAATTTCAAAATAGGATCTTCACGCACTTTATCCCAAGCTCCTCTTAAAGTAAAAAGTCCATTTAGCATTCCACCCCAACTAGGCAAAAGAAGCATGATTGAAAAAACGGTACCCAAAGACTGCGCCCAATCTGGCAAAGCTGTATATAATAAATGGTGAGGACCTGCCCAAATATAAAGAAAAATCAAACTCCAAAAGTGCACAATACTTAATCGATATGAATAAACAGGACGATTAGCAGCCTTCGGTAGAAAATAATACATTAATCCCAAATAGGGTGTTGTTAAAAAGAATGCCACCGCATTATGACCATACCACCATTGCACCAATGCATCTTGTACGCCGGCATACATAGAGTAACTTTTCATAAATGAAACCGGAATCTCCATTGAATTAACAATATGTAACATGGCAACAGTTACCCAAGAGGCTATAAAAAACCAAATGGCTACATATAAATGACGCTCCCTACGGGTAAGGATAGTTCCAAACATGTTGATACCAAAAACCACCCAAATAAGGGTAATTAAAATATCAATAGGCCATTCCAATTCAGCATATTCCTTTCCGGTGGTGAATCCCATTAGAAGCGAAACTGCGGCACATACAATGATAAATTGCCAACCCCAAAAATGAATGCTTCCTAATGTTTTATTCCACATCGGGGTTTTTAGTAACCATGGGATTGCATAATAAACTGCAGTAAAAATACCATTCCCCACAAATGCAAAAATAACTGCATTGGTATGTACTGGTCGTAATCTTCCAAATGCGAGATGAGGAAAATATTCACTCAAATTTAGCACCGGAAACGCCAATTGAAATGCCGCAATAACACCTAGCAACATACCAACTACTCCCCAAAATATACATGCAATTGCAAAATATTTTGGGAGCTTGTTGTCGTAATAAAATTTTTCTATACTCATAAATTATTGTTTTTATTCTTATCTTCAAATAAAATTCTCTGGCTAGGACTTTCTGTGTCATCAAATTGTCCATCATTTACACTCCAAAAAAATGCCACTAAAAAACCACCTGCTATACAAATACTAATGCATAATAATAGAATTATAACTGCCATTTTTTTTTAATTAAGCCTGATCTAAAAAATATTTAATAATGTCTTTGGTTGTCACAATTCCCTTTAATTCTTGGCCTTCAACTACAGGCAATGCATGAAAATTCGCATTTGCAAACACCTCAGCAATTTCTAAAATAGAGTCTGTTGTTTCTACTACCACAGGATTTTGTGTCATTAAATGACCTAATGTTAATGAATCTAATATTGCATCTAACCCTCCATCTTGATTATCATACAAAGTATTAATTGATAAGCGATTAATATCAGAACTGCTTATAATTCCTACTATCTCATTACCTCGCATAATTGGAAGATGATGAATGTTTTCGGATTTAAAAATACCTGCAACTGTCCTCAAATCAGCTGTTTCTAAAATTGAATGCACATTTTTTGTCATAATGTGGCTAACTGGCTCCCTCTTTTTCATATTGATTTTAATTAATTAATTTAAAAATTTTATCTATTTTAGTTTACATTTTTTAGCAAAAAATTCAGACATTCCATAAGTAATAAATATTATAGTAATGGAACTTAATGGCATTAAGATTGCAGCAATCATAGGAGAAAGGACGCCTTGCATTGCATATTTTAGACCAATAAGATTATACACCACTGAAATTAAAAAACTAAAAATAATTATTTTTCTGCCAATTGTTGCAAATCGAATGAAATCAACCAAATTATTTAATTTGGTTGCATCTATTACACCATCACTTGCAGGAGTAAAATTATTATTGGTATCTGATACCACTATTCCAATATCACTCTGCTTTAAAGCTCCCGCGTCATTTAGTCCATCACCTACCATCATTACTATTTCATTATTCATTTGCAATTTTTGAATATATTGCAACTTTTCTTCTGGACTTTGATTGAAATAAACAGCACTTTCTTTTCCGAACAATTTTTCAATGTTTATCAATTCATTTGCATTATCTCCAGAAATTAAAGAAACTGAAAATTGTTGCTTTAGCCTTTGTATTAGCTTATCCATTCCATTTCGGTATTTGTTGCTGATTACAAAATCGCCAATAATTTTTCCATCTATAGAAACAACCACTTTAGTACCTGATTTATTTACATCAAATGACCCTCCAACAAAACTAGGAGAACCCAATTTTATATGACATTCATCTATCCAACCTTCTATCCCATTTCCTTCTATTTCTTTAAAATGATTCACAAATGACAATCCCTTCTCATTCAAATAACTAAGAACCATCTTACTGGCAGGATGTGCCGAATGCTGCAATAAAGAAGCTAGTTGATGCCTCCTTTCTGCACTCAAAACAGTACCAATATATCGAACATCTGAATCTGAATTTTGAGTAAGGGTACCTGTTTTGTCAAAAACAATATGCTTTATTTTGGAAAGAGATTCAATTATTTCAGGTGATTTGAGATAAAATTTATTCAACCCAAATATTCTAACAATATTTCCATAAGTAAAATTAGTAGAAAGCAAAAGGGCACAAGGACAAGCAACTATTAAAACACTGGTAATTGCGTTCCACATCAATTGCTCCTTACCATTTAAATACCAATAAAAACCTGCTAAAAAACCAACAAATAAGACGAAATAGGTGAAATATTTCCCTATGATATCAAAATTACTTTCTTTTATTCCTTTATCTTTACTAAAAACTGGATTATTCCATAAATTGGTAAGGTAACTTTGTGAAACTTCCTTTACAACCAACAATTCTAAAATTCCACCTATTTGTCTGCCGCCAGCATAAACCAACTCTCCAACATTTAAAGCAATTGGCAAACTTTCGCCACTCACAAAACTATAATCAATTTTTGCTTTTCCTTTCGATAAAATCGCATCCACAGGAATAATTTCGTTTGAATGAATTTGTATAATATCACCTTCTTTAATATCAGAAATCTCGACGGGTATAATTATATTATCTTTGATTACATTTAAAGCAATTGGGAAAAATGATTTATAATCTCTATCAAAAGCTATTGTTTGATATGTACGAGATTGCAACCATCTACCAATTAACATAAAAAAGACTATGCCACTTAAACTATCCAAATATCCATTGCTTATTCCATTTGAAATTTCATAAATGCTTCTTAAAAAAGTAATAACTAGCGCTATGGAAACTGGCAAATCTATATTTATATATTTATTTTTTAAGCCATTCCATGCAGAAACAAAAAATTCGGATGCAGCATAAAATAAAACTGGAATGGATAGCAACAAACTAAACACTTTGAAAAAAATAGAAATTTTTGGCTCTATTAATTTAGAAAAATCTAAATATTCTGCCAAACTCATCATCATGATATTTCCAAAACAAAAACCAGCTAATCCAATTTTATACCACCTTGAACGGTCAGTTTTTGGCCTGGCATTCGAGGAAAGATCATTTAAACTTAAATAGGGCTCATAACCAATATTTGCAAGCGTTTCTACCAATTGTCTTAAAGAAATATCTTTGCTATTAAATGCTATAAAGACTTCTTTTTTAGTAAAATTAACCCTACTTGAAATTATACCTGGCATTATCTTATATAAATTTTCCAAAAGCCAAAGACAGCTACTACAGTGTATTTGTGGCAGGTAAAAAGTTATATGGGTTTGTCCATCTGATTGAAAATCAATTAATTTATGCTGAATTTCCACATTTTCAAGAAAGTCGTATTTGTCCTTTCTACTTTCTCTCTTTTGTACCTGCCCAGGAAACTTATTTAATGCATAATAATCACATAATTCATTCTCATTCAATAATTCATATACGGATTTACATCCATGACAACAAAAATATTTCTCCCCAACACTTACATTTTGTGTTGTACATAAATCGCCACAGTGATAGCAATTTACAACTGGCTTAGAAATATTTTGTTTGTTTGCCATTATAAATTAAACATGTTTTATTGTCAAAACTGGACATGTTGCACCTCGCAAAACCGACTCAGCAACACTGCCCATGAGCAATCGTCCCAAACCCTTTCTACCATGAGTACCCATCACAATTAAATCAAACCCATCTTTCTTTTGTGTATTTACAATAAATTCCGCTGGATCGTTATCTAATTCAATTTTATAAACAATATTGTATTCTGGATAAAGACTCCTAATCGCTTTTAGCTTTTGTTCCAAGGCGTCTTCTGTCGTTTTTCTTATTTCATCGGACTTTACATCATAGTAGGTAAACCCATTAGGGTCAATAAAATAGGGCAACTGAATAATGTGTAAAAGGGTTATCTCAGTATCATTGTCAGCCATTTTCAAGGCAAATAATAAGGACTCTTCCGCATTTTTAGAAAAGTCGTAGGGACAAAGTATTTTGCTAAATTTTTTCATATTGTATTTATTTTTAATTAAAACCAAATAATATTAATATCCTTTTATCTTTTTTTATTGCTAACAAATCATTCATTTTTTAGAAAAAACTTACCTGAGTCTAATTTCTCATTAAAATCTCCTATTGTATTATTTTCTATCATGTGAATTAATCTTTTTTTTATTTCCTTAAATTCAAAATGGACAGGGCAAGGATTTTTTTCAGAACAAGCTTTTAAACCCAAAACACAATCTGAATACAATTTATCACCATCCATTGCTTTTACTATATCAGAAATACTAATTTTAAAATCCCTTTCCGTCATATAAAACCCTCCATTTGGCCCTTTAATTGACTGTACTAACCTCTTGCGTCCTAATTCCTGCATTATTTTTGCAATAAAATGTTCCGGAGAATCCGTTCCCTTTGCTATTTCCTTTACTCCTACCCTTGTTTCTTCCTTTGATTTTTGAGCCACAAAAATCATCGCTTTAATCGCATATTCACAAGTTTTAGAAAACATCTATCCGTCCATTTTTATTTACGATTCAAATATAAATCTAATATTTTAAAATTAAAAGAGTTTATTATCTTTTATTATCCACAATTTAAAAATACATGACCATCATCATCATATATCGCTAATCTTCAATTATTTACAAAAAATTAAAAAATTGGAGTAATTACTATTTAATAATAAATAAAAGTTGGAACTTATGCTTCAACAAAAAATATTAAACAACAAATAGTAAATCCTACAAAAAATTAAAAAATTAACTAAAAACCAATTTTATCCTTATTTTTAGCAAAAATTAAATGAAATTAAAAATGAAAAAATTTATTTTACTTTTACTACTTGTTTCATCAAAGACCGTTTTTGCCCAAACAAACTATATGGATGAAATTGTAAGTGAATCATGCGATTGTATTGAACATATTTCAAAAGAATTAGACTCCGAAACCTATACCATGCAATTGGGACTTTGTATGATAAAAGCCTCTATGCCCTACAAAAAGCAATTGAAAAAAGACCATAATATAAACCTAGATAATATAATTAAAGACGCTGAAAAATTAGGCGAAGTAATAGGCGTTCAATTGGCTCTAACCTGTCCAGAAGCCCTAATGTTTGCAACTGAACAAATTGAAGGAACTGAAGATAAAGATAACGAAGGAATGTTTATTATTGGAACTATAACTAAAGTAGAAACAGAACAATTTGTTGTATTTACATTAAAAGATGGAATGGGAAAATCGGCTAAATACTATTGGATTTATGGAATTGAAACTGATGAGGATTTAGTAGCTATTTATAAAGATTTAATTGGAGAAAAAGTAAATCTAGATTATGAAATGGTAGATATTTTTGATCCAAAAATTGGAGAATATCGGTCTTGCAATGTTATTACGGCTTTTGCATTTGTAAACTAAAAAAATTAAATATGATAACAGCAAAAGGATATGCAACCCACTCCCCTTCTGACAAATTAAAACCTTGGAATTTCGAAAGGAGAGAAATTGGACCAAATGATGTAAAAATAGAAATTTTATTTTCAGGGGTTTGCCATTCAGATATCCATCAAGCGCGAAGCGAATGGTTTCCAGGCATTTACCCTATGGTGCCTGGCCATGAAATAGTAGGAAGAATAACCGAAATTGGTTCTGCAATTACTAAATTTAAAATAAATCAATTGGCGGGAGTTGGTTGTATGGTAGATTCATGCCAACAATGCAATAATTGCCAAAAAGGTTTTGAGCAGTTCTGCGAAGTAGGAAAAACAGTTTTCACCTATAATTCATTGGAAAAAGACGGAAAAACACCCACTTACGGGGGTTATTCTAATATAATTGTGGTAAACGAAAATTTTGTTTTGAGTGTTTCTGACAAATTGCCACTCGAGGGCGTTGCTCCTTTATTATGCGCCGGAATTACGACTTACTCCCCAATTCGGAAATGGAATATTGGAAAAGGACACAAAGTGGCAGTACTCGGTTTGGGTGGATTAGGACACATGGCCGTAAAATTTGCGGTTGCTTTTGGAGCTGAAGTAAGTGTTTTAAGCACTTCTCCAGACAAAGAACAAGATGCTTATAAACTTGGAGCACATAATTTTTACCATACAAAAGATGAAGAGCAAGTAAAACAACTTACAAACCAATTCGATTTTATAATCGATACGGTTTCGGCAGCGCATAATTACGATATGTACCTAAAAATGTTGGCCGCAAATGGTGTTCAAATTTTAGTTGGAATTCCATCTACGCCAATTCAATTCAGCGGGTTTTCGCTACTTACTAACGGTCGAAGTATTTCTGCATCTTCCATCGGAGGTATTCCTGAAACACAAGAAATGCTAGATTTTTGTGCATTACATAATATCGTTTCGGATATAGAACTAATAAATATAAATTATATCAACGAAGCATACGAAAGAGTTCTGAAAAGCGATGTAAAATATAGATTTGTAATCGATTGCAGCACATTATAGACTCGTAGAGTCGAGATTTTTAGATTTTAGACTTTTTTAGTTATTAAGTTAGTGAGTTATTGATTATTGGCTTATTTTTTTATTCATCATTAAAAATTCAACATTCTTAAAGTCTTGTTTCTTGACTCTTGGTTCCATCCAACATTCCAAAAGTCTTGGTTCTTAACTCTTCTTTCTATTAAACATTAAAAATTAAGCATTCAACATTTTACTTGTCTTGATTCTTTTTTCTAAAAATCTTGTCTCTATTCAAAATTAAGCATTTAACATTAACCATTAATATTGCTGTTATTTTTTTGCTAAACAAAAAATGAATTCATTAATTATTGCTATTTTTGTACAAATAATATACATTTATGACAAAGTTAAACCCAACTATTGTTTGGATTTTAAGAGGAATTATTGCTTTCCTATTCGTATTTTCTGCCATATCCAAACTATTTCCTATTGAGGCATTTGAGAAACAATTGGTCGATTTAAAAATCACTAATTGGTGTTTAGCACCAGCACTGGCAAGAGCTATCATCGCATGGGAATTATTCTTGGGCCTCTGTTTTTTGCAAAATCACTTCTTCAAAAAGTTTATTATTCCATTAACCGTTGGTTTATTGGTCGCCTTTTGTATTCATCTGGGATACCAAATATTTTTATACGGAAATGAAGGAAATTGTGGCTGTATGGGACAATTAATACCTATGACGCCATTGCAAGCCATTATAAAAAACATTATTGCGCTTATATTAATTGGTATAATTTACTTAAATACACCAAACAAAAAAAACAGTCTTCACCGATATCCTACTATCATTTTAATCATTTGCTATGTATTTATTTTTGGATATTTCCAATCTGTTTGTTGCTGCGATACAACCCCAATTTTGCCTTCAAATTGGACAAATACAAATACTGACACTACAAATACTTTAATAGACAATCAAACAATTAGCACCAACGACACCGCACGAACATTAGTTAATCAACCAGCTACCATTAAAACTAAAAAAGACTCAACCAAAAAAAATACACCAGTTAATACACCAATTAGCACACCAAGTATTCCAAAAACTGTTTCTGTATTTGCCCCTTATACTCAATTTAGTGGTGGAAAAACGGTAAATTTAGATGAAGGAAAAAAATTAGTTTGTGTATTTAATACCATGTGCGACCATTGTATGGATGCGGCTAAAAAAATAACTGATTTGGCAAAAACAACAAAAACGCCTCCAGTTTATGTTTTATTTTGGAGCGAAAACAATTCCAAGGGCGAAAAATTAGAAAAAGAGATAGAAGAATTTTACAAATATGCTGGAAATAGTTACCCATATACTGTAATTGAAACACCTGCATTCTTTAGGTTATTGGGTAATGCACCATCGCCACCAAGAATCGCCGTTTTGTCGGAAGGCAATGTAGTTGGAGATTTTTCAGAAGAAAGTTTGACAAAGGACGCACTTACAAGAGCATACAATTTTTAATTAAATACATGAATTATACATCATTAAAAGAATTAATTGAAATTGATTCACCAACAGGATTCACCCATATTGCAGCTGAATATTGTTTCAATTATTTAAAAAATTTAGGTTTTAACCCTACCTATACCATTAAAGGTGCAGTAAAATGCAGTTTGGGTGAAAATCCAACGCTTTGTATTGCAGGGCATTTAGATACTTTAGGCGCTATTATAAGTTCAATTAATGGTGATGGAACTTTATCCATTTCGCTTCTTGGTGGACTTTCGATGAATATGGCCGAAGGTGAGTATTGCCGAATCCATACCCACGAAGGTCGAATTTATACTGGCACGCTCTTGCTCAACAATCCTTCTGCACATGCCAATAAAGATTTGGATTCGACGAAAAGGAATATTGAATCCATGCATATCAGGTTAGATGAATTGGTAGAAAACAAAAATGATGTTTTAAAATTAGGCATTCAAGTTGGCGATATTATTGCATTTGACACCCGATATCAGGAATTAGAAAGCGGTTTTATAAAATCGAGGTATTTAGATAATAAAGCAGGTTGTTTTGTATTATTTGAAATAGCTGAAAGGGCAAAAAAAATGGAAAAATCATTTCCTGTGGAGTTGTTTTTTTCTAATTATGAAGAAGTTGGACATGGCGCATCAGGTGGATTTGCGCCAACAATTAAAGACATGTTGGTGATTGATATGGGCGTAGTTGGCCATAATGTAGAGGGCAAGGAAACTGCTTGTTCTATTTGTGCAAAGGACAGTACCGGCCCTTATGACTATAATTTTAGAAAAGAATTGGTAGAGTTGTGCCGAAAAAACAATATCCCATACAATGTCGATATTTATCCATTTTATGGAAGCGATGGAAGTGCAGCACTTCGGGCTGGCAACCAATTTAGAGTAGCATTAATTGGAATGGGAGTTGCAGCATCTCATGGCGTGGAGCGCACCCACAAAAAAGGCATTGAAGCAACACTTGATTTGTGTATGGCTTATATTGAGGGGTTGCATTTTGCCGAAAGACGCGGGGGGGGGGGGGGGGGGCGGGGGGGTGAACCCCCCTACTTACAAAATAATTTAAACTACAAAATCCCCAACAACAATTCAGCAGGTCTCGCAATTACTGCCTTATTGCCATTTATAACTATTGGTCTTTCTATCAAAATTGGATTTTCAATCATTATATAAATCCATTCTGAGTCGGTAAAAATTTTGCCTTTATATTTTTCGATAAATACGGTTTCCTTTTTACGAATCAAATCGATTGGCTTTATCCCTAATTTTTCTAAAACAATTTTTAATTCCTCGTGTGTAGGAATTTCTTGTAAATAAGCTTTTATTTCAAATGCTTGTCCACTTTCTTCTAGCAATTGTATGGCGCTTCTACTTTTGCCACACCTTGAATTGTGATATACTTGAATCATTATTTATGTAATAAAAATGCTTTAATAAATCCATTTAAATCTCCATCTAAAACTGCCTGCGGATTGGATGTTTCAAACCCTGTTCGGGCATCTTTCACCAATTTATAAGGATGAAGAACGTAATTGCGAATCTGTGAACCCCATTCATTTTTCATTTTAGTTCCTTCTATTTGGTCTCTTGCCGCATTTCTTTTCTGCACCTCCAAATCATACAACTTCGACTTCAGCATTTTCATGGCTGTTTCCCTATTCTGAATTTGCGAACGCTCTTGTTGGCACTCACAAGTAATACCGGTTGGAAGATGCCTTACCCTTACGGCCGATTCTGTTCTATTTACGTGCTGTCCACCTGCACCACTTGCTCTAAATGTGTCCCATTCAATATCGGCAGGATTTACAGTTATTTCAATTGTATCATCTATTTCAGGCCAAACAAAAACGGAGGCAAAGGAAGTATGCCTTTTTCCATTACTATCGAATGGTGAAATACGAACTAAGCGGTGCACTCCATTTTCAGACTTTAACATGCCATAAACAAATTCGCCATCTATTTCTAATGTAATTGATTTTATACCTGCCACATCGCCATCAGTCCGCTCCAATTCTCTTACTTTGTGTCCGTTTTTTTCGCCCCACATAATATACATACGCATAAGCATGGCTGCCCAATCGCAACTCTCGGTACCACCCGCGCCTGAATTAATAGTCAAAATTACTGAAAGTCCATCTTCCTCACCATTCAATGTAGATTTATACTCCAGTTCTTCTACTTCATCAGCAGCAATTCTGTATGTAGTTTCTAAATCTTCCTCGGTAGCCTCACCCATTTCAAAAAATTCTTTCATTATTTGTAACTCGTCATATTTATTCTGACAGTCTTTAAATAATTGAACCCAATGTTTATTGGCTTTTATTTCTTTTAAAATGGCTTGTGCCTTTAACTGATCATTCCAAAAATCGGAAGAAAGGGTTTTGGCTTCATCATCTTTTATTTTTTCTACTCTATTATCGTAGTCAAAGATACCTCCGCAAGGAGGTGACACTGTCGGTAAGTGTTTTGTGCTGTTCGTTTGTAATCATGCACAAATATATAAAATTGAAATTCAAAAAATTGGAATTTACATTAGGTTAACCCGTTTTGCACAAAAAAACAGTAAGTTTTATACAATGGATTAAATTTAACTCAAAATAACTTTATCTTTGGAGTGGTGAATAAAATGTCGCATAACTTTGGAGAAAAATAAACTCGTAAAGTATTTAAAAACATTTTACAGGCAAATAGTATGAAAATTAAAGAATTTTTTGGAAAAACAGGCATTTTAGGCGCAATACTTGGAATGATAATTATTGTTGCAGGGTTTTTATTTTTACTCAATGTTTTTTTTGTTACCTATACCATGCATGGGCAAACAGTTACCGTGCCTAATATCGAAGGACTTTCGATAAAAGAAGCAAAAAACAAATTGAATAATGCAGGCCTAGAATTTATGATAGCCGATTCAACCTACAAAAACGATTTGCCTCCAGGACAAGTTTTAGACCAAAGTCCAAAAAAAGGAGCGACAGTCAAAAAATTTAGAAAAATTTACCTTACTGTTTCAAGTGTATCTGCTGAACCAGTAAAAATGCCTAACTTAATTGACAATTCAAGGAGACAAGCAATTATTATCCTTGAAAGCTATGGACTTAAATTAGGAAAAGAAAATTATGTTCCAGACATAGCAAAGGATGCAGTAAGAGGTATGTATTTAAATGGAAAAGAAATTAAAGAAGGCAGCATTGTACTTAAGGGCTCAGTAATAGATTTGGATTTGGGTGATGGAATTGGTGATACAAAAGTAGATGTGCCCGATTTACTCGGAGCTACTTTAATGGAAGCACTTGCCGTATTGGATGCTTATGGATTACAACCAGGCATAATCTCCACGCAGGGCGAAATAACTGACTCATTAAGTTCATTCATATATTATCAACAACCAGAATATGGTACTGCTTACAAATTGGCACCAGGCGATCCAGTGAATTTATTTATAATGCAAGACCAACCAGACCTTGAAACCATTCAGGATATAGGAGCAGTAGAAAAATCAGAAATTGAAGAGATAAATAATAATCAGAAGAAAGAAGGGAATAAGCAATAAAAGTAAAGAACAACTATGAAAAAAATTTATATCTCCTGTTTCCTGCTTTTTATAATGTTAAAAGGATTTTCGCAAGATGAACAATTAGTTCCTTTAAATTCAAATGCAAAATTAGAATTTAATCAAAAGAAAGGAAACTTGACAAATGTTAGTCAGCGACAAAATGCCCTTTTAAGCTTGCCTTTTATCGAAGATTTTAATTATGATGGTCCATATCCTGACATCAATCTTTGGCAAGATTCATTAGTGTATATAAATAATACTTATCCAATTAATCCTCCCTCTTTAGGTGTGGCAACATTTGATGGGTTAAATGCAACTGGCAACCAATATTCTTTATTAAATGTAGCCGGACCAGCAGATTATTTAACTGTTCAACCCCTTGCTCTTGGAGGTTTAACCGAAGACAGTTTGGTATTTATCAGTTTTTTTTACCAACCAATGGGTTTGGGTCAAAAACCTGAAGCTGGAAAAGATTATTTAAAACTCGAATTTCTAAATCAATCTGCGCAGTGGATAGAAAAATGGAGTGTAACCGGCGATAGTTCAAGAGATTTTAGACAGGAATTTGTAAAAATTACTAATGATTACTTATACGATGGATTTCAGTTTAGATTCAGAAATATTGCTCAACTAAGTGGCAATAACGACCATTTTCATTTAGACTATGTTGTGGTTGACAAAAACAGAGATACCACATCTGATAAATCACCAAAAGACATGGCTTTTCAATCGGGCCCAATAAGTTTGCTGAAAAATTATTTTGCCATGCCTTATTTTCATTTCGATACATCGGAATTGACACAAATACACCAAACTTCCATTAGAAATAATTTCACCAATGCCACTACCGACTTCCTAGATAATTTTGAAGCTAAAGAATTAAAAACGAATACTGTTTTCCAAACGTATTTAGGTACATCAGCCGACTTGGGTCCATTAAGTAATAATATTTCCAATTACCCGAGAATTGACATACCTGATAATTTAAGTGGCGACACCATCATAATCAGGTTAACGCATAATTATGCCGTATCTGCTGAGGTTGGCTCAGATCCGAAAATTATAGCCAATAATACTATTATAAAAGACCAAATATTTAGCAACTATTTCGCTTATGATGATGCGTCAGCCGAAAGAGGATACCGATTAGCAAGTGTTGCCGGAGCAAAAATAGCCACTAGATTTGTAGCCAATAAATTAGACTCTTTGCAAGGGATAAAAGTACATTTTGCCAATCTAAATACAGACAATAAAAATGGATTACTTTCGGTAATTGTTTGGAAAAAAATAGGCCCTGAGGAAGAAATTTTATATCAGGAAGATTTATTGAGATTAGATGATTTCAGAAAAATAAACGGCTTGGATGCGGTTAATGATTTTTCATTTTATGATTTAAAACCTCAATACATTAAAAATGGTACTTCCAAAATTGTAGTTGAAGGGGAATTTTTTATTGGTCTTTTGTTTACAGATAGAGATAAATGGACAATCGGGTATGATTTGAATACAAATGGCTCGGCCAACCAATTTTATAATGTAGGAAATGGATGGAATCCAACTCAATTTGCTGGCTCTTTGCTTTTAAATCCCTTGATGGGTGAACCATTGCCATGGGAATTAACTCCGGTGGTGAATACTCCAAATAAATCCTTAGAAATCAAAGTATTCCCTAATCCGACGCATAATGTTTTCTTTGTAAAAGGCATTTTAAATACTTCTCAAATCAATATCCATAATTTAAATGGTCAATTGATGCAAACAAATACATTGAATACCGATGGACAAATTTTACTCAATGACCTTGCAAAAGGCATTTATTTTATAAATATAATCGACTTAATTAGCAATGCAAGTGGCGTTTCTAAATTGATAGTGGAATAAAAATGGAGAATGGATATTAGATAAAAACTCCTTTTTGAATTAGTATTTTCCATTTTTTAGCTTCACCACATTATAATTCTACTTTAGTAGGCAATAAAATTTATTTTTATACTACTTTATGATTTTACCATTTTAAAGTTTTGTAAATGAATGGTTTTCTTGTCGAATACATTATTTCTATACTGTCACCAATTTGATAATTATCCTTTATAGATGTCGATCCTTTAAATTTAGTATCCTTGCTATAATAATTAAAAAATGCCCGCTGACTTCCTTTGCCTTGATATCCAAATTTATATATTCTTACTAGTTGAATTTTACCATATTTTGAATATTCTTTTTCTTCTTCTTGTCCTATAATTTTATAAAAATTTAACACCACTAAACCACAACTAGATAAAAGCATTATAAAACAGGTTTTCGAGAGAGGGGGGGGGGGGGGGGGGGGGGGTAAGCTAATAGAAATCACAGCATTAATTGAAATATAAAAATTAAAAAAAACTTTCTCTTCTGCCTTATTGATAATTTTGTATATTTTATATCCCTATAAAGATCGTCATTTTTAAAAAAAAATTCTAAAATCTTTAAGATAATTATAACACACAATCCCCATGAAATCATAATTAAAATAAAAAAAAATAAGCCTATGTTTTCATTTAATGAAAATATTCTTATCAATTCAAACAGTATAAAAATTAACAATACTGAAGTTAAAATTATGGTTATGTTTTTTAGTATTCTCATTCAAAAAAATAAATTAAATGTGCTTACCTTACAATAAACATCAATTAATTTTAGTTTTACCAAATTTTATTTAATAAAATACTAAAGGGCTTCCAAAGCCGCCTTATAGTTTGGTTCGATAGTGATTTCTGGTACTTGTTCAGTATATAAAACGGTTCCATCTTCATCGGCTACAATAATGCATCTACTTAATAATCCAACCAATGGGCCATCAACTATTTCTAAAGAAGAGAAATCATCTGTTCTAAATGCTGAAAGTGTTTCAACATTTTCAATGCCCTCTGCTCCACAAAATCGGGAAAGCGCAAAAGGCAAATCCTTTGAAATAGATAAAACAACTGTGTTCTCCAAATTGGCAGCATCTTTATTAAACTGTTTAACTGACATTGCACAAATCCCAGTATCAATACTCGGAAATATATTTAACACTATTCTTTTTCCTTTATAATCACTTATTTTCTTCTCTCCTAAAGTGTTTGCTATAAGCAAAGAATCTGCCAATTTTGATCCAATTGCAGGCAATGCGCTTTTTGTATGAATTTCATTTCCTTTTAGTGTAATTGTAGCCATTTCTTTTTTTTTTGATAAAGATAATTTTTTTGTACATTCTATTGATGAAAAAAAATTATTTTTTTTCTTAAAATACTACTTTCATTATTTTTAAATGGAATATATTTCGGCGCCCGGTGGATCTGGCGTATGCCACCCCCCGTTCTGAAAACCTTTAAAAAAAATCAAAATTGGCCATATAAAATTTATTATGATTTTAAATAATTGATTTGTAAAATCAATTAATTTTCTAATTTAAAATTTTTTAAAAATGATTCATTCTTTCATTTAGGCTTATTCGTCCGTTAAGCTTACCCAACTTAATTGTATAACTAATAACAGGCGACAAAGGTTTATTCTTTAAATCTACTTTTTTTACAATTGTAGGCTTTGCCATTTGTACCGTATAATTCACTTGAATATTGACTTGTTGAATTGGCAATTGCTGTTTTACAGGTAATTTGAAATGGATATTTATTTTTTGCTGTGTAGAAACTTTTACGCCATGGTTATTTTGTGGTGCAAATTTCAATAAGCCTACCACTCTCGATGCTTCTTCATCACATCCAAAACCGATGCCTTTATTATTTCTTACATCCAATACTTTTCCATCAAAATCAACTCTGTACGAAATATAAACAGTGCCTTCAATCTCTTTTTCTAAAGCCAATTTGGGATAGATTAAATTTTCCTGAATAAATTTCTGCAATGCCAATTTTCCGCCCGGATATTGTGGTTTTATTACAAATTCTTGCTTATCTCTTCTTTTCATTTTTTATTTTTATTTCAATACCACTACTTTTCCTACTACACTTTCCGTTTTGGATTTTTCTATTTTTAATAAATAAGTGCCTACAGCCAATTTACCGTTATTTAGAAAAGAAAAATCATTGATTCCATTATCTATAGCTTGTGTAAAAGTGTTGATTAACTTTCCATCGATTCCATAAAAATAAATATTTGCCTCAAATGGGTTGTTTAATTTGGAAATCAATTGCCATCCCCGTAATTCCAAACCACCATTTTGAATATTATTTACTGCGGAAAGGGTATAATCAACCGTTTGCAAACCAACATATACTAATGAATCATTTGTGGTGCGATACCACAATTTATAATACATCAATTTATCCAATCGATCGCTAACTGAATCAATAGCACTATAGTTAGTATTTACTCCATTAATATTAGTAGCCAAAACACTATCGAATGGAATGTAATTAATATCATCCAAGGAATAAGTAGTTATGTATTTTACCACCTGGTTTTCTTTGGCAGAGGTCCAAGATAAAACAGATTGGTTTGAAGTATTTTTAACCGCATCAAAAGCAATTATTTGGGTGGAATCCAATAATGCAATATCTATTTTGTTGCCTACAATATAATACTCACCAAAATCGCTGGTTTCAAACTCTACAAAATAACCATCCAAATAAGGTATTATTTCTACCTCATTCTCATTCAATAAAAGATAATCCGAGAATGCATTATTGGTCAAATCCAAATCTGTATTCAATCCATTATATTTTAACACAACCAAATCACCGGGTCTATTTATGCCCTTATCTGAGTTATTTAGGGCAAAATATTCGTCGTTTTTAAAAAATAATCTGACCTTATAATTTCCAGTTAATTCATTTTCAGGCCAAACGAAAAATCTACGTGGCAATAATCTCCTATTTTTAAAAATGCTTATTTCATTTGTTTCATTCGTTAATAAACCCATTTCTAAAGTACCCAATTGCTGCCCATCATTATAAAAGGAACCAATTAATTGTCCATTTTTTCTATAATCAACCCAGCCCTCGCTATTGGAAACTACCGAAACGAAGGTTGAATCTTTTTCTACTATCGAATCCAAAAATTCAGTAATAAATAAATCATCAATTGCCATTCCTTCTCTTGTCTCTGCTATATCACTTTTAAATCTAAGTCTTATCATATATTTAGACTTATCAGTAATTCCGTTTAAATTAATTTTTTGGCTTACCACCTGCCAAGGAAGGCTATCCAAATCCCAAACTGCACTGTCTTGAATGTTTTCGTACCAATTATACCCTGAACCTATAGCACCCAATCTGCCCCAAGTATTGCCATCTAAAGAAGATTCCGCCACTACGTAATCATAAAGACCTTGTCCGATTTCACCAGTTTCTATATTTTGGTAGGTATTAAAATTGATAATTGGTTGTGTTAAAGCAGAGAAATTATAACAACCTAAGTAAAGCGTTGTTTCCTCATTATTTTTATATTTCTCTCTCAAATTGGTTACCCAAGCCTTATTCCCTTGACCACTCAAATAAATTTTATTCTTATTTGGTATGCCCCACTCCCATTTGGTTTCACCTCCTGCATCTGAAATTAGATTACCATTATTGGATTCAAAATTTTCGTAATAAGGAAAATTTGAAACGGAATTCAATACATTTACTTCGTACAAAATAGTATCATTAAATGCGGCTAAATCTCCAGGATTACTTGTCCAAACTTTTATTTTGTAAATACCTGGCAGACTCAAATCGGCATTTTGGGAAAAAGTGAATGCAAAAGTATCTTGAGGCAATAGGGTTTGAGTAAATACCTGACTTACTATAGGACCATCATTTATTGAATATTTTAATGCAAAATTTCCATTAGAATAAATATCATTATTTTTTCCCTTTAAGCTAATTATATAATTGGTGCCACCGCCACAAATAAAACGGTTATAACTTATTCCTTCAATTCCAATATCTCTTCCGGCATTATACAATTTTATATCATCAATGGAATAACCACCAGTTTGATTTGTAAAAAGCGCCTTTTTACTTGTATTGAATGAAAACCTTATCTGACTAGAAGCGCTAAAATTAGAAGCGCTATCAGTAATTAGCATTTTTGAAATATTTAATCCCTGAAATGATTTAAATAATGCCTTAGGACCCTTATTGGCAAAAATATCAAATACTTTTATCCAGTTATCTGTTTCTTTTCCTCTGACATAAATAAAATCTAATGCTGTAAGTTCATTGTGGCTTAAAGCTGAAAAATCGAGATAAATTAGCGAATCAGCATAATTACTTAAATTCAAATTTAATATCAAATTATTTTCAGTTGGCACAACAGCCAAAGAATTATCAAAAGTAGCTCCCTTTTTTCCACTACTTGCAAAAAAATCGCTCTCGCCAACTCTGAACCTGCCCCCAAACTTATCGGTTGTATAATCCCATTCATCATTATCCAAAACCCTAAATGCATTATCCGTTATTCCACATTTGGGCATATCTTCGAATCCTTCAAAATAGGGCAAGACGGCTGGATTATGCGCTAATTGGTATAAAACGCCTTTAAGGGTATCATTATTTTTATTCCCATCTGAAGTTAAATTAGTAGTTAAAGTATATGGATAATTTCCAATTGCCGACAAATTAGATGTACCAACAAATTGAACATCTTTTGTACTATCAGGAGCAATAGAATCCAAAATAGAAGCATTAAAGTTAGCTCCATTAATATTTAAATTAACGCCAATGTTTGCCACTTTTGTATTGCCGAAATTTTTAATTCTAGCCGTAAAATTAGTAGTAGCTGTTAAGGCTGTTGATGTATTCAGTCGGCCGCCAAATGGCGCAATTAATCCTACAACGCCTACATCATTTGGCACAGGACAAATGCCAGGGTTTGGAGTTCCAAATATAGCATCAGCCCGCGGACTTTCTTTTCCATTTGTAACGGAAATAATGGAAAACAGGCTAGTAATGCCATTTTGCAAATTACTCACCCTATAAAAATTGGTGTCTGTTGTTCCAACTTGAACATAGCCCGTATCCTTATACATCAATATTTTAAATGTGGCATTTGGTTCGTCTTGCCAACTCAAATTAACAGTTCTATCACATGAAGTGGCAGTCAATCCAGTAGGTAATTTTACCACTGCAAATGACTGAATCGTCATAGTGGTGCCATCACTTATTCTTATTTTAGCAGTTTCTGTAATTGTTGGATCAATTGGCCAGCTCAAATAACTTTGGGTTGGTGGAATATTAGTAGCCAAAACAGACCAATTCGCTCCATCGTCTTTTGAATATTCAATGGTTAAATTCCCAGTGCCTACCGCCTCGAACCTAATATACAAACTTGACCCAAGAGCATTAAAAGCTACTCTTTCATCAGGCATAGGATTCGTTATTTCAATATTGCTTGCCTCCACCCACTTTACTAATGCATACTCTTGTGGCCCAAAAGGAATTGATTTTCCTTTAATAATTATAGAATAATTTCCCGCAATTGGATTATCAATCGTTATTTGTTCAATATTATTTAGTGAATCACGACCGCGAACAGCTATATCATCATAATTTTTTCCCAAAACCCAAGGCAAAACCGTTTGACCATTAGGATCCAAAATCTCCAAATCCAAATCATTCACCAATATTTTTGTTGCTGGAAGTGTAGTTGCTGGATCATTCCAAGCAATCATTACCTTAAGTGTCTTTGCGCCACTTGGAACACTTAAACCAACAATATTAGTTTGCCCATTATTGATTGTTCCCAATTCATAATCATTGGAAACCAAGGCTTTTAATGCTTTATTTGCATTTACTCTTCCAAATCCATGACGATAATCTGGACCAGAAAAGCCCAAATCGAAGGCTGTATTGCACAATAATGCTTTAATTAAACTAGATTTTGGATAGGCTCCTGCGTGATCTTTTTTATACTGTTCCTGCATTAAACCAACAATCCCTGCAATCATTGGAGATGCAAAGGAAGAACCAAAATATTTGGTAAAACTATTATACCTTCTTAATCCGAATACATTATATCCAAGTGCCACTATTTCTGGCTTCAACCTGCCATCATAAGTTGGCCCCACCGA
Source organism: Bacteroidota bacterium (assembly GCA_016705125.1). Taxonomy (GTDB): domain Bacteria; phylum Bacteroidota; class Bacteroidia; order Chitinophagales; family JADIYW01; genus JADIYW01. The sequence goes on from JADIYW010000002.1 coordinate 186,689, forward strand.
ACTAGTGATATGCACATCAACAGCATCTACTAATCCGACATCAATAATATTTTTTGCCCCCTGAAAGCCAGGTACAACACTTCCGCCTGTGCCACAACCAGTAAATGAATTTCCTACCGAAAAAATATGCGTTACATACTCATTATCTTTTGCTATTTTGTCTAATTCACTTGTTTCGGTTACATATAATCCAGGTGGTTCGGAGCAATTATATGGTACGGAAAAAATACCCAAATAATAAGAGTGATTAGTTACGCTTAATTGACTATTTACTATTCCTGCCCTTAGTTCTGACAAAATATCTCCTCTAAAATCCCATGAATAAAGCATTGATTTAGGTGCCATTCCTTTACTGTATTCACTAAATATTCCGCCACCATTAATCATTCCTGCTACACCTGTAGCATGTGTATTGGTTGCCAAATCGGAATCTAACTTATCATTATTGAATATTCGTTGTTCAAAATCTAAATGCGGCCCAACAGTAGATTCATCCCATTGTCCAATATTTATACCCTGCCCCAATAATCCAAAACCACTTGGTCCTTTATATTGAACAGCATTAACCCTATTTTGACCAATTCCACTGCCTAATAATGGCGTTGGGTAATTTAATTTGGGAGAAATATACCGAACAAAAGGCATTAAAGCCAATTCCTCTACTTGTTCTTTGCTAATAAAAACACTAAACTGTTTAAAATCAGCTTTAAATCCATCTAATTCAATTCCTTTTGAAGCTAGATATTGGGTTATTTCATTTTCGGTCAAATCTCCAATAAAACTCACCAAGACCTTTTCCTTTTCCTGATTATTTATGGCAAATATACTCGTACTATTTTCAGGTTTTAAAAAAGTGTTTATCTTAGATTGATAAGCTAACCGACCAATTTTGAAGCTATTATTTGGTAGTAATTGTTTAAAAAAATCATCTGTACTACTTACCAAAAAAATACCATCGCCAAGGTAGGCTTCTTTATTTAATTCAAGCGGAAATTGAATATTTAAATCTGCTGTTTTAATTGCAAAATAAGTTTTGCCTTTAAAGGAATATAAATCTGCATCACTTACTGCACTGGATCTAAACGAAGCATCGTTAAATTCCAAAAAATCTACCCTATCTTGAGCATTTATTTTAAAAAACCCAGCAAAAATTACAAGTACAAGTAAAAATGATTTCATAATTTTAATTTATAGTACTAATTTAATACTTTTAAAATTAAAAATCAAAGAAAAACTAAAATTCCACTATTGTTGCACCATCACCTCCAAATCTACTGTCTTCAGCATAAAACTTGCTTACTCCATTATAGCCCTTCAAATAACTATAAACCATTTGCTTTAACACTCCTGTTCCCTTTCCATGAATGATTTTTACTCTACCAAATCCATACATCAATGCATCGTCCAGAAAAGACTCTAAAGCCTGCATTGCAGTGTCTTTAAACAATCCTCTTATATCTAATTCGTGGTTAAATGCTGCCTTCTCTTCAATGGTTTTTGAGGTATTATAAACCTTTTGTGGTGCTACCGTATTTTTTACAACTTTAGTCAATTTTTCTAATTTCACTTGTGTATTTAGGTTTCCAAAAGCCACAATTGCTATATTTTTCCTTATTTCATTTACTCTTCCTACCTCAAGGCCAGCATCTAAATTTACAAAATCACCTACTTGTATCGGATCATCAGTAAATTGCAATGCCTCAACAGCTGCTGTATCAGCCAAACCATCTTCCAGTTGATTTCTATTTAAATCAACGAATTTTCTGATTTCATCAAATTTTTGTTTTTTATGCTCACTTTCCCTGAACTCACGCATCATTTTTTCCAATTTTCTATTGGCTTCATTGTAATCTTCCAATTTCTTTTCCGCATAAGCTTTTATAATCTTCTTTTTTTCCTTTTCTAAATCCTTTTTTAATACATCGTATTGCTTTTTTATTTCGTCCAACTGAGTCTCCTTGGATTGTGCATTTTTTCTTATTCCTTTTAAATATTGCTTTTCATTCTGAATTTCAGTTAGTGTAATCTCCAAATCCTTCTTTTGTTCTGAAATTTTTGACTTTGCAAGCGTCAAAACTGCGCTAGGCAAGCCACTATTCCGAGCTACTTCGAATGTAAATGAACTACCTGGCGAACCAATATTAAGTTGAAAAAGCGGTTTTAAACTTTTTAAATCGAATGCCATAGCGCCATTAAAAAATCCTTCGGTAACGGAGGCAAACACTTTCAAATTGGAATAATGTGTGGTTACAATTCCTGTAATTTCTTTTTTGTTTAGTTCCTCCAAAACAGCCTCTGCCAATGCTCCTCCAAGCGATGGATCGGTACCGGCGCCCATTTCGTCAATGCCAAAAGGGTATCCTTGTCTCCATTTTGAAGAAAATAATGCATGTTTTTCAAGTGAGAACTATAGGTACTTAAATCATTTTCTACTGATTGTTGATCACCAATATCGATAAAAAATTTCGAAAAAAGTCGCATCTCCGAAGCCTCATCCGCTGGAATAGGCATACCAATTTGAAGCATCAACTGAGCCAAAAATAATGATTTTAAAGCAATGGATTTACCACCAGCATTGGGGCCACTTATTATCAAAACCCTATACTTCGCATCAAAATTTAAACTCGATGGCACTGTCGGTTTTTTGCTTTTTGTATGGTGAATATATAAAACAGGATGCACTAGATTGCGCAATTGAATTTTGCCACTTTGCGTCAATTTTGGAATTTTACAATCCAATTGATTGGACAAACTCGCTTTGGCTCGGCTAAAATCGAAATAGCCCATAAATTGTCCATATTCCTCAATATCATCAACATACAAACCAACAAAACGACCTAATTCTTTTAAAATCCGTTCAATTTCTCTTCGCTCCGCTACTTGCAATTCCGCTATTTCATTATTAATAAAAATAGTTTCTTGCGGTTCAATAAATGTGATACTTCCATTAGAAGACTCATCTTGAAAAATGCCCGCCACTTGTCGTTTAAATGTTGCCTTAATTGACAAAACCCTTCTTCCATTTCTTATCGTTTCTTCACTTTCAGCAAGCATGTCCTTTTGCTTTAGTGTGCGTACCATTTTTCGAAAAATAGACAAACTTTCCTGCTCCTTTGCCCGTATTTCATTTCTAATTTTACGCAACTCAGGACTGCAAGATTCATTTATATTTTGCGTTTCAATGTCAATTACCCTTTCAATTTCCTTTTTTATTTCTTGTTGATAGCCAACTGTCTTTATTTTTTTTACAAAAATGTCGAATGTGCCTTTTTGTTCGGCATTGGAAGCAATCTTTTTTAAAATCTCGATAGCTTCTGCCAAAAAATAAATTTCGATAAATGCATTTATGGATAAAAAAGCTTGCTCTACTTTCAATAATTGAATTTCTGATGCTAGTTGCTTAAATCCTCTATGCGGAAACTGAACGGATAAATTAATCATTTGCCCAAGTTCGGCAACCCATTTCAATTCCTGTTCTAAATCGCCTAATTTTTCATAAAAAAAAGGATTTTCGGCACTTGCCTGTCCAATTTCACCCTGACATCTATTTTTCAGCAGTGAAAGAATAAAATCAAAATCTGTTTTTTGAAAAAAATTGTTTGGAAAAAAAATGGGCATCTTTGAAAAGTGATTTGAGATTTGAGAATTCAGATTTGAGAATTGAAAATAGTTATTTTGTAAGCCCTCGATTCTATTATAATTAAAAATTAAACTTTTTTATAATTCATTGCTAAATTGTATTATTATCTTACAATCCAATTTTCAATATCAATTCCTAATAAATTTTGAAAATCTTTCTTATTTTCAGTTACTAATATTAGTTTATTTTCAATTGCGGTAACACCAATCAACAAATCAAATTCGTCATTTTGAGGTTTGCCGATTTTGTTTAAACGAACTTTTTCTTCCGCATATTTCTTTATTGAACCATAAATCGGGACAATTACAATTCCCTTCAAAAAAACATCAACGGCTTTATGAGATTTATCTTTATCTTTACTATTTTCCGCACCAAATCTCAACTCCAAAACAGTTACCTCCGAAATGTAGCAATTTTCTAAGCCTTTTTCTTTTAGAATTTTATCCATTTCAAATTTCCCTCTAAGAAAATGAACACATATATTTGTATCTAACAAATATTTCATTAAAATAAAAGTTCCTTACTTCTGAATTTTCTACTTGCTTTAATTTCAGCTATTATTTCGTCAGATGTTTTTTCTTTTGAGAACGATCCAAAGGATTTGTAGAAATTAAATTCTTTACTCTTTTTTTCTGCTTTTATGGATTTTGTTAATTTTTCAATTAATAAAAGTTTACTCGAGGAATTTAAACTTTCAAATAATCCAAAATTATTATCTATTATATTTTTATCAGCAAAAGTCATTTAAAATAATTTAAATCAAATATATGAAAAATTTCTAGCCTTGCAATTTTTTTTGTTTTGAAATTCTGCCAACTTCATTCAGTACCTAAACTACTCACTTCAAATTGCCAAAAATACATCCGAGTTATAAAACTTAGATAAGCGCGTTCTGATTCTTTCCTCCAAAAAGCCTTCTTTTTTCAATTTTTCAATTAAAGGTAAAGCAATTATTGATGCTTCCACTTTTATTTTTTCTCTGTCAATATTTAATCCCTGCAAAAATTCTGGAATTTTCTTGTCTCCATTTTGTTCAAAAAAGTGATCCACTGCAATTTCTGCTATTTCACGTACTTTCCCATCTTTTTTAAGTTCTTCCCAAATATCCTCGATAATTGGTAAAAAGGCAGTAGCTTGCTTTGGAGAAATGAATTTTGCCATTTGACTTACTTCAATATCCTCTAACTTATCCCATGCAGCGCTTGCCATTTTTTCAATATTCTCATCCGACAGTTGTTCTTGCATAAAGCTCTCGCTTTGACTTAATGTTTTTTGAAGATTTGATTTCAAAAACTTCTTTACGTTTTTATCTATTCCATCTTCAATCCCCGACAAAGCACCGCCCAAAAGTCCGGAACCAATCTTAAATAAAGAAGACCCTGTTATCTTGGATGCTGGTCCATCTTCTGAATTCATAAAATTCTTGATTCCATTATATAATGTATTTGAAATCATTTCGGCATAAAATGGATTGTTTACTGCCCGCTTTATCAAATCAGCACGCAAATCCTTTAAAGCGACCACTTTTTTTACAATTTTATCAAAATTTTTCTTCGATAAATAATCCTTTACGGCATATTCGCTTTCCAAAGCTTCTTTATGAAACCTTCCATATAAATCAATAAAATACTCCTTTTCTTCTTTGGTCAATTTAATTTCTTTTAAATTCCTATCCAAAGCATCCATTATAGTTTGCTTTTGAACAATATCTTTTACCTTTTTCTTGGTTAAATGCGCCCAAAGTGCATCAATTTCGCCATTCATTCCCGAAATTAGATTTGCTCCCTCCCATTGTTGCAACTCAAAAGCCACATGCGCATCGAGTATTTTTTTTCCTATTTCTGCAGTCATTTTATATTTTTTAGATTTTTTAGAATATTGACAATAATTTTTTACACAAACCTAATAGATTCAATTTAGAATATCTAAATTTGCACTTTATTTTTTAGCAATAATTATGAGTATAGTTAATATTACTTTTCCTGATGGAGCCATCAAATCTTTTCAAAGCGGTATTTCTGCTATGGAAATTGCAAAACAATTGAGCAATAGTTTGGCAAAAAAAATTATTTCATGTAAAGTAAATGGCGAAGTTTGGGATACCACCCGACCAATAATAACCGACTCGAGTATACAATTGCTAACTTGGAATGAAGCAGATGCTCAAAAAACATTTTGGCACAGTTCTGCCCATTTATTAGCTGAAGCACTTGAAATATTGTATCCTGGGGTAAAATTTGGAATTGGGCCTGCTATTGAAAAGGGGTTTTACTATGATGTGGATTTAGGCGACAATGTTATCTCGAGCAATGATTTTGCCAATATTGAAAAGAAAATGAAAGAATTGGCAGCTCGAAATGTAACATTCGACCGCAAAGAAGTAAGTAAAGCAGATGCCATTGCCTATTTTACAGAAAAAAAAGATGAGTATAAACTTGAATTGCTTGAAGGTTTGAAGGACGGCGAAATTACTTTTTACACACAGGGAAATTTTACAGATTTATGTCGTGGACCACACATTCCTGATACAGGCGCAATAAAATCGATTAAATTATTAAAAATAGCAGGTGCTTATTGGAAAGGCGATGAAAAAAGGAAACAATTAACCCGTATTTATGGCATTACATTTCCCAACCAACAAGAATTAGATGATTATTTAGTTTTTTTAGAAGAAGCTCAAAACGAGATCACCGCAAGCTAGGAAAAGAACTAGGCTTGTTTACTTTTTCTGAAAAGTAGGTATGGGTTTACCCTTATGGCTTCCAAATGGTACTTTTATAAGAGAAACCATGATGGATTTTCTTAAAAAGGAACAAATTAAGCGAGGCTATAAGCCAGTAATTACACCACATATCGGTAAAAAAGATTTATATGTAACCTCAGGCCACTATGCAAAGTATGGCAAAGACAGTTTTCAACCTATTTTAACGCCTGAAGAAGGAGAAGAATATTTTTTAAAACCTATGAACTGTCCGCACCATTGCGAAATATACAAAACTGTTCCGAAATCCTATAAAGAACTACCTTATAGAGTAGCCGAATTCGGTACAGTATATAGGTATGAACAAAGTGGCGAATTGCATGGTTTAACAAGAGTAAGAGGATTTACACAGGATGATGCACATTTATTTTGTACTCCCGACCAACTGAAAGATGAATTTAAATCCGTAATTGAGTTAATTCAATTTGTGCTTGGTAAAATGGGATTTAATAATTTTACTGCTCAAATTTCTTTGCGTGACCCTGATAATAAAGATAAATATATCGGTTCGGACGAAAATTGGGCTAAAGCCGAAAATGCAATTATTGAGGCTGCTACAGAAATGGGCTTATCTACCGTGACTGAATTGGGCGAAGCAGCGTTTTATGGTCCCAAACTCGATTTCATGGTCAAAGATGCAATTGGCAGGTCGTGGCAATTGGGTACCGTTCAAGTAGATTACAACTTACCCGAACGATTTGAGCTGGAATATATAGGTGCGGATAATGAAAAACATAGACCAGTAATGATTCATAGAGCGCCATTTGGTTCGATGGAGCGATTCATTGCTATATTAATTGAAAACTGTGCCGGTAATTTTCCTTTATGGCTTGCGCCCAAACAATTAGCCATTTTGCCAATAAGCGAAAAATTTATTCCTTATTGTGAATCAATAGCTAGTGAATTTGAAAAAGCAGGTATTAGAGCTACTATAGACATAAGAAATGAAAAAATAGGCAAAAAAATCAGGGACGAGGAAGTGGCTAAAACCCCTTATATGATTGTAATTGGCGAGAAAGAAGAACAAAATAAACAGGTTGCAGTAAGAAGACATGGAAAAGGAGATTTGGGAGTGATGGAAACTTCAGATTTTTTACATATTTTTGAGGCAGAATTAAATAATTAAAAAACAAAAGATTTGGCATTACAAAGAAAACCGTTTATCCCTCGCGGTCCAAGAAGGGAAGCAGAACACCGAATTAATAACTTTATTATGGCACCCGAGGTGAGGGTGGTTGGTGACGATATGGAATCGACCGTAATGAGACTAGCTGACGCATTACAACTTGCCAAAGAAAGAGAAGTGGATTTGGTTGAAATTAATTCTAGCTCCAACCCACCAATTTGTAGATTAACTGAATACAATAAGTTTCTTTACGAAAAGAAAAAGAAAGAAAAAGAAATTAAAGCTAAAGCTGCAAAAACAGTTTTAAAAGAAATTCGGTTTACACCTAATACGGACGACCACGACTTGGATTTCAAGAAAAAACATGCAATAAAATTCCTTGAAGAAGGGGCAAAAGTGAAAATATACGTCCAATTTAAAGGAAGAGCTATTGTATTTAAAGAAAGAGGAGAATTGCTTTTGTTACAATTTTCAAAAAGTTTAGAGGATTGGGGTCAACTTGAATCCTTGCCAAACTTGGAAGGAAAAAGGATGATTGCGTTCCTTGTGCCTAAGAAAAGAAAGCTTAGACCTTTAAAAATCCCAATGTGGATAAATACCTGTTTCTTAACAGAAATTTTTTTGTTGCAAAAAGGATATTATTCCTATCTTTGCACGCTCATTGTAAAAAGTGATACGATTATGCCAAAAATGAAAACAAATTCCAGTGCTAAGAAAAGATTCACAGTAACTGGTTCAGGAAAGATAAAAAGAGCTAAAGCTTATAAAAGACATATCTTGACAAAGAAAACGACAGAACAAAAAAGAAGGCTTACAAAAGCTGGATTTGTTGACAAGACGGATCTTTTCAATGTAAAGAAAATGCTTGTTTTAAATTAAATTAATAAAAAGTACTAAGATTATAAATTATGCCAAGGTCGGTAAATCACGTAGCATCAAGAGCCAGAAGAAAGAAAATTCTTAAATTGGCTAAAGGATATTTTTTGAGTAGAAAAAATGTATGGTCTGTAGCAAAAAATGCAGTCGAAAAGGATTAGCATACGCCTATAGCGGACGTAAGCAAAAAAAGAGAATCTACAGAGGAATCTGGATTACTCGTATCAATGCAGCTGTTAGACCACATGGATTGAGCTATTCAGTTTTCATCAATAAATTATTGAATGCCAATATATTGTTGAACAGAAAAGTATTAGCTGATTTGGCTTTACACAATCCTGCTACATTTGCAGAAATAGTAAATAAAGTAAAGTAAGACTTTAAATATAGATTAAAAAAAGACTTTCCGAAAGGAAGGTCTTTTTTTTGTTCTAAAATCAATGAATAGTTAATCAGCCTATACAAAATACTTTTTATAAAAATCCATTGCATTTTTATAAAAAATCTTATCAATTATTTCTTTTGGTGTATAATCAAACCAAAGATGCTTTTTGTATTGTTTATTTTCTAGATAATCCTTTAGATCTTGTTGTAACTTAGGCAATTCGGATGCCGACGAATAAGGATCAATATGCGTAATTGTGCCATCATAATCACTTCCAAAAGCAATTATATCCCAACCCGATTTTTCTCCTACCGCTTGAACCAACTGAAATACATTATCCAAAAACAATTGTGCATAAGCCTTTCTTTGTTTCATTGAATCAGTAATGGTCGACAATTCCTTTATTAAATCAATCCCTCCCAAATTGCCCTTATCCATCATTATGCCTATTAAGCCCTCAGAATCGTGTATAATCCGAGCTTCTTCATCAGAAATATTTATACTCCATTTAAATAAACGGGAAGTTTTTGCTTTTGCCATTATATCATTTTCCCTAACAGAGGAATCTAAGGTTTTAAATCCATTTGCGCAGGCATGACTACTTATTATCGGTATTTTATTATTTGGATTTATATAATTATGATTTTCAATAAAGGCATAATATTCCTTACGCGATTCGACACTCATGTGTTTGGTATCAATTAAAATACGCTTCCCATTTCTGGTACTTAACAATTCCCGTATTACATGCCATCCTGCCTCAGTTATCCCTTTGTTTTTCCCTCTATTTTGATTCACCAATCCATTAATTGGCCGTTTAAAACTAGTAGCATGACCGGCAAGATGATTCCAAAAGTGATGCGAAAGGTTTATGGTAAATGGAGGGAATTCCCAATTTTTAACTATTTGAATATTATCTGTCAACTGTTTATGAAGAGCTTCCTTTGAAAGAGCATCTGTTTCTGGCGCGCCAGTATCAAAAACATGTGTGCCCTCAATAGTAATAATTCCAATAAAGGTATTATCCTTTTCTAAGGCTTTTTGTAGCTCATTATTATTATTTACAATTACAAATTCATTCTTCCCATCAGGACTTTTCCCTTGTTGGTTTTTGACATAATTGTATTCTTTATTTAATTCTTCGAAATATTTATAATGTTTTTTTTGCTCTTTAATGCAATCAGCACTATAACCAGTTACTACTGATTGAGTAATATTTATTTTATTCTTACCAAGTAATGCCGTTGGGACATTGCGTAGGTGCAAAAAACCACGCTCGGTTGGATATAAGGAAATGTGAAAAACACGCACATTACCGGCCACCATATTATCTAAATTACATTGTGACTCTTTGGAAATATTAAGTGTTAAATCATTTATTGACTTAGCAAATTTATTCTCTATAACATGTTCAATCTTTTCCCACATATTTGCCTTGGGATTTGGAAATCCAGAATTAAAAGATTTTAAATTTGGATGACAATGTAAATCGATAATCATTTTATTTAATCAATTTTTTATTTAAGGTAATAAATTTATCAGCAGCCTCTATTTCAAAGGCCATTTCTAGTAGTTTTCGCTCCTCTCCTAGCATTGATGCAAACTGAACGCCAATAGGCAATCCGTTTTTACTTATTCCTAAAGGTAAAGAAATAGCGGGTGCTCCAGTGATATTTTGCGTTGTTGTAAAATTTACGTAACTATTCAACTTCATTATTACATCGATGGTATCTTCCTCGGTACCAAAATGACCAATCAAAGGTGCTGGGTGCGATAGCGTAGGACTAAGCAATAAATCATATTTTTCGAATAGTTTATTATAGTCATGTGTATGATTTTTTAAATTGCGAATGCTGCTTGCCGCACGAAAGGAAATAAGTGGAAAAAAGCCGCCTAATTGCTTGGTAAACTTTGCAGTTTTGAAATGATTAAATTTTAATCCATTGATTGCATACTCTGAAATCATCGTTGCAAAGGATAAAAAAGACCAATACACCATAAAATCTCTTGTGATTTTATGTTCAAATGGATTGTTTATATATTCCACTTTATGACCAAATGATTCGCATAATTTGCCCGTTTCTAAGACAGCATTTGTAACATCATTATCACTCTCAATACCTGTTGAAGATTTGGTAAACATCCCAATTCTTACTCTTTTTTTGTTGGCATTTTCCACCAATCCAATTGGCAAAAGACTAGAGTTATAATGTTGCTTTTCTAGTCCAGAAATAAAACTTGCGCTATCACGCACCGTTCTACTCACTATCCCATCTTGCGCAATATCTATTGGCACTAATTGCGATGCGGATATAATATTTCTTCCACGTGAAGGCTTTAAGCCAACCAAACCACAACATGCAGCTGGGATCCTTATGGAACCGCCGCCGTCAGAAGCATGGGCGAAAGGTACCACGCCTGCAGCAACTAATGCCGCTGCGCCAGCTGATGAACCACCTGTTGAATGATCTAAATTCCAAGGATTTCTGGTTTCACCGTGTTGTAATGTTTCGCCACAAGGCAATAAACCAAATTCAGAAGTACTGCTTTTGCCAAGGATTATACTGCCCGTTATAGCTAAAAACTGGTCAACAATTTTGTCATTTTTTTTGGCTTCTACTATTTTATAAGCACTCGAACCCTTGAGGGTCGGCATACCTTTTACATCATTTAAGTCTCTTTATAAAAGTAGGCACACCTGCAAATATTCCCGTTTGCTTTGTTTTCGAATTTTCCTTAGCTGCGGGAAAATCATCATATACAATTGCATTTATTATTGGATCAATATTTTTTGCCCTTTCAATAGCACATTCCACAGCCTCTTGTGCAGAAAATTCTTTCTTTTGAATCTTTTCTGCAATAGCTGTAGCGTCCAAATCTCCTAAAATACCAATACCAAATGTGTCCATTTTTTTTATTAATTAAATTATTTCTAAAAATACGTAAAAACTTAAAGTATTTTAATTTATTTTATTGGCAATAAAAAAACTACTCATTTCAATAAAACGATTTATCAAAATATTTTAAAATTAAAACCAATACTCGGCATCAAAAAAACACTTAAATATATTGGAATATCATATCAACAATACCATCAACTAAAACAACCAAAAAAGTGTAAGCTATCTGTATTTAAACAATGCCTAATTCAACATCCAAACCAATTACACCAACAAGAAGTAGACATTATTCTACAATACTGTACAAATCCAAAATACCAATTTTGGAAACTTATATCCATTTTTCATCAAATCAGACGAGACCGAACCGCATTCTTTAGCCTGCGTACTTTTTATAAATATGCCAACGCTGCTGGATTCAGAAGACAAAAAATACCCACACAACGAAAAAATCATACCATCGGAATCAGAGCTGGCAAACCACTCGAAATACTGCATGTAGACACCACCATTTTAAGGTTACTCGACCACTCCAAAGCATTTATCCACCTCATTCAAGACAATTTCTCTCGAGCAATTCTCGGTGTAATTGTATCTCAAAAGTGCCTAGCCCAAAATACGTTCGATAATATCACCCAAGTTTATGAAAAACACTTAAAAGACAAAATCGATTTTAACCCAATTATTATCACCGACGATGGTTCGGAAAACAAAGGCGAATTCAAAGAATTTACCCAAAAAGCGCTCGACCCATTACTGATACATAAAATTGCTCAATCCATCCATTTTCACTTTTCCAATTCGATGATTGAAAATGCCAACAAACAACTGAAATACTGTTTTTTGTATCACCAAAAAATTGAAGACTTTGAGCATTTATTGCCCTTTGTTCAAAAAGCAATTGAAGATTTCAATAATCGACCCCACGGTGTGCTTAATGGTTTTACTCCAATGGAAGTGCTAAATGGACAATTGCCCCTCAAAATAGACTATTCAGAACAATTAGCCATTGCGAAAGCCAATAGAATAGCATTAAACAGAAAAATAAAAACTTGTTGTGTCATTTAGCACCCTATTTAAACCAATCTGAATACAAAAAATACAAAAACAAGCGGTATTGCTAATAAGTTAATTCCAAATCAAGCATTACAACCCAAATACAATCTTATAACAAAAGATTTGTTTTTGTTTTGACCAACCCATTTTCTCCAACTTTTCTCAAACCGCCAAAACACCTTATTTTATTCATTTGTCCGACATTTCGGACACTTTTTTATAATTTGGTCATGCACGTTGCACTGCACGTTGCAATGCACTTTGCACTGCACGGGGCTAGTTTGGGTTATAGATTATATTGGTCAGCAACTGTAATTCTCTTTGAAATTACCTAAATTAATATCATTCAAATTAAAAATTAATCCTTTGTTTTTTAGAAATATATCTCTTGAAGACAATCCTATCAACATAAGAAGGGAAGTAAAACAAGTACATTGTATATCTTCATCTTCATCAATATTATTAAAAACTAGAAATAACAATGAAACAATTTTAACGTTTTTTGTTCCAAAATAAGCTGCTGATAAACCAGAAATACAGGTCAATCTTAAATCGAAATCGCTTTCAATATCTTTTATGTTTTTTAAGGCAAAATCTAAATATACATCTTTTTGTATTTTCAAACCAAACAATATACCATAGATTGCTATTCTTTTATTTCATTTCTTTGATCCTCTAAAAACCTGCGTAAACATGTTCAACCATTTAACATCACTTATTATTTCCTTGTAAATAAGATCATAAAGATATGAATATAGTTCACTCTCATTTAATCTAATTTCATTTATATATTGGAGAATTTCTTCTTTTTTGTCCATTTTATTATCTTTTCGTTTTAACATCTATCTTATCTCCATATTTATTAGCAGCTCTTTGCAATGCTCCATAAACTGAATCATATTGCTTTTGTAAGTTACTTCTTAGTTCTTTAGCTTCGATACCCCCCTCCTTAAAGTGACCTTTATTAATTCTTCTTCTAACTGTTTAATTCTTCTATTTAATCCTTTCATGTGTATAGAAATATCATTTAAATGATCCCAAATTTTTCCATGTTTAAAATTGGATTACAGCCAAATCTCCCCAATCTGGCGCAAGTATGCAGCATTGCTATGTGTGTTGGCGTACTTGTGTCTTATATTTTCTACCATGTAACTAATATTGGATCTATTTGTATTATTTCTATCATTCCTTTTTCTCCACTTTAATATTGTTTTGCACAACTATACAACCGACTAAGCAAAACTTATGAAATATAACTTTTCATTATCATTAAATTTATATTTTCTGATCATTTTTCTTACAAATATAACCAAAATTTGCTTTATTATACCGCACAAGTACTCTATGCTTTTGGGCTTTGCTGCATACTCCTTGCGCAAGTTTGGTGTAGCGTCCAAATCTCCTAAAATACCAATACCGAAAGTGTCTATTTTTTTCACCTTTTAGTTTATTTCCAAATAGGCAAAAAAATAAATTTCACTCTTAATACTCCGAAATAGTTTTGTCTTGTGGAAATTTGATAGAATAAACCAATTTTATCTTCTTTGATTCATTTGGTTTTAGCGTAATATTCCACAGTAATTTTCCATAATCCTCTGTATATTGAGCGCCATCATATTCAAGCAATTCTACTTCTATTTCCTTTTGTTTTGAGATAGGAACTTGGTCAAGTATCTCAATTTCTACGTTTGTAGTTTTGTTATTTCTGATAATCGTTTCCCAGGCATAGGTTTCTTTTTTATTTTGGCCTATGATTTTAGATGATGTTTTGTCAACCAGTTTGGTGCGTTTTACAACCACTTTATCATCTTTACCCAAGCTTAGTAATAAGGTATCACCTGAAGTATTTGGATTTATTGCAACTTGCCCCACATACATATCCTCGAAAAAGATATTTGCATTTCCTGCCAATAAATTATACTTGCCATAATCTGTTATTTTTGCCAATAAAAAAGCGGCTGGGTCAAGCTTTGGCACTACATGATATTTATAAGTTGCTGGCACTTCAAAAGTTTTTATACCCACAATATGCTCTTTTCCGTCCGATGGAATAGTTTGAGTAATATCTATTTCAAATTCAACGTTTATATCATTTTCTTTTACATTTACACCATAATCAAATGCATCAATACCTTCTCTATATGGCTCATTCACACCATCACCATCTCTACCCAAGTCCATCGCCATATTCGATTTTTCCATCATTTGCATTGGTTTTTTGGGAGCTGGATCATAACTATTCAAAGGTGCATAATAAGTAAAATCTACAAATTTTGGATTCATTATTGGCCTATTATTGTCTCTTGTGGGATTTCCAGTGCTAAGTGTAATTTTTGCATCTCTCCAATCGAAACCGGTACTTTGGTAAATCTTACCTTTATAATCTAGATTAACAGGTTTATTTGTATTCTCTACTTTTATGTCATACATTGGTGTCCATCCGGCAGATGCTACCAAATAGGAACACTTCAAGTTGAGCGCTCCTCCAGTTTCACTATATACACTTAACACTAATTCTTTTACAGGAGTAGATTGTTTATTGTTTAACTCATTATATTGTCCTTGATATTTTTCTCTTTTCAACCGCAGTATTCGTTCATTTTTAGACAATTCAAAAAGTTCCTTTTTAATCTCCATCGCTCGTTTCCTATATACATCAGTTAATTCTATTAGCTCATCTGGAATCAAGCCTTCTTCTTCACTTCCTAATTTATTATTAACATTAAGCAATGCTAATTCCCCCGTATAAACCGATTTTTGTTCCAACAACCAAGCTATTTCATCATCAATTTCTTGCAGACTATCTTTCATTTTTTTTGCAGCTAAATCATTGTTCACTTCTTGCTTCGAAAAATAATTAACACGTGTAGTAGCCGACAATAATGAGGCATTTCCCTTTACACCCACTTGCAAACTTGCTTCTTGCATGTTCATTGATACATTAGATATCACAATTTCAGAGTTGCCTTTTGGAATAGAAACATTAGCTGTTCTATTTTCCTTGGCCAAAACTCGGTAAACTGTTACAGACACCAATTTGGAGTCTGTCAATATTTCACCACCAATTAATTGCGTAATGCACAAACATGCAAGTAAGCAGACAAATATTTTTTTCATTGTTGTATTTTAATTAGCCAAATTAATCAGAATTTCATTGTTTGTAATTACTTAAGTTGTTAAAAATTCTTTTCTTTAAAATTCTAATAAATGAATCTACTTTTTAATTGCTGGTTCAACCATCTTCCAACTGGAATTTCGACAAAAAAAGTAATGCATGTAGCCATTAAAATTACTATAGGTAAGGCAACCAAACTTGCCTGCCAAAGGTTGAAACTACAATGTTTTTCCAAATAAGGAATAATCAAATCGATACTGAAAAATTGGTGAATAAGATATAAAGCAAACGATATTTTGCCAAGGAATAGAGTGATATCATTTACAATAAAATTCAATTTATTGTTTACAAAAAGCAAAAACAAAACAAAATAGAACACAAGCATTCCCAAATATTGATCCCACGAAATAAAGGGCTGCCATCTATCGGTATTATCGAGCAATAAAAGTTGAATTACAAAACCGAAAAGCAGGAACACATAATTGGAAATTATTTTTTTTTTTCATTTCCGTTTTTTATTTGATAAAAAAATATGCCAGCTAAGAACAATGGCAAATGGTTAAATAAAGGGAAAAAATATTTTATGTTTTGAAATAGATTTGGATAATTTATTGGCAAAATAATTTCATAGCACAGTAAAACAAACATTGACAAAAATGCGACAATACTGAAATATTTAATTAACCTCGCTTTAAAAACGAGTAACATCAAAAAGTAAAAAAGAAGTTCAATAATCATCGTCCAATATGGGCCATCGAGGTCGGGAATTTTGAAATAATATTGCAGCATGGTCATATTTGGAAGGTATTGTGCAAAACTTATTTGATCTATTGTAATCACATTATATGCCATTTTTAAAATTATTTGCCCAATAAAAGTAATGGTTACACAAGTCCAATAGGTTGGAAAAAGTCTTGTAAACCGATTAATAACAAACTCCCTACCTGAAGAAACCTTGTTTAGTGTCATAAAAATGACAAAACCACTGATGATGAAAAACAAATCGACACCAGTAATGCCTAAATTAAAACCCAAGTTGGCTTCAGGTTTTTCCATTGTATAATGAAAAAAAATCACCAACATGGCAGCTAAGCCGCGCAATGCATCTAGTTCTTTGTATCTAAATGATTTATCCAATTATTTGTAAGCTATAAAGTAGCCTTGTAAACATAATAATATAAAAGCAAAAAATAAAATTCAAAAAAATCTATTTCTTCAACCTATCCTTAAAAATTTTCTCAAACTTGTCTATTTTGGGTTGTATCACCATTTGGCAATAGCCTTGGCTTTTGTTATTATTGAAATAGTCTTGGTGGTAATCTTCTGCTTTATAAAAAATAGTAAATGGTTCCAATTGGGTTACGATGGGCGAATCATATAACACTTTATTTATAATATTTTTTTTAGTGCGAATCTAAATCAACAAAATTATTTTCCGCTTGTAACCATTCTGCTTGTAAAAAAAATGGAATATTTTGTTGCTCACAAGCTCTTACAGTATGTCCAGTGCCACCGCCTTTTGGGTTTTCTAAATTGATATAAAAAATAGCTGCTGTCGCGGGTAGAAATCCATTTGCCTTTGAGCCATAAACTTTCAATACATCACGTATCAAAAGTTTAGCATTTTCGGCAGCCCGATTTTTAATGCCTTTCATATAGCAATCTGTAAGGAATTTGTACGTTGGTGTTGCTTCTATGGTTTTGTCCACCAAAAACTGCAATTCATCCGTTGGTAAATCTTCCAAACTAATCATTCTTGCGTGTTGTATTAATCTCTTTTTTCCCATCCCTGTGGCTGGCAGTACATATTCTAATCTGGTAGGGTCTACTAGTGCTATACCTTTTGCAAATGCTTCATCGCTGCCAGTGGCATTGCCAGTTCTAAATATACACCTTGGATATTTTGTAGCTAATTGTTGTGCTAATGCAATTAATTTTGGCGCATCGGATTCTGCCAATTTTCGCGTGCCTTCTAATAATATTATTTCATTAGAAGACGATGTAAGATTTACAGTAAATTCTTTAAAACTCATCATAATTTTATTTTTTAAACCCAATACTATTCAGTAAATTTTTATTAAAATTTTCTTGTTTGCAAGTATCCTTGTACCAGTTTATATCTGGGTGTATGCCATGTATAACTTGGTGCATTGTGGCTTTGCGTACTATGTTTTGTATTACACCACCGCTAAAATCATAGGCATTGGCAAGCTGTAGCAAATCTTCGTCATTCAATTGTTTTAATAATGAACGATATATTTTAAAACGGGTATCAATGGTTGGAATATTCAATTCCAATTTAAATAAAAAACGTCTATCAAAAGCATTATCAATATTATCAATTAAGTTGGTTGTAGCCATCAAAATACCTTTAAAATCTTCCATTTCTTGTAGTATAATATTTTGAATTTCATTCTCTGTTTGTGCGGTATTTGATGAGCTGCTATCTTTACGTTTATTGATAACGCCATCTGCCTCATTAAAGAAAAGTATTGGAATATTATCTTGCGTTTTCATGTATTTATAATAGTCATCAAAAAGTTTTTTTATTATTTTTTGCGATTCGCCAAACCACATACTTTTTAAATTACTTATATCTACTCTATAAATATTGCGTTGTGTTTGCTTTGCCATCTGATAAACCGTTTCTGTTTTTCCTGTACCTGGTTTTCCATGAAGCAATATAGTTATACCACTTGGCATATTATTTTCTTTTAAACGATTGGATATGCATTTAAATTTTTCTTCTTGTAGTAAGTTTTGTATAAAATCAATCGTTTTAAAATCATCGGTATTGTAAAAAAGAGATTTATCCTTAATTTCGTTTGCTAAAATAATATTTTTCTCCCCTTTGTCTTTTGCGCTGCCAACGCAAATCATACTTGCATCATCACCAAACAAATACTCCGCACCATTTTTGGTGAGTTCAATGTCTACATCATTTCTCCAATTGTGTGGTTTTACTATTAATATTTCTAATTTGAAAAGCGTTGTTGTATTAAAGTCTCTTAAAATAGCTCTTTTTAAATCATGAAAATGGCTTCCCTTTTCCCAAAAAATTTCATCTAAAATAATATTTAAATTTATATCGTAATCTCCTTTATAATAACTAACCACAACATACAATAAAAATAATTTAAGCTCAAAAGTTAGTTCTAACGATAATAATTTATTTGCAAAAAATATATGTTTATTGATTTCTAATAAATCAGTTATTTCTTCCCAAGCCTCATCAAAACTTATTTCCTTTTCTACGTATTGATCCAACAATTTTTGGATTTCAGCAAGTAATGAAATATTAGAATCAATGGGTGCTTCTTTCTTTGGTTCGGTATTATTTAAAATAGATTTTATAATGTCTTTTTTAAAAAGGTAGCTAAATTGTTCCCTTTTTAGTGTATGTCTATCATAGTTTAAGGCAATCAGTTTTTTCTGTAATAAAATACGTATTGATGGTTCGTGTTTAAGCAGTTCAATGGGAGTGCAATCTAAATGATAAGCTATATCTTTAATATCAAAACTACAACTATTTTCAAAGAACTTTGAAAACATAATGGCAAACATCAAAGCTTCTTCTGATGTGCAATTGTATTTATCTTTTACTGGTTTGCAAAGTTTTTTGATTTGCAAGGAATCAAACGCTTCCAGTTTTTTATCTTTTGTTTGTTTAAATATTTCAATAATGGAGTGCAAAATAATGTTTTCTTTTTTCATAATGTATAGTGTTTTAGGATTAAAAAATGCTTAAAATGTTAATGTTCATAATTAACAAGTAGAAAATAATCAAATGCTACGACAAAAAATGTCGTATATAATTAAATTAAAAAGACCTATTGATCATTAGGTATTTTTAAACAGAATATAACTGTTTTGATATTGGTATCGCGACTTAATACAACTAATTCCCTTTGTTATAATGCAAAGATACAAAGCCAAACTGATAAAATCAAGTATACAAAATATTGACAATCAATCAATTGTGATTTTATAAAAAAAATAAAATCTGAAAACAACAAACTTTTAGTTTGCATACTTTTTGAAGTAGCGTCGCCAACGCTTTTATAATGGCTCAATGCCAATTCTCTTGGGATGTTGTTGTTTTTTGTAAATTAAAAATTGAAAAAAAAGAAAACAAAAATATCCTTTTTATAAAAAATTAAACTGCTTTCGTTGTCCAGTGTTTCCAAATAATAACCATTGCCATAGTGTCTAATTGGCAATAATTAAGTAATTCTTGTTTTAATCTTTCTCTTCTGTTAGCATCTGTTTTGCCTTTGCCAAAGAGCATTTCCTGATAGGCACGCATGGCTCCGCTGCCTTCTTTCACGGTTTCATAATTCTCAGCCGTTTCAAATTCTAATTCGTCCCAACGGTTTTTTAAGGTTTCGTACGGACTTAAAATATTTCCGTTTTCATCTTGCTTGAAATATTGTTTAAAGTAAGGAACATCGTGCAGGTATTTATTGAAATTCCAGGTTGCTGGTAAAGTCTTTTTAATAGACGTTCTGCCTTTCATGTATGGATGAAAATAATGCTTTAGCGTGAGCGCATTCATATCAATTAATCTACCTAGTCTTGGATTCGCTTTTTTATCACTTTCTTTTGTAATATTAAACAACCAAGTTTTTAGTTTTTCATTTCTATAACCATTTACATAATTATCTGGATTTTCTAGTTGTTCTAAGATTTTTCTAAGTACAGTATTTTCATGAGTCGCCCACATTAATGGTGTTCCTGTTTCACCGATTTGTTTCATCAAGCTTTCTGCAAATCTAAAATTCGGGAAAGTCGTTTCTGTATTTATCCATTCTGAATGTATTGGAGCATCACCAAGCTTTTCGATGGCATGACAACTCCACTGAAACGCTATGGTTTCATAAGGTCGCATACCTTTGTGGTGCGGAATGGCGCATGTCAGCGTTTCAAAGTCTATGAAATGCAAAGGATATTTCCAACCAGACAATTCATCGCTCAACTCTTCAGAAAAATATTCTGTTCCGTTTTTTGTGTTTTCATATTGTATAATTTGTCTTTCGTTTCTTGAACCAACTTCGCCTTTTGTCGTTACAAAATCTGTAATGTCGTAATCAAAAATGGATAATGCTTTTTCTGATTTTAGTTTGACATTAACCAATGGTTCACTAGTTCCACCAATGGTGCCACCGTAATATAATTCTGAGATATGATTTTTTGTATATGCTCTTTTTCCTAAACATTGAAAGTAACCATCTTTGTTTTTGTCATCCGGATTTTTGAACTCACAGGCAAAACATTTTTTAGAAATTAAATCCTTAATTATTGGAGCTTCTTCTTTGTTTAAGTACCTAAGATAAAGTGCTGTTCTTTTTTTTATATCTTCCATCATCTTATCTACATCATCATTGACATTCAAAGTTTGCAGAATGCTCTTGTTATTTTCCCAAAGTTCTTTTTCCTTTCCTTGTTGAGTAAAAGTAACTTCAATGGAATTAAAATCACCTATTTTTATTCTATCCGTAATCTCAAACCAAGAAGCTAAATTTTCTATTTGTGTAGCATTAGATTTATTCGGCATTAATAAATTTGCTTCAACGGTAAAACTTGGAAATGATGTTTCATGCTCTTTTAAAAATTCGCTTAACACCAATTTTTGATAAGCAACATCTTCAATGTATTCTTTTAATTTTTTCTTTTGAGTAGTGCTTTTATCTTCATCTTCCTCTACCGTTTCGTGCGATTTTGCTTTTACTTCTAATATTTGAAAATGGTTGTTGGTTTTGATTAAAACATCAATTCTAATCAACATTTGCCCAGTAGAAATAGCCGGTTCAAACAAGATTATTTTCTCATTTTCAAAGAGTAATTTTTCTGTTTGTTCAATAGCTTGTTTTGAATTTCTATCTGATGTGATTTCTTTACACACATATCCATTTTCTCTAGCATATTGCTCATACATTACAGTAGCCATTTTACCAACTATGTAACCGCCTTCTGCTAATATTTGCAGGAATTCATTTTCTTCATTTGAATTAGGATATTTCGCTTTTTTATATAGCAGTTTCTGTGGACAATCAGAAGCTAATTTAAAGTCGGATTTGGAAAGTGTTGGATTAGCCATTTTGTTGTTTTTGTTGTTGAGTTAAATAATATTTTTCTGCAGCGTTTAAATTTTCAATGCCACCTTTTAGATTTATTTTATCTAATATTTCATCGGTGTTGTAATGCAACAAATCTCCATAGGCTTGTATAAAAGCTTCATCTGTTACTGTTAAATTTTTTGAATTATTAAGCGCAGCTAAATAGGCAAATAAATTGTCGTTGTTATCATCTGCTTTAAAGGAATCTGCTTCTATGAGTTTGCTATTGGTAAGCAATGTTTGAAATGGAGCGATAATATAAATGCCAACTTCACATTCCTGTATTAATTCAATAATTGCGGAAGTAGCAGCATTTAAAAAAAGCAGTACAGCACCTTTGTCATCCAAAATAATTTTGTTGTAATGCTGCAAGGCAAGTTGCACATGAAACTCTCCGAGCTGTTTGCGTTTTGGATTATTTAAGAATAGAATAAAATGGTGCATGTAATTTTTTATTTTTCAGTAGTTTGAATTTTAAATATCTCATCGAATTTTTTAAATAAATTAGCTTCTATGTTATTTACATTTTCGGATATTATTGGTAGGTTATAAGCATTAATTTTTATTGGCTTTTCTTTATTTTTATCAAAAAGATCTGTAATCTCAAAATTTGCTTCATCTTTCATTTGTTCAGCACATTTAGGATAAAAAAGCATAAAATCTTTTACATCTTTTCTTATGGCGTAACTTGCCATTTGATACATGTCTAATTGCGAAATTCCTTTCTTTTTGTTGTTTTTATCAAATGAATCTTGTTTTCTGATTTTATATTTTGTATCAATAATGTATTTAATATTTTTTACTTCACACTCTATATCTGTTTTTAAACTAAAAACATTTTCTAAGTTTCCATTAATTACTGTAGTTGCTAATTTAATTTCACTATTTTGAGTAGTTAAATGTTTCTGGTTATTCTCAATTAAATAATTATCCAGCATTGTTGAGATAAAACCTTCAAATATTTTTTCCATTGGTAAAAGAAAACAAAAATTGTCTGAATTATAACTATCATTATTGAAGGTTTGCTGTTCCAATATCATTTTACACCAATAAAGAATTTCTTTGTATTCTGAAAATAAATCACTGATTTGTATGCGTTCTATTTCCTGTATGGTACAAACACGATCTTCTACTTCATCCAGAATAAAAACGATATTATCGAGTTTTGAGATAGATGTATTTTTTGCTTTATGTTTCAAAACTCTAGTAACATATTTAATAACTTGATTTACTTTATTGTCATACACAAATGGCTCATATACACAGTCTATCTGGTGCCAGTTTCCGTTAGAAAGCCCATGATTTATATAAGCCGGAAAATTAATTCTACCTTTCGGCGATTGCAAAATTTCTTCCACTTCTTCGTAACGACTGAATGGTTTTTGGCTCACTGCATCTTCAATTAATGTGGCGATATAATAAATCAAAAACTCTGGAAAATCTTCTATGGAAATATTATCTAAAGTAGTATTATTTACACGAGCAGGCAGCCAGTCACAATGTTTAAGCCAAAAGAAAATATGTTGCAACCAATTGTTTTTGTCTGTAGGTTGAATCTCTCCATTTTTTTTATAAAATATCTTTGGATATATTTCGATTATCTTTTCGCCATGTTGGATGAACCCAATGTAATTATTTGGTTTTATTGACTTTCTGTCTAAAGAAACAAATCGTTGTTTAGATTTTTTGACATCACCAATTTCTTCCTCATCTTCAACATTTTCTTCGGTTTCTTTGTTTATCTGATTATAAAAATTATTATCAGTTGGTTTTGAAATCAACGTATTCCAAACTGTTTCAAGTATAGTTTCTAATTCATCTACATTACCTATTGTAATTGAGTCAATATTTTTGTGTTCAAATAATATTATGTGATTGCTTTCTGACATTGTTAAGAATTAATTTGGTCTTCAGTTTTTGTTTCTTTAATATCACTTGATGTTGGTAACATTTTTCCAATAAACTCTTTAAATAAACCTTCTTTATCTTTAGGAATAACCTTGGTAACCAATTCCGTATTGTTATTAAAATATTCCATCAATAAAGGAAAAACTTTGAGTTTCATTACTTTATCAGTATCCAAATCTTTCATAAAAAATGCATGTCCTATTTGGAAATCAGCACTTTTGTTTCCTATTTTTTTATCTGTTATGTTTGTATTTATTGCTTTTAATAAATCAGCATCTTTAGGATTTAATCCATCAATATCGTATTTTGGTGGCATTGGTTCAAACTCAAATCTTCTTCTTAAAGCAATATCAATTAAGGCAATTGATTTATCAGCGGTGTTCATAGTGCCGATTAAATACAAGTTGGAAGGAACACCAAATGATTCGCCATTTGGTAAGCTAATAATCAATTCATTTTCTGCTCCAATTCTTTTGTCGTCTTCCAGCAAAGTAATTAGTTCTCCAAATACACGAGAAATATTTGCACGGTTGATTTCATCAATGATGAGTACATAATTCTTATCCAAATTATTGTAAGCCGTTTTACACATACGATAAAATATACCATAGTTTTGTTTGAATGTTAGTTGAGCGTCATTAGCTATATTAGGTTTTAACCCAATTACAAAATCTTCATAAGTGTAGTTTTGATGAAAAGTTACAAATTCTATTTGGTTGGCATCTAGTGCAGTGTCATTGAAAGATAGTGTTTTATTGCCAGCAAATTCTTTATATTTTTCTACAATTTTTTCTCTATCTGTTTTTTCTTCATTGCTTGTAATCTTTTTATTGCTATTTGTATTTTCAATTATTTTAACAGCAAGTTCTATAGTATTGTACGTTTTACCAGTTCCTGGAGGACCGTATAGTATGGTGTTGAGTGCTTTTTTTAACTCAATTGAAATTATTTTTCCTTTTAAATTAACTGTATCTGAACTTAATTTACTAATATTATTTTCATATTCAATTTTAACTTTATCACGTAATTGTATCCATTTTAATAAATCTGGTATAAAATCTTTATAATTTGGATTACTTATATCCATCAGTTTTATTATTATTAAATTCTTGTTTAAGCCATACTCTATCAATTTATCTTTGACTTCATTTGGATTTTTATGTCCGTTGCCAACATTCATTTTCCCATTTTCCAATAATGTAACTTGATTCCCTTCCGAAATAAAATTATTGTCATCAACTGTATATTGTATTATGTGATTTTTCTTATCTCTAGGCTGTCTTCTTACCCAAATTTTATTTTCATTAGAATCAAATTTAATTAAATATAGTATGTCTTCATTAGTTTTAAATGTGTAAATATTTTCTTGAATTTCAACAAGTATAAAATCCTTGATGTTAGTATTGAGCTTAATAGTATTTAAAGATTCATTAATCTTCTTGAAAAATGTTTTAATTATTGCCATTTTGATTTTTTGTGTTTATAGTATTTTATTTGTATTATATGATAGTGCTTATTTTGCTAAATCAGTAGATAATTTAAAATCTGATTTTAAAGCTTTAGAGTTAGATTAATAAATAGTATTTATTTGTTATCATTATTGATTAAATTTCTTATGTTTTGAATAAATCTATCAATATTATTTTCATTTACGGATAAATGATACCATCCATTTTTCGCCAGTATATAATCTTTGTCATAATTTATTGCCATGTTCCCTTTTATAAAACATGGAATTGATGATTTAATTGTTTTTGCTGGTTTCATAATGCCACATATATTCCTTGGTTTTTTTATAGAAATATGTCTATTTGTAAAAGCTAAACCAATATCTTCATTTTTCAACTCAGTTAATATTTTATTTGTCAGAGCTTTGTTTTCTTCATTTATAGCCCATATATCAAATATCTCATCAATTGTTTTATAGTACTTTTTTTTATATGATTCATCTTCATCTTTCTCATCACTAATTGATTTAAAACCAATTTCAATAAAATTCATAAACGCTTTTATTGTATGTTTTGTATAGTCCTGAATTGGTTCAATAATACCAACAGACTCTTTAGCCAAAATGTCATTTAAAAAATAGTAAACACCTGTATTTTCTTTTGTTTCATTGGTTTCATTTTTCCAATTATGATGATATTTAGGCATTGAATTGTATTTTTCAATTTCACTAAATTTATTAAAGTAATTATTAGAAGAAGGTGAATTAGGTGTGAGAAAAATGCTACAAATATTTTCTGAATCTAGATTTTTCAATTCGGCTACATAGCTTTTTAATTGCTTTTCTAATTGATTTCCCTTATTTGATATAGCTCCATCATTTAATTTATTTTCTATAATAAAAGTATATTTTTCTTCCTCATTATTTTTATTCGTGATACTAATAACTATATCTATGTCATTTCTTTTTTTTATGCTTACTGCTTCATTTGTAATATTGTCAATTACTTCATCAATGAAATATTTTGAAACTTCAATATCAATATTAAAATCAAACTCATAAATTAAATTAGATTTTATTTTTACTTTTCCTTCTTTATTTTTTACTACCAAGTTCTTATATATTTCATAGTATTTTTCATTTTCTACAATCGGCTTAAGAAAGTATTCTAAAAATTTTGTTTTTAATCCGTGACTTTCATAAGGATCTAATAAAAATGCTAAAAAGCTTGTTACGGCAGGTTCTTTTAGTTTTTGGTCGCCTGAGCTTAAAATTTTAAAAATGTTCATATTAATTGTTTTATTAGTTAATTTTTTATTCTAATCCAATAATATCCTCTTCCACAATCGCTTCCTTTTTTTCTACTTTTTGTACAATTTTTTCAAAAGCTTCCTGTTGCTCGCCGTAGTAGTCTAAACTGTATTGTTCAAAATCTTCTATTTCCTCATCATCCATATCGTTGTCGAGTTCTAAGTCTTCATACAGTAGTATATTTAGCAAGCTTAGTGCATCGTCCATCGTAAACAGAAAGCCGTTGTAAACTTCCTCTTCATTTTCGAGGTCGGCCAAATTGACTTCCAATGGATAAAACAAATCACCATCTATCTGCAAAATATGCTTATCGCCATTGGTATGATATATGAGCAAAGGTGCATCGCCTCTGTAATTTAGTTCCCAACTCAAATCGTTGATGATTACTTCGCGCAATAATCCTACTATTTTATCTTCGTGGATAGAGTGTTTGTTGGTATACACCCAAATAGTATCTTCTGCTTTCATCCTGAGGTTTTAAGTATTTTGACCGCTAATATATCAATTGTTTTCATAAAATCTTTTAATTTTTAGTATAGTAACCTCTATGGAAACCTGCATATCTGCCATTATTAGACATTTCAATTCCATATTGTATTTCTTTAGTATCTAATTCATAGAATAATGATACGGATTGACCGCTTTGTATGTACGAATAATCGCCATATAATAGAGTTGGACCTGCTAAATATATTTGTCTTCCAATATCAAATGCAAGCACATTGCCCAATTTTTGACCATTGCTTATTTCAAATGAATAAGGACTGAAAATATTTGATATTATAACTTTATATTTGCCATTCGACAGGCTGGAGATGGTCATCGTCGCAGTGGTAAGAATATCACCGACGCCATTTGAATCCACATATTGATGTTGTCCGGAAAATACACCTACAACAGAATCATAAATTGTTGCGGTTGAGTTTATCGGATCTTTAGGTGTATTCATACCCTCTTTTTTACAGCCGCCGAGGTTGAATAATATTGCAAACAACATTATTGAATAAATTGCTTTTCTCATTTTTTTAATTTTATTTTTTTTGTGATGTAATTTGTTTATTTCTATTTGTTTTTAATTGTTTGTTCTTAAAAGCCAGTATTTTTATTGCAGTTTTCTTCTTCGTTGGCTTCTTTCCATAGCATTGCTACTTGGTTACGTTTTCTTCTTGTATTTTCAAACTTAATAATGCTTCCGTTATTTTTATAAAATCCAGTTCGCTTATTTCTATACCAGCTTCTTCTTTAAATAAGTTCATGATTTCTTCCAAATCAGATTCTGTTTTCTGCAATCTCATTAATACCAGCAAATGCTTATGGTTGAGTTTTTCCTGTATTTCTAAAGGCAACCTGTTTTTTATTTTATTTATAGCGGTATCATCAAATTCGTTATTTGCAGTATTTTTACTATATCTGAATAACTGAAGACAATACAAACAATCATTTAATTTTCTTTTTAGGTATTCTAATTGATTATAAAACTCATCATATTTTTCTATATTTTCTGTGGTTATAATAAATAGGTTGGTTCGCATAGAAATTTCATTACTCAGTAGGTTTATATCATCACCCAATTTATACAGCGCACTTTCCGGCTGATACCATTCCATGGGTTCAAGCTCTTGGTTGCGCAACTGGTATTTGATAAATAATTCTTTGCTGAGTAAGGTTTCCAAAAACAAGTTTATTAAACTAAAAGATAACTCAGGATTGGCTTTTTTTGTGTATTTAACGAAACTACGGTTATTAATGTATAAATTTAATGTTGGGTTTTCTGTTATCCAGTTGAGATAGGTTTGCATTAAATCGTGTTGAATTTGAAGGTTAAATTTTGAATTATTTTCGAGCAGCGTTGCTGTAAATAAATGCGTTTCATTTTTGTTTATTTTCATCATTTTTTATTTGTTTTTTAAATCAAATTAGAGAGCAAAAATTTAAAGTTTTATATAGTTCTGGCAATGAAGTTTTAGATGCATTTGTTTGCATATTTCAATAAAAGAGCGTAGAATAATGTTTTCGTTTTTCATAGTGTGTTGTGTTTAAAGGTTAAAAAATTGCTGCAAATGTTAATGTTCATACTTTACAAGTAGAAAATAATCAAATGCTACGACAAAAAATGTCGTATATAATTAAATTAAAATAACCTAATGATCAATAGGTATTTTTAAACAGAAAGTAAATGTTTTGATATTGGTATCGCGACTTAATACAACTAATTTACTTTTATTATTATGCAAAGATACAAAGCGAAACTGATAAAATCAAGTATACAAAATATTGACAATCAGTTAATTGCGATTTTTATAAAAAATAAACTATAAAAACAACAAACTTTTCGGGATAGTGTCGGTGTTATATAAATTGAATAGATTTTGTCTTCATCGATTATAAATTCTGGGATTTTTTTAATTTTTCAATGGTTGCTTATAATTCAGTGTCGTTTAGTTAAGGACGGTTCGGTAGATGAGGTCCGAAGAAATCGGACTGTGGAAATCGGACTGTGGCTTTTATCCGTGGCGTTTGTCTTCAAACGCCACACGCCAATTTTTGCTTAACTAAAAAACATTGGCTACTAATACCAAATATAACTACAAAATAGTCCATTCTGCTCGTTCTTTTTCACCAATAAATCTTCAAAAAATAGTTCCGTATCTAATTGATATGCAACAATTTTTTTTATCTTCTTGGCAAAAAATTAAGTCGCATTTATGAACCATTTTATAATTATGTTTGGTATAATTATTCTTTTTAGGTCTTTCTTTATTTTCTATTAAAAAAACGCTATATTCTTATCATTAGTTAATCTGCTTTTTGCATATAATTCCTTGTGTTTTTCTATATCATTTTTAATACAAAGAATTACAATATCAACTTTTTCTCAAGCAAAACTTTCCATTCAATTCTTTTTCTTCAACCTATCTTTAAAAATTTTCTCAAACTTATCTATTTTGGGTTGTATCACCATTTGGCAATAGCCTTGGCTTTTGTTATTGTTGAAATAGTCTTGGTGGTAATCTTCTGCTTTATAATAAACGGAAAGTGGTTCTAATGTGGTAACAATTGGATTATCATACACTTTTTCTTTTTCTAATTGGTCAATCAAACTTTTGGCAATCGTTCGTTGATTTTCGTTTCTATACATTATAGTTGAGCGATACTGCGTGCCAGCGTCTGCTCCTTGACGGTTCAAAGTAGTTGGGTCGTGAACAACAAAAAACACTTTAAATATCTCATCCAAACTCGTTTTGGCTTTATCAAAAACAATTTCAATCACTTCGGCATGACCAGTTGTACCTGAGCAAACCGCTTTATAAGTTGGATTTTTAACAGAACCACCAGCATATCCAGACGAAACAGAAATTACGCCTTCCAGATTTTGATAAATAGCCTCCACACACCAAAAACAACCTCCACCCAAAATAATGGTATCATTACCTGTATTTGTTTCTGTGGCTAACTCATCTTCCGAAAGGAATTCAAGTGAAACCGAATTTACGCAATAACGCTGCCCCGTTTCAGTTGGCCCATCATCAAAAATATGCCCTAAATGGCCTCCACATTTGGCACACATTATCTCCGTTCGCTTCATTCCGGCTGAAAAGTCTGTTTCGGTTTTTATTTTACCACCTGCAATTTCTCTGTCAAAACTCGGCCAGCCACAGTGTGAATCAAATTTCATATCTGATGTAAACAGTTCATTTCCACAAGCAGCACATTTATAAACGCCTTTTTCTTTGTTCATTAATAATTTCCCGGTATACGGTCGCTCCGTGCCTTTTTCTCGCAAAATATAATACTGCTCCTCACTTAATTTAGCTTTCCAAAAGCTGTCTGTTTGCTCAAAATTTTCCATATTATTCGAAATTGGTTTTGTTTGTTTTGCTGGTTTTGTTTGTCCGCAAGCACTTAAAATTACAAAAAATACATAAAAAATAATTCCCATTTTTAAGTTGCTCATGTTTTATACTTTATTTTAAACTCAAAATAACTTTTCTTAATTATCTAACATTAAATGGAAGAATATGTTTGAAAAAAAATGTTATTTTATGTAAATCTAAAAATCTCTTATCGCCCTTACCCTATACTGCGATGATTTTACTTGTGTGCCTTGTGTGCCACCCAAAAATGCTTGTATCCATGCGTAATATGTTCGGCTTTCGGTAGAACTCCAATAATAATAATCCGAAAATCCACCCACCAAATCTTTGGCATTATACATGGCATTTAATTCGTCTTTACTGGGCAAATACCAATCCTCGAATCCACCTAATGTGTAATTATCGCAAATACGTGCTGCAATATTGGGTGTAGCACAATTTTGGAGTATCGCTTTCGAATTGGCCTTTCCAAATCCAATTCCTTCATTTTGAGCATTGGGTATTGCTGTTCCAAAACAACCCCAATCTGTACCAATATTTGCATCAAATTGTGAAGCGATTAAGCCATGTTGCCCTGATGGAAAAATATAAAATACCACTCCTCCACCAAATTTATCTCCAATTGAAAAGGAAAGCGTTTTTATATTTTGTTCATTTCCATATCCAATTCCATTTATATTTTTGGCAAATGCTTTTAAATAATAGCTTGTATTGGGCATTAAATTATTTACAATAACCTCAAAATCATTGGTCTTTTCATCAACTATTATTACACTATCTGAAATACTTGGATTTGGTTTCAAAGACAAACAAATACCGCGCTCTATTATTTCGGATCCTCCATCTGAACTTATTTTTCCTCCACAGGAAATAGTCGTTTGACTAATATCCTTTATTTCATTTGTAGTTAAAATTGGAATTGCTTTATCTTCTTTTTTACACGATAAAAAAAAGAACAATACACCTAAAAAACAAAGAAAATGTCTTTTATTAATCATTCTTTTCCATTTAGTTTATAAATTAATTATCTAAAACTACTATTTAATTCTTCTAGAAAACCATCTTTGGGACATAATGTACTTTCATCTAATTTATTTAAAGGAATTTCTGTAGTTCCTAAAAGCGCATGGGTTTCTAAACTTTTATTATCTATATACAAAATGCCTGTTAGAATTTCTTGATTTAAATGCGAATTTTGTAGCGCATTAATGGCCGATAATTTATCATCAGGATTCCAGCTTTGTGATAATTTATGTAGGCGAAGCCATGAACCGTCGTGCATTTCTACCATTTTTACCTCATCATTTTGATAATCTGTTTTAATTTCGTTCATAAATGGCACAAAATCAACCGTAGAAGTAGCCTCTATATGTTGGCGGACATAATCATAAGACTTTGTTGAACCAACGTTATTATTAAAAGTAACACATGGTGATAATACATTTATTAAAGCAAATCCTGGGTGGCTTATTGCGGCTTGTATTATTGGGATTAATTGAGATTTATCACCACTAAAACTTTGAGCTACAAATGTAGCGCCCAATTCAATGGCCAAACCACATAAATCGATGCCTTCAAATTGGTTTATCGAACCACTTTTGCTTTTCGAACCTACATCGGCAGTGGCAGAATCTTGTCCCTTGGTTAATCCATAACATCCATTATTCATTACAATATATACCATATTCAAGTTGCGCCTAATAACATGCACAAATTGTCCCATACCAATAGAAGCAGAATCTCCATCGCCCGAAACACCTAAATAAACCAATTCTCTATTGGCCATATTTGCTCCAGTAGCCACCGATGGCATTCGGCCGTGTACGGAATTAAAACCATGCGAATTGCTTAGAAAATAAGCAGGCGTTTTAGACGAACAACCAATACCAGACATTTTAGCCACTTTATGTGGTTCAATATTCATTTCCCAACAAGCCTCCACAATAGCTGCGCTTATGGAATCGTGGCCACAACCTGCACATAAGGTAGAAAGCGATCCCTCATATTCTTTTCTTGTAAATCCCAGTTTGTTTTTAGGTAAATTGGGGTGTGCGAATTTCGGTCTTAAATATGTCATATGGATAAGGTTTCGGCAGTATATTGATTCATTAATTCCAATTCTTTCGTTATTTTATTTACAATAAAATCAGCAGTTATTGGCATACCATCATAGTTTAATACTTTTATTAATTTCTTTGGGTTGACATCCAACTCACCTATTAACAAAGTCCGCATTTGAGCATCTCTATTTTGTTCAATTAAAAAAACAAAATCATGATTTTCAATAAAAAGATTTACATCTTCATTAAATGGAAATGCTCTTAGGCGCATTGCATCAATTTCGACACCTTGCAATAGCAAAATATCTTTCGCTTCTTCAGACGAATAGGTTGAAGTACCAAAAAACAAAATTCCAATTTTGCTTTTATCCTTTTTTTGATACATAATTGGCTTAGGTACTATCTGTTTAGCTGTTTCAAACTTTTTTTCCAATCTTTCCATTACCCGAACATAAGCCGCGGAATCTTCGGTATACAATCCATACTCATCATGCGAAGATCCTCGAGTAAAATAAGCGCCTTTGGTAGAATGTGCTCCAGGAATTGTTCTGTATGGAATACCATCATTATCAACATCTAAATATCTTCCATAACGGGTATTCATTTTTTCCAAATCCTCATTACTCAACACTTTTCCTCTTTTATATTTTCTATCCTTTTCCCAAAAGAAAGGTGCTGAAAGATGGTCATTCATTCCCAAATCTAAATCAGACATCACTAAAACAGGCGTTTGCAAACTTTCCGCTAAATCAAAAGCATCTGCCATCATATCAAAACATTCGGCTGGTGTGGAAGGAAACAACAAAACATGTTTAGTATCACCGTGTGAGGCATAAGCGCCCATTAATATGTCGGATTGTTGGGTACGAGTGGGCATTCCTGTTGAAGGGCCTGCTCTTTGAACATCAACTAAAACGACCGGTACTTCCGAAAAATAAGCGATCCCTAAAAATTCATTCATTAAAGACAAACCAGGTCCACTTGTGGCGGTAAAAGAACGCGCACCGTTCCAATTTGCTCCAATAGCCATACCAATTGCAGCCAATTCATCCTCAGCTTGTACAATGGCATAATTTTTCTTACCTGTTTCTGGGTCTATTCTATATTTTTTGGCATACTCTTCAAATGCTTCTACTAAAGAAGTTGATGGTGTAATTGGATACCACGAAACTACAGTTGCTCCTGCGTATACGGCGCCTAGTCCTGAAGCTGAGTTTCCATCTATCAAAATTCTATTACCAATTAAATCTCTTCTTTCAATCCTACAATCTAAAGGATATTTATAATTTTGATGAACATAATCAATTCCCAATTGCAATGCTTTTACATTGGGCGCAACTAATTTTTCCTTTCCAACAAACTGCTCTTCTAATAAGGTTTGTAAAACCTCAAATTCGATATTTAGTAATGCGGATAAAGCACCAACATAAATGATATTTTTAAAAAGTAGTCGCTGCCGAGGGTCGGTATAATTCTCATTACACATTTGCATTAAAGGAATACCGAAATAAAAAATATCATCCCGAATTAAGGTATCATCTAATTGCTTGGTACTGTCATACAAAAAGTAACCTCCACTTCTTATATTGGCAATATCCTTAGCCATACTTTGCGGATTTACAGATACCATTATATCAATTCCTTCTCTCCTGCCTAAGTAGCCTTTTTCACTCACTCTTATTTCGTACCATGTTGGCAAACCTTGAATATTGGATGGGAAAATATTTTTAGGCGTTACTGGAACGCCCATTCTAAATATTGATTTTGCAAACATATAATTAGCACTAGCAGAACCAGTTCCATTTACATTTGCCAATCGGATTACAAAATTATTTACTTTACTCTCTAGTGACATGAATTTCCAGCTTTTGTTACTTTATATAAAAATTGTTGCATATCCCAGGCAGAAGTTGGGCATCTTT
The DNA here is from genome assembly GCA_016705125.1 of Bacteroidota bacterium. Classification (GTDB taxonomy): domain Bacteria; phylum Bacteroidota; class Bacteroidia; order Chitinophagales; family JADIYW01; genus JADIYW01. The sequence goes on from JADIYW010000002.1 coordinate 221,187, forward strand.
CGGCACACAAACCACAATGCAAACAAACATCCTCATCCTTTACCATAACCCTTCCGGTGGCTAATTTGCTGGATACTAATAAATCTTGTGTTGTATTAAGTGCTGGAACCATAAGTCTTGATCTTAAATCTTGTTCCTCGCCATTTGCAGTAAATGTGATACAATTGGTAGGACAAATATCCATACATGCATCGCATTCTATACATTTGCTTTCGGTAAAAACTGTTTGAACATCACAATTCAAACACCGTTGTGCTTCCTTAAATCCTGTGGGTAAATTGAAACCCAATTCAACTTCCTTTTTCCTATCTTTTAGCGTTTCTTCTTTTGATGCTTGAGGAACTATAAACCGAAGGTCGTTGGAAATATCATTATTATAGCTCCACTCATGAATGCCCATTTTTGTGCTAAATAAATTTGTAAATGGCGCTGGTCGTTCGGTTAACGCTTTTCCATTGCAAAACAAATCAATTGAAATAGCGGCTTGATGACCTTGTGCAACAGCCGTAATTACATTTTTAGGCCCCAATGCTGAATCGCCTCCAAAAAATACATTTGGCAATTGAGAAACAAAGGTATCTTTATCCACAACTGGCATTTCCCATTTATCAAATTCAATCCCCAAATCCCGCTCTATCCACGGAAAACTATTTTCTTGCCCTATAGCAATCAATACATCATCTGCTTCAATAAAAACAGGTGATTCTCCTGTGGAGACCAATTTTCTTTTTCCTTCACTATCATACACTGGGTGTACTTTGTCGAAATTCATTCCGACTAATTTGCCATTTTCGGTTACAAAACTTAAAGGAACATGATTGTCAATTATTGGAATGTCTTCATGCACTGCATCTTCCTTTTCCCAAGGAGAAGCTTTCATTTCAGCAAACGGACTACGAACAACCACTTTTACCGATTTTCCACCTAAGCGACGCGAAGTTCTACAACAATCCATTGCTGTATTTCCGCCGCCTAAAACGATAACTTTTTCTCCAATAGAATCGGTATGTTCAAATGCCACACTTGCCAACCATTCAATTCCAATATGAATATTTTTATCACCAATTTTTCGACCTTCCAAATCTGGCAAATCTCTTCCTTTTGGTGCACCTGTTCCAATAAAAACAGCATCATATTTTTTATTCAATAACTCCTTTAAACTAGATACATATGTTTTGAAATGAGTATGGATTCCCATATTCAAAATTTGTGACACCTCGCCATCTAATACTTCGGCAGGCAACCTAAAAGAAGGAATCTGACTTCGCATCATTCCGCCTCCCTTATCCTGATCATCGAATAAGTGAATTTCATATCCCAAGGGCGCAAGGTCGCGTGCAACAGTGAGTGCTGAAGGTCCGGCGCCAATTAATGCAATTTTTTTTCCATTTGAAATTGAACTCGGCCCAGGAATAAATGCCGAAATATCTCCTTTATTATCTGCTGCTACCCTCTTTAATCTACAAATAGCAACGGGCTCTTCTTCCAATCTTCCTCTCCTACAGGCCGGCTCGCAAGGTCTATCACAAGTACGACCTAATATCCCTGGGAAAACATTTGATTCCCAATTGACCATGTATGCCTCGGTATATTTACCTGCCGCTATAAGGCGTATATATTCAGGCACCGGTGTATGGGCAGGACAAGCATACTGACAATCTACCACTTTATGGTAGTACTCAGGATCTTTTACATTTGTTGGCTCCAATTTTTACATTTTCAAATTTGTGTGGCAATATCTCCAGTAAAACATTTAAATATTAATGTTTGGCAAATTTAAAAACATTTTGGTAATCTAACGGTAATGTTAGGTAATTTTTATGCTTAAAATTATTTTAAATAAAAAATCCTCCCTTTGGCTAGAAAGGAGGACAAAAAATAAACAATAACAAACTTACTATTTATCTCAACCTATGCTTTATTGCTATTATTTGTGGTTCATTTCCATTTATAGAAATAGAAGCCAAATTATCGCAATACCTATCATTAAAAGGATTAAAATTTAGCAAAACTAAATGTCCATTTTCATTTTTAGTTTCTATTTTTCCATCAATAAAAAAAGGGGAACAATCATTATTACGAATCAGTTCTTGAACTATTTCCCTTTGGTAATTAATTCCATTTAAATTTACACCCCAAGTTCTTCCAATTACTGATTTTACATTATCTAATCTTGAAGGTGTTTCAAATCCTTCTAATATCTTAATCGTTTCTTCGCCCTTCCAACTAGCGGTTCTCCCTTCAATTTGCAATTTCATTTCAACTATTTTTCTTTTAAATACAGCATTTCCAATATAAACAGTTTCCACTTTACCATTTAACAAACGATTATCTACATTGTAATCTAAAAAATAAATTGTTTTGGTTGCTCCAACAACATGTCTTTTGCCTTCAAAAACAATCCTTATTTTGCCGCTTCTAAATATGCTATCCAAACACAAACAAGGACTTGTGCCATAATCGATAGTTAATATTCTTTGCAAAGAATCACCCGACCAAGTTCGACTTACACATGGACCATCGGGTAAACTATCTAATCGTTCAACTGTTAATCCATTAGTTGGCATTTCCGATTCAGTGTATTCTTCCACATCCTCTATTTCAGATTGTACAAATTCCATTTGCTTTTGTGACAAAAGACTTTCTGCATCATTTTCATTTAAAGAATTCTCTTTTTTACAAGAAAGAAAACTAAAAGTGAATAGTGCAATGCTCCATAAAAATAAACTTGTGCTTTTCATTTGATATAATTTTAAAAGTGATAAATTTGTTTGCCTTTATTTGACTTACAATTAATTAAAAAGTTTAATGACAAATAGAAAAATAGTTTTTCTAACAGTAACATTACTCTCCGTAATTTGTATTTGCTTTTTTACTTTTTACCCAAAAAATAAAGACGATATAGGCAATAATATTATTAAAAAAATAGCCCTTAAAAACTTAGATAAATTTGACGAGGAATTAAATCATTTTGAAAAAACACTAAATGGCGATGAAAAAGTAGAAATAAAAAACAGTTTCCTCAATTGCCGCATTCAATATAAAAAAGTAGAATTTCTAATTCAATATCTTCAAGATCAAAATATTCGTTTTTACAATGGAGCCAACATTCCTTATGTGGAAAATGGAATGAGAAATAGTGTTGTGAACCAACCAGAAGGATTACAAGTGATTGAGGAATTGGTATATGAGGACAAAATAGATAAAAAGAAAGCATTTAAATTAATTGCTAAACTAAATTTAGAAATAAAAAAAACCAAGTCCCTTTTCGAAAAATTAGAAATTACCAATGAAGATATTTTTGCGGCTATAAGATTTAACCTAATTAGGATTGAAACCCTTGGAATTTCAGGATTTGATGTTCCAATCTGCAAAAATAATATTTCCGAAATAAAAACGAATCTTGAAACGATTGAAAATACTGTAAGTAAATATGGTCGAAAACATTCATCGATTTCAGCTTTCAAAGGAAAATGTAATTCTGCAATTCAATTCCTAGAAACTCAAAAAGACATAGATCAATTTGATAGACTATTATTTATTAAATCCTATTTACAACCTATCACAATAGCATTTTTAAAAGTTCAGAAAGCACTTGATATTCCTATCCCTCAAAATTTATTAGGGTATAAAATTCCTGTAACCTATAGTATAGACAATATTTATAATAAAGATTTTATAAATACAAATCTATACAACGAATTTCAATTGGAGGCCGCTGATGATAAAATTAGAAATCTGGGGAAATTATTATTTTTTGACCCTTTATTATCAAAAGATAATATATTGAGTTGTGCCTCATGCCATCAACCAGAAAAGGGATTTACAGATGCATTGCCAAAGGCCATCACCAATCATTCGGGTATTTTTCAACAAAGAAATGCTCCAACGCTTTTAAATGCTGCCTATCAGCCAAATTTATTTTACGACTTAAGATCTTCTTCCCTTGAAAATCAAATAGAGCAGGTTATTTTAAATCCACATGAATTTAATACAGACATTCAATCAACAATTAACAAATTGAAACTAAGTAGCGCATATATCAATTTTTTCAAAGCTGCTTTTCCAGATTATGAAAAAAACCCCATATCGGAATTTACCATTATAAGGGCATTAGCTGCTTTTGTGCGCTCCCTTTCGGATTTCAATAGTCCGTTTGACAAATATATGAATGGAAAATCAACAACTATTTCGAAAGAAATAAATCAAGGATTTAACATTTTTATGGGAAAAGGATTGTGCGGAACCTGCCATTTTGCGCCTACTTTTTATGGAAATGTACCTCCATTTTACAGAGAAAGCGAGACAGAAGTAATAGGTATTCCACAAGATACTATTTCTAATCCAAAAGTAATAGATTCTGATTTGGGAAGATACAATATAAGAAAAGCAGATAATCTATTGCACAGTTTTAAAACACCAACAATCAGAAATATAAGTAAAACGGCACCTTACATGCATAATGGTATTTTTTCAAAACTAGAAGAAGTCATCCATTTTTACCAAATCGGTGGTGGAACAAATATGCAAATCGAAGTACCAAATCAAACATTACCATTTGACTCCTTAAATTTAACTGCTAAGGAAGTAAAATCCCTTATTTCATTCCTCAAATCATTGGATGGGGAAAAAATAAATATAGGTGAGCCACTGCTTCCAAAAGTAGAAAATCATCCTGAATGGAATAATAGGCGTGGTTCGGGATATTAAGTATGGAAAAGAAAGAGCCAAGAATCAAGAATCAAAAGGAACATAGAAATCAATAGTATGGATAAAATCAAAAAACATGAAGTGATTTCAGTGATTAGACAAAGTTGATAAAATTTGCTTGCAGTTTTGGACAACAAATTATAAGCTGTGGACAACAAGTATAAAAAGAAATTAAAAATGTTGCATTTTTGCATTCATAATGAATACAATCGACACCATTATTGATTTTGTGTTACATATCAACAAGTATTTGGGTGATATGATTGACCATAATGGAGATTGGGTATATTTAATTTTCTTTTTAATCATTTTTTGTGAAACGGGTATAATCATAACCCCATTTTTACCAGGCGATTCACTTATTTTTGCCGCATCCACTTTTGCAGCTACGGGTCATCTGGATTTGCAAAAATTGACGCTTACCTTTATCTGTGCCGCCATTTTAGGTGATTTCTGCAACTATTCCATTGGAAGGCTTCTTGGCCCAAAATTGATTGGAAAAGACCACTTTTCACTTATTAATAAAAGCCACATTCATAAAACCCAGCATTTTTATGCCCAACATGGATCTATGGCTATAGTTTTAGGTCGGTTTCTTCCTATTTTCAGAACTTTCGTTCCTTTTTTGGCTGGTATTGGAAAAATGAAAAGATCTAAATTTTTAAAATATAGCTCTTTAGGCACTTTTTTGTGGGTGATTCCTAATGCTTTAGGTGGTTTTTATTTTGGCACCAAACCCTTTGTAAAAGAAAATTTCTCCTTTGTTATTTTGGCCATAATGTTCATTACCCTTATTCCAATAGGTATTGTTTTTATACTTGACAAATCAGAAGAAAGCACCGAAATTGAAGACGAAAAAGATTAGTTTTATTTTTTTTGTCATAATTTTCCCTTTGTCTTATTTATTATTTTTACATTTATTGAATTTAACAAACCATAAATAAAATATATGATTTCAGTTAAGGAGCTTTTTAGAACCAAATCGGTAAAAAAAATTCTTGAAGATAGCGAAAACTTATCCGACGGACACGAATCAGCTGGACTTCATAAACATTTGGGCGTAAAAGACCTCACTTCTTTTGGAATTGCTGCCGTAATTGGCGCTGGTATTTTTAGCACAATTGGTAAAGCTTGTTTTGATGGCGGCCCAGGCGTCATTTTATTATTTTTGGGTATTGCTATCGCATGTGGATTTTCGGCGCTTTGCTATGCCGAGTTTGCATCTAGAATTCCAATTTCTGGTAGCGCTTACACTTATTCTTATGCCGTTTTTGGCGAATTAATCGCATGGATTATTGGCTGGGATTTATTGTTAGAATATGCAATCGGGAATGTAACTGTTGCTATTTCGTGGAGTGGCAATTTTACCAATTTCTTGCATGGCTTTGGCATCGATTTACCTAGGTATTTAACCACAAGTTTTTTGGAAGCAAAGAATAATATTCCAGAACTATGGAACGCTGCACCCAAATTATTAGGCATTCCTTTTATAATAAATGTTCCTGCCTTTATGATAAATTTGTTTATTACCTTACTCGTTTATATTGGCATTAAGGAATCAAAGAATTTTGCAAATGGAATGGTATTATTTAAAATTGGTGTCATTTTGATGGTTATCGTAATTGGATTTTTCTATGTAAATCCGTCGAATTGGGTCCCTTTTTTACCCAATGGCGTATCCGGTGTAATGAAAGGCGTATCGGCAGTATTTTTTGCATATATAGGTTTCGATGCCATTTCTACTACAGCCGAAGAATGTAAAAACCCACAGCGCGATTTGCCAAAAGGCATGATGTATGCATTAATCATTTCAACAGTATTATACATCTTGGTGGCATTGGCTTTAACGGGAATGGTGAGTTATGAAAATTTAAATACAGAAGCATTTTTGGCTACGGCATTTACCAATGTAGGGTTAACAAAAATGGGTGGTTTGATTGCCTTTTCGGCTTTGATTGCAACTGCAAGTGTAATGTTGGTTTTTCAAATTGGACAACCTCGTATTTGGATGAGTATGAGCAGAGATGGGCTTTTGCCAAAGAAATTCGCATCGATTCACCCAAAATTTAAAACACCTGGTTTTGCTACTATCGTAACAGGATTTTTGGTGGGCATTCCATCATTATTTCTTGATGCTTCCTTAGTTACCGACATGTGCAGTATAGGCACTCTTTTTGCGTTTATTTTGGTTTGTGGGGGAGTTTTAATATTGCAACAGCGCGACAATCAAAATGCGGATGACAATCAACTTGCAAAACCAAAATTTAAAACGCCTTATATAAATGGACAATTTATTATTCCAATTTTTACAATAATATCTTTTATTGTTTATTTTAAAACTGAACAAAACGTTAAAGATTCTTTTCCTTTTGCCCAAGGCTTTGAAGTTTGGAAACACCAAATTCCGTTTTGGATATTTTTAATAGTTGCTATTTATATGAGCATCAAAACTTTTATAAACAAATGGTCGTTTATACCCGTTATGGGATTTTTGAGTTGTAGTTTATTGATTTCTACACTAGGCATTACAAATTGGCTACGATTTTTTATTTGGATGCTTATTGGTATAATTATTTATGCAGCTTATGGTTATAGAAATTCTAAATTGAGAAAATCAGAAACGTTTTAAGTAATGAATTTATAATAATGTCAAAATATCTTTATGGAAAAATTATTTTCAAAATAAGCCATAAAGAACAAAGCACCAATTATTTCATTACTTCATTGATACATTATTTCATTACTTCATTGATACATTGATACATTATTTACCTAATCACCATTAACTTATTGGCTATTTTATTCCCTTCAAAATCGGTATATATAAAATAAGTACCTTGAGATAATTGGTTAAAATCTAATTCGGTAGGACTGTCTTTTTCTAAATTAATTGTTTTTTCCATTACTATTTTTCCCATTATATCTACAATCCTGAAAACTTGATTTTCTATTGATTTACTCGAAATTATTTTTACATTTCCTGTTGTTGGATTTGGATAAATGCCTAGTGAAATTAAATCATTTGTTGTCGGATTAACCCCTGTAATATTGGGTGTTGTAAAATAAACTATGTTCGAAATCTGTTTCCAAGCACCATTGCATTTCGACCTTACACTTGCCATATAAGATTCATTTGGGATTAAACCCATAATTGTTGTTACAGTATCTAAGCCAGTATATTTCTTTAAAGTAGGACCTCCCAATGTAAATGATTTATAACTCAACTCATAATCTGTTGCTGAAGCAATTGAATACCATCTAAGTGTTGCTTCTGTTGGTAATGGTTCGCCAACCAATGATA
>JADIYW010000003.1 GCA_016705125.1 Bacteroidota bacterium
TACGATAAACGTTATAACAACTTGAATAGCGAGAATTTATTCTAAAATTTATGGAACTTTTCAGGAACAATTTTCTGACCATAAGGAATAATCATTTATTACCTCGAATAAATTATGGTGTAAAAAAGGACAAAATACGAATTTTGGTCTTTAAAAGATGTATTTACGACTAAGCTTATTTCATTAAATAAATTGAGCGGCAAGTCATTTGAAATTGAATTAACAAAAGATGATTATTACAAGGCAATTCATTGTGATATTGAATTGTTTATGAATAAAGTTTTTATTCAATATTCTGATTTCAAGAAACAAAGCAATGTATCACCTTCTTGGTCATTTATAACTCTCTATTATTTATCGTTTTTTAATTCCACTTGTTTATTTCGCTTTATTGATAAAGGCTTTATATTTCTAAGTAAAGTACAAGCAAAAAGAATAGAAGATTTTTCTATTGCTTTGTATTCAAGCCCAATTTCTATTGACACCGGTAACTACTATTTCTCTTTGAAGGAAATAAATATATATGGAAATATAATACTAACATTAAGCCACAAAGGTGACAGTGTTCACAAATCAACTTGGTTGCAAATGGAATCAACATTAAGAGAATTTTTAATCACTTCGGACCCAAGCGAAATAGTTTTATATAATTTACTTCTTAACCATTTTACAAAATTCAAATCAGAGTATCCATCAAATCGAGAAACAAACTAAATTATACCAGTGACTCTTCAATATTTGACCTAGAAAATAAGATTCCATACTTGACCTTGAGAGATATTACTCAAACTATTTAAAGGAACCGACAAATATAGATACAAGTATTTCTAGCAACATATATCAAATGAAAAGCATTAGTTACCTAACCAGCTTTTTATTTGAACTAAACCAAAGACTATATAAAGAATATATTGACCGAAGTGTTTTTGGACAAGACTTCAGTATAGAAAGAAATAATTATTTAAAACAGAAACAACTGTGAGAAGAAAAACTACAGCTAACAGCACCTACAAGAAATTGGCGGTTCAGTGGTTAAATGAAGCTTTGTGCTTCGTATCAAGGTCGTGGGGGAGACAGTTTCGTCTCCGAAATCGCCAACTTCTTGTAGCTGCCAACCGTAAGCAAGCATAGAGAACGACCATACTCTGAAAAAATAGACATCTGAAAAACGAACTTTGACATCTTGACAAGAATATACTGACTTACTTTGGCGACACACAATCCAACCCGAATGTTTTAAAAATTTCCCCACCACATATTTTTTTTAATTCAATTTTAGCCAACCGCACATTGGCACATTTGCAAGCCGCACAAGCCGACACACAAACCCAAGCTTGCAAAAGAGCCAATTTTGCTACCGCACCGTTAAATAATGATGTTTCATATCTTTATTGTCAGGTCTATCCTGACTATTTGACTATGAATAATAATATTTTAACAGAATAAAACGATTAAGTAAATTATCTTTCGTATCATTGCTGTCAGGTTTGACCTGACATTGTTACTATGAAGAATAAATACATATCAACGCAATCAAACGAACTTCTATCCTATTTCAATGGACAGAATAAGAATTGTTTTGATTATTCTTTGGCATACAAAGCCCTGCCCGACTCTAAAGCAAGTGCCGTAAGAGAGCTTCTGAGCGACATGACTAAAAGAGGACTTTTAATGCGTTTGAAAGAAGGTGTTTACTACATCATTCCTTATGAGCAAAATGCCGAAACATTTATGCCCGATTGGCATTTGATTGCTGAACATTTGGTGAATAATGCCAAAAATTACATCGGATATTATTCTGCTTTACAAATTCACAACCTGATTACACAGCCATCATTGAAGGAACAAATCGTTGTATCAAAACAAATACGACCAGCTGAAATAAAAATCAAAGACGTTCCTTTTCAATTTATCTATCACAATGAGAAACACTTTTTTGGTGAAAAGAAAATTTGGATTGACAGCTATAATAAAGTGCTTTGCTCCGACTTAGAAAAAACTATTATTGACTGTTTGTTCAAACCCGATTACGCAGGTGGAATTGTGGAAGTAGCCAAAGCTATTTATACTTCCAAGGACAAAATAAAATACGATATACTTCTTGAATACGCAAAGAAATTTGATTCGCAAGCAGTAATAAAACGTTTGGGTTTTCTCTTAGAAATGCTGAACATCAACACAAAAATTATTGATGATTTGTTAAACCTGAAAACAGCTTCTTATGTGTTGCTCGATACTGAATTACCCAAAACAGGCAAGCGAAACAGTCGTTGGAGCATTCAACAAAATTTGGAAACCGAAACCATTAAATCTGCTATTTACACATGATTAAACCCGGAGAAATACAGCAAAAAGCAAATGCGGTTGGTGTTCGTGACCAGCAGATTGAAAAGGATTATATTCTTTCTTGGATTCTGTTTGGTATTGCAAAACATGAGCAACTTTCAAAGGCAATCGTTTTCAAAGGTGGAACAGTTTTAAAGAAAATTTATTTTGAAGACTATCGCTTTTCGGGGGACTTGGACTTTACAGTGCTAAATGCCGAAATATCCAATGAGCAAATTTTCTCATGGTTCAATGAAGTATTTGAATTCATAAAAGATGAAGCAAATATTCCGCTTGACATCATTGACAATAATGAGCATGAAGATGGCGGTATCAACTTTTACATCAGCTACATTGGTCCGCTTGGCGGACAAGGAAATAACAAACGTGTGAAAGTTGATATTTCACGAAGTGAACAACTGGTTTTTGAACCTGTAATGAATGATGTAATCATTGGCTTTACCGATTTGGAAGAGCACCAACTATTATGTTATCCATTAGAGGAAGTATTGGTGGAAAAAATGCGGTCGGTAATGCAACGAATGCAAGCGAGAGATTTTTACGACATCTGGTATTTGCTGGAAGAACATGAAATGGATGCCGATTTTTATATCAGTGAATTTGAAGCTAAATGCAAAAGCAAGGATTTACAGCACACAGATTTTCCGAAAAAATTGGATGAAAGATTACCGCAATACAAAGGCAGGTGGAAAAGCTCCATGAGCGAACAAATAAAAGACCTGCCCGACTTTGACCAAGTAGAAAGAGAAGTAAAAAAACACCTTAAGAAATTGAAATTTTAGGAATGAACAGTCACGAAATAGAACATAATGTAAAACGCATCATTGAGAATTTTTCCAAGGAAGATTTTCTTTTTGACTTGTTATTGGCTTACGGCATTTCCAAAACTTCCATTACTAGATTGAAAAGTGGAGACTATAACCTTTCAAAAGTTGAAGGTGAAATTCTTTACAAAAAGAAAGTGTTTTTGAAAGCAGAAAAGTCCGATAAACTGTTAAGTTCCATTTAAAAACGAAACAGAAGATGACAACTGTTCTAATTGTTCAAATTGTAATTCTGACTGTGGGCAGTCTTGCTCTTCTTGTGAACCGAAAGAACATAGTTGTGTTTTTACAGGTAATTGCTTTGACTGTGCGAAATCTGGACAAAGTTGTGTTGGTGAAAATCCTAATGACTTATAACAAAATGAAAAGAAAAACAACAGCTAACAGCACCTACAAAAAATTGGCGGTTCAATGCTTCGTATGAACATTTGTGGTAAAAATCGCCAACTTTTTATAGCAGCAACCGTTAAATGGAGCCAGTTACCACTTTTAGGTTTATCATAAAGAATTCCTATTGGATTTTAGAGGTATTATTTGCTATGTTTTTATACAAAACGAAGTTGGCAAATTAGGTTTATCCTATTTTTTATACAAAAAAAAGGTTTCAATTTCTTGAAACCTTTTTTTGTGGCGAGGAGCAGGATCGAACTGCCGACCTTGGGGTTATGAATCCCACGCTCTAACCATCTGAGCTACCTCGCCATTTGAGAGCGCAAATTTAATACTTTTTTTTTCTATCCAAAATAAAAAATAAGATTTAAGAATTAGGAAATACACCGTACAAAAAATAAATTTGCATAAAAAAGATTTTGGAGACCAAAGAATATGACCTAATTGAACTTAAAAACATAGCTAAATGGCTAATTAACAATGGTTTGAATTATAATATTTGGCTTTTTAATGGTGAGATGGGTGCTGGAAAAACAACACTTATAAATGAATTGGCTCATCAAATGGGTGTTTTAAATCCTACCTCTAGTCCTACTTATTCGATTGTTAATGAATATGAAACATCAAATGGACTAATTTACCACCTCGATTTGTTTAGATTAAAAGATATTTCTGAAGCAATTGATGCAGGAATTGAAGAAATTTTATTCAGTAACTCAATTTGTTTTATTGAATGGCCCGAAATCATATTACCTTTAATAGACAATAAATACCTTGAAATAAATATTTCCAATATTGGAGAAAGCAGAAAAATACAATTGATAAAGCATGGCTGAGCAATATGAAGGAACTTTAGAGAAGTTAAAAATGGATTATGCACTGCTTCCAAAAGAAGAATTGGCAGATTTTGGCAATAAATCAAAATCATTGTATATAGGTATTCCTGATGAAACCAATTATAATGAAAAAAGAATTCCACTTACACCTAATTCGGTTGAAGGACTTGTAAATAGAGGAAATAGGATCGTAATTGAATCTGGTGCCGGCGTAGCTTCTGGATTTAGTGATCAAGATTATATTCAAGTAGGCGCTGATATTGTTTTTTCGAAAGAAGAAGTTTTTAAAGCAAGTACAATAATTAAATCCACACCGATAAATGTAGAGGAAATTCCTTTATTATTGCCCAATCAGGTGGTTGTTTCGCCCATTTTGTTGCCCAAATTAAATGTATCAACGCTCAAACATATAATGGAAAAAAAGGTAACTGCATTGGCTTTTGAGTATATCAAAGGCGATTATGATACTTATCCATTTATGCGGTCGATGAGTGAAATAGCAGGCAACTATGCCATTTTAACTGCTGCAAAATATTTGAGTAACGAATATGGACATGGCATTCTATTAGGCGGAATTACCGGGCATCCTCCAACTAAGGTGGTTATTTTGGGTGCTGGTAGTGTTGGTGAAGCTGCTGCCAGAGCTGCCCTTGGTTTGGGTGCAAGGGTGTTGGTGTTCGATGATAATATTTCACGACTTATGCGGCTTCAAAATGATTTGGGTCGTAGAATTTATACTTCCGTAATCGATTCTGGCAATCTGAGAGATAAAATTGCAAGAGCGCATGTTGTAATTGGCGCATTAAAGCCCATAAATGGAAAAACACCTTGTGTAGTAACTGAAGACATGGTGGCAGGCATGAAAGCCGGATCAGTTATTATTGATGTGAGTATAGACCATGGTGGCTGTTTTGAAAGCAGTAGAGTTACAGACAACAAAAACCCAGTTTTTACAAAGCATGGCGTGGTTCATTATTGTGTTCCAAATATTGCATCTAATGTATCCCGAACGGCTTCTTATGCATTAAGTAATATAATAACACCTTTTTTAAAATCAGCATCGGATTGCGGAGGTATTGAAAATTATATAAAACAAAATGCCGGATTCAGACATGGCACTTATTTATACAAAGGCAGTTTAACAAAATCTTTTTTGGCAGAAAAATTCGATTTGAAATTTACTAATTTAGAATTGCTGTTGAGTGTGGATTTTTAGTTTAGAGATTATTTTTATTGAAATAAGATGATTATCAAAAACTTATTCCAAATCCCTCACCACAGATTTTACCATTTGTACTCCACAAAATTTGCCCATAGTTACTAATTTATAAAAGTGATTTTCTACCCTTCCCATTTCTTTCATTATCTCATTTTCTGTCAATCCTTTTGAATGCAAATGTGCTACTGTTTGGTAAAAATCCTTAAATCCATTCAATTTTGAAGTTAAGCGTTCTTTCCCATTTTTTGTTTTTGGATTGTGCGAGCAAAATAAAACGTCGAAATCAAGCGCAACAAGTTTTTCTAATGAAATAATTTGTTCTTTCATACTTTCGTAATCACCAAAATATTTAATTTTATCAGCTACATACAAATCTCCCGAAAACAAATATCCTTTATTTGGCTCATGGTATGCATAGTGATCGACACAATGACCAGGCGTAAAGATTGGAAAAAGCTGATGATTTTTGGTCAAAATTGGTCTTTCATCCAAAGGAATTAGTATCGCCTTTTCAACTGAACCATTCATTACTTTTGCTAACGGACTCATTTTGTATCCCTTTTTCAAAATATCTACCGCCTTCGGGTGGGCATAAGCTGGAATATTGAATTTGTTCATTAGGTAATTTACATTACCTGAATGGTCTTCATGATGATGGGTAAGTAGTATTTTTTCGATTTCCTTCCCTTGCAAAGCCATTAATACATTTTCTCGATTATGTCTTTGTCCTGTGTCAATCAAAACCTCGTCTACCACAAAGGCATATACAGACTGTACATTTTTTCCAAAATGATAAACACTAAACCGAAAAAAATTTATGTCATTATAATGATGACTGAAATATTTAACCATTCAAATGGATTTAAAAACCTAAATATATATATTGGTTTAAATTATTGTCAATTTATTATGTGAAAATTGTTTTATTTTAAGATATTTACATGAAATCATAATATTAAACTAAACTAGATGAAAAATTTGCTGATTGGAATTGCTGTTTTATTGGCAATAATTGTAGGATTATTATTGGCAAAACCACTTGAACATTTAATGGTAAAAATGAAGCTGGAAGACAATTTATCTATTATGGTAAATAATAAAATTCCATTGACGGCTGAAATAACAGAAAATCCAACTATTTCCATTAATGATGAATTAAATACAACTATTGATGTAAAAGACAAATTGCAAATTGCATTAGATGAGGTAATAGATGTGCCATTGAGGATGAATCTAAATGTTCCATTGAATACAGAATTATTAATGAATGATGTTTTGGATTTAGAATTCGATTTACCGGTTGATATTATGCTTTCGCCCGATGAAATTCAATTGAAACATTTGGTGATTCCATTTAGAAAGGAATTAAATATTAATGATAGCATTCCATTAAATGTGAATATTCCGATGGACACAAAAATTAGAACAAATTTTAAGCATTTTCTCAATATGACGCTTCCTGTTAAAGGTAGCATTCCTGTGAGTTTGATGGTACCGATTCAACAAAAATTGCAGGTGGATGATACACTAATTTTAAATGCTGAAGGCTATGATATTCCTTTTAAAACAACAATACCCGTAAAGGCCAAAGTGCCTATCAATCAATTAATACACATTGAAGGTACTTTGCTTGTTCCTGTAGACCAAATGGTGAGTATCCCGCTGAAAAAAAATATAAGTGCGCCTGTTTTGAGTACTTTTAATGCAACTGTAAAAAGTAATACCCCTGTAAAAGTATCGATGTCGAAATTGGATTTGGAAGCTGGTTTTTCTGAGCCTTTGAAAGTTACAATGGAGGAGTTGAAAATTGATCCTAGTCAAATTAAAATTGAACAGAGATAAAAGATTAAAATGAATATTAAAAAATTTATCCAAATTGTCTTTTTTTCTTTTGCTTTTTTGACGACATTAAAAGGTCAAAAAAGGATATATTTTGATGAAGATTGGAATCCATGTAAAAAATCTGAGGCTAGTTTTTATCGAATAAGTTTACCTAAAGATAATTATTTTGAAGTAAAGGATTATTATATATCAGGTAAGTTGCAATTTGAAGGAAAATCAATGGTAAAAGAGGAACCACTTTTACATGAAGGAATATCTACTTGGTATTATGAAAATGGTCAAGTTGCTAAAATTCAAGAATTTAAGAATAATATTCCAAACGGAAAGCTCCTTTTTTATTATGAAGATGGTGTTTTGAAAGCTGAAGGAAATTATGTAAATGGTGAGTTTGATGGATATTATGCTGAATATTTTCCTAGTGGAAAAGTTTATGGAGAATCTACTCTAAAAAATGGTGTCTTTAATGGAAATTATAAAATGTACTTTAGTGAAGATAAACTCAAATTTGATGTCAACTATATTGATGGCAAGGTAGAGGGTGAATATGCTTTCTACTCCAATAATGGAATTTTTAATAAAGGGACTTCCAAAAATGGGATACAACATGGGCAATGTTATGACTATTTTTATGAAGGTGAATTGCGTCGAATATATACAGCAATCGATGGATTCGTAGATGGACAGATGATTGAGTTTTCGCCTAAAGGAGATACTGTTACGAAGAGTTATTTTGAAATGGGTATTCCTATTTATTTTGATTGTCAACATATTGGAAATATCAATGGGAATATCTATAAGGCAAAAATGAAACTTATTGATAGTATTGAGGTTTGGGAGATATTTAGAAAAGATATAAAGATTATAGATGCTTATTTTAAATTTGGTTATAAAACAAATGTTTGGAATATTTTTTCTTATGATGGAGAAAAGCTATTAATGTCTTTAGATTATTCAAATTCAGATTGCTATGATAAATATTTGCAAAAATGCAGAGAGCCTTTTGATCCATTTTGTTTTTTAAGTAAAAGATTTGATTTTGATAGTGATATGATTGAGGACGACACTTGTAAAGGAGTAATTGTTAAAAATTTTGTTTCTACTAGTGAAATTAAAAAATTGCATCCATTTTATTATTTTGAAAAATCAAACGGGTTTGGAGGAAGTAGTATGGATGAAATTGTGTCTGATGAAATTGTAGAAAGTAAAAATTTTCAAACAAAGAATAATTGTTATGATATAGATGACAGTCCTTCTAATTCTACATTATGCAAACGAAAGATTGGAAATTATACTTATCTTATTTATGCTTCGGAAAGTGTGGATAAATTAAAGCAAATAAAAGAACAAATTGCTCCGAAAGATGATCAAATTTGTTTTTTTTATGAGAAATTATTGAATAATAATAAAAATAATGGACATCGTTTTATGGCATTTGCATTGAGTGATGTCATAAAAAATGCTTTAAAAAATAAAACTATTGATGATATTATGATTATTGATGACTTAGAAAATAATATTTTTACAGCCGAGTCTTTTTCTGGATTGTCAGCGTATGATGTATTAATGGATGAAATTGAACAATAATTTGAACATTTGGTTAACTATAAAAAGGGTAAAATGAAAAATTTGAAATTTATATTTGTTTTGTTTGTAATTTCTATTTCTTGTAAGAAAGAAAGCAAAACCATTGAGGAAACGCCTATCCCAACGGATAAAGTGCCCATTGTAATGATGCATGGTGTGCTTGCAGCAGGCGATACTTACGAACAGCAATTTTTAAGATTTACATCTAATGGTTACGACCCACGTGTGGTTTATGTTTTTGATTGGAATTCAATAGGATTGGGAGCAAATAATGAAGTTTTGTTAGATAAGTTTATTGACGATATTTTGGAAAAAACGGGGCAAACTCAAGTGAATTTAGTTGGCCATTCTGCTGGTGGTGGACTTGGATATGGATATTGTGATAATGCGAGTCGGGCAGCAAAAATTGCCCACTATGTGCATATTGGAAGCGGTGGAATTACTAAACCAGCTGGGCCAAATGCCACACCGATTCCTACCATGGTAATTTGGTCGGATGGAGATAAAGTAGCTAGTTCGGGCAACGTAGAGGGTTGTACAAATGTAGAATTGATTGATAAAGACCATTACCAAGTGGCCACTAGTCAGGAAGCATTTAAAGAGATGTATAAGTTTTTCAACAATAATAATGAGCCTACCACCTTGGAGATTGTTGGCGATGAAATTATTAAGCTTTCAGGTAGAGTAATTACTTTTGGTGAAAACCAAGCTGGAGCAAGTGCTAAAGTAAATATTTATGAATTAGACCCAAATACGGGTTTTAGAAAACAAACCAATCCTGACGCAAGTTTTGTAGCTGATAGTAAAGGAAATTGGGGAGACTTTACAGCCAAACCACTCACCTATTATGAGTTTGAAGCAATTCCAAAAAATCCTACAGAACGTACTATTCATTATTATCGAGAACCTTTCAAAAAATCAGATAAAATTGTTTACCTCCGTATTTTTCCACCAAAAGGAAGTATTGCCGAGGGTATCCTGTCGGGTTTACCAAAAGATGATGAACAATCTGTAAACGCATTTTTTGGTGCTAACCAAGCTATTGTTTCTGGAAGAGATGTATTTATTGCAAATGGTGATACGCTTAGTAAGCCAAAATTTGCACAAGATACATATACTACAATAGCCATGTTTTTGTATGATAACAACAAAAATGGAGCCTCAGATTTAAATTCCTTTGGGGCATTTGCAAATAGTGCTTTTTTAAAATTTGTCGATTTTTATGTTCCTGCAACTACTCCACAAACGAATACTTTTTATTTAAATGGAAGGGTTTTGAAAAGTAGAAATTGGCCTTCTAAAACAAATGGAGTTAGCGTGATTGTTTTTGATTAAAAATTTGAAATGAATAATCCCCTTAAAAAAAACGAAATCCATATTTCTGAATTAGATGGTTTGCGAGGAATTGCAATCATTATCGTAGTTTTTTTTCATTACTGGACAATGGCTATAGTTCCTTTTGGTAAAGCATCTAAACTGATAATTGGTTTTTCGAGCCTTTTTTGGAGCGGTGTTGATTTGTTTTTTGTATTGTCTGGTTTTTTAATTGGCGGAATTTTAATTCGAAACAGGACATCACCCAATTATTTTAAGACATTTTATATAAGACGATTTACGAGAATATTTCCGATTTATTTCTTGTCATTAGCATTGTTTTTTATTTGCAGTAGTATTCCGTTTTTTATGCAAATTCCTGACTTAATAAATTCTCCAATTCCCATTTGGCCATTTGGATTATTTATTCAGAATTTTTTTATCATTCCCGATAATTTAACACCTGCATGGTTGGTGCCAACTTGGTCATTAGCCATTGAAGAGCAATTTTATCTATTTATTCCATTAATTGTTTATTTTTTACCACCAAAAAAATTGCCCTATTTTATAACAGCCCTTATTATAATAGCTATTGGATTAAAAATACATTTTGGAAGAGGTATTTCAGATTTTTATACTCCTGACAGGTATATAGGTTTATTGTTGGGTATTTTAATTGCCTTTTTTTTCAATCACAAAACCTTTTGGAATTGGATTTTTGTAAATAAACGAATTTGGTCATTGGTTACTTTTTTGGTATTTGTTTGTGGTGCTTGGATGATTAAATTAGATAAATACAATATTATATTCGTTTTCGTTTGGTTAGCTATATTTTATAGTTTTATCTTAATTACGATTCTATCAAATAAAATGAATTTATTTTCTAGGTTTTGCAATCAAAATTGGCTTAAAACATGGGGTAAATATTCCTATGGAATTTATATCATCCATATTCCTGTTTTTTATATTTTAAATTTTGTGCTTTTCAACGAAGCAAAATTAGTCATTAATGATTATTTCGATTTGTTTAAACCAGTTGTATCAGTTGTAATTTCTTTTGGATTAGCCTTTTTAAGTTATCATTTAATGGAAAAAAAGTTTTTAAATTTTGGAAAGAAGTTTAGCTATTAATATATAATTTAATTTCCATTTAGAATAATTTAATTTCTATTTTTGACCATATAAAATATAGCAATGAAGCACCAGATTAAATCGTTAGAACAATACCATTCTGATTATAAATTAAGTATTGAAAATCCAGAAATATTTTGGGCTGATATTGCCGAAACCTTTGTTTGGAAAAAAAAGTGGGATAATGTATTAGATTGGAATTTTGAAAAGCCAGATATAAAATGGTTTATAAATGGAAAATTGAATATTACGGAAAACTGTTTGGATCGACATTTGGAAATTCGTGGAGACAAACCAGCCATAATTTGGGAGCCAAATTCGTCAGATGAACCAAACAGAATTATAACTTATAAGGAGTTACATGAGGCTGTTTGTCGGTTTTCGAATGTATTGCAAAATAACGGAATTGTAAAAGGCGATAGAGTTTGTTTATATATGCCGATGGTGCCAGAATTAACTATTGCTGTTTTGGCATGTGCACGAGTGGGTGCAATTCATTCAGTCGTTTTTGCAGGTTTTTCTGCGCAATCCCTTTCTGATAGAATAAACGATTCTGATTGTAAAATTTTAATTACGGCAGATGGACTTTTTAGGGGAAATAAAACTGTTAATTTAAAAGAAATATGTGACGAAGCACTTAAAACTACCCCATCTATTGAAAAAGTTATAGTTTATAAACGAACTGCCGATACTATTGACATGAAAATGGGTAGAGACGTTTGGTGGCATAGCGAAATGAATAAAGCAGCAACAAAATTTGATGCCATTGAAATGGATAGTGAAGATGAATTGTTTATACTTTATACCTCTGGAAGTACTGGAAAACCGAAAGGAGTAGTACATACTTGTGCTGGATATATGGTTTATACCTATTATACTTTTTTGAATGTATTTCAGTACGAAGAGGATGATATTTTTTGGTGTACAGCTGATGTGGGCTGGGTTACTGGGCATTCGTATATCATTTATGGTCCTTTGCTTAATGGTGCCACAACAGTAATGTTTGAAGGCATTCCTACTTACCCTGATGCTGGTCGTTTTTGGGCAACAATTGATAAATTACAAGTTTCCAAATTCTATACTGCGCCTACTGCTATCCGTTCATTAATGGCGAGTGGTTTAGACTTTGTGAAACCTTATAAATTGGATTCATTAAAGGTATTGGGTAGTGTTGGTGAGCCAATAAATGAAGAGGCTTGGTTTTGGTATCATGATAATATTGGAAAAGAAAGATGCCCAATTGTTGATACTTGGTGGCAAACCGAAACTGGTGGTATTTTGATTTCTCCGATTGCATATGTTACACCAACCAAGCCAACTTTTGCTACACTTCCGTTGCCAGGGGTTCAACCGATTTTGGTAAACCAACAAGGCGAAGAAATTGTAGAAAATGGCGTAGAAGGTTTACTTTGTATGAAATTTCCTTGGCCATCTATTATCCGAACAACTTATGGAGATCATGAAAGATGCAGACAGGCTTATTTCAGCACATTCAAAAATTTGTATTTCACAGGTGATGGCTGTCGTAGAGACGAAGATGGTTATTATAGAATCATTGGAAGGGTGGATGATGTGATGAATGTAAGTGGGCATCGATTAGGAACTGCCGAAGTAGAAAATGCAATAAACGAGCATCCTAATATTATTGAAAGTGCTGTAGTCGGTTATCCGCATGATATTAAAGGGCAAGGGATTTATGCATTTGTAATCTGCGACAAACAGGTTAACGATATTTCATTATTTACAAAAGAGGTGAATGAGGTGATTAGCAAAATTATTTCGCCAATAGCCAAGCCCGACCGAATTCAAATTGTATCAGGCTTGCCAAAAACGAGAAGTGGTAAAATAATGCGACGAATTTTACGAAAAATTGCGGAGGGAGATTTTAGTAATTTAGGTGATACAAGCACATTGTTAGATCCAACTGTAGTGGATGAAATTATAAGGAATAGGAAATGAAAGTTGGCTTTAGATTACTCTTTTAATCTTTAAACCAATTCCACCTTGTTTCCTTCAAATTCTACAATTGTACCTTTTCCAAGTTTATTACGGCGTCGAAATTCGACAGTGCCGTTTACTTTCACATAACCCTCATCTATTAGGCTATTTGCCATGGAACCACTTTCACACCACCCCATTGCTTTAACCAATTGGTTCAATTGAATGATGTCTTTATTTATTTCAAATTTATCCATTTCTATATAAAATTAACTTCAGCACTTAATAAAATTCCAAATTTTATTTCTACTTCTTTTTGTACCAAAATGGCATGATTATAAATTTCAATTCCACTTGCATTGCCATAATTTACAATCACTAAAGCCTGTTTTGCATGGTTGCCAGTATTGCCGTATTTTTTGCCTTTAAATCCGCATTGTTCAATTAACCAAGCAGCGGGAATTTTTACATTTCCATTGGGTAAATCGTATTTCGGCATTGAAGGAAATAGCAAAAATAATTCTGAATATTTTTCGATAGAAACTTCTGGGTTTTTGAAAAAACTGCCAGCATTTCCGATTTCTTTTGGGTTAGGAAGTTTGGAATTCCTAATTTCAATTATGGCATTACTTACATCTTTTATAGTTGGGTTAACACATCCATTTTCAATCAATTTTTTCTGGATATCTCCATAATTAAGGTTCAAAACTGGTTTTTTATTTAGCCTAAATGTTACGGAATAAATGAAAAATTTATTCTTTTGTTGGTTTTTAAAAATGCTTTCTCTGTATCCAAATTGACAATCATTATTGTTAAAAATAATGGTTTCTCCTGTTGTCAAATCTATTGCTTCTAATGACTCAAATACATCTTTTATTTCTACACCATAAGCACCTATATTTTGCATGGGAGCAGCACCCACAGTTCCGGGAATTAGGGATAAATTTTCAATTCCACCTAAATTTTTATCTACACAATAAAGCACCAAATCGTTCCATTGTGTTCCCGAGTAACTTTTTAAATATACATATTCATCCGTTTCTCTTTCAATTTCAATCCCTTTTATCTCATTTTTAATCACTAAACCTCCATAATCTTTCAAAAATAAAATATTACTTCCTCCTCCAAGAAATAGTTTCTTTGCATATTTTGAAAACTCATTTTGGATTAAATTAATTATTTCTGTTTTGCTTTTAACCACACAGAATGAACTAGCAGTAATATCCAAACCAAATGTATTGTAGTCTTTTAGCGAGATATTGGATTGAATCATGGTGGCAAATATAGTTGAATTGATTATATTTTAATTTTTCAATTTATTAAAATTTCAAACGACTTTTTAATACAGGATTGAGGATTAAGTAATTCGCATTTGTTTCTGTTCAAATCATTCGTTTTGGCCAACATTGGTTCTATGCAGATATATGGCTTTTCAATTTTATTTGGTGCATAAATTTGCCCAAATTTATAATCTCCGAAGTTTATTTCAAAATTAGTTGCTGCCTGATTTGTAGAACATGTTTTTGTTTGATCTAATTCCTCAAATCCATGGTCAAAATAGTTGTTGGAAAGTGAAATTTTATCATCAATAAATCCTTCAAAAACTGATTCTTTTGCCAAAGCACCATCATTTGGAATCATCAATTTATTTGATAGTAGTACATTTTTAAAAGGGATATTAATTTCCAAATTATCAGTATCTAATGCATCAATTGCAAAATAAGGATGAAATCCACTTGACAAAGGCATTGGTTTATTTCCATCATTGATATACAAAACTTCAATTGAAATACCATTGTTTGTTAAAGTAGTTTTCATTTCCAATGTATGTTCAAAGGGGAAAATAGCCAATTCAAATTCATCCCTAAATTCAACTGTTGCAATATGACTGATACCTTCGGAGTGATTAACAATTGCTTTCGTTTTCCATTTGTCGGATTTTAATAATAAGCCATGTAATGGTAAATTATTCCCATCTCTTGGTATAATGGATTGAAAGGCTTTTGGAAAATGGTGCTTGTTTTGTTCAATAAAAATAAAATCACCCTCGAGCCTATTTGCCCAAGGATGCATAAACGGAATTCCTGCTAATTGGGATATGTTTTTATATGCTTTTAATTCATAAGGAAAATACAAATATTCCTTATTTTTTTTCAAAATAGAGCAAATGGTATTGCCAATATTTACTGCAATTTTTAAACTTAAATCGCTAGCTATTGACCATAATTTTACAAGTTCAATACCATTTTCAACTAAAATCTCAGACTTGAACAAAATGAAAATTATTTATACAAAAAAATCAGGCATTAAATCCATTGTTGGGTCTACTGCATATTTAGATAAATCGGTGATACCTTCATTAATTAATACCTCTTCATCAATAAAAAACTGACCGTTGCACGTTTTTTTATCTCTTTGTAAAATGTAAAATGCAGCATCAGCCATTATTTCAGGAGTCCTCGAACGCTTCATCAATTCATCACCTCCCAATATATTATTTACGGCAGCTGTGGCAATAGTTGTTTTTGGCCATAATGCATTAACGCCTACCTTGCCTCTAAATTCGCCAGCCATGCCCAAAACGCATAAACTCATATTGTATTTCGCCATAGAATAAGCCACGTGTGGAGCAAACCATTTTTCAGTAAAATTTAGAGGGGGAGACAAATTAAGGATATGTCCATTTTCTGATTTTAATAAAAAAGGCAAACACTTTTGAGAAACCATAAATGTGCCTCTTCCATTTATTTGGTGCATCAAATCATAACGTTTCATGGCAGTATCTAATGTTCCAGCCAAGTTGATAGCACTTGCATTATTAATCAAAATATCTATTCCTCCAAATGTTTTAACCGTTTCGGCCACCACACTTTCCACATTTGCCTCATCTCGTATATCACAAAACAAGCCTAATCCCTTCCCTCCTGCATTTGTCATATCATCTGCAGCTGTGTAAATAGTACCTTCCAATTTGGGGTGGGCTTCGGTTGTCTTTGCCGCAATGACAACATTTGCACCCGCTTTGGCTAATCTTAATCCTATTGCATGACCTATACCTCTTGATCCGCCTGTAATTAATACTGTTTTACCTTTAAACATAATTTTTTTTTCCAAAGAAAAGAATTTTTTTCCATAAGTCGAAATAACAATTATATAATTTTTATTTCAATGCATGCATTTGTTTTAATAATATATTTGTTTATAAATTTTTTAAAAATGATAAAGAAAGTAGTATTTATTGATGGAGTTAGAACTCCTTTTTTGAAGTCAGGTACTGATTATATGGATTTGATGTCGTACCAATTAGGACAGTTTGCCATAAAAGGACTTTTAGATAAAACTGGAATTGACCCAAATGAAATAGACAGGGTTATTTTAGGTAATGTTATTTCAAATGTAAAAACAGAAAATGTTGCTCGAGAGGCAGCTGTAACTGCAGGAGTGCCAATCAAAGTGCCGGCTAATACCGTAAAGCAAGCCTGCATTTCGGCCAATCAAGCTATTTCAAATGCTATGGATGCGATTCAATTGGGAAGAGCTGATGTTATAATATCTGGAGGTACAGAATGCACTTCTGATACACCAATTGGATATACGAAAGAAATGCGTAAAAAATTATTTATGGCCCAAAAATTAAGTACACCAATGGAATACTTAAAATTTGCCACCACTTTGAGACCAAATGATTTTTTGCCCGACAAACCAGCTGTTGCTGAATATATAACAGGAAGAACAATGGGAAATGACTGTGAAATACTTGCACAAAAATTTGGTGTAACACGTGAAGAACAAGATATTTTGGCAACTGCATCGCACCAGAATGCAGCAAAAGCATTTGAAAATGGAAATTTAGATGATATTATTTCGGTTCAATTGCCTCCAAAATTTGGACCTATCAATAAAGATAATGGTGTAAGAGGCGATAGTACTGTTGAAAAAATGGCTAAATTAAAACCAGCTTTTGATAAGTACGTAGGAACTATTACTGCTGCGAATGCTTCTTTCTTAACAGATGGAGCTTCTGCCGTTTTGTTAGCATCAGAGGAGAAAGCACTAGCTTTAGGGTTAAAACCAAAAGCAGAGTTGGTGGATTATATTTTACTGCAGGCGATCTTTTTGAAGAATTATTGTTAGGTCCTGCGTATTCAATTGCGGCATTACTTAAAAAGAATAACCTTACCATTGCTGATATTGATGTATGGGAAATTCATGAAGCATTTGCTGGGCAAGTATTAGCAAATCTTAAAGCATTGGAAAGTGAAGAATGGAGCAAGAAAAATGCGGGTTATGAAAATGCTGTTGGTTCAATTCCGAGAGATAAAATAAATACTTGGGGCGGTTCATTATCTATTGGTCATCCTTTTGGAGCTACTGGCGGTAGATTGTTAACCATGGCTGCTAATCGACTACAAAAAGAGGGTGGAAAATATGCAATTCTTGCTGCTTGTGCTGCTGGTGCGCATGGTACTGCAATGTTGATTAAAAAGTATTAGGGAGTAAGTAAATAGTAATTGGTAAAAAGTAAATAGTAATAAGTAATTGGAAAATAGTAATTAGTAATTAAAAAATTGTAATAAGGTAAAAGGTTAAATAATAAATTGTAAAAAGTGGAAGAAGGTTCTAAAATAGCTAGTTATAAAAATCTAATTGTTTGGCAAAAGGCAATTGAATTTGTAACTGTTATTTATAAAACTACAAAATTATTTCCTAGCGATGAAAAGTTTAATTTAATAACTCAAATTAATAGGGCTGTAATTTCAGTCCCTGTTAATATTGCTGAAGGATATGGAAGAGAAAGTTCTAAAAATTATTTACAATTTTTAAGAATATCAAGAGGTTCTATATTGGAATTGGAAACGTTATTGCTAATTTCTAAAAATCTTAATTATTTACCAATTGAAGATTACGAGAAATTAACGGAAAATCTAAATGAAATTTCAAAATTATTACAAGGACTAATAAAAAGTATTCAAAACAAAATTGCTATAAGCTAATCACTAATCACCAATTTCTAATCACTAATCACTAATCACTAATTTCTAATTAATCACTAATCACCAATATCCAATCACTAATTACAAATATCTAATTACTAATAACTAATTACAAATCACAAACAATGAAAAGAGAAGATTATATATCAATTGAAAAGAAATCGAATGGTGTTTGTATCATTTGGATGGATCAAAAAAATGAAAAAATCAATAAAGTAGGTACTGATTTAATTGGCTTATTTGAAGGTGTTTTCAAAGAATTAAATGATGATAATGCTGTTAAAGCGATTGTTTTATCAAGTAAGAAAAAAGATTTTATCGCAGGCGCTGATATTGAAATGTTCCAAAAGGTAAAGAAAAAAGGCGATTTTGAACCATTTACTCGTAAAGGACATAAAATATTAAATGATTTAAGCAATTCTAAAAAACCAGTTGTTGCAGCTATTCACGGTAACTGTTTGGGTGCAGGATTGGAAATTGCCTTAGCTTGTCAGGCGCGAATTGCTTCGGATGACAAATCTACAAAAATGGCTTTACCCGAAGTAAAATTGGGTCTTTTGCCTGGTGGTGGCGGCACACAACGTTTACCACGTTTGGTTGGTTTGCAGGCTGCACTAGATATGATGCTTACTGGGAAAAATATTTTTCCTTTTCCAGCAAAAAAAATGGGATTGGTTGACAAAGTTGTTCATGTAAATTCATTGCAAAAAGCTGCTGAAAAATTAGCGCTAGAATTAGTTGAAAAACCAATTTCAAGAAAAAGAAATGAGATTAACTTAGATACCTTAAAGGCTGGTTTTGCCAAATTACAAGGAAGTTTGACTAACTTAGTTTTAGAAGCACCTTTGGTTAATAAGATAGTATTTGACCAAGCAAAAAAAATGGTGGACAAGCAAACAAATGGTTGTTATCCTGCTCCTTATAAAATTTTAGAATGTGTTGAAATTGGTTGGAATCAAGGGATGGAAAAAGGCTTGGATGCCGAAGCCATTAAATTTGAAGAATTATTGCTAGGTGATGTTTCACCTCAATTAATAAATATCTTTTTTGCAATGACAGAAAAGAAGAAAAACCCGTATGATTCTAAATTGATTAAAAAAGTAAATAGATTGGGCATGGTTGGTGCTGGATTTATGGGTGCAGGTATAGCAGAAGTGTCCATTAATGATGATATTCATGTACTTTTAAAAGACATTAGCAATGATATGATTGCATCTGCTTATAAAGGAATTTATGATGGATATAATAAGCGAGTAAGCAAAAAAGCGATGACCAGAATCGAATTGGAAGAAAAAATGGCCATGCTTTCAGGTTCATTAAATTATAGTGATTTAGATAATCAGGATATTATAATTGAAGCGGTTTTTGAAGATTTAGGATTAAAACAAAGAATTCTTGCTGATTGCGAAGCGAATGTAAAAGAAAATACCATTTTTGCATCTAATACCTCTGCCCTTCCACTTAAACAAATTGCTTCTAAGGCAAAACATCCCGAATTAGTTATTGGGATGCACTATTTTTCGCCAGTTCCTAAAATGCCGTTGCTTGAAATAGTAAAAACAGATAAAACTGCGGATTGGGTAATTGCAACATGCTATGAAGTTGGTGTAAGACAAGGCAAAACGGTTATCGTAGTGGATGATGGACCAGGTTTCTATACTACTCGTATTTTGGCTCCGCTTATGAATGAGGCTCAATTATTATTAGATGAAGGTGGTGATATTTTGCAAATAGATCGTGAAATGAATTTATTTGGTTTTCCAGTTGGACCAATCACCCTTGCCGATGAAGTAGGTATTGATGTTGGTGCACACATTATGAGTGGCGAATTAATGCAAGATTTGCTTAAAACAAGACCTAAATTTAAAATTAGTAAAACGCTTCTTGAAGTTTCAAAGGCAGGTTATAAAGGCAGAAAAAACAAACAAGGCTTTTATAAATACGACGAAAAGGGAAAAAAAGTACATGGCGTTGTAGATGCTAAGATTTATAGTTTCTATGGTGGAAATACCCGAAAGAAAACTGATGTAAACGATATACACATGCGTTGTGGAATGGCAATGGTAAATGAAGCAGTATTATGTTTACAAGAAAATATTATTGCAAATCCACTTGATGGAGACATAGGAGCAGTATTTGGATTGGGCTTCCCTCCTTTCCGAGGCGGACCATTCAGATATATTGATAGTCTTGGTGCTCAGAAAGTGGTAGATATTTTAAATGATTTAACCAAAAGATTTGGTGAGCGATTTGAACCCGCACAAATTTTGTTGGATTATGCTAAAACAAACAAGAAATTTTATAATTAATAATTAATTTAAAAGTCCTAAACCAGAAAGGGTGGAATTTTGATTCCGCCCTTTTTTTTTCAATTCCTTTTTGTATTTTTGGTTAATGGAAAGTATAAAAAAGGTTGATCCTGCTAATTTTCAAATTACTAAATACAAGCAGATAATAAATACTTATTTATCTAAAGAAGAAATAAAAGTACTTCACCAAAAAAATGATTTATTCGGAACATGGGAAGTGATTTATAATTGGATTTGGATAATTGGTTCTTTTGTATTGGTGGCTTTATGGACAAATGTTTTTACTATCGTTTTGGCATTATTTATAATTGGTGGCAAACAATTAGGTTGCGCCATTATTATGCATGATACTTCACATTATTCATTGTTTAAGTCAAGAAAAACAAATATATTTATTGGAAATTGGTTTGGCGCTTATCCAATAATTCAAAATTTAGAACAGTATGGTCCTTACCATTTTCAGCACCATATTAATACCGGAACTTTTGATGACCCTGATTTATCTTTGACAAAAGGTTATCCAACCAAATTATTATCCATGATACGCAAAATTGGAAGGGATTTAATTGGGGCTACCGGTATAAAATCACAATTAGGATTAATTTCAATGCATTTGGGCTATTTAAAATACAATTTGGCTGGCGATATTTTTAAAATCGACAAAACTAAAAGACCTTTTTCTAAGATTTTGAAAAATGCCTTTCATTATTTAAAAGGACCCTTCATATCTAATTTCATAATTTGGTTTTTATTGTTTATTTGTGGGCATGGGTGGCTTTATTTATTATGGATTGGTGCATTATTTACAACTTTTAATTTTTCATTGCGCATCAGAAGTATAGCTGAACATAGTGTTGTTGAAGACGAATCTAATCCATACAAAAATACGCGTACAACTTATGCTAATTTTATTGAAAAAATTCTATTTGCACCATTACATGTAAATTATCATTTAGAACATCATTTTATGATTGCTGCACCTTCATATAACTATCCAAAATTGCATAAAATGTTAAAAGAAAGAGGATTTTATGAATTTGGATTATTAAAATCTAATTATTGGGAAATTTTTAAAATGGCATTGATAAAAAGTAATTAATTTTATTGAAAATTTTAGTTTAAAAACTTTTAAAATAAAAATGAAAAAAAACATACAAAAAACAAAATTGCAATCTTCAACATTAGCTACCAAACCTTTTTCCTTTGAACAACATATCCATTGGTTATTAATGCTTGGAGCACTGATACTTTATGGTTGGACTTACACTTTTGATTTCGGATTGGATGATTCTTATATTACAGGCCAATTAGCCAAAATTGGCACAGGCTTTAACGATTTTTTAAGCATTTTTACCAGATGGTATGATGGGACTGATTATAGACCTATAACCATTGTATTTTTTTGGTTGGAAAGAAAATTATTTGGTGAAATTTCTCCAGATACTTCACACTTGATAAATGCAATTTTTTATGGTTTTTTATTAATACAATTGTACAAAATAAAAAAAGCCTCCAAATTATTTGGAGGCTTTTTTTATACAAAGACAATTTATATTAATGAAATTGTTCAGTTTCTGTACTTCCTGCAAGTGCAGTAGTAGAAGATTGACCTTGTTGACAAACTTGTTGTACAGCATCAAAATAACCTGTTCCAACGAAAGATTGGTGTTTGATAGCTTGGAATCCTGAAGATTCAAGTGCAAATTCTCTTTGTTGTAACTCAGAGTAACCTGCCATTCCCCTATCCATATAAGCTTTACTTAATTCGAACATAACGGTGTTGTTTGCGTGGAAACCAGCCAATGTGATAAATTGGAATTTATATCCCATAGCCGCTAAATCTTCACGGAATGTAGTCATTGCTTTTACATCCATGTATTTTGCCCAATTAAATGAAGGCGAACAGTTGTAAGCCAACATTTTTCCTGGATATTTAGCATGAATTCCTTGTGCAAATTCTCTGGCCATTCCTAAGTCAGGATTACCAGTCTCCATCCAAATTAAGTCAGCATAAGGAGCATAAGATAAACCTCTGTCAATTCCTTGCTCTAAACCATTTTTTACGTAGTAAAACCCTTCAGGCGCTCTTTTTCCCTCAATAATAAATCTTTGATCACGTGGATCGATATCAGAAGTGATAAGGTTTGCAGCCTCAGCATCAGTACGAGCAATAACCAATGTAGAAGTACCACAAACATCAGCAGCCAAACGAGCAGCAGATAATTTATTGATTGCTTCTTGTGTAGGAACTAATACTTTACCACCTAAGTGACCGCATTTTTTTGCAGAAGCCAATTGATCTTCCCAATGCACACCAGCAGCACCAGCTTCAATCATTTGTTTCATTAATTCAAATGCATTCAAATTGCCACCAAATCCTGCTTCAGCATCCGCTACAATTGGAACCATCCAATCACGTGTTGGTTCGCCTTCCATGTATTCAATCTGATCACGACGCATCAATGAATTATTGATACGCTTAACTACCATTGGAACTGAATTAGCTGGATATAAACTTTGGTCTGGATACATTTCAGCTGATAAGTTAGCATCAGCTGCTACTTGCCATCCTGAAAGATAAATTGCTTTCATACCTGCAGTAACCTCTTGAATCGCTTGGTTGCCATTAAATGCACCTAAACCAGCAACCCAGTCATCAGTATGTAATTTCTTCCATAATTTCTCAGCACCATTTTTAGCCAAAGTAAATTCAACAGGTACAGAACCACTGATATTAATTACTTCTTCAGCAGTATAATCTCTTTTTACGTCTTTCCAACGTGGGTTGGTTGACCAATCTTTTTTAAGAGCTTCTGCTCTTTCTTGTTTAGTTGCCATTTTTATTAAATTATTTTAAAATATGATTATTAAAAAACCCTTCATTTTCAATCCAAGCTTATTTTCCTATATATAATTGTATGCTTCAAGTGTTAAAAATTCTTCCAACTCATCTGAAAGACTCATTTTTTCAAATAATTGAGCCGCTAACTCATATTTTCCAGAATTATACTTTTCTCCAAATTGTAATTTATA
The DNA here is from genome assembly GCA_016705125.1 of Bacteroidota bacterium. GTDB lineage: Bacteria > Bacteroidota > Bacteroidia > Chitinophagales > JADIYW01 > JADIYW01. The sequence goes on from JADIYW010000003.1 coordinate 23,761, forward strand.
TTCGGCTTTCTGAGCACTTATTAAATCTCTTACTAATTCCGCCGTTACTTTTGTACCATCATCTAAAATTGCCTTCGGATGCTTCACCCATTGCCAAACTTGCGTTCTTGAAATTTCAGCTGTTGCTGCATCTTCCATCAAATTATGGATAGGGACACAACCATTTCCTCTCAACCAAGCTTCTAGATATTGAATGCCCACATCTATGTTTCCTTTCAAACCGGCCATAGTTATTGTTCCTTCTGGCACTTTTAATAAGTCAGCTGCTGTTACATTTACATCCTCCCTTTTTACATGAATTTGGTTTGGTGTAGGCATGTACTTGTCAAATTGCTCCAAAGCTATTGCCACTAATGCTGGGTGCGCTACCCAAGTACCGTCATGTCCAGCTTTTGCCTCTCTTTCTTTGTCAGCTCTTACCTTTCCAATTGCAATACTGTTGGCTTCTTCATTGTTTTTAATTGGAATTTGAGCAGCCATTCCACCCATTGCATGTATATTTCGTTTGTGGCAAGTTTGGATTACGAGTTCACTATATGATTTTAAGAAATGCACTGTCATTAAAACCTGTGTTCTATCAGGTACTAAAAATTGTTCATTTTTTACCGTTCTTTTTATAAATGAGAATATATAATCCCAACGTCCGCAATTTAATCCTGCTGAGTGGTCTCTTAATTCAAAAAGAATTTCGTTTAACTCAAAAGTAGCCATTATGGTTTCTATTAAAACGGTGGCTTTAATGGTCCCTAATGGAATACTTAGTTTTGATTGGGCTAAAATAAAAATATCATTCCAAAGGCGAGCTTCTAAATGGCTTTCCATTTTAGGTAAATAAAAATATGGACCAGAACCTCTACTTAGCAGTTCTTTTGCATTATGAAAAAAGAACAAACCAAAATCCCAGATTGACCCACTCATTAATTCACCATCTACGATTACATTTTTTTCTAACAAATGCCATCCTCTTGGTCTTACGAATAAAGTAGCTACTTTTTCATTTAATTTATATGATTTTCCGTTATCACCTACGAAGGCAATTGTTTTTCGGATAGCATCTCCTAAATTAATCTGTCCACTTATATTGTTTTCCCAAGTTGGCGAGTTTGAATCTTCAAAGTCGGCCATAAATACCTTTGCCCCAGAATTGAGTGCATTGATAATCATTTTTCGGTCTACAGGACCAGTAATTTCTACTCTCCTATCTTGAATATCGCTTGGAATTGGCGCTACTGTCCAATTTCCATCTCTTATACTTTTTGTCTCGGGAAGGAAATCAGGCAAAATACCTGCATCAAGTCCTTTTTGTCTTTCAACCCTGCGTTGAAGTAATTCAATTCTTCGTTTATTAAATTTTCGTTGCAAATCAACAACAAATTCTAAAGCTTCTGGAGTAAGAATTTTATTAAATTCTTCGGAAAAAGTGCCTTTTATTTCAACGCCATTGGGTACTTTGTACATCTTCGGTTCTGGTTGTTTAGTTAGAAGTTTTGCAAAAATAGTATATTCATTTTAAAAAACAGAAACATGGGTGTTAAGGGAAGTTTAAAGATGGGTTAATTAGTTATCAGTTGGGAGTCCACAGTCCACGGTAGACAGTCCACCGAGGTTCATAGTTCACAGATGACGGCTCACCGCTTTTAAGTTTTTAAAACAAAATTTCTTGAATCCTGAATCTTTATTCTCCTAAATGATTTTAAATTATTTTAAATTATTTCTTTACTTTAAAAATTACTTTAAACAAATTACCATTCACTAATTACCAATCTCCAATCACTAATTTCTATTTACTAATTACTTTTTACTAATTACTCTTCCCTTAAACTAAACCAATTCCCTAAGCAATTCGAGAAAATCATTTCTAGGGATGCTTTTTGCACCCAAACTAGCTAGGTGTTCAGTCTCTACTTGGCAATCTATTAATTCAATACCTATATCTATTAAATGATTAACCAACCAAATAAAGCCATACTTGGAGGCATTTGAAACGGTAAAAAACATGGATTCGCCAAAAAAGACTTTCCCAATAATTAAACCATATAAACCACCAACGATTTCCCCATTTTGCCAAACTTCAACGGAATGTGCGATGCCATTTTTATGCAAATTGATATAGGCCTCTTCCATTTCGCCAACTATCCAAGTATCGTCCTGACCATCTCTTACCGATATGCTACATTGGTGAATAATATGTTCAAAATTTTGATTCATACTTACTTCAAATGTTTTTCTTTGAAATAATTGTTTCATTGATTTCGAAACTTTCAATTCATTTGGAATTAAAACAAAACGAGGGTCTGGACACCACCAAATAATGGGTTCGTCAGCCGAAAACCACGGAAAAATACCACTTTTATAAGCCAATATTAATCTATCCGTACTCAAATCGCCACCTATAGCAACAATACCATTTTCAGCTTCTTCAGCATCAGGAAAAATTAGTTCATTGGTTAATCTATAAATCGGCAAAGTGGACTTGGTTATTTAGTTATTGGTTATTAGTTATTGAGTTATTGGTCATTAAGTTATTAAACATTAAGCATTAATCATTAAACATTTATTCTAGCAATCTTCAATAGTTACCGAAAGACCTCTATCAACAAGTGCATCTTTCATTGGTTTTAAAACTTTTTTAGATGCATGTTTTACACCATATTTTCCTTTAAAATGAATAAATAAAGCGCATTGTTCTGCCTGCTCCTTGGTATGTTTACAAATGGAAATTAGACATTCTATTACCCAATCAAAAGTATTATGGTCATCATTATGAACAATTAAAACAGATCCGTTAGCGACATCGTCTAGTAATTCGTCGATTTCATCAAGAACTAAGGTTTCTTCGTTATGATTTGGAAATAACATATTTAAATTTTAAATATTTATGTTTTATTTTTCTTTAATCCTTCTAATAATTTGGCAATTCCCGTTTGACATTCCTCAGAGAACCATTGATTTGCTGAAAGTTCCATACTTGTGTCGTCACTAAAATCAAGGTTTTGTAAAACACTCGCTTTTAAATTCAGTTTAGTTTGTTTCCATGCATTTTGGTTAAAACTCAAATACTGCATTAATTTTCTTTCTGCTGCCTCTAAAACAAAATCTGGCTCTGCCAACTCATCCACCAATCCAATAGAATGTGCATGGTTGCCATCCATCAATTTGCCCTCCATTAAATATTGATATGCTAAGCGCTCTCCTATACATCTCGAATACAATGCCATTATTCCTTTGGGTACGATAATGCCAACTGGAATTTCATTCAATCCAATTTTATAATTTCCTTTTGCCATCACTCGATAATCACAACAAATACCTATTATGCATCCACCCGCAGGACTATGACCTGTAATTGCAGCCACCAAGGGTTTTGGAAATTTTGAAATAGTTATTAAGAATTTTGAAAAATCCTTCCAAAAATTTATATATTCATTTCTACTAAATTGACTCATTTCGATTAAATCTAAACCAGCCGAGAAGAAATTTTCTTTTCCTGAAATAACTAATCCTTTAATAGAGGATTCATTTTCTATTTCTAATAATGTTGCTGATAATTCATTAATAAATGCTTGATTTAGCGGGTTCGACTTGCCTCTATCGAGTGTAAGTATGGCATAATTTCCTTTTTTTTCTACTTGTACAAAACTCATTTTTTATCTTTCTCTTTAATTTGTTATCAAAAATACAAGATTAGCTTAAAGTAAAAGTGATTTTGAAACTTTATTTTTGAAAAAAAAAGTATGGTGCACGAAAAAGATTTAAAAATTCCAAATACTGGTCAAAAAAGATTAGTGGTTATTGGAGGCGGATTTGGCGGTTTGGAGATTTCAAATGCACTCAAAAAAGCTGATTTACAGGTTGTTGTAATTGATAAACATAATTATCTCACGTTCCAACCCTTATTATACCAAGTGGCTACTGGTGGTTTGGAGCCTGGTTCGATTGCTTATCCTTTAAGGCGGGCACTCAGATCAATTCCTAATGCAATATTTAGAATGGCAGAGGTAATTCAAATATCGCCCGAAGATAATTCCATTGAGACAAACAATGGATGGTTGAGTTATGATTATTTAGTACTTGCAGTGGGAAGTAAGACCAATTTTTTTAGTTTTAAACCCGAAGAATCTTCGCAAATGATGCAACTTAAGTCGGTAACCAATGCTTTGGATATGCGTAGTTTTATTTTGCAAAACTATGAAAAAGCATTACTTACGAGCGATGAATTAGAAAAGGAAAGTTTGATGAATGTGGCCGTAGTTGGTGGTGGCCCTACTGGTGTGGAATTAGCTGGCGCATTGGGAGAAATGAAAAACCACATTTTACCTAAGGATTATCCTGAATTGGATTTTAGAAAGATGCAAGTACATTTATTTGAAGCATCCAGTAGATTATTAGGTGCAATGAGTCCAATATCATCCGATCGGTCTTTAAAATACATTAAAGGATTTGGGGTTAATGTATGGTTAGATACTTTTGTAACAGGCTATAAAGACGGTGTACTTTCGTTAAATAACGGAAAATCAATAAGTGCACAAACGATGATATGGACAGCTGGGGTAATGGGTGCAAGAATTGATGGATTGGGTACACAATGCCATGGGCCAGCCAATAGGGTTTTGGTGGATGAAATGAATAAGGTTACAGGATACGAAAATATTTTTGCTATTGGTGACATTGCTTGCATGGTAAGCGAAAATTTCCCAAAAGGACATGCTATGGTGGCACCTGCGGCAATGCAGCAAGGGAAATTGCTAGGCGAAAACATTATAAAGATGATGAATGGAAAACCACTAAAACCATTTGAATATTTTGACAAAGGCTCGATGGCTACCGTTGGAAGAAATAAAGCGGTTGTAGATTTTCCAGGAAACAAAGGTCATTTGGGTGGATTTATCGCTTGGTTGGCTTGGATGTTTGTACATGCTATTACCTTGGTTGGTTTTAGAAATAAATTAATTGTAATGGTTGGCTGGTTGTATAATTATTTTAATTACGATCAAACATTAAGATTGATTATCAGACCTTTTAAAAAAGGAAAAGGATAAGCATTTCTGCCTTTTGTAGGTCATCCATATTTGCATATCAACAGCAATATTTAAATACCTGCATATCGACACCACATACCTGCCTACCATCAGAGATGGAATGCAAAAAATAGCCATGATAAAAGACAATTTTTCTATGGCAATTCTGCATTACAAAATAATCAGCACAAATATTTCCAGTAGTTTTATCAGAGACTTATTGGAGAAACATTTGATAAATACAAACTCTTTCAGCAAACAAACGACATACAAATAATATCCAATGGAGGAAGTGAAAAAGATAAAATTAAATAAAGGAATAATGGAAATATTGATCCTGTAAACTACTCCAACCACCCTCGTGTTTTTAACCAAAGGAAAACATCGCGTTTGTCGGGACCGCACGAATCTTTATTTTGCTATTTTGTCTGGACTTTTGGACACTTTTTTATAATTTGGTCGTGCAGGTTGCTCTGTAATGTAGATAAATAGTTTAAAAAAGGATTTTTAAAGCCTGGTAATTTCTAAATTTAGTACTATTTCAATTATTATGATTAATTTTATAAGCAAATAATTGATTTTTTCATAAAAAATAATTCTCTTTGAGTACTAAACACCAATTAAATTTTAATACTATGAATATTCAACTCCAAAAATCTACACTTATCAAACAAATTGAGTTTATAAATGATGTCGAATTATTAAAATCCATTAAAACAATGGTCGAATTTGGTTTAAAACACCAAATTCCAGTTGCCTATGAACTTTCTGATGTTACCAAAAAAATGTTAGATGAACGTTTAGCTGATTATTATAAAAATCCAAATGATGTAGAAGACTTTGATGAACTTTTAGACGAACTTGAAAGAAATTTATGAAAATTAGCTATCGTCCATTCGTAAGAATTGATTTAATTGAAGCTAAATATTATTACAATACTATTAATGCCAATTTGGCTAAACAATTTTTATTGAATGTAAAACAAACTAAAAATCTTATAACTAAAAATCCACTACATTTTTCAGTTAAATACAATAGTGTGAGAACTGCTTTATTAAAGCAATTTCCGTATCATATTCATTTTTTTATAGATGAAGACAAAAATCGCATCGTTATAATCGCTATTGTGTATGCAGGTAAAGATTTTATTGATTATGCGAAACGTTAAAAAATTATCTAGTAAAGCAAACCCACCAAGCAAAGGAATTACAAATTTTTAAACCAAAGGAAAACCTCCCGAAACATCGGGACATTTTTTTGACCCTCCCGAATAATCTGGGCCTTTCGAGCCATGTGATTTTTTGTCCCGATTTATCGGAAAAAGTAAATAATTAGTTTTTTATGGATTTAGGAAGTTTGAGTGAATTTTAATGGGTTGTTTTTAGATTACAATTTGCTTAATTTTTTGACAAGCCATCAGCTCTATTTATCTTTTCGACGAGATATGTGCCTTATTACAACATGCCAAAAGTCCTTATTTTATTCATTTGTCTGTACTCGACTTTTTTTTGGAGGGTGGGTATTCTTAATTTATTAGGCTGAAAAATGGGGGGGAAGGAAAGTCCTGGAAAAGCTCTTGTTGAAGATTCTACTTTGTTATTTTTGTTTTGCGTAATGGTTTTCTTTCTGTTTGTCTTCTATTATAAAAAAAGGGCTTCTTTTTCTATTCAATAGTCAATGTAATTTTATTATTAATTTTAAATCATTATTTGAATGTTATTGAGACTTTGAAATTTTATTAAAGCCAATGACTATTTGACCCCTGTTCTTTATAACATCTTCCTGTCCATTCCCTGTTCATCAAGGGAGAACGGTAAAACAAATAAACACACTTTAAATTGGTCAATTATCTTCCGCATCGTTGGTTTTGTAAGTTGCTACTAAATTAAAATCCCCCAATCTGACGCAAAGTATGCAGCTTTACTATGTGCGGTGGTGTACTTGTGTCTTGTAATTACTAACATGTAACTAATATTGGTTCTATTTGAAATATTTCTATCATTATAATATTGTTTATTATGCCGCACAAGTACCCCACGATTTTTGGCTTTAATGCATAATTGCTCTATTTTGGAGACTTCCAAACGCTAATTGCCATACTTTACTTAACACCAATACGGGCGAGAGGGCCACCAATGGCAATGAAGCTATTTGTCATTACTATATGCGAATGTATCAAACTCATAATCTCCTATATATAAATAGCTTTTATTGATTTTTTGAAATCTGAATAATTCAATAGATCCCTTATTAAATTTCTTAACAATTGAGTCGTTTACATATATATCAACAATACCATGGAATGCTTCTGTAAATATACAATCATCTCCTATTTGAAAAATCTGCCCATGCGATGCTTTCTTAATTTTTAATATTCTTCCACTTACTTCTCCTACTATATTATCTTCGTTAATTTTTTTATTATATAAATTTATAACTAAAAAAATAACGCATAAAATTGTAAAAAAAAATAACAATTTTATTGTGATGTTTTGACTTTTTACCATGGACTCAAATGTATAGGTGCTGAACCATAAGTTAATGAATGTGTATATCCCCAAATCTGACCCAAGGAGTATGCAGCTTTGCTATGTCCTGTGGTGTAATTGTGCCTTATAATTTCTACCATTTAACTAATATTGGTTCTATATGTATTATTTCTATAATTATAATATGTTTTTAATACCGCTCAAGTACCCCACGCTTTTGGGCTTTTCAGCATACTTGCGATAGTTTGGAGTTTTTGGTTCAGTATGTAATTTTAAACAAGCCAAAAATTTTTAATGCTTAATTTTTAATGTTGAATGCTAAGTTAGACCTTTTTTAATATTGTAGCAAATAATTTGTGATTGTAATAATTTGTGTGTCTTCTATTTTTTCTAATACCAAAAGGTCTTTATCTCCAGTCAATAAGTGTGTGGCTTTTCCATCTACTGCTAATGCTAATATAAAATTGTCTTTTGGGTCTCTACAAATATCAATTTCAGATGTTACTTTAATAAACGTTGCCTTTGTGCTAATAGTGATTAGTAAGTTTTCAATATCCTCAATTGTAAAGTATTTTTTCAATTTAGGTCGTTGAACCACTTTTACAAATTCTTCAATTAATTGTTGAGAGAATAGTAATTTTCTTCCTTTGGATAGTATGACGTCAAGTTTTGTGTAATTATTGGTAAGTAAAAAACTTATCCAAAGGTTTGTATCAATAATGATTCTATGATTTGTTTTGGCGGACATACATTTGGGTTCTTACTTCTTCTACTTCGTTAGTAATCTCCTCCAAGGTAGGTAATGGTTTTTTATTTGCCGTTTTCTTTCTAAGACGCTTAACTATAGCCAAAAAAGGGTCATCACTTGATTTGGAGAGCGTAATTAAGTTTAAATCTGCAAGGTCTTTGAGCAGTTTATCGGCTTTAGGATTTAGTACATCAACTTGATACATCATAACAATGCAAATATAATCATAATGCATATATAATTCCAGGTCTAAATCGAAAAAATGAAACAATATGATAATGAAGTGTAGAAACCTAGAATAGAAAATCAAATTTCCTTTGTCAAATTGCCCTTAAATTTATATTTTCTGCTCATTTTTCATTCAAATATAAACAAAAATTGGTCTATTATACAGCACAAATACCCGACGCTTTTGGGCTTTGCTGCATACTCCTTGCGATAGTTTGTAGCTAGTTTTTTCTACTGATTTTTGGTAAATAGTCCTTTTCCTTTTGTTTTACTTTTCATTTTCATAAATCACAGTTTTATTTAATAATGATTTTATTGAAATTTTAAATATATTTGAAAAAAAAAGTCATTATGAAAAAAATTATTGTAGCTTTCTTGGCGGTATTTAGCCTGTCAACCTCTTTTTCACAATCCTTTCAGGGATTAAGTTATTCTCAGTACGATGCATTGGCATCTTTTGCAGCCAACCCTGCAAATTTGGTAGGTAGTAAACTTAAATGGCAAGTAAATATTATTGGTTTTGATGTAAATGCACAAAATGATTATTTGTTCTTAAAGGGTAAATTGATTGGTATGGCCTCCAATTTTGATCAGGATGTAAACGTGGGTGAAAACCTAAATGGTAAACCAAAAGATTTGAGTTTTGGTTTGGATACTCGCCTTCCCTCCTTTTCATTTAAAATAAAAGAAAAAAATGCCATTGCCCTTACAATGAAAGTAAGAGGTGTTTTGTCGGGAAATGATATTGATGAGAAATTTGCCACTTCTTTATATAATGAACAAATTGATTTATTGAGTTGGGAGAATTTTATTCAAGATGGAAAAACATCAATGGGATTTACATCGTGGGGTGAAATAGGAATTGGATATGCAAGACAAATTCTTGATTTGGATAAGCATCAGTTGGATGCTGGTATAAATGTAAAACTAATCACTAATGGAATTGTAGGTAAATTGGATTTTCAAGACATAGAATTTAACCTTTCAGCCGATAGTATTATAAACGTAAAAAATTCGCAGTTTAATTTTTTAGGAAGCAACGAATTAGATGCTTTTATTAGTGGAGAAGAGGATGAAACCGAGGATTTTAAATTTGCCATTAAATCTGTTGGTTTTGATGTGGGTGCGAGTTATGCTTTTAAACTATCTGGCAAGGATGATTATTTATTTAAAGCTGGGGTTTCTGTAAATGATATTGGAAAGTTGAAATATGTAGCTTCCAAATTTTCGCGATCTTTTGTGGGAAATAATACCAATATACCGGGTCAATTAATTTTGGATGGTTCAGGAGACTATAAAAATTTTGATTCTATAATGGATATATTGGGAACACGTACCACGCCTACTGGCGAATTTAAGGTAGCATTACCTACTACTTTGAATGTTTTCTTAGATGTAAGGGCTGTAAAAGGTTTGTATGTAACTGTTGGTGGACAAATTAATTTACTGTCTCAAAAGAAAGATAATCCATCATCCAATTTACCTACATTATTAACGATAACTCCACGATATGAGAATAAAATTTTCGGAGCATTTTTACCTATGAGTTATAATAAATATGGAGGTTTTAATTTTGGGGCAGGTTTTAGAATTGGACAATTTTCGATAGGCTCAAATAATTTTCTTTCTTCTTTAGTAAAAAAGAACTTTTCTGGTGTAAATATTTATACTTCAATTGGTTTTGGAAAAGCCAAGAAAAAGGGAAAAACTTCCGAAGTGGTACAAGAGGAAGAGAAAGAAAGCACGAGATAAAAGTAAAAAAGAGGCTGTCTCAAAAGTAAAATTAATGCCACAGAGAGTCGATTATTTTAAATTTTCCTAGATACCTTTACAAATAAAAAAGAGGCTGCCTTGACTTTTCGGACAGCCTCTCTTTCATAATTAAGAGATTTTATCCAAACATAATTATAAAATGGTCCATAAATGCGACTTAATTTTTTGCCAAGATGATGAATAAAAATTGTTGCATATCCAATAGATATGGGACTATTTTTAGAAGATTTATTGGTGAAAAAGAACGAGCAGAATGGATTATTTTGTAGTTATATTTGGTATTAAATAAACAACCTAAACAGCATATATAATAAAAAGGAAACCGTCATAGTAACTGGCAATGTAAGTATCCATGCCAATACAATGCTTTTTACTGTGCCAGCTTGTAAGTTTTTCACCCCTTTTGAAGCTGTCATTGAACCTGCGATACCAGAAGATAAAACATGTGTTGTACTTACTGGTAAGCCATAATAAGTACTTAAACCGATTGTAGATGCAGCTACCAATTCAGCTGTTGCGCCTTCAGCATAAGTCATGTGGCGCTTTCCAATTTTTTCGCCAATTGTAACCACAATTCTTTTATAACCTATCATGGTTCCTAAACCAAGACATAAGGCAACCATTAATTTTACCCATGTTGGTGCAAAATCGGTATAGCTTTTAAAAGAAGAAACTTCTTTCTTTAATTCATCAGTACCTATCTTTAAATCGTTTGGATTTTCTTCCAAAGTTGTTTCTACTGTTTTTGTGATTTTTTGAAGATTTTTTCTCAAAATATATCTTTCTTTTGTATTCGGATCTGCTTCTAGGGAAAGTATTGCAGCTTTTGCAGCTTTTATTTCTTTATTTATTGCCCCATAATGATTGTCAACTGTACTTTTTTCAATTTTTTCTATTGAAGTTTTGCATTTTTGAATATCAAAAGTTTTAGAATTTAAGGAATATTGTATAGGAGTAAATGCTAATAATATAATTAACAAAAGCCCTACTCCTTTTTGACCATCATTTGAACCGTGAAAGAAACTAACCAAAGAACAAGTAGAAACAAGAATTGCTCTAATCCATAATGGAGGAGCAGAACCATCTTCTTTTGGTTGTTTAAATATTTCTTTATTTGAAACCAACTGTCGGAGCACAAACATAAGCATAATAGCTACCGAAAAACCAAATAATGGAGATATTAAAAGTGACAGTCCTATGTCTTTGGCTTTATCCCAATTTACACCATCACCACCATGAACATAGTAAAATGCTAAACCAGAGCCTAATATTGCTCCAATCATAGTGTGTGAACTCGAACAAGGAATGCCATAATACCAAGTGCCTAGATTCCAAAGTATGGCAGTGATCAATAGAGCCATTACCAAAGAGATACTTTCACCATATCCCATGCCCATTAAATCACTCATTGGTAAAAGTTTAATCATACCCATTGCTACAGCAATTTTTGCAGATACCATTAAACCCAAAAAATTAAAAGCTCCTGAAAGCATTACTGCATAAGTTGGTTTAAGCGTTTTTGTGTAAATAACAGTGGCAACAGCATTTGCAGTGTCGTGGAAACCATTTATAAATTCAAAAACCCCGACCGCCACAATGGCAATAATCATAAATATAAATGCAATTCCAGTTGCTTCCATAATTTTTTTTGCAAAGGTGCGGATAAATTATTAATTCTACGTTAATTGAAAAAGGTTATTTTATGTATATTGAGTGTTTGTTTGGAATAATTAAATAATGAAATAATAAAATAATTAAATAATTTGAAAAAATGTTTAATGAATAACGAATACCGTGGACTGCCTACTCCTCAAAACCAATAACCAAAATGCGGACCGTCGACCGTGGACTGTTAACTTTCAAAAAAATAACTAAAAAAAACTGTGGATACTTTTATAGTGCGAAATTTTTCTAAATCGACAGAATTGGCTAATTTTAAAATAAATATAAACAATGGAACGAAAAAGCATAGAAATAAAAGCAGCTTGCTCCGATTTGAATAGAATTGAAAAAATATTAGTTGAAAAAGAGGCTGAATTTTTGGGAATTGACCACCAAATTGACACCTATTTTAATATTCAAAATGGAAGAATGAAATTAAGAGAAGGAAATATTGAAAATTACCTTATCCATTATATCAGAGCTGACCATGAAGGGCCAAAGAAATCTATAATTACCATCTTTAAGAATACACCCCAATCGTCGCTTAAAAGTTTACTAGAAAAAGGTTTGGGCGTTTTAACAATCATAGATAAGGAAAGAAAGATATATTTTATTGAAAATGTAAAATTCCATTTGGATAAAGTTGAAAACATTGGAACCTTTATAGAAATAGAAGCATTAGATAAAAAGGACTTATTTTCTGAATTAGAATTGAAAAGTCAGTGTGAAAAATATATGGCTTTATTTGAAATAAAAGAATCGGATTTGGTTTCTCATTCATATAGTGATTTGGCGTTAAAATAGAAATGCTATTTTGGAAATCAAATAATTTAACTATTAAAAAAATGACAAGCGCTACTTTAGAGCTAAAAAAATAGCATTATATTTTTATAATTTTACCTTGAGCAATATTTTGATTTTTTTCATCAAATAATGCAACTAAATAAATGCCTTTTGTAATATTTGTAATATTTAATTGGATATTTTTTTCCCAATTATTAATGTCGTATTTTGATATTGGTTTGCCCAATAAATCGTATAAAATAATATAAGCATTTTCATTTATCCATTCACCATTTAATTCAATATTTACGAAAGTAGCCGACAAATTTGGATATATTTTAAGTTGGTTATTTGATTTTACAAATGGATTTTCAACGTCTGTAACTATATTCGTATAATAATCATCAGAAAACAAAGCACCAATATTATAATTACAACTGCTTAAATAATAATCACCTAATGAATCGGGCTTTGATAGTAAGGTTAAATCGCAAAGATTGCATTTATCGGCTGCAATTAAATCATCCTGTTTATGCGCACCCAAAACAACATGTATATAATCATCTGGTTTTTTAACTGGATAATAAAGCATAGTTGCTACTTTGTCTTTCATTTCTTTAAAAATGCTTTGAGATTCAAAACAAACGTTTGAAAAGTTTGGATTATAACAATGAAATTGGTGGAAACCAAATAAACCACCATGCTTCATTGCCATTTGAGTGATAAGATGACTTTGAGTGCCACCTAAATTCATTATCCTATCATGAACCGTCCCGCCTCCAAAAAAATACAATTTTTCATCCAATATATTGTTGTATTTTGCATTTCGCATCTGACCACCACAATTTACATATACATTATCATTGGTAGCTTGCATTATATAAACTGGAAATTTTTTATTGTTTACAAAATAAACCGAATCCGATAGCTCAATCCAATTTGTATCAGAAATAGCACTACTCAATCCCATTATTTTTTCCACTTTATAAAGTGTACTATCGTTGTTGAAATAACGAAATGGACTTCCAAATTTTTCAAATAATGAAATTTTTGATGGCGAATTATTTGATTTCGGAACTTCCAATAATGGATAATCGTCAATTCCAAATCCAGCAAGCAATCCAAAATACGAACCAGAACTATTTCCCATAAATGAAATGCCATTTGTGTTGATTTTTAATGTTGATTTATTGTTTAACAAATATCCATATACTGCTAATAAATCTTGAAGGTTCCTATAATTTGATTCCAAAATTGAATAGCTGTCACAACTGCCCTCACAATCACAATAATTATGAAACCAATATGCCAATAATTCTTGTGTTGCATTCATATTCGTAATGCCTTTTATATCCCAACCTTTTCGCATATCCATAGCCACTACTAGGTATCCCTTTTGTGCCAAATATCTACATATTTCCTCGTCTTGTTTTTTGATTTGTATTAAATCAATGGGGTTATTATATACTTCGTCCCAATATCTTAATCCACCACCCAATGTCGGCAAATCAAAGAAACCTTGAGCACCACTTATATAGATAACAGCTTTTCTATTTGTTTCTAGATCATTCTCTAATTCATATATTTTTACACTTAAATCAACTGTTGTATCATTTATATTATATGTCTCTTTCATAGAGTACATTTCAAAATAATTAAAACACTTATTATTTAAACTGCTTCCAGGTCTAAGAATTTGAATATCTGATGGATTGTATAATTCTGGATTATCATTTCTCATCAACTCACCTACCTTTGGTTTGTTGCCATTTTTCCAACAAGCAGATAAAGGATATGTAATATAGGTTTGGTAATTGGTTATGATTCTTCCATCCAAATCATCAATATAACGAACCTGTCCAAAAGCAAAATTTTGAACAAAAAAACATTGAATTGCTAAAATGAAAAATCTAACCTTCATTTGAAAATAATATTATTCAAAGGTAATTCTAATTGTAAAAAGAGGATTTAATTTTCTATTATTGATTTATTACTAAAAAGATGAGATGGAATCAAGATTTATATAATGTTTAATGATTAATTGTGAATGTTTAATGAATAAAACAGTCTAAATTGGGCGAATTAAATAATTAGCGAATTAGCGAATGAATAAGAAGAATTGATTAAAATACTAAATTGCAGTGAACCGTCATCTGTTAACTGTCAACTTTTGTTCCGCCGACTGCCTACTTTTAATAACCTAATTACCAAATAACCAATAACTTATCCCTAGACTTCGGACTCCTAATAACCAATAACTTATTCACTAAATAACCAATAACCAAACTGCGAACTCCTCCCAACTAAAGCTTAATTACTTTTCCCTTACTTTCTAACCCATTTTCTGTTTTTATAATTACGAAATACATTCCATTAATGTAATTAGAAAAATTATATGAATAATCATGAATTCCAATTGGAATAGCCTCGCTATAAATTAAAAAGCCATTTGAATTAAAAATTTGCAAAGTCTTTTCTTCAAAAATCATCTTATTTGGAATTTTAAATCTAGAAATGTCATGAATTAGATTTGGATAAATTCCTAATTCTTCGATCTTATTTGCAAAATAGGATGGAAAAACTCCGGTGGAAATATTTTCAAACAATCGATCGCAATCTTGGGTACAACAACTATACTTTTTGCTTTGCAAACTATCTTTGTCTGCAATCATTATATGCCTACATTCATTACATAATTGCCCATTATAGTTTTCTCTACTTGGTTCGGGAAGCAAAACACTATGTATGAATTTGTCCCTTTTTACAAAAAAGTAATCTAAAACAAACCTAGTTGTAGATTTATAAAAACCAATCTCAGATTGTGCTCTAAAACAAGTGTCAGAAATTTCTGAATTATAACACTTGTATTTAATGGTAGAAATTGGTCCTCCATGTGGAAAACCCCATTGTGTGACCAAATGACTTTCTTTTCCTAAATTTAAAATTCTATCATGAATGGCAGAACCACCCATTACATAAAAAACAGAATCAAAACGACCCTGATATTTGAATCCTCTGGAAAATCCACCACAACTATAAGCCGAAATATCCTCACTCCCTTGAGCAATATAAACTGGGAACATGTTATTGCCAATAAAACAAATAGAATCAGATAGTTCAATCCAATTTGTGTCAGGAATTGCGGCACTTAGCGAATAGATTTTATCTACTTTAATTTGGTTTAAAGTGATTCCAGATTTTATAAACCTATCTAACTTTCCTAATTTAGTTTCCATATTAATCAATTCTCCTGTTCCATTGTTCGATCTTGGTACTTTTTCCAAGGGAAAGTTATTTCTACCAAAAGTTCCGTAGTAAACTGAATTGGCTCCTGAGCTATTTGCAAAATATGAAATGCTATTAGGGTCGATATTAAAAGTAGAAGCCTCTTTAATAAGTTTGCTATGAAAAGCAATTAAATCTTGTGTGTTTCTATAATAATTTTCAATAAACGAAAAAGCATCACACGAATCCTCACAGGCACAATGTTTTGGAAACCAATAATTTTCGAAGGGAGGGATTTGATTTAGATTGGAAATTCCTTTTATGTCCCATCCTTTTCTAACATCTAAATAAAATACCACAAAACCCTTTTTTGTTAGATAATCTAATATCTGTACATCTTGATTTTTTAAGGTAAATAAAGAATTGTCATCAAAATAATCCCAATACCTAAGTCCTGATCCCATTGGTGGATTATCGAAAAATCCAATTCCACCCCCAAAATATATCATTGCCTTTCTATTTTTGGCAGTATCTCCTTCCAATGAATACATTCGGGCACTCAATTCGTAAGTTGTGTCATTTTCATTATAAGTTCTTTTTAAAGAGCCATATTCGTAATAATTAAAACACTTATTATTTGTAGTACTTCCAGGCACTAAAAGTGAATTATTTGATGGATTGTATAAACTAGGATTGTCGTTTTTAAGTAATTGGTTTGGTTGTGGTTTGTTTCCTTTTCTCCAACAATCGCTTAGGTTTACGGTTTGGTATGGAAAGTCTAATTTTATAATATTTCCTGGTAAATCATCCACATACCTAATTTGTCCAAATGAATATACATTTAATAACAAAAATTGGATTAATAAAAGACATTTAAATTTTTTCATCCTGTAAAGATAAGTTCTTCAAAAGATTTTTGAAAATACAAAAAAAACGAATAATCGGAAAAAAAATCTTTGTTTTGTTCAGAAAATTAAAATCTTTCAATAGGCATCGTCATGCAGTGTGGTCCTCCCCTTGCTCTCGATAATTCCGCACTAGGAATAGTTATAAATATATTTTCCATTTCGCCCATTGCATTCGTGTAGTCTTTAAATTCTTTGGTTAGTCCACTAGCGGCCCAAACTTCATAACCTGCTTTTTCGAGTGCCTGAGCCGTATATTCGTTTCTTTCATAGCCATAAACTACACCGCCTTTTAAGGCTACCAAATTACTGCCATCCGTCCATTGTTCTCTTTCTGCAAATGGAGATATTCCACCGCCACATGCAATGGTTTTTAAATCAGGAATTATTTCTTGAAGGCAAGTCTTTAAATTATCAAATCTCGTCGTTTTGCCACCATTTACAAATCTATCTACGATAACATCATAATTGGTTTTAAATACAAGTGGCTCAAATCCAACACAAACATTTTTATCTACCATTGTAAAAATGGTGTCTAAGTGCATACAATATCGTTTAGATGGTATTTTTACAATTGTAAGGGTTTCAATTACATTGTTTGCAAATAATTGTTCTTTTAAACGTTCAATTGCTGGTAAAGTAGTTCGCTCGCTTAATCCCACAAAAAGATGCCCTTTTTGTAACATCATTACATCGCCTCCTTCAATTGAAATATCAGCTCTGGTTTCAAAGTTTTCCCAATTCACAAAATCAATAATTTTATTTGAATTTGATAATGGTTTAAATATTGGGTGGTGGTTAAATACTGCTTTTGAAAGAATGTTTTCTCTAAATCTTGCTTTTTTATTGGCTTTGCAAATTAATAAATGATCGTGTATTACAACGCCAATATCTCTTGTAAATACTAAATTTGGAATTGGGTTAAAAATCATTTCCTCTGTTTCATGATGGATACCTGAAATAAGAATGTCGGCTAATTTAATGGCATCTAAACTATTTAAATAATTCATTGCTAAATTTCCAGGCTTTTCTAGTTTTTCAATATCAGCTAAAAGATTATCTTTTACTCCATTTTCTAAAAGGGCAGTTTCTAATAAATCGTTAAATTCTAACACATTTTCTTGCCCAATAAATGTCCTTATATTATTGGTAAAAATTTTATGCTCCTTTACCATTTTGGGTAAAAAAACGATATCATCATACAACAATTCCTCTGCAATTTCAGGTGTAATTTGTTCAATTCCATAATCTGGTTGATGGATGATTACTTTTTTCAAACAATCCGTTTCGCTATATACTTGTACCATTTTTTTTAGTTATTTTTTTGAAAGTCAACAGTCCACGGTCGACAGTCCGCAGTTTGGTTATTAGTTATTTGGAGTCCACGGTCGACGGTCGGCAGTCCACAGTTTATTTATTCATTAAACATTAAACATTCTTTACTTTAAGCTAAAAACTAATTTTACCGGCTGGTGGTCAGAATTTTCAAAACCTAATTCAATGCCTTCGATTGTTTTTACTTCAATATTTGGTGATAAAAGATAGAAATCAATTATAGTAGTAAATGTTATATTTGGTTGATATTCTGTTACTAATTTCCTATTTGTATTTACTGATTTATCATAAGCCCAAGTCCAATCTGATGGCATAAAGTCCTTTGCAATATTCGATTGGTCATAATCTGCTTCTTCCTTGCTCATTTTGGTATAAGGGTCAAAGTCAGGTGGACATTGATTCCAATCGCCTCCAACTACGACATAATTACCCTTTTCATATTCCTTTAAAACCAATTTTTTTAAGTAATCCATTTCAGCCGCTTTTAAGGTTCCCGTATTATCATAAGCTGACAAATGATGATTTATAATAATTAACTCCTTTTTATTTGCTAGAGGATATCTTTGAAAAAGCATGCATCTATCTAACATAAATAGATTTTTTGGCCATGGAAATTTCGATGGGAATTGAAATCTCACATTTTCGGTAGGCTTCATTTTTCCATAAGTAATAATACCTGATTTTACCTTTCCCATTGGTTTGGTAATAGGAATTGGAATGTAATTTACCTGATAATTAATGGCTATAGAACTAAAAAATGTAATTAATTTCTCATTTAAAAGTTGACTTTCGGCCAATTGATAACTTCTTTTAGAATTTATATCTACTTCCTGCAAAAATATAAAATCTGCATCCTTCCATTCTTCCACTTTATTCAAAATGCCACTAAAATATTTGTCAACCATAGTTTGTTTTGGGCGCACCATTTTCCCTCCATCATAGAAAAAGTTGGATTCACTTCCTAATCCAGCATATCCTATATTCCAATTGTAAATAGTATATGTTTCATCTTGCTTTAATTCATTCTTCGGATTTCCTTCTGCAGCTATACTCGTTTTTTCAGGAGGACTAAAATTAGTGAAAGTAGCCAATAAAATAGACCCCAATAAGTATAATCCAAATAGTAGAGCAAGTACTAATATCAGTTTTAAAATTAATATCATCGATTTCATCGTTCTTTTTTTAATATACTATGCTAAAATTAGTAAAGTTATTGTTTCGGTTTAAAAATAATGCTTATTTTCGAACTTTTAAACTATTTTTTTATGATACATAAAGAGTTAACTTGGAATACCGATGATGGCATTCAACTTTTTGGACAATATTGGAAGCCTGATGATGAAAAAATAAAGGCTGTTATTTGCTTAGTGCATGGTTTTGGAGAGCATAGCAGCAGATATGTTCATGTAGCCGATTTTTTTACCAAAAATAATTATGCTCTTTTAGCATTTGATTTACGAGGACACGGAAAATCAAAGGGACCAAGAGGTCATGCCTCAAGCTATGATGCATTATTAAATGATGTTGATGTATTGCTAGCAAAAGCAGATACATTATTTCCTAATTGTAAAAAGATTTTATATGGTCATAGTATGGGTGGTGGCATAGTTGCGAATTTTATTCTAAGAAGAAAGTCAACAATTGAAGGAGCAATTTTGAGTTCCCCATTTTTCAAAACAGCCTTTGAACCGCCAAAGATTAAAATTATGGCGGGTAAGTTTTTTGAAAATCTTTTGCCTACACTTAGTTTACCTTCAGGATTAGATGTTTCGGCTATTTCTAGAGACCAAAAAGTAGTGGATAAGTACTCCAAAGACCCACTTGTGCATGGGAAAATTTCTGCAAAAATGGGTATGATTTTAATAGATAATGGACAATGGGCACTAGATAATGCAAGTAAATTAAGTATTCCAGTTTTAATGTTTCATGGTACTGCTGATCAATTGACCAGTTTTGCAGCTTCTGAATCATTTGCTCAAAATGCAGGTGACAAAATTAAGTTTGTGCCTTATGAAGGTCTTTTCCATGAAACACATAACGAACCTGAAAAAGCTACGGTTTTGGCCGAAATGTTGCAATTTTGCAACAGTATATTATAAATGGGATTTATGGAGGCCAAAAAGCCCTTTTTAGAAAAATTACTTAAAAAACTTAAAACAGGCGATTCTAGAGGCATTCATTTAAATGCTTTACCTGGAAATTTTGCTCGTTTGGATATTTATGACCTCGTAAATATTGAGCTATCGTTACATTTAAAATTTTTAACCGAATTATTAACTAAACCTAGCTTTAGTTTTTCCATTACAATTGATCCCAAATTAACCAAAGGAAAATCGAAAGTTGAGGCGGATTTAATAAATAAAATTATTAAACGGCTTAATTTCATGTGTATTCAGGAACAAGACCTTTTTCAAGAAGAAGGAACGAAGACATTTGCTTTTGGCTATCCCATACTTATAAAAAGAGATCCTTTAAATCCTAAAAAAATAATAAAAGCGCCCATTGCCATTTGGTATTTGGAGATTGTAAAAGATACAAACAGAAACAATACTTGGAAAATATCGAGAAACGAAGACCATCCAGTTATTTTAAATGAGGCATTAGAAACGCATCTTGAAACGACAGAACGTATTAATTTAGACGATTTACAGCCTTTCTTTGAGGATGGATTAATTGATGAAAAGGAATTAGTTAAGCTTACAAATGCATTTCTTGCCAAATTGGGCATTTCTGAGAATATAGGCGAAGACCTTAAAATTATGCCTTGTCCGAATAGGGAATCAATTGAAAAATTGACTGTTGATGCTCCTTGGATTCGTTGGTCGGGCGTATTTGGATTGTATAAAGCACAAAAACAGCCAATTATTCATGATTTAGAATCTCTATTGGCTGATGATTATATAAAGAATAAAACTGATTTTGTTTCTTTTCAAAACGAAACCCTCACTCCCATTCCACTTGACCCTAGTCAAGAAAAGGTGGTTTTTACACTTGAGAAAAAACAAAAAATTATCATTCAAGGTCCTCCAGGCACAGGAAAAAGTCAAACTTTAACTGCTATAATTACAAATGCATTGCTTAATGGTTCCACTTGCTTAGTTGTTGGTGAAAAAAAGACTGCCATGGAGGTAATTTTTAATCATTTAAGAAAAATTGGACTTGGAGATTTATGCATTTTAATTGAAGATATAAATTCGAATAGAAGGCCAATTGTGGAGCGAATTAGAAGTTTGGTTGAAACAGAAAATCCAGTTCCTACGCCATTTAGAAAAAATGAATATGAAGCACTAAAATTAAAGTATCAGAAATTAAGAGAAAAGGCCAATCATGCTTTAAATTCTGTAGAAAATGTATTTTTTGGCGATTCAAATTGGCTTGAATTGGTGGCTTTGGTAAATGGGAAATTAGGGAAAATTAATCTCAATGGGGTTAATTTTCAACTAAATGGAATTACACTAAAATATAACTACCAGGAATTTATTTTATTTAAAAATATTTTGGATGATGGGGAACAGTTGTATAAAAAATACAATGTAAAAAATTCCATTTTAAGAAAAATTCCATCAAAGAAGTTTGAAAGAAACTTAGATGGTAAAATAGTATTCGAATCGATAAATCATATTTTTAATAAAAGCATAGCGTTAACTCAAAAAATAGAAATTGGCATTAAAGATTTTGGTTCTGATTTTGATAATTTAAAAGGTTTATCTAAAGCAAAAGATGCTATTTTTGGTTTATTTAGTGGGAGACAAAAAGGAATTAACCAGCTTAAATCAGACTGTTTAGCAGAATATGAGCATTTGAAATTACTAATTGAAGGAGATGGATTTGAAAATTATTCACTTCCTAACGTACTGAATTTAGTTAAATTATCCGAAGTATTGAATGGCTTAAATGCAATTCAACAATCATTGAATCCAATAATATCGGATGAAGCAAATTTTGAGCTATTTTATAATTATGCGGTTTTTATAGAAGATCAACATCCATTTATTCAATTGTTTTGTAAATCTTACTTTGAAAAGGAAAACCCAATAAGTTGGATTCCTATTTTTGAAAAATGGTATATTAATGAGGTGCTAAAAAATTATAGCAAATTATTACATTTAGATGAAAACACCCAGAATATTTTAATCGAATTAGTGGAAACGGAAAAGGATCTTTTTCCTTTAATAGCAAAAAAAATCATCTTTGATTGGGAAGTTAAAAGACAAACCTTATTTGCATCAAAAGATTTATCAAAAATAAAACAGCTATACAATTATCGAAAAAATAAACAATTTGAATCGAGAAATTCTTTGCGAAAAATTATATTTTCTGATTTTGATTTGTTTATAAACACTTTTCCTGTTGTAATGGTCAGTCCAGTTGTGGCAAGCTCTATATTGCCTTTAAAAGAAAATTTGTTTGATTTAGTATTAATGGATGAAGCAAGTCAGTTGAGGGTTGAAGATACTTTTTCATCCCTTTTGAGAGGTCGTACCAAAATAATTTCAGGCGATAAACACCAAATGCCTCCTAGCAGTTATTTTGCTACAACGCCCGTTTTTTTGACTAAAGAGGATGAGGAAGAAGCAGAAGTAGCAGAAGCAGATTTTTTGGCAGATAGTGAGTCTTTATTAGAATTTGCAAGTGATAGCGATTATAGTCTTACTTACCTTGATTTTCATTATAGAAGCCAACATCCAGATTTAATCAATTTTTCGAATGCTGCATTTTACAATTCTAGGCTCATGCCAATGCCAGAAAAAGAAGATTATGTGGCCATTCAATTGCAACAAATTAATGGAGTGTATAATAAAAATGGCATAAATGAGGCCGAAGCAGCAGCCATTATAAATTATTTATTCGAAGAAATAGAAATGGAGGATAATGTGTTTCCTTCCATTGGAGTGGCAACCCTAAATCTTCATCAGCGCAATTACATTTGGGAACTATTAATGGAAAAATCGTATGAAAGTGCCGAATATGCTAGTAAATTTGAAAACTTGATGGCTGCTGGATTATTCGTCAAAAATTTGGAGAATATTCAAGGTGATGAAAGAGATTATATTTTGTTAAGCACCACTTTCGGGCCTGATTCTGAAGGGAAATTTAGAGCCCAAATTGGCCCATTGGCACAATCAAAAGGGTATCAACTATTAAATGTTATTATTACAAGGGCAAAAAAAGCGATTCAAATATATACTTCTATTCCAGAGCAGGTTTATACCAATTTTTATGACGAAATAAAAGAAAAAGGCAATAATGGCAAAGGAATTTTCTTCGCCTATTTAGCCTATGCAAAAAGTATTTCTGAAGGAAATCTTGTCCAACGAAATGGATTGGTTGGTATAATAAAGGAAAATGCAGGTTTACAAGAAAAAGTAAAAGCAAACGAATTACTGTCTAATGCATTGAAAGAAGATATTAGCACAAAACTTAAATTATCTTTTCCTGAATTTGAGGTAGCGACTAATTATACTTTTGGTGGAATATTATTAGATATCGTTTTACTAAAAGCTGAAAAACCAGTGTTTGTACTAGAATTTGAAGGCAAAAATGGAGTATTTGAAAATGCTGCTTACCGTAATGCGATGTTTAAAACCCAATTATTAGAAAACTATAATTTGTCTTCCTATACAATTTGGAGTTATAATTGGTGGAAAGACGAAGAAAAAGTAATTAATGAAATTAAATTGAAACTTAACAACCTAGAATAATTCTAGTTTCAAAAAATCAATTACTATAATTTCTTTATTTCTTGTCCTAATTTTTCAATCATTTCTTTTGCATCACCAAACAACATAGATGAATTAGGACGGAAGAATAATGGATTCTCAATTCCTGCATACCCTGGTTTCATTGAACGCTTGAAAACAATTACATTTTTAGCTTCGTGAGCATTTAATATCGGCATGCCATAAATCGGGCTGCTTGGATCGTCATTTGCAGCAGGGTTTACAACATCATTAGCACCAATAATTAAAACCACATCTGCCGTTTTGAATTCATTATTCGCTTCTTCTAGTTCTAATAATTTTGGATAAGGAACATCCGCTTCAGCCAACAAAACATTCATGTGGCCAGGCATCCTGCCTGCCACTGGGTGAATGGCATATTTTACATCTACGCCGTTTTCTTCTAGTAATTTATCTACACCATGTACAGCATGTTGTGCTTGCGCAACTGCCATTCCATAGCCAGGTACGATAATAACTTTGCTAGCATAATTACACATAATTGCAGCATCCACTGCAGAAACTTCCTTATGTACCTGCTCTCCCGCTGCAGCTGCCCCTGCACCACTTTTTCCAAAATTTCCAATTAATACATTCATCAATGATCTATTCATGGCGTTACACATCATGATTGATAAAATCACACCTGAAGAACCTACCAAAATCCCAGCAATAATCATCGCATTATTATTGATAAGGAATCCTGCAAAAATACCTGCCATCCCCGAAAATGAATTTAATAATGCTATTGCAACTGGCATATCGGCACCACCAATTGGCATGGCAAAAAACAAACCATAGATTAATGACAAAGCGGCTAATGAAATAATTATTGGCCATGTGCCACCGCCTTGTATTACGACCAAAACACATAACACTAAAATTGCCACCATTACCAACACATTTATTACCTGCTGAAATGGCAAGGTGAAATCTTTCATTTTGCCGCTCAATTTGCCCCAAGCTACTAGTGAACCAGTAAAGGTTACGCCACCAATCAGAATGCCTAAACATAAAGAAATGAGGAATCCCATTGTAGGTACTCCTCCATCTTGAAGGCTATTATGGTATTCTGTTACCGAAATTAAAAGAGATGCTAATCCGCCATAACCATTGAAAATGGCCACCATTTCGGGCATGCCAGTCATCTTCACATTTTTGGACTCATACATTCCATAGGAAGCACCTGCTGAAATACCTGCAAATACAATTATGAAGTTAATTAATGAACTGTTTTCAATAAAACCAACCACAACGATAGTGGCTACAGTTGCCAAACCCATTCCAAAGGCACCAATAAAATTCCCCTTTCTAGCTGTATCTGGCGAACTCTGCATTTTCAATCCCAAAATGAATGAAATGGATGCAATTAAGTAACATATTTCCAAAATGTCCTGTAACATGACGATTTTATTTAGACTGTTTATAATGATGATTTTACCCTTTCGTTGATGATTTCGCCTTGGTGGGTAATACAAGTGCCTTTAACGATATCATCTTCAAAATTAAGATTTAATTCGCCTTCTTTTCCAACGATTAATTTTAAAAAGTTTAGTGTGTTTTTGCCATACATTTTACTTGCATCTATGGACATGGCTATTCCTGGGAAATTTGATTCTCCAATTATTTTCACTCCATTAACTATCTCCACACTATTGTTTATGGTATAAGCACAGTTTCCTCCAGTGGATGCAGCTAAGTCGATGATTACACTACCCGGTTTCATGCGTTCAACTGTTTCCTTTGTAATCAAAACAGGTGCTTTTCTTCCTGGTATTTGTGCTGTGCAAATAATCACATCTGCTTTTGAGGCATGGTCAGCAATTACTTGTGCTTGTTTTTGTTTAAATTCTTCTGTTTGCTCTACTGCGTATCCACCAGCTGCTTTGTCTTCAGTTGCACCTGCTACTTCCACAAATTTTGCACCCAAACTCATAACCTCTTCTTTTGCGGCAGATCTTACGTCAAAAGCTTCAACCATTGCTCCTAACCTCCTAGAAGTTGCAATGGATTGTAAACCAGCTACTCCGGCACCCAAAATCAATACTTTAGATGGCTTAATACTACCAGCAGCTGTAATATACATTGGAAAAAAGTGTGGCAATTCATAAGCGGCTCTCAATACAGCCTTATATCCTGCAACCGATGCCATTGATGAAAGTACATCCATCGCTTGAGCTCGTGTAGAACGTGGAATAAAGTCCATACTAAAACTTGTAATTTGCTTGTCTTTAAGGGAATTTATTAATGTGGTATTGCCCATTGGTGACAACATCGACATTATTATTTTACCTTGTTTTAAGCTATTTAAGTCTTCATCCGTTGGTGCATTTATTTGCAAAATAATATCTGATTGCTCGAATATTTCTGCCCTGCTTACCACCTTAGCTCCAGCAGTTTCGTATTGTTCATCACTAACAAATGAGGAAAGACCAGCGCCTTTTTCTACTAAAACTTCTGCTTTTAATTTTATTGCCTCCAATACACCTTCGTCCAAAAGGGAAACCCTTTGTTCGTAATTTGGTTCTTTAAGAATTCCTAATTTCATTATGATTCAAAAAATTTTTGCAAAGCTAAATAAATAATGATATCTTCAAAATCATATCTGTTTAATTCTATGTGAAATATTTCCATAACTTTACCAAAAAAAGATGAATTCAACACTTCCACTTAAAAAGGCAATTTTTTTTCCATTTGTGTTTGTAGCATTAACTTGGCTAATTCATATTGTAAATTGGTCATTAAACGGCGAATTGGTCTATTTTGGAACTTATCCCAGAACAATTAATCATTGGTATGGCATTTTAACTGGTGCTTTAATTCACGGTAATTTCGATCATCTTATTTCAAATACATTGCCATTTTTAATTTTGGGCACGCTTATTTTTATCTCCTATCAAAACATTGCTCATAAAACTTTTATTTTTATCTATTTATTTACTGGCTCAGCCATTTTTTTATTTGCACGCACCTCATTTCATGTCGGCTCAAGTGGAATCGTTTATGGGTTTGCTTCTTTTCTTTTTTTTATAGGCATTTTTCGACATGATACCAAGTCGATGGCACTTGCAGCTATTGTTGCCATTTTTTATGGTGGAATGGTTTGGGGTGTTTTGCCCTTACAAAATGGGGTTTCGTGGGAAGGGCATTTATTTGGCGGCATTGCAGGTGCCATTGCAGCATTTTATTTTAGAAAAGAAGAGATAACCGAGGTAGAAAAAGAAAAATTTGAAATTGAAAATAAAACCTTCGAAGGATTTTTGAAGGAAAAAGAACAAGACTTTTTAAATTTGGAAGAAAAAACAAGCGATTTTTTTGAAAAATTGGAGGATAAAATCAAGGATTAATTAATTACCACGAAGGTAAAATTATCCTTTTTTGTTTTTTGTACCTATGAACGCCAATTCCCAATTGGGGAAAGGAAATAATGGCAAATAAAAATGTTGAACCGCCTAATAATGCTGCAACTCCTGTAAATGGAACATCCGATTCTTGTTTTTTAAAATTATATCTTGAAATTGCAATCGACGATATCATTGAACCAATTGACAAACCAATAAAAGTAAAACCAGAAATCCTGATTCGTTTTGTTCTTTTATAATCAAAAACATTTGGATTTCGTTCGAAAAATGTATTTTTGATTGATGGGCTAATGCTTGGTTTCTGATAAATTTGATTACTTGAAAATTCGGTAATTTCAGTAATATTTTTGTTTGGCAATTTTATTTCTTGTCCATTTGTTTTTAAAACAAATAATAAGATAAGACAAAATAAATAGGCTTTCATAGGTTTTTAGTTTAGTAATTGTAAAAATAAAAAAAAGAAACATTTATTTTTTAATTTCTTCTATTTACCTTTTTTTCCATTTTTTTTATAAGAGGAATAAGCAGTAGTTTTTTTTGATTTTTTATCTCTGTTTGATGTATTATTTTCTTTTGGTTTCTTATCTGGTTTTGAAAATGGTTGGTCTTTAGTCTTTTTTACATATTCTTTTTTCAATGATGCATCTTCTGTTTTGCCTGAAAATTCAATTTTATCATTTAGTTCAGCTAATTCTTGTGGTAATAATTTTCGCCATTTCCCGACTGGTAAATTTTCCAAACTAATGTGCATTATTCGAATCCGTTTGAGCGATTCTACTTTATAGTGCAACGCTTCACACATGCGTCGTATTTGTCTATTCAAACCTTGTGTCAAAATAATGTGAAACTTTTTATTGCCTACTTGCCTTATTCTACAAGGCTGTGTGATGGTTTCTAAAATTTTTACGCCATTCGACATGTTTCTCAAAAAATCGCCTGTTATCGGTTTGTCTACCGTTACCACATATTCTTTTTCATGACGATTGCCCGCTCTCAATATCTTGTTTACAATATCACCATCATCGGTCAATAAAATGAGTCCTTCACTGTCTTTGTCTAATCTGCCAATTGGAAAAATTCGCTTCGGGTGGTTAATATAATAGATGATATTGCTTTTATCACTTGGGTCGGTGGTGGAAGTAATGCCAGTTGGTTTATTAAAAACAATATATAGAAAATCGCTTTTTTTATTTTTTATGTATTCATCATCCACTGCCACTTTATCGCCCCTTTTAACCCTATTTGAAGCCAAGGCAACATTTCCATTTATCGTTACCCTTCCCTCTTCCACCAATTTGTCGGCCTCACGACGAGAGCAATACCCTGAGTTGCTTACAAATTTATTGATTTGTATGCCGTCATTTTTGTTTTCCAATTGCTCATCCTCCATCATGACACAAAGTAACGAAATTGTTTTCTATTAATATTTACACTTTTTGAAAGCGATAAAAAATTAAAAATTTATATTTACACTTTCCAATCAAATAATTTATCGTTTTTACTGTTTTGAAATCATCCATTTTATTAATTACTCCACCATTTACTCAATTAAATACGCCCTACCCTGCCACGGCTTACATTAAAGGGTTTTTGAATACAAAAAATATTTCCTCTTTTCAATGTGATTTGGGTATAGAGGTAATTTTGGAAGTGTTTTCAAAAAAAGGTTTAACTATGGTTTTTGAAAAAAACAATCTTGAAAACGCATCTATTTCTGAAAATGCTAAAAGAATTATTGCGCTCCGAAATCAGTATATTATAACCATTGATCCAGTTATCAAATTTTTGCAAGGTAAAAATCCTAGTTTGTCCTATTTAATTTGCAATAATGATTTTTTGCCACAAGCAAGTCGATTTAAAGATTTGGAAGAGCTGGATTGGGCATTCGGCACAATGGGTATTCAGGATAAGGCAAAACACTTGGCTACTTTATATTTGGAGGATTTGTCCGACTTCATTGTGGAGTGTATTGACCCACATTTTGGATTTAGCAGATATGCAGAAAAATTAGGGCGTTCGGCAAATTCATTTGATGAATTATACGATTTATTAAATGGGAAATTGAGTTTTTTTGATGAAATTTTATGTGCTAATTTATCAAAGAAATTAGAAATTATTGAACCAAAGATAGTTGCAATTTCTGTTCCATTTCCAGGTAATTTATATAGTGCTTTTAGGTGCGGACAGCTTATTAAAAAGCATTTTCCAAATATTAAAGTTGCAATGGGTGGCGGATTTGCCAATACGGAACTACGTTCTTTAACGGATAAACGCGTTTTTGATTTTTTTGACTTTATAACCCTTGACGATGGAGAATTGCCTTTCGAATTATTGGTTTCAAATTTGGAAAACTCGAATTTAAATGAATTTAAAAGAACTTTTTTGTTAGAAAACAATACGGTTGTATATAAAAATAATAGCAAAAGAAGCGATTATAAGCAATCAGAAGTCGGAACACCAGATTATAGTAATTTGCTTTTGGACAAATATATTTCTGTGATAGAAATAGCCAATCCTATGCATAAAATGTGGAGCGATGGGCGTTGGAATAAATTGACCATGGCACATGGTTGCTATTGGGGGAAATGTACTTTTTGTGATATTTCATTGGATTATATAAAATTATACGAGCCAATTACTGCGAATTTGTTGTGTGATAGAATCGAAGAGATGATTAGCAAAACCGGTGAAACGGGTTTTCATTTTGTAGATGAGGCTGCGCCACCGGCTTTGATGAGAGCTTTGGCAATTGAAATTATAAGACGAAATATTGTAATTACTTGGTGGACAAATATTCGTTTCGAAAAAAGTTTTACAAAGGATTTATGCGTTTTACTGAAAGCTTCGGGCTGTGTGGCTGTTTCGGGTGGTTTGGAAGTGGCATCGGATAGATTATTGGAATTGATTGAAAAGGGCGTTACGGTGGAACAAGTGGCGATTGTAAACAGAAATTTTACGGAGGCGGGCATTATGGTGCATGCTTATTTGATGTACGGTTTTCCGACACAAACGGTTCAGGAAACGGTTGATTCTTTGGAAATGGTGCGACAAATGTTTGAAGCTGGCATAATGCAATCTGGGTTTTGGCACCAATTTGCACTTACAGCACACAGTCCTGTTGGACTTTATCCAGAAAAATATGGAGTTAAGAAGAATACCGAAAGTCTTGGTACTTTTGCCAATAATGATATTTTTTATACCGACAAAACGGGAATCGACCACGACATGTTTAGTGCAGGTTTAAAAAAATCATTATTTAATTATATGCATGGCATCTGTTTTGAAAATGCTTTGCAGTTTTGGTTCGATTTCAAGATTCCTAAAACAAGCATTCCACCAAATTATATAAATGCAATTTTGGAAAAAGACGAGCTGGTATTTGCCAAACCAAGCACCAAATTTATTTGGTTGGGTGAGTTACCTACTATTTCTTTTTTTACAAAAACAAAAAAGGGTAACTCAAGTGAAATGGCTAGTTTGGTTTTTAATACAAAAACAGAAAGTAATACCATTGTTTTGGAAAAAAAGACAGGAATATGGTTGCTTGAAATGCTTAAATTAATTTCGGTTTATGAAAATAAAATATGGACTTTTAAGGAAATAAAAGACCATTATGAACAAAACGGATTATTGGATTTTGAATTATTTTGGTATAATAAACCATTTAATGGGTTAAGAAATTTCGGATTATTGGCTTTGTAAAGAAAGTTTCTAAAGTGAAAATTTTATGGGTAAAATTGTCCAATAATGAAACCCTTGCGGGTTTTAAATCAATAAAATAGGATTCCAGTTTCATTTATTTCTAATAACCCTTAGTGCCTCGTTGTTTAGTTCAATATTTATTCCTTTGGAAATTTTGATATCAGAAACTTCGCCTATTTTATTAATGATAAACGAAACATAAACCGTTCCTTTAATATTTTTCTTTTGAGCGTTTATTGGATATTTTAAATTATTTACTAAAAAGTTTTAAGCCAATTATTGCAAAAAGAAGTGTTAAATTTTCTTTTTTTTTTTTTGGTTTTTTGGTTAAAGAAAGGGAGGTAATTGTTTGTTAAGTAAATAATTTTAGGGGAAGGGGAGTTGGGTGTTTATGTACAAGGAACCTTAGGCATTTTGAACTATGGCTTCATTATCTAATTCTTATCCCTTTCCTTAATTCGTATATTAAAAAGGGATGCCCAAATTATATTAAATTACCAAAACCCCCCCCTATTATTTTTTTTTTTTGGGGCGGGCGGAAAAAAATTTCAGGCGGTGGGTTCTCTCTGATTTATTTCCATTTATTAAACTATCCTCTTTATAATTATCAATCCTTTTAATGGTATCATTTTCCCAAAAAGTGATAAGCTCTCCGTCTTTTTTATCCAATTTATAGTTTATAATCCTTATTAATTTTCCCTCCTCATTCCATTCTTTCTTTTTTCCATCTAGAATTCTATTTTTGTAATCTGAATAATGGGTTTCGATATGTAAATTCCCATTTAGAAAATAAATACTTTTTAATGCCCTTGCTGAATCTTTATCATTATACTTGACTATTTTGTAATATTTTGCGTTCTTTGAATTATACAATTCATCGTAATTTTGATTTAGAAATATAGTATCTTGGCAAAAAAGCCTATTACTGAAGAATAAAAAAGAAATTAATAAAAGTGGTTTCATTTTTTTAATTATGGTGCAAAGATATTTAAATCATAGTATTTTTTAATAATCATTTTAAAATTTCATGTTCCCTTTCTATCGTTAAACCTGTTTTTGGAATTGGCCAATTCAGACTTTCGTAAAATGCCATCATTTCCAATATACTTTGATCAAATTGGGCGAATTTTGGTTCAAAATCTTTAAAAAGTTGACTATTATCAATTTCTAAATCAGTATCGAACCAAAGCGGAATATCCTTGCCTGGAATTATATTATTTTCATAAAGTATTTTTGATTGTACATCTACTGTCAATGCATTTTTGTTCATGCAAAGCGTCATTTCTTTTAAGGTAAACGGCTCATGTGTTGTAACATTATAAATAGTAGAATGCGTTTTAATTTCTATCGACTGTATGATAATATCCACTAAATCATTTATATAGGTAAGTGTAATTTTGTCTTTTCCATTGTTTGGCAAAATAAAGGGATTTTGATTTTTTGCCCTATAAAGCCAATAATAAAATCTATCTGTTGGGTCATATTTTCCATAAATTATTGAAGGCCTCAATATTATTTTATCTAAATATGTTGCATTTCTAAGCACTCGCTCGCATTCGGATTTGCGGTTTCCATAGGTTGACATACTGGTGTCGGTGGCTTGGGACAAAGCACAAGGCAAAGTTTCAAAATCTTCTTTTATTGAGCCTGAAATTTCATTTTCTAGGTTATAAACAGAAATGGTAGAAATAAAAATGTAGCGGCTGATGTTTCCTTTTAAAATTTCGAGTAAATTTTGGAGCGAGTTGGGATAATAAGCTGACAGGTCGATTACAGCATCCCAAGTTTTGTTTTTAAGTTGATTGATATCACTTGTTTCTCTATCTCCTTTTATTTTTTTTAGGTGCGAAAATATATGGGAACCAGTTTGTTGTCTATTAAAAAGGGTGATTTCGTATTGCCCCAATTCATCCAATCGCTCCACCAAATTTCTTCCTACAAACTGAGTGCCTCCGAGGATAAGTATTTTTTTCATGGGTATGGTTATTTACAATCAAACTTCAAATAATGATTTAAAATGGGTTTCTATTTTTTTGCAATTTCGTTTAAAAAAAAAACAATATAATGCCATAAAATATGAAAAACCAAAAAATGGTATCAATTTTCTCATTAATAAATATTTTCATATTAAAATTATAAATCAAAAAATATAAAATGTCAATAATAAGTCCGAAAAAAAGGATTCCATAAACAATATTTTCAAAGACACTTAATCTCATTTTTATTTGAATTTTAGTAAAATCGAGATTGTTTTCTATTTTTCCAATTATAATAGGATTCACATGATTATTAAACAAATAGATTGTTTTAATTTTGAATGAATCTTTTTCTATTTTTCCTTCATAAGTTTTAAAATCATCAACACCCCAAATTAATTTTAATCTAAATCGTTTTTTTGGTTCAATATTTTCATTTAATATGTCCATAATTTCCTTTTCTTTTAAACGGGAAACAATTGTTACCTTTTCAAAAGGTAGTAAGGGAATAATAAATAAGATTATTTTTTGCATTATAGGCAATTCCTAATTGTATGATGGTTTATTTGTGACAAAATACTGATTTTTAGTATAAAAAAGGGGAAATATCAGGAATAATAAAAAAAATACAATTGCTTTTTATCAACAAAAAAACCAAAATTGTAAAATGTCAATCGTTAAATTGTAATATCTTTTTATCCTCTTAAGAATTCAATGAGCAAAGAAAAAGCATCTTAAAGAGCTTATAAAATGTAAGATTAGTAAAAAGGAAAGAAAACAAGTGTTTTATTTCCGACAATCGTTTTTTTTTGTTTTTTGATATTCGATTAACTATTAATACCTTTGTAAGTATAAAATATATAAATTATGAAAAACACTTTTAATTTCGCAATCTTGCTATTCATTTGTATAAAAATGAATGCTTCCACTGGCGTTGTAAGTCCAATATTGGTAACTCCCTATGATGTACTTAACTTTGTTAACTACAACGCTCCTTTCAATAATGGAGTGGAAAAATTGGACTCATCGTTTCAACGTTATACCAATTATGATGCTAAAATAACGAATAATTTTTACTACGATAATTCCAATAAAGTTGATAGCTTATTGAGATTTACTAAGAATCCATGGAATGTAAATCTACTAAAGGATTCTTACTACTATAATGATTTAGAGAAAGAAGTACTCCGAAGAAATAACCCAGACCAATATGAAACTAATATAATTTACGATACTACTTATTCTAATTATAATGCATTAGGGCACTTGATGAATAGCAAATCATCATGGCTTACTTATTTCATACCCTTTACAGAATATAGATTGTACGTACTTGAAACAGTATATACAAGAGATGCTTTAAATAGAGTAACAGAAAAATTAATTTATTGGAATCCTTATGATGCAAAACAAAATTTACCAATTCCTACAGTACCTCCAAGACCTTATGAGAAATACTTGTATCAATACAACGCTCAAAATCAGGTTACCAATACTCAATTTTATCAAAATAAAGATTGGTTCACATCTAATATTGTAAATTGGTCTTTAACTACGACAACCCAAAATTCATATAATACAAATAATAAACTTACGGTCTCAAAAGAAACAAGTAATTACGCAATTAGTACGGATTCTCTTTTTTATGATACCAATGGTAAATTAATTGCATTTAAAAAATATTTTAATGGAAAAATAAATTTTGAATACCTATACACTTATACTGGAAATAAAATAAAATCGGTTATAATAAAATACCAAAGTAAATTATATTCTAAGGAAGTACTAAATTACAATTCTAATGGTCAACGAATAAAATATACAACTAGGAAATATAAATCTACTGGAATTTATGACAGCATTAGCGAGTACAGATATAGTTATTCATCAAATAAACTTCAAGAAATAAATTATTTTACTTCTCCTAACAACGGTCAATCATTTATTAGAAGAGCAACTGACGTATTGACATATACCGGTAATGGATTAATAAACAGTCACAGCAGTGGTTTAAGGAATTCTAGCGGATTTGTAGCTACTAAAGAAATTAAATTCTTCTATTCATCATCAAGTGCAAATAAATCGAGTCAACCAGAAGTGCAAACTGTAAGAGTAGGAACCGAGATGATGGATTTTACAATTTATCCAAATCCGGCAAGTAGGTCATTTTCGGTAAATATTCCTTCTGTATGGAATGAGACACCCACAATAATTTCGCTAATAAACATTAAAGGAGAAGTATTGAAAACGATCCAAACGTATTCAAATGAATTAATTGAAACAGATAACTTACCAACGGGTACCTACATCGTCAGAATTCAAAATGAAGAGCGTGTGGCAACCAAAAAAGTAATTGTTTTAAGGTAAAAAATATTTTCTTAAATAAATTTCAAAAGTGCTCTTTATAAAAAACATGTTTTTTGTAGAGAGCACTTTTGTTTTTTTATATGAAGAGTTGTATTTGGTATAATTGAATTAACCTTTAAATATTAACCAATTTTAAAATCAATATTTATAAACACAAAAAAATGCCCTAACTCTTGGGGAAAAGTTAAGGCACACTAATATGAAAAGGACTATGAATAAATGTTGATGGTTCAAATGTAATGGGCGAACCTGTTTTTTAAAAAGCAATTTTAGTCGTTTTGTGATGTGTTTTTTTATATCAATTGTTCTAATTAATTAATATACAAATAGTTATAATGTAGTTTAAAGAAAAAAAATGATTTTAAACATTTTTATAAAAAATGAGTTTATAGAAATGTATCTTTGTTTTTTATTTATTTTATGAGAAATTTTATACTATTCATAGCAATGGTTTGTCTTTTTGGAAGTTGCAAAAAGGAAATTAAAAATGTCGAATCTCAATCAAGATTATTGCATGCCGAAAGAGGAGTAAATCCAGGAATTTACGATAAAGAAGGAAGATATATTTTGTTGCGAGGAGCAAATTATAATGTTCTGGGTGATTATTGGCAAGGTAATCCATTATTGCCAACTACCAAAAGTTATGATATAAACGATTTCAAAATGATGGCCGCTCAGGGTTTCAATTGTGTACGATTAATCTTCAACTGGAGTGCCATTGAACCAACAAAAGGTAATTATGACCGTGCATATATTGACCGAATTAGAAAAGTGACGGATGATGCCACTTCGCAAGGTTTGTATGTACTATTAGATATGCATCAAGATGCATGGAGTAAATTCACCTTTTCCTTGCCTTCAGATAATTGTGAATTTCCAAATAAAGGTTGGGATGGCGCACCCGAATGGGCTACCATTTATGACGATGCATCTAGGTGTACTTTAAATGGTGGTAGAGAAACAACTCCAGCCGTTTTCCATTCCTTTCAAAGTTTGTGGGACAATAGAGAGGGTATTCAAGATGCTCTAATTGCTTCTTGGGTTGAGGTGGTAAAGGCAACTGCAGACAATGAAATGGTTTTAGGGTATGATATTTTTAATGAGCCAAGCTTGGGCTACAAAAATGTTAATGAAGAGCTGTATAAATTGGGTAAATTTTACAAAAGAACAATTGAAGCTATAAGAAATGCTGAAAAATCAAATAATTTGCCAGAACATATTGCTTTTTTTGAAATGGGTATTTCTTGGAATGGAGAACCAATTCCATCTTTCGTATTTCCTGAGTTTACGAATGAACAGAATTTGGTATTTGCACCGCACAATTATTTCGAATCTATCACCTATTTGCTTACGATTGAACAAGGTTATGAAGCCACTAATATATTTAACAATAACTATAAAACCCATATGTTTATGGGCGAGTGGGGCTTTTTTGACAGCAACCCTGAAAATGATAAATCTAAAATGAAACGGTTTGCAAAGATGGAAGACAAGTACTTATATGGTTCCACTATTTGGCAATGGTCGCAAACTCCTGGTGACCCACATGCCATAAATTTTGATGGAACTACACCACAGCAAACTTCTCTTCATCTTATTGAATTAGACCAAGCCGGGCAATTTACAGGCAATATAAATACTGTTTTCTTAAATGTTTTATCTCGTAATCGACCATTAGCAATTGTTGGTAAACCTAGGTTTTTGAAACGGATTCTGACAATGGTAAAATGAAATTGAAAGCTTCATCTGGCAAAGCTGGCATCACAAAATTATGGATTAATAGGCGATATGGAACGCCAATAATTGATGGAAAGAATAGTACTTTAGATAAATTAGAATCGGTAGAAGGCGGTTTTATTGGACATGTGAAAGTGGATGGAGATTATGAGATAAATGTAAATTATTAACGCTTAGTATAATTTCTTTATGATAACATTAGATGTAAATGCCATTGAAAATCGGCAGTTGTATAGTTTTTTAACTAGCGCAATTATTCCACGACCAATTGCTTTGGTAAGCACTATTGATAAAAATGGAAATGTAAATTTAAGTCCTTTTAGCTACTTTAATTGTGTAAGTACTCGTCCACCCATTTTGATGATTGCCCCAGTTAAAAAAGCACGCGATGGTGAAGAAAAGGATACTTTTTTAAACCTGCAAGAAACGGCCGAATGTGTTATAAATCTTACAAATTATAGCATGGTAGAGCAAATGTCGCTCACAAGTGCCCCTTTTGACCGGGGCATCAATGAATTCAAAAAAGCTGGCTTTACGGAAGAGAAATCGCTGTTAGTAAAACCGCCTAGAGTGAAGGAATCGCCTGTAGCATTTGAATGTAAGGTTACACAAATAATAGAATTGGCAAAAAATGGCGGCGCGGGAAATGTGATTTTTTGCGAAATATTATCTATACATGTTGCCGAAGATGTAATGGATAAAAATGGAAATATTGATCCTTATAAATTAGATACCGTGGCTAGGTTGGGAGGCAATTTGTATTCAAGGGTAAACCCTGCTTCCATTTTTGAATTACAAAAACCAATATCAGCTATAGGTGTTGGGGTAGATAATATTCCGGACAGACTATTGAAATTTGGTTATTTCTCTGGAAATGAATTGGCTAGACTAGCAAGTATTGAGGCCGTACCTAGCAAAACGGAAATAAGCAAATTTCCAGCATTATTGGATGGTATGAAAGTGAAAAATGAAAAAGAATTGCTTTTATATATGTCAGAACTCCTTTCTTTCAATCAAGTAAAAGAAGCTTGGTTAGTTGGTTTAAACCTATGAAAAACCTTATTTCGTCTTAATTTCTACCAGTTTTAGTGTAATATCCTGTTCGGATGATAATACTACAGGAAAATCGGCATTATCCCAATATAAGATTTTTACAGCCTTGCCATTTCTAAAACCAGTAACGGTAGAAGTAAATAATTTCTCCTGCTGCCCATTCACAATACAATTTGTAAAAGAATTCTCTTGTTTAATTAATTTCACAGGATTTCCATCCGTTGGACTCAAAAATACGTTTGAAACACTTTTAGTAGCAAATTCACCATACATTTTTTTGCTCAATAGTACGTTTACTCCTTTGTCCAATATTTTATCTCCCGATTGAAATCCCATTTGCAATAAAGATGCATTCTGAAAAGCATCATTTGTAATGGTAATTTTCCCAGATTTACCAGCAGCATTTTTCATTTTCCAGTTTACAACCAAACCAATAGAATCTTCCTTATAAATACTCATTTCATAAGTATAGAGGGTATTTAAGTAATTCATTTCATACACTAACACGTCTGCATTTTCAGTACTTACCTTAGCAGCTTGTACGTCTTTCTTTAAATTGACATTTGCAATAAATGAAACTAAAGAAATGGCCAATAAATATCCTAATTTTATCATAATAAAATGTTTAACATACAAATGTATTCATTTAATTAAAGTTACACTTTAAAAAGAAATAAACAATATGTTGATAAACTTGTTTATAATGTGTTTATATAAAGTAAATTAAATAGTGAAATAATTAAATAATTGGATAAATTATTATCCAATATGGCAACAAAAAATTGAAAATGCGATGGAATGAAAATAAATTAGGCTATCAACGGATATTCCTAAATTAAACTTAATTCCAAAATAAATTTTAAGAAGAAAAGTAGTTTTTAGTTTTTCTAATACTATATCCAATTCTTCTATGGTATTGAATTTGGAAAAAGAGAATCGGATATTCACCCTGTCTGAGGGCACATTTAATGCATTCAATACATGTGAACCCGCATTTGCACCACTACTGCAAGCACTTCCACCAGACACACAAATACCTTCTAAATCAAGCGAAAATAGCAATAAGGGTGCTTCTCCAACATTTGGAAACGATACATTTAAAATGGTGTAAATTGAATGTTCGTCAGTTGGACCATTATAACTAATGTCGGGTATTGAAGCAGTAATTTTTTCTTTAAAATAAGACTTTAAATAGCTTACCTTTTTTATGTCCTCCATCAAATTGTCATTAGCCAATTCAAATGCCTTAGCCAAACCGACAATGCCATAGACATTTTCGGTGCCAGCTCTAAAATTGCGCTCCTGCCCTCCCCCATGCATAAATGATTTAAGCGGAATACCTTTTCTCACAAAAAGCAATCCTATACCTTTTGGCCCATGAAACTTATGAGCCGCAGCAGAAATAAAATCCACTTCAATTGATCCTAAATCTAATGGTAAATGCCCAAAAGTCGGCACTGTATCGCAATGGAAAAAGGCGCTATATTGCTTGCAAATTTTTCCAACCCTATTTATATCTAGCAAAACTCCAATTTCATTATTGGCATGCATTAGCGAAACTAAGGTCTTTTTTTCTAAATCGGACAAAAGCCTAGTTAGTTCATTATAATCTATTTTCCCTTGATTATCTATTGTTAAATATACAATTTCAACTCCTTCTTTTTCTAGGGCATCAAAAGTATGGAGTCCACAATGGTGTTCAATCGGCGAACTAATTATTCTTTTTACACCCAAATCTCTTACCGCTCCTTTTATGGCTGTATTATTTGATTCTGTACCACCAGAAGTAAAAAAGAGTTCGGCGGGACTACAATTCAAGATTTTAGCAATTCGTTTTCGAGCGCCCTCAATAGCTGATCTTGTATTTCTGCCTAAAGAATATTGAGAAGACGGATTACCAAAATGAGTGGAAAGAAATGGAATCATTGCATCGATTACCTCTGGATGAATTGGCGTTGTGGCCGCATTATCTAAGTAAATAAGCTTCTTTTCCATTGTTTACCGACTAATTTTCATTAATCAACAGTATCAAATCCTGTTTTACCTTATTGGCAATGGTATCTGCAGTTTGTATGGTATTACTTTCAGCATAAATTCTGATAATGGGTTCAGTATTGGATTTACGAAGATGCACCCAATCACCAGATTCAAATGTGATTTTTAAACCATCGATTTTGTTCTGCTCCATTTTTTCATATTTGTCACCGATTTTTCCATTATTTTATCCAAATTAATGGTATCATTCGCTTCTATTTTATTTTTAGATATAAAATAATTGGGATAAGTAGCCCGCAATGCACTTACATTTTGCCACTTTTAGCCAAATGCGTCAAAAATAAAGCGATACCAACTAGCGCATCACGACCATAATGCAATTCGGGATAAATTATTCCTCCATTGCCTTCACCTCCAATAACTGCAGCTACTTTTTTCATTTCTGCCACAACATTTACCTCGCCCACTGCAGCAGTATAATAATTGCAACCTGCTTTTTCGGTAATATCTTTTAATGCCTTGGTAGAGGAAAGGTTGGAAACAGTTGCTCCTTTTTTATGCATCAAAATATAATCACTTACAGCAACCAATGTATATTCTTCACCAAACAAAACACCATTTTCATCCATTAAAACCAACCGATCTACATCAGGATCCACAGCAATGCCCATATCGGCCTTGTATTGTTTCACTTCATTC
Organism: Bacteroidota bacterium; assembly: GCA_016705125.1. GTDB lineage: Bacteria > Bacteroidota > Bacteroidia > Chitinophagales > JADIYW01 > JADIYW01. The sequence goes on from JADIYW010000003.1 coordinate 64,538, forward strand.
GAAAGAGCAGAAAGATTTTCTTCGAGCGGCTCCGGATTATGCGCAAACTTGCCATTTGGCTCACAAAATAATGGGTAAATTGTTTCAACGCCCATTGCTTTAAGTAATTGAGGAACAGCAATTCCGCCTACCGAATTAACGGCATCCACCACAATTGAATATTTTTCTTTTTTACTGCATTGACATCGACCAAAGGCAGCGCAAGTATTTTTTGTATATGCTTTTCAATATAATCAGTTATAACCGTCAAACTGCCCAATTTATCCACTTCAGGGAAATCATACTCATTTATTTCTGCTATTTTTAAAATTGCTTTTCCATCAATATCAGAAATAAACTCTCCCTTTTCGTTTAACAATTTTAAAGCATTCCATTGTTTTGGATTATGGCTTGCAGTAATTATGATACCCGCATCTGCCTTTTCCATTACCACCGCCATTTCCACAGTCGGCGTAGTGGAAAGACCCAAGTCTATTACATTTAAACCAATTCCCATCAAATTACCCGTAACAAGCGATTGAACCATAAGGCCTGAAATACGCGCATCGCGACCAATTACGACCGTTTTGCCTCCCCTATCTAGAACCATTTTGCCAAATGCCAAAGAAAATTTTGAAATATCAATAGGAGTAAGTGCCTTTCCTTGTTCACCGCCAATGGTGCCTCTAATACCTGAAATAGATTTAATTAAGGTCAATATTTTATTATTTTAAGTAAAAAAAGAAATAGTTTGCAATTAACTATTGTGCTGTCTTAAATGTTAGTTTTGGTAAGCCATATTTAACCAATTCGTAAAATCCAAAAATGGCGAAGGTAAAAAACAAATCACCTAAAATAGCATTTCTGAAAAATGGAATTGCTAATGTATAGCATTCTGTTAAACCAGCTACGGTTTGAGGATAAATATTTCCCAATAAGAAAGTACCGAAATTAGAAATGATAAAAAACAATACGGAAGATAAAATAGAAAATCCAAATAAAGTGAATGGATTCAACCGTTTGCGTAATGCAAAACCTAATACAACAGTAATTAAAAATGGAATATAAACAAATGCAATTTCGGAATAAAAGCCTAAATAAGCATCAGTAGCTAATAAAATACCTAATGGAATAATGGGTGCAAACCATTTATTTTTGAAATAAACGCCTGCAAAAAGAGCAACACCTAATACAGGACTAAAATTTGGTAAATGCGGAATTAATCTAAGTAGTAATCCAAATGCCATGATGGCAACTAGGAAAATATATTGTTTGTTCGTTTTCATAAATGTAATTTGACACAAATATCGTAAAAAAAAGAAATCATTTTCGATTTTAGCAAAAACTTTTTGTCGCTCTTGTAATTTCCCGCTTTCCTGGTGGTCCTGGCAAACCTTCTACTGTAAAACCCACACTCCTCAAATCCCTTTTAAACTGACCTTTCGCACAATATGTAAGCAACATTCCGCCATATTCCATTGCATCATATATTTTTTGAAATAATAAAAGCGACCACAACTCAGGTTGAATTTCTGGTGCAAATGCATCAAAATAAATTAGGTGGTATTTTTTGTTGCCACAAAATCGTTAAAATCAATTTGGCTTTTATGTATTGTCCTGTTTTGTCAATATTGTAGTCTGATTCCCAATGTTGGTAAAGAATTTCCTGTAAATTCAAATTATCGAATGTGCTTAAAAGTGCTTTATCAAAACTAAACTCGTGTGGCAAAACAGGGAATTTTTCGAGGGCATGATAAAAAATAGGCTTATCTATTTCTAAAGACTTTTGAATAGTCAAAAGTGCATTTAAGCCTGTTCCTAATCCAAATTCCAATATATTGATTGCTTCAAAATGAGGTGCGATATAATTGAATCCGGCCTTTATAAAAATATGATTGGATTCCGTAAAGGCACCATGCACAGAATGAAAATGCTCATTCAAACTCGGAACAAACAAAGTAAACGAACCGTCGGTAGTTATTTTGAGTATGCGTTGCATGGTGGTTAAATTACTTTTATTAATCTTTTAGATAATTTTCCCAAAACTATCTTTTATTTTTATCAATCTTCTTTCTTCTTTGCTTTTAACTAAAAATTGTTTGAAATTTCTATAGCCAAAATAAAAAAAGAAAATTGAGCTAATTAATAAAAGCAAAGAAGTTCTTAATTTCGCATTTCTACTTTCTTTTATTGAATATAATACCTCGTTTCCATTTTGAATTTGAACAGCATTTATATTTCCTTCAGTATCTAATTGATTATTGTGGTAAATAGTAACTTTTCCCTTTTTTAGAATTTTATCTTTTATCGTTTTGTAATTTCTATTTACTTTATAGTACTTAAAAACATTACCATCAATACCAATTAAAAGGATTTTATTTCTTATGATTAATCTTTTGCCACAAATTAAGACTAAAGATTCCGTTTTTGATACTTTGCAGAATGAAACTTCTCCCCTTGTTAATTCAAATTCTTTCAAAGTTTTTAAAGCATCTAAAAACATTGAAATACTTAAAAAAAATAAAAAAGGAAAGATTAAGAACCAAGCTAGAAACTCGTATTTTTTTGATTTCAAAATAATTTTAATTATCGAAATATAACGAAAATGATAATTATTTAGTTCAATTAGATTGGTTTTTTTATTAGAAATTTAATTTTAAAAAATATATTTCCTATTCTCCTTTCAAAAAATATTTAAATAAAGAATTGTTAGTTACCCAAATATTTCAACTTTCCTTCACCCTTTTTCCAATTCCCTTTCTTCTATTTTCTTAAAGGGATTTCGGATGGTGTATTTTTTGGCTATTACGTTTTTAGTAATCGGTTGAATGAAGTAGTTGGCTATTTTGCTTTGATGGCAAAGATAAGCCTTCATCTCCTTTGGATATGCGCCTATGGTGGTTTTTATTTCGGTGGCTGTACGACCAAAATGGATGATTGAGAGTCTATTATCAATGGCAAACCTTACGTATTCATACAACATGCGATGGTAAATTTGAAACTCGGCATTTAGAGTATAATTCAAACCAATATAATGATCTTCGAGGTAATTATTGTCAATAAACATAGATGTAAATCCCACTAATTTATCTTCCAAAAAATAACCTTCTACAATAAATTTATCGCCCAAATTGGCTTTTAAAATGGTGAAATAATCTTTGGGCAAAATACCTAAATTAAAACTCGCATTTTCTGCTACATTTTTGTATAACTGCCAAATCATGGCTTCATTATTGTGTAACGCTTCTGCACTTAATTCTTTAATTTCGAGGTATTGATTTTGGGTTTTACTTTATTAAATTTTACCCTATATTTTGATGAAATGGCTTTGAGGTAATCTGAAAATGTTAGCCACTCGGGATTTACATCCATAAATAAATCGGGTTCGGTAGGAAAAACGGAGAAATTTTTTGTTTCCAAAAAATCAAATCCCATTTCTTCATTATAAAAATCCATAAAAATGATGGCTTTTATTTTTTGATTGGTTTTTAATTCTGTTTTTAGGTAATCGACCAATTCACTTACAATTTCCTTTTTTTCTGCCGCAGGGACACTTTTATCGAAATAAAAACCATTATCGCCCGTAAAAAATAAATTACCCGAAACTGCTAAATCCAATTCCATGTCTGATACTTTGCCAATCACCAAATTGCTGAGCATTTGTTTGAAACAACTTGAAAATCCTTTTCCCTTTTCGTCTGAAATAAAGGAAATGGCTTCCTTGCCTTTGAAAACAGCCTGTTGGAACAAAATAAACGCCCTTAATTTATTTTCCTTTTTAACAGATACAAACAATTGGTTGCAACATTTATCATCCATTTTTTCTAAAAGAGCCAAATATTGCGGATAATAACTCAATGGAAACTCGAATTCATTGGGGAAATTATTGAATTGTTGCATATGACTGATGGAGTCAAATGTATCGAATTGGAAACTGCTTATTATTGTACACATAATTATAGGTAACAAATGTAAATTATTTTGGTTTTTAATTTTTAATATTTAACTTTACTTAAATAAATATTTTTTTATGTTTGGATTCATAGCGGGTTTAATAACTGCAAATGCTGGCGAATGGTATATTCACAAATATTGGTTGCATCAAAAGGGAAAACAGAAAGATAGTTTTTGGCGTTTTCATTGGGCAATCCACCATAAAACGGTAATGCAAGAAAATTTTAAGGACAGTGATTATAATAAAAATTGGTGGACATCTTGGAATCCACAAAGTAAAGAAGCCGCGGCTTTGATTGGCGGAGCAGTTGCCGTTTCTCCTCTTTTTCCAATTTTACCCACCTTCACTGCCGGAATTTGGTTTTCGCAATGGAATTATTTCCAAGTGCATAAAAAATCACACCTTAACCCTGAATGGGGATACAAATATTTACCATGGCATTATGACCACCACATGGGTCCAGATCAAGACAAAAATTGGTGTGTTACTTTTCCACTTTGGGACTATGTAATGGGAACAAGAGAACATTATATAGGAACAGAAAAAGAAAAAAAAGATATTGAAAGAAGAGAACGCAAAATGCAAAATAGGGTTGTTTCAAATAATGAAAAAATAGGTTTTCCAAAACCAAGCTTGAGCTAATTTTAATTATAAATAGTATAAAATAAATACCTCTTAATTCAAAATGAGATATTATATCGTTGTGTCCTTGTTTATTATGGTAATTTTTCATGCTTGTAAAAACAAACCTGATTCAAACCAAGACCAAACAGAAATTACATTAAAGAAGCCTTTAATTGTAGAAAATATTCAAGTAGATACTTGCTATTTGGGTTGCAATAAAAAGGATAAGAATTTCACTTATATTAGTATAAGCTATCCCAAAATAAAACAGGCTCCATTTCAAACCTTAATGGATTCATTAAATTTGTCAGTTCAAAATTTTATACTTGCGCCATTTTTGGAGGTAAAATCAAACTCAATTACTGATTTGTCTAGCTCCTTTTTTAAGCAATTTGATAAAATGAACGACAAATCTGATCCAATGCCTTGGTATTTGGAGCGCAATGTGCTTTTTAAAGACCTTGGAAATGGGATTTATACGATTGTTTGTAATGAGAATTCCTTTGTTGGCGGCGCTCATCCCGATTTTTTCTCCTTGTTTGTTAATTTTGATTCATTAGGAAATGCATTGCAAATTGATGATTTATTAATTGCAAATTGGGCACATGATTTATCACCAATTGCTGAACGAAATTTCAGAATTCAACAAAATATTCATCCTGAAACGCCATTAGATGAAGCTACTTATTTCGTATTTCCCGACGAAAAAAGAGGAGAAAAAATGGGGCAATTTAAATTCCCTACAAATTTCTTAATCAAAAATGAGGGTATTTATTTTATGTATAATAGGTATGAAATTGCACCATCATCCAATGGTATTTCTGAATTTTGTTGAAATGGACAGAAATAAGTAAATACATCAAGCCAAGCGGACCATTGGGATACTTGTTGAATACTTAATTGTAAATGATAAATGTTTAATGATGAATGGAAACAAGAGGCAAGATTTATAGAATGTTTAATGCTTAATGTTTAATGATGAATAGAAACAAGAATCAAGATTTGTAGAATGTTTAATATTAAATGATTAATGATGAATGGAAACAAGAGGCAAGATTTTTAGAATGTTGAATGCTTAATGTTGAATTTTTAATAAAAAAAACCTAATAACTAATTACAAATCACTAATTACTTAATAACTTAATTACCAAATAACTAATAACTTAATAACCAATTACTCAATAACGAATAACTAAAAAAGCAATGTCAGAAAATTTCGATTCTTTTTCAATAATTGAACCCATACGAAGAGCTATAGCGCAAATAGGATTTAAAACCCCAACTCCTATTCAAACACTTGTGATTCCGCTTATTTTAGCAAATAAAGATATTATAGCAATTGCCGAAACTGGCACCGGAAAAACGGCCGCTTTTTGTATTCCAGTATTACAACAATCGTACTATAAACCTGAAAACAGAAGAGGTAAGCGAAAATTAAAAGCACTTATTTTGGCTCCAACTAGAGAAATTGCACTACAAATAGGAGAACATTTTGATGTTATTGGGAAACATACAGGGTTGCAAAATTTGGTTATCTATGGTGGTATTAAGCAAGGAAAACAAGCAGATGTATTGCATAATGGTGTAGATATTTTAATTGCAACGCCAGGTAGATTTCTCGATTTGTATAAGCAAAATCTAATCCCTGTAAATACTTTGCAGGTATTGGTTATAGATGAGGCAGATAGAATGCTGAATATGGGATTTGAAAAAGAAGTATTGGAAATATTAACTAAACTTCCACCAGCTAGGCAGTCTTTATTATTTTCTGCTACAATGAATGAACGCATTTTGGAATTGTCTAAAAAAGTGTTGCGAAAGCCGATTATTGTAAACGGCACGAGTGAGAAAGCCATACCCGTTTCGATACAACAGAAAGTATATTTGGTTGAAGAAATAGGTAAAAAGGATGTGCTGCTCTCCATTTTGAGAAAAAATGATTTTAAAAAAGTCCTTATTTTTACGCCTACTATTTTTGCAACTAAAGAAATTACCCATTTTTTGAAATCAAATAATCACCCCGCTGCAGAAATACATAGTGACAAATCCCAAAATACACGACAAAATACGCTTTCAGATTTCAGAAATAATAAGATTAAAATTTTGGTTGGTACAGATATCATGGCTCGAGGAATTGATGTGGATGATATTGATTTGGTTGTAAATTTTAATATTCCAAACAAACCCGAAACTTTTATACATAGAATCGGTAGAACGGGAAGAGCGGGAAAAATTGGATTGGCGATTTCCCTTTGCGGTGAAAAAGAATTAGATCACTTTAAAGCGATAGAATTGCTATTGGGTGAAAAGATTGAAGTGGTGGAATAAAATTAAATTTCTTTTACGATGTTTAAAAAGTCTTCTAATTTATATGCTCCGTCAACTGTCCGCCTTTCGTAAACCATAAAGTAACGATAATTATTTCCTGCTTTACTTGCCCAAAGTCCGCCAAGTCTTATTTTTTGTTCTGCGTCTAAGTGGTCGCCTTTGGTTTCTAATAAAATTGTCTTATCGCTTTTTGTCTGAATGATAAAGTCTGGATAATGATTTACAAAACCGTTAATTCTAAAACCTTTGCGTTCTATGTTTCTTGTCCAAAAAGCAATGTTTGTCATGTTACCAATTTCATTGATTACACGTTCTTCATAGCCGTTCATGCTCCCTTCTTTCTCGTAAAGCGATTTTGTGATATCTTTCGCTGTTTCTCCTGGTGAAATGCTTTTTGCTAAAGTGAACGATGGTTTGATAAACACTTTATCGGTGTCTAAAAAGTCTTTGAATTTCTTCTCTGCAAACTGCTCTGAAAGTGCTATAATTTTAAACTTGATTTTGTCTTTGTAAGTGTATTCGTTGGCTGCTAAGTCGCCAAATTGCTCGTCTTTGAAATCTTCTAAAATTCTGTTGATGTATTTTTCAATTTCTTTGTCGGGAATTGGAAACATATTACCAATTAAATCCATTAAACGTTTTGTAAAGTTTTTTACTCTGCTGTCTTTTCGAGATGGGTCAAGAATGTAAGCCATTACACTCTCTTTTACTTCTCCGTCAAGCCTTACAAATGTTGGCGTATGTTCTTTTTTAGTTTCGTCTAAGTCAACTTTGTAGAGTTCTGCTGTAATGCTGCCAAAAGCAATGTTGGTGTCGGCTTTGCTCAAAGCAAAACCGTCTAAAAGATTTTCCTTTTCTAAAGGCAATTCTTCTTCTTTCTTTCCGAATAAGTCGTTGGCAGGAACTTTTAAATAAAACTGTGGTAAATTAATTTGTCCTGCCTGTTCTTGGAAAATGTCTTTAATGCTATATGTTTTCACAAGCTGTTGTATTTCGTTTGGCAAAGCTGTTGTGTTGTTTGCTTCCATTTCGGAAACTGTTTTTTCAAAGGCTTGATTTTGTTCTATTGCTGATTTTTCAATTTCGGAAAGAATATTGTCTGAACCATTATTTATTTGATTTTCTTGATTCGCCTGATTTTCCTCATTCCAATTTGCTATTCTCCTTGTATCTATATCATCGGCCAGATTTGTTTCAGTGGTTTCCGTTTTTGTTGGTGCAAATAAATCCTGAAAATCATTTAATCCTGTTAATCTTGGTGCAGACATTTGAGGGTCAGCCAATTTATAATCTTTGTCGCTGAAACCTGCCTTGTTTAAGCCTTTCACAATATTGTCTAATGTATCTAGGAATTTTGATGACGCAGTTAAAACAAAACTTAAATTGAGTAACGGAAAGTTGTGTTTCATTACATAAGGTTGTCGTAAAACTCTACCCAAAATTTGTTCAACATCAACTGCTGAACTTTTGTCTGCTAATGATGCTAAGATGTAAGCAAACGGACAGTCCCAACCTTCTTTCAATGCGTTGATGGTAATAATATAACGGACTTCACACTCTTTGCTCATTAAGTCAAGTCCTTTTATTTCATTGATGTTTGCCGTTTTAATTTTAATTTGTTCGGCAGGGATTTTTAACTCAATGAGTTTTTCTTTCAGTTTCTGAACATTTGATTTTTCTTCTTCTTCGTTCAAAAAGTTTTTTCCGTTTTTGGGTTGTGCCTGAAACAATACAATTGGTCGAATGTATTTACCACCTTTCTTTTCTTCTTCAATTGCTTGCAATTCCAAACGTTTTTGAAGTTGCAAACTGGAATTGATTACTTCTGTTTTGTCTTGGTGGTTGTAAACAATTACAGGCAATTTTACCATGTTTTCCTTTTTCAATTCCAAGGCATCAATGAAACTTACAATGTTGCTATTTTTTCTTGGAGTGGCTGTAAGGTCAAGAATAAAACAAGGATTAAACTCTTTGAGCATATCTACACTTAATTCCGTTTCTGCGTTGTGGCTTTCGTCCACAACTACCATAGGATTTAAGTATTGCATTACTTTCATTAACGATATTTCTTCTTCTTTGCCAAGTAGTGTTTCAAAAGATTGTAACGAACCGTTTTGCTCAAATACTTTTCTTCCTTCCTTGTTGGCTGTTCTAATGCTATCAAAACTCAATACAAAAATGTTCAACTGTTCTTTTACCGAAGTAGCGTTAAATCCGCTTCCTTGTAGCAATGCAGCTTTATCAAATACTTCAACCTTATTACCGAAATGAGAATTTATCTTTTGACGATAAGGATGATTAGTGTCTTTTAAGTTTTTAATGGTTTGGTCTAAAATAGTAATGGATGGAACCAACCAAACAACTGCCTTTGGTTTGTCGTAAGCAAAGGCATCAAAAATTGTTTTGATTGCGTTGCAAGCAATAAAGGTTTTACCGCCTGCGGTTGGCACTTTCACACAAATATGTGGCACTCGTGCCACATTATTTTTGTAGGGTTCTATGGCTGTGCCGGCAAATGGAAACAAAGGTGTTTTTGGGTGCTTTGCCCAAAAATTATAAAATGCATCTTTCACGTCTTTGGTTTCTTGCACTTGCTCCAAAAACAATGAAAGGTCGTTTATTACTTGTTGTTGATATGGTTTTAATTCCATTGCTTATGCGTATAACAAAGGTTCTATTAAAAAAGATGTACTCACCTGATAATCAATATAATTATCCTTATCAAATTTGTATTTGTCTTCCTCCTTTAAATTTTTGTTTTTCTTTGAAACTTTTGAATCACAAATACGTATTTTTTTGATATTATAATTACCAATTTTCAAATCAACTCTAGCAGCACTTTTTATTATAAAATCTACAAACTCTTTTGCAGCATTTAGTTGTTTATGTGCTGATTCATTTGATAACTTCAATTCAATTACAAATACTGAAAAGTTATTTTTTTCTTCTATGAACAGAATGTAGTCGCACATTTTTTTTAATGACGAAATGTCTTTAAAATATGGAAAATCTGCAACAGTAAATCTATATAAAGCATATTCGATGTTAGGATTTCTTTTTACAATAGAATATTCTTGTTTAAAAGGTTTTCCATTTTCATCTTTGTCTTCTTCAATTAATGCAGATTGTTTTGAAGGCTTATACTTATCAGCAATAATCTGATTGATAATAGCTAAATTACTCATTTATCGTTCCGTATTTTAATGAATAATAAAGTTCCTCTGCAATAGTATTTTGTTTTTGAATTTCCTTATCCACAGAAGGGATATCAAATCCACTTTCGGTAATAGTAATTTGTTTAACTTCTGTTTTTAAAGCTTCTTTTCCTCTTGTAACTTTAAAATCAAAAACATAAGCAGCAACTTCATTAGCAATTAAATATTCATCTTCTCTATAATCACCTTTGTCTTTAGCCAATTTTTTTAATTTTTCATCGCCTTTTTCTATCATAATAAGATTATTAAACTCTCTAACAATGTAATCACTATGTGTGCTAATAATTAGCCTTAATCCTTTGTTAACAAGTCTAGAAAATATTCTAGCTAATTTTATTTGGTTATCAGGATGAAGATTAACCTCTGGTTCATCAATAATTACTAAATCGTTATGTTGTGCTTCATGCTTTAAGTAAATAACTAAACTTGCTAAAGTTTTTACTATTGATGAACTTTGATGAAACGATAATTGCTGAGTTTTGGCAGCTTTATCACTAGAAAATTCAACACTTCCATATTTTGTTACAACTACTTTTCCTTTTAATAACTCTGTTTCAATTTCTGTCGCAAAATTGTAATATGGGCTATTGATTTTGATTTTATTTTCTAAGTCTTCTGCCATTTGCAAACAATCTTTAATAGGCTGAGGATATCTTGTGCTTCTTTTGAAAAACAAATCAATTAAATCAGCATCTTTTTTATTTGCAATAGCTTCAATATGGTCGAAAGCTTCATTTCGTTTTAAGGATAATTCTTTACTAAATGTGTATATTGAATTTCGTTCAACAGGAAAAATAATTGAATTGCTAATTGGATAAAAGGCTAATAAAGAATACAAACGAGATAAAAAAACAATTTCTAAAAAATCTGTAAAGTCCTCATTTTTGATTCCATTTTCCTTAACTTTTACATTTATAATTTTACTGTTTATTTTCTTTAATAAAGAAAATGAAAAAGAATAATAATTTAGCTCAGTGTCAAATTCTAATGCTACAAAATTTGAAACAAACTCATCATTAGATTCAATGACATTAATTTCGGTTTTTTGAAAAAATGTATCTGATTTGCTTTCTTGAACAGAAAATAAATTCCATAAATTGTTTTTTGTTTTTAAAACTTCACTATTTCTAAAATTCAATAAAATTTCACTATTAATTTCAATACTAAATTGTTTTTCGACTAATGCTTGTTTTACAAAATCATCCGACAACCTAATGCCAATAGACTTATTATTTAACTTTGTTAAAGCATAAATAACATAAGCCATATAGGTCTTTCCTGTTCCATTAGGTCCACAAAAAACATTTAGTTTTTTTGATAAATCTATAGTTCCTTCCTTTATGGCGCCCAATTCTTTTACTTGAATTTTCATTTCATTATTGTTAAATGTTTTGCAAATATATGTTTTTTAAAATCTTGTTATGTCTCTTGGTATTTTTTTGAAAATGATGTGATGCTTTGTCATAAAATCTTTTGTAAGCAAACAATTGTCGGCATAAATTACATACTGCTCGGCTTTGGTTTTCATGGTGGCTAAAAAAGCATGGTCTAAGGTGGTTACTTCGTCTTGCTCGTAGTGGAAGTAATACGCTGTATCATTGTTCTTGCCCAAGAAATGTTTATTGTCTTTATGTTTTGTTTCAGTTAAAGGCGTTTTGGTTTCGGTGTAGTAAACGTATTGCCGAATTTTTTCAATGCCCACCAATTCATTCAAATTACCATCGTCTAAAAACATTGGTTGCCCAAGTTTAAAGAAGTCAAAATTTCCTTTTGTCGCTTCTGCTGTTCCGTAACCTTTTATAACTCTTTTTACTCTTTCTGCTGTTATTGTTTCTGCATAATCTTCCATTTCAATGCAAATAAATTTTCTTTTGCCACCATCTTTTTTGTTTAAGTTTAACACTGCATGGGCAGTTGTGCCTGAACCTGCGAAAGAGTCGAGGATGATGGAGTTTTTATTGGTTGAAATTTGTAAAATTCGTTCAATTAATGAGGGTGGTTTAGGTGTATCAAATGTAACTTTATCAAAAAGTCTTTTAATTTCCCTTTTTGCATCATCATTACTACCTACTTCATCGTATAACCAAATTGTTTTAGGTATTACGCCTTGCTTAACTTCCGATAAGAACTTTTTAATACGAGGAACATTCATTCCATTTTCACCAAACCAAATACGATTATCTTTCACTAACTCTTCATATCTTTCTTTTGTAAATTGCCAACTACGACCAATAGGTGGGAAAAAGGATTTTCCTATTGGAGTAATAATCTCATAAATATATGCTTCAGATGGGGTTTTAACTTGAATAGGTTGAGAAGCCCAAACTCCTCTATAATCATTATCTAAATTTTTATAAGTAGCAATTTGATTTTCTGTTAGTTCTAATAAATTGATTTTATAAATACTTTTTGTTTGGCATAAAAAAGAATAAAGTCGTGTGTTGTAGATAAATATTTCGCATCATTACTTTGTGTATATTTTTTTTGCCAAATAATATTTGCAACAAAATTCAACCCTCCAAAAATCTCATCACAAACCAATTTCAAATTAGATTGCTCATTATCGTCAATAGAAATAAAGATTGCTCCATCGTCAGCCAACAATTTTTGTAGTAATTTCAAACGTGGATACATCATACAAAGCCATTTGTCGTGTCTTGTTAAGTCTTCCGCTTCTTTGCCTACAACTTGTCCAAGCCACTTTTTTATTTTCGGGTCGTTCACATTGTCGTTATACACCCAACTTTCGTTTCCTGTGTTGTAAGGTGGGTCTATGTAGATGCACTTTACTTTTCCTTCGTATTCGGGCAATAAGGCTTTTAAGGCTTCAAGGTTGTCGCCATGTATTATTTTATTTCCGCTGTTGGTTTCATGGTCTGTTTGTGTTCCGTTGTCAAAGCCGTAGGAGTGTTCCAATACTTTAAATGGAACATCCATGTGATGATTGATAACTTTATCTTTTCCTATCCAGTGTAATGTTGGCATCTATGTTTTTTGTGCATTTAAGTTGTAAATTTAGTTTTTATTTAACTTAATTAAAATATTTCTTTCCGTTCTTTTCAATCCCTATATATTTCCAATAACTTATTTTCTTCCACTTCCCAGCACAATTCCTTTTTCGCCATTTGGCAATTGGTGCGTAGTAAATTATAATTGAATGGGTTGTTTATTAAATCGTTTATGGCAGATACTATTTCTTGGGTTTCCATGGTATTGATTAAAAAGGAAGTTTGGTATTTGTCTGCAATTTGTTTGTATTCAATAAAGTCGATACAAATGGATGGCAACTCTGCTTGAATATAATCAAGCGTTTTATTACCTAATGAAAGTCGATAACTAATACTTGAATTAATATCTAATAAGTTTATTCCAATCAATGCATTATTAGTAATTTCTTTAAGTTTTGATGGAGCAATATTGCCCAAAAAATGAACCTTATTTTCTATCCTCAAATGTTTGGCAATTATCTCCAAATTTTCCTTTATATCGCCATCGCCTGCCAAGTATAATGGCGTATTTATCCGTACCATCGCTACCAATAGTTTTTCCAATCCTCTTCCCCTATTTAAAGCACCTTGATACAAAAGGTATTTTCCTTTATTTTCATTTCTTATTGGATTGTAGTAAGGGAAGTTCCTAATAACGCCAATCTCTTTATTGTATATTTTAGAAAATAAATCTGCAATGGATTGGGTAACGGTATATGTTTTATCTACATGTTTAAACGTAAACCTTTCTATTGAAGTCCAAAAAGCTTTTAATTTAGGTCGATGCGCAATTTCTTCACTTTCTGTAAAATACTCATGGGCATCGTAATACACTTTTTTTCCTTTCAGTTTGGCTACCAAAATACAGGGTAATATCGTATCTAAATCAATACCACAAACAATATCAAATCGGGTAAACAATAATTTTAGGAATAGCCTTATGTTTAATATAAGGTAAAAACCGAATCCTTTTTTAAATAAATACTTTAATCTAATTTGTTTAAATTCTTTATTTTCAATATTTAATGACTTTTTAGTTAATCTTCCAATCAAAGTAATATTTGCCCCGTTTTTTGCCAATGTACTACAAATACGATCCATTCTTTGGTCGCTTACCAAATCATTACTTACTGTAAATACTATTTTTGGTTCAGACTTTCTCGAGTTCATTTCGGGCATTTAATTTTACTATATTTTCATCCATCATAAATCGCAATGCAGCAATATAGGATGCCTTTTGCAAATGACCATTATACAAATCTACTAATTTTTCAAGTGTCAATGGCTGTTGCTCCAGCTTATTAAAGATGTCTTTTGCCAATAAATCATATTCAGGTAATTTTTCTTTCGCCTTTTTCTCCAAACAATTATCACAAATCCCACAATTTGGAGCATTTTTCTCTCCAAAATAATTGGCAATAATGACTTGTCTACAGGTAGTTTCATTCGTTATATAATCTACAAATGCATTCATTTGTTGTGCTATATCTTCTTTTCTTTGTAATAGTTTTACATTGTTTATTCTCAAATTCTCTACCTGAAGTCGCTCCTCCAAAAACGTAATTTTTGGCTCATCCGTTTGCATACTATAGCGCAAAATGTTTAATTTACTCAATTCTATTAGGTCATTTCTGACTTTCTTTTTGTCCATTTTTAATTTTGTGGACATAAATTGTTCATTTATTTTGACATAATCCTCCAGTATTCCGCCATAGTTGCGCAACAATGATTTTATTATTGGTTCATAAATTGGGTTTTCTACCTGAAATCGATAAAGCTTTCCCTTTTCGGCAATAATTTTCACCTTCGATGGCATCGCAAAACCATCATTCATAACCAATTTACCTTCGTCTTCCAGTATTTTCAGACAATTAAAGGTTTTATCTTGTTCTAAATGGAAATACTTACAAAATGCAATCAAATCAAAAGGATAGGTCATCATTTTGCCCGCATAAAATGCAATTTGCAAGTAATTACACAAGGCGTCGTATACTTTTTTTATTTCCTCAACTTCAGGAAACCGCTTTTCCAATCTATTTTTGAGGTTAGTGATATCTACATTTTTATACAATAAAACGGCATAACTTTTTTTCCCATCACGCCCTGCCCTGCCTGCTTCTTGGTAATATGCCTCAATGGTGTCGGGCAAATCGATATGTATCACCGTTCGAACGTCGGATTTGTCAATGCCCATTCCAAAGGCATTTGTACTACAAATCACTCTTGTTTTATTCAATATCCAATTTTCCTGCCTTTTTGAGCGCTCTTCTCCCTTCAAACCGGCATGATAAAAGGAAGATGGTATTTTTTCTTGCAACAAAAAATCAGATATTTCAGCCGTTTTTTTCCTGTTTCTTGCATATACGATTGCACTTCCCGGTACTTTTTTCAATATATCAACTGTTTTCTGAAATTTCACTTCTTCTTTCCTGCATACAAACGATAAATTGGACCGAATAAAGGATTTTGAAAATATTAAATTAGACCTAAATTCCAGCTTATTCATTATATCTAACTGCACTTTCGGAGTGGCTGTTGCGGTTAGTGCAATTATGGGACAAGGATTTATGAGCTTTTTTACCGCTGCAATTTCCAAGTATGTAGGCCGAAAATCATAACCCCATTGCGAAATACAATGCGCCTCATCTATTGCCAAAAGGCCTATTTTCATGTTTTTTAGCCTTTCAATAAATTTTTCGCTTTTCAGTCGCTCCGGACTCACGTACAAAAATTTATACAATCCAAATTGTGCATTATCTAATGTCGTTTCTGTCTCGTGGTAACTCATGCCAGTAAATACTGCGCCAGCCCTTATATTACGCTCTTTAAGCTGGTACACTTGGTCTTTCATTAGCGCAATCAGCGGTGTAATCACCAAACACAAACCATCCAAAAGCAATGCAGGCACCTGAAAACACACCGATTTTCCGCCGCCTGTGGGCAATATAGCTAATACATCCTTGCCTTCCACTACCGAATTGATTATCTCCAATTGTGGCGTTCTAAAGGTATCATAACCCCAATATGTTTTTAAAATTTCGTTTGGTGTAGTCATAATTTGTTGGTTTCCAAATTTATGCTTTAATTTGTTTAAAATTCAACCAAATATGCCAAAAAGAATTGCCGAATCCGAATTAATTATCAATCTCGATGGTAGTATTTACCATCTCAACCTTCAGCCCCACCAAATTGCACATTCAATAATTGTGGTTGGCGACCCTGAGCGAGTGCCAAAAATCACCCAATATTTCGATAAAATTGAACATAGCGTTCATAAAAGGGAATTTTTCACCCAAACGGGTACGTATAATGGAAAATCTATTTCGGTGGTTTCAACAGGTATAGGAACCGATAATATCGATATCGTTTTCAATGAGTTAGATGCACTCGTAAACATTGATTTCGACACCAGAATGGTGAAAGAACAACTGGTTTCGCTCGAAATTGTCCGCATCGGTACCTCAGGTTCGGTGCAGGCAAATATTCCAGTTGATAGTTTTGTGGCAAGCACTCATGGCTTGGGAATGGATGGTTTGGGTGGTTTTTATCCACATTCTATAAGTGAAAACGACCAGAAAATCCTCACCCTTTTTTCCGATGAATTGGCAAAGGATGCATTGGGTGTCACGCCTTACCTAGCCGATTGTAATCCCGAATTATTGCAAAAACTAGGTTTCGATTTCCATAAAGGTATTACCATTACCAACACCGGTTTCTATGGTCCACAAGGGCGAATGTTGCGCCTACAACCTAAATCCACCGATTTTATCGACCGATTGGCGCAACTCAATTTAGATGGTAATATTGTAAGCAACCTCGAAATGGAAACTGCTGCTATTTATCTTTTAGCCAATTTATTAGGTCATAAAGCTTTGTCGCTGAATGCTATATTGGCCAATCGTCAAACAGGGCAATTTAGTGGAGATCCTAAAAAAGCAGTAGATAATTTAATAAAAACGGTACTTAAAAGATGGACAGCATAAATATTTGGGCAGCTTACAGGCTATCCACTTATATCTTTTAAATAGAACCAAGAATTAAAGTCTAATTGTCAAAATAACGGATATAAAATGAATTCTGCCTAAAGATAAAGAGTCATTTTGTTCTATTTAAAAGGATAACATTCCTATCCTGGCTGCGGGCTTAGTGAGATAAATAACTATATACCAAATCAAAAAAACATGAAAAACAAAAATATTTTTAAAACAATCATATTCGTTTGTCTTATAGGAATCGTTTATAATTCCTTTTCCATAAATGAACATTTTTGCCCCAAAAAGAAAAAGAAAAAAGCATCAACTGAGGTTGTAAATAACCAAAACAATTATTGGACTTATATCGAAAAAAACAATTGGCAATTAATACAATTAGATGGAAAAAGCATTGAAAATGCCAATATAACTATTCAATTTAATATTAAAGATCAAAATTGTGGTGGAATGGGTATTTGTAATCGATTTAGTGGCAACTATAAAACCCAAAATGATCAAATTACATTTGGCCCAATTATGTCTACCAAAATGGCTTGTTTACACAATAGTAAAATAGAATCCGATTTTTTCAATACCCTATCCGAAGGCAATTTCACATTTGATGTTGCCGACCAAACCCTTAATTTTTATCGAAATCAAAAATTGGTAGTCATGTTTGGATTGACAATGAAAGAGTAGTTTTCTCCTAAATCCTTTCAATCCGCACAGGAAATCCATCGGTTGGTGCATTCAATGGCGGTTTATATTTAATTTCATACCCTTTTGGAATGCTCCATTTAAATCGTCTTACAAATTGTGAAATGATTATTTTTATCTCCATTTCGGCAAAATATTGACCAATACAGATATGCTTTCCTGCACCAAAAGGAATAAAACTGAAAGGCACTTTTTTGTGTTCAGCTCGCTCTTCACTAAAACGATTTGGGTCGAATAAAAATGGATTGGGATAAATCTCGGGCATAATATGTGTCGCATAAGTGGAAATGGCCACCCGACTCCCTTTTGGAATCTGATGCCCCAAAAAACTAAAATCCTTTTCTACATATCGTGGCATTACGACCAATGCGGGATGCAATCTTAATGTTTCATTCATAACCAAACCAAGTGTTTTGAATTCCTTCAATCTGCCGTATTCTAAACTTCCCTTTTCATAGAATTCAATACTTTCTGCCCGCATTTTTTCTTGCCAACTGCTATCTTTTGCTGTTTCAAAAAGGATACTTGTGAGTGTACTTGTGGTGGTGTCGTGCGAGGCTAACATCAAAAAAATCATCTGATTTATAATTTCTTGATCACTAAACATTTCTCCACTTTCACTTTTTGCCACACACATTTGGCTAAACATATCATCACCCGGATTTCGTCTATTTTCTTTTATTCTTTCTTTATACCTTTTCGTTAAATACCGTCGAGCTTCCATCCCCTTTTGGTATGGGGAAAAAGGAATTTCGAGGTGTATGGGCCACATACTTGCAGCGGTTATTTCCACAATAGCATTTAAGTCTTTTTCGCTAAATTCAAACCCAAAAAACAATTTACCCGCTATTTTCATCGTTAGTCTTACCATTTCTGGATAAACAATAAGTTTGTCCTTTTTAATAGCCATTTCATGGTCTAAAAAATGATTTACTTCGTTCATTATTACTTCCAAATAACCAATCATCGGCATTTTGTGAAAGGCAGTTTGCATAATTCTTCTAAACCGTGTATGCTCTTCCCCATCAGTAAGCATTATGGCTTCCTTAAATAAATCTCCGATTATAAAACCCCAACCTTTTTTACTTAAAAAGTTTTCTTGGTCATCATGAAGGATTAGTTTATTTGCATCGGGCCCTGCAAGTGCAATTACATTATAACCCATTACCCTTAGTTTAAATATTGGGCCATATTTTTCTAAATTCTTTATTATTACCTTATTCACATCTGTAGCAAATTCCAAACTCGACCCAATAAAGGGTAACTTAAGATCTCCAGGTATTTCTTTAAATGGATCTTGAATGTTTTGAAGCAACATTTCTTTTCCCTCAAATAGTAAATCCTTTAGCATTGTTGTTAAATTTTATCGAATATATGTATTTATTAATTTAGTTTCTTTTTTAATTTAAAATTATTTTAACAATTTAGAAACAATATTCAATGCATGCATTGAATATAAATTAAGTATATTTACAAGAATTAAACAAATTAATAATGGAATTAGATTATCAATATGGAATAATTGGTGCTGGTTTTGGTGGCATAGTTGCTGCATTACGTTTGAAGGAATCGAATAGAAATTCATTCGTTATTTTCGAAAAAGCAAATGAACTTGGTGGTACTTGGCGCGACAATATATATCCGGGTTGCGCTTGTGATGTTCCATCTCCACTCTATTCAATTGCCTCAGAGCCAAACTCAAAATGGTCGAGACTTTTTTCACCTCAGCCTGAAATTTTATCTTATCTCAAAGATGTTTCAATAAAAAATAACATAGAAAAGCATATAAACTATAATTCGGAAATTGTAGCCATGGAGTATATTGAAAACCATGGTTGTTGGAAAATGGAAGCTGCAAATGGAAAAATAACCCATGTAAAAATGGTTATAATGGCACTTGGACCTTTAAGTCGTCCAATAATTCCGCCATTAAAAGGGATTGAATTATTTGAAGGAAAACAATTTCACTCTTCACAATGGGATTTGCAATATAACCTAAAAGGAAAAAAGGTAGCCGTAATTGGTACTGGAGCCAGTGCCATTCAATTTGTACCTCAAATTGCGCCCATTGTAGAACAATTAACTGTTTTTCAACGTTCAGCAGCTTGGATTGCCGACAGGATGGATCGCAGTTTTTCTAAAGAAGAGCAGAAAGGTTTTGCAAAAGTGCCAAGCACACAAAAAGCATTAAGGGAATTTATTTATTGGTTATTAGAATTTAGAGGCCGATTATTTATGGGCAATAAAATTATTTATAATTTAATTGAAAAATTAGCCCTTAAGAAATTAGACAAAGAAGTAAAAGACCCAATAACA
The DNA here is from genome assembly GCA_016705125.1 of Bacteroidota bacterium. Classification (GTDB taxonomy): domain Bacteria; phylum Bacteroidota; class Bacteroidia; order Chitinophagales; family JADIYW01; genus JADIYW01. Next base: position 84,630 of record JADIYW010000003.1, read on the forward strand.
CGCAAAAAATTAACTCCTGATTATAAATTGGGTTGTAAAAGGGTTTTGTCATCGGATGACTATTTGCCTACTTTCAATAGGGAAAATGTATTATTAATAACCGAAGGAATAAAAGAAATTACAAAAGATGGAATCATTACTAAGGATGATAATTTATTTCCCGTGGATACAATAATTTTCGGTACTGGATTTGAAGCAGCAGAATTTTCAACCACTGCAAAGTTTATTGGATTAAATAAACAAAACTTATTCGATACTTGGCGAGAAGAAAGTATGCAGGCATTTAAGGGCACCACAATTGCTGGATTTCCAAATTTAGCCATTATCTTAGGTCCAAATACAGGATTAGGTCATACTTCGGTTGTTCATATGATGGAATCTCAGATGAATTATATTATGGATTATATTGCCAAATTAGAAAAATCAGACAAAAAAATTAGCATCAATATAAAGAAGCAAACACAAGACAAATACAATCAAAAAATCCAAAGCCAGTTTAAAGGCACTGTCTGGGCTTCTGGCTGTAAAAGTTGGTATTTAGATTCAAATGGACGAAATACTACCTTGTATCCGCAGTTGACCACCAAATTTAGAGAAGAACTTAAAAAAGTAGATTGGGAAGATTATGAATTAAATGTGCTTTAAGAATTGAAAATGTGAGAATTTTAAAATGTGGGAATTTGAAGATGATGAAATGAAACAATAAATTAATGAAATAATGTATTATTGATATTAATATTGGAAATTGAAGAGTTATTTGTAAATTAGCTTTTTATAAACATTTACAATTGAGTTAAAAATAATATTTATTTTTAAACCCAAAATTAGCTCAAAATCAATTATTTTCATTAAAAAATTAAGCACCCATGACCATAAAAAAAATGAAAAGAAAAACAGCCTACCCAACCTACCAGCTATTTTTTATTGCCACTTTATTTCTATTTGGATATATTATTTGGAATACATTGGGCTATTTATTAGTGCCTTTTTTATGGTCTATAATTTTATATGTGATTTTCCAAAAGTTTTACAACAAATTGATTGAAGAAAAAAAATGGAAACCAGAATTGGCCACTTTATTGGTTTTTTTCCTTTCTTTTATCCCAATAATTTTATTATCATCACTATTTTTTATTTTTGTATATCCTCAAATTGAAAATGCAATCAATAATTACGCTTCCATTAGAGATAATTTATTATTGGTTGGGCAGAAAATAGAAGCCAGAATAAATTTACACATTTTTACAAAGGAAAATATGCTAAAAGCAAGTTCTGTTTTATCAAAATTCATTACACCATTGCTTAGTAGTGCATCGAGCATTTTATCCATTTTTTCGTTTTCTTACTTTTTTGCCTATTTTATTTTTGTTTACAATAGAAATATAAAGGCTTGGATGCTTAAAACATTACCATTTGGAAAAGAAAAGAATTTGAATATGCTCACCGAGATAAATACACTTGTATATGGAGGTGTTGTGAGTATTCCATTAGTGGCAATGATTCAAGGTGTTTTGGCAATAATTGGATACGCCATATTCCGAATTGATTATTTTATTGTTTTTGGCTTACTTACTGGATTGGCATCCATTATTCCAATGATTGGTTCTATGGTCATTTACCTTCCATTGGCAATTTATTATTTTGTAATAGGCGAAATCAATACCGGTATTGCAATTGTAGCTTGGGGTGCCTTGGTAATTAGTTCGGCAGATAATGTAATTAGAATATTTCTTTCCAAGCGATTATCTAATATGAGCGCATTGGTATCGATGCTTGGTTTTTTATTAGGTGCAAGTTTGTTTGGTATTAGTGGCTTGATTTTTGGCCCCGTTATTTTGACCCTATTTATAAAACTAATTCAGATTTACCAAGACGAATTTACTTCAATAAAAAGAGATAAAAAAGAAATCGTAGAGGCACAAGAAACCATAGATATCACTCAAGAAATAGACAAGGATTTGGAAAGTAAAATTGAAAATAAATAATTAAAAAAGAATGAAAAAAAGGATTTTTTTAATGCCTGGTTTTGGTGAAGATAGTTTTTGTTTTGACGAAATAGTTCCATATTTGAATGATTTTGAATTAAAAATTGTTGATTATAGACCAACATTAGATAAATTTATTTTTCCATTTATTAGTTTAAGGACATTTACAAAGCAACTTGTGGCAGACAATAATATCCTAAAGGAGGATAAAATTATTGGACATTCGATGGGAGGCTATTTTGCTTTTTCAGTTAGAGAATTAACTGGTGCTCAGATATGTATGATTGCCGCTTTTTCAGACCCACAAAAGCTATATCATTTCTTTCCTACTTTTCCCCGATCTACTCAATTAAATATTATAAGCGGCTTTTTAAAAACTAATTATTTAAAATCTTTTTTGCTGAATAAAATCAAAGATGAAAAAATAAAGAAGGTACAAGAAGCTGTAATGGAGAATTTTAAAACCTTTTCGAACTTACAATTAGCAAAAATGATGGAAATGAATTATGAAAAAAAGATAATTTCTTCTTATCCAAATCCACTCCGAATACACGATGTAAATGACAAGGTAATTAAAGCGCCAGACGAACCATTTACCTCAATTTCAGGAGGTCATTTTTGTTTAAATTTATATCCAAAAGAAACTTATTTGAAGCAATGGCAGATTTCTTAAATGCCTAATGTTTTTTCAAAAAAAATAGCTTTAACCTATTTGTGTAGCTTTATTTTGATGGTGGAAATAAATCTTTCCACTCATAGGTATCCGTTTGGTCTAATTTAATTTTTATAGGAATCATTCCCAAGGCTCGAATCTTAACATAGCCCACATACCCAATTTTTACCTTACCACCAAAGACCAATTTAGCACTTCCAGAAATTAATTTTAAAGCAGTTGGTCCAGGTTTTATAGCCAATTGTAATGGAATATCAAAGGAGCTTTTCTTTGGAATTTTTACGTCTTTTACTTCTATTATTGTTCCTAATTTCGTGTCTTCATAGAATACATCAATATTTACTTCTAATAATTTTGCACCAACCGCATAAGTATTAAAAAACACTGCTTCCGATTGAATATCAATTTTATTGGTTGAAAAAGAGGCAATCTTTGTATTTTTCATTTTTACAAAATATGGCTCCTCCTCTACCTGTGGGGCAAAACTACATAAAACCAAAAAGCAACAAAAAATAATTATGGTTTTCAATTTATTCTCCTTTTTTTATTCTTTTTTAATTCCAATAACCGTGCCCTTTTTTCTGCCTTTTCTTCCTCTTTATTTAATTTGCGTTCTGCTTTCTCTTCTTTTTTTATGTGTACAGCCACAGATTCACTATGTTTAAAATCTACTTTTATTTCTTTTCCTTTTTCATCTACCAATGTAAGTGTTCCATTTAAGGTTACAGGTAAAGATTTTGGACTATCGTCATCTCCAATAAAATCGTTTGGTGTAATTTGAAAACTTATTGGCACTTTGCATTCACTTCTAGGATAAAAATCTAATTCCTTGTCATTTATGGGTGTGCCCGCATCTTTTCCGTTTATCGTCAAATCAGCCATTATTAGTTTAACTGTATATTTTGCTTTGTCAGCTGGATTAGTAAAAACTACATTACAACTAAATTTACTACTCTTCTTGCCAATATTACCTAAATCAATATCGGTAACTGTTTTGAATTCAGGTCCTTCCTCCTTTTGTTTACAAGCAGTAAAAATGGTGCAAACAAGCAATAAAATACTTAAAATTATTTTGTTCATTTGTTTTTTTTTCAAAAATAAGTGGTTTTTAGAACTTTATAAGTTAAATTTTACAAATTTTGCATTATGAATATTTGTGTACTTGATGCTTATACCTTAAATCCAGGTGATTTAAATTGGGACATATTGAATAAATATGGAAAACTATCTATTTATAATCAGACATTGCCAACTGAAATAGTAGAAAGAGCCATTGATGCTGATATTTTAATAGTAAATAAGGTGGTGCTTTCGGCTGAAATTATTGCGCAGCTAAGTAAACTAAAATATGTAATTGTATCTGCCACTGGTTATAATAATATAGATATTGATGCTTTTAGAAAGCGTAATATTCCTGTTTCAAATATTGTAAATTATGGAACAGAAGCGGTTGCTCAACATACTTTTGCCCTTATTTTAGCACTTTGCAACAAAGTAGAAGAACACAATATAGCAGTAAAAGAAGGTCAATGGGAAAAAACAACAAATTTTTGTTTTTGGAATGCACCACTAATTGAATTAAAAAATAAAAAACTGGGTATTATAGGAATGGGCAGTATTGGAAATAAGGTATCAGAAATTGGTAAAGCATTTGGAATGGATATTATTTATTATTCAAAAAGTGGCAAAAAATCAGTTTTTGGCACTGAAACTTCCTTGGAATTTTTGCTACAAAATGCTGATGTTATTACTTTGCATACGCATTTATCGACTGATAATGAGGGATTTGTTAATTTGGATTTCTTGAGAAAATTAAAAAAATCTGCATTTTTAATAAATACAAGTAGAGGAAAATTAGTAAATGAAGCTGATTTACATTTTGCCTTAGTAAACAATATCATTTCAGGAGCTGCTCTCGACACTTTGGCTGAGGAACCTGTCAGGTTGAAGAATCCTTTGATTGGTGTCAAAAACTGCATCATAACTCCACATATTGCTTGGGCACCCGTAGAAACAAGGAATAGAATGATGGAAATGATTGAATATAATATCCACTCCTTTTTGGAAGGAACTATTCAAAGCAGAATAGTATGAGAATATAATACTATTTTTTTTAAATTTGCGCCCAACTTGTTCGTAATGAAAACTAAAATTAGAATATCCAATTTTTTTACCACCTTAACCAATTGGGAATATTGGCCTTTAAATGTTTTTTATGGCCCATTTATTTTTTGGTATATTTTTCTTTCTATTAAATCTAAATCCTTTTTCTTTTTTAGCAATGTAAACCCATCTATGCTGGCTAGTGGTTTATTAGGTGAATCAAAATGGAATATTTACAAACTTTTACCAAAAGAAATATATCCGGCTACTTTTTTTATAGATGCACATTCTGATGTTAAAAAGGTAATTTCAATATTTAAAGATGCTGGTTTAGATTTTCCAGTTATTTGCAAACCGCACCTTGGGGAAAGAGGCTGGTGGGTTGAAAAAATCGATAATGAGACAGAATTACAAGCCTATATTACTCAATTTGATAATGATTTTCTATTACAAGAATATTGTACTTTACCATTGGAAGGAGCGGTTTTGTATTATCGTTTTCCAAATGAAGAAAGAGGACATATTTCCTCCCTTACTTTTAAAAAAATGCTTCAAATTAAAGGAGATGGAAAATCTACTATGCAGGAATTAATTTTGTCATATCCACGAGCTAGATTGCAATGGGCAGTATTAGAAACGAAATATGCTCAGCAACTAAACGACATTTTACCTGACGGCGAAATTAAAGTATTAAATACCATAGGAAACCATAATAGAGGAACGAAATTCCTGAATTTTACACCACAAGTAGATGATCAATTAGTGTCATTTTTTGATGAATTATGCAAAAAAATTCCCAATTTTCAATTCGGACGATTTGATGTTAAATGCAATAGTTTGGAAGAATTGAAAGCCGGAAAAAATTTCCAAGTAATGGAATTGAATGGTGTAAATGCGGAACCTGTGCATATTTACCAAACTGGATTTTCTATTTTTGAGGCGTATAAAGTACTTTTTACGCAGTGGAGCAATATTCAAAAAATATCGATGCAGAATAAAGCGAAAGGCAATAATTTGTTGAGCTGGAATGAATTTTGGAAAATTTTCAGAACCGTTAAAACTTATAAAAATCCCAAGTCAGAGAAGTTTATAATTTAATCGATTTTTTTTCAAATCTATTCCAATTTACTATAGGTAAAATGGTTGTTCTTTTTTCCATAAATTCAATCAACATATTAGAGAAATAGGGTGCCAACGAAACGCCTTTTGTTCCCAAACCATTTAAAATAAAAATATTTTTCTCAATTTCCGACTCACCCAAAAATGGTCTTCTGTCTTTTGTGGTCGGTCGAATAGCTGCAAAATGTTCGCAAATTTCAAAAGGTAAATCAGTAATCTGTTCTAATTTATTTATCAATTCTTGTTTACCAGCATAAGTTGGGTTTGGCGTAAGGTCAGTCCATGAATTGGTGGAACCAAATTTAAATTTACCATTTCCATAAGGAGATAAAATTCCATTTTTTTGAATAATTTCATTTCCAAATTTATGGTTGAATTGCACCGACATCAACTCTCCTTTTGCAAGAACAAAAGGCAGATTTGGAAAATACGGATTGTTTGTGCCTTTTGCTCCCTCGCAAAAAATAATTTTATTAAACGTGTTTTCTTTATAAATAAAACGATTATAATCTGTTTTCTTTATTAGAGAATAATCCAATATTTCTTCAATAAATAAATTATTCTTCCTTAAATATTTTCTTGTTTCATCGATTAATAAAGCAGTATTTATCCAAAATACATTTTTTATTTTTCCTTTAAAAGCTCCCTTCAGCCTATCATCTAAATTTGGAATAGCAGACTCTAAAAAATCTACATATTTCAAATCAGCAATTCTAGAATCAAACTCATTAGCCTCCAATGCGGTTGAAAATAATTTAGTAATTGAAGTTTCGTGATATAAATTAACCCCAAATAATTGTTCTAAGCGTTTGTAAAATGGTTTGGCCACTTGAAATAACTCATCAAACAACCAGGTTTTTACATATTTTTGTCCAGTAACAGGATTTACAATACCGTTGGAAATACGAGATGGGGAATTCCAGATTTTTTCATCAATAAAAAGGCATTTTTTGTTTTGTTCCAATAATTGTAAACCAATTACGGAGCCCGCAATTCCTTGTCCTACAATCAAATAATCATAATCCATTATTTAATAAGCCTTTTGTAAATAGCATGCTCCAAAAGAAAAACCACTACCAAAAGCTGTCAAAACAATTTTATCGCCTTTTTTCATAATATTTTCCCATTCAAAAAGCACCAAAGGAATCGTTACTGACGAAGTGTTTCCATATTTTTCTATATTAACTGGAATCTTGCTCATAGGGAAATCCATTTGTTTAGCCACAGCTTCGATAATTCTTAAATTTGCCTGATGTGGAATAAGATAGTTAATTGTATTTTTTTCACACTTATTCTTCTCTAAAATTTCTTTAGTTACATTAGCCATAGCCAATACGGCACTTTTGAAAACTGCTTTACCGTCTTGTCTTATATACCGCAGGTCTGAATTAAAATTTTCTTCATTGAATGGCATTTTTGACCCACCGCCGCGTACAATAATTTGCTCTGCCCCGCTAACCTCACTCTTTATTAAAACATCTTCAATTCCAAATTCATTTTCTGAAGGCCCAATCAAAACCGCCGCACCTGCATCGCCAAATAATATTCCGGTTCCTCTATCGTTATATTGAGTCATTGAAGACAAGTTTTCGGCTGCAACGATTAATATATTCTTATATCGCCTTAGTTTAATGTGTGAAAAAGCGATATCCAAAGCATAAATAAATCCTGCGCATGCCGCTGAAATATCGAAACAGGCTGCATTAACAATGCCAGTTTCTTTTGCAATTATTGAAGCAGTAGAAGGGACTTTATAATCAGGATTTGAAGTGCAGCAAATAAGCAAATCAATAATATTAGGATTCAAAAAGGTTTTTGAAATTAGGTTTTCAACAGCCTTTATACCCAAAAAAGAAGAGCCAGTTCCTTCTTTTAGAATCCGTCTTTCCTTTATCCCTGTTCTTTCAAGTATCCAATTATTGTTGGTATCCATTAGTTTTTCCAAATCAAAATTGGTTAATCTGAAATCTGGAACCCAAGCACCAATTCCTAAAATGGCTGGTTTATTATTCATGTTTAATTTTAAAAAAACGATTTTATAAAGGTATCATTTTAAATAGCAATATTTAGATATTTATGGAAAGCAATAATTCAAATAATTCAGAATTACCCTTATCATTATCTGCGACCAAAAGTAAATGGTAATTTTCGTTTACAACAGAAATTACACAAATCGATTCAATTTTTTGCTGAGCAAAAATAGGAAAATAATCTGCCAATATAATTACTTGATCAAATTCAAAGCATTCAGAACTAAGTTGTTCAATTGGATTTTTGCTTATCCCAATAGCACTTCCTAAAATTTCTCCATCATCATAGGCATTATCAGTATTTTCGGCAGAGAAAGTAACAAAAAGAATGTCATTTTCTTTACAGTAAGTAGCCCCTGAAATACCCATTCGAATATTTTTTATAAAATAATCCTTTAATGTTAATTTCTGCAATTCAAATTTTTCATTATTTAAAAATGGAGTAGTAACCACAAGCAAAGTATTCATCTGTAGCAAATTTGCCCTATTAAACAACCACAATTTATCGTTTATAAAAGTCAAAGCTTCTAGGTTAATTTCTGGCGCAATTTCTTGATTTCTTAAAAAATTATAAGCAGTACTTAAATTAAGGATTTCAATTTTGTGATTGTCTAGATTAACTTTTACTAGATTTTCCCTTTGTGGAGATAAAGAACCAGAGCCTAAAATCAGCAATTCAGTATCAATTATGGTGGCCATTTCAAAATCATGCTTCAACGGTTTTGGAATTCTTTCCCCATCGTAATTAAATAAATTAATTTTTGACAAAACTGAGAAATCACTATTCAAAATGAGCATGTCTGTTGCATCATCACCTATCAAATAAAATAAACCATTGTATTTCTCAATGGCCGAACCTGATGAATAATTGATAATTCTATGAGTTAAAAGCTCGATATTCATTTGACAAAAGTAGAATAATAATTTAAAAAATTTATTTTAACACCACTTAACAAACTTTAACGCCGTTTTAAGTATAACTTATCATAAATTTATGAACTTAAATCTATTTTTAATGAAAAGATTTTTATTTATTTTTATTATTTGCTTTCCAATTTTTTCACTATTGGCTCAGTCTCCACCTGGAAAAGTAATCATCAAATCATATAGTAATGAAAATGGCAAATGCACTTCCAAAATCCAAGAATTTGATTTAAATAATGGTTTCTCTTTTAATTATGATTCAATTACTCAAACTATTGTTTTTGATAGTTCATTTTCTCTAATTAAAGATTTTGGGGGTATTTTCAACCTAATGAGCAGCCAAAAACAGGAGCCTCCAAAACCATATTTAGGCATTGTTTTTCAAGAAATTCCAAATAAAGAGAATGAAAGCTTTGGAAATAGCATTGAGGTTACTAATGTTTTGCCTGAAAGTTCGGCTGAAGAAGCAGGTATAAAAATTGGAGATAGAATATTATTTATTGATAATGATAAGGTGGTGAATTTGCCACAAATAGTGCAAAAAGTACAAGAGAAGTCTGTTGGAGATATTTTAAAGATAAAAGTAGAGCGCTCTGGAAAGATAATTGAATTAAATGCAAAATTAAAAGCCAGAGCTGAAAATATAAACAATAAATTATCCTCTTTAGGTACAATAAATGACAATTCAAGAGATTTAAATTTTATCGAATCTATGACAATGCCTCAATTTATGATTCAACGACCAAGTCCTCGTTTGGGAATTACTGTGGAATCGATGGATAGTGAAATGAAAAAAGATCTTAAAATTAAAAAGGGCAATGGAATTATTATTACAAATGTTATTGAGGGCTCTAATGCACAAATTGCAGGACTCAAATTAAATGATGTAATTTTAAAGATTGATGGTATTGAAGTAACAACTCCACTAGAAGTTAAAAACCAAGTAGAGTCCAAAACAGTAGGTAGTAACTTAGAAATACAACTAAAACGTTACGGAAAAAGCAAAAAAATTATTGCTGTTTTAAACGAATTTAGTGGTAAATGGGATGAATCCCTTGGTCAAAGTGAATTTGAACTCAATTCTTTTCCTGATTTAAATTGGATTGATGAAAATGGAAACATTGTTTTTATTCCCTTAAGTATCGAGGAAAAAATAAAACTTATTGAGGAATTAAAAAAATCCAAAATTCAACAAGAAGAAAAGGATAGGAAGTAATTCTTTTTATTTACCCTGTTACATTCAATTTTTTGGATTCTAATCTAATTTTAATTCTTTTATTTTGATATATTGAAATTATTTTTTACCTTAATGTATAATTTGTTTATAATTAAAAATTTATATATTTTATTTTTTAATTTATCAAAAAATAACAGCATGGAAATAAACAATAACTCAAAGAAAATCGAGGTTTACCCTCCAAATTCATCAATGATTTTTGCGTTAGAAGTATTAGGATTATTTGAAGGATTTTTAATACCACCATTGTTATGATGATTATTTGCACCTACAGAATTTAAGAAAACGAATAAAAATGTTAATAATGCACCCATGATTTTAATTTTTAAAATAAACAATAGTTAAAAGTAAGCTACATATAGTTTTATTTTTGATACACTTTTACTATATTTGTTACATAGTAAAAGTGGATGGATGATTTAATAGACTTAGTTAATATTCTTAATAAAAAAAGGTTATCAAAAATTGAGATATTTGATAAGTCTTTTTTGAGTAATAAAAATTCGCTTTTTTCAAAGTTACATGATGGCATTGCTTCAGGTAAAATCAAAAATGACGAGGAAGCATCCTTATATTTATATGGAACGGACAAGCCGACTGTAAAATATCGACAATTAAAATCAAGATTTAGGAAAAGAGCCCTTAATACACTAACCTTTTTAGATTTAAACGATCAAGTAGGAAAAGTTCCAATTAACAAAGCCTTTTTCGAGTTAAACCAAATTAGGTATATCAATAATATTCTTTTTAAATATAATGTAAAAGATTTAGCTATTAAACTAATAGTTGACAATTACTATAAAGCATTAGAATTTAATAACTTCAATGCATTGCTCGATTTTTCATCAATTTTAATTACTGAATATGGAATCAGGGAAAACCATAAAAAATTTAATGAAGAAGTTGAAAACATACTATCATATCAAGAAAGTGCAAATGTTGAATTATTATTAAACATCCTTTATTACAAAACAAATTTATTTTTCAAAAAACATAAAAATCCTAAGGATTATGAAATAATTAGAAAGGAAATAGATGATCATGAAAAAATTATTCAAAATCATCAAACCTTTCAGAATGTTTATTTTATGATAAGGACCAATCAAACTTATTATGAGCACACAGGTAATGCTGCCAAAGTAATGGAATGCTGTCTTATGGCTGAAGAATTATTTAGAAAGCATTCGAAACATACCTTAATTAGACAAAGAGGTATTATTTCAATATATAAAATAAAGGCATTAATTTTTCAAAGAAAATTTGAGGAAGGATTAATCGAATGTAAAAATGCTATATTGCTTTTCGAAGAAGGCGTTGTAAACTGGTTTATTTTATATGAATTTAAATTTTTACTTGAAATAAAAAGTCAACAATTAGAAAAAGCAAAAGAAACTTTGGATTTCATTCTTAAGCATTCTAGGTATAAGAAAGTAGGACCAGTTTTTAGTGAAAAATGGATAATCTTTGAGGGATATTTAATATTTATTACACAATTTAATAATAATAAAGAGTTTAACTTTAACTATTTTAAATTCATCAACAATTTACCACATTATAGCCAAGACAAAACAGGATATAATTTTGCAATTAGACTTTTGGAGGTGCTATTTATTCTAGGAAGAGGAGAATATGAAAAATTTATTCAGCTTACAGATGCCCTTAAAGCCTATAAAAGCAGATATTTGAAAGTAAAAACAATGTCACAAAGAAGCGATATTTTTCTAAAAATAATTCTTTCTTTGGAACAAACTAATTTCAATACCAAAATTATTGAGAAAAAATTTAAAAAGGAACTATTTAAACTAAGCAATGATAATAATAGATTTGATTCTGATGAATCAGAAATTATTCCCTATGAAGATTTATGGGAAACAATAAAGCAAATAATAGTCAGAAATACCATGTAACAAAATGGCTAATATTGATTGTGTTCGCAAAAGATATTATTTTTATATTTGTATTGTAAAAGTAACTCAAAAAATATAGAGTTCGACTTGTAATGTATTAACCTGACAGGAACAGTGGGCAAAAAAAAAGCCCACAGTTGCCTGTGAGCTCGACTTGTAAAGTCTAGAAACATAAAAACCCTAGTACAAAGATAAATATTTTTATTTGTTTTGCAAACTTTTTTTAATTTATTTTGAAAAAAAAATTACTTTCACCTTAAATTTTAGAATTTGAAAGTATGGGATATAAGTTTTTAAAAGTTTTTTTTGCTTTACTATGCCTTATTTTATTGGGCTTTTTTGCTTTTTATGGTCTGCTTTTTAAAGACAACATAATAGATAACGAAATAAATAAAAATCATGAATTTTTTATTTCCACTGGGGCAAATTACCAAGATGTATTGAAAAGCCTCCAAGAAAATCAAATATTATTGAATAAAAAGTCTTTTGATATATTATCAAAAAGACTTAAATATGATCAATTAATAAAACCAGGTAGATTTCTTATCCCAAATAATATGAATAATTGGGATTTGATTCATAAACTTAGGTCTGGTGATCAAGATGCTGTAAGGGTTACAATTAATAATATTACTTATATAGATGATTTAATTGGAAAAGTTGCAAAAAAACTGGAGTTTGATTCCATCGAGCTAGCAAATACTATTTATTCAGATTCCTTCTTAAATACTCACAATCTAAATAAAGACAATTTAATTTCTTATTTTATTTCAAATACCTACGAAATTTGGTGGAATACTTCTGTAACCAGCTTTTTGTCGAAAATGGATAAGGAACACAAAAAATTCTGGAACATTGTAAGATTGGAACAAGCAAGAAAATTAAACTTGTCGCCTGAGCAGGTAACGACTTTGGCTTCTATTGTTCAGAAGGAATCGAATAAAAAAGATGAGCATAAACGCATTGCCGGTGTTTATATTAATCGATTGAATGATAATTGGCCTTTGCAGGCTGACCCAACGGTTAAGTTTGCGCTTCGACAACTTGATTTGAAACGAATTCTTACTGTTCATACCCAATTTGATTCTCCATTTAATACCTATAGAAATATTGGATTACCTCCAGGACCTATTTGTTTACCTGAAATTTTTGCCATTGATGGTGTCTTAAATACCGAAAAGCATTCCTATTTCTTTTTTTGTGCAAAGGAAGATTTTTCTGGTTATCATAATTTTGCCACTACTCTTGCAGAACATAACTCGAATGCAACCAAATATCAACAAGCTTTAAATCAACGAGGAATTAAATAATGTATATTTCTAAGTCAACCATAAGAGTAAAATATGCCGATGTGGATGCAATGGGTGTGGTTTACCATGGGAATTATGCACAGTTTTTTGAAGCTGGCAGAGCCGAGGCTTTTAGAAATCTTGGTTATACTTACAAAAACTTTGAGGCTGATGGGTTTAGTTTGCCAGTTGTAGAAATGAAAACTCGATTTCTAAAACCCGCCAAATACGATGATTTAATTACTATTTCTACCATAATTAAAACCTTTCCATCAAGAAAATTGACCATTTTTACTGAATTATATAACGAATTAGGCGAATTAATTACTAATGCTGAAATAAGTTTTATATTTGTAAAAAGTACAAACATGTCTTTAATTAGTGCTCCTGAAAAATTTAAAGCTATTTTATTACCCTTCTTTAAAAAATTAGGAGAGGAATGATTTTAAATTTTATAAATAAAAAATTAGCCGCGCATCCCAAGTTTCCAATTTTTTATGATTGGGTAAAAACGTTTACTTTTCCTGGCTTGGAAAAAGTTCCACTTTTTGAAGTTATAAAAGGTTTTAGAGAAGAAATAAAAAATGATGCAATAAATATTCGAGCAGCATTTATTGCCTATTTTTCAATATTGGCACTATTTCCTTCTATTATTTTCTTTTTTACCCTCATCCCCTATTTCCCAATACCCAATTTAGATAAGGTGTTGATGAATTTATTAATGGAAGTTATGCCTGAAGGAATATTCTCGGTTTTACAAACTACTATTGAGGATATTGTAAAAATTCAACGTGGTGGCTTGCTTTCAGTAAATTTTTTACTTGCAATTATCTTTTCTACCAATGGTGTTAACTCAATCATGTCTGCTTTTGATAAAATTAATCATACTTTTAAAAAAAGAACTTTTTTAGAAAGAAGGTTAGTTGCCATACAAATTACGGCTTTCGTAAGTTTTCAATTATTGTTAGCAATTACACTTTTTGTACTTGGAGAGAATTTTATTACATGGTTGCTGAGCTACCTGAAAATTCTCTCAAATTTCACTTTTTATCTATTTAAAGGCATAAAAATTATATTAATAGCATTCTGCTTATTCAATATATTTGCCATTATTTATTATCTGGCGCCTGCTGTGAAAAAAAAATATAGATACTTTTCTGCCGGTGCTACCTTTTCAACCATTATAGCCTTACTCTTCTCCTATGGTTTTTCAGCTTACATAAATTATTTTCATAATTTCAATAAGTTATATGGTTCTATTGGTATTATTATTGTGGTGATGTTGTGGATTTACCTAAATTCCATCAATTTACTTTTTGGGTTTGAATTAAATAATAGTATTCATATAAATAAAAATAAAAGAAAGAAAATAAATATTCCAATTCCTACACCTCAGGAAAGCAGCCAAGATGAGATTGATTAATTCCTAATTTTTTATTTTCCAGAAACTTATTTATTGCAAAAGTAGAAGAAGAAAAAGCCATTTCGTTCCAAGGGATATCTTTTACCTCAAACAGTCGAGTTTCGATGCTTTCAACTCCATTGCTATAGATTCCATTTACCAAATTTCCATAGAAATGTATATATACCTGATTTGCTTGTGGCAAATTATAAACTGCCAAAATTCCTTCTATGTTTACGGCTGCACCCGCCTCTTCCCAAACTTCTCTTTTGGCTCCAATTTCGGCACTTTCACCATCTTCCAAATATCCTGCGGGTAAATTCCAAAATCCTTTCCTTGGTTCTATTGCTCTTTTGCAAAGTAAAATTTTATCTTCAAAATAGACCAAAGCTCCAACCACTAATTTTGGATTTGTGTAGTGAACAGTTTTGCAATTTTCACAATAATATCTCTTTCTATCTTCGCCTTCAATAAGTGAAAAAACTACATTTTTGCCACAATTAGAACAATATTTTATAGATTGGAAAAACATTTCACAATATATAATATTATTTGAATTTAACCCAAACTAATTCTTGACACTTTTATTTATAGCAATTTTTTGCCTACTCTTTAATTCAAGAATTCAGCTTTATTTATTAAAAATAATATTATTGGGAGCTATTCCTACACTTAATGAATCTAATTTTAATCCACTTTTTGAGTATTTTCTTATATTTCCATTTGAAGAAAAATTACCAGCATCTAATCCAAAAATTTCTCCATTATCAGGGTTTACATCTAATCCATAGAAAAATCCTTGGATTAATGGGCTTGTTGGCAATGATGAAGAATTGATATTCAAAGCATAAATTCCATCTGATTTATTATAATAAATGGTATTTCCATCATTACTTGCAGCCAATCTAAATACATCATCTGTACTTCCCTTTGGTAAAATTTGAAAGGACTTTTCTACTTTTTGGGTATTTCTATTTATCATTATTAAATTAGCTGGTGTTAATCGCTCCACAAAAGGAAAATTTGAATAATCTGGAACACCTTTACAAAGCACCCAAATATTTCCATTGGCATCAAAATCCATATCAACAGGTACATCACCTACTGTTATTTTCTTAACCTCCAAATCAGTTGATGTATTTATTATACTTACAGTGCTGTCATCGTTACTAAAACCACCACTATTACAAACATAAACCAAACTCCCATATCTCAAAATCATTTCTGGACCTTTACCAACTGCTATCGTTTTTACTACTTTTTGACTATCAATATTTACAACCAAAATGGTTCCATCGCCTGAACCATTTGAGACATAAGCTTTATTTTCAGTTATTGAAACTGCAAATCTTGGATAAGTAAATCCCTCTGTTAAAGTCTTTTTTAATTTAAAACTTTCAGCATCTACGATCATCACTTTCTTACTATTATTTACAATTATTAATCCACTATTACCGACTTTTTGGTAATATTGAACAACATCGCCAACATTTAGTCCGCTATTTGCGGCTTCGAAAATATTATTGGTAATTTTACTATTTTCTAAAAAAGAAATGGATCCATTGCTGCTTCCGAAAGCCCCTTCATTTGTAATAATTGCTGACCCTGATTTTGCAAATCCGCCTAAAGAAATTTCTTCTTCCTTTTTACAAGAAAAGATAAGAATAAAGAACAGGCATCCCAATATTGCATTATTTTTTTTCATTTTTGTTTTGTTTTAATGATTTATGAATTGAATAATTTAGAGAAAATAAAAATTGTGTTCCTGGCTGCGCGTAGGAACGTATAGATTGAAACTGTGTATTCGTTGCATTTAATATTGAAAAATTTGCTCCAATTACATGATTTTTAAAATGCCATTTTCCACCAATATTTATATCCAACTAATAAAAAGCAGCTAATTGAAATACTTCATTATTTGAATTGTCTGTAAAACGAGCAGAATTTATCTGATTTGCTATATTCCAATTTATCCATTTCCATCCTCCGGAAAAGTTCAACTTTAAGATATGAGATGGTTTATAAGGCAAAAAACTACCTTTAATGGAATTGTCAATTATTTTTCTTTAATTATTGAATGGTTATAGCTGTAAATGGTTTCTAATTCATAATAAAACTTTCGAGAAAAGGTTTTAAATAATTTTAAAGTAAAATCAATACCGCTATGGCTTGTTTTTGTAATATTATCAGGTCTAAAAATTCCTGAAGTTGGAATCCAAACTATATTATTTCGGATTAAAATTAAATATGGATTTGCTTTAATAAATAAATTATGCTTTTTAAAGTTAAAATTCTTTGCAATATAAAAATCAACAGTCTGACCATTTTCAGGCAATAAATTAATGTTTCCTCCTGGATTCCAATATTTGTCGTTCATGTCGGGCTGTCTGAATTTTTCAGCTATAGAAAATGCAAAATAAAATGGATTATCCGCTTTTGTATTTGTAAGGATTGAAGCAGAAAAAAAAGGTCTTCGCAATGTTTTTCTAATTTCTTGTTTTATGCCTAATTGAATTTTAATTTTAAATTTGATGACAAAGCGCCATTAAATTCTTTTGGAACGCTTGAATAAGAATTTACATTCGCTTGCTGAAAATTAAGTAACTGACCAAATGTAAAATTCCACCTAATGGATTTTGGATTTAAGGTAAAAAAGGCAGATTGAAAAAATTGTTTAGATTCTATTATTGAATTTATAAAATAAACAGAATCTTCCGGTAAAATTTTATCTGTATAACGCAATTTATCTTGCAAAAAAGCACCTGTAAGCACTAATTCATTTTTTTTAAGTCTTAAATTATAAACATTTGAAATTCGCAACACTTCATCTTTTTGATTTTTATTACTTGAATCATAGCTACCCATTAAAGAAGGCAACTCCTTGTTTTTTTGCTGAAACCAAGCCGCTAATTTTATATTTCCTCGAGGGATTGTAAAATTCAGATCTTGCATAAATCCTATATTTTTCATTTTATTATGCAATGCTAATTCTTTGGGAGCATTTTCTTTATAAACATCTGAATATTTAAAATCATTTTTTGCAAACTGATAAAATACAGTTGATTTTGATATGATATTTTTATTTTGAAAAATAATATTGCCAGATTGGGTGTAAAATCCATTGCTTCCAAAACCTGAATTAATTTTAAATATAAAATTTGAGTCCAGAAATTCATCAAAAACATTTTCATTAGTAGTTAAATTTAGCATGCCACCAAACGAACTACTATTTAAATTATCTGCTTGATAATCAAGTACAAAATTTATTTTTCCAACAGCTTCAAAAGGAATTAAAGATAAGTCGGTTGTGCCTACTGTAGGAGAATGAATTGGAACACCATTCCATATCACACCACTTTGGTCGTCGGAAGTGCCTCTTACCGACAGAGTTGTAACACTCCCCCAACTGCCATACGATTTGATTTGAAGTGGCAATTTTTCTTGCAAAAATTTATTAAAATCTTGATTTCTAGCATTAATATTATCAAATGGCCTATACCTTTCTACTGCAATTACACATTCTGATAAAATATTTTTATTATTAAAAATGCTGTCAATAGTAGTTTTGACGATGGCAGTATCACTTTGTGCCATCGAATTGTTCCATAAAAGAAACACTAAGATAATATGTATTACCAGTCTATTCATTTGTAAAGTTTCCTCCGAACTTTTTAAATCTCATTTGCTTGGGCAGGTCTTCTGACTTTCCTGGTAGTTTGACACCTTCCCATACCTAATTTTATTCGGTACAGTGGTTATTGCCAACACCTTTTTTATAGGATCACAGCAGCGGGGACTGTCTCGGTTTCGCACCGAATTCCCTTTTAAGCACAATTATTCATTGCGCACCAAAGCGACGGCAAATATAAATTATTAATTTGTAATTCCTAAAAATAAATTTAGTCTTCCATGGCATCCAACTTCAATTGGTCTGATGCAGCCTTACCCAAATAATTATCTATCCATTTGTGTGCTAGGCCTAATAAAGGAATTAAAACAATGGCAGCCATTACTTTATAAATAAAATTAACAGTGCCTATTGCTAAAAAACGACTTAATGGCCAATGTTGTGGCCCAATTACGAATGCTATATAAAGTACAACAAAACTATCGATAAACTGAGAAATTATGGTACTTAAAATGGCTCTTAAATAAAAATGCCCCTCGCCTGTCCATTTTTTTATTTTGTAAAAGGTGTAGGCATCAATTATTTGACCAATTAAAAAAGCCACCAATGAGCCACAAATAATCCATAAGCCTTGTCCGAAAATGGCAATAAATGCAGCCTGCATATCCGGAACGCCTTTATCTATATTTACACCAACCCACCATCCAGCTGGAGTAAGTACAATTGCTAAATAAATAATTGCAAAACCATATGATATAAGACATGCCGTTATTATAGACAAAAAACGTACACCCTTTCTTCCAAAATATTCATTCAAAATATCCGTTATAGTAAAAACAATTGGCCATAAAATAACGCCACAAGTAAACATCAATGAACCCTTTTCTCCAAACAAATTCCAATCTAGCGGTGCCAAACCTAATGTTGGTTCAAGTGAAAAGATTTTAACACCTATCATTTCAGCAATTATTGCATTGGCTATAAAAATCATAGCTAATATTATAAATAGTCTGGTTGATTTTTGATTTACTATTTTCATGCCTATTTTTTAAAAAGGGATATGAGGATATTTTGTATTAAAATTTTCTATTTTTTTATCCAAACTGAGTAAAAACTTTTTGTGTCCCTCTGAATAGATATTGAATGGTTTATGATTCTTGTCCCTAAATATTTCATCTATATTCTTATTTATTTGAATGGTTTCATCATTAAAATAATTTTTTCCAAATTGCTCCCAAATATAATCAATTGCTTGCTCATTTGGGTGAATAAGATCTTTGCCAAAAAACCTGTAATCTCTCAACTCATCTATTACAATTTCGTAAGATGGAAAATAAAAAGACTGCTTAAATGTGCCAAGCAATTTGTAAATCAACTGAAACAATATGCCTTTACTTACATTATTTTCCATAAATCCATCTTTTATATGTCTTACTGGACTAACCGTTAAAACAATATTTAGTTTAGGATTGAAAAATTGTAAATCATAAAATAATTGTTTGTATAAATCGTAAAGTTCTTCAGGTTCATATAATTTCTTTACGAATTTATTGGCTTCTACTTTGTGACAATTTGCAACTGGCGTATATAAAGGTTTGTGCAAATAGGTAAATGCACTGCCAAATGTTATAAAAAGAGTGGATGAATTAATTAAGTGCTGATGGGCAATTTTGATTTTCGAATTTATATTTTCCAATACTTCCTCAATATTTACTCCACTAAAAACACTATGGTGATCCCAAGAATGATACATTTCATTATGAAAAAATAAATCAGCTTCTGTATAGAACTTTAGATTTATTATTCTGTTTAATGAATTTGCAATAGAGTAAGGATTAAATAAAATACCAAATGGATTTAATTCGGTATCAAATTTGTAGGTTTGTAATTTATTGCCTAAATTTTCGACAAAACAAGAGCCAATCATTAAAATAGCATCTTTATGAGAAATTTCAAAATCTTGGAAATAAAATGGAACTTGTGTTCTAAAATCCATAATAAAAATAAAAACTAACTGGTTTATGCGAAATTGGCTCAAAAATACCTTATTTTTTATATTTTGTTTAATTAATATTATTGATTTATCGGCATTTGATTTTGAGGTTTTTGAAAATAAAATCTATAATTCAAATATAAAAACGGTTCAATTTTATC
Source organism: Bacteroidota bacterium (assembly GCA_016705125.1). Lineage (GTDB taxonomy): Bacteria > Bacteroidota > Bacteroidia > Chitinophagales > JADIYW01 > JADIYW01. The sequence goes on from JADIYW010000003.1 coordinate 105,081, forward strand.
CAAAAGGATATAATTTGGCAGCTCCAATTACGCTGTTAGGTTCCTCTGAAAAACTGGTTTTAGGTTTTGACGATTTTTCAAATGAACTTAAAGACTATTTTTATACCGTAATTCAGTGTGATTATGAATGGAAAGCAACAACTTTATATTTTAATGAATACATAGAAGGATATAATGAGGGAAGTTTGCGTGATTATGATTTTTCGGCAGGAACAAAGCAAAAGTTTATTCATTACAAATTAGAATTTCCTAATTTGGATATGACTATAAAAAAATCAGGCAATTACGCATTGGTTGCTTATGAAGGAAGACCCGAAAATGTCCTTTTTGTTCAGCGTTTTATGGTATATGAAAATGGGGTTCAAATTGATGCCTCCGTAAATACCCCAAGAATGGTGGGTGCGGATAATTTTCAACAGATTCAGTTTTCAATCAATCATAAAGGATTTCCAATCGAAAATGCATATCAGGAAATCAAAACCACTGTAATGCAAAATGACAGAATTGATAATGCAAAAATTGGGGTTCAACCATTATTTATTAGGGAAAACGAATTGCTTTTTAATCAAAATAATGACTTAGTCTTTTTGGCTGGAAAAGAATTTCGTGAATTCGACACCAGGACTATTCGATTTAAAGGAGAAGGCGTCACTACATTGGAACTAACTGACACAAGTAATGTATTTTATTTAATTCCATATCCAATACGTTCAACCTTATCGTATCAGCAAGATCGAGATTTAAATGGAAAGTATTATATCGATATTCAGGAAAGATGGCGAGATGATTATGAGGCCGATTATGCTACAGTAAAATTTCTTCTTCCTATGGAATTACCCGTGGGTAATGGTGATATTTATATTTATGGAACATTCAATAATTGGCAGTTAGGTGCAGAAAATAGGATGGTTTATAGAGAGGACTTTGGTGGATATGTTGGAGAATTATACTTAAAGCAGGGTTTTTATAATTACGAATATATATTTGTTGATGATAAAAAAGAAATTATTGATCATAGTATGACAGAAGGGAATTATTATAATACCGAAAATGACTATACAATATTAGTTTATTATAGACCGTTTACTGAACGTTATGATAGGCTTATTGGTGTGAAATTTTTAAATAGTATTACCGATCGTTTTTAATTAGATATTTTTTTTCGATTTTTACCTGATTATTTAAAAAGGATTGAATGCCAAGAAAAGGAGATTTTTTATTGTCGGAGCCATTTATGAAGGATCCTAGTTTTAAAAGAGCAGTAATTTTATTGTGTGAACACAATCAAACAGGTAGCTTTGGCTTTATTCTAAATAAGATCTCTGATTTCTCAGTTCAAGAATTGATTTTGGATTTTCCAGCTTTTGATGCTCCTGTTTACCTAGGCGGTCCAGTTGGCGAAGACACCCTTCATTTCTTGCATCGATGCGGTCCAATTTTAGAAAATTCAATTAAAGTAAGAGAAAATATTTGGTGGGGTGGAAATTTCGAACAATTAAAAGAGGAAATTAGAAATGGCAATATTTTTCCAGATGACATTCGTTTTTTTATCGGATACTCGGGTTGGGGTGTTGGTCAATTAAAATCAGAAATGGATGACAATTCTTGGATTATCTCAGACAAATACACTGATTTTTATGGTGAATCTGCAGATTTATGGAAAACAATAATGCATGATATGGGTGGTAATTATAAATTATTAAGCAATTTTCCCGAAGATCCACAATTGAATTAATTATTAGTTGCAAAATTTCTTTTAGACACGAAATCCCACACAATTATACCTGTACACACACTTACATTGAGCGAGTGTTTTGTTCCAAACTGAGGAATTTCAATACATGCATTAGAAAGGTTTATTGCATTTAAGTCCACTCCTTCCACTTCATTGCCCAAGATAAATGCATACTTAATATCATGTTTTGGTTGAAACGAGTTTAATTTTATGGATTCATCAGTTTGTTCAATAGCGTAAACTTCAAAATCATCTTCCTTTAATAAATTAAGACAATCTTCAATTGTATCAAAATGTGCCCATTCCATGCTTTCTGTTGCACCTAAAGCAGTCTTTTGAATATCCCTATGAGGCGGAGTTGGAGTAAAACCAATCAAAAAAATCTTTCCAATACCAAAACTATCTGCGGTTCTAAAAATAGAGCCTACGTTGTTTGCAGACCTGATATTGTCCAAAACCAAAACCAAAGGAATTTTATCAGCATTTTTAAATTCTTCAATTGTTAACCTTCCTAGTTCTTTGTTAATTAGTTTACGCATTTTAATAGCTTTAGCCGGTGCCAAATTATTAAATTTGTTCCAATTATTATATTTTAATAGTGGCTAAGACTATAAAAGAAGCGAAAGAAACCCCTTTAATGGGACAATACAATAGGATAAAGCAAAAATATCCTGATGCTATTTTATTATTCCGAATTGGAGATTTTTACGAAACATTTTCTACAGATGCTGTAATTACTGCGAATGTTTGTGGTATTGTGCTTACCAAACGAGCAAATGGAGATAACAAAACCATGGAATTGGCTGGTTTTCCGCATCATTCGCTAGATTCATATTTGCCTAAATTGGTAAAAGCAGGCTATAGAGTTGCCATTTGCGAACAATTAGAAGACCCTAAATTAACTAAAACAATAGTAAAGAGAGGTGTGACAGAAATAATTACACCAGGTGTGGCTATTAGTGATAAATTACTTGATCATAAATCAAATAATTTTTTAGCCGCTATTTATTTTGAAAAAGACTTAGTTGGTTTGTCGTTCTTAGATATTTCTACTGGTGAATTTTTGGTTGCAGAAGGTTCACAGGCATATATTGAAAAATTAATTCAGTCATTTAATCCTTCTGAAATTATTTTTCCCAAATCTCAACAGAAGCAGTATAAGGAAATTTTTCATGAAAAATATTATTTCTATGCTGTCGAAGATTGGGTTTTTAATGCTGATTATGCATCCGACAAATTGCTCATGCAATTTGAAACTCAATCTTTAAAAGGATTTGGAATTGCTGAATTGCACTTGGCAACTATTGCTGCAGGAGCAGTTTTACATTATTTGTCCGATACGGAACATTCAAATATACAACACATTACAAGTATAAGTAGAATCTTAAATGATAAATATGTTTGGATTGACAGGTTTACAATAAGAAATTTAGAGCTTATTTCTTCTCCACATATTGGTGGCTTATCACTTATTGAAGTATTGGACAAAACTGTTTCTCCTATGGGCGCCCGACTTTTAAAAAGATGGGTAGTTTTGCCATTAAAAGAGCAAAAAGCGATTCAGAATAGATTAGATGCGGTAGAATGTCTTGTAAAGGAAACAGAATTAGTGATCCAACTTGTGGCTTATTTTAAGCAAATTGGAGATTTAGAACGTTTGATTTCAAAAGTACCAATGGGAAAAATAAATCCAAGGGAAATGAATCAATTAAAAAAATCGTTGCAAACCATTGAACCAATAATTGCATTGTGCAAAACTGCAAAAGTTGAAAGATTAAATAAAATCGCAGATTTACTACATCCTTGTGCAGCATTAAAAGAAAGAATTGAAAGAGAGTTAATGGAAGATGCGCCACCAATCGTTCAAAAGTTAGGGGTAATTGCGCCTGGTGTATCGGAAGAACTTGATGATTTAAGAAAAATTGCCTCTTCAGGAAAGGGCTATTTAACTGAATTACAAATAAAAGAAACAGAACGAACAGGAATAAGTTCTTTAAAAATAGGTTTCAATAATGTATTTGGTTATTTTTTGGAGGTAAGAAATACGCATTCCGAAAAGGTTCCGGCAGAATGGATACGCAAACAAACTTTGGTTGGTGCCGAAAGGTATATAACACCCGAATTAAAAGAATATGAAGACAAAATTTTGGGGGCTGAGGACAAAATTACTGCTATTGAAATACGATTGTTTGAGGAGCTAGTACTTTATGCAAGAGATTTCATAAATCATATTCAGCAAAATGCAGTTTTAATTGCAGAATTAGATTGTTTACAATGTTTTTCAACCATTGCCATTAAAAACAATTATAGAAAACCCAAAATTTGTTCAGAGGATGTTTTAGATATAAAAGAAGGTAGACATCCTGTTATAGAACAAAGACTTGCCGTTGGAGAACAATATGTACCAAATGATGTGTTTTTAGATGCAGACAGCCAACAAATTATGATTATAACTGGGCCCAATATGGCAGGAAAATCCGCTTTATTAAGACAAACAGCACTTATCGTTCTAATGGCACAAATGGGTTCATTTGTACCTGCAGAGTCAGCACTTATTGGAATTGTAGATAAGGTTTTTACAAGAGTTGGTGCTTCAGATAATATCTCACAAGGGGAATCCACTTTTATGGTTGAAATGATTGAAACTGCCTCCATTTTAAATAATATTTCTGGTAAAAGCTTGGTTTTATTGGATGAAATTGGAAGAGGAACGAGTACATATGATGGCATTTCTATTGCATGGTCATTGGTTGAATATTTACATCAACACCCGACTGCTCGACCTAAAACAATGTTTGCAACACATTATCATGAATTAACAGAGTTAGCAGAAAAATTTAAACGTGTAAAAAATTATAGTGTTTCAACCAAAGAATTGGGCAATAAAGTCGTTTTTTTAAGGAAACTAATTGAAGGAGGGACAAAACATAGCTTTGGAATACATGTTGCAAAAATGGCAGGAATGCCAAATGAAATGATAAAACGGGCAAATGAAATTTTAAAAGAACTAGAAAGCAAACATATTGCAACTGATATAAAATCAACACTTAAGGATATTAAAAATCCCGATTATCAGCTAAATATTTTTTCTATGGATGATCCAAGATTATTTAAAATAAAGGAGATTTTGGAAGATGTTGATATAAATGGAATTACTCCAATAGAAGCGCTGATGAAGCTAGACCAAATGAGGAAATTATTATAGAAAAAGGCTAATCTTTTATAAGATAACAATTCTTCTTTTTTGGAAACAAAACCCTTTTTACTATAAAAGTATCTTTTGGAACAACAAAATTTGAGACTGCATTCCCATTTTGTTCAAAAATAATTATAGTGTCTTTACTTAATTGCCATAAACCATTTTCGGGTAATTTTATAGAAACTGGTGTACCATCACAAGTTCCGGAATAAGTTCCTTTTAGTTTTTCTGGCCTCAAAGCGCAAGAAGAAAACAATAAAACGATTAAAAAAAGAATGTTTTTCATTAATGTAAATTATGATAAACGGATTGAACATCATCATCTTGTTCTAACCGATCAATAAAATCTAATACTTCGTCCATTTGCTCCTCTCCTAGTTCTTTTGTTACAGTGGGGAATCGTTGTAGCTCGGAACTAATTATTTCAATTCCCTTATCTTCAAGTGCTTTTTGCATACTTCCAAAATCAGTGAATTTAGTATAAATAATTAATTTCCCTTCTTCATCTTTTTCCAAACTATCTAATCCAAAATCAATTAATTCAAATTCAAATTCCTCCATATCAATTCCACCACCTTCTATTTTAAAAACGCCTTTTCGAGTAAAAATAAAATCATGCATTCCTTGAGTACCAAAAGTGCCACCTTTTTTGCTAAAAATAGCTCTCAGGTTTGCCACAGTTCTTACTGGGTTATCAGTTGCAGTTTCAATTACCACTGCCACTCCATGTGGTGCCATTCCTTCATAAAGTACCTCACTAAAATCCTTTTCATCCTTCGAAATTGCTCTTTTAATAGCTGCTTCTACTCTATCCTTAGGCATTTGGGCGCCTTTTGCATTTTGTATTGCTCTTCTTAATGGTGCATTTGTATCTGCAATTGGTCCTCCCTGCTTAACTGCCATGGCAATTTCTCTTCCAATTTTGGTAAAAGCTTTGGCCATCTTATCCCACCTTGCAAATTTTGAAGCCTTCCTATATTCAAATGCTCTTCCCATATCAATTTTTTTTGTGCAAAATTAAGGTATTTGTTTTTTGAAAAAAAGAAAGGTCGGATTTATTTTCCGACCTTTTTCTAAAAATAAATTTAATAATTAAAATTTAGGACATTGTAATCTACCTCCCTTGTAACCTCTTCCTCTATATCCTACCTCGCCTAATCTTATGGCAAATGAAATATTGGTGGTAAACAATTGATCTTTGTCTTTTGGGTCGCCTCTTTGAACACCAGCTGCTGTTACAAATCCATAAGCATTTGTTGGGTCAATTTCTACTCTCCTTTCAGCTAAGTCGGCAATATATTGGCCTTGTTCAGGTCCATAAAAGCTATTAAAGTCAGTTCTATTGGCATATACGGTACTTACATCATCTATATAATCTGTAAAAGTGTGATAATATACTACATCCCAAGCCATTGATAATCTTCTAGTTAAGTTCCATTTGATACCAGCACCCATTAAGGCTGCAAAAGAAAATCGCTTATATTTATCACCGTATCCTGGCATCCCTTGTCCCTCTGTGCCAAGCGGCTGTAATTTTACCTTATTACCTGCGGCATCAGTTGTTGTTGGATTAAAATAAAATCCAGATCCTCCCACAAATATATATGGAGACCAATCATATTCGTCTACATCACCTGGTTTATATTTTAAAAAATTTAATTCAAGTGTTCCAGAAATGTCTACTATATATGATTTAAAACTCAAATTTCTAATTTGTCTATACCATTGATCACTAAATACTTCTCCTTGAGTAAGATTATCTCTTCCTTGTAAACGAGTAAACATAATATTTGCTTTAGCAGCAAAATGATAATTTATATTATATCTATAAAATACATTTAAATCTGGTCTAAAAAGCTTAGGCTCAACATCCTTTAAAAAAGGAGTCCCAATTTTATTAAAACCGCCCAAATCACCAAGAAAATTGGCAGCACCAATTCCAATACCCAATTCATGGCTATTTTTATCATTATTACCTGCATATGATAATAAGTTTATCAGCGCCAAAAAAGCTATTATTATTTTCCTTTTCATCAAAATTATTTATTTAGAAATAGTTAAGTAAAACTAATTCAATGGATAAAGATATGTAAAAAAATAATTTTAAGGTTGTTTTTTTTGAACAAAAGAGTGCCAAATTTTTAAATAAATTAAATAATATTGAAAATCAATGATTTTTATCTTACAAAAAGAAATAATAACTTAATTATTTTTTAAAAATGAAATCCTTTCGTCTCCAAAAAGCTTTTTTTTATCTCCTAAATTCATTTCTACTTTTTTATAAGAAAAAAAAGTACAATTTTTTAATACAAAACATACATGACCGTAAACATATGTGAATCAACATATTAATAGAAAAATATATACTTCAAAAAATAATTAAATTTGGGTTTTTACCTTTTAATTTAACCTTAGCACACTTTTTGTATAAAATATGCTTTACTTTTGAACTTAAATAAAAATTAAATTATGAAAAAATTAGTCTATTTACCTCTTTTACTTGTCCTTTTAAGTTTAACCTCTTGTGATGCTGTACTTAAAGCTGCTAAAGCACAACAAAAAAAGCAGAACCAAGGACAAAATAATGGTCAAAATCAAGGACAGAACCAAACGAATACTGAATTTAAAAAGACAAATTTAAAGTATGGATCTGATGTAAGAAACACAATGAATGTAATTCTTCCCAAAAATTCAACTGGTAAAACACCTTTTATATTGTTGATTCACGGTGGAGCATGGATGAAGGGTGATAAAAATGAAGTTTCTTTTATTCAGAAATTTTTGGCTGAAAATGGTATTGCAAGTGCGGCTCCAAATTATAGATTTGCCTCGTCAAGTGTTCATTTACCTCAAATGATGGATGACATTAAAAAAACAGTGGATTATTGCAAAGAGCATGGTTCCGAATGGAATGTAGATAATAATCAATTTATAATTGGTGGCGCTAGTGCTGGGGCTCATTTAGCATTAATGTATGCTTACAAGTATGATTTAAACAATACAATTAACGCAGTTATTTCTCTTTCTGGGCCTACTAATTTAACGGATACTAAATTTATTGAGCATGCTAAAAAAATTGGCTTTATTGATGGAGTACAAGGAATGGTTGGAGCTAATTATACTCCAAATGAAAAGCTAGCAAAAAACTTTAGTGATGTAAGTCCTATTTATAACATTAAAAACATACCTACACTTATTATTCATGGCAATGTTGACAAGGTTGTGTTTTATAGCCAAGCAGTTGAATTAGATAAAGCTTTAACAAACGCAAATTATACCCACAAATTTGTAACAATGGATAATTGCGATCATGATTTAGGTGTTTTGAATCCAATAAACCTAAATAAAGTGAAAATTGAAATGTCGAATTGGATAAAAAAATATGATGTAAATAATAAATATTAAACTATTCAATTTAATTATAAAAGTCTCAACGATATTCGTTGGGACTTTTTTTTTAATATCAACTGTCTTTTTTATAAATTGATCATCCTTTCACCTTGAAGTCTTATTAGAAATGAATTGTTTATCTGTCAAAGATTCTAAAAAATGCTTTAGGTCAGTTTTCTCTTGGTTGGAAAGATTTAATGGCATTGCTAATAAATCATCTGTATTAATTGCATTTGAAATTACTAAATTAGGATTATCATAATAGTTAATTACTTCATCAAGTGTTTTGAACATTCCATTGTGCATATAAGGCGCAGTAATGGCCACATTTCTTAAGCCTGGCACTTTAAATTTGCCCAAATCTGAACTGTCTTTTGTAATTAAAAATCTTCCCTTATCGATTAATTCAATACCATTGTACAATCCTATATTTCTAAATTCATCTCCTGTAAGGTCTGGCCCAAAATGACAATCAAAACACTTAGCTTTTTCACTCATAAATATTCTTCTGCCTCTTATCGCAGATTCAGCCATTGTATTTTCTTTATCCTGCATATAATCATCAAATGGAGTGTTGGAAGTTTCAAGTGTACGTTCAAATGCAGCAATTGCTTTTGGGATATTTGTTGAGGTAGGTTTTTCGCCATAAATTTTTAAAAAATACTTTTTATATTTTTTATCATTTTCAATTTTTTTTACTGCAATTTCAAAGCTCAATGACATTTCCAACGTATCTTCAATCGGAAAATGAACTTGATCTTCCAAACTATTTGCTCTACCATCATAAAAATAAATTTGTCGATCTTTCATATTCATAATTGATGGCGCATTTCTAAATCCAACCCTACCATTTATACCCTTACTAAATGCAACCGTATCTGCAAATGCATATTCAGGTTTATGGCAAGAGGCACAACTTATAGAATTATCTTTTGAAAGTTTTTTTTCAAAAAAAAGCATTTTGCCTAATTCTACCTCGCTTTCTGGTTGCTTATTTTTAATTGAACTAAACCCATATATTAAAGAAATAGAAGTCAAAAGAATAATCAACTTAAATTTTAAAATTGTCATGGTATTATTGAGTTATTTTTTAATTAATATAGCAAATAATTCCGTTCCCATTCTGGGTTTTATTGAATTATGGCATGGAGATAAGGTCTTTATTTCAAAAAATGGACTGAATATTTCCTTATATTCGGCCTTTTCTCCCCCAAATGGAGGACCTGGAAAACTAAAAAGAATTCCAAAGAATAATCCGACCAATTTTCCTTTTGGTTTTAGTAACTGATTCATTTTAACTACATATTCATTTCTTAAATCTGGATGAATGGCACAAAAAAAGGTTTGTTCAAGTATTAAATCATACTGACCATTAAGATTAAAAAAATCTCCTTCTATTAGCTGAACTTTATTAAAGATTGTAGTTTGTGTTTTTAATTTCGCTATTATTTCTTTTGAAATATCAACAATGGTAATATTTTGAAATCCCTTTTCTAATAAATAATTTAGTTCATAGGCATTTCCTGCTCCAGGTATTAAAATAGAAATATTTTTGTCTTTTAGTTGGTCAATATAAGCTTTTAGCGGAGGCGATACAATACCTAAATCCCAAATAGAATTATTATTTCTATATTGCTCATCCCAAAATGAAGCATCTAATTTTTCGGTTCTAAATTCAAATTTCATTTTCTTAGTTATTGGTTATTTAGTTACTAAGTTATTGGTTATTTTGCAATTAGTAAATTGAAATTGGTTATTAGGTAATTGAGTTATTGGTAAATAGTAATTCCATTTAATATTAGCATTTAACATTTAAATAGTTCTTAGCATTTTTTTATTAAACATTCAACTCTTCATATTAATTCGTTAACTAAATAATTCGCCCATTTTTGACTGTTTTATCCATTAAACATTTAACATTTAGCAATCATCATTAATTATATTTGCAATCTCGGCATTGGTGCCATTTTTAGGTCGGAAAACTGATTTTCTAAATATTTATAATAAGCTGCCATAGCAATCATTCCAGCATTGTCAGTACAATATTGCATTTGAGGAATATATGTTTTCCAACCCAATTTTGCGCCTTCAATATCTAATGCTGCTCTCAAACCTCCATTAGCGGACACTCCACCAGCAATTGCAATTTCATTAATTCCAGTTAATTGGCTGGCCTTTTTTAGTTTATTAATCAGTATTGAAACTATTCTTGCTTGAATGGAAGCACATAAATCATTTAAATTTTCGTTTATAAAATTTGCATTTTTAACAGTTTCTTTTTGCAAAAAATATAAAATACTTGTTTTTAATCCACTAAAACTAAAATTCAAATCAGCAATTTGTGGTTCGGTAAATGAAAACTTAAGTGGATTTCCTTCTTTTGCATATTTGTCCACCAAAGGTCCACCTGGATATGGAATGCCCATCATTTTAGCGGCCTTATCGAACGCTTCACCTGCAGCATCATCTAATGTTTCACCAATAATTTCCATATCCAAATAATTTTTTACTAATACTATTTGTGTGTGGCCGCCACTTACAGTTAGACAAAGAAAAGGGAAATTTGGTTTTGGTTCATCAATAAAATGTGCTAAAACATGCGCTTGCATGTGGTTTACTTCAATTATTGGAATATTCATTGCCTGTGCGAATGATTTGGCGAAACCTATTCCTACCAAAAGCGAGCCAAGCAATCCAGGACCTTTGGTTACAGCAATTGCATTAATATCCTTTTTAGTAATTTTGGCGTCATTCAATGCTTTTTCAATCACAGGAATAATATTGGCATGATGTGCCCTACTTGCTAATTCTGGCACCACACCTCCGTATAATTCATGTACTTTTTGACCAGCAGTTACATTAGAAATCACCTCACCATCCACTAATACAGCAGCACTTGTGTCATCACAAGAAGATTCTATTGCTAATAAAACACATTTAGGCATGGTTTTTAGATTTAATAGTTATTTTTGCAGTTGGTAAATATACGAAGTATTTTGGGACGTTGGTTTAAAAGAATTTTAATATTTTTAATAGCACTATTTCTGTTTATTACAGCATTAATAGGTCTTTCTGCTTATCTTATCCAAACTCCAAAGGTTCAAAACTATGTAGTAGATAAAATAGCCACTTATTTGTCAAAAAAGGCAAATACAAAAATAGATATAGGAACTGTTGAGATAAAATTTTTTAGACGGCTGAGGTTGAATAAATTCTATGTGGAAGATCAAAAGGGCGACACACTCCTATTTGCTAATCATCTAGATGCACATATTTCATTATTCAGACCTTTAGACAAAAAAATATACCTTAGCAAAATCGACTTCGATGGAGTAATATTTAAAGGTTTAAGGTATAAAGGTAGAAAAGAATATAATTTTAGTTTTTTAGAAAAATTATTTGAAACTAAAAAAGTAAAAGACCCTAATGCACCGCCTTTTGATATAAAAGTAAATAAAGTTAATTTAAAAAACTTCAACCTTCTATTTGATGATTATGAAGCCAATTTTAAAAGTTCATTATTGTTTGAAAAGTTGTTTTTGGATATTGAAAAGCTAGATTTTAAACAAAAATCGATTAAAATTAATAAAATTAATTTTGATAATCCAGTTGGAAATATTGTATTGCTTGAAAAATCAACATTTAAAAAGGATACAATTAACCCATCAAAAGAATTCTTTCATATAAATACTGGCTGGGATTTAAAAGTCAAAGAATTTGACTTAAAAAATGGAAATATTCGTATTGAAGACAAAAATCTCTCAAATAAACCTAATAAACTTCCTTTTGATCCTAAAAAATTTGCCGTTTTAGATTTAAATCTACAATTCAAAAATGCCAATTACGATTCAACCATAAATTTAGACTTAAAGCGACTAAGCCTTTCAATTAATAATAAATTAAATTTGAAAGAATTTAAGGGAAAATTAAATCTATCAGATAAAGGATTTAATGCCAATGATTTAGAACTATTATTTAATAATTCGGTCTTAAAAGCCAATTTATCGGCAGAATGTGAAAACTTAATGGATTTTAAAAATTTAGCCAATAATGTATATGTAAATGGAAAAATTAGCGAATGTAAATTAGTAAAAAACGATTTCGTTTTATTTGTTCCAAAAGCAAAACCTTATTTGGTTGATGCCGATTTAAAAGGAGATATTAGAGGTACTTTTGGAAATATAAAAACAGAAAATTTAAAAATTAAAGTAGGTTCAAACACTATTTTGGAAGGAAGTGGCAGTATCAAAGGTTTGCCAACTATTAATCAGACATTACTGGATTTAAAGGTAGATAGATTAAATACCACTTCAACAGAATTAAAGCAATTGCTTAGTTTTACAAAATTGCCAAAAGAAATAAATCAACTTGGAAGGATTAATTTTAAAGGCACTTTTTTTGGATTTGTCAATGATTTTGTAGCGGCAGGTACCTTGAATACTGATATTGGAAGTATTGTAACAGATTTAAAAATTGGGTTTGGAAAAGATCCAAAAAATGCCAAATATTCGGGTACAATACAAGCTATAGAGTTGAATTTGGGCAGGTTTTTGAAAACTAATTTAGTTGGAACCTTAACTGCAAATTTAAAATTACAAGGAAGTGGATTTACTTTGGACAATGTGAATTCAAAGATATCTGGAACTATAGATCGGTTTGACTTAAATAACTACAGATTTAGAGATATAAAAGTAGATGGAACATTAGATAAGAAATTATTTAATGGAAAATTGGCTATTGATGACGAATGTCTTTTTCTTGATTTCTTGGGAAAGGTTGATTTTAATGATGCCAAAAACCCGATTTACGACTTTAATGCCTCAATTTTAAATGCAGATCTTCAAGCTTTAAATCTAACCAAGGAAAAAATGATTATTTCTTTGGATGGATATTTTGATGTTCATGGTCTTAAAGTAGAAGATTTAGTAGGCAATTTAAATCTTACCAACTTACAAATTCAAAATGAGAAGGGAACTTATCAAATACCTGCGATAAGGGCAAACCTTGCTAAAGATGGATTAATTAGGGATTATGAACTCTTTTCTGATGATTTTAATGGTCGAATAATTGGAGAATTCAATCCTCTAATAATGCCAATGCAAGTGTATAAATTCATATCAGGATATTCCACCTATATCGATTTGAAACCACCCAAGGATACACTACGAACCATTCCTCAAAAATTTAATGCACATTTTAACCTAGCTTCTGACTTAGGTTTAATAAGATTATTTGTTCCCAAATTTGAGGCATTTAGTGGTTTATCCCTAGATGTTGATTTTGATAATGCGATTTCTAAATTGAATGTTATTGCAAATGCAGATTCCATTTATTATGGAAAAATTGGCTTAAAAGGCATAAATATTGTCGGTAAAACTGAAAATGACAATTTCCATTTATTGACTAGCTTGGATAGTATTTCATCGGGCAAATTTAAATTCAATGAATTAGAGGCTGACTTTACGACAAATGAGTCTTTACTATTAGGTAAGTTAAAGGCAGGGCCAGATACTTCGCTCAATCAAATCAATTTGGAGGCGAGAATTGCGGCTATTCCAAAGGGTGTTAAGTTAGAAATACTACCATCCTACATAAGGGTAAATGGCAAAGATTGGGAATTTTTGCCCTATAATAGTCTTACAATAAAGGATTCAAGTATAATCTCAGAAAATCTTGCTTTGGTTCAGGGCGACCAAGCCATAAGAATTTCAAATGGAACAAATACATTAAATGATGCCAAAATTTCATTCGAAAATATTATCCTAAATGATATAGCAAATTTGGCGGGTGCTGGAAAAATTGTAAAAAGTGGAATACTTAATGGAAGTGCTGAGCTAAGAGATATTGTTACCAATTTAACTGTAAAAGGAAATTTAAAAATTGATAGTTTAAATGCAGCAGGGTTCGGTGTAGGCAGTATAGCCTTAAATGCTGATTATGATAATATAACTAAGAATGTACTGTTGAATGGAAAAATCATAGATAGAAATTATTTAATCGACCTAAGTGGTAATTACGATATCGACACTACTATTTATGAACAAGCTAATATTGATTTAGATATTCAACGATTAGACCTGAATTTCCTAGAGCCTGCTTTAAAATATGAAATAAGCGAGATGAAGGCTTTTTGCAAAGCAAAAGCTAAGTTTACTGGTTCTTATTTAAAACCTATTTTAACAGGAAGAGCACAACTAATTGATACTGCTTGGGTAAGAATAAATTTCCTAGGCACCAAATTTGGTTTAATGAGCAATGCTGATATTATTTTGAGCGAAAATGAAATATATATTCCCGATGCATTTATAATGGACACCCTTGGAAATAAAGGAACAGGCGTTGGAAAATTAAAGCATGAATATTTTACAAAAGAATGGGCCTTGGACAATATGGTAATAAAAACGCCAAAAATGCTTATGCTAAATACAACCTATAAAGACAACCAAGATTATTATGGAAAAGCATTTATGGATGGAACAGTGATTTTTAACGGCCCTACAAATAATATTGTAATAGATATTGATGGAAAAACATTGGCAAATACGGTTTTAAATCTTCCTATTTCAAATACGGGAGGCGATAAGACTTATGATTTTATTGAATTTATTGACAAATCAGACACTTCAAAAACCATAAAAACGAATTATAAAACAAAATTAAATGGTGTAACCCTTAAATTTAAATTAGATGCCACACCTGAAGCAGAAGTAAAACTTATTTTTAATGAAGCCACAAATGATTTCATTTCAGCGCGAGGTACAGGTAATTTGGATTTGGAAATCGATTCAAAGGGGGTTTTTGATATGCGCGGAGAATATGTTTTAAGTAGTGGTAATTACTTATTTAATTTCCAAAATGTAATCAATAAAAACTTTAAAATTAATCCAGGCAGTAAGATTTCTTTTACAGGAGATCCACTCAAAGCTGATTTAAATATTGATGCATTATATACCATTCGAGCTTCTCTAGGAGATTTAGTTACGGACTCTACAAGCAATTTAAAAAACATAAGAATACCAGTTGATTTGGTACTTCAAATGAGAGGGCCACTAGATAATTCTGAAGTTTCTTTTGACATAAGGCTACCCCAAGGACAAGGCACTCAAAATGAATCGGTTCAAAATTTATTAAATCAAATAAAAGGAGACCAAACGGAATTGAATAAGCAAGCATTTACCTTACTTATTTTACAAAAATTTATACCTATCAATTCAGGCTTAATTGAATCGGCAAATGCATCTGATTTGAGTGGAACAGTTTATGAATTATTGTCTTCTCAGGTTTCCACCTTTCTAACTGATGCAGTTTCTTCCTTAATTACGGATGTTGATATAAAGGTCAATTATACAACTAGCTCCGACAATACAACTAACAGTATTTCTGCTCGAGAATTAGCACTTGCGTTATCTAAGAAATTTTTTAATGACCGATTGACGATAAACATTGGTGGTAATTTTGAATTTCAGGAAGCCAATACAACCACTAATACTTCAGCAAATACAGGCATTGCAGGAGATTTCGTTATACAATATGATATTACTCCAGATGGAAGAGTTAAAATAAAAGCCTATCATCGAACACAAGATTTTGATATTTTCAATGCCAGAAGGAGTAAAACTGGTATAAGTATCAGTTATGGAAAGGATTTTGACAATATTAGAGAATTATTTCAAAAAGAAAAAAATGATAAGCCTGCCAAAAAGCAAAAAGAAAATGTTATTTTGCAACCACCAGTTTTAATCAAACCTAATGATGACGATTTGATACAGTAAAGGATTAGCTCTTTAAAATATCATGTCCCATTTTGTCTCTTTTTGTTTCTAAATAACTTTGATTATAAATATTTGGAATGGTTTCAATTGGAATTGTTTCCACAATTTCTAACCCATAACCAAATAATCCCGCCCGTTTTTTAGGATTATTTGAAATTAATTTCATCTTTTTAACGCCTTGATCTCTTAAAATTTGAGCGCCTACACCATAGTCTCTTTGGTCGGGTGTAAATCCTAATTCTAAATTTGCTTCAACAGTATCTCTGCCGTTTTCTTGTAGTTTGTATGCCTTTAATTTGTTTAGCAAACCAATTCCTCTTCCCTCTTGCATCATATACAAAATTACACCTCTGCCCTCTTGCTCAACCATTTTCATTGCATTGTGCAATTGGTCGCCGCAATCGCACCTTAGTGAACCTAATATATCGCCTGTAAGGCAAGAAGAGTGAACTCTAACTAAAACGGGTTCGTCTTCTGTCCATGTACCTTTTCTCAAAACCAAATGTTCTTCTCCCGTGGTAGTTTGGGTATAAGCAGTTAAAATAAAATCGCCATACTTTGTAGGCATACTTACTTCAACTTCTTTTTTAATCAGGGTTTCAGTATTTATTCTATATGCAACTAAATCTTTTATAGAAATAATTCTTAAATCAAATTTTTTGGAAATAGCTATTAATTCAGGTAATCGGGCCATAGAACCATCTTCATTCATTATTTCCACAAGCACACCTGCAGGTTCAAATCCAGCCAATCTTGATAAATCTATAGCTGCTTCGGTATGACCTGTTCTTCTTAAAACGCCCTCTCTTTTTGCTTTTAGCGGAAAAATATGTCCAGGTTTGCCAAATTCTTCTGGTCTTATATTTGGGTCTACTAATGCCTGAATGGTTTTTGCTCTATCCGAGGCTGAAATTCCGGTGGAGCAATTATGTCCTGTTAAATCAATTGAAACAGTAAATGGAGTGGCATGTACTGAAGTATTGTTTCCCACCATCAAATCCAATCCCAATTCAACACATCTATCCTCAATCAACGGAGCACAAATTAATCCTCGACCATGTGTAGCCATAAAATTAATAATCTCAGGTGTTACATTTCTTGCTGCAGTAATAAAGTCGCCTTCATTTTCTCTATCCTCATCATCAACAACTATAATTAGCTGACCTAATTTAATTGCTTCAATCGCCGATTCGATAGTGTCCAATTGTATATCATTGGATGCGTTTAGTTGGTTCCCAGACATTGCTTTTTATTCCTTTTAAATAATCAAAAAAACCAAAGAATAACCCTAAATTCATTATAAAAAAATAATTTAACCGCTTCAATGGATTCAAGTGCAAATTTATACCTGAAAGTATTAAATCTACTATGGTAGGGCTTATAATTAATGTAATAATAAATAAGGCAATTTTTAAAAAATGAAAATCAACCAATGATTCAAAGAAAATTAGCAGTAAAATGGAGAAAAACCAGATAGGACTTAGCCATCTTATTATTTTATGCGAAAAAAAACAAAACCAAAATATTGGACTAAATTTTCTAAATTTCTTAAATGCAAAGGCCAAATTTTGAAAATTGCCAGAAGATATACGCCTTTTACGCTTAAATTCATCCTTTAAATTGCCATTAAAATCTTCATAGCAAATGGCTTTCAAATCTAATTTAGCTTTTTTGTTTTGGCTAAATACTTGTAAAGCCAAATAAAAATCATCAACAATAAAATTTTCGGGTATGGGAACATAAAGCGATTTTCGCATCATAAATCCGCCACCAGTTGGCCCCATCATATTGCCCCACAAATCTCCTTCAGCTTTTTTAATAAATGTTTCGAAATTGGAATACAATTCTTCTTCATTGTTACATTTTTCAAAAGTTGAAATAGGAGAAAATCTACAATCGACCAATCCAATTTCTGCATCTTCAAAATTTATAACCAATTCTTTAAAAACCGATTTATCTAAAAGTACATTTGCATCAGATAAAAAAAGTAAATCTTCAAAATCGTTATGATTACTTTTTACTTTATCTACCAAGAAATTAATTATTTTTGGCTTTCCCATTCTCAAATTAAATTGATAGGTATGGATGTTTTCTATTACAGATTTATATTCACTTATAATAGAAAATGTTTCATCCGTACAGGCATCTAATCCAATGTAAACGAAAACTTTTTCTTTTGGGTAGTCCAAATTTAAAATAGATTCCATTTTTTTTGCAATAATGGATTCTTCATTATGAGCGGCAGTTATTATGAAAATATTAGGTAGAAAATTTGTTTTGTTACTTTTTTGATCCCCTTTTTTAAACTTCGAAAACAGCCATAACGAAAAAGGGTAAATACCATAAGAGAAAAAAAATGGAAAGAAAATTAAACATAACCACCAAACACCCATGATAAAATATAATAATTTATAAAGTGAATGTATTAATTTTTTCTAAGCTTTTCACCAAAAATTCTTTTTTTTGTTCTTCTAATTAGATTATAATAGTATTCAGACCTAAATATTGTTGAATCAGTTTGGGCTTTATAAGTTAAGAAAATGCCAATTGGAAGTAAAACCATTGATGGTAACCACATACCCGAAAATGCAGTTAAAATGTTGTTTTCAGCTAACTTTATTCCAATAATATTTAATACATGAAATAACAAATAAAATAAAACAGAAACTAAAATGGGCATTCCAAAGCCACCTTTACGAATAATAGCGCCCATTGGAGCGCCAATAAATAACAATATCAAACAAGCAACGGAGAGCGTGAATTTTTTATATATTTCCATTCTGTGTTTTTTTATTAAAAAGTTTTTATTTTCAATGTCTTTATGCATTATATCTGCATAGTTAGAAACAGTTTGTGTATTAGATAAAGCTTGCTGTATAAGATGTAAATCCTTTTTGCGTCCAAAAATTTTATCATAACTCACCTTTGTAAGCGCCGTATCTAGTTTGTTAGACGCTTTATTTGAGGTTGAGTCTCCTTTTTTATAAATACTTAAATAGCTTTCATTAAATTGGGAAAGATTTTTTCTTTGATCTTCAATTTCAAGCATTATTGTATCTGACTCAGACAATAATTGCTTCACATTGTATAATTGGTAAGAATTTTGAAATAAATTTTGGTCACTTCTAGACATCTTAAATTGTGACAAATCGAATACTTTATGGTATTTTGAAAACTCTGAAACAAACTGCTCGAAGTATTTTTTACCATAATCGCTTCTTTTCTGTGTTTCTTGAATCTGTTTTCCATTGTATAAATCCAAGATTAAAAATTGCCCATTTCCACTCAAACCTATTTTGCCACTATCAGCCATAAGGACATTATCTGCTCCATTTCCACTTGTATGGTCATATACCATTACACCAAAAATAGTTTGGTCATCTTCAGATTTTTTTTCTATTCTTATATTAAATCCATCAATTCCTCTATAAAAAACGCCTTCCTTAATATCTAATGCAGGTTTAGATTTTCGAATATCCCATAGTAAGGAATAAAACTTCAATAAAGTATTTGGCAAAATGGTATTAGAATAATAAAAAGCACCTATGCTTAGAAAGAAACAAAAAAATATTAAACTACCGAAAATTCGCAAAAGAGGCATTCCGGTTGACTTAAAGGCTGTTAATTCATTGTGTTCGCCCAAACTTCCCAGTACCATTGTTGATGACAAAAGAATGGCTAGAGGCAGCGCTAAAGGTATCATTGTTACCGAAAATAAACCCATTAATTGGAGTATTAACTTAAATTCCAAACCCTTTCCAACTAATTCATCAATATACTTCCAAAGAAATTGGAGTAGAAAAATTAAATCCGCAACCAAAAGAGTTAGAATGAGCGGCCCCAAAAATGAGAAAAATAAAATCCTATCAACTTTTTTCAAAATGCATAATAGGTTAAAAAAATAAGTAAAAATTAAGCAGCACCTACTACCCTAGCCAAATCATTTAATTGACTATCCCATAAATCTTTAGAGCTTTTCAAATCATCTTTTTCAGCAAAATCTGTAATAAACAAAATTGTTTCATTTGTAATTTCTGATTTTCTAATTTTAAACTCAAAAAAAGCCTTTTCATCTTCATCATCTAACCAACGAAGCCTAAAAGTATCCTCTTCTATATCTATTAATATCTCTGCTTCTTGCATATCTCCATTCCATCCAAAAGTGTAAATATCTTCTGTTAAATCTACATAATCGGCAAACCAAAGTACTAATGCTGAGGGCGAGGTTAGGAATTCATATAAAATTCCTGGTGATGACCTAAAAGGCTTTTCAATTGTGTATTGTATTTTTTTAGACATAATATTATTGAGTAAGCCACAATTATAAACCAAAAAATCAATTAAAAAAATTAATTCTCAAAAAAAATTCTCTTCAAATTAAGAAATGATTAATTAATAGCAATTTATACCCATAAAAGTGATTTAAGACAAATACTTTATAGTGTATTATATGTCTAAAATATATACATTTGCACACTCAAAAATAAATCAATTTATGCGTCAGCTAAAAATCACCAAATCTATAACAAATAGGGAAAGTCAATCCTTAGAAAAATATCTTCAAGAAATTGGAAAAGTTGACCTTATAACTGCTGACGAAGAAGTTATTTTAGCTCAAAAAATTAAACAAGGTGATCAAGTTGCATTAGAAAAGCTAACTAAAGCGAACTTACGATTTGTTGTTTCAGTGGCTAAACAATATCAAAACCAAGGTCTTACATTAAGTGATTTAATCAATGAAGGAAATTTGGGCTTAATAAAAGCAGCTCAAAGATTTGATGAAACTAGAGGTTTTAAATTTATTTCTTATGCTGTTTGGTGGATTCGTCAATCTATTTTACAAGCTTTGGCTGAGCAATCTCGTATTGTTCGACTTCCTTTAAATAAAGTAGGCTCGTTAAATAAAATAAACAAAGCCTTTTCGCAGTTGGAACAAGAATTTGAAAGGGAACCATCAGCAGATGAATTAGCAGAATTGCTTGAAATAAATAGAGAAGAAGTAGAAACTACACTGGGTGTGGCAGCACGACACGTTTCAGTTGATGCTCCTTTTCAAGAAGGTGAGGAAAATTCTTTACTTGACGTACTTGAAAATACGAGTTCTCCTCGAACGGACAGCCATTTGGAATATATGGAATCGTTAAGGAAAGAAATTGAACGTTCTCTTAGTACTTTAACCGATAGACAAAAAGAAGTAGTTAAATATTATTTCGGAATTGGTGTTGAACACAGTATGTCATTAGAAGATATTGGCGATAAATTTGGATTAACCAGAGAAAGAGTCCGTCAGATAAAAGACAAAGCAATTAATAAATTGAGGGCTACTTCAAGAAGCAAACTGCTTAAAAACTATTTAGGTAATTAATTAAACAATTTTTATAAATTTTTTCCATGGAAAAGAAAGAATACATATCTAATTGGATTGAAAGGGAAAAAACTGCCCTTGAAATAATTCAATTAGCAGGCACTATTTATGTTGATTCATCAGTTGAATTAATCATTTTTAGAAGAAGTTTGGTCGATGCAAGAGCGAGTGAAGTAATGAATCATCATGAGTTTGCAAGAAATTTTACCAATCAAAAACTAAATGTAAATATTAGTTTGGATATAGTAAAAGCAATAAGCAAACTTGATTTAGCGCCAAGTAGAATTGATATAGGCGTTTTGGGAAAGGAATGGCTAACCGAAAACCAAACTGCAGAATCAATAGATAATTTCATTGCAGAAAAACTTAAAAATCTTGTTGGAAAGGAACGAAAAGTTTTAGAACCACGGGATATCGTTTTATTTGGTTTTGGTAGAATTGGTCGACTTGCTGCAAGGGAGTTAATCCGTCAAACCGGAAAAGGAGAACAACTTAGATTAAGAGCCATTGTTTCAAGAACCAATTCCGATGAGGATATTCTAAAAAGAGCTTCTCTTTTAAGAAAGGATTCTGTACATGGCAAATTTAGAGGAACAGTAGTTGAGGATTTAGAAAATAAAGCCTTAATTATAAATGGCCAGAAGGTATTAATGATTGCTGCAAATAAGCCTGAAGAAATCGACTATACTCAATATGGCATTCAAAATGCAATGGTAATTGACAATTCTGGAGTTTGGCGAGATAGAGAAGGGTTAGGTAAGCATTTATTAGCAAAAGGAGTAACAAAAGTATTATTGACAGCTCCTGGAAAAGGCGATATTCCTAATATTGTTCATGGAATAAATAATGAAAATTTCAATCCAGATGATGAGGATATTTTTTCTGCCGCATCTTGTACAACCAATGCAATTGTTCCTGTTATAAAAGTAATAAATGAAGCTTATGGTATCGAAGGTGGACATATTGAAACGGTTCACTCTTATACCAATGACCAAAATCTATTGGATAATTTTCATAAAAAATATCGAAGAGGTCGATCAGCTGCCATGAATATGGTTATTACCGAAACGGGCGCTGCAAAAGCGGTTTCAAAGGTATTGCCAGAAATGGATGGAAAAATGACAGGTAATTCCGTTCGAGTACCTACTCCAGATGTTTCTTTAGCCATTTTAAATCTAAATTTAAATAAATCAGTGGAGTCGATTGAGTCTGTTAATCAGCTACTTAGAGAAGCATCTACATTTGGTGCTTTTGTAGAACAAATTGACTATTCTACTTCAAATGAATTAGTGTCAAGTGATATTATTGGCAACCCACATGCAGGCGTTATTGATGCTCCAGCTACTTTACTTGCGCCTAACAAAACAAGTATTGTATTATATGTATGGTATGATAATGAATATGGATATACAAGACAAGTTATAAGACTTTCAAAATACTTGTGCAAAGTACAAAGACTTACTTATTATTAATTCAATTTATTGACCATAAATTATTTTCATTTTACACCTTTTTTTGAATAAAAATAAAATACAATGTTTGAAAATTTACAGGATCGCTTAGATGTTGCGTTTAAAAACCTCAAAGGAGAAGGAAAAATAACCGAACTAAATGTTGCTGCCACCATAAAGGAAATCAGAAAAGCTTTAGTAGAGGCCGACGTAAATTATGCAATAGCTAAAAAATTTACTGATAATGTAAAGGATAAAGCTTCTGGTCAAAATGTATTAACATCAGTTTCACCGGGTCAATTGATGGTAAAAATAGTTCAAGATGAATTAACCGCTTTTATGGGTGGTATGTCTTCAGAACTAAATATAAAAGGCAACCCAGCCGTAGTTTTAATTTCTGGTTTACAGGGTTCAGGAAAGACTACTTTTCTGGAAAATTGGCGAATCATATTAAAAACAAACTAAACCGAAACCCACTTTTAGTAGCATGCGACGTATATAGGCCTGCAGCTATTGAGCAATTGAGAGTACTTGGAGAACAGATAAAAGTAGAAGTTTATAGTGAAATAGAAAACAAAAACCCTGTTTCAATTGCTCAAAATGCAATTGCTTATGCTAAAAGCAAAGGCTATAATGTTGTAATTGTAGATACTGCAGGTCGTTTGGCCGTGGATGAAGCGATGATGGCTGAAATACACCAAATTAAAACGACCATTAAACCTGAAGAAACCCTTTTTGTGGTGGATTCTATGACGGGGCAAGATGCTGTAAATACTGCAAAGGCATTTAATGATAGAATTAATTTTGATGGTATTGTTTTAACAAAATTAGATGGTGATACCAGAGGTGGTGCTGCACTTTCTATTAAATATACGGTAGACAAGCCTATTAAATTTGTAAGTAGAGGAGAAAAACTTGATACTTTAGAAGTGTTTTTCCCAGATCGTATGGCTCAAAGAATATTGGGCATGGGGGATATAGTTTCTTTTGTTGAAAAAGCACAAGAAAACTACGATGCCAAAGAAGCGGCAAAAATGCAAAGCAAAATCATGAAAAATCAATTTGATTTTGAAGATTTTCTTTCGCAATTAAACCAAATCAAAAAAATGGGAAATATGAAAGATCTTTTAGGCATGATTCCAGGAATGGGAAAAGCTGTGAAAGATATTGATATTAATGACGACTCATTCAAAAAAATTGAGGCAATTATTTTATCAATGACACCTAAAGAAAGAAAAAATCCAGATTTGCTAAATGGAGTAAGACGCCAAAGACTTGCAGGTGGAAGTGGAAATACAGTACAGGAAATAAATCAATTCATCAAACAATTTGATGAAATGCGTAAAATGATGAAAAAATTTGGCACTATGAATGCGGCTGGCAAATTAAAAGGAATGAAATTTGGTAAATAATTTATATTTATTGCTAAATATAAATTACTTACTTTTATTTTCTTATTATCTATTCTCGTATGCTTTAAGCAATTCTTTTAATTCTTTTCTGGCAAAAAATATTCTGCTTTTAACCGTTCCTAAAGGAAGATTAAGTTTGTCAGAGATTTCTTGGTACTTAAAGCCTTTATAATGTAACAAAAATGGAGTTTTATATTCTGATGGCAATAATTTCATTGCTTTTTGAATATCATCCATTATAAAATAATTTTCGCCTGCATTTACTGCATTATAAGAACCATTTATTTGATATATATTCTCAGTTATATCCAAAGTGTAACTCTGTTTTTGTCTCTTTCTATAGTTATTTATGAAAATATTTTTCATTATTGTAAATAACCATGCTTTCAAATTGGTGCCTTCTTGAAATTTACCAATATTAGAAAAAGCCCTCAACATTGTTTCTTGAATTAGGTCTTCTGACTCTTCTACATTTCTTGTCAATTTCATTGCGAATGGCTTTAAATAAGCCTTGTTCGATAAAATAATTTCAATAGACATATCTTGTTTAATTTAATTTTAACAAAGTTAAACAAAATAATCGAATATGCAAGTATTTTTTTAAAAAATTAAATATTCTTTAGGAAATTTATAAAACCAGCTAATTCCTGAAAAGTAATTACATTACTATTTTCTTTATTTTCCCAATTTTGCATTTGATAGCCAGAGAAAATCATTTTTACCTTCTTGCTTCTATTTCTAATATCTTCAACAAAACCATTTATTTCTTTTTGTTGGGGATACGAGGTAAATACAGAAATATAATAATCAGGCTTATTGTTTTCAATAAAATCTAAAATATTTGTTATTGGCACATTTTTGCCTAGGTAAACAACCCTAAATCCATTTTTTCGAACCAAATAAGCCGAAAAAATGATTCCAATTTCATGAAATTCATTTTCCACATTGGCAATTAGAAAAGATTGACTTTTTTGTGATTGCCTCCAATCCAATTTGTCTATTTCAGTTATTATTTTTTGTCTAATTAGGTTTGTGGCAAAATGTTCTTGTGCTGGTTCCAAAGATTTAGTAAGCCACAAAATTCCAACATTTCTTAATAACGGGAAACAAATATCAATGATGGTATTTTCAAATCCAATATTTTTTATTTGATCTTCCAAAATGGATAAAAAATCAAATTCATTATATTGCAACAAGGCGACTTTAAGCTTTGTTAAAATAATTTCATGATTATTTTCTATTGAATTTAATTCCAAAACCTTAGCCCAAATCTCTTCTTTATCCATGGTGCTAATCTTCGAAATTTTAATTCCGGAATGATTAAGGATAGAAATATTAATTATAAATACCAAATCCTCATTTGTATAATATCTAATATTAGTTTTGGTACGACTAGCTTTAAACAAACTAAATCTTTGCTCCCAAATTCTTAAAGTGTGCGCTTTAATTCCTGTTAATCGTTCTAAATCTTTAATGGAATATGTAGAAATGGAATTAGACATTCATTTTTTTTATTTGTTTTGATTAGTAAGTACCTAGAGGAGATTTTACCACTATTTTCTGAGTAAAACATTTAACTCCTTTTTTATAGAAAATAACAATATTCGGACCAGCTCCTAAATTTTTCAAAACCAATGGAATTTCATTATAACCAATTGAAACTTTAAATGTTCCATTCGTCTTTTTTATCCCATAGAAATCAAATATTTCATAACCTATTTCAGTTTCTTCATTTGAAATCACTTTAATTGCTGTATGATCAAATGTAGAAATATAACTTGGAAATATACCGATTTTAAACTCATTTATAGGCTTATTTTTAGTACATAACTGATAAAATTCTAAGTTTGTACAAGAGTCTGCTGGACTAGTTTGCATAAAATCATTTGCCAATTTATCTTCAAAATTAGCCGTTTTATTGCATAAAATTTTATAAATAAAATCAGATGCGGCTTTTTTCCAATAATTATAGCTTGGTTTTGTTCCATTTGGATCATCGAATTGACTTCCAATATCATGTCCAAAACCACAGAATGAATGTAATTCTGATGGAAAACCCAATAATTTCATTTTTTCATTGATTCTGGAGGAACCAAACATATAAGATAAGTTTGGACAATCAATCAATTTACCTTCACCAAAAGGAACAGCAGCATCGCAAGTCCCATGTATCATCATCAATGGAATATTCTTTTGAATATTGGATAAATCAACAATGGAGCCCGCGGCTGTAATGATTCCAGCTACGTCGATTGAATAATCGTAATTATTTCCGTTTCCATCCAATCTGCCCAATCTTGATATTCTATCTGGCGTTTCTAAACTGTGTTCTTTAGCATAAAAATTAAGGATATTTATTCCTCCAGCACTTGTCCCCAGCAAAAATATTGCATTGGTATCAACCCCCAAATCATTTGATTTAGCTTTCAGATAGCGTACCAACGCCCTAGTATCCTGAAAAGCTCGGTATTGTGCATCTTCAAAATCATTTAAACTACCAGTGCCACAAAATCCTTTACTTCCCTCCCATCCTTGACGGTAATCTGCGGTAACTACCAAAAAACCTCGTTTGTAAAAATAATCCTGAAATAAAACCATTAAAGGGGAATTTTTAGTGTCATCGCTTTTAAATCCTCCGCCATGTAATAAACAAATGGTCGGTATTTTCTTTGGTCGTGGTTGACTTGGAAAACCAGGATAATTTAATTTCGCCTTTAAAACCTCACTAGCTCCAGTATAATTTTTCACCTCGGCAAATGAAATCAAATCTACAAAAGTGGTATTATAAATTTCCTTTAAATTATATTCAGATTGTGCAGGCAAATTACAATCCAAACCCTGCCCTTTTAAAAATAAAACAAGAAAAAAAGAAAGACTTAAAAAAAGAGGTCTCATTTTGTTTACCAAACGTTTGTTCAATTAAAAAAAATATTTACCTTGCAAATATAATTAAATAAAAACATTGAATTGACTAAATACAAAATTATGAAATCACCATACTTTAAAGATGAACACGAATTATTTAGACAAAGTGTAAGACAATTTGTGGAAAAAGAAATATTGCCATTTGGAGATGAATGGGAAAAAAAGGAAAAAATCGATAGAGAACTTTTTGTAAAATTGGGTAACCAGGGCTTTTTGGGTATCAACCACAAAGAGGGTGTTGGAGGATCAGATGCAGATATTTTTTATACAGTAGCTTATTTAGAGGAAATTGCTCGATGTGGATACGCTGGTGTTGCAGCTGCCATCTCCGTACACCAATATATGGCTACTAACCATTTAGCAAATGCTGGGAGTGCATTTATAAAAGAAAAATTTTTAAAGCCATCTGTCAGTGGAAAAATGGTAGGTGCAATAGCTATTTCTGAGCCGGGAGCTGGTTCAGATGTTGCAAATTTGGCTACAACCGCAGTAAAAGAGGGAGATTTTTATATTATTAATGGTTCCAAAACCTTTATTACAAATGGACATTTTGGGGATTTTGTAGTTGTGGCTTGTAAAACGGATACCCAAGCAGGGATTAATGGAATCAGTTTAATTGTTGTTGAAAGAGGAACTCCAGGTTTTTCTTCTTCACAATTGAAAAAAATTGGATGGCATTCATCAGATACGGCTGAAATGTCTTTTGACAATGTAAAAGTTCCCGTTCAACATTTGGTTGGTGAAGAAAATAAAGGCTTTTTCTATATTATGGAAAGTTTTCAATTAGAAAGATTGGTGGCCGGAATATTGGGCATTGGTGGTGGTGAAAAGTGTTTTGAAATAACCCTAAAATACATGAATGAAAGAGCTGCTTTTGGCAAACAAATAAAGAAGTATCAAGTTTTAAGACACGAATTAGTTGATTTAATGACGGAGGCTGAGGCAGCAAAGCAATTGGTTTACCACACTTGCTGGTTGTTGGAAAATGGTGAGATGCCTGTGAAAGAATGTTCGATGGTAAAATTATATACAACCGAATTGGCAAATAAGTTTGTAGACAAATGCTTGCAAATGTTCGGTGGTTATGGATTTATGGAAGATTTTCCTATTGCACGTATGTATCGAGATGCAAGAGTGGGAACTATCGTTGGAGGTACTTCTCAAATAATGCGTGAAATATTGTCAAAGATAATAATTGATGATGTTAGGTACAATAAAGTATATAAAGCAGGCAACTCTGAGGAAAAAAATGAAGAAATCGCAAATCCTTGGGGAAATCCAGAAACCGCAAAAGAGATTATTGAATCTATTCCTTTAAGAATTAAAAAAGATAAAGTTGGTAGTACTAATTTGGCCTTCCATTTTGATTTAGAAGGCGAAACAGGGGGACAGTTTACTGTAAAAATAAAAGAAGGAAACTGTACTGTTCATCCTGAATTTATCGAAACGCCAGATTGTATTATAACCGCCCTTGCAAGTGTTTATGAAGATGTAGAACTTGGTAGACTAGGACCAGAAATTGCGATTATGAGTGGAAAAATGAAAATAAGCAATCTTGGCGCCATGATGGGATTTGTAAAATTGTTTCATAGAATCACGAATAGTTAGTAGAGAAAATTAAGTAGTTAGTAATGAGTAAGAATAAAACAATACGAAACAAACTATTTTTTATCTTCCCATTTTTATCTGCAATCAATTAATTCCTAATATTTATACTTAGTACCCAATACTTATTACTCGATACTTACTACTCAATACTTTGTACTATTCAAACAAAGAAGTCAAAAATGGATTTGAAAATTTACTTTTCGGATCCATTTTTTTTCTCAAATCTATGAATGCTTGATATTTTGGGTATCCTTTTTCCAAATAATTCCTATCGACATTAAATTCTTTTCCCCAATGTGGTCTACCATTATTTGCTTTAGCAAAAAATTCAAAATCAACTAAATCGCTATCGTATTTTTTTACGTTTATATTATACATTCCTATCCAAATACTGTCTCTTTTATAACAAGGACTTAGCCAAAAATCATCTCCTTTTGTAAATCTTATTTCTTGGATAAAATTAAATGAATATTTCGGTTTGCTAAATTCATTTTGATATTGAACTAGTAGCGCTTTTGCATCTTTTACATCAAATGCCCACTCCGTTTCCCTATGTTTGGGTGGCCTTGGTACTTTAAATACCTTATAACTTTTATTTGTTCTATTTAATGGCCCACGATATTCCCAAGTAAGGTATTTATTTAAAATAGGTCTCAATTTATTAAACAAATTACCAATAAATAAAATAATTGCATAACCCCAATCTGATTTTACTTTTTCGTGAAAAAATATTCTCCATTTTGAATCATTTATTGGCTTATCCGTTCTTTTGTAGGTAAAAATAACCCATTTTTTTGATGGTGGCAGCCACCACATTTTAAAATGGTCATTTTCTGTAATGTAATTGTCTATTTTTGGCAATATTTTATCAAAATCTTCGATATAGGTAATTTCATTTAATTGGTATTTCTTGCAAACCTTTAGTTTTAAAGCAATTACAACGCCCAAACTACCCAAACTCACTAATGCGCCATAAAAGGAATCGTCATTTTTATCCAAATTTATTTCATTTCCCATTCCATCAATAAGCGAAATACTCATTACCTGAGAAGCTAAACATTGAAATTGGATGCCACTGCCATGTGTTCCAGTTAATATGGCACCTGCAATAGATTGCTCGTCTATTGAACCCAAATTTTGCAGCGCCAGTCCTTCCCTATCCAATAGATTATTTAGGTGCCAAAGTTTAATACCAGGTTGAACAACCACCTCCAATTTCTCTTTATCAATTGAAATAATTTTATTAAAATTATCAAAACTAATCATCGCTTCTTTAGTTTCGAATAAAGGTGACCATGAATGTCCAGTGCCCACAAATCTTATATTATCATATTTATGGATTATTTCAAGAATCTCTTCTTTGGTACTTGGCTTAAAAAAATTAGGCACCTTTTGTTGGATAGTACCTGACCAATTTTTAAATAAAAAATTGTTAATATGCATTAAAAAAAAATGAAATGTTTGAATGAAATTAAAATACTTTTATAAATTTACCTAAAATTTTTAATTTATGAAGAAAGCACTATTATTATTTATTGCATTAGTTGGATTAAATTCAGCTTCATTTGCAAAAGGTTCAAAAGTAAAAACACTTACCATTGAAATTAGTTTCAAGGGTGTAGAGGAAGGTTACGACCACCTTACCAAGTCTGAGATTTATATAAATGGTGACTATATTGGTTCTACTGTTGAGCATAAGGAAACCAGAAAAATTTCGAAAACAATTGAAGTTCCCTCAACTGAATTTGATTTTAAATTGATAAATTTTGCCTATTATGAAGGTAATTGGGAAGAGCATACGATTGACAATAATTATAGTATAGACTGTATTATAGATGAAACATTAAAATTGGGCAAAAAGAAGAAAATTGTTATAACATTCGACTTGGATAATGGTTCTACCTTTAAGCTTCAATAATACTTTTATGTAAAAAAAAGGTTGTCATATAAATGGCAACCTTTTTTTATCAAAAACATTGGAAGGTTAAATATTTATACCAATATAAATTATTACTTTTCAAAAACAACTTGAATATTTGCCAATGCTCTTTGACCCTTAAATGCCTCTCGACCATGAAGGGTTTTTCTATTATCAAACAATAAAATATCACCCTTTTCCCAATCATGGAAATAGCAATATTTTGGATCCATTACTGCTTTATCTAAAACATCAAATACTTCATAAAACTCGTCCTCATTCAATCCCTCAATTTGGGTCAACCAGCTCGATTTTTCACCACGCTTATAAGGAAAACCAATATTTAAATATTCCTTTCCATCTACTTCCAAAAAACCGCTCATATGATACCATTTATCAGATGAAGTTAGATAATAAGCATCTAATGGCTTCACATCCATTCCTTTAGCTCTAAGCAAATCCTGAATTTCATTAGGCACTTCGTTGATAGCATTTTCAATGTCAGTTATAAATGTGCGCCCATCAGAAACTTCATTATATTCCATACAAAATATAGAAACCATACCAACATTATTCCCCATTAATAAACCATCTTTATGGAGTGGAAGAAAACCATTTCCCAAAAAAACTTCCTCTTTTTTTCCACCATCTACTTTTAAAACGGCACCATCTCTCCTATCATTTTTAACAACACTACCAAATTGCTCTAAATAATTGGTTAAATCATCTAATGAGATTTCGTTTTTTTTAAAAGCAATCCAATGATATTTATTCAGCAATTCTGTTATTTCTTCTTTAGAAAAATCTTCTAATGGCCTATTCTCAAAAGAAATCCCTTTACCCGAGGGTGTAAGTGGCTTATAAGGTGCAACTGTTTTCATTTTATTTTTTTTACAAAGATGAACTTTTTTATTAAAATATAAAAGTACAAAAAATGTCATTTATCGGAATAATATACTTAATAAACATCCAAAATATAGCTTAATTTTAATTAGGTAGCCAAAAGTGTTTTATATTTCAATATTATAAACATATTGAAACAAAATCTAAATTGGGTGAAATTTATATAAAATATAGTTCAGTTTTCAAACTTTAAATTGAATTAAACTGGGTAAATTTATTCTTTGTTGATAATCAATCTTTTTTATTTTCCTTTAAGGCAAACAAATTCATAAATTTGGACTCAAATTAAACAATGCAGGCCTCAAAGGGAATATATTTTATGTTAGGAGCTACTTTATGCTTTTCGCTTCTGAGTGCAATAGTTAAATATATGAGCCATATTCCTGCCAATGAATTAATGCTTTTCAGAACAATTATATCCATAATTATTACCCTTTTTCAACTTCGACTATTAAGCATTTCTCCTTGGGGCAACCAAAAAAAACTATTGTTTTTAAGAGGTATTTTTGGTTCTATAGCCTTGATTACTTTTTTTATTTCGGTACAAAAAATGCCGCTAGCCACAACGGCAATTCTTTCCTACACCACTCCAATATTTACAACAATTATTGGTGTTCTATTTTTAGGCGAAAGGGTACTAAAATTACAATGGGCTTGTTTTTTATTAAGCTTTATTGGAATAATTGTCATTAAAGGATTTGATAGTGATATTTCCATTTTTTATTTCTTTTTGGGTATTGTTTCGGCTTTAAGTTCTGCTATTGTTTATAATTTAATTAGCAAAGTAAGGGCCAATGACCATCCTTTAGTAATAGTGTTTTACTTTCCATTGGTTGGATTTCCTTTTATGTTAATCTGGACTTTCTTTAACTGGGTAATGCCTCAGGGAATGGATTGGATTTTGATTCTAGCCATTGGTTTGCTTACTCAATTAGGGCAAATATTGATGACAAAATCCTTGCAAATTGAATCCCTTTCTCGTGCTTCAAGTATCCAATTTCTTGGAATAATTAGCAGTTTATTAATTGGTTTTTTCATTTTTAATGAATCGTTCACAATAATGAATATTTTAGGTATTGTATTGGTCGCCTCGGGAGTATTAAGCAATATTTTTATCAGCTCAAAACAACAAAAGCATGAATTGGCCAATTGAATTTATAAAAAATCTTAAACTAAAATTTGGTGACGAGTATACTGAAATACTTAATTCGATGGATCAAAAGCAGTTTTCGTCAATTCGATTTAATCCAAAAAAGAGATATGATGATTCATTTGGGCAAAAAAAAGTAAAATGGGAAACTGAAAGTCGACAATTAGAAA
This sequence comes from Bacteroidota bacterium, assembly GCA_016705125.1. Taxonomy (GTDB): domain Bacteria; phylum Bacteroidota; class Bacteroidia; order Chitinophagales; family JADIYW01; genus JADIYW01. The sequence continues at coordinate 138,079 of JADIYW010000003.1, forward strand.
ATGAATATTCGTTTGTTTTCGATCCATTATGGCATGCAGGCGCTTATTATGTTCAAGAAAGTTCTTCGATGTTTTTAGGGTTTGTATTCGACCAATTATTTCATGAAAAACAGCCTCAAACTGTATTGGATTTATGTGCTGCACCAGGCGGTAAATCTACCCATTTATTATCCAAAATGGATGAAAAAGGCATTTTAGTATCCAATGAGATTTTGCCCAAAAGAAATGCAATCCTTAGAGAAAATATCCAAAAATGGGCTTATTCAAATGTCATTATTACTCAAAATAAGCCGATAGATTTTCAAAAAACTAGCAATTTCTTCGATTTAATATTAATAGATGCGCCTTGTTCGGGAGAAGGTTTGTTTAGAAAAAACAATAAAGCCGTAAATGAATGGTCCGTTGAAAATGTAAATATTTGTTCAATCCGTCAACACCAAATTGTAGAAAATGTTTTACCTAGTCTAAAAAATGGAGGATATTTAATTTATAGTACTTGCACTTTTGAAAAATCTGAAAATGAAGATATTATTGATTATGCAATTAATGAATTGGATTTATTGTCTGTAGAAATTGACGTATCTGAATTCCCCAATATTACAAAAACCAAAACCAAGGGTGGAATAGGCTATTATTTTTTACCTAACAAAGTCGATGGAAGTGGACTTTTTATGGCCGTTTTACAAAAAAAAGGACTTCCTTTTGAGCCAAAACAGCAAGTATCTTCAAAATCTAATGTCACCTTTTCAGAATGGCTTAAACCAAACGAAAGTATAAATATTATCGAAAAAAATGATCGTTTCTTTTTGTTTCCTTTAGCATTTACGCAACAAATTTCGCAACTTTCTCAAGCATTATACATTACCTATTTGGGAATTGAAATTGGACAAATGAAAGGTAAGGAATTGATTCCATCACACCAATTGGCACTTTCTGATTGCCTTAAATCAGATTTTCAATACATTGCTGTAGATAAAGAAAATGCGCTTAAATATTTAAAAAGATTGCATTTTGAGCCTTTGGATATGCCTGATTTTTTGGGTTGGACATTGGTAAAATATGAAAATATTAATTTAGGTTGGGTAAAATTAATTCAGGGAAGAATCAATAATTATTTTCCATTAAATTGGAGGATTATTAAAGATTTAGAATTTTAAATAGTAAAATAATAAACATGAAACACACAAATGAACTAATAAATGAAACTTCGCCATATTTATTACAACATGCCCATAATCCTGTAAATTGGTTTCCTTGGAGTGCCGAAATATTAAAAAAAGCCTCGAATGAAAACAAACTTGTTATTGTAAGTATTGGATATTCAGCCTGCCATTGGTGTCATGTGATGGAGCATGAATCGTTTGAAGATGAAAAAGTGGCTGAATTCATGAACACTTATTTCATTTCAATAAAAGTGGATAGAGAAGAAAGACCAGATATCGATAATCTGTACATGAATGCTTGTCACCTGACTTCAGGAAATGGTGGCTGGCCCTTGAATGCAATAGCTTTTCCTGATGGTAGACCCATTTTTGCAGGCACCTATTTTCCAAAGGCTAATTGGTTGCATTTATTGTCACATTTTGTAAAATTGGCTATAAATGAACCTGACAAACTCTATCAACAAGCAAATCAGATTGAAGAAGGACTAAAAATGATGGACAATATTTACAAGCCAATTAATGAACCAAAGGAATTTACAAGCAATATTTTAGATGATATTTGGCGACATTGGCTTCCGAAAATTGATTTTACTTGGGGCGGCAGAGCTGGTGCTCCAAAATTTATGATGCCCAATAACCTTATTTATTTATCCAAGTATTATAGTATTTCCAAAGAAGACAGAGCCTTGGAAGCCATTAATATTTCCTTAGAAAAAATGGCTTTGGGTGGAATATATGATCAAATTGGAGGTGGTTTTGCTCGGTATTCAACGGATGCTTTTTGGAAAGTTCCTCATTTTGAGAAAATGCTTTATGATAATGCGCAATTGCTTTCTGCTTATTCTATAGCTTATAAAAACCAAAATAATGAACTATATCTAGAAACGATTGAGTCAATTTACAACTTTTTAATGACCGAATTAAAAGATATTTCCGGTGGATTTTATGCTGCTTTAGATGCTGATTCAGAAGGTATCGAAGGGAAATTTTATATTTGGAGTTTTGCGGATTTTATGCGAATTACCAAAAATGATAAACTTTTAGCCAATTACTATTCCGTTACAGAAGAAGGCAATTGGGAAGATGGTCATAATATCCTTTTTCGTACTGAAACAGATGATTTATTTTGTAAAAAAAATAATTTGACACAAGGCAATTGGAAAGAAAATGTAATTGCTCAAAATAGGCTTTTGTTAAATGAAAGAAATACAAGGATTAGGCCTGGCTTGGACGACAAAATACTATTAAACTGGAATGCCCTTTTGGTAAATGGTTTAATTGAAGCTTTTAGAGCAACTAAAAATGAAAAATATTTAAATGAAGCGATTTCTTTGGGTAAATTCCTTTTAAATACCTTTCTAAATAGCGATGGCTCTATAAATAGAACGTTTAAAAATGGAAAATCAAGTATTGCAGGGCTTTTGATCGATTATGTTACATTTGCAGATGCGCTTTTTAATTTATATCAAATCACATTCGATGAACAATTTATAAAGCAAACCACCCAACTTTTGGAATATATCATTTTGCATTTCCATGATAAAAAAAGCAGTTTGTTCTTCTTTACTGCTGACAATCAATCGACTATAATTACTCGTGGGTTAGAAACGAGCGATAATGTTATTCCTGCTGCCAATTCAATTTTGGCAAATTTATTATTTCGATTTGGCAAAATGACCTATAATGAAGCCTATATTCGAATGGCAAAAAATATGGTTTCTATATTTGTTGAAGACATCATTAAAAATGGATCTTTCTTTTCAAATTGGGCAATATTATTGGCAGATTTGGTTGATAAGCCTTTTGAAATATGCATTGTAGGCAATGAGGCAATAAATTTTAATCACACGTTACAACAATACAATTTGCCAAATACATTATTTGCTGGTTCAAGTCAGTATTCGACACTTCCATTTTTAGAAGACAAACAAGGAAACCCGGATGAAACCCTTATATTTATTTGTAAAAACAAAGCCTGCTTCGCTCCCACTAATAATTTGGAAGAAGCTATAAAGATAATTTTAGCACAAAATTAATTTTGGTCTAATACATTTCTATTATCTTTAATGCAGTTTTAAAAAAATAAAATCAGATTTTGGCAGCACTTGAAACCATAAAAAAAGAATTAGGATATAAGGCACCTTATTTTAAATTGATTAATACCATTGATAATCAATTGGTTGATTTAAATGAATTAAAAGGTAAAAATGGCACCTTGGTTATGTTTATTTGCAATCACTGTCCTTATGTTTTACATATCAACGAACAATTAGTGCTACTTGCAAATGAATATATACCAAAGGGTATTTCATTTATTGCCATAAGCAGTAATGATATTTCCCGTTATCCTGATGATGCGCCTGATAAAATGAAACTTCAAGCGCAGCAATTAAACTACCCTTTTCCTTATTTATACGATGAGTCGCAAGATGTAGCAAAGGCTTATTTTGCTGCTTGTACACCTGATTTTTCAATTTTTGACAATGAATTAAACTGTGTTTATAGAGGTCAATTGGATGATAGTCGTCCAAAATCAACCATTCCGGTGACAGGTAATGATATTAGAAATGCATTAGATAAATTGTTAAACAATCAAGGTATTGTTGAAAATCAATATCCAAGTTTGGGTTGTAGCATAAAATGGAAATTATAAAATGGATTGGTTAAAAAACATAAAGGAGACACTTAATTTGGATAAAATCGTTGCACCAGTAAATAATGCAAGAAGATATTACCAAATGCTTGAAAATTTGATGGATTTAGTCAACGATAGTAAAGTTTCAAATTCAGTTAAAGACATGGTTTCAGGTTTGGGTACTATTTTAAAAAGCCAGCCTAATATTATGTCCATCAATCATTTCCTAAATCATTGGTTGCTCCGAATTGACCCTGAAAATCAGCCAATTGTAATAAAAGAATTATTAGAAGTTTTTCATGAAAGGTGGAAAAACGTAGATAGAAAAACAGCACACACGGCATATACTAATTTCGATTTCCACGAAAAAACGATTATTTTCCATGGTGCTGACAAATCTATTGAATCATTTGTGGAATTGATGGCTGTAAACCAGAAAAAGATTGATATCATACAAACCATGGCAAAACCAGCCATTAATAGCAGACACCAAGCCACCGAATTTGCAACACATACTTTTGGATTACAAATTATAAATGCCGAAGCTGCAGGTAATTTTTTAGCAAAAGCTGATGCCTTAGTGATTCCAGCAAGCATTATTATGCGAGATGAGTTTGTAGCACCCATTGGCACTTATTTGCTTGCAGCGGCTTGTAAAGGACTGAATAAACCTCTTTTTATTTTTGGAGATACGAGAAAAATTTTAAGTAAAAAATATTTCCCTGAATCTGTTTTTGATTCCTTAATTGGTGAAAGCGCAAAACCGCCTGGTGAAGTTTGGAAAGGCGCTCCAAAAAATGCAGTTGTCTTTAATCAATATATTGAAATAGTACCTAATGAATTCGTAACCCATTTTATGCTCGAAAATAATGCATTTACGCCAGAGCAAATTACAGAACAAGTAGATAAAGTATTAATTACTAAATTATTTTAAATATTGTTCTTTCATTAAAATCCATACTTTAAACCAAATAAGGGTTTATCCACAGTATGTTAGCGTTAAGATTAGTTAAGTTAAATAGCATTGGCATATATTTAGCTTGTTTATTTCGTTAAATATTAAAATATTTGTCGCACTATGAATTTATTGTTTCTACAAGACACGGCAACAATTGCCATTGATGCAGCTGGGAAAGCTGAAAAAGAATTATCTTATATAGGCCTTTTAATTTCTGGAGGCGGATTTATGATTCCAATTGGTATTTTATCTCTACTTGCTTTTTATATAACAATTGAAAGGTATTTAGCCATCAAAAAAGCTGGAGAAATTGATCCTAAATTTATGTTGAATATAAAGGATTTTGTAACTCATGGTAATATTGATGCAGCACTTGCCTTGGCAAAACAAACCAATACGCCTATTGCTCGACTAATTGAAAAGGGAATAAAAAGGATAGGCCGACCGCTGAATGATATTAGTACTGCTATAGAAAATGAAGGCAAATTGGAAGTTTATAAACTCGAAAGAAGTCTTCCATTACTTGCAACCGTTGCTGGAGCTGCACCAATGATTGGTTTTTTGGGAACAGTTTGGGGAATGATTTTAGCTTTTAAATCTATTGCAGACGCAGGTTCTAGTTTGAAGCCGGGCGATTTGGCAAGTGGTATTTATGTGGCGATGGTAACTACACTTGGAGGACTGATTGTAGGTATAATTGCATTGATTGCCTACAATTTATTGGTAGCGATGGTAGAAAATGTGATTTACAAAATGGAAAACACCAGCGTTGATTTTATTGATCTTTTACAAGAACCAGCATAATCATGGGCATTCAAAAAAGAAGTAAGATAACACCAGATTTTAATATGTCGTCGATGACAGACTTGGTGTTTTTATTGTTAATATTTTTTATGTTAACTTCTTCTGCTGTTAATCCAAATGCACTTAATCTAGTTTTGCCATCCTCTGACAGTCAGGTGCAGGCAACCGAAACACTTTCATTAAGTATTGACGCAGATTTAAATTATTATTTAGAAACTCAAAAAATGCCTTTTGAAAATCTTCAGTCTGCCCTTGCTGCTAGGATTCAAAATAAAGAAAACCAAACGGTGATATTAAATGCAGAAAAATCAGTGCCAATTGAAAATGTGGTAAAAGTTATGTCTATTGCAAGCGAATTAAAAATAAAAATGATTTTAGCTACTCAATCAGAATAATTATGAAATACGCAGATATTGATCGATTAGAGGTAATTCAGGAAAAAGAGAATAGAAGAAAAGGAATTATTATTTCCATTGGAATTCATGCCTTAATTTTAATTCTATTTTTTTTTATTAAACTACATTCCAATATCACTCCTCCATTTAAATCAAATGAAATAATAGTAATGGATTTTAGGGAGCGAGGTTCAACACCCGACTTAGGTAATACAACCAAAGGCCAAGGTGATGGTAATAATGGCGATCCACTAGCCTCAGAAAATCCAAATAACACACCACCAAAACCAGTTGAAGCCACAAAGCCAATAATTACAAAAAGTAAACCTGTAGCTGCAACAAAACCAATTGTAACGACTAACGATGTTACCGCTCCAAAAATAACAAAGGCAGAACTTGATGCGATAAAGAAAAAAGAAGCAGACGCAAAAGCAAAAGCCATTGCTGATGCAAAGGCAAAAGCGGAAGCTGATAAGAAAAAAGCTGAGCAAAAAGCATTTCAAGACAAAATGAATGCTGGATTGACAAAAGGCAAACAAGGCTCTGAAGGTCAGGGAAACAATAATAGCCAAGGGCAAACAGGACAAACAGGTGGTGACAATGGAGTTCCAAATGGCAATCCAGATGGAAGTGGTATTGACCCAGGGAAAGGCAACGCCAGCGATGGTCTTGGCTCTTTTGATTTGGGTGGTAGAAAATTGGTGAAGCAACCTTCATTAAATGATGCTTCGCAGAAAACAGGTAGAGTTGTAGTCCGTATTAAAGTAGATCAAAATGGAAATGTATTATATGCTGAATATACTTCCAAAAATTCTAATACTACAGATTCTTACCTTATAAATTTAGCTATAAAAGCAGCAAAAACGGCAAAATTTAATACATCACCACAATCCATGGAAGAACAATGGGGAACGATGACATTTAATTTCAAATTTTAGTGAAGTTGAAAACATAGCATTTTTCCATGAATACCAAAGAATTATACCAAGAAAACTTAAACTACTTATATACCCAATTGCCGATTTTTTCAAGAATTGGAGCAAAAGCCATAAAAACCGGTTTGGGTAATATAGAAAAAATTTGTTCCTTTTTAGATGATCCGCAGAAAAAGATTAAAGTCATACACGTTGCAGGCACCAATGGAAAAGGTTCTGTTTCGCATCTTTTAGCTTCTATATTGGCTGAAAGTGGATTTAAAACCGGCTTATACACTTCGCCTCATTTAAACGATTTCAGAGAAAGAATTAAGATAAATGGGAAAATGATTCCTCGTAAATCAGTAAATTCGTTTGTAGATAAAATAAAACCAATCATCGAGGCAGAAAAACCTTCCTTTTTTGAAATTACGGTGGCTATGGCATTCGATTATTTTGCCAATGAAGGTGTAGATATTGCGGTAATTGAAACAGGTTTGGGTGGAAGATTAGATTCTACTAATATTGTATCACCAATTTTGTCGGTTATTACAAATATCTCGTACGACCATAAAGATGTTTTAGGAGATACTTTAGCAGCCATTGCTGGCGAAAAAGCTGGAATCATTAAACAAAATACTCCTGTTATTATTGGCAGAAGAAACGAAGAAACGGATCCAGTTTTTATTCAAAAAGCGCAAATAGAAAATGCACCATTGATATTTTCAAGCGATAATTTGGATAATATAAAAACCTCAAAAACTTCAAATTTCTTGAAATTGAATTTTAAAAACTTTAACTTATCCATAAAATCGCCCCTTGTGGCTAGCTATCAAATTGAAAATATAAATACAACTATTTTTGCCATCAAACAACTTGAAAGATTTAATATAAGCGACAAAAACATTCAAAAGGGAATAAAAAAGGTAATTAAAAATACTTGTTTTTTCGGCAGATGGCAAAAAATAAGGTCTAAACCACTTACCATAATTGATGTTGCACATAATGTGGATGGTATTAAAATGGCGCTTCAAAACTTACAAAATGAATCTTTTGAAAATTTGCACATTATTTTTGGGGCAGTAAAAGACAAAGATATTTTGTCCATTTTTGCCCTTTTACCAAAAGAAGCTCAATATTATTTTACACAAGCAAATATTGATAGAAAATTGGATATTAGCGAATTAGCAAAATTGGGTTTGCAATTTGATCTTAATTTTAACACCTACTCTACTCCAAAAATAGCTTTTGAGGCTGCCGAGAGCTTTTCCAATAAGGATGATTTAATTCTTATTATCGGAAGTTTTTTTATTGTTAATTCTTTTTTATAGTTATAAGTATTATATTTATAATTATATCTTTACAACTTTATTAACTCTATTAAATATATAGACTAATGGGTATTTTTGAAATGAGTATGCAAATGCAAGAAATAATTGTTCTTCTTGTAACTGGTTTTATTATTTTTTCTTTATACAAAGAAAAATTTCCTCCAGCTCTTACCTTTTTTATTGGTGTAGGTTTTTTATTAGTTATAGGTATTTTAACACCCAAAGAAATGCTGGGAGGTTTTGCAAATGATTCCATAATTACAATAATGTTGCTTTTAGTCGTTTGTGGTGTTTTAAATAAAAGTGCCTTACCTGATCAATTTTTTCATAAAATATTTGGAAATGTAAATAAGATGTCGACGTTTTTATTGCGTATGATGTTTGGCGTTGCTATTTTATCTGCATTTTTAAACAATACACCTATAGTAGCCTTTTTAATTCCTTTTGTATATACTTGGTCAAAAAGCAACAAAGTAGCCCCCTCAAAATTAATGATTCCATTATCCTTTGCAACCGTTCTGGGAGGTACAATAACACTTATTGGAACCTCAACTAACTTAGTCGTTAATGGACTAACCACTTCTGCAGGATTTGAGCCATTAAAAATGTTTGACTTTTCCATTGTTGGAGGTATTCAAGCCTTTATTGGAGTTTTATATTTATATTTTTTCAGAAATACGGTATTACCAGATAGACCAGATCCATTAGAAACTTTTCAAAAATCGCAACGTGATTTTTTGGTAGAGGGAAGAATTAAAATTAATTCGGGCTTAATAGGAAAAAGCGTAGAATCGGCGAATTTAAGGCAGTTGAAAAATTTTTTTCTTGTTGAAATCATCCGAAATGAAGAAACGATTAGTCCCGTATCGCCAAAAGATATATTGCGACTTGATGATATTTTAATTTTTGCTGGTGATATAAAAAATATTTCAGAGTTAGTAGATGACCAAAAAGAAATAAATTTTCCTAAAACACAATCCATAAAAAACAATAAATCACGGCATTTAATTGAAACGATACTCATGCCAAATTCAGATTTAATTGGACAGAGTGTAAAGGAATGTGACCTCAGAGGAAGATTCGACGCTGCCGTAGTGGCAATTCATCGCAGAGGCGAGCAAATAAATGGAAAATTGGGCAATGTTATCCTTAAACAAGGCGATGTATTGGTTTTATTTGTTGGAGATGATTTTGATACGAGAACAGATGGAAAGGAAGATTTCTTTATTATAAATGAAATAGAAAAAACTGAAAAAATAAATCCAATTAAATCATGGATGGTATTAATTGGATTTGGTGTTTGTATAATTGGTTCAGCTATTGGATTTATGAGTTTATTCCAAAGTCTTTTAGTGCTTTTGGCATTAATCATATTCACCAAAACTATTTCTTTTAAAGAAATGCACAATTTGGTAGATTATAACCTATTGATTTTAGCAGCATTAGCACTTGCTTTAGGAGAAGCCCTCACCAAAACTGGAGCTGCAGCTGATATTGCAAATGGAATTTTATACTTAGTAAAAGGTGGTGGACCGATAGCTGGCTTAGCGGCCATCTATTTTATAACCATGATGGTAACAGAGATAATGACCAATGTAGCCGCAGCCACTCTAGCTTTTCCATTGGCTATTTCACTCGCCAATTCCTTTGGAGTGGATCCTAAGCCATTTATTTTAGCTATTGCATTTGCAGCCTCTGCTAGTTTTCTAACACCTGTCGGTTATCAAACCAATTTAATGGTGTACGGGCCTGGTGGTTATAAGTTTATAGATTATGTAAAAGTAGGATTACCACTTAGCGTTTTGTGTATGATTGTTTGTGTGGTTGGATTGGGGATAATTTATGGTCTTTTTTAAATTTAAGTTTATTAAATTTGCCGTCCAAATTATTCTATGTCTATAATACATCCAAGCATTTTTTATGTCCATTTGAAGACATTTTTTATGATCATTTATCTAAATTGCATTAAGCATTTTAGCATAAAAAGGTTTTTAATCACTGTTTTATTTATATTTCTATTTTCATTCGTTTCTTTATTGGTACTGATTACTAGACTATTAGATGAAATACTTTTCCCGAACTATAGAAATGTAAAAATTGATAAGCCCATTTTTATAATTGCAAATCCAAGAAGTGGAACCACTTTTTCTCATCGATTAATGTGTTTGGATGAAGAAAGGTACAATTATACCAGATTATACCACACCATTTTTCCATCGATACTCATTTTTAGAATTGTAGGTTTTTTTGCCAAAATAGATAAATATATTGGAGAGCCCTTTAAAAAATTCTTTACTTGGTGCGACGACAAATTGTTTAAAGGTTGGGAAAACATACATCCGATGGGGTTCAACAAATCTGAAGAGGACGAGGGTACTTATATTTTTACACTTATTACTGCGGGCATATTTTTGCTTTGCCCTTTTATGGATGAAATTCCATGGGTAAAATTTCCAGACAAAATGGGCAAACGGCAGCAAAGAGCTTTAATGGAATTTTATAAGTCAACCTTGCAAAGACTAGCTTATGCACAAGGAATTAAAAGAACTTTTCTATCAAAAAATGTAATGTCAACTGGCAGATTAGAATCGCTAATTGATTATTTTCCAGATGCTAAAATTATTTATTTAGTTAGAAATCCTTATGAATCTGTTCCTTCATTTATTAGTATGTTTTCTTTAGCATGGAAACCTCATAGTGGTGAAATTCCTGAAACTTCAAAACATCACCAAAGTTGGGGCATTTTAGGAATGGATTATTATAATTATTTTCATGAGAAGATAAAAACAGTACCCGAAAACCAACAAATTACGCTCAAATATGACGACTTAGTAGAAAATCCAAAAGCGACCATTTTAAGTATTTATGATAAATTCAATTTGGAGAAAAATCCTACATTTTTAGAAAAGCTTGAAAAAGCTACAAAAACCGCAAGAACTTACAAAAGTGAACATAGTTATTCGTTAGAACAATTTGGAATGACAAAAGCACAAGTGCAAGAAAAAGTGGGTTGGGTATTTGACAAATATGGATTTGAAAAATGATTTTATCTAACAATCATATTAGATAAAACAATTTTTCGCTCTACTGGATTATACATCGTTTTTACTAAATCCCCGTTTCTATCTACTAATGATAATTTAATGGTTGATTCACCAGCAGGCAAACCTTCAATTATAAAAGGCACCCAAGAGTCTATTATAAATTCAACACCATTTATTTCAGCAATTACTTTATTGCCTTTTTTGGATAATTCGGTATTTACCAAATAGAAATCTAACAAAACGTATTTGGTTTCATAGCCTTTGTACTCCCCTTTTGGCCGACTATAAAACATAAATGGCTGGTTTAAATTTACCGGAGTACCCTTTTGGGTTCCTATATTAAATTGGGTCAATGTAAATGCATTTTTATTCTTTATGCTTTCATGGTAACTTCTACTCAAAAAAGACAAATTTATATATTGACCATCTTTCAATGATTTCTCAAAATTTGGTGCATATAATGCAGTATATGGCTCATTATTTAAAATATGGTGAATATGTTGTCCTTTTTCTGAGTTGCCACACAACTTAGAATCCCAATCAGAAGTTGGAACACCCAACTCATAATTTTTCATACTATAATTAAAACGTACTACTCCAGTATCTGACCAAGAAAGGCTACTTGGAGAAATTTGAGCCAAACTACTTTCACTAAATGGCGGTGAAGCAACTTCCGTCAACTTTAAGCCAGACTTTTCCATTACAATCAATGAAGTAGTATTCTTTGTGCTTTCAGAAACTGATTTTGTTTGTTTGCAAGCTGGAAAAATGACAAATAAAAAGATAAGTTCTAGGGAAAATAGAATACCAATTGTTTTAATATTTTTTTTCATATAAAAAGGATTATGATTTAGAAATAGAATAAAGTTTTAAAAGTAAAATAAAATAGAATAAAATACCCACAACAACATAAGCATATAGTGAGAATTCAAAACTAAACCTTAAACCTACAAAATATAGCAATAAAAATCGTGCAATTAAAAAAGACAAATTATAAAAAAACTCCCATTTCAATTCTTTTTTAACATCTAAATACATAGAAATAGGTTGAGAGATAAATGACATAAAAAACAAAGGTGCTAAAATCATGGTCATTTTTCCAGCTTCTTGCCATTTTTCACCAAAAAGAAAAACGAAAATCCATGTGCCAAATATGGACAAAAAAAGCATTGGAAAAAACCCAGTAATGCAAGAAAAGAACAATGTATTTTTAATCAATAGGTAATTCAAAAGTGGTTCTTTATCATCGTTTTCTGCTGCCTTTTGAAAAAATACTTTCCCCAGAGATTGTGTGACAATTCCGAGTGGCGCTTGAATTATTCTATTTGAAAAAGAAAAACTTCCTAAAGTATCCAATCCATAAAATTTTTTAAAAAGAAAAAAAGGAAGATTTTTATTTAATACATTCAAAAGAGAAGAAAAAGTACCATAAGTTAGAAAATTACGAAAACTTCCTTTGGGATTAAAATTCAATGAATCAGTTGAAATGGAAACATTATTTTTGTGAATATTAAAGTATAAAAACAAAAAAGCAAATAGATTTCCTAAGATAAATCCAATAATTAACGGATTTAAATTAGGGAAAAGTTTAAAAGAAATAAGTGTTATAAAACTTCCAAAAATAACTTGTAAAAACCTTGAAACACTGATTAGCTTAAAATTTTTGAGCCATAAGTGATGGGTAAGCACCATTTGCAATCGTCCGAAAATAAAAAGTGCCAAAAACAATAATAGAGAAAGCAGTAAAGCACCTTCATTTTTCAATTGAAATACATAAAAAACAAAAGTCCCAAAAATAGAGATATAAAAACCGATTTTATTTGCAAATTTTATAGTTGAACTAACCTCACATTCATTTTTACATAATACAAGTGCCTGGTCCATTTTTAGATTCAATACCTCTCCTATTACAAAAATACAAGCCGTAAAAATACCAAATTCACCAAAATCATTTAAATTAAATAAACGGGCAAATAAAATAGAAAATAAAAAATTGATGCCCTGAGCAATGGCATTACCTGACATCAAAATACCCAAGGAAGTATAAAACGAATTAAGTTTAAATAATTTTCTCCATTCCATTGCAGTAAAAGTAATAGAATTTACTATTTTCGCAATGATTTTTGAGCATTCATTTTTTTGGGTTGTTAGCTCAGTTGGTTTAGAGCACCACGTCGACAACGTGGGGGTCACTGGTTCGAGCCCAGTACAGCCCACTTTTTTTTATATTACTTGTACAATTTTCCTATTAATTAATTATATTTACTAAAAAAAATGTTGAAGCTAAAATACTTTACAATCATACTTTTAGGTGCTCTTTTTATCACTTTTTGTAAAAAAGACCCTGAAAATCCTATAGTCACTCCTCGCCCATCACCTGACAAGATTGATACACTTTTGCCAAAACTTTCTGATTTCAAGCTATTTTATGGTGATTTAAAAGACATGCAAGCCACGGACAATTTATTTAATTACGATTTAATTACGCCATTATACTCTGACTATGCTGGTAAAGCAAGATTTATTTTTTTTCCAAAAGGCAGTACAGCAAATTATAATAATACTGGGGTTTTAAATTTTCCTGAAGGCACCCTAATATTAAAAACCTTTTACTTTTCAAAGGATTTAAGAAATGAGGCTTTAGGAAGAAAAATTTTAGAAACAAGAGTGCTTTTCCTTAAAAATGGAATTTGGCACAGTGGAAATTACCATTGGAATAATGAACAAACGGAGGCATTTTTGGAGGAAGAGGAGAAAGAGGTAACTGCAAATTGGATAGATGTTAATGGCATTTCTCAAACCACACAATATTTAATTCCATCAAATTTGGATTGTGAAAAGTGCCATAAGTCAAATGAAACCTTAGAACCTTTAGGGCCAAAAGCAAGGAATTTAAACAAACTTTTTAATGGGAAAAACCAATTGCAGGCTTTAAACGAATTGGGTTTTCTGAAAGGACTGCCAGCATTAGGCTCTATTCCAAAAGTTCCGAAATGGGACGACCCAAGTTCAGGATCTTTAGATTTACGAGCACGTGCCTATTTAGACATTAATTGTGGGCATTGTCATAATGAAAATGGTAATGCAAATTTCACTATTCTGCTAAATTGGGAAGCAGGTGCGGATAAATTGGGCAAATGTCAAACTCCATCTTACGGAAGTAGATCAGGTGGTTTTTCATTTGATATCGTTCCAGGGAAAGCCGATAGCTCGGTAATGACTTATAGAATGGGTGAGACAAATCAAAACAAAATGCCATCGATTGCAAAAACATTTGTACATAAAGAAGGCGTAGAATTGATAAAAAATTGGATAAATGAAATGACTCCAATTGGGTGCACCGAATAGACAAATATTATAATTGAAAATGGTTGCAAATGAAATAAGGTTAAAAAACGCGTTAGCGCTTTTAATTTTTCCAATTTTTTGCTATCTCGCTTTAATAGTTAAATGGGGTTATGAATTTGGTAGAGGCGATCAAATAGAAATTCTGCCTTACTCACTTATTTTAAATGGCAATTCCAATTTTCAGAATGATTTCTTCTACCAATCCATCCTGAAAATATTGCCGAATGAAAGGTGGTTTATTTCAAAATTAATTTCCCTTTTTGGACAGAATACTCAATTATTCGTTTTTATCATTCATTTTCTAAGTACTATTTTTTTAATAATAGGAATGGAAAAATTAGGAAACCTACTCATCAACAATAAATTAGCTACCAGGATTTCAATATTTCTAACACTTGTCCTTTTCAATTATTACTACAATTTGGGTGGTAATGAATTGTATTACAACAATCTGCAAGGGTCGAGTATTGCCAAATCGCTTGGAATTTGGAGTATCTATTTTTTATTTGTAGAAAAATTAAATAAAACGGCCATTTGCCTTTTTATTGCCACCCTTTTCCATCCAATTGTTGGATTTCAATTAAATGTTTTACTCATGGGAATGCTTTTGTTTTTTTATTTCAAGAATAAAAACAGCTATTCTTTCAAAATTCCTTTTATAACAATAGTTTTAAGTTTCGCATTTTTAATTAGTATCCAATTAGCTTATAAAAAAGCGAATATGGGATTTCCCAATACTAATTTTTCTCAAATCATCTTTCATTTCCGGAACGGCCATCATTATATTCCAAGTCAATTTCAATTGAATGGTTGGATATTATTAAGCTTTTCATTCTTATTTAGTTTTATTTATTTTTGGCAAAAAACAGAAGTTAAACTTTGGATTTTTTTATCTATTCTTTTTATTCTTTTATATTTAGTTGGCTTGGGTTTTGAAATTTTGCCTATCATTTCCATGCAGGCATTTAAATTGACCATTTGGATAAAATATCTAGGTATTTTAAGTTTCTTCGGTTTGGCAATTAAATATTTCCCAATTTTAAAAAAATACGCAGAGATTAAGCATCAATACTTTATTTATTTTTTTGGTTCAATTTTCGGACTATTATTTTTAATATTTGCTCCATCTACTTTTTTTCCTGACAATGTAAAGTACGATTTTGGAAATCAGACTAATAATGATGATGCAATAAAAATTTCTTTGCATGCAAAAAAAATAACGACAAAAGATGCCATTTTTATAGTGCCTTCTAATTTTACAGAAATAGCCTTTTACGGGCAAAGAAGTTGCTATATAAGTGATAAAGCAAACCCAAAATATCCAAAAGCTGCCAAAGAATGGGCGTCTCGCATCTTTACTATTTATGGTTTAGACTATAGGGTAAAAAATCCAAAATGGTGGCTTGCAAACACCAAATATGAACAGCAATTACAAGATTCCTTAATTGATTATAAAAAACTAGGTATTACTCATATTATTTGCACTTCAACGTTAAAAAATAACGTGAAATTTGAAAAAAAAGCTGGAAAATATAAATTATATAGCCTTAGAAAATAAGTTTTCTTGTTTATTGATTTCATTCCAATTTGACATTACGCTTTTACTTACCTCTTTTCCGCTTTTTATAGCTGCATTTAAGGAACCATAAGATAAATAATCACCACAAAGGAAAATGCTTGGTTCGATTTGTTGACTATAAACTTTAAAATCAACATTGCATTTACGAGGTATAGCGTATTTGATGTGGTAGGTTTTCAAATGTCGCCAGTCATTCACTTTTACTCCAAACCAATCAGACAATTCTGAAAGTACTTGATCAACCAATTCATAGTCATCAAAATCATTTGGTTTTGTTATGTTTACAGACACTAAATGCATTCCTTTTGGTGCATAGTTAGGCTGTACCAAGCTTGGAACAAAAACATTGTTTACAATGCCTTTACCTTCTCCATTCAACATAACAATTGGTTTGTTTACTGGAGGATTTTCGGCAGAAAAATAAATATTACTTACACTTAAACAATTTGTAGTATTTTTAAAACTAGGATAAATTTTTTCCAAATCAATTGGCGTACATGACATAATTACACTTTTGCAGTAAAGCATTTCTCCGCTGCTAAGTTCCACTTTGTGTGCTTCTACATGTTTCACTTTTGCTCCATATCTAATGGTATTTGACAGCAATTTATCGGCTAATTGTTTTGGTATCGCTCCTATTCCATTTTCTGGTAAACTTACATCCTCTGTAAACAACATTTTTAGATTAAAATGTAATAAACGACAAGAAGTCTTCATTTCATTTTCTAAAAAGGCAGTAGAAATTAATGGTTTAAAAAAACTTTGAATTAACTTGTTTGAAAAGCCATAATCGGTTAAAAATTCTAAAGAAGATCGTTCGGGCATTTCAAATATTTCTTCAAAACTCAAATTTTGAATATGATTAAATAATTTACCCATTTTAAATTTATCCCAAAAGGTAGAATTTTCTCCTATAGACATACTTATTAGGTCAAAAGTCTTTTTTAAGGGATTAGACACTATATTGAATCCTGAACCATATTTAATGAGTAAACCTGGATAGATTGTTTTTAATTTCAAACTATCAATATCCAATACTTTTTTTGGCTCTGGAAGCCCATTTAAAAATAGATGAAAACCTTTATCGAGGATAAAACCACTGTAAAAATCAGAGCGCATCCTTCCTCCAGGTTCATTTGCAACTTCTAAAATTTTTACATTTAGACCTTTTTTTTGCAACTCATAGGCAGCAACTAGTCCTGAGACTCCTGCACCCACAATAATCACATCAAAAACATCCATTCTAAGTCATTTATTTTACATACAAAGTTATGTATGGAAATAAAAAATGGTGCTAATTAACTATTATTGTTCTGTTAAAAATTCTACTTACATTCAAATTGAATTTCGGAAGTTATAATGGTATTGCTTTTATTACCAGCCCTATCCATTATATATACTTCATATTTGGTTGTATCAATCGGTTTTGAAATATTTGGCAATAGGCATCTACCCAATAAATTGGGTCCTAATTTCACTTCAATAGTACCTGAAATATCATTTACACTTCCGTTTTGAGGCACAGGATCCATAGAATATTTATCAATTAAATTGGTTTTCAAATCCTTTATAAATATATTCGTTACTCCAGTAGTAGTATCGCCCAAATCACCTTCTCCATCAGTAAAATCAAAATATAGAGAAAGTGAATCCGACGAATTATCAGTCATTTGAACAGGAAATGACTTGGCCTGCCATCTATTAAATTTTATCTCGGGTACGCTATTATAAGTAGGTGCATTAAAACAAGCATTTAGACCAATAAGCGTAAAAACAATAATAAATAATTTAATTGCATTTTTCATGATGCCAAATTAATAAATTCCGTTTAATTTTGTGATACTTTGATTAATAATATAAACATACAAGAAAAAATATTCTCTGTCGATATTCGAAATTTTGAGGCCCTCGTTTTTGAGATATTTAACATTCAATATGCACAAAATCCGGTTTATAAAGAATATGTAGATTACTTAAAAATAATTCCAAGCAAAATCCAAAACATTCAATCCATCCCTTTTTTACCAATAGAGTTTTTCAAAACGCATGAAGTAAAAACTGGCAATTGGAAAGAGGAGCATGTTTTCCGAAGTTCGGGCACAACAGGACAAACCAATAGCCAACACTTTATCAAAGATTTACAATTGTATGAAGATAGTTTTGTCAATGGTTTTGAGCATTTTTTTGGAAAAACGAGCCATTACCAGTTTGTAGGTTTATTGCCCTCTTATTTGGAAAGAAATGATGCTTCATTGGTATATATGATTGATGGTTTGATGGAAAAATCGGGTCAAAAAGCAAAATATTTTTATTTATACGACTTTGAGAATTGTGCTTCTACCTTAGAGATTTTAAAAGAAAATGGGAAAACTATTTTTTTAACTGGTGTTACTTTTGCACTTTTGGATTTTATTGAAAAACACAAAATTGATTTAAATAATCATATTGTGCTTGAAACTGGAGGCATGAAAGGTAGAAGAAAAGAAATAATAAGGTCGGATTTGCACCAACAATTAAAAGCGGCTTTCAACTTAAAAACAATACATGGAGAATATGGCATGACAGAATTGCTCTCACAGGCGTATAGCAAAGCTGATGGGATTTTTGAATGCCCACCTTGGATGAAAATTTTAATTAGAGATCCTTTAGACCCATTTGATGTATCTTTTGATTCAAAAAAAGGAGCAATTAATGTTATTGATTTATGTAACCTTCACTCCTGCTCATTTATTGCAACACAAGATCTAGGTCAATTGTACAATAATGGAACTTTCGAAGTAAGTGGCAGAATGGACAATTCCGCTTTAAGGGGTTGTAATTTGATGTACTAATTATAGAGTCAAGAACATAGAATCAAGAGACAATGTTGAATGATGAATGTTTAATGTTGAATGGAATCAGGAGTCAATAGACAAGATTTACAATATGTTGAATGCTTAATTTTTAATGTTAAATGAATACAAATAACATAATAACCAATAACTCATTAACTTAATATCCAATAACTTAATAATTAAACTTCGCTCCATTCTTTCAGTTTTTTGTACACCAATGGAATTGGCAAACCCATTACATTAAAAAAGCAACCTTCAATCCGACGAACACCAATATAACCAATCCATTCTTGTATGGCATAGGCGCCCGCTTTATCTAAGGGCTTGTAATTATCGACAAAATAATCAATTTCTTTTTGGCTCAAGGCTTCAAAATACACTTTTGTGGTATCTGAAAATACCATTTTCTTTCCATTAAATTGCATACAAACTCCAGTTACTACTTCATGCATTTTGCCACTTAATTTCTGTAATATCTGTTTTGCATCCTTAAAATCGGTAGGTTTCCCAATTATTTCATTTTCCAAAATCACTACTGTATCTGCGGTAATGATAATTTTATCAGACCCAAATTTTTCATAAACCAAATCTCCCTTTTTCTCGGCCAAATAAGCGGGCACCTTATAAACATCCATATCGTCATCAAAGGATTCGTCCATTTCTGGAGAAAATATTTCAAAATCAAAACCTGCGCCTTTCAACAATTCCTTTCTTCTTGGCGATTGAGAGCCTAATATTATTTGTGTCATTATTGAATACCGATTAAGTCGAAAAATGAGGAAAAAATCATAGCTGCATCACCATTATACAACGGAATAAGTGTAGAAACACCCAAAATCATTATTACCTTCAGCACAATACTTAAAAAACTATAATCCGATTTTTCTTTTGCAACAACTAATTTATATTGAAAAAATAAGGAAGGAATTAATAAAATTACTGCAACTACTAAACCTTTCATATACTGATTTTGAACAAAAAGCAAAATAAACAAACTGAATACCAATAATAGAATCAAATTTAATCCTGTTACAATTCCCTTTGCAATTCCATCGCCCCAAACGATAGGCACAGTTTTACAATCAAAATCGCTATCTCCTTTTTTGTCTTCCAAGTCTTTTATGATTTCTCGCATTAAAGTAGTAATAAATGCAAAAAAACTGTAACAAAAAAGTGCAGCATACGAACCAAGATAAACCAAACCTTGACTTTCATTCATATCATGTACATGATCTAAATCAAAAAATACAATAATTAGTATTGAAAACGAAGCACAAAAAGCCACTACTATATTTCCAATCAGCAGTTTACTTTTTAGATAATTGGCATAGAAAAATAAAAAAGCGACCATCATTACATGCAACATTACCAATTGTTTCATCTCCACATGCCAAGCTAAAATACCACCCAAAAGCAAGCCTAGAAAAGAAAAGGCCATATACATTTTCATAGCCATTGCCTCTGAAATGTATTTATTTACAATCACTTTTTCAGGTTTGTTTACAGTATCAATATCTATGTCAGCAATATCATTTATAATGTAACCACCCGCCGCTATAAGCAACGTTGACAATACCAATAAAGCAAAATACGAATTGCTCAGCATGGGATGAATCCCTAAGTTTTCCAGAAAAGGAACATTTGTAATCGAAAAACGACATAATATTTGCGTAAACGCCAAAATCAATAAATTGATTGGTCTAACAATATTTAATGCTTCAAGAAACTTCATTTTTATATTTTAGATTTATGATTCAATGATAATTTAATATCGCAATTTTGCTATATTTATTTTGTATGCGAATTAATAAAAATCACAGGTCTAGTTTTTTCTTCATTTCATTTAATAATGTCAATTGCTTAGTTTGAATTTCAAAAAGGGTTTTTATTTGCTCTTCAATTAGAATGTCAATTTTTTGATTCATCGACCTCACTTCTAATTCCGCTTTTAAATTAATTAGATAATCATTTTCCGCCCTTTTCCGATCTTTTTCTTCCTGTCGATTTTGACTCATCATAATAATAGGTGCTTGCAAAGCTGCTATGGAAGATAAAATCAAATTCATTAATATAAATGGATAAGGGTCGAAAACCATAGATTTGGGCAGTAATACATTAAACAGAATCCAAAACAATAAAATAAAAGCGAATAAAATAATAAATTTCCAACTACCTCCAAACTTGGCCACTTTATCTGAAATAGATTGCCCTTTGTTTAGTTTCTCTTTGGTTGGATGTGCCAATCTATCCATTATCAATACCTCTTCCTTTAAGGTTTGGGCAACTATCTCCTTTAATTTTTCAATTTGACCTGCCTCCATCATTGAAAAATCATCTTCTATATTTTTTTTCATATTCGTTAATTTATTATTTTGTAATTAAAATTCAAACAAATATTAGTCCCAAGTACCCTGAATTTTCATTACTTTTTCGATCATTTCTCTTACAATACCCTCTCCGCCATTTTTAGGAGATATATAATCTGCTATTTTTTTTACTTGAGTTACTGCATTTTTGGGGCAGCACTTCAAACCACAAATTTCCATGGCCTTTAAATCAGGCAAATCATCTCCGATATAAAGCACATTTGATAAGTCAATTTTATTTTCTTTTGAAAATTTAAGCAAGCAATCTGCCTTTTCAAATGTTTTATCAAATATATGTTGTACCCCCAAATATTGCAATCTTTTTTTTACACCTAAATCGCCGCCACCTGTTATAATGACGATGGTATATTTCTTTTCCAAGGCTTTTTTAATTGCTAAGCCATCAATAACATTCATACTTCGCAACATTTCACCACCCTCACCACACAAAATAGTGTTGTTGGTAAAAACACCATCTACATCAAATACAAACGTATTTATTTCTTTTAACTTAAATAGATAACTCATCCTTTGGGTTGGGTATGCAAATTTAAAATACTTGCCGATAATAGCGTGTAAATGGATTCAAAATGTTTTATCTTGGAATCTTTTAAGGTATTTAAATGATTCATTATTGTATTCATATCTCCCCTACTTGCTGGGCCAGTTTGTGCATTAAAAGGAGAGATATTATTGTTTATTTTCTTAAAAGTGGCAGCAATAAGTGGTTTTAATTGTTCAAAATCCAAATCATTTTCTTTGCAATATTGCTCACTAAGTGCAAAAAGGTGATTACTAAAATTATTGGCTAATATGGCTGCAATGTGCAATTTCTGCCGTTTCAAATCATCCATAATTTCAACCTTTTCCGATAATACGTTGGATAATTCAATTAATTTTTTCTCTACCAATTTATTTGAACCAAAAACAAAGAAAGGTATTTGTTTAAAATCTAAAACGGCATTTTTGGTAAACGTTTGAAGCGGATACAAGACACCATAATTATTAAATTTATTTGAAAAAACAGTAGATGAAACACTGCCTGAAGTATGTGCAATAATAATTTCTGTTTTATCTATTTTACTCAAAAGCGCCTCTATGCTATCATCAGAAATGGCAATAAGCAATAAGTGACTTGATTTTTCACAATTAATTTCACCAATCGAAAGATATTGAGCATTTAGTTTTTTAGCGAGTTTTTTGCCTTCAATCCCATTTCTTGAAAATACAAACTCAATATTGAAACCCAATTTATAAAATTCAACACCCAAATGGTTGGCAATATTCCCACTTCCTATAATGGAAATGGATTTAATCGATTGCATGTTGTTTGTTATCATTTCTATTTCGATCTCCAATTCGCTTATACATGCTTATTAAAAACCCTGCCACCATGAATAAAGAACCCAACCAAAGTAAATTAATCCAAGGAAAAATAATAGCTTTCATGATTATATACTTAGGCATTTTTTGTTCTAAAGTAATCTCAATTTTTTTCTCCTCTGGCATTATTTTACTAAAATAAAGGGTAGATTCTATTTCACCAACTTTGGCAGGAATGGAAGACGCTACATTGCCTCTTATAAAATATTTAGGCACTACATTATAGGTAGAATCCATTGTAATCAACCGCATTTCTGCACCAATTACGATATCATCTGGTTTTAATTCAATTCCATCTACTGTTAAATTGGTATTGATAGCATCCAGAACAGCAAAACATCTATTGCCTTTCATCGTATCTCCAATGGCTAGCGGAAAAGCCTCAACAATAACACTATCGGGCAGTGAGCCATCTTCATTTAATGGCGCACTTGTAATATGGGTGTATAAATCTTGGTGGATTTCATGTTTTGTATCAGGATTTGCAACATTGCCCATTTTTTTATTCATGATAATATTTGGTTGCAAAACAAACCCTTTAGCAAGCGTGCTATCTTTCTGAATTTTTTGGTAAAGCACATTGAAAAATATATTAGGATTACCGATTGAATCGCTAAAATAGGTAATCTTATATCCATTCATTTCTTCCGTTTTATTTGCATAAAGCAAAATATTGTTCTCATTTTCCTCATTTGAAAACCCATCCCCATAATTCAATCCAAAACGATTTAGGGAAACAACTTCCTGCTGAGACTGCGAAATCAAAATACCCAGAAACATAATTCCAATACCTATATGTGCAATGGAACCGCCAGCTGTTTTGAATTTCGATTTTCCTTCCTTAAGCAAATAAGATCCATTTGCAAAAAGTGTAAACAGACTTAAAATACTTAAAAGAATATAATCAAATCGGTTTAATTTGTAGTAAAAAATAATACAACCGCCAACAACTACTGCGAACAAAAAAGAGAAAAATATTCGATTCAATATTTTCTTGGTGTCTGATTTTTTATAAATAAAATATTGGCCAATTGCCGAGCCCATGGAGATAAAAATAGCCACCCAAATTTGAATATTATTATAGTGCGACTTTATGTTTGATGGCATCGCAAATGTTGTATTAAAAACCTTATTGATAACCGGAAAAGAGGTTACAATTATGATATGCATAGCCGAAAAAAAGAAAATAAGTGCGCTTATAAAAAGCCAAAATTCCCTTGAACTAAAAGCCTCCTCTTTTTTCGGATTAGGAATTTCCTTCATTCGGATTAGAACCATAATGATAGACGGAATTATAAAAACCAATAAAGAAACGACCAACTGACCCGACATGCCCATATCTGTAAAGGAATGCACGGAAGAATCGCCCAAAATACCACTTTTAGTCAGAAAGGACGAATACTGTATCAATAAGAAAGACAGTATAAACATAAAATAAGTGATGCCTAGCGAATAGCCTGTATGTTTGTACGCAAGCATAGTATGAATGGCACCTACCAAAATTATCCAAGGCACTAAGGATGCATTTTCTACTGGATCCCATGCCCAAAAACCACCAAAACTTAAAGACTCATAAGCCCATGCTCCTCCCATCAAAATACCAGTTCCCAAAATTGCGGCAGAAAACAATGCCCAAGGAAATGCTGCCTTAACCCAACCAATATAATCGCGACGCCAAAGGGAAGCTAACACAAAAGCAAACGGAAAAGTAACGGAGGCAAAACCTAAAAAAAGCGTTGGTGGGTGAATAACCATCCAATAATTTTGAAGCGACGGATTTAATCCTGAGCCATCTTCGGCAATATAATCGGGATTCATTTTAAAAACTGGAATATCCATTACGTCTTTCATCAATGAAAAAGGACTGCTTCCCATTTTATAATCGAAAATATAAATACCCATTATCATCGTTGAAAGCATAACTTGTAACAAACAAACGACGGTAAGCACTGGCGATTCCCAATCTCGACACCTAAAAATAAAAACAAAACCCATTATGGCAGTCCAAAACATCCACAGCATAGTGCTTCCTTCCTGGCCTTCCCAAAAGGCAGCAAACAAATAATTAGCAGGCAAACTTTTGGATGAATGTTGCCAAACATATTTATACTCGAAAAAATGTCCTTGAATAAGAAAAATGAGCATACCCATAAATCCAATAACGGCAATAGTATGTACATAAAAAGCATAGCGACCCAACTTGGTCCAAGGCTCGCTTTTTAAAGGATTTTTTTCGTTTTTGGTAGCAAAAAAATAGGCAATTAGCCCTACCATAGCAGCAGAAAAAGCAAGTAGAACTAAAAAGCTACCTATCTGACCCAATACCAAATTGGCACTTCTTTCGATTGTTTCCATAGTTAAAGCGTAGCGGTTTTCATTTCATCTTGCACATATTTGGAAGGGCATTTCATCAAAATATTAGTCGCCTTAAAATTATCGCCTTCACATTTACCTGTAACCACAATTTTTTCAGATCGTTCAATATCACGCGGTTTGGCTCCTTTATATTCTACTTTTTTCACATTCCCTTTTTCGTCTTTTATATAAAATGAAAAATAATTAGGGTCTTTTAAAGCATTGTATTCCATTGGTTTATCTGGTACCAATATACCTGCAACTACTATTTCTTCTCCATTTAATGCCTTTTTTGAATCAAAGGAAGCATAGCTGCTGAAATTTCCAATCATAGCAACTAATACGCCCAACAAAACAGCAATCATTACTAATCCGATTATATGTGTCTTTTTCATAATTATACTACAAAAATAAACCTAATAATATAATTAAATTCATTTTTGAAAGCAATAAATAAGTATTTGCAATTAATTAACTTTGTTTAAATATTAGAAATGAAAGCAAGTAAAATATTTCATTTTGTTGGAATAGCAGGATTGGCTATTGCGCTTTTTGGCCATAGCATAGGCGCATTAATGACGCAATTAGATCCAATAGGCAATTTGGGAGGCGTTTATACTGAAATGAAGTTGCTACAATTACAAAAAAAGCCATGGATTGTAGATTATTACGATGTCCTTATTTTATTGAATTGGTCATTAAGTTTGTTTTTGTTATTTTGGATAGGCGTGAATTTACTTTTTTATAAAAATAATATTCCTCAAAAAAAATGGTTTTTGGCCTTAAATGCATTTATTTCACTACTTAATTTGGCATTTGAAATAAGATATAGTTTTATATTGCCAATCATTTGCTTTGCAGTAGCTGCTTTTGGTTTTTTGGGTGCTTGGTGGTTTTATGGGGAAGAAAAGGTATAATTAAATGCTAAATTTTGAATTCACTTGTAATTTGACCCCCAATCTGGCTCAATGCAGCTTTGCTATGTGCGGTGGCGTACTTGTGTCTTGAAATTACTAAAATGTAACAAATATTGGGTCCATTTGTAATATTTCTTTCATTATAATATTGTTTATTATGCCGCACAAGTACCACACGCTTTTGGGCTTTGCTGCATTGCGCTAGTTTGTAGGATGATAAAGCGGAAACTGAGCAAGTTTTGATAAGGAGAAAATGCAGTGTTGAGTACAAAGTACCATGTATTTTGTTCACCTCTACGAGTTTGGTTGTTGAAAAACAGATTTTTTAAAAAATACATAACCACAAAGCACACGAAGTTCCGAATACGGAATTACACAAAGAAGGCACAAAGAAAAAGGAACTGAAGTATTGTACTCCTTTGCCAACTCCCGAAAAATCGGGAGTGAATAGCTTTGTTTACTTTGTGGTTAAAAAACTAAAAAACAAACCATTTTGCTATCGGTTGGTGTCTTCACCTACCGAAAAAATATGGACGTTGTACATTGGATATATTTCATAAACGCTAAGAATAAATGGAAATAGTAATATGGTATTTGTCAAAATTGCCATTAAATTAAAGCTGGAGCTTTGTTTTATATTACAAAAATGGTATTGATCAATTTCAATTCTAAAGACATTTAGCTTTTCGGTTGGTGAGGACACCAACCGATAGACAAATCGACCCCACGGTGTGCTAAATGGTTTTACTCCAATGGAAGTGCTAAATGGACAATTGCCCCTCAAAATAGACTATTCAGAACAATTAGCTATTGCGAAAGCCAATAGAATAGCATTAAACAGAAAAATAAAAGCTTGTTGTGTCATTTAGCACCTTATTAAAACCAATCTGAATACAAAAAATACAAAAACAAGCGGTTTTGCCAAAAAGTTAATTCCAAATCAAGCATTACAACCCAAATACAATTTTATAACAAAGGATTTGTTTTTGTTTTCGACTAACCTATTTTCTCCAACTTTTCTCAAACCGCCAAAACACCTTATTTTATTCATTTGTCCGACATTTCGGACACTTTTTTATGAGTTGGTCGTGCACGTTGCAGAGCACTTTAATGTAATACGTTAAAAGTGTTTTTACATAATCCACATAAACTATCTTTTGAATAAATAGTATTAATTTTTGAAATTCTATTTATATTGATCATTTTTAGATTTGGCAATTCACACAATTTTGGGGAAAAAAAGGAAATAGAATCAGCAGAAAGATCTAGCCATTCTAATTTCTGAAACTTTTCAATATTATTTGGAATTTCAATATTTCCATTAACACTAATAATAATCCTTATTAAACTATCTGGCAAACATGAAAATACTTCTTCAATAGAAACATAGTCATTATAATTTTGATCTATTTGGAGGTAAAATACATTAAATGAAACTCTATTGAATTTTAAAAGACAAATACCTTTTTGATTGCACCTAAATTGATCTACACTTATTTTTGTATTAGAAAATATTGTGTCATTTAATACGTTTGGGAATTTTGGAAATGTATCAAATTGTAAAATCCGGTTTTCAACATTCAATGCACTTAATTCATTAAAGAAACTATCTATTATTGTAGATGTTATTTTGGAATTATAGCATTTTCTAATTTTATGATAATCAATATCAAATTCAATACAATCATTCTCTATTTTAAAATATCCTATTTCAAATGCTTTATAAGAGGTCTTATCAATATAAAGAAACAAATCTTCCAAACTATGGACTTTTTTCGGTGTTTTATTAAAGCTTCTTATATTTTTATTACATGCTGAAAATACTAATAAGAGCATAATCATTAAATAAAATATGCAAATTTTATTCAGGTTTTTGTTTTGCTTCAACATCAAAGAATTTTTTATAGTTAAATGAACCACTTGAAAAACCGCCATCTTTACTTACGTTCGGAGAAATTAAATGTGGAGATGACGTGTTATAATAATAAACCTTATTATATGTAGGAGAAAGAATATATCCAACAGTACCTGGGTCCAATATTTGATTATCTTTTATACCCTCCATGTCTGCGGAACTTGCTCCTTCACCATCAAATTTCCTTTTAAACTCACCAATCTGGCGCAAGGCAGCCCCAATCTGACACAAGTATGCAGCTTTGCTATGTGGGGTGGCGTACTTGTGCCTTGTAATTGCTACCATGTAACTAATATTGGGTCTATTTGTATTATTTCTATCATTCCTTTTTTTATACTATAAAATCATTTTGCACTACCATACAAGCAACTAAAGCAAAACTTATAAAATCTAACTTTTCATTATCCTTAAATTTATATTTTCTGCTCATTTTTTATACAAATATAAACAAAATTTGGTTTATTATACCGCACAAGTACCCCACGCTTTTTGGCTTTGCTGCATACTTGCGCTAGTTTGGGGCTAGTTTGGGGTGCTATGCAGAAGTTTCCCAATTAAAATAGAATATTGAATTACTTGACTTACATATACACTCAACAATATTCCATTCGTTTACATCGTATAATAGAATTTTATAATCAATTACATTAGTTAGAAAATCATTAAGAATGGAAAAATTTAATGTTCCAATCCAAGATATCTTATTGGCTATATACCTATAATCACTATCATTAATTTCTAAAGATAATGTATCATTGTCACTTAACTTTTTTATAGCTGATTCTAAAAACTGGGATTTGAATTCATAGGAATCATAATAATTTTCCCTAAATATACTAATTATATCAATACATTCCATTTTACAAGAAGATGATAGCTGATATTGTACAATAAGTAAAGAATCATGAACATCCAATAAACTTCCAAAATCAAAAAATATTTTTTTTATCATATTGTCTTAATAATTAGGATAAGCTGTAGTAATATCATTTTCAACATTTGCTTGCCTTTGAGGATCTACCCCCAATCTGGCCCAATCTGGCGCAAGTATGCAGCTTTGCTATGTGCGGTGGCGTACTTGTGCCTTGTAATTACTACCATGTAACTAATATTGGGTCTATTTGTATTATTTCTATCATTCCTTTTTTTATACTATAAAATCATTTTGCACTACCATACAAGCAACTAAAGCAAAACTTATAAAATATAACTTTTCATTATCCTTAAATTTGTATTTTCTACTCATTTTTTATACAAATATAAACAAAATTTGGTTTATTATACCGCACAAGTACCCCATGCTTTTGGGCTTTGCTGCATACTTGCGCTAGTTTGGGGTAATAATTCTCCCTCTTTGCTAAAATCGATGGTTGCCTCATCATCAATTCCTTTATTAATAAAATTTCAAGACAGGACTACTATAAATCCAAGCATAAATTTGGATTCACCCTCTTTTAAAAAAAAAATCTCCCTTTTAACTTCCATTAATTTAAATGTGAAATAATAAAGTCCTTATCTTTTCATCAAGACTGATTATTTTGTTTTCCAATTGTTTTAATCAATAAATCATGCATTTCTATAATTTACTTTAATTTAAATTGTTATTTAAATGGAGAATACTACCAAATTAATTATCCCAATTGGTTAGGAGAACGTGGGATAAAAAAATTCAAAATAAATTTAATGCTTTATTCAAGATTTTCTATCAATTAAGGATATTTTAGAAATCAACGTATAATAAAAATAGATATTTAACAATTTTAATTTATTTTTCAAGCTCTTCTAAAAACATTTTTTCTTAGCTCTTTTTTCTAACACAATTGTAATCAAAATTTACTTATTTTGAAAAGAGAACCTAAATCAATTCCTCCATTCAACTTGCTTTCTTTTCTATAAAAGTACAATTTTTAAGTTTCATGGAATCTTAATAATATTCCAAATATCATGGTACAATCGCTCCACATATTTTACCAAAGCCTGGATAAAAGACCATATATTGCATTACTAAAAATATCCTTCCCGACATCCGAATCGACCATTGTACTGCTTCCAAAACAAACAATAATTGGGTCATAACTCTTAAAGACCTTTTTCCAACATTTGCTATTTGGAGCCTTTCCCCAATCTGGCGCAAGTATGCAGCTTTGCTATGTGCGGTGGCGTACTTGTGCCTTATAATTACTACCATGTAACTAATATTGGGTCTATTTGTATTATTTCTATCATTCCTTTTTTTATACTATAAATTATTTTGCCTACTATACAAGCAACTAAAGCAAAACTTATAAAATATAACTTTTCATTATCCTTAAATTTATATTTTCTACTCATTTTATATACAAATATAAACAAAATTTGGTTTATTATACCGCACAAGTACCCCACGCTATTTGGCTTTGCTGCATACTTGCGCTAGTTTGGGGTAATAAATTCACCCTCTTTGCTAAAATCGATGGTTGCCTCATCATCAATTCCTTTATTAATAAAAATTCGAACCAGGCCTTTTACTATAAATCCAAGCAATAAATTTGGTTCACCCTCTTTTAAAAAAAAATCTCCCTTTTTAACTTCCATTAATTTAAAATGTGAAATAATAAAGTCCTTATCTTTTTCTTCAAGATTGATTATTTGTTCTATTGTTTTGATTAAAAAATCATGCATTTTATAATTTATTTTAATTCAAATTATTTAAATGGAAACTTATACCTATCAATAAACCCAATTGGTTAGGAGAACGTAGGATAAAAAAATTCCAAAATAAATCTAATGCTTTATTCTATATTTTTCTATCAATTAAGGCAAATTATGAAATCAACGTATAATAAAAATAGATATTTACAATTTTAATTTATTTTTTCAAGCTCTCTAAAAACAATTTTTCGTAGCTCTTTTTTTTTCTAACACCAATTGTAATAAAAATTCAACCTTATTTTTGAAAAAGAACCTTAATCAATTCCTCCATTCCATCACTTGCTTTCTTTTCAATAAAAGTACAATTTTTAAGTTTCACCATTGATGGCTTATTAGGATCTATTACAAATATCGGAGTGCCTCGCTCCACATATTCTACCAAACTAGCCGCTGGATAAACGACCAATGAAGTGCCAATTACTAAAAAAATATCCGCTTCCCGACTTATCCCAATTGCCTTATCAAGCATTGGCACTGCTTCTCCAAACCATACAATATGCGGTCGCAACTGAAACCCTTTTTCACATAAATCGCCTAATTGAA
The DNA here is from genome assembly GCA_016705125.1 of Bacteroidota bacterium. Lineage (GTDB taxonomy): Bacteria > Bacteroidota > Bacteroidia > Chitinophagales > JADIYW01 > JADIYW01. Next base: position 169,254 of record JADIYW010000003.1, read on the forward strand.
TATCCTTTTCCCAATCATAAACTAGACTTGCATCTCCAATACTCCTTGCCTTTTTTAATTCTCCATGCAAATGCAAAACATTCGTCGAGCCGGCTCGCTCGTGTAAATCATCCACATTTTGGGTGATTATCTGAACTTCAAATTCCTTTTCTAATTCGGCCAATGCAAAATGTGCTTTATTCGGAACAACATTATTCAGTTGCTCTCTTCTTTGATTATAAAAATCAAGTACTAATGCTCGATTTTTATGCCAACCTCCTGGGGAAGCTACTTCCATTACATCATGCCCTTCCCACAATCCACCAGCATCTCTAAAAGTAGAAATCCCACTTTCAGCACTTATACCTGATCCCGACAAAACCACTAATTTCTTTTTCATAAAACGATTAAAATAAATAAAATATTTACTATTTACTCTTAATTACACCAAATGCTGATCCTAAATATTCAATAATATCACTAGCAATTAAAGCCTCACAAGATTGTTTTTTTGCGGCTAAATCACCAGCCAAACCATGTAAATAAACACCAAAAATAGCCGCTTGATTTGGTTCGTATCCGCTAGCAGTCAAACCCAAAATTATTCCAGTTAGCACATCTCCCGAACCACCAGTTGACATGCCATTATTGCCTGTTGAATTAAAATAGATATTTCCATTCGGTAACGATACTGAAGTATGGGCTCCTTTTAAAACAAGAATACAGTTGTTTTCCATCGAAAATTTTCTTTGAATTTCAATTTTTTCAAAATCGTTATCCCATTTTCCAACCAAACGAACAAACTCTCCCGGATGTGGAGTAAGTATTGTTTGCTCATTCAAATATTTAAACCACTGTTTATTTGAAGATATCAAATTTAAAGCATCGGCATCAATTATTATCTTTCCTTTGAACATAATTATCAAAGACAAAAGTGCTTTCCCACTCTCCTCCTTTTGCCCAATACCTGGACCAATAGCAATTGCTGAATAGTCATTAATATTCTGAGGTAAATCACTTATAAAATCAGCAGATGCTGAAGTGCTTACCATGGCCTCATTACAACTAATTTGCATTATTTCTAGTCCACATGCAGGTAAATGCACTGTCAATAAACCAATACCACTTCGCATGGCTCCCTTTGCCGACAAAACAGCTGCTCCCATTTTTCCTTTACTCCCCGCTATTAGTAATCCATGGCCAAAGGTGCCTTTATGACTATATTTTTTCCTTGTTTTATATAATGATTTTATCAATTTCTCATCGATATAAAAATTAGAAAAAGTTTCGTTTTCATCGGTTTCGTATTGTAAACCGATATCTAAAACGGTAAAATCTCCAACAAATACATCATTCTCTGGCATCATAAATGCCAATTTAGGACAGTGAAAGGTATACGTTTTGTTTACTTTCAGTACATAATCACCGCTAAATCCATCACTATTCAACCCTGTAGGAATATCAATGGCTACTTTTTGCGGCTGAATTTCATTCAATTTCAAAATTATATCCCGAATCAATCCTGTAATCGGTTTATTTATACCAATCCCTAAAATAGCATCTACCACCAACTCCTCTTTTCCAATAACTGGAATTTGGTTTACATTTTCTAATACATTAAATTGAAGCGAAACAAATCCAGCCAATCTTTTTTGATTCAATATGTTATCTGCGCTATAATTGTCTGACTTAATCAAATGAACAAATACCTTTTTGCCTTCATGAATTAAAAGTCTGGCAACAGCTAGTCCATCTCCTCCATTATTGCCAGGGCCACAAAAAATATGAAAAACATGTTGTAAAGGAAAATCTGCATTCAGCTGTTGAGTTATTTTTTCAGCAGCCCTTTCCATCAAATCAAAAGAGGTAATGCCTTCCTGTTTTATGGTAAAAGCATCTGCACTTTTTATTTGATTTGAATTAAGAATTTTCATCCTTCAAAATCCGTTTTATGCTATGCAAGTTATGGGTATGTGTATTTTTTTCTTTATTAAAAACGCCCTTTTTATCTAAAAAATCTAACCTTACTTTACCAGCTGAATCTGTACTATGGATTATTTTTAATTCATCCCATTTACGTTCGTAAATTAAACCAACATGTATAATTTTTCCTTCATCATTCTGAAAAAAGGCCAAATCACCTGCTTCTGCTTTTCCTAAGGGGATTTTTTTTCCCAATTCTTCTTGTTGTACCGCATCTCGAGGAATTTGAATACCATTTAGCATAAAAACCATCTGAGTCAATCCAGAGCAATCAATACCGAATGGAGAACGACCGCCCCATAAATAAGGTGCATTAAGGTACATTTTGGCTGTGCGTACCAAATTATCTGTAAATGACTTAGAGTCAATTTCAAATATTTCGCAATAACTATGGTAAACCCAATCATTTATTTTAAATACATTATTGCCATAATCAATTAAACGAGAGCCAATAACCAAATTCATAGGTCCTTCTTCTGTAGTAACCATTGCATTTACCTCGCCACAAAATTTATAAGCATCCCAATTTATGGGAAATTTTTCATTTAAAACAACTAAATTTGAGTTTTGCATCCAACCTTGGTAATTGTCGTGCACGTTCTTTACCAACGACCAGTTTTCTTGTTGTTCTAAAATTTCTACTTGTTCACCAAACAATAATTGATTTACCAGCTCACTTCTGTGGTTTGGTTCTTTTCGTTGTGGCGCCAGCGCTAGGTGAACGACTGCTTTACTCATTTTTTATTTATTTTCCACAAAATTAATCATTGGATTCGATTTGCAAAGCCTTCTTGAATTCATTATCATTTTTTAAAAGAAAAGATTCCATTTCATTAAAACAGATTTGCTTGAAATCTTCTACATTATATTTATCATCATTGTCAGGAAAAATTGGATTTAAGTAATTTATTTCAATAATTCCAGGACTTATCAATAGACTGTCTGGTCGTCCAATCTTTCTTATATTGGTAAAAACAATTGGTAAAATGGGCACACCCGTTTCTAAGGACAAATCAAAAGCACCATTATAAAATGGTTTTAAAGGTTTATTGGTTCTATTTCTTGTTCCCTCCGGAAAAATAAGAATGGACCCGCCCATTTCAAGCTCCTCTTTTAATACTTTATTAGCCATTTCTCTTGAATCTTTGCTCGATCTATCCACTAATAAACAAGCTAATTGAAATAATTGACCTAATATCGGAATTCTACTATTTTCCTTTTTTACCAATGGTTTAGCATTTACCCGAATACCATAGGCCGCGGCAAAAATATCCATTAGGTTATTATGATTGCATACGACAATCCAATTTCTCGATAAGTCTATTTTTTCAATTCCACTTATTTTAAATCTATAAAAAGTAAAGAAAGCAACAATGAAAACCAAAATTCTATTTAAAAAATAAGCACCGCCAATTTGTTTTTTGTAAGGGAGAAACTTTAGTGATACATACCCTAATAATATAGGAATAGCAAATACGAAAAATACTAAGAGTGCATAAAAGCTATATAAAAACCTAAAAACAATCATATTAATAACAAATTTAATTAATTATGAATCATAAACATCAAATTTTTAGGACAGTTTATTATAAATCAATAAAAAAATACAAAACAATTATATAAAACCATTTTTTTTCATTTTGACATTTCTAAACCTTAAATTTGCGGCAATTAGAGAAATTTATGAAAGTACTAAAATTTGGGGGAAGTTCAGTTGGTAATCCTAAAACGATCCAACTGGTAATGAATATTGTTGAAAAATCGTTTAAAAACGATAAGCAAACAATTGTGGTTTGTTCCGCTTTTGGAGGCGTTACGGATCAGCTAATTAATGCTGGAAAACTGGCTGCTTCAAAAGACAATAGCTATAAAGACATAATTGACCAAATAAAAACAAGACATTTGAGTGCTATTGATGAACTGGTAAGCATTGAAATGCGTGAAGCACCAAAAAAAGAATTGGAGGAAGCGCTAATAACCATTGAAAATTTACTAAATGGCATTTTTCTACTTAATGAGTTTCCTGACAGAACACAAGCGCAATTAATTAGTTTCGGCGAACGAATGTCTTGTTTTATTGTAGCGGCTGCCATGCGGTCAAAAGGCTTGCCAGGCATTTATGTAAATGCTAGCGAAATCATTAAAACTGACAAAAACTATCTTTCTGGAAAAGTAGATTTCAAAAAAACCGATAAAAATATTGTTTCGTTTTTTGAAACTATAAATGGCATCGGTGTCGTTACCGGATTTATTGCCTCCGATGAAGATGGCAATATTACAACACTTGGTCGTGGTGGTTCAGATTATACTGTTTCCATTCTTGGTGCTGCACTAAAAGCCGACATGATAGAAATTTGGACAGATGTAGATGGCGTGCTTACGGCAGACCCAAGGCGTGTGGATCAAGCATTTTCGATTCCATCACTTACCTATCGTGAAGCAATGGAACTTTCTCATTTTGGAGCAAAAGTAATTTATCCTCCAACCATACAACCTGCTTATAATAGCAGAATTCCGCTTACCATTAAAAATACATTCAACCCAGATAACCCTGGTACGCTAATTAGTGAAAAAATAGAGAAATCGGATAGTCCAATCAAGGGCATTTCATCTATTACAAATGTTTGTTTAATGCGACTTGAGGGTTCTGGATTAATGGGCGGTGTGGGAATGGCTGCTCGATTATTTAATTCATTGGCTCAAGCAGGGGTTAACATAATATTTTTAACCCAAGGTTCATCAGAGCATTCTATATGTTTTGGCGTTGTACCTGGTGATGCAAAAAAATCAAGTCAAGCCATTTATGAAGAATTTAAATGGGAAATGGAGTCTAAATATATAAATCCATTGATTATAGAATACGACAAAACCATCATAGCGGTTGTGGGCGAAAATATGGCTAAAGTACCCGGAGTATCGGCTAAAGTATTTAAGGCACTTGGCAAAAATGGTATTAATGTAACAGCAATTGCTCAAGGCTCCTCAGAATTAAATATTACTGCAATAATTGATACATTTAATGAGGCAAAAGCTTTAAATGCATTGCATGAAATATTTTTTAAAGCAGACCATCAGTCAATAAATTTATTCCTTGTTGGCCCCACTGGTTTGATTGGAAATACATTAATAAATCAAATTCAGAAGCAATTTGATTATTTGAACCAAAAGAAATCTATCAAAATAAATCTAACAGGTTTAATCAATTCTAAAAAAATGTTGATAGACAGCAATGGAATCGACCTTTCTAATTGGGAAAATGAATTGAACGAAAAGGGAGAAACATCGGATTTGACAGCCTTTACTGACCAAATGATATTGCTAAATTTTGCAAACTCGGTAATGGTTGATTGTTCGGCAAGTAAAGATGTTACAGAGTTTTATGAAAAAGTACTAAGTAAAAGTATTTCAATTGTTACGCCTAATAAAATTGCAAATACCTTAAGTCAAGAAAAATATGAAAAACTAAGGGCAATTTCTAAAAATGCAAATGCCAAGTTTTTGTATGAAACCAATGTTGGAGCTGGTTTACCTGTAATCAATACCTTACATAGTTTATTAGAAAGTGGCGACCAAATATTGAAAATCGAAGCGGTACTTTCAGGTACATTGTCTTTTATTTTTAATACTTTCAAAGGAGATTTGAAATTTAGCGATGTGGTTTTATTAGCAAAAGAAAAAGGATTTACTGAGCCCGACCCAAGAGACGATTTGAGTGGACTTGATGTAGCTCGAAAGGCACTGATTTTAAGTAGAGAAACTGGCGTATCAATGAATTTGGAAGAAATAGCAGTTGAAAACCTTGTTTTTGAAAACTTAAGAAATGTCGATACTGCTACATTTATGGCTCGATTACCAGAAATGGATGAGGAATATGAAAAAATGAAAAAATCAGCAGAGCAAGAAGGCATGGTTTTGCGTTATATGGCAGTGATTGAAAATGGAATTGTAAAAATCGCGCTAAATAAAGTAGATCATAATCACCCATTCTACCCACTTTCGGGCAGCGACAATATGATTGTTTTTACAACTGAAAGATATAAAACAAACCCATTAGTGATAAAAGGACCAGGAGCTGGTGCAGCTGTTACCGCGGCAGGTGTTTTTGCTGAAATCATATCAATAGGCAATTATTTAGCCAATTAAGTTAAAGCGAATTATGGAAATAGGAAATAAAATAAAAGTATTTGCTCCTGCCACTGTTGCAAATGTGGCTTGCGGTTTCGACATATTAGGTTTCGCAATCGACAAACCTGGCGATGAATTGATAATGGAAATAACCGCTGAAAAAGGCGTTGTAATTGTTGATATTGAAGGAGATGGTGGTGTTTTGCCACGCGATCCATTTAAAAATTCAGCCACTGTGGCTATAATGGATTATTTGAATTTTATAAATGCCGATTTTGGTTGTAAAGTTTGGATAAAAAAAATGATGCCATCAGGTAGCGGACTTGGAAGTAGTGCAGCAAGTGCAGTAGCAGGCGTTTTTGCTATCAATATGCTTTGTGAAGAAAAACTTACTAGGGCAGAAATGTTGCCATTTTTGCTAAATGCCGAAAAAGCGGCTTGTGATGCAGCCATTGCAGATAATGTGGCGGCTTCTTTATTTGGTGGGTTTATTTTGGTACGCAGTTACGAACCATTAGATGTTTTACAAATTCCTGTTCCTGAAGAATTGTATTGCGCTGTCATCAATCCACATATAATCGTCCTTACAAAAGATGCACGTGAAATATTACCTAAAGAAATTCCATTGGGTAAATCGTTGCGTCAAAGCGCTAATGTAGGCGGCATCATTGTGGGCTTATTACGTGGAGATTATGATTTAATCGGTCGATCGCTGGTGGATTATATTGCCGAACCTTATCGCTCTAGTTTGATTCCAGGTTTTTATGAAATGAAAAATGCAGCCATTGCTGCGGGTGCATTAGGTGGAAGTATAAGTGGATCAGGCCCTTCCGTTTTTGCATTGTGCAAAGGCAAGGAAACGGCACTTAAAGCTGGCGATGCCATGAAAGCCGTAATGGACAAAATGGGATTGGGTGCTGATGTATATGTGAGTAAAGTAAATTCAGTTGGTCCCAAAGTGTTGCCGCTGGGGTAGGGAATTAGAAGAAAAAAAAGAAATTTAGATGTGAGAGTTGAGAAACTTACACTAGTTTTTTAAAACCCTCCCACCCTTATCGCCTTTCATTTTGGAAGCTCAATTAAAGATTTTATATTGTGGGTTAAATTTATTAATCCTTTATCATTGAATTAGACTTTCCTAAATCTGTTTAATATTACCTATTAATCAATTCCCAATTAAATGTTCCTTTTGGAGCTTTTTTAAACTTCTTAATCAAATCTACACTATTTGGAAAATTAATTTTAGCCATGGAAATTATTTTTTTATCTACTTCTGCTCCATTGTCCAATAATTCATTGCAAAAGTCAATCTCTCTTCTAATTACTGCTAAATAAATCGATTTTTCTCCAAATTCGTTTTCAATATTCACATTGGGCTTGTACTTCAATAATTTTTGAAAAACAAAATAATTATCTTCTTTGACAGATTCCAAAAGCAAATATTCATTATCCAAATCTGCCTTATCTATCATTTCCTTACTTAAAACAATTTTTTCATCGATAATTATTTTATCAAACAAATCATTATAAGTACTTTTTTCATTTAAAAATTTAGGGTATTGTAATGAATACTTTAATAAGGTAATAATCTCCAAAGTATCGCTTCTATTGATGCTATTTGACAATTCCTTTACATGCTTATAAAACCTTTGATTATTATTACTTGCAGAAATCATTATTGGAGATACGCCAAATTTGTTTTTCAAATTAATATCAACACCTCGTTTTAAAAACAAATCAATTAATTTTGTAGCTTTATCTAAAGACATCAAATAATTATCCTCCTTTGCACTCCAACTAATACCATAAAACAAGGAATGAAATAGATTATTCCCAAATTTATCAGTTGAATTTAAATCATAATCTTTAGCTAAAAGTTCTAAAAAAAAATCATATTTTAGGAAATGTAATGCCAACATACCTGTATTTTTAAAATGGCAAATTTCACAATGGTAATTGACATCTGCCCCATTATCTTGTGTCAATTTAAAGATATCTTTACTTTCATTATAAATTGACCATGCCAAACCCACGTTCATATCGTATTCAAAATCAACAAATTTTTCAATTTGCTCTTTATTTTCAACCAATAATTTAAAACAATTAATTGCATTTTTCAATGCAGCATACTCTACAATAGAAGCAGAATGAACATATGTTGTGTCTTTTGTTTTATCATAATAATATAATTTTTTATAAATAGTCTCTGAACTTATTGGTTTATTTAGAAATTTTTTCAGAAATTTTACATCATCATTTCTAATCCTATCAAATATTTTTTGACTATAAGAATTACTTATATTCATTAATAAACAAAAAAATGTAACAACAAATATTTTCATAAACTTTGGTTTCAATATTTCTAAAAAACTACCCCATATCCCCTTCCATTTTGGAAGCTCTAATATAAATATCGTTTTGCGGGTAAGGAATATGAATATTATTTTCTCGTAATTTCTGTAGGATGGTGAACCTAATTTTACTTCTCAAATTCTCAATTTGAAAGGCACGCCTGCACCAAAAAACCAACTCAAAATCCAAGCGATAATCACCGAAATCATGTAATCGAACAAATGGCTTATGTGCCTCTTCTTTTAACACTTCATGATGCTCCAAAGCACATTCTATCAATACTTTACGCATCAATTCTGGGTCGGTATCAAAACTAACACCAACGGATATTACAAACCTCGTAATGTCTTTTGTATGACTCCAATTGACTACATTATTATTCACAAATGTCCTGTTAGGCATTATAATTTCGATATCATCATTCGTAATTACATTCGTTGTCCTCAAGCCAATCCGTTTTACTTTAGCTATTTTATTTTCTATTTCAATTACATCGTTTACTTTTATAGTTCCTTCAATCAAAATCAAAATTCCTGCAACCAAATCTCTAAAAACATCTTGAATACCCAAACCAAGTCCAACCAAAAGCGCGGCCGAACTAGCAATCAACAAACTAGGACTTATGCCTACAATATTTAAACAGGTCAGGAATGCAATTAATACTATAATATATTTACACAATTGGTGAATGGTAATATACCTTGAATCTGTAACCCCTGATTTTCGACTTGCCTTTACGAAGAATTTTTTAAGCACAAAATTTAAAAGATAAAATAAAAATATACTTATAAATATCAGCAAAATACTACCCAAGGTAATGTGTAGATTTTTTACTTTCAATAAAGAAAGCTCCAATATTTTGATCAAAAAAAGCATCTTCTATTTTATTACTGTGATTATGGCAACCAAATTTTTCTTAATTTTAATTGCTTCTCACTCGCCGATTCTATTGCAACTATATTCATTTCTTTTTTGCTGTCTTTCAATAAAACCAGCTCTATTTCTTTCAACAATCCACTCCTATTGACTAATATTTTAAAGGAATCGCCTTCTTTTTTGTTTATTACAAATTTACTTAAATCATCGCCAATTCTAAATCCATCAATTGCGATTAATTCGTCGTTTACACTCAAGCCAGCTTCATAGGCAGGTTGTCCCCTAAGCACCTCAGTAATCCACATTTTTCCATCGCTTATCTTAAAGTTTAATCCTAGTGCTAATTTTTCAGTTTGTTCATTTTTATCTACCAACTCATACCCAACAAGATTAAAATATTTGTTGTAATCGATCTCTCCAGCTTTGTAAATATAATTTTCAAAGAAATCTTTCAATTTTATACCTCCAACTTTTTCAAAAGTTTTTAATACATCGGCCTCCGTATAGCCAATGTTAGGATTTTTTAAATATTGTGCCCAAAGTGCCCTCATAACATCATCCAAACTTTTTGCCCCATTGGTTGCATCTAATAAAATGAAATTAAGACATAGTGAAATTAAACTGCCTTTGGTATAATAGGAAACGGTTGTATTATTTGAATTTTCATTAGGTCGATAATATTTTATCCAAGTATCAAAACTAGATTCTGTAACGCTTTGCACTCTTTCACCAAAGGCATTTATTTGTTTATTTAAATCAAGTTCAAGCAAATCTAAATATTCGGACTTTGAAGAAACGCCTCCCTTATGAACCAAATAATTATCATAATAACTCGTAAATCCTTCAACAACCCATAGTAGTTTGGTATAATTTTCTTCCCCATAATTAAATGGACCTAATTCAATTGGTCGTATTCTTTTTGCATTCCACAAATGAAAATATTCGTGCGCCAACAAACTAACACCAGCCAAGTACTTATCACGAACACCATAATTAAACCGTGGAATCATATTTGCTGAACTATTTAAATGTTCCAATCCACCGCCCAGCTTTTCCGTATTATGTATTATAAAAAGGTATTTTTTGCAAGGATGGGTTCCTCCAAATAACTTCAGTTCCTCCTCTATTATTTTTGTCAAATCGGAAACTAATATCTTCTCATCCATATTTGAAATGCCTTGAATTGCTATTTCATGTGGTATTCCTGCTGCCTTAAATTTAACAATAGGATGCGTACTTATTAATATTGGCGAATCCACTAATTCATCGTAATTATCGGCAAAACGCGTCCACTTATTGCTAGCTTGCATTTTTAGTGAAGTAGAAATTTCCTTCCAATTATCATCAGGAAAAAATGAAATAACTGAACTAGCAGATTGACTCCCCTCGATATACATAAAAATATTGGCACCATTCAAAAAGGCTTGTTCATCTTCTACAAAACTAGTTCTAACGCTCAATTCAAAGCAATAAACATCATAGGAAATAGTTATTTCTTTTTGCCCAGAAACATTTATTTTCCAAGCATTTTTATCGGATTTACTGTGTGGTATTTCTTTACCCAATCCATTTTTTACCACCACACCTTCTACATTTTTGCTAAATTCTCTTACCAAATAAGAACCAGGTGTCCAAACCGGTAATTTAGCTGTAATAATTGATTCAGAAAAACCCCAAACCGTCATTTCTATGTGTACGTAGTGATTGCTAGGTTTTGGAAAAGAAACCTTATAGGCTATATTGCAGGGCTTACTCATAAGTTGAAATGTAAAAAATGTAAAAATAATAAAAATGAAAGCCTTCATTCAAATTTTTATAATTAAAAAATATATTGTTGCAAAAAAAATACTTTTTATCGAATTATTATAATTTAATATTCAGACTTTAATAATTGGCAAATCTGAACTTTCTTAATTGGTATCAGATCCGAACAATAATCCTTCAACATAATCAGCTGAAACAGCAGTATCATAAATGGCCTCATTCAAAATAACCGCATTACAAGTTTCTAATGGCAATGCAGCTTGAGCAATAATTGTTTCACAAGGCGTTCCATCCGCAGTCTTGTCGGTGGTAATCGTAATGGATGAATAATTGCAACCACCAGCAGCTTTCAATACTTTATATAAATCAAGCGTTGGACTATAAACCCCACAACGAGAATTCATATAAATGGCATCTTTGCCATAAAAACGGTTTTTTACTATCCAAATATACACATATTGAAATCTAGTTCCTCCAGAAATCAGCGGAATTAAAACATCCATTCGATATATACCATGAGGAAATTCATCCAATTTATATTTCCATTTTTCGGCTACTTCCTTCAATACTTGATGTAATTGTATCATTTTTCTAAATTTACATTGAAATGAATAAAATTAATAAAAAATTGTTCAATTTGAAACTATAGCCTAAATAATAATGGTAAATTTAAAAAAATATAGCAAATTGTACTCGATTTAAAAATGGAAAAGGAAAAAGAAAATTTTATTAGTACAATTGAATTTCTACGCGGCTTTGCAATGCTTTCCATTTGTTATACGCACTATAAAATCCACTTTATTGTAAATGATTTTTGGTTTTACAGCATGATTTATGCTGATTTCGGTGTTTCTCTCTTTTTTGTCATATCAGGTTTTGTAATTCCTTTAAGTCTTTATGAAAAAAAATATACCATTTTCGATTATCCCAAATTTATTGCCAAACGATTATTAAGGGTATATCCTCCATTTATTGCGGGTTTATTATTAACCATTTTTCTTACCTATTTATCTAATTTTTCGCCATTTCATCAAGGAGCTAATAATGGAGTTTCTGCTAAATATATAATCTCAAACTTATTGCTAATTCCCTCCTTTTTTAATCAGCCGTGGTATAGCCCAGTTTTATGGACATTAGCCATTGAAATGCAATTTTATTTATTAATTGGTTTAATTGCGCCATTTCTTTTTTCAGATAAAAAATGGATTCAATACCTTACTATTTTGCTTTTTGCGGGTATTCAATTTATAATTAATGATGAACGAATTTTTGGCTTTCACAGTATGGTTTTTTTGATTGGAATAGTCGGTTTTTTGAAATACAAAGAAAAAATAAATTTATTAGAATGGCTTATAATCACAACACTTATTTTGTTGGGAATAGGTTTTAAGATGGAACTTACAAACACTAAATTTATTGCATTACCGATTACAATTTGTTTAATCCTTTTTGTGCCGCTAAAAAATAGATTTTTTGAATTTTGTGGTAAAATAAGCTATTCCTACTATATCCTTCACATTATAATTGGTGGTTCATTGATTATTGATTTTGGAAAAAATTTCATCCATTCTGCTTTTGGAATTAATTTGCTTACTTTTTCAACCATTTTTTTATTAATCCCAATTTCTTGGATTTTTTATTCCCTATTTGAAGTGCCTTTTCAGAAATTAGGCAAAAAAATTAATTCAGCCTAAGTATTGAAAATAAGTTGAAAATAGAATTTTGGACTTTTTATTTTTTTTCGCAAATCCACATCATCAAACATGCAAGAAATCGTTTCTGCAAGTGTCTTATTTTTAGAAGCCTTATTAGCAATAAAATTAAACAACCATGGATATTTAACTAGTTTCTGCATTTTATAGCTTAAATTCAATTCGGGCCCCAACTTCCTATAAACCTCATTATCATAATCCTGCAAGGCATTTTTTGAAAAATCGTTTTTATCAATTGCTATCTTTGCCACCCGAGCTGCAGCTAAACCACACAACATCGCATTTCCTATACCTTCACCAGTAAATGGGTCAATCAGAGATGCTGCGTCGCCCAAAAGCATATAATTATTTCCTGAAAGAACCCTCTTTTTACTGCCCAACGGCAATCCATAACCCTTCATACCATCAATTAATTCGGCATCTTTAAATCTTGGTGCAATGGATGGGTGATTGTCAATTATGTCTTGCATAATCTTTTTTAGGTTTAATTTCCGCTGACTAATTGTTTTAGACAAAATACCCAATCCGACATTTGCCTGCCCATTTGCCAAAGGGAAAATCCAAAAATAACCAGGAAGCACACCTTTTAAAAAATGTAACTCGATAAAATTTTGAGTATTAAAACCGCTCACATTTTTGTAGTATGCCCTTAAGCCAGCACTATAATGCAATTCATCCATTTCAATTCCTCCATGGTGGCGAGCAAATTTGGAATGAGCACCATCTGCAACAATCAATAATTTGGTTTGAAATTGATTACCCGTTTTTGTACTTAACAAATAGCCATTTTCATTTTTTACATATTCCACTATTTCAGTGTTTTCATGCAAATGAATCAATTCGTTTTTTTTAATTTCTTCCACCAAATAATTGTCAAAATCTATTCTTTTGGCAATAAAACCGGGAGGAATTTCCATCTGACCTGGATCTTTTAAACTAAATGGAATATTTAATTCTTTTCCATTTGGTGCTACAAATCGGATACCATAACTCGGTATTTGAAAAGGAAGCACAGAAAATTGCTTGGGCATTTCGAGGTCAATTAAACGCATCACAGCACTCACTTTTCCACTTAATGCATCACCACAGATTTTATCCCTTGGAAATATTGCTTTGTCAAATATATGGCAAGCAATCCCACTTTTAGCTAAAACCAAGGCCGCTGCCGCTCCACCAGGACCTGCTCCAACTATGCAAATATCAATTTGTTTTATTTCTTCCATTTCGAGCCCAAAATAAGAAAATAATAAATGGATAATATCAATTTATAAGGTAAAAAAAGACAATTTTGTATTTTTGCCGTATGATCAAAGGGTTAAAAAAGCTTCTGGGACAAAAATGTCCTCAATGTGGGCAACATTCTATCTTTAAGGATCCAAACCCTTTTCATTTAAAAAATTTGGTTGAAATGCATGATAATTGCCCAAATTGTGGTAAGGATTTTTATATAGAAAAAGGATTTTATTGGGGCGCTATGTATATTAGTTATGCAGTAAATATGGCATTATTTATTAGTCTAATTCCGTTTTACTTTATTTTCGCATGGGGTCATTTAATCGATTATGCTCCATATTTTATTTTTACTTTTGTGCCATTAATAATTCTATTCGCACCATATAATTTGAGACTCAGCAGATGGATATGGCTTTGGGTCGATTATAAGTTTTTTAAGGATAAAAAAAAGGGTTAGAAAAATTTTCTAACCCTTTTTTTATAGCTTATCTAGATATTACATACCCATTGCAGATCGTGGACCATTTGCAGCAAATACTGAAAGTATTCTAGCTTTTTGTCCATTGCTGAACATATACATACAAGCATCATCAGTATAATCCATGTAGTTCATTGTCATTTCAACTGGTGTACCAGAACAAGTGCTTTTGTGACCAGCAGCAGGACAACCATAATTAGCAGTATTGTGTGTAGGTGTATCACTCACTTGGTCGCTTCCACAAGTAGCATCTCCCCAAATATGACGTAAATTCAAATAATGACCTACTTCATGTGTAGCTGTTCTTCCTTTATTATAAGGTGCAGCCGAACCACCTGGTAAAGTAGAATGTAAAAGTACCACTCCATCTGTAGCAGATGCTCCACCAGGAAATTGTGCATAACCTAATATTCCATTACCTAGGTTACAAACCCATATATTCAAAAATTGAGTTGGGTTAGTTGGATTTAAACCTCCTGAACCAGATTTTTTAACAGCATTGTTTGTACTGAAAGAAGATTTAGTTGTTTTCTTTCTATTTACAGCCTCAATTACAAATCGAATGCCTACATTTGCAGCCACCGGTTGAAATAAAGCAGGTACATTTGCAAAATCAGCATTTGTTGCATTAAAATCAGCATTTAAAACTGCAATTTGTTGCTCCAATCTAGCTTGAGAAACATTCTGAGCTGTTGTTTTGTAAATAACATTAAATACAACTGGGATTTCAATTACACCATTTACTAATCTAAAATTACTGTTTTTAATGGTTTGTCCAGTAAATTCTTCAATTCTTGCCATTCTTCCTTCAAGGGTTGGGTCAGCTTTCATTTGCTCAGCCAATACCTCCATAGTAGCACATTTTCTTTCTGTTGCTGCAACTGCAGCTTCTCCTGTAACATCATTTTTGCTACAACTAGCTAAAATAAATAATACAGGCAAAATCAAATAATTTTTCATTTTTTTCATTTCTATACTTTTTAATAAGTTAAATATTAAAACAAAGATATTAATTAATTCTTAATGTATTTCACATTTCACTTTTTTAACATTTGATATTTATAAACATAGTGTAGAAATATTGGTTCACTAAAAACCGTTTTCAATTTATTTTTCAAACTATAAGTAGAATTATTACTTTTAGACTTTAGACTGATTTTGGATAAACGCATACCATATTATATCACCTTGTTTTTCTGTTTATGGATAGGAATAAATATTTCTCATGGACAAGGTATTCAATACGAAAGGCTAAATAATTGGAAATCGAAAACACTTGTTTTTCAAAACGACCCTTTAAAATTGGATTCTCTCGGTATTGTGCCAAATTCGGAAGTGATAATAGATTTAAAAACCAATGCCATTCTTGACACTTCATTCTACAGTTTAGATTATTTCTCCGGAATTTTTAAATTTAAAGAAAACATAGATTCCATAAAGATTAGCTATCGGACTTTTCCTTTTTATTTTTATGCCAATACCCAAGCAAAGTCGCCCCATAAATATATTAGAAATGACAGTTTGGACGATATTTTTTTTCCTTATGTTCCAGTAAGTAAAACACCAGAATTTCTCGATTTTGACGGATTGAAATACTCAGGAAATTTTAATAGAGGAATTAGTTTTGGATCCAATCAAGATTTGGTTGTAAATTCAGCATTCGATTTGCAGCTTTCAGGCAAATTGGGCAATGGCATAGAAGTATTGGCAGCACTCACGGATAATAATATCCCCATCCAACCCGAAGGAAATACACAGCAATTGCAAAATTTTGACAAAATATTTATTCAAGTAAAAAAAGACAATCATACGCTTATTGGTGGAGATTATGACCTAAATTCATCGTCGAGTTATTTTCTTAAATTCAACAAACAATCGCAGGGCTTAGCCTATAACGGCGCATACCAAATAAATGAAAAAGTAGCGCTTAAATCCAAGTTTGGATTCGCTATTGCAAAAGGAAAATTTGTGAGAAATACTTTTGATGGACAAGAAAATAATCAAGGCCCATATAGGTTAATTGGCGCAAACGGAGAGGCATTTTTAATTATTCTTTCTGGTTCTGAAAAAATATTTGTTGATGGAAAATTGCTTACTCGTGGCGAAGAAGCAGATTATATAATTGATTATAATACAGGAGAACTGATTTTTACACCCAATTTTTTGATTACCAAAGACTCCAGAATAAATGCGGATTTTCAGTATGCCGATAGGAATTATTTTAGGTCTTTATTATATACAAGCCATGAAGGCACTTGGAAAAAATTGCAATTTAATTTTGATGTTTATGCAGAACAGGATAGCAAAGGAAAACCCATTTTGCAAAATATAAATGATTCTGTTGTCAATATTCTCGAACAAATTGGCAACAATCTAGACCAAGCCTTTATTTCGGGTATTAGTGAAGTGGATTATGATCCTTTAAAAGTGCTTTACCAAATAAAAGACTCCATTATTGATGGCATCGTTTATGATTCTGTTTTCGTTTATTCAGCTGATAGTTTGGTTGCCAATTATTCCCTTTCTTTTTCATTCGTTGGAGCTGGAAAAGGGAATTATGAACCAACCCGAAATGCACTAAATCAGAGGGTTTACAGTTGGGTAGCACCAATAAATGGAAAATTTACAGGCAGTTACGAACCCATTATTCAGGTAATCACACCCAAAAAAGACCATTATATTACTGCTGGACTTACGTATAATTTTAGCAAAAAATTAAAAGTGATTGGCAATTTCGGTTTTGCAAACACCGACAAAAATACTTTTTCGAAAATAGGGAATAAAGAAAACATTGGCTTTGCAGGTCATAGTGCACTTTTTTATCAATCAACTATTGGAAAAGATAGTAGCATATCGCTTACCACACAAATACAATATGAATACAAACAAAGTAGTTTCAATCCATTGGAACCATACAGAGCAGTTGAATTTTCGCGCGATTGGAATGCAGAAAAAGACAATACCAAAGATGAACATTTAGTTTTTCTGCTTACAAAATTACAATCAAAAAAGGGATGGCAAGTTTCAATGGAAAATAGCACTTTCCAAAAACCTCAATTTTATAATGGTTATAAAAACAAAATAGGCGCTTTATATGTAAAAAATGGATGGGTTGCCAGGGTAAATCTTAATGTTTTAAACTCTATATCCAATAAATTTAGAAATGTATTTCTACGTCCCGATTATTTTATAAGTAAAGATTTTTCGTGGTTTAAAGGGATAAAAATTGGTTCTGAATTTTTTCAAGAAAGAAATGCCCTTAAATCCATTTCGTCGGATTCTCTTTTAAAAACGAGCTATTACAACAATAATTTAAGGAATTTCATACAATCCTCTGATAGCGGTTTTATTCAAATAGGTATTGATTATAGGTTTAGAAATGATTTATTTAGTGATGGGCTTAATTTTAAAAAAGCAAGTGCTGCCCATACTTTTGATTTTAAAGGCAGGTTTTTAAAATTGAAAAACCAAGATTTGCAATGGAGTTTTACCCTCAGAAATCTTCACATCATCGACACTAATTTAATTGCGAATAAAAGCGAGAATACCTATTTAGGACGTGGTGAATATGGTGTAAGAATAAAAAAGGGACTTTTTCGGTATAATGTAATTTATGAGCTGGGAAGTGGGCAAGAAAGGGTAAAAGAATTTAGCTTTTTGGAAGTTGCACCCGGCCAGGGCGTTTACAGGTGGTTGGATGAAAACCAAGATGGAATTCGGCAACAAAATGAGTTTGTAATTGCTGAATTTCAGGATAGTGCGCAATTCGTTAAAATATTTACCACACTCAATGAATACATAAAAGCAAGGCAAGTAGGATTTAACCAAACCCTTTCCATTCAACCGAAGGCAATTTGGGCCGAATTGAAAGGCATAAAAGGTTTTTTGGCAAAAATTCAATTACAATCTTTTCTTGATTTGAGACGAAAATCCTTAAACGGCGCACAAAAATCAGCATTTAATCCTTTTGTTTTCAACACGAATGACACTGCTATTATTGCGTCTAACTTTTCAAGTCGAAATAATTTTGTTTTTAATCCAAATAGTGCTAGCTTTTCATTTACTTATACATTGCAAACTACAAGAGATAAAACCTTACTTGTAAATGGATTTGATATCCGAAAAAGAAATACACATTCCATTAATTCAAGGATTGGAATCAATAATTCCTTTTCAGGTTTGATTAATTTAAGTGCAGGAAAAGACTTGTACCAGTCTGAATTTTTTATCCAAAACAGGTATGATATTAAATCGTATAAAATAGACCCAAGTTTGGTTTATACTTTTAAAACAGTGCTTAGAACGGCTGTGGGATATGGTTTATTATGGAAAAAGAATTCAGTTGAATTAGGCAACGAAAGTAATTTTGCCAATAAGATAAACTTAGAAATTAGGTATTCAAAAAGTGGTAAACAATCGATTGAAAGCAAATTCGTTTTTGCAAATGTAAATTATAAAGGGGAGACAGCAACCACAAAAGCATATATCATTTTGGAAGGACTTCAACAGGGCAAAAATTATATTTGGAATTTTGACTATAACCGACAAATTTCTAAAAATCTACTGCTCAACTTGGGTTATGAAGGCCGAAAAACGGGTACTGCCAAAATAGTAAATACGGGAAAGGCGAGTTTAAGGGCGATATTTTGATGCTGGGAATTGTCCGCGGTCGATTTGAAAGAGTCGACGGTCTACAGTCAACGGACGACAGAAAATTGGTGAAATTTAAAAATCAGAAGTAAACAAATAAAGTCCACGGTCGACAGACCGCGGTGGAGAAAAAGTCGCCAATTTCAAGAAAATACACGATAATTAACAATCGAAATTAGAAAAGCATTATCATCAACCAACAATTGTCGGACTGTGGACTGTGGACTGCGGACTGCGGTGGACTCTTCCTCCCCCACTACTTCAACTCCGCAGATGTCTGCCCGATTAAAATGCCTTTTTGGTAAACCTCTACATTATAAGTACCTTTCGCAAAATTACCTCCTTGATCCCATAAAGAACATACTTTCTTCATTTGATTGTCGTAGTCGGGACGCACTTTATAAGTATATTGAACTTCTTGTCCTTTTTCAGTTGTAATCGTACCGCTACCAAGTGCAGCATTTGTAATGGTTACTCCATCAGGACTAATCAACCTAATTGCCACTTCAGTTTCGCCACTTGGAGCTATTTTATTTTCTGCAAAATCGAAGCAAATTTTTAATTTATCCGCATTTTTTGCCTTTGTTTCTATTACTTCCTTTCCTTTTTTGCTGGTAGAAACACCTGACATAGTCATATTCATGGCACTTAAAATAGAAGCACGATTTATTTTCTCTTTCATCTGCTTGTTCTCCCCTTCCACTTGCGAACGCACTGATTTTTCTTCGTCTAAAGAAGCAGTAAGACTTGATTTTTCTTCATTAAGTACCACTTTTTCGTATTCCAATTGCTTATTTACGGCAATTAAGGAATCAATTTGACCTTGGAAACGAACGCGATCGGCAGTCAATTCATCTATCAATCGCCTTGCTTTTTCCAATTCTGCTTTACTCCCATTTCCCTGACTAAGTATTTGAGCAATTTGATTTTTCTTGGCTTCAATTTCGGCTTGCTTTTGTTGAATTACATCTTCTAAACCTAGATTTTCATTTTTTGCCAAATCCAAGTCAGCTAATGCTTTGTCGTATTCAACTTGCAAATCATTTTTTAATTTTTCAATGCCTGTTTTTTGGGTAGTTACTGTTTCTATGTCTGTTTTGGATTTGCGTAATTTTACATTGGTAAAAACTAATCCACCAATCAATGCCAATATTAAAATAATGTACATTGTGTGTAATTTGGCTCCAGAATTTTCTGACATAATCTATTTATTTTGATTCAACTACAAAAATAAGGTTTTTGTTTGATATGTATATAATTTTAATCTTTTTTATTCATTTTTGTTCTTTGAGGAGTAGGGATTTTGGATTTGTGGCAAGGTTAAAAAAGCATAGATTTCATTTTAAATCCAAGTAAATATAAAGGAAAGAATGGAATTAAAACAGAAAACTAGAAGTTTGAAACTTTCGCTTTTTTTTCGATAGAAGATTTGAACGTTATACCGTTCCGAACCATTTAAAATATAGTATGTGCTGTTTATTAAGGCGAAAAAGCACTTTTTTTGCTCTAATTTAAGACGCTAAGTTCGATTTTAAATTTATTGTTATTTTTTTTTAAAGAGAATAGTTTTTATTACTTAAATTTGTATTTGATATTATAAGCTACGAACTAAATATTAGATTATGAGTACAACCCAAGTTAAAATCCCAAACGATTTAGCGAAAAAAATAACCAAATTTTCAGACAATATAGAAAACTATATTATCGAGGCTATTCAATATCGAATGCATATTGAAAAATCGCAACTAACTTTGGAGAAACAATATAAGCTTGCTGCCAAAGAAAATAAGACCATTGTCAAAGATTTTTCTTCAATTGACAATCTTAATTGGACAGATGACTATTAAAAGAGGGCAAATTTGGTTATTAATTTGGATCATGCCATTGGGCATGAAATCCAAAAAACGAGACCAGTGCTAGTTGTGTCTAATAATATAAACAATAAATTTAATGCTACAATATCCGTTCTGCCAATTACTTCAAATGTAAAGAATGTTTTTTCCTTTGAAGTTTTTATTCCTAAAAACAAGACGCTTCTGACCAAAGACTCCAAAGTTAAGGCCGACCAAATTAGAACCATTGATGTTTCTCGCTTAATTAAATTTATTGGGGATGTTCCAAATCATTTAATGAAAGAAGTTAATATTGCCTTACAATTACACCTTTCTTTATAAATAATTAAATTATTTTATAATATGGAAAGCCACTATTTCGCAATCTTGTCCGGATACGGACGCTTTTTTATAATTTATTCGTGCAAGTTGCAGCCCAAACTGCTCGAGCCATGCGATTTTATGATTGAAGTAAAAGATTAGATTTTTAGAATTTTAGGAAGTATGAGTGAATTGTATTTTTGCACCATTAAAAATAAAAAAGTCCAAGAAGCTGAACGCATATAATCCACGCCTCATTCTTGAACTAGTTTTTATTTTTAATAACATACTTGGACTAGTTGGGGCAAATGTTTTTGAAAACGTCTAGATATTCTTTCATTATTTTAACTGTATTATTCTCATCACTTTCACGTGTTACTTTTGATAATGTTTCAAAATATTCTTTGAGTGCCATTTCTGCTTCTATTACCCAAGTTTCAATACTTATTATTTCATCTGCAAAATAATGCTTACCTCTTTTATACTTTGTTTCTTTAGTCAATGGTAAATAAGAAAGTGATAGAGTATTTTTTTCTAGTAATTTCAGTTTTAAAATATCATTTGCTGCTGTTTGGAGAATTATTTGGCTTGGGTCGCTTTCATCATTATCAAACCAATCACAATTAATATTTCTAATTTTGTAAAGTGAGTGAAGAATGAAATTTATAGGTTTTACTATATTATAAAAATCCGTTGATTTAAAAATAGTTTTATTCCCATCTTTTGTAATTTCTAAACCACCCATAGTCTGCCAAAAATTTTCTGCAACATAATCCTCTAAATCCATTACATCAATTCCCGAAACTAATGTATTATAGTTGACTTCTCTACCTTGATTAGAACGATATAAACAAATTATTTCTAAATCTTTTTCATTTTTAATCATTTATTTTTACAGGTGTAATACCCAATCGTAAACAGTTACTGTAACAGTTTTACCAATCATGTAACCACCTATTCCTCCAATAATTGCCCCAATCTAGCGCAAGTATGCAGCTTTGCAAGGTGCGGTGGCGTACTTGTGCCTTATAATTACTAATATGTAACTATTATTGGATCTATTTGTATTATTTCTATCTTTCCTTTCTCTCCACTATGATATTGTTTTGCTCTACTATACAACCAATCTTCTTCACAATCCTTAAATTTATATTTTCTGCTCATTTTTCTTACAAAAATAAACAAAATTTGGTTAATTGTACCGCACAAGTACCCCATGCTTTTGGGCTTTGCTGCATACTTGCGCTAGTTTTTAGATTTGGATAAGATAAAATTATTTTCCCCTCCCAAAAATATCCTTTTTTCATTTTAATCTTGTCCATTTATAATTTTTACAAACTAAAACTTAGATTTGTACTAATTAATAACTCAAATATTTTTTTATGCTGGAACAAACAAACCTCAAAGCGCTTTTGATAATCGACATCGAAACGATTCCACAAAATTCTAATTTTGACGACCTAAACGATTTAAGTAAGGAATTATGGATTTCTAAAAGAGGAAAAAACAAAGAAGAAGGCGTCGATGATGCTGAATTTTATTTCAAAAATGCAGGTATTTTGGCAGAATTTGGAAAAATAATATGCATTTCTACCGGAATTTTTACCCAAAATGGAACCGATTGGAATTTTAGAATTAAATCGTTTTATGGCGATGACGAAAAAATTCTTTTGCAAGAAATCAGTCAACTAATTGACAAACAACACAAAAAATGGAACGACTTTGGTATTTGTGGTCATAATATAAACGAATTCGACATACCCTATATTTGTAGGAGAATGCTAATTAATGACCTGCCGCTTCCAAATTATTTGGCTAATATGGCGGCCAAAAAACCATGGGAAATCAAGAATGTAGACACCATGCAATTGTGGAAATTTGGCGATTACAAATCCTATATTTCGCTGAAACTAATGACAAATATCTTAAATATCCCTTCCCCAAAAGATGATATCGACGGTAGCCAAGTAGCAACTGTTTATTTTAATGAACCCGATGGACTGGAAAGAATTAGGCAATATTGTCAGAAAGATATCATTGCTGTAGCACAGATTTTGCTTAAATTCAAAAATCGCCCTCTCCTATTGCCCGAACAAATTTCTTATGCAAACTAATAATTATGGCTATTTGGCATCAACAAATTAATATCGAACAATTACAAAGTGGCCGCAATGATATGGCTTCTTTCTTAGGTATCGAGTTCCTCGAAATTGGAGATGATTATCTTAAAGGAAGAATGCCCGTTGATGATAGAACCCGCCAACCCATGGGCATTTTGCATGGTGGAGCGCATGTGGTATTGGCCGAAACACTCGGCAGTATGGCTGCAAACTTATGCCTCGACTATTCCAAAAACTATGCAGTGGGTTTAGACATCAACTCTAACCATCTAAAAAGCATAAAAAGTGGATGGGTAATCGGTATCGCCAAACCTATTCATATTGGCCGTCAAACGCAGGTATGGGAAATAAAAATAAGTGATGAATCCAATAATTTGCTGAATATTAGTCGATTGACTATGATGGTGATGAATAAGTAATTGTGAATGTTTAATGAAGAAAGATAAATAGAAACGAGAACCAAGAATCAAGAAAGAAATAATGAAGTAATGCCTTGAATTAAAACCAAATTGCAGTGAACTTTTAAAATGTTAAATGCTTAATGTTGAATGAATACAAATAACTCAATAACCAATAACTTTTCTTCAATCTGTGGACTGCGGACCGTCGACTGTCAACTCCCCTATGTGGAGAAAAAAAAATTACATTTCTTGAATTAATCCCTATCTTTGAGGCTTAATTTTAAATTGATTTCGATGAGAAAGTATATTGTAATTGCGCTTTTATTGGTTTTAAAACTGAGCAACCAAGTTTATGCGCAATGTCCTGAGATTACCAATTCTACCATTAATGGAGCCACAACAATCATTACTGCTTGTCCGGGTGATACCATTACACTTAATACAACGGGAAATAATTTGCCAGTAGGTGGTACAATTGATTGGTATCAGAGTCCTTTCTCCAATTTCAATCCATACAATCAACAAGGCACATTCCTTGGCTCTTCAGTTTTGCCTAGCGGTAATGGTGCTAACTGTCCTGATGTTTGTCCAGATCTATTGGCGCTTTTTATCAATGCTTGCAACGGTAGAGGCGTGGAATGGGATAATGAATACATCATTTTTTCGGCAGGAAAAGGATTCAAAGTAGATGATTTGGAAGTTGATTTACCAAATAATATAAACGTACCAAATAGTACAACCAATAATGACATAAACATGGGCATCGCGCCTTGTGGACTTCAAATTCCACAGTCCAAATTAATTGATTCTTTGAGAAAAGGTTCGTGTAATCCATCGAATATTTTACCTGCTAATCCTGGAAGTACGATTCCTGCTGGGGCATTAGTCTTTTTATTTACAGGCAATGATGTAACCGTAACGTACGATTTAGGCGATTTATGTGCTTCTGGTAAAGTGATTTATGTTTTACAGAGCGATTGTAATCGTACTGCTGGAGCATTTGTTAATTCACCAAGTTGCACAGGAAATAATCAGGAAAGAACTACCAAAATTCAACTTAAAAATTGTAATTGTGTAGATTCAATGGTTTACTCTCGTTGTGGATTGGTTGATTTGGATGGCGAGTATGCTTTTGATAATGGGGAAGATGTACAAACCACTGACAACGGAGGAGTTACAATAGGAGCAAATCCTTGTAATGGACCAAATTTCGATCAATTACCAATACCAGTTTTGCCACTCGAACTTAAATTTGTTGCTTCTGATTCACTTTGTAACGGAGGCACAAGATTTATAAAAGCAATTGTAAATCCTGCACCAAGCGGACAGTGTCAGCAGGTTTTTTCGCAAACACTTGAATTTAGAGTGGTTTGTCCTGATGTAACCTTCGCTCCTAGTGCTCCGCAGATTTGTACAGGCGGCACTACAAATATTCAATTAAGTTCAAGTGCTCCAAATGCAACATTTAGCTGGACAGTAAACGAACAGAATAATGTAACTGGCGCTACTAGTGGAAGTGGAAATAATATTTCTCAAACACTCAATTTGGTAGCAGCAGGAAATGGAACCGTAAAATACGATGTAACAGCTATTGCAAACGGTTGTAAAGGAAAACCTGTAACTATTACCGTTACGGTGGTGAGTGGTGAAAATCTTGATATCAGCATAAGTGGCGATACGGCTTTTTGCGATGGTGGAAAATCAACATTAACTGCAATAGAAGGATTTACAACTTATGTTTGGTCGAATGGCGCAACAACAAGATCCATTGAAGTGGATGCAAGCGGCACATTTACCGTTACAGGAACAGTAGCTGGTGGTTGTTCAGCAATTGCCTCCATCAGAGTGGTAGAATCAGCTCCAATAGTATTGGATATTACCAAAAGAGAAATAGCATGTGATGGTGATGCCAATGGGTTAATTTCGGTTTCGGTTGTAAGTGGTGGAAATGCCCCATTCCTTTATAGTTTAAATGGTGGACAATTTGGTTCTGCTAGTACATTCGAAAACTTATCTATCGGAGAATATACCATTACGGTACGTGACAAAAATGGCTGCACTGGATTTGGAGCTATTCCATTGGGTTCAAAATCGCCAATTACGGTTTCATTGGGCGCCGACCAAACTATTGAAATCGGTGAAGAAGTACAATTAAATGCTATCGTTGCAGGCGCTCAAGGCAATATTCAAACTACTTGGACACCAGTTACTAACTTGAGTTGCACTAATTGCACAAACCCAATAGCCGACCCAAGTCAAACCACTACTTATATTTTGGAAGTTGAAGATGAAAATGGCTGTAAGGCTAGCGACACCATTACTATAAATGTTGAAGACCCACAAATGCCACAGGATATATTTATTCCAAATACCTTTACGCCAAATGGCGATTTAAAAAACGATGTATTTGTGGTTAGAGGAAACGGCATAAAAAACATAAGTAAATTGGCAGTTTACAACCGATTTGGCGAAAATGTTTATGAGGCAACTAATATATTGGCCAACGATAAAACAACAGGTTGGAATGGTTATTATAAAGGAAAATTGGCTCCAGTAGAATCTTATTCCTACATTTGTAACGTTGAATTTATAGATGGAACTAGTGAGGTTTTAAAAGGAATGGTGCATATTATAAGATAAAGTTGAGTATTAAAGAACCCAGATATAATAAAAAAAATTTAAGGCTAAATAAAGATGGGTCTTATTGGTTTGATATTATTTTTGGATTCATACGTTTTTCAACAATTTTAATTGTTATAGTTCATTTTATATTAAATGATTCAAATTTTAAATTTCTAATTTACCCATTTTCAGTATGTATATTTATTTTTGTTTCATATGTTTTATGGAATGACGACAATCTAGATAAAATTTATACTGGAAAAACAAAAGAGGAAAATCTCAATTTAATAAAAAATTGTTTAACTCATTTAAATTGGCATTACAATAAAAAATCAAAACACATAGAACTAACTAGTAATACCTATTTATTAAAATGCGTTAGTCCAAGTATTTTTGAGGAAGATAATTATATTTTTTTTAATTTCAAATATCACTCAGCAAAAGGTCGAATCTCCTTTTTTTTTGGAATTAGTTCTTTTTTAAAATGGAAATTTATATTCGGAATAAAGAAAATATTAAATGACAATCTAATTTCTAAATAATTACAATTTTCTTTTTTGTTTAATAATTACTTCTCATCCCAAAATTTGTATATTCGCTTTTATATACAAACAAAAACATGCAATTTATTTTAAATGAGAATATAATTAAAACAGATTTACATCCTGGCTTTCTATTGCTCGATTTTATTAGATATGAGCAAAATTTGAAAGGCACAAAAATTGGCTGTAGAGAAGGTGATTGTGGCGCCTGCACGGTGCTAATCGGTGAATTAATAGATGGAGAAATAAAATACAAATCGGCTACTTCTTGTCTTACACCTATTGGAAATGTAATAGGCAAACATGTGGTGAGTATCGAAGGAATTAATGGAGAAATTTTAAACCCTATTCAACAAGCAATGGCCGATGAGGGCGCTACCCAATGTGGATTTTGTACACCGGGTTTTGTTGTTTCCCTTACAGGATTTTGTATTAATAAAAAAACACATACCTATGATAATGCAATAAGTGCAATTGATGGAAATATTTGTAGATGTACCGGTTATAAATCTATTGAAAGAGCAGCCCAAAAAATTTCTACATTAATGCTAGAAAAAGAGGATAATCATACCCTTGAAGATTTGATTGAAAAAAAAATAATTCCATCCTATTTTTCTACCATAAAAGAGCAATTATCAAATATAAATAATCCAATAGAAAAACTAATCAATCCCAAACATAAATTTATTGGCGGCGGCACAGATTTATATGTGCAGAAACCCGAAAAAATGACCGATGAGGCGGCGCATTTTTCAATTCATCATAAAGACCTGAAAGGAATACTTATCACCAAAGATGAAATAATAATGAATGGCGCTTGCACCGTTTCAGAACTTATCGAATCTGTAGAATTCAACGCTTATTTTCCTTCATTTGCTCAACATTCCAAACTCGTTTCTTCTACGCCAATTAGGAATATTGCTACTATTGCTGGCAATATAATAAATGCCTCCCCTATTGGAGATTTTACTATATTTTTTCTAGCATTAAATGCACAATTACAATTAAGTGATGGCGTTGAAAACCGAAAAATTGCATTAAAAGATTTTTATAAAGGTTATAAACAATTAAATAAAAATGAAAACGAATTTATCGAAAAAATAAGCATTAAAATACCAACAAAAAATAGCTTGTTTAATTTTGAAAAAGTAAGCAAAAGAACGAATTTAGATATTGCCAGCGTAAATGCTGCCATTTCTATTTTATTAGATCAAAATACAATTTTAGATGCCGCTGTTGCAGTTGGTGGCGTTGGACCAATTCCTATGTTTTTATCAAAAACTAGCGCGTATTTAATCGGTAAGACCATAAATGAACAACTAATTTTGGAAGCAAATGAAATAGCACAAATGGAAATATTGCCCATTAGCGACACACGAGGTAGCAGCGAATATAAAAGATTACTGGTGCGACAATTGATAATAGCTCATTTCAATAAATTATTCCCTACCCTTTCCGTAGAAAAATTAATTTGTGCTTTATGAAAAACATAGATTCTATTTCGCACCTTCAAGGAAAATCCATTTATTTGGATGATTTACCAACCATGCAAGGCACCCTTTATTGTGCCATTTATGATGCACCAATTGCACATGCAAAAATAAAAAATCTTGACCTTTCGATTGCCGAAAAAAGTGAGGGAGTCGTAAAAATTTTTACTTATAAAGATATAAAAGGGGCAAATCAAATTGGAGGAATCATACTTGATGAGCAACTTTTGGCAGAAGACGTTGTAGATTTTTGTGGCATGCCTATTGCGCTGATAGTTGCAAATACAAGCGAAAATGCGAGAAGTGCTGCAAAAAAGATAAAATGCGAATTTGAGGCTTTACCTATCATAACCGATCCTCGTGAGGCAATGCAAAAGGGTAAATTGATTATTCCTCCTCGCACTTTTAAAATCGGAAATACAGATGATGCATGGACATTATGTGAGCATATTTTTGAAGGCAAGGCGGACACCAATGGTCAAGAGCATTTATATATCGAAACACAAGGTGCTTATGCTATTCCTTTAGAAAATGAAAGTATAAGAATCTATTCCTCTACTCAAGGCCCAACGGCGGTGCAGCGAATTACGGCAAGAGTATTGGGTATTGGTATGCATCAAATTGAAGTTGATGTAACCCGTTTGGGTGGTGGATTTGGTGGAAAAGAAGACCAAGCAACTACTTGGGCTATAATGTGTGCACTGGCTGCTCAACACCTAAAGGTTCCGGTTAAATTTTCTTTAGACCGTTTGGAAGATATGCGTATGACAGGAAAACGTCATCCCTATTCCTCAGATTTTAAAATTGGGTTGGATAAAAACCTTAAAATCATTGCATACGAAGCCACATTTTACCAAAATGCAGGTGCAGCAGCTGATTTGTCACCGGCAGTAATGGAGCGGACTCTTTTTCATAGTACCAATACCTATTTTATTCCAAATGCAACATGTACGGCCTATAGTTGCAAAACCAATTTACCGCCAAATACTGCTTTCAGAGGATTTGGTGGCCCACAAGGCATGTTTGTAATTGAAGCCGCAATTGCTAAAGCTGCAGCAGCATTAGGAATTGATGCTTATGAAATTCAACAATGCAATTTGATGAAAACGGGCGATGAATTCCTTTATGGCCAAAAAGTGGAAAGTGAAGCTATAGCCTGTTGGGAAAAAGCAGTTGTTCAATTTGAACTTAAAAAAAGAGTAGAAATCATTAATAATTTCAATAAAGAAAACCAATTATTTAAAAAGGGAATTGCGCTAATGCCTATTTGTTTTGGCATTTCATTTACAAAAACATTGATGAATAATGCGCGTGCTTTAGTCCATATTTATTCCGACGGAACTGTAGGTATAAGTACAGGAGCAGTTGAAATGGGACAAGGTGTAAATACTAAAATATTGCAGGTTGCCGCTAAAATATTTTCATTAAATACCCATAAAATTAAAATAAATTCCACAAATACTTATAGAATTGCAAATACATCACCTTCTGCAGCAAGTGCAACTGCCGATTTGAATGGAAGAGCGACTCAAATGGCTTGTGAACAATTATTGGAAAGACTTAAAATAGTGGCAGCCGAAATGCTCAATACCGTTTCTGAAAAAATTGAGATAATAAATGAAAAAATCTTTGTTGAAAATAAGGAAACTGAAATCACCTGGGAACAATTAATTTTGGCAGCTTTCCTTAAAAGGATAAACCTTTCTGAGCATGCACATTATGCTACGCCTGATATTCATTTTGATTCAAGTAAAGAAAAAGGACATCCTTTTGCTTACCATGTTTTTGGCACCTCTATTTTTGAAGTTACAATAGACTGTATACGTGGCACTTATAGAATTGACGATGTACGCGTAATGCATGACGTAGGCAAAAGTATGAATCACCTAATAGATAGAGGACAATGTGAAGGAGGAATTGTGCAGGGAATTGGTTGGATGACAATGGAAGAAGTGATATATGATAAAAATGGAAAATTACGATCAAATGCACTTTCCACATATAAAGTACCAGATATTTATTCCGTTCCAAAAGTATTAGATGTACTCTTTCATGAATCACCTACAAAAAATTTAGCCATTTTGAATTCAAAGGCAGTAGGTGAACCACCAATTATGTATGGAATAGGTGCTTATTTCGCTTTACGAAATGCGATCCTTGCATTTAATCCAAAAGCTGATTTAGCCTTTGATGCTCCCTTCACACCAGAAAAAGTGCTTTTGGCTTTATATGCTAAAACAAAGGTATGATAAAACTAAACACATGGAAATTTATTCTGGAAAGCTTATCAAAAAACATTGAGGTAATCCTTTTGTATGTGCTGGAAAGTACCGGAAGTAGTCCTGGCAGACAAGGATTTTTTATGGCAATTACTTCAAATAACGAAATAAGCGGATCTATTGGTGGTGGTATAATGGAACATAAATTTGTAGAATTATCCAAAGAATTGCTTCAAAAAAATGGAGATGCCAATTATATAAAAAAACAAATTCACAATAAGGAAGCTGCTTCAAATCAAAGTGGTATGATTTGTTCTGGTGAGCAAACCTTCTTTAGTTACAGAATTAAAAAAAAGGAAATTAATATAATTCAACAGCTTATTGAAGCCATTGAACAAAACAACAATACCTATTTAAACCTACAACCAAATGAAATTTCATTAACTAAAGAAAATGGTGGTGAAAATTTTTCTTTTATTTATATAAATGAAAAACAATGGACATATAAAGAAAAATTGGGTTTAAAAAATAATCTGTATATCGTTGGTGGCGGCCATTGTTCCTTAGCTTTATCAAAATTAGCAAGTTCATTAGATTTTTGTATACACATAATTGATGATAGAGAATCATTAAATACAATAGAACAAAATATTGATGCTCACAATAAAATTTGGGTTAATAATTATAGCGAATTAAATACAATAATACCATCGGGAAACAATAATTATGTAGTTATAATGACCATTGGTTATCGAACTGATGCAATTGCGATAAAGGCATTATTACAAAATGATTATAAATATATTGGCGTATTGGGAAGTCGTGAAAAATTAAAAACCTTATTTGCCGAATTAAAAAATGGCGGCATTGAACAAGCAAAATTAGACAAAATTCATGCACCAATTGGCTTAGAAATTAATAGTCAAACCCCAGAAGAAATTGCAGTAAGCATAGCAGCAGAAATTATAAAAGTAAAAAACAAAAGGGATTTGTAAATTGTGTGAAAATTAAAAAAAAGAATACAATATTTTGAGAGACATCACTTCCAAACAAATAAGTTTAAGAAAGGCAATTGCCATAGGTTTTGTAGCCTGTAATGAACAAACTTATAATTTAATAATGGCAAATAATCTACCAAAGGGCAACTTATTTGATATTGCCAGAGCAGCAGGTTATTTAGCAGCTAAACAAACCCAACACCTTATCCCCCATTGTCATCCAGTTTCAATTGATGGAATGGAAATAAATTTTGAAATTATAAGCGATGAAACCACCAATGAATATCTTGGAAAAAAGGACAAATTTGGTGTTTTAATCATCGTTGAGGCGCAATCCATTGGCAGAACGGGCATTGAAATGGAAGCAC
Organism: Bacteroidota bacterium; assembly: GCA_016705125.1. Taxonomy (GTDB): domain Bacteria; phylum Bacteroidota; class Bacteroidia; order Chitinophagales; family JADIYW01; genus JADIYW01. Next base: position 201,319 of record JADIYW010000003.1, read on the forward strand.
TTACGGCTGTTTCTATTTGCGGATTGACCATTTATGATTTGCTAAAACCACTTAATGACTCCTCTCTCGAAATTTCCTCCATAAGATTAATAGATAAAAAAGGTGGAAAAAGTGATAAGACCGCTTTTTTTATCGAGCCACAACAAGCAGCCATTTTGGTTTGCTCAGACAGCACTTTTGAAGGCAAATCAAAGGACAAATCGGGATTGCTAATAAAAGAACTACTGGAAAAATACAATACGACAATCGTTGAATATAATATTGTTTCAGACGAACCATCTGGAATAAAAGAGCAATTATTAAGTATGGTTAGCAAAGACATTCCTTTTATTTTTACTACTGGCGGAACTGGTTTAGGACCAAGAGATAATACAATTGAAGTGGTGAAATCGATTATAGAAAAAGAGGCAATCGGAATCGCAGAGGCAATGCGTTCTCATGGACAAATGCGCACTCCATTGGCGATGTTTTCAAGGTCATTTGCTGGAACCATAAACAAAACAACTATTGTCTGTTTGCCTGGCAGTACAAAAGGCGTAAAAGAATCTCTAGAAGCTATTTTGCCAGCTATTTTTCATGCAAATAAAATGTTGAAAGGAGAAGGACACTGAAGATAATGGTGAATTATGAATGATTAATGGTTAATAGAAAAATAGAGTCAAGAAACAAGAATCAAGAGCTGAGAAATGAAAATTGAGAATTAATAATGGTGAATAGTTAATTTTGAATGAAAATAAGAAAAATTAAATAATGAAACAATTAGCGAATTAGCGAATGAATATAAGTGTTAATTTAAAAACTAAATTGACGGTAAACTGTCAGCTTTGAACTGTAAACTTCTTTTGTCTGTCGACCGTGGACTGCCGACCTAAAAACTGCCGACCTAAAAAATAAATATGCAATCAATAGAAAACGCACTGGAACTAATTTTATCGAATAAACAGAATTTCGGAACTGAAACCATTTCAATTCATGATTGCTTGGATAGGGTTTTGGCGGAAGATATTTATGCAGACCGTGATTATCCGCCATTCAATCGAGCCACCATGGATGGTTATGCGATTATTTCACAGGATATTAATATTGGAAAAAACAATCTGCTAAAAATTACAGATACCATTCATGCTGGAGAGGAAAAACAATTTGCATTAGAAAGTGGAAATTGTATTAAAATTATGACTGGAGCTCCCGTTCCTAAAAGAGCAAATGCAGTTATTAGAATTGAAGACACACATATAAATGGAAATGAAATTCATTTTAATGTCAAACAATTAAAGGAAAATCAAAATATTGCGATACAAGGAGAAGATGCTAGAAAAGGGGATTTATTAATAAAAAAGGGGACGAAATTAAACCCAAATTCAATTTCGCTTTTGGCTGTTACTGGCCATGCAAAATTGGAAGTTTATAAATTGCCTATTATTGCTATTGTATCTACAGGAAATGAAATTGTAGCGGTGGAATCTGTCATTCAACCCCATCAGATTAGAGACTCAAATGTACATACACTAAAAAATAGCTTACTCAATTACTGCATAAGTGCCATCCAAACTGCATTGATTGTTGATGATAAAATTGCATTAAAAAACACAATAAGCGAACTTTTAAATACGGACATAATAATTATTTCTGGTGGCGTTTCAAAGGGCGATGCTGATTATGTACCCGAAATATTAAAGCATTTGGGTGTTATAGAAATTTTTCATCGAGTAAGCATAAAACCTGGAAATCCTTTATGGTTTGGCAAAATGCCAAATGGCGGTGTCGTTTTTGGTTTGCCAGGAAATCCCATTTCAGTGCAAGTAGGCTACAAAGTTTTTATTGAATCATTTATTAGAAAATGTTTCGACATGGAACCTATTGAACCTTTATTTTTACCTTTATTGGGTGAAAAATCCAAAAAATCGAATTTTACTGAATATTTTCCTTGTAAATTAACACACGAAAATAAAAAAAGTGGTTTGGCGATAAACAAAATGAATACCAGCGGCGACATCTCAACGACAAACAATTCAGATGGAATTGCAATACATCCCTCTGAAAAGCAAACAATTGAAAAAGGGGAATTTGTTGAATTTTATTTTTGGTAAAAACTAAAATATGCATTTAAAAATATTGTTTTTTGGTCAACTTACAGACATTACTCAAACCACAAAAATGGATCTAAATGAATCTTTGTCTACTGCTTTTGAGTTGGATGCTTTTTTAAAAAAAGAATTTCCTGATTTTAAAAATCATAAATACCAAATTGCTATCAATCAAAAAATAATTAATACAGATATAAATCTAAATGAGGGAGATGAAATCGCCTTTCTTCCTCCTTTTTCGGGCGGATAAAAATTATGGAAAAGAAGAAAAAAAAACATATCGTTTTGATGAATGGGCCAATAAGTTCGATGTTTATTGGAGATGCTATCGAAAAACATAGTTCAAAAACCAATATTGGTGCACATGCTATTTTTTTGGGTCAAATTAGAGAAGACAAAAAGCAACGAATTAGCTGTTTGTTCAATAGAATATAGTGCCCATAATGAAATGGCAGAACAAGCATTTGAAATCATTAGAGAAAATGCCTTTGCAAAATACGATATGGAGTGTATGCATATTTACCACAGCGTAGGAAATGTAAAAATTGGCGAAATTTCCTTATTTGTATTTGTTTCGTGCAAACATCGGGCTCAATCCTTTAAGGCATTGGAATGGATTGTAGAAGCCATAAAAAAGGAAGTGCCAATTTGGAAAAAGGAAATACTGAACAACGGGTCGCATGTTTGGGTCAGTGGAAAACAAATGTAATTAACCTCCAATATTTAACATGGATAATTTGCTACCCAAAAAACGAGTTTTCTTTTGACCAAGTGCTTGATGAAGTTTAGCGCTTAATTGGGTTTGATTATGGAGGTTTTCCAAAATATTGATAGGCTCATTTTCGCTTAAGCAACCATAAATATCACCGTAACTATCCAATCTTAGGCGATTACAATCATTGCAAAAAGGGTCGGAAACATTTGAGATTATTCCAAATTGGAATCCATTTCCTAGTTCAAAATATTTTGTTGTTGAGAAATCTGCTCTTTGTATTGATTTGTAAGCATATTTTTTTGAAATCACCTCTAAAATTTCTGCCTCAGAAAAGAAATTTTGCTCAAAGTTATGATACAAATGTCCCATTTGCATTAATTCAAGATAACGAATTGAAATCTGATTTTTTATGGCATAATCCAATAAATCAATAATTTGTGAATCATTTTCACCTCTTATTACAACGCAGTTTAATTTTAATTTGATGCCAACTTCTAATGCAGCATCCACTCCAGCCAATACTTGTGTTATTTTATGGCGTTTACTTATTTTAAATGCAATATCCTCATCCAAGGCATCAAGAGAAACATTAATAGATGATAAACCAGCTTCCTTTAGCAATTTGGCGTTTTTTTGCAATGTAACACCATTAGTGGTCATCTTTATTTGTGGAATACCTAATTGGGCTACGCCCATTGTTAAATTCAATAAATCCTTATAAAGAGTAGGTTCGCCACCCGTAAATCGGACAGTTTCAAAATTCAGTATTTGGTGAAGCGCTTTAATTATAGTTATAAATTCGTTTGTGCTAAGGCTCTTTCTTTCTTTTTTGTTATTGTACTTTAGACTTTCTTTTTGATTGGGATCTACACAATAGCTACAGGCCAAATTGCAAGTATTTAATAGACTAACTCTAAGTGTTTTAAAGGATCTTCCATAAATATCTTCAATTATTTCCATTCTTAAAGCACTCACTATCTTGAAGTGAATGATTTCCAAAGGTATAAAAAAGATGTTTGCTAAAAAAGAAATTAAAATTTAAAGCGAAATAGTTAACTATTTTAGTTTCTCCAACAATACTTCTTTGGTAACAAAGCCCAAATTATCCCAAACTAAGGTTTTATTTTTATATAATTTCAAGGTAGGCAGACCTTCCACGCCCAATGACTCACACAAGGCCTTATTTTTGTCCGCATCTATTCTTATAATCACTACCTTATCGGCCATTTCTTTTGATATTTCATCCAAAAAAGGTTTCATCTTTTTGCAAGGGCCACACCATTCGGCATAAACATCCACTAATACCAATTTATCGCTATTCAACAAAGCCTCATACTGAGCCATTGTATAGCCTTCAACAGCTGCTGTACTAGATTCAGCCTCTGGCAATTGTTCACTTCTCCACTTCATGATACCACCAGACAATTCGAATACTTGCTCAAACCCGAGTGACCGCATTTTAGTGGCCGCCTGCCCGCTCCTGCCTCCACTTAGACAATATACCAAAATGGGTTTTGACTTATCCAGTTTTTCTATTTGTTCGATAAAATCAGCACCATTCCAATCTATATTTTGTGCTTTCTCTAGGTGTCCTGCTGAAAACTCATCTGGAGTTCTCACATCTAAAAGAGGTGCCTCCGGCAATTCTTTTATTTTGTCAGCAAATTCAATTGGTGTTAAATTATATTTCTGCGCTTTTCCATTAGTACAACTATTAAAAAAGACGAAAATAAGGGACGCATAAATAAAGAAATATTTTTTCATTGTACTAAGATAGATTTTTTTTAATTATTTGTTCTAAATCTTTTGCAGAAACAACACCAGATTGTCTCCATTTTATTTGACCATCTTTAAATAAAATTAAAGTAGGCACACCTTGTATTTGGTAAAAACTAGATAATTGACCATTTTTATCTACGTCAATTTTAATAATTTTAGCGTTGTCACCAACCATAGTTTTCAACTGTTTCAGTATTGGTTGCATGGTTTTACATGGCCCACACCATTCTGCATAAAAATCAACCAAGGTTGGCTTTTCGCTATTTATTATAGATTTAAATTCACTTATCATAAAACTATTTTATGTGCGATATCAAAGTTACCTTGGAATTTATTGAATTTGAAATAAGACAAGCGGCTTCTGATTTATTTAAAATGCGCTCTCCCTTTTCTTTATCCTCCATATTTTTTAGAATAAGCGTTGCCTCAAGAATAATTTCTGACATTTTAAACTTACCTTCAATTTGTTCCAATTTCCCTTTTGCAAAACAACTAAATGCCTCAAATTCAAGTCTCGAATTTTCTGCAATAGACAAGAATGTAGTCATGAAGCAACTACTAACACTTGCTGTAAATAAGTGTTCGGGCGACCAAATATTAGGCATTCCCTTTGGAAATTGAGGCGGTGTAGCTACAACTATTTCTTGGTCTAATTCGCTTGAAGTCAATATTCCTTTTCTATCAGCACTCCAACTTAAATCTACATTATAAAAATGAGCATCCATATTTTAAGTATTTAGAATTATTGTAATTTACCATTCAATCCAAACCAACCACCACCATTATAAATAGAGGTGTAACCCTTAGATTCCAAGATATTTTTGGCGGATCCACTTCTCATGCCCGACGCACAACAGGTGATTATCGTTTTATTTTTATCCTTTAATTTATTCAATTGATTTGCCAATTCATCAACTGGTATATTAATCGATCCATTTATATGCCCCGATGCATATTCTCCTCTACTTCTAACATCTAAAATAATGGCACCTTCAGCAACCATTTTGCCATAATCTACACTTGGACCACTACCAAATATTTTTTTCAAACTTTCTAACATAATTTTAATTTATTTTAATTTATTCAATTTTGACATAATATTACCTGCATCATAATTAACAAAAATTATAATGTGCGAAAATTTCCCTTTTTATTACTCTTTTTTTTTGGTTGAAAAACCAAAAGGTAAATAAAGGGGGCAAAAACTCAAGAAACTAGTAAGTACAAAAACACAAGCAAGAACTCCCAATACTAAAGCGACATTTCCTGATATAATATCAAAAAAGTAAAGCCCTGCAATAATTGCTGCAACCAAAATTCTCAATGCCTTATCGGCCGATCCCATATTTGCTTTCATAATTATTATTTTTTGTTTTTTAAATACAATGCAAATTTATAATCAAAATTATACTAAAACAGTTACAATTGTTACACAAGTATTTTTTTTGTTTATGTTAAAAAAAAGTATTTATCCTAAAATACAAAGGAATCAAAATTCATATTTATATAATATAAAAAAAAAAAGGGAAAATGGATTTACAACTAAATTAGTTTTATTTTTGCAGTAAATGAAATCGATTGTTTCCATTTTATTTTCATTTGTTTTCTTGTTATCTACAATGCAAGAAACAACCTTTATTTTGGTTTTTAACTTAAATAAAAAAGCTATTATTGAAAATTACTGTATAAACAAAGCAAAAAAAGAAATGCAATGTAATGCACGTTGCTATTTAAAGGAAAACATCGAAAAAAAAGAAGATAAAAATAATCCCTTTTCAATTCTAAATCTAAAAGTAAGAGAAATTGAATATTGTTCAAAAATTCAGCATTTAATTTCAGAAATTAATATACTTGAAAAAATAGTAACTCCATTAATCAATAATTCCTATTTAGACAAACTATTAAAAGGGATTGAAATTTCACTCATCAAGCCACCAACTTTATTTAAGTAATTTTAAAAGTACTACTTCAAGGTAAAACTTGAATATTTTAGAATTTAATTAATAAAGATTATGTACAAGATATTTTTTGCACTTATGTGTTGCATAGGCAATGCCTATTCATGTGATTTTTGTGGCGGCTCCCCTTCGGTTATGAATAGTGATTTATTGTCCATTCAACCGCAATCATTTATTGGAATAAATACCAATTATAGAAATTACAAATATGCAAACCCAGAGAATGGATTAAACAGGACAGATTTGTTGAGTACCAATTTAACAATAGCCTATGCTCCTAAAAAATGGGTTGAATTAAGGGCTAACTTACCCATTATTTGGATGTCAAATACTTATAAAAATGTGAATGAAAATACATTCGGAATGGGTGACATGAGCTTAATTGGTAATTTTAAAGCTATAAATAAATCAGCTGATGGAGAAAAGAGAAAAGTGGGTCATATCTTTAACGTAGGATTCGGAATTGAATTCCCAACTGGAAAAAATAAGGTTTATGCAAACAATCCTTTACAGAATTTCACATTAGGTTCTAAAAGTACTGACTTCTTATTTTCTGGGGTATATAGTATGAGTTATCGTAAATGGAATTTGATGGGTTCGGGCTTAGTAAAAATAAATACAAGAAATAAAGACGAGGTAAGATTTGGACATTTATATTCTATCCAAACTGGAACAGCATATATCCATTATTTTAAAAACAGCCAATTATTGCCAAATGCTGGTTTGAGGGTTGAAATACAACAAAAAAACTTATACAAACATATCATTCAAAAATATACAGGTAGCAATGCTCTGTTTTTTCAATATGGTGCGGATTACAATTTCAAAAAATGGAATTTAGGTATGCAAATACAACATCCATTTATACAACATACTGCGGCCAATACCATTAAACAAGGCTCCAACTTTATATTAAAATGCGTTTATATGATTCAGAAAAAGAATCAAAAAACGAAACAATCATGCAATTAAACAAATTAAAAAAAGAATTATGAAAAAGAAATTTTTATTAATGGCTTGTGTAGCCATAACTGCTTTTGCTTGCAAAAAAGAAGAAGACAATGAAAACCCAGTAATTACTATAATAAATCCAACTAAGAATTTCGAATTTGAAGACTCAGTTGCGGTAAACTTTAAAGTTGAAGATGTTGATTTACATGAGGTTGGTTTTACAATTGTAAAAAAGGGAACAACCGACACCCTGTATGATTTACCTGCCGACCACACACATGATAATCCATTTTTAATAAATGAAAAATACAAAATTGTGGTTAGCGCACATACTAATGCAACATTAACTGTAAATGCTGAAGACCACAATGGAAACACTTCAAGTTCATCTGTAGATTTCCATATTCACCCAATGTAACAAATTTTAAAAAAAATAAACGAATAAATTATGAAAAAAATAAAATCATTATCTACATTGCTTTTAGCAATTGTATTATTTATAACATCTTGTAAGAAAGAGGAAACCGCAATAGAAAGTACCAAACAAGTATTGGGATTTCATTGGCATTCGATGATTGGAAGTGAAGATGCCAGCTATGGCATACAATTTACCACAAATGATGGAATTAAATTTAAAATATCGGATTGGCGCTACTATGTTTCAAATTTTGTTTTGATTAAGGATGATGGTACTGAATACCCAATAACTGACAAAGTATTTTTAATCGACATTGCCAATGAAGATTACAGTTTGGACTCTGTTCCAGTTGGCAATTATAGGGGTTTTAAATTTACAGTTGGTTTAGATTCTGCAACCAATCACAAAGATCCAACTTTAAATCCAGCATCAAGTCCACTTGCCCTTCAAAGTCCTTCAATTCATTGGAGTTGGAATTCAGGATATATTTTTATGAAAATAGAGGGAAAATATGATTCAACTGTAGCTCAAATTGGAGGAGCATCCATCAATCAACCATTTTTCTTTCATGTTGGAACGGACAATTTGAAACAAGTAATTGATTATTCTGATGAACCATTTACGGTTGAAAGCGGAGAAGACAAAATGCTTCATATCGAAATGGATTTTTTAAAAATCTTAAATAGTGTAGACCTTAAAACAGAGAATGCTACACATACTGGTGACAACCTACCTTTGGCAACAAAGATCTCTAACAATTGGAAAACAGCTTTTACGCTGGAATAATTCTTTTAACAAAAACAGATGGTTTTGCAAAAAAGCCATCTGTTTTACTTCCCTTTTTATTATGAAAAATATATCTAAGATACTATTTTTACTGTTGCTTTTTGCATCTTGTAAAAAAGATGAATTAAAACAAAATAATGACTTTCCCTTGGAAATCCCCAAAGGATTTCCAAAACCATTTATACCAGAAAACAATCAACCAACAGCGGAAAGGATTGAATTTGGAAAAAAACTTTTTTTTGACCCAATTTTATCTCGAGATAGCACTATTTCATGTTCATCTTGTCATTTTACAGACAAAAAATTTACAGATGGATTAGCAATAAGTATTGGTATTGATAACAGATTAGGTATCAGAAATGCTCCAACCTTGCTTAATGTGGCTTACCTTCCTACCATGTTTTGGGATGGCGGAGTTCCAAATTTAGAACAGCAGGTATTGGCTCCAATTGAAAGTCATTTTGAAATGGATTTTAATTTACCTGATGTGGTAAAACGTTTAAATACCATCGAAGAATATAAAACACTTTCACTGAAGGCTTATAATCAATTACCCAGTATTTTCTCCATTACACGAGCCATTGCATGCTTTGAAAGAACTTTGTATACAGGTAAATCAAAATATGATGACTTTACCTACTATAATAATAAAAATGCATTTTCCGATGCGGAATTAAGAGGTATGGAATTATTTTTTGGGGAAGAGGGTGATTGCTTTCATTGCCATGGAACATTTCTATTTACCGATAATAGCTTTCAAAACAATGGTATTTATGAATTCTATTCAGATTCAGGTCGTGCAAGAATAACACTCAACCAAGATGATGTTGGATTATTTAAAGTGCCATCGTTACGAAATTGCGAAAAAACAGCTCCATATATGCATGATGGATCTTTTGAAACTTTGGAGGAAGTAATAGAGCATTACAATAGTGGTGGAAAAAATCACCCAAATCAAAGCTCTATACTAAGACCTTTATTTCTAAGCCAAAAGGATAAATCTGATTTAGTGGCATTTTTAAAAACGCTAACCGACGAAAAATAGAATAAGTGATTACTAAAGGATTTGTTTTTTCTTATTTTTAAATATTGAAAACAATAAACCTCCCATTAAAGCTCCATATATTGTGCTGTTAATTGGGTTTGAGGTAATCATGCAAATACCCGAAGCACAGCCAATATTTTTCCAATAAAGAAAGCCACAAACGGCTCCTATAATTGTACCTAAAATCCAAATAATATTATTCTTAATTAACCTCTTCATAAATAAGTGTTTTATTGGTTTCATCCTTGTTTATTTTGGAGCTTGCACATCCTGCGCTACTACAACATCCAATATTTAGAATTGGTAGAAGAGAAAATAAGCCGCCTAAAAAATCAAATTCCACACCCCATAAAATTCCAACCTCCCTTTAATCTTTAAGGATTATTTTTAATTCCCATTTCAACAATAATTATCCAATATAACTACAAAAAGTCCTCAACCCTTTAAATCAAATAGTTCCTCATATATACAATTTTTTATCTTCTGTAAAAATTAATCCAAAATTTATAATTATGTTTGGTATTAAACATAGATTTTACTTTGGCAGATAAAATCCGTTTTGGGCACATTTCCTTTAGAAATTTCATTAAATCCACCCCCGATTTCAATAAAATTGCGATAACCTCTTGCTTGTAAAATGCTGGCAGCAATCATACTCCGATATCCACCTGCACAATGGATATAAAAGTGCTCTGATGGATTTATGTCCTTTATCCAATCATTAATATATGCTAAAGGTTTGCTATATGCATTTTCTATATGTTCGGCTGCATATTCCGATTCTTTCCTTACATCAATTACCACTGATTCGTTGATTACAAATTCCCTTTCAAATTGTTGTGGATCAATTCTATTGATAAAATCTATTTCTTTTTTTGCAGTTGCCCATGACTCAAAACCACCAGAAAGATGACCTAAAACATTGTCAAAACCAACCCTACTTAATCTAGTAACGGCTTCCTCTTCCTTTCCCAAATCTGTGACCAACAATATTGCTTGTTTCACATCCACAATCATTGCACCCACCCAAGGAGCAAAATCTCCATTTAATCCAATATTAATAGATTGAGGAATAAAACCCTTTGCAAAATCTTTATCTGACCTTGTGTCGAGAATTAATGCATCAACGGCATCAGCAATTGTTTCAAATTCTTCAGGATTAAGTGCTGTCATTCCATTGCCTAACACCTCCTCAAAAGAGGCATATCCCTTTTTATTCATAGCCACATTCATTCCAAAATAGGCTGGTGGTGGAAGTAAACCATCAGTCACTGATTTAATAAAGGCATCCTTATTTGGTTGATTTAATGCATAGTTCACTAATTTTTGATTGCCTAATGAATCTAAAGTTTCTTTCATCATATTTTTTCCACAAGCAGAGCCTGCACCATGAGCCGGATAAACGGTTATATCATCTGGCAATGGCAAGATTTTGGTATATAAACTTTCATAAAGAAGTCCTGCCAATTGTTCTTGTGTCATATTAGCAGCTTTTTGGGCCAAATCTGGTCTACCAACATCTCCCAAAAAAAGTGTATCGCCACTAAATAAAGCCGATTCTTTTCCATTTTCGTCTAAAAGTAAAAAACAACTACTTTCCATGGTATGCCCTGGCGTATGCAAAACTTTAATTTTAACATTACCTAACTCAAAAATTTGATTATCAAGGGCTGAGACACAATCAAATTCACAACTTGCATTTGGTCCATAAATTATTGGAGCGCCTGTTTTATTGCTTAAATCGACATGACCACTGACAAAATCTGCATGAAAATGAGTTTCAAAAATATATTTTAGTTTTACATTATCATTTTCCAATCTTTTCAAATAGGGTTCTATTTCTCGCAATGGGTCAATAATTGCTGCCTCCTCTTTAGACACAATATAATATGCACCTTGTGCCAAACAACCAGTATAAATTTGTTCAATTTTCATTTTAAATATTATTTAACTCTACAAAATTCGGCATATTATTTTTTCTAAAAAGCCACATTTGTTACACAAGCAAATTTATTTTAAAACCGTTTCTTTCAAAATGATATAAATACCCATAATTAAAACAAACCAGCCAAAAGCAGGCTTAAGTTTTTCACCATTTATTTTTTTCGAAAGCGCCATCCCTATAAAAATACCGATTATAGAAAAGCCAGAGACTTTCATTAAAAATACCCAATCGATATTTAAATTTCCATTCTCGCCAAAAAAACCAATCAATGATTTAGCTGAAATAATAATAAGTGAAGTTCCAATTGCCTCTTTCATTGGCAATTTACTCAACACCACCAATGCAGGAATTATCAAAAAACCACCACCAGCTCCAACCAAACCTGTGAGTGCTCCCACCAAAATACCTTCAATTAGGATTAATGGGTAATTGAATCTTTGTATTTGCTCTTTTTTATCTTTTATCGGCTTACTTTTTTTAATCATACTGTAAGAGGCAAAAATCATTAAAAGTGCAAAAATCAACATTAAAAATACACCCTTTGAAACCACAAAATCGTTTATTTTAAATAGCTCATCTGGAATTGCTGGAACAATAAACATACGAGTAAGAAAAACAGATGCCACTGAAGGAATGCCAAAAACTATGGCTGTGCGAATATTGACTAATCCTTTTTTAAAGAAATTAACAGAACCAACCAAACTTGTAAGTCCTACTATAAAAAGTGAATATGCAGTTGCTAAAACAACATCAATAGAAAACAAATAAACCAAAACTGGAACAGTAAGAATACTGCCGCCACCTCCAATTAAACCTAAAGTAATACCAATAAAAATTGAAGCTAAATAACCAAAAATATCCATTTTATAGGAATTGGAGTTAAAATTAAAAACAAATCTAAGATATTTTATATAAGGAATCGGTAACTTTGGTTACAAAAGTGTTATTTTGTTTCTTCCCAAAACCAGCATGCCTTCATCTTCCATTTTTTTCAATAATCGAGAAACAACCACTCTCGCAGTGCCTAGCTCATTTGCAATTTCTTCGTGAGTGATATTTATGACTTTACTATTTGTAAGTTTACATTTCATTTTAATCCAACTCAAAATTCTAGCATCCATTTTTTTAAAGGCAACCGCATTCACTACTTCCAGTAGCTCTTCAAAACGCTTATGATACAATCTAAAAATATAATCTAACCATTCAGGATATTCTTTTATTAAATACCCTATTTTATCAATTGGAATGAAAAGCACTTCTGAATTTTCTTCTGCAATCGCCTTTATTTTACTAGTATCTTGATGCATACCTCCAAGAAATGACATAATACAACTCTCTCCTGCTTGAATATAATAAAGCAAGATTTCCCTTTCTTCATCATCCGTTTGCATTACTCTAATAGCTCCTTTAATTACAATTGGAATTGATTTTATATACGCATTTTCTTTTAATATAATATCGCCTTCCTTAAAGGTTTTAACAATACCATATTTATTTAATTCTTCACTTATCTTCGAAGAAGATTTAAAACCAATAATATCCTCTAATTCCATTTAACAAATATACAAATTAAAAAACACAATGGAATTGGAAAATGCAGTTTGAATTCCTTTATTAAAAAATCTAATTTTTAATTTTTCTAATCTGAATTATATTAACGAAAAATGAAAAAGCCATTGAAAAATAAACATATCCTTTTGGAATATGGAAATGAAATCCTTCACCAATTAGGGTTAATCCAATCATCATTAAAAAACAAAGTGCTAATATTTTAATTGATGGGTGCTTAGTAACAAAATTGCTTATTGCTCCGCTTACAAACAACATTATGGTTATTGATACAATTACTGCCGTATACATTACCCAAAGTTGATCAACTAGACCAACAGCAGTAATAATACTATCTACTGAAAATACTAAGTCTAATAACAAAATTTGAAAAATAGTTTGATTAAAAGAATAATAAATAGGGTTTTCGGTTGTTTGTCCATGCTCCGTTTTTTCAAAAATTTCTTTAGTACTTTTATACAATAAAAATAAACCCCCTACTATTAATATCAAATCTTTACCAGAAAAAGTTTGAGTTAAAATCGTAACCAAAGGCTTATCTAATTTCAAAATCCAGCTGATACCAGCAAGTAAAATCAACCTCAAAACTAATGCAAGACTTAAACCAATTATTCTTGCCTTTTTCCTTTTTTCAATAGGTAATTTATCGGCTAATATTGAAATAAAAATAATATTATCAATTCCTAAAACAATCTCTAATAAAATAAGCGTAACTAACGAAATAATTAATTCAACATCCATAACTGCAATTTAAGTTGCAAATATAATAGTTTTACTATTAATTTTAATGATTTTACAATTATTATTAATAAAAATACTATTTTAAAATATTATTCACTAATTTTGTAAAAAACAAATTATGAAATTAAAGCTTAGTTTTAATGTAAATGAATCAACTTATTTAAGGGATCCAGAAAAATCGGATTTAGGTAAGGAAATTGTAAAAAAATCAATAGACTTAATTCATAAAATAGGTTATGAGCAATTTACTTTTAAAAAACTCATGATTGAAGTAGGCACAACAGAGGCTAGTATTTATAGATATTTTGAGAATAAGCACAAAATTCTGCTGTATATTATAAATTGGTATTGGAATTTCATTTCCTATAAAATTGTTTTTGGAATCCAAAATAAAACCAACCAAGTTGATAAATTAAATACAATTGTAGAAATAATTTGCCATCAGGATAATCAAAAATTCGACTGTAATTATGATATAAATCTTTTAAATCAAATTGCTATTCAGGAAAGCAATAAATCATATTTAATTAAAGATGTAGATAAAAAAAATGAATCGGAAGTGTATTTATCCTTTAAAGAATTGTGCAACATAATTGCCGAAGTAATTCTTGAAAACAAACCAGATTATATTTACGCACATTCATTAAGTACCACCATTTTAGAAACTGCTTTACAACAAAATTTTTTCATTCATCATTTACCCAGATTAACAGATATAAAATTAAACCAAAACGAAAACTACATTCAGGATTTTATTAAAAATATCCTAAGTGCTTGTTTGAATATAAAATTTACCGAAAACAATTAATTCAAAAGGCCTGCACTCCATTGCAATGCAAAAATGGTTTTATACAATTTAACCTTATTTTCAATTAATTTTTCTAACGATTCTAATGCTTTATTCTCTCTGGAATTAATTAAAAACAATGAGCTTTCTCCATTTTTAAATCGAACTTCCTCTGCCCTAACCAATAGTTGATAATTTTTATAATTTAAGGATTGTAATTCAATTTGTTTTTGCAACATTAAAAATTGATTAAAATAGGATTTTACTTTTATTTCTATTGCATTACTTTTTTGCAATCGATCGAGTGCCGTATTTTCAATTTTTAATTTTGCTATTTTAAAATCACCTCTACCTTTTGCAAAAGTCATTGGCAATTCAATGTTAAATCCATATTTATAATTATTTCTAAAAATTGGCCCTTCAACAGCTGTAGTTGCCAAATTAAACCCTTTTCCTAATTGATTATATTGAAAATTTACTATTGGTAACAATTCCTGAAATTTCAACTTCCGCTCTACTTCAAGTGCATCCAATTTGTAATTATACATATTTAATTCGGGATGATTTAAGCTTGCCTGAATTAATAAATTTTCCAAAACGGGTTGATATGTCAATACAAATTCTTCCTTATCCCAATCTTTTACAGGAATTACAGTTTCAGGTAAAAAATAGGGTAAATCACCTTCCATCCAAAGAAATGCAGATAATAGTAAGCCAGTATTTTGAAATTCAAGCCAATAATTATTTCTTAAATATTGAAAACTTTGCAATTGAGTTAATGCTTCTATTGTATCAATTGCTGGCCTTTCTCCAAGTTCAAATGTTCTTTTTACCAATTGAAATCTATCCAAATTTATTTCTACATTTCTGTTCATGATTTCAAACTTCTGATATGCTGCTACCCAATTCCAATACTGTTCAACTGCCTCGAGAAGCAAATCATTCACAATTGCTCTTTGTTGAACATAAGCCATGGAATTAAAAATTTTAGCTTGTTTTAAAGCCGCCCTTCGTTTATCGATTACTAGGTTTTTAGCTAATGAAAAATTTACCCCAACAAAACTCGACTGATTACTTGTCAGAGTAGGATCTTGCCTATCTCCATTTAGTTGTTCAATTCCTCCTTTAAACTCAATACCATACCAAGCTGGCAAAGCCACTTGAGAAGTCAAATGTTCAAAATAATTCGTCCCGTTAAATGTCTTTGATTCATATTCAACTTGAATTTTGGGGTCAAATCCACCTCGAGCAATGGTAATATTTGATTCAGAAATTCCAATTTCAATTTCTGTTTGTCTTACCACTGGGTGGTATTTTTTCACCCAACTAATAAGTTGATTCGCGTTTAGGGTTTTACTAGTATCTTGACCGTTTAAAGGCAAATTAAAGACCAAAAACAATAAAATGACAATACATTTTAATCTCATGATTATTTTTCCTTTTTAGCTGATTTATCTATTTTAGAATCGGTTTTCATTTCATAAAAATCAGGTGGAAAACCATTAATATTTCTCCACAATTCATACCAAACAGGCACATTATTTAATAATGCAATGCCTTGAACCCCAGTTCCAATTTTTAACTGCGAAGGCCATGGTTTATCTGTCTTGTCTTCTTCTACTAAAATTCTAAACATACCATTTTCACCCATTGCATTTTCAAAAGCAATAATTTTACCTCCAAAAGTTCCATAAGAATTATTCGGCCATCCACTGAAAATAATTGCAGGGAATCCATCAAAAATAAATCTTACCTTCTGTCCTACATTAATTAAGGGCAAATCCATTGGCCGCACAAACATCTCTACGGCATAATCTAAGCGAGCAGGCACTATTGATACAATTTGCTCACCATCTTTAATTATTTCCCCTATTCCGGCCTTATTTGCTCTAATTATTTGTCCACCTTGAGGGGCAATAAGTGTATACATCCCGTTTCGAATAATATAATTACTTATTTGATTTTTTAATTTGGACATTTCCCCTTGCCCAATGGCTATTTGGCTCCTACTTTGGTATTTTTCACCTTCCGTTTTACTTATTTTTTCTGCATATTCTCTTTCAATACTATTTTGCTCAATCAATACATTGTTTTTTTCTTGCTTTGTTTGTTCGATTTTATTTTCTGCAACTACTCTTTTTGCCAATACATTTTGATAATATGCATTCCTTTGCTGCAATTGGGTTTGTGAAACCAATCCTTCATCGTACATTTTTTGTTGCCGTTGGTATTGATCATTAGCTAACAACAACTCATTTTTTACTGCTTCCAAATCCGCCTGTTCCCCTTCAAGTTTATTATTTAACTGGGTCAATTTATTTTTCAACTGCTCTTTTTTAAAATATAGCGCGTCATTCAAAGCCTCAATCTGACTATTTGCTGTAGCAATTTTTTGTTCGTAGGAATTAATAGAACCAATTTTTGCGTCCACTTGTTCTGCTGTTCTGCCTATTAAATTAGGATCTAAATAATCCTCTTTAATCTCCGTAATTTGCAAAATGGTATCGCCTTCTTTTACAAATTGACCTTCCTTTACGTGCCATTTCACAATTTTTCCTGGGATTGGAGAATTTATTTCTTGGGTTCTATTTTCTTGATTTAAACTAGTTATATTTCCTTTGGATCGTATATTTTGTGTCCAAGGCAAAAGCATAATCACTAATAATACCAAAAATATGACTATAGACCAAATATATAATTTACTTTCTACTTTGATTCTATAAATATCGTCAAAAGCCTTTAGTTTAATTTTATTTTCTAACTTATTCATTTGTTGTATTTTTTACTAAAACAGCTTTTCCCTTTGACATTTTAATTCTGTAATCACATTTTTTGGCTATTTGCATATCATTACTTGAAATAATTACGGTAGCATTTATTTTCTTGGATAACAAATACGCATTTACTTTTTCTTTTGCAATTTCTTCTAGGCCAATGCATGGGTCTTCTAATAAAATTAACTGTGGTGAACCAAGCAAACTCCTTAAAAGCAAGATTTTTTTTATCACATTACTTGGCAAGAATTTTCCCATTGCAATGGATTCAGTATCCAAACCATTTTTAAGATTAAAAACAAAATTTTCAATACCTAGTAAAAAAGCCAATTCCATTATTTTGTCATTCGTTATAGCATTATTACCCATATTTATATTTTCCAAAACAGTTCCTTTGAATATATCATCTTGATTGAGATGAAATCCAATTTTAGACCTTAAAAGTTCCAAATCGTAATTATTAATTGGCAAATTATTATACAATAAAACTCCAGTAAAATCAGAATATGTTCCAGCAATTAAATTCATAAGTGTTGATTTTCCAGACCCTTCAGGACCAGTAATACAAACAGTAGAATTTGGTGGTATATTTAAATTAATATTTTCCAATACATTATTTCCATCTCCATAATGAAAATTTAAATCAATCAGTTCAATTCCAATAGGTGTAGAATTTATTTTTATGCTTCCCTTGGTATCCAATTTACCATCAGTTACAATAGCTATTTTATCAAGCCCTGTAAGTACATCGTAAACACTATCCAAGCTACTAATTAACTTTTCAACGGCACTAATTAAAGTCAAAACAACAATTTCTGCAGCAATAAACTCTCCAATATTAAGTTCTTGAATTACCAATAAATAGGTTCCAAATCCTAACATTATTGCGGTAATCAGTACTTTAAAAACAACTAGAACTTTATATTGCAAAAGTAAAATTTTAAAATGTTGAATTCTAGAATCTAGAAAATTTACCAGTATGTCATCCGTTTTTTTTAAGCTTAATGAATTCGATAAACCATATTTAAACGACTTAACTACTCTTCCTATTTCTTGCAACCAAGCAACTACCTCATATTTATAATAGCTTTCTTTCAAACTAGTTTTTAAACCATTTGAGGCTGTTAAATAGAGCATTGCAATAGTGAATACGAATAATATAAAGCCCAAAATAATAAATATAGGGTTGTATAAGGTTAGTAAAAGTAATCCCAAAAAGATTTGTATTGAAGAAATAGGTACATCCAATAATAATTTGGTTAAACCTTTTTGAATATTTTGAGTTTCAAAAAATCTATTTACCAATTCTGGTAAATAAATCCTATCAATATTTTTTAAATCAAGTGATGGAATTTTTTCAGCAAATTCAAAAGCGTACCTAACAAAGATTTTTTGTTGGATTTTTTCAATAGTTTGCATTTGCTTTATTTGAAAAACGCCTACAAATAAAACGCCAATTATAACTAACAAAATTAGAATATAGATGGAAGAAACCATTTCTGAACCTATTACAAAACCTATTATAGCCTGAACACCTAAAGGAACACTTAATTGCATTAATCCATTAAAAATGGAATATAGGTATATTGCACTAACCTCCTTTTTTTCAAGTTTTAAAACCTGAAAAAGTCTAGTTATAGGATTAACACTTGTCATTTATTGTTTTTTGTCACAAATATATAACAAAACTTTTAAAAAGCAATAGCTTTACTATTATAGATAGGAGTAAATATACATAATTTAACTATTTTACTACACGAATTATACTATTATTTTTTACAAAATTATTTTACATTTACATTATTTGGTATAAATATTTAAAACTAGATAATGACGCCAACTTTATTACTAATATTCTTGATTGTAATTTCATTGATTTTTGATTTTTTGAATGGATTTCATGATAGCGCAAATGTTGTTGCTACAATGATTTCATCAAGAGCAATGTCAGGAAATGCTGCATTAGCTCTTGCTGCTGTATCCAATTTAATTGGTCCATTTCTTTTTGGGGTAGCTGTGGCAAATACAATTGGACATGAGGTAGCTGCACCTGAATCTATAACGATTTATGTTGTACTAGCGGCCCTACTTAGTGCTAGCATTTGGAATCTAATAACTTGGTATTTTGGAATACCTGCTAGCTCCTCACATGGATTAATTGGCGGAATAATAGGTGCTGTAATAGTTGGCTCAGGATTCAAAATAATTAAAATGGTTGGTTTGTGGAAAATTATCATTGCTCTTTTTCTTTCACCAATTATCGGTTTTATCGTAGGTTGGCTTGTTTTAATTATTACAAAAAGGTTGTTAAGAAATGCAACACCAAATGCAGATATTGGACTAAAGTATGCTCAAATTCCTACTGCAATTGCATTGGCACTCAGTCATGGAACTAATGATGCACAAAAAACAATGGGTGTTATCACTATGGGTTTAGTGGTTTTAGGTTTTCAAAAAGAATTTGTGGTTCCCTATTGGGTGATTTTGATAAGCGCTTTAGCTATTGGCGCTGGCACCGCTTTCGGTGGATGGAGAATTATCAAAACACTCGGTGGGAAATTTTACAAAATTAGACCTATTCATAGTTTCTCTTCCCAATTGGCATCAGCATTTGTCATTTTAACAGCGTCCTTTTTAGGTGGGCCCGTTAGTACGACTCAAGTAGTTAGTATGTCCATAATGGGAGCTGGCGCAGGTGATAAAATCTCTAAAGTCAGGTGGAGTGTATTAAAAGACATTTTTTATGCTTGGTTTCTAACTATACCATTAACGGCTATACTATCAGCTATTATCTATCTTATTATACTGTTAATCTCTAAAATCTAAACTATGGGCCTATTTGGATTATTAAATGAAGAGCAAGACAAATTTATTCCTCAATTAATTGCACAAGCAAAAAAAACGAACGATTTAATAATTATTCTAGAAAAATTTGTGAATGGGAATATAGAGGTAGAATCTGAAAAGACAGATCTTTTATTGACAGAAATAAAGGAAATAAGAAGCGTTCTAATTGATGATCTACACAATACATTTATTACCCCAATTGATAGGGAAGACATCTACAACATTTCTAATGCCTTATTTGACATGGTTGACTATGGCATAACCACCATAGAAGAAATGAATATTTTAAAAGTAAAACCTGACGAATTTATAAAAGAAATGATTTCATTAGTTCAACGGCAAATGGAAGAATTAAACGCTGTAATGCAAAGACTTAGCAAAAACCCTAGAATAGCGGGTGACCATGTAATGGAAGCTAAAAGACTAGAAAAAAAAGTAGAAAAAATTTATAGAAACGCTATAAAAGCGCTTTTTGAAGGAAATATAGATTTATCCAATTTATCAATGATTTTTTATAAAAGAGAAGTATATCGGCACATCTCCAACATGGCAGACAAGGCTGAAATTGCTGCTAATATATTCGGTATGGTAGTGATGAAATTGTCTTAATATCTTTTAACATTTTTTATTTCAATCTAATTTTTTGGAGAAGCAACTTACAAATAATAAAAAGCTAAGTGCAAGTGGTTTACTAATTATTTTAGGTATTATCTTTGGTGATATTGGCACCTCTCCTTTGTATGTTATTAAAGCAATTGTTGGTAATCAACCAATCAACAGAGAACTCATTTTGGGAGCACTTTCCTGTATCTTTTGGACATTAATTATCATCACCACTTTTAAATATATCATTCTGGCTTTAAAAGCAGATAATAATGGTGAAGGTGGAATTTTTTCTTTATACGCATTGGTGAAAAAACATCCTGCAAAATGGCCTTTAATAGCAGCATTAATTGGTTGTTCGGCATTATTGGCAGATGGCTTTATTACCCCACCAATATCTATTTCATCTGCCATTGAAGGTTTAAATATTATTTATCCAAAATTACCAACCATTCCAATTGTACTTACTATTTTATTTCTCTTATTTATTTTTCAACAATTTGGAACTAGTATAATTGGAAAAACTTTTGGACCTATAATGTTTTTATGGTTTACTGTGATTGGCATTTTAGGTCTTATAAAAGTAATTGAATATCCATTTATTTTTTCTGCGCTCAATCCATATTATGCTTTTCAATTACTGTTTAATCATCCAGGAGGTTTCTGGATTTTGGGAGCTGTTTTCTTGTGTACTACAGGTGCTGAAGCATTATATGCAGACTTAGGACATTGCGGCAAAAAAAATATTCAATTAAGTTGGATTTATGTTTTTTGTTGTTTGATATTAAACTATATGGGACAATCAATCTGGTGTTTACAACACGATGGACAATTACTAAATGATGTAAGTCCTTTTTACGCATTAATTCCGTCTGCTTATTTAACATACTTTATTTTGTTGGCAACTGCGGCTACCATCATTGCCAGCCAAGCATTAATTAGTGGTTGTTTTACTTTAATTAGCGAAGCCATTAAACAACGTTTATGGATTAACTTAAAGGTTAATTATCCAGCAGACTCTAAAGGGCAAGTGTATATTCCCGCCATCAATTGGGTATTGTTTATTGGTTGTATCCTAATCATCATTATCTTTAAAAAATCTGCTAATATGGAAGCAGCTTATGGTTTAACCATAACGATTGACATGATAATGACATCTGCCTTATTGTTGTTATTTTTTAAGAAACGAAACTGGCCTGTATTTTTGCTAATAATTTTGGGAATTATTTTTTTCTCGATAGAATTTACATTCTTATTATCGAACCTAAAAAAATTCTTTTATGGTGGATGGTTTACCTTTTTTATTGCATCCATTACTTTTTCGATTCTTTATCTTTTACACAAAGCAAGAACAATAAGAGACACTTACAATAATATGGTTTCATTAGATGATTATGTGCCGATGTTTGAATCTATAATGAAAGATGAAACCATACCAAAGACAGCCACCAATTTGGTGTTTATGTCTAAAAAATCAAAGCGTACTTCTTCTGTAGATTCAAATCTTATCTATTCTATCTTTCAGCAAAATCCGAAAAGAGCCGATGTATATTGGTTTATTCATGTTGACACACTGGACTATCCGCATGAACATGAAAAAAGCTATTCTGTAAAAACCATAATACCTAATAAAGTGTTTTTTGTAAGATTAGAATTTGGTTTTAAGGTAAAACATAAGATACAGCGATTGTTTCATAAAGCAGTAGAGCAAATGGTAGAAAGTGATGAAGTTGATTTATTGAGCAGATATCCATCAATGCGTGAACATAATATTAAAGCAGATTTCAAATTTATTTTTATTAAACCAAAACTTTCTGAAGACAATGATTTAAGACCAAAAAATTTGTTGGCCATGAAAGTGTATGAAGCTCTTGCTAGTATTAGCTATAAGCCATATAAAGAATTTGGTTTAGATGATGTGAATATTGAAGAAGAATACGTGCCATTGAAGATACATTTATCTGAGGAATTAATCATACATCGCAAAGAACATATAGATTAAACCCTAATTCCTCCAACAAATTCCCAATAGATATTTTCTTTTTTTGATCATGGTTCTGATGTTTTAATTTTGGGTCAATATGCCAATTCTAATTAATTTTATCGTGTTTAATTTATAAGATAATTAATACTTTATTTTATCATACAATTTTAACATGGATTTTAGTAAATCATTTGGAGAAGTTAAAATTTGGTAATGATTTTGACCAAACATTTGAGGCAAATAATATTTTACCTTAGCTTCAATTGCCAAGCCATAAGAATCAATATTTTGGCCATCCATATTTTTTAGTTAAATTACAACATTAACAATTCTTCCCTTTACAACGATTACTTTTTTAGGTGCTTTTCCATCTAAAATTTTAATGACATTTTCGTTTTCTAACACTATTTTTTCTATTTCATTTTCTGAAAGAGCAGCATCCAAATCTAATTTGGCTCTAACTTTTCCATTAAAGGAAATTGGGTAATTAATTAAGTTTTCAACCAAAAAGGATTCATTGAAAATTGGCCAATTCCCTTGCTTTAAAATACAAACATCATTGCCTAGTTTTTCCCATAAAAACTCTGTTGTAAAAGGTGCAAACGGCGCCATTAAAAGCACCAAATCAGAAAGAATATTTTTATCTTGCAATTTAAATTTTGACAAATCATTTACGCAAATCATAAAGGCACTTACTGCAGTATTGAACGAAAATCTTTCAATATCCTCTGTTACCTTTTTAATGGTTTTATGCAAAATTTTGTAAGCTTCGTCATCTCCTTTTGTTGTAGAGAAATGAGCATTTCCATTTTCATCGAAATTGAACAAACGCCACAACTTACCTATAAAACGGCTCACCCCTCCTATTCCTTGTGTATCCCA
The DNA here is from genome assembly GCA_016705125.1 of Bacteroidota bacterium. Taxonomy (GTDB): domain Bacteria; phylum Bacteroidota; class Bacteroidia; order Chitinophagales; family JADIYW01; genus JADIYW01. The sequence goes on from JADIYW010000003.1 coordinate 225,190, forward strand.
TGGTTTATGCTGTTCAATTGGACCTAAAAACATTTCAAACATCCTAAAACAATCTGCACCAAACTCATTAATAATATCGTCGGGATTGACTACATTATATTTTGATTTGGACATTTTTTCTACCTCATTTTGCAATAAAATAAATTGCCCATTTTCATTTTCTTCCCAATTTACATCCTTTTCTACATCTATATTTTCAAAGCGATTATCGTTTTTAGATAAGTAAACTAATTTATCCTTAAAAAGTCTATCCTTATTATCTGCCAAATTTATGGGCACATTTAGTCCACCAGATATACCTTTTATTTGATTTTCTTTTGTCAATAATGATCTTCCTTGAATCATGCCCTGATTTACCAATTTTTTAAACGGTTCCTCAGTACTTACGAGTCCTTTGTCGTAAAAAAACTTATGCCAAAAACGGCTATACAAAAGATGTCCTACAGCATGCTCGGTACCGCCAATATATAAATCAACATCTTGCCAATATTGTTGTGCCGCCACACTTACAAATTCATTGTCATTTTGGGCATCCATATACCTCAAAAAATACCAACTTGAACCAGCAAATGCAGGCATGGTATCTGTTTCTCTAGTTTTTCCATCGCCTAATTCATTCACCCATTTTGTAGCGGTTGAAAGTGGCGACTCACCCGAACCAGCAGGCTTATAGCTAATTACTTCAGGCAATTCAAGCGGTAAATCTTTTAATTCTAGTAATTTAGGAATTCCATTTTCATAAAAAATCGGAAATGGTTCTCCCCAATATCGTTGTCGACTAAAACCTGCATCTCGCATTCTAAAATTCACTTTGCCATATCCAATTTTCTTTATTTCCAATGCCTCAATTAGCTTATTGGTAGCTGCTTTAAATTCTAAACCATCTATAAAATCAGAATTAATATATTTCCCTTCTTTTGTGGGATTAGCTTCGGTTTCAATCGAAATTTGAGTATCCAAGATTGGAATAATAGGAAGATTAAATTTTTTAGCGAATAAAAAATCCCGCTGATCTCCTGATGGCACTGCCATAACTGCTCCAGTTCCATAACCTATTAAAACATAATCGGCAATAAAAATTGGAACTTCAACTCCATTGAATGGATTAATAGCATAAGCACCAAGAAATTGTCCTGTTACATTTTTTACATCCGATTGGCGATCTGTATCGGTACGTGTATTACAATATTTTTGGTAGGCTTTTATTTCTTCCTTGTATTCTGATGTAGAAATTAAATCCACCAATTCGTGTTCAGGTGCTATCACCATAAAAGAAACACCAAAAATGGTATCAATTCTTGTTGTAAAAACTTCAACAAACCCTGAATGGTTTTTTATTTCAAATTTCACCATGGCACCAATTGATTTTCCTATCCAATTGCGTTGCATTTCTTTCATCGAATCGCTCCAATCAAGGGTTTCTAATCCTATCAATAATCGCTGAGCATAGGCTGTAATTCTTAGGAACCATTGGCTCATTTTTTTCTTTTCTACCGGAAATCCGCCCCTTTCAGAAAAACCGTCCTTTACCTCGTCATTTGCCAAAACAGTCCCTAAACCCTCGCACCAATTTACCCACGAATCGGCTTGATAGGCTAACCGATATTGCATAAGCATATCACTTTTTTCCATTTCCGAAAAAGACGTCCATTCGGGTGCAGTAAATTTATTAGTATTATCGCCACAAGCTGCCGCAACATTCAAATTTCCTTCCTGCTCAAAAATGGCGATCAATTCCTTTATTTCCTTTGCTTTATCGGCTGTTTTATCATACCAATGTTCGAAGAGTTGACAAAATATCCATTGCGTCCATTTATAGTAGCTCGCATCGGCGGTAGAAACTTCCCTTTCCCAATCAAAGGAGAAACCTATTTTACTTAATTGTTCTTTATATCGTTTTATATTATCAACTGTAGTTTTAGCAGGATGCTGCCCAGTTTGAATGGCATATTGTTCGGCAGGCAGTCCGAATGAATCAAACCCCATAGGATGTAATACATTAAACCCTTTTAATTTTTTGTAACGCGAAAAAATATCTGAAGCTATATATCCAAGTGGATGCCCAACATGAAGTCCGGCTCCGCTCGGGTAAGGAAACATATCAAGTACATAAAACTTTGGCTTAGTTGATGGATATTCTACTTTATAAACATTTTCAGCTTTCCATTTCTCTATTGCCTTTTGCTCAATTTCCCTAAAATTATAGTCCATTATTTACTTTTTTTATATCTTGCAAAGCTAAGTATATAAAGTGGTAAGACGACACGTCGTTTTTTAAGAAAAAATGAACCTTTTACTTTTTACATGTTTTTACAAATTAAGCCATTAAATTTGTGGAATGAAGAAGTTTTTCTCATTGGTTAAATTTAGCCATACCATTTTTGCCTTACCATTTGCTATTATTGGTTTTTTCTTGGCAGTAAAGGTTCATGGATACAATTTTGAATTGAAATTATTGGGGTTGGTCATCATTTGTATGGTTAGCGCAAGAAATGCTGCGATGGGATTCAATCGTTATATTGATAGCAATTTTGACAAAAAAAATCCAAGAACGGCCATTAGAGAAATCCCTTCAGGTGTTATAAGTAAAAAGCAAGCTTTATTGTTTATCATTTTTAATTGCTTCATATTCGTTATTGCTACTTATTTCATAAACCAACTTTGTTTCTTTTTGTCGCCAGTTGCTTTAATGGTTATTTTGGGATATAGTTATACTAAACGATTTACCGCTTTATGTCATTTAGTATTAGGGCTTGGATTAGGACTTGCTCCCTTAGGTGCCTATTTATCTGTAAGTGGTAAATTTCATCCACTTGCCATTTTATTTTCTGTTGTCGTTTTAACTTGGGTAAGTGGTTTTGATATTATTTATGCCTTACAAGATACTGAATTTGATGAAGAAAACGATTTACATTCCATTCCGTCTACATTTGGAAAAAATAAAGCACTAAGAATATCAAGTGTTTTGCATGTTCTTTCTGTTATTACGGTTATCAATATTGGCATTTTTGGTCATTTTGGCACCTTATATTGGGCTGGAACCTTTGTATTTTGTTCATTATTGTTTTACCAACACACATTGGTAAAAGCCGACGATTTGTCAAAAGTAAATATGGCTTTTTTTACTACAAATGGGTTTGCAAGTATTATATTTGCTATTTTTTTTCTCTTAGATATTTTTTTGAATGGGTAAATTAATTGCAATTGATTATGGTACAAAACGGGTTGGATTAGCCATTTCTGATGATTTGCAAATTTTCGCATTTGGTTTAACTACTGTTGACACTTTTAAATTGCATGACTATCTTGCTATTTTAATTGAAAAGGAAAAAATTGAAGGAATAGTATTTGGCGACCCAAAAACCCTTAAAAATGAGCCACAAAAAGTAAAAATAGAAATAGAAAAATTCAAAAAGGCACTTTCAAAAAACTATCCATTAATTCCATTTTATGATATGGATGAAAGATTTACTAGCAAAATGGCCGCAAAAACCTTATTTGATAGTGGTTTGAAAAAGAAAGAAAGACAAAACAAAGCACTATTAGATGAAGTAAGTGCAACTATAATTTTACAATCATTTTTGGCATTAAAATAAATTTATGATACTTCCAATTATTGCATATGGCGATCCAATTTTAAAGAAAAGAGGAATAGAAATAGATAATTCTTTCGATGGCTTATCGACCTTAATTGAAAATATGTGGCAAACAATGTACAAGGCAAGTGGCATTGGTTTGGCTGCACCACAAATAAATCAGTCTATCCGATTATTTATTGTAGATACCATTCAAACGGAAGATGAGAAAAAAAAGAAAGGATTTAAAGGCATAAAATTAGTTTTTATAAATCCCGAAATAATCGAAGAAACGGGAGAACATTGGAAATTTGAAGAAGGTTGTTTAAGCATACCAGGCGTAAGAGAAGATGTTGAGCGCCAATCGATGGTAAAAATTCGTTTTCTTGACGAAGGATTTAATGAATGTGAAGCAACATTCGATGGGTTAAATGCTAGGGTTATACAACACGAATATGACCATATAGATGGCATTTTATTTACCGACCATCTTAAACCTTTAAAAAAGAAACTAATTCAAAAAAAGCTAAACAATATAACAATAGGCAAAGTGGATGTGGATTACAAAATGAAATTTCCAAAAAAATAATTTGCAGCAAAGGAACTTTTTTGATAAAAAATTCCTTTTCCATATAAATTAAAATAAATTAAAATAAATGTCTATTTGGAGAGTTATATTGAGTATTATTTTCCCACCTTTAGCAGTTGTGGATAAAGGTTTGGGTTCATTTATTATAGTGTTTTTGCTTACTCTTTGTGCTTGGGTGCCTGGGGTAATTGGTGCACTAATTATTTGTAATAAAAAGGAAATCGCTGTTTAATCCTTAATTTTAAGGTTAGTAAAATGCCCCTCTTTTAAGGTAGTTTATAACATAATCTTCGATACCACTTTCAAGTGTTGTGAATGATTTCTTATATCCAATTTTACGCAATTTAGAAATATTTGCTTCTGTATAATATTGATATTTATCTTTTAAGTTATCAGGCATTTCGATATATTTTATGTTTACTGGCATTTCAAGTGCCTTAAAAACTGCCTCACCTAATTGATTGAAGCTGCTTGAAATGCCAGTTCCAATATTTATTATACCGCTATTCTCTTTAGTTTTATAAAGCCATAAGCAAATATCTAAAATGTCTTTTATGTAAATAAAATCTCTTAGTTGATTACCATCTGAAAATCCATCTTTATAAGATTTAAACAAACTTAATTGTCCAAACTGCATAATCTGATTATAGGCATGAAAAACCATTGAAGCCATTTTTCCTTTATGGTATTCATTTGGTCCATAAACATTAAAAAATTTCAAACCTGTCCAAAATGGCGGTTTTTGTTTTTCACCTAAAGCCCATAAGTCAAAATTATGTTTCGATGCTCCATAAGGATTCAAAGGCCTTAAAATTAATAGTTGGGATTCATCGTCATTAAATCCATTGGAACCATCACCATACGTTGCAGCCGAACTTGCATAAATAAAAGGTATTTTCTTTTCAACACATGATTTCCAAATTGATTTTGAATAATCGAGATTCCATTTATTAAAAAGACATACATCCATTATTGTGGTATCAGAAATTGCCCCAAAATGAAAAATCATTTCGATTTCTTCAGTATTACTTCTAAGCCATTCTAAAAAATCCGTTTTATCAATCTGTGCTTTATACCTTTTAAAAACAATATTTTGTTGCTTTTGGGGAATTGAAAAATCATCCACAATTATTATATCATTAAACCCTTCCCGATTTAGTTTTTCTAATAAACAGCTTCCTATAAAACCACTTGCTCCCGTAATAACAATCATGAAAAAAAGTTTTTGCAAAAGTAGGATAAAAAAACACCAATAGAGGTAGCGTCGCAATATTTTGCGACACTTCATTCGACCATATTCAAAACTATTAACAATTTATTCATTTTAATTAATCAATCGTTTGATTAAATTTGTGTCGATTTAAAATGGAGAAGTTTAATAAAACGGACAAACAGGAGATAATTCTTTCAGCAGCAGAAAAACTCTTTGCGCTTCACGGTTTTGATGGCACCACCACTAGAATGTTGGCATCAGAGGCTAATGTAAATATCGCCATGCTTTCTTACTATTATGGATCAAAAGAACAATTATTTAAGGCGCTTCTTGAATCAAGAGCAGCAAATTTCTACTCCAAACTTCAAGAAGCAAAAGGCTCCTCACCTATCTTAATCGACAAAGTGGTTGCATTATCAGGAGTGTATGTAGATAGAATTTTTGAAAACAATCTTTTTCATCGAATCATTCAAAGGGAGTTATCTATAATGAAAAGATCAGATTTTAGCGATGGTATCGCTAAAACATTGCTTCAAAACGCATTTCTTTTAAAAGAAACCATAAAGATGGGAGTTGAAACGGGAGAATTTAAAAGTGATTTGGATATAGAGTTAACAATAATAAGTATTGTCGGCACTATTTCTCAATTGACATTATCTCCATATTTATGTTTATTGCTTTTAGAGGGCAATCCTGAATCAGAAACTATTTTTGACGAAAAAAATAAAAAAAGAATCAAAAAACACTTGAAAAACTTTTTAAGAACCCTTTTATTAAAAAAAGACTAGAAGAATGAAGAAAATTAGAATAGTACGTTTTGCAATTTTGTTTATAATATCGTTAAATGGTCAGGCTCAAACCAATATAAATTTAAGAGATGCCATTTTATTGTCGATGCAAAACAGCAAACAACTAAAAATTACAATGGCTAAATCTGAAATAGCCAATATGAAAGAGAAGGAAATAATCAACCTAATGTTGCCCCGCGTCAGTCTAGGTGCTGAATATAGAAGATTAAGCAATATAGAACCTTATGCTATTCAATTTGTGCCGCCTCCAGCTCCAGCTACTGTTTTAAATGCCAATATACCCAATACCTCTAATTTTAGACTTTCATTTTACGAACCTCTCTTTACAGGGCTACGAGGATTTACTGCCCTGCGAAGCAACCAATTATTAGTAGAAGCTGCAAAATTAGATATTGATAAAGACAAAACAGAGATTTACATGAATGTGGTAAATACCTACTACAATATGTATAAAATTATGCTTTCTCAAACAGTTCTTGAAGAATCACATTTAATGGTTGAATCCAGATTAAAGGATGTAAACGCTTTGAAAAAAAATGGAATGGCAACCCAAAATGATGTTTTAAAAGTAGAACTTCAAAAATCAAATATTGAGTTAAATCAAATGGAGTTGATGACAAATAAAGCAATTGCGAACTTCAATTTCAATATTTTATTAGGTCTTCCAGATTCTACTGTTCTCAATATTGACACAACAGAATTATATGCGACTAAAGAAAATGGCACCTTATATGATTTCCTAAATGATGGATTGATTAATCGAAGCGATTTAAAAGCGCAAGAAATTAGAACTCAAGTGGCTGATAATGCCGTGAAAATTCAAAAAGGAAACTATTACCCTCAATTTTATATGAGTGGTAATTTGTTATATGCTAACCCAAATCAACGAATTTTTCCACCTGAACAAAAATTTAATGCCACCTGGGATTTTGGAGTAGGTTTTACATGGGATATCACAGGACTATATATCAATAAGAATCTTGTAAATATTGCCGAACAAAATGCATTTATGGCAAAAACAGGTACAGATGGAATGGAAGATTTAATTAAAATTGACATCAATCAAGCCTTTTTAATTTTTAATCAATCAAAAGAAAAAATAAAACTTAACGAAAAAGCAGTAGCTCAATCTAAAGAAAATCAAAGAATGGCTACAAGTAAATTTAAAAACCAATTGGCAATAATATCTGAAGTCCTCGAAGCTGATTTGATGGTTATTCAGAGCGAAATGAACCTTACTAATGCAAAAATAGATGCAGAATTAGCTTATTACAGATTACTAAGATATTCAGGAAAACTTAAATAAAAAAAAGACACAATTATGGAAGATACAATAATAACAGAAGAAGCAAAACCAAAAGGTATTAGAAGATTTATTTTTCCAATTATTTTAATTGGCATACTTAGTTTTGGTGCTTGGTATGGTTTTGGAAAATGGCAATTTAGCAAAACACATGTTACCACCGACAATGCGCAGGTAGATGGAAACTTAAATCCAGTAATACCAAGAATTCCCGGTTATGTTACTGCTGTTTACTTTAAGGAAAATCAACTTGTAAAGGCTGGAGATACATTAGCAAAATTGGATGATAGAGATATAAAAATAAGAATAATGCAAGCTGAAGCTGCCGTAGCAAATGCTCAGGCAAATGTCGCAGTCGTACGTGCTAATATTAAAGCAGCATCAGCCAATGGTAAAACTGCTAAATCAGGAATTGATGTTGCAAATGCTGGAATTGATGCACAAGATGCAGGTGTTGAAGCAGCAAAAATAAGGGTTTGGAAAGCAAATGAAGATTTTAAAAGATTCTCTAATCTACTCAATGAAGGCGTTATCACTCAACAAGTTTTCGATGGTATAAAAGCCGAAAAAGAAGCCTCTGAAAAACAATTAGAGATCATAAAAAAGCAAAAAGAAATCTCAAAAAAACAACAACAAGTTTCTGTAAATCAAAGTAATGCATCTTCCGAAATGGTTAATGCAACATCAGAAAACATTGCTGTTGCTGAGGCAGGTGTAAAAGCCAGAATGGCTGATTTAGAATTGGCAAAATTAAACCTGTCTTTCACTTATATCATTGCTCCTGCCGACGGACAAGTCTCCAAAAAAAATGTACAAGTAGGACAATTTGTACAACCAGGTCAAAGTCTTTGTACTGTTTTAAATGATGAAACATTGAACTTATGGATTACCGCCAATTTTAAAGAAACCCAATTGGAGAAAATGAAAGAGGGACAAAAGGTAGATATCGAAATTGATGCTTTTAAAGGCAAAACGATAAAAGGAACTGTCCAATCTTTAAGTGCTGCTACAGGAGCTAAATTTGCCTTATTACCACCTGACAATTCAAGTGGAAATTTTGTAAAAGTAGTTCAAAAAGTACCTGTAAGAATTTTTCTTGAACCCTCAAATGAAAAGCTGAGCCTTAGACCAGGGATGAGTGCCAAAGTAATCGTAAATTTAGATTAAAATAAAAAAGCCAATTGCTATTCAACTAGCTTTTGAATTAAAAATGGATACAAACAAATTTAAATTACACTTATCTAGTAAAATAGAGAAAGGGTAATTTCTAAACAAAAAAAAATGGCTGAAAAAGGTTCTACCAAATGGATTATTGTTTTTACTGTGGTAATGTGTTCGCTACTCGAACTCATCGATACATCCATTGTAAATGTGGCCATTTTACAACTAATGGGCAATTTGGGCGCAACACTCGGTGAGGTAAGTTGGGTAATTGCTGCCTATGCCATCGCTAATGTTATTGTTGTACCAATGACGAGTTGGCTTTCTAACCAATTTGGAAGAAGAAATTATTTCGCCTTTTCTGTAATGCTTTTTACAATTGCATCTTTTCTATGTGGGCACTCCTCCTCTATATGGGAATTAGTGGCCTTTCGATTCCTACAAGGCATTGGTGGTGGAGCATTACTTGCTACCGCTCAGGCAATTTTATTCGACACTTTCCCCAAAGAGGAACACGGTATGGCTAGTGCCGTATATGGTATGGGGGTAGTTATGGGACCAACCCTCGGACCAACTATTGGTGGATATTTAATCGACAATTACGACTGGCCTTGGATTTTTTATGTAAACGTTCCTATTGGTATTTTAGCTTTTATTTTAACGCTAAAATATATCAAAAACTCTGTACATGAGGTAGGATCAAAACTATCAGCCAGTCAGGTCGATTGGTTAGGTATAGCTTTACTAATTGTGGGAGTAGGTTCCTTACAACTAATTCTTGAGCAAGGAAATGAAAAAGGATGGTTTGAATCTCCATTTATAGTTATCCTATCTTTTGT
>JADIYW010000004.1 GCA_016705125.1 Bacteroidota bacterium
TCAATTACCGTTTTGGCAATTGCTCTTCTCAATTCTTTTGGATTTACATCATACGATTCGGTCAATACATCTAATAATTTGCTTACAATGGTGCGCTCCGCTCCTGTAGCATAACTGGCAATGGCATCGGCACCTGCTTTTCTTACTTTAGCTAATGCCTCGTATAAATACAATTGCAACATTTTTTTCTTTATTTCTAAATGTTCTTGGTTTAACGATTTATCAGCTGTAAGTTTCTTTACTCTTAGCAATAAACTCTCTGCAATAAACGCTTCTGCCAATATATCTGCCAAATTGATTACAATTTCTTGCTCATCCACTAGTTTCAATTTTAGCTTTCTTCCAGCAGCTCCCGAGATTAATAAAAAAGCCTTTTTCAAACTTTCTACTATAGATTCTTCTTTTCCAAATTTACCTGATGTAGGCAAAGGCAACCACTCTTTTAGCAACAAACCTGGCAATTCCTTGCCTGCTTTTAACAAATTAACTTCTTTGGTTTTATAAGCTCGCTTCATCAATTCGCCTACTGAAAGCATTCTATTTATTTCATTTGTACCTTCGTAAATTCTAGTAATCCGGGCATCTCGATACCCCATTTCGGCACCTTGCTCCATGCTATAACCCATTCCACCCAATACTTGTATGGTTTCATCTACTCCGTAGGTAACGGTTTCAGAACCAGTTACTTTCAAAATAGCACACTCCACCGCAAATTCACGAATAGCTTTTTGTTTTGCATCATTATCGCTTTCTCCTGCTGCTTTTAACTCATCGTATTTTTGGTCTATCATTCTACCTGTTCGGTACAATGCCGATTCAACTGCAAATGCTCGTGTAGCCATTTCTCCAATTTTGTGTTGAATAGCGCCAAACTCTGCAATAGATTTCTCGAATTGGAATCGTTGCGTGGCATATTGCACTGAATTGCTACAAGCAAATTTTGCTCCACCCACACTACCAGCTGCCAATTTAATTCGTCCTGTATTCAAAATATTTAAAGCCATCTTAAAGCCATCGCCTCTATTGGCCAATAAATTTTCTTTAGGAACAGGACAATTATTAAAAAATACCTGTACTGTTGATGATGCTTTTATACCTAATTTCTTCTCTTCTTTTCCCAATTCAATGCCACCAAATGCCTTTTCAACTATAAATGCTGAAAGATTTTCATCGTTTTCTATTTTGGCAAAAACAATGAAAATATCGGCAAATCCACCATTGGTAATCCACATCTTTTGTCCATTAATTAGGTAATCTCCTTCAGGAGTTAAAGTAGCTTTGGTTTTGCCACTATTTGCATCTGAACCTGCACTTGGCTCCGTTAGCGCATAAGCAGCTTTTATTTCGCCACTTGCCACACCTGGCAAATATTTCATTTTTTGTTCCTCATTTCCATAATAAGCAATTGGCAATGAACCAATTGAAGTTTGAGCTCCAATGGTTGTTGCAAATGAAAAACCCAATGCAATGGCTTCGGAAAACACCAATCCTGTATTGAAATCAACACCCATTCCACCATAAGGTTCATCTACTGATATGCCACATAATCCGAGCTCAGCAGCCTTATGGAAAATTTCTAAAATCAAATCCATGTCTTTAGAAGCGTCCATTGCAGCCACTTTTTCGATACCCAAACCATGAATTTCTTTCATACAAAAGTCTTTCACCATATCCTGTATCATTCGCTGCTCTTCCGTTAGTTGCTCCGGAATAAATACATCCTTTATATTGGTATCATCGGTTATAAAATATCCACCTCTCAAAAAATTATCTTTACTCATCTTATATGTTTTATAATGTAATATAATACAAAACAAATATCTAAATTAAATGCATGCATTGCATTTTTTTGGGGTTAAAAAAATATTAAAAAAAGATGATTATATTTACTAATTATCTATATTCATAAAAAAATAAAATTACCATAAAATAAAAAAATCCTTCCTAAAGAAGCCAAAACCATTGATAAATGAATGAAATAGTAATATATAAAACAGGTAATAATCAAATTGAAGTCTCTGTTCAGTTTGAAAATGAAACGTTATGGCTTAATCTTTCCCAAATTTCATTGCTTTTTGAAAGGGATAAATCTGTAATTTCGAGACATATAAACAATATCTTCAAAACAGAGGAGCTCATCAAAGATTCAGTTGTTGCAAAAAATGCAACAACTGCCAAAGACGGTAAAACCTATCAAGTAGAATATTATAATTTAGATTTGATATTGTCTGTAGGATATCGAGTAAATTCCAAACAAGGTACAGAATTCCGCCAATGGGCAACAGCACGATTAAAAGATTATTTAATAAAAGGATATGCCATAAATGAAAAACGCCTACAACAAAAGCAGCTAGAGGTAGAATTTCTAAAAACTGGCTTACGCATTTTGGGACGTGCAATTGAAAATACTTCCCATGAACAAGACCTAAAAGTTTTCGAACAGTTTGCAAAAGGATTGGCTTTATTGGACGATTATGATCACGAAGCTTTAGACCAACAAGGATTAACCATAAAGGAAGCCATTTATCCAGAAGCAAAAGATTATATGGAACTAATTAAGCAGATGTATTCTGATTTCGAATCTTCTGTTTTTGCAAAACCCAAAGATGAGAGCTTTTATAGTTCTATAAACCAAATAAAACAAAGTTTCGGAGGGGTAGAATTATACCCAAGCATGGAAGAAAAAGCAGCCAACTTGCTTTATCTAATCACCAAAAATCATTCATTTGTAGATGGAAATAAAAGGATTGCAGCCGCTTGTTTTGTTTATTTTCTACAACAAAACCAGGCATTGTATAACAGCAAATTTGAATCGATAATATCTAATGAAACATTGGCAACGCTTACGCTTTACATCGCCAATAGCCGTCCCGAAGAAATCGAAATTGTAAAGCGATTAATAATAAGTGTATTGAACAGAAATAAATAATGAAAAATCAGAAATTGCAATTATATCAAATGCATGCATTGCATTTTTTTGGGGTTAAAAAAATATTAAAATTGGTTGAAAAAAAAGGTAGTTGGTTGAAAAAATAAATTTGTTCTAATTAATTCAATCTAATTTTACAAAAAACAACTAAAATGAAACAACTAATATTAATTGCAATACTTATTTTGAGCACCAAACTAATAGCTCAAGAAACCAATGAAATTTCCACTTCATCTAATAAATATAATCACCATTTTAATATTGGCTATTCTTGGAATAGATTTAACCCTCTTTTATTGGGTTTGATGGGAATAAATAATGGAATGTATGATTATAATAGCGATAGCTATTTTTATCCATATAAGGAAAATGGGAAATACAATTTCATCAAACAAAAAAACATAAACTCATTTGTTTTTGGTTATTCCAAATCCTCTAAAAGATACCAAAAAGCCACTTTTGGCATTACAGGAACTTTTGACTTATATAAAGAATTTTACACCTATTCACTTGAAGGCAATACCATAAATACCACTCAAACCACTCAAGCTTATAGCGTAATGGCAAATGCTTATTATCATTATTTGAAAAAGAGTAAATGGGTGGATTTGTACTTTGGTGGCGATTTTGGCATGATGCTTATACGTGTAAAAACTAAAGACACCGACAATAATATTAGTGAAAGCAAAACAAAGGGCATTCCGATGGGCAGTTTTTGTCCATTTGGTATACAACTAAAAACTCGTGTTGCTCCATACTTACAAATGAACATCGGCTCAAGAGGCATGATTGAGGGCGGAATTGTGGCCAATTTTTAAGCTATTATAATTATAATAACACCAAATACTTTTTGGCAACCAAATGTTGTCAAAAAGTATTAATATTCAATTAATCTAAAATAGATTTTTAAATTTTTAAATTTGAGGTCTAAAACAATAATCATGCTTTCTACATCAATTGCACTAAATCGAGTAACCGAATCTGCTACACTAAAAATGGCTACTTTAAGCCGGGAATTAGCTGCCAAAGGCGTCAATATAATTAGTCTTAGCCTTGGAGAACCCGATTTTTCATCGCCTGACCATATTCACCAAGCAGCAATTGATGCAATAAAAACAGGAAAATTCGATTCTTATTCTCCTGTTACTGGTTATTTAGATTTACGACAAGCTATTTGCACAAAATTACTTCGTGATAATAATTTGGAATACAAACCTGAGAACATAGTAGTTTCAACAGGGGCAAAACATTCTCTTTTTAATATATTTTCAGCTTTTATTAATCCAGGCGACGAGGTAATTATCCCTGGTCCTTTTTGGGTTAGTTATCCCGAGCAAATTAAATATTGTGATGGAATTCCTGTTTATATCAAAACAACTGTTGCCGATAATTTTAAAATGAGTGCTGCACAATTAGAAGCCGCCATTACCCCTAAAACAAAATTTTTGGTTTATTCTTCCCCTTGTAACCCAACTGGTGCTGTGTATACAAAAGATGAATTAGCCGCATTTGTGGCAGTTTTAGAAAAATATCCTCATGTGCATGTGGTTTCTGACGAAATTTATGAATTCTTGAATTACGAAGGCAAGCATGTTAGTATTGCTGAGTTTCCTTCAATGAAAGACAGAACAATAGTTGTAAATGGCCAAGCCAAAGGATTTGCAATGACAGGCTGGAGAATTGGCTATATTGCTGCGCCAGCTTATATTGCTAAAGCATGTGAGAAACTACAAGGACAAGTAACGAGTGGCACTAATTCTGTGGCGCAAAGGGCTACAATAGCAGCGCTTACTGGGTCGCTCGAACCTACATACAAAATGCGAGAAGCCTTTAAAATTAGACGTAAAATGGTTTATGACCTAATGTTGGAGATTCCAGGATTTAAATGTACAATGCCCGAAGGCGCTTTTTATCTTTTTCCAGATATTAGCTATTATTTCGGAAAATCGTATAATGGACAAACAATCGAAAATGCCGAAGACTTTGCAATGTACCTATTAAATGAAGGTCATGTGGCTGCTGTTTCAGGTGATGGATTTGGCGCGCCAGAGTGTATTCGTTTTTCTTATGCAGCATCAGAGGCCAATCTGGTAGAAGCGTTTACAAGAATAAAAAATGCATGTGCTAAATTGGTTTAGTTTGTGAGTTTAAAATAATAATTAAAAAAGCGAGCCTTGTGTTCGCTTTTTTTTATTTTTACAAAATATGAAAGAAAAATTATCAGTCGAATTCTTTCGCGGTTTGCCAATTTTAGTAATGGGCGACTTGATGCTCGATACTTTTTGTGTTGGAAAGGTTAACCGACAATCGCCCGAATTTGACATTCCAGTGTTGGATTTCGATCAACAATTTTATTCTCTTGGTGGTGCGGCAAATGTATCAAGAAACCTAAAATCGCTCAAAGGCCGACCGATTACGCTTGGATTTAATGGTAATGACGCAGCCAATAAGCGAATACTAGAAATATTTGAGGACTATGGAATGGAACGCACCTATTTAAAAACTTCTGTAGATAGAATAACAACTGAAAAAATTCGATTCTTCAATGACAAACTGCCATTGCTCAGAATGGATAAGGAAACGAATATACCAATGGGTAAAGATGAAATCAAAAAATTAGAACGCAACCTTAGACTTATCTTTAAAAGAGAACCTATTTCTTTTGCCATTTTACAAGATTACAATAAAGGTTTTTTCACAAAAGAATCGATTGATTTAATTACTTATTTTTTAAGAACCCACAAAATACCATTTGCAGTTGACCCCAAAAAAGATAATTTTTGGGATTGGTTTAACCCGACCATTTTCAAACCCAACCTAAAGGAAATTTCGGAAGCACTTGGTTATAATGTATTGCCAAACAAAAGGGAATTAGATAAATCTGCTCGCATTATATTTGAAAAAATTTATGCTGAAAATATTTTGATTACCCTTGGTGAAAATGGCATTTATTATAATGATAGAAAAAAATCAGGCATTATCCCAGCAAATAAATTCAACATACAAGATGTGTCTGGCGCTGGTGACACCGTAATAAGCACGGCTGCAATGGCATATTGTTGCAATTTCAATTTAGAGCAAATCGCCTATTTGTCTAATTTGGCGGCTGGGTTGGTTTGTCAGCTACCCTATGTACAACCTTTGCCATTAGATGAATTAAGCAATTGTTTATCAAATATTAGGCATTAAAAAATCCTCTACATTGTCGGGTGTAATCACCATTTGACTCGAAGGGTAAGCATCCAAAAAAGTAGTTGAAAACCGAGCCTTTGCTTTTGCATTCCACTTTATCTCCACTGCCAAATATTTCTTACCTATTTCTTCTATATAATCAATTTCTTGCTGCTGAACGGTGCGCCAAAAATAGGTTTTTGGATCTAATTGATTTTGAGCAAGGTATTTTTGTCGCTCGCTGATTACATAATTTTCCCATAAAGTACCCACGTCATTTCTTCTGTGTAAAGGAGAAAAATTGCCCGTTACGGCATTTATAATTCCATTATCATAAAAATAAATTTTTTTTCCCTTTTTTATTTCATTGCGTACATTTTTTGACAAGGCTGGCAGTCTAAAAACCACGAATGCCTTTTCTAATAATTCAACATACTTTTCAATTGTTTTGTTGTCAGCCTGTACCAATTGGCTCAATTCATTAAAATTAACTTCGCTTCCTATCTGCAATGCCAATGCTTTTACTATTTTTTCTAATAGCAAAGGTTTGCTCAACTGCTCCAATCTAAATAAATCTTTGTATAAATAACTATTTGCTAAAAGCTTTATATGCTCTGCCGCATCTGCTGGATTGGTTACAATTTCTGGATAAGAACCATAAACCAACCTCTGCTCTAAATTTCTTTTTTCTTCTAAAAAACCAAACTCCTGAACCAATTCACCATACGAAAATGGCAAAAGAAGCATTTCGTATTTTCTGCCAGTAAGGGGTTCATTGGTTTTATTAGCCAATTCAAAAGCAGAAGAGCCTGTTGCGATTACTTGTACCGTTTTTATTTGGTCAACTATTATTTTGATTACGATTCCTATATCTTTGATACGTTGTGCCTCATCGATATACAATATTTTATGTTTACCAATAATACCTTTTAATTTAGTACTATTGGGTTTACTCAATAATTCAACGGTGTCTTCATCATCTCCATTTAAAATAAGTGCTTTCTTATTTTTGTTTTGAGCTAATAATTGGGCTATAAAAGTAGATTTGCCCGATTGTCGTGGACCAAACACCAATAATGCTTTACCCTTAAATAATCGATCTTGTGCATATTTTAATTGATTTCGAACTATCATAAATTTTTGTTTACAACACAAATATATAATATTTTTGGATTACATTCCAAAATAAACATAATTATTTTGGATTCTATTCCAAAATAAACATAATTATTTTGGATTCTATTCCAAAATAAACATAATTATTTTGAAATTTAGAAACTAATTTAAAAATTTAAATAAGAAAAAACTAAACCAATTACATCTTATCGTTTTGGTTTTCCATTTTATTTTGCATCAAAATAGCTATTAGATTGGCTCTTGTTTTTGCCTTCTCAGCTAATTCTCCAACAAATAATTCATCCATTGTTTGTTTGAAAATGAAAACCCAACGCTCAAAGAATTCGGGCTTCAATGGCACTAATTTATTAATTGCAAAATGGCTATCCATCGGACTACCGCTATATTTTGGTGTATCGAAAAGAATTGTTTCCCAAAAATCAACAATTTTAGGCATATGACTTGTCAAATCTAATTTAACAATATCCACAAAAATAAAACCTATTAAATCATCCTTAAAAGCCTTATCGTAAAATAATTTTACAAAAGTCTCAATATCCTTTCTATCTTCAATTAATTTAGTTTCCATATTATCCCTTTGATCTAATTGCCTCCACAGGATCAAGGTTTGCTGCTTTAAGTGCTGGAACGATTCCCGAAAATACACCAATAATAATAGCCAATACAACTCCTATTATTGAATTGGAAGCCGTAAGTGCAAATACCATCCCACTTTGCTCTGTTAAAAAACCACATAAAAAATAAACTAACAATAAGCCAAGCGCACAACCTAAAATACAAAGTACGATAGATTCTATCAAAAACTCAATCAGAATATAAGATTTTCGTGCACCCATAGCCTTTTTGATTCCTATTATATTGGTTCGCTCTGATACGGATACATACATTATGTTTGCAATTCCAAACCCACCTACAATGGAAGCCAAAATACCAACAATCCAACCCACCACATTTAGCCCAGAAAAGATACCCTCAAAACTTTTTGAAATCAAACTAAGTTGATTTATAGCAAAGTCATCTCCCTGCTTAGGTCGCAGCGTACGTGCAGCACGCATAACCGAAATAATTTCGCCTTTTAAGTCTTCGATAGTAACATTATCTTTTCCTTTTATTACTATCTGAGGATTTGACCTATCTGGATCTAAGTTTACCACTCGATTTACAAAATTATAGGGCATTATTGCGTTCTTATCAAAACTAAAACCCATCAAATCGCCTCCTTCCTTTTTTAAAACCCCTACTACTTCCACTTTTCTATCTAAAATTGTAATTGTTCTTCCAATTGGATTGAAATCCTCATCAAATAATTCTGCAGCAATTTCACCACCCAATACAACTACAGGCAAACCACTTTCACTTTCTGATGGTGTAAAGTATCTTCCTTGTACCACCTTTAAACCAAATGCGTCATTATATTGATGTGTAACCCCTAAGGCATAAATGTTTGTTACTTTTTTTGCTAAAAATTTTAATTCTGCATCTTGAATTCCAACTGCAAATGAAACGGCATCGGCTTTCTCTAATCGCTTACTTAGCAATCTTGTGTCTTTTAAACTAGCATTTGGTCTTTTTACATATTGCCACCAAGGATATTCTCCAAAATCAAAACTCCAAGGCCATTTCTCCACAAAAACTAAATTATTGCCCAAACTATTAATTGATCCGCTTATGTCATTTTTTAGGGAATCTACAGCAGTTAGAATTGAGATTATACTAAATATCCCTATGGTAATCCCCAAAAGAGAAAGAAAAGTTCTTAATTTATTGGCTAGCAATTGCCCAAAAGACAAAACTAAATTTTCCTTAATAATTTTTAAAAAGACCACGGTATAAATTTAGCAATAAGTTTTGGCTAAATATTTAATGTGCTTTGAAATGTTGTTAATATATCCTAATTTTGCACCTCACCAATAATTAATTGTACCCGTAAGTATGAAACTATCACAATTTGATTTTGAACTACCAAAAGAAAGAATAGCCCTTTATCCATCTGAAAACAGAGATGAATGTCGTTTAATGGTTATTCACCGCAAGACTGGAAAGATTGAACACCGAAAATTTAAGGACATTTTAGATTATTTCGATGATGGTGATACCATGATTGTAAACAACACTAAAGTATTCGCAGCTAGATTATTTGGAACTAAGGAAAAAACTGGAGCTAAGATTGAAGTTTTTTTATTAAGAGAATTGAATAAAACACTTAAATTATGGGATGTTTTGGTTGATCCTGCTAGAAAAATTAGGGTTGGAAACAAACTATATTTTGGTGACGATGATTTAGTAGCCGAAGTGGTGGACAATACTACATCAAGAGGTAGAACTATTCGTTTTTTATTTGACGGAACAGACGAAGAATTTAGAGCTACATTGAGTAAATTGGGACAAACACCGCTTCCTAAATACATTAAGCGGGAGCCTGAAGAATCTGACAAAGACAGATATCAAACAATATATGCCAAAGAAGAAGGCGCAGTTGCAGCACCTACTGCAGGACTACATTTTAGTAGAGAGTTAATGAAAAGACTAGAAATAAAAGGTGTTGAATTTGCAGAAATAACGCTTCATATCGGCTTAGGAACTTTTAGGTCTATAGAAGTAGAGGATCTATCAAAACATAAAATGGATGCTGAATATTTCAGAATAGATGACAAAGCTGTTGATTTGGTAAATAAATCTAAAGAGAAAGGAGGCAAAATTTGTGCTGTTGGAACTACTTCAATGCGTTCAATCGAGACAGCTGTTTCTGCAAAAAATAGACTTAAATCCATGGAAGGATGGACTAATACTTTTATACATCCTCCCTACGAATTTGCAATTGCCGATGCCTTAATTACCAATTTCCACTTACCAAAATCGAGTTTAATAATCATGATAGCCGCTTTTGCTGGTTATGACTTAACAATGGAAGCATACAATTTGGCCATAAAAGAAGAGTATAATTTCTATTCGTATGGCGATGCAATGTTGATTATTTAAAAAATGCTAATGAATATAAATAAAAAAAGGGGCAAATGCCCCTTTTTTTATTTGTGTTCTATCGATATTAATATTCGTCTTCATTAAAAAGAAAATCATCCTTTGTAGGATAATCAGGCCAAATATCTTCTATCCCTTCATACAATTCTTCCTCATCTTCCAATTCTTGCAAATTTTCAATCACTTCAATTGGTGAGCCATTTCTTATGGCAAAATCAATTAATTCATCTTTCGTGGAAGGCCAAGGGGCGTCTTCTAAATAAGAAGCAAGTTCAAGCGTCCAATACATAATCTAAAAATATTTTAAAATCAACTTAAATAAGAAATCAAATATTATTCCACAAATTAGAAATCATAGAATTACACATCTGCTTTCCAGGCTTTTTCTTCTATTTCATTCAATTTTGCTAAATAACGTGCGAATATAAAAAGAAAATCTGAAAGTCTATTCATATATTTAATTATTTTTAAATCGACCGCTTCTATTTCAGAAAGTGTAACAATATTTCTTTCCCCTCTTCTACATATACACCTTGCTACATGACATTGGGCTACAGAAATGTGTCCGCCCGGTAAAATGAAAAATTTTAGTGGTGGCAATTCCAAATCTAAGGTATCAATAGCTTTTTCAAGAGCTTCAATATACTCTCCTTTCATTTCTGGCAAAGGATAAGTATTTGTTGAACCAGCCGCTAAGTGTGAGCCAATTATAAATAACTGATTTTGAATAGCATCAAAAAACGATTTCCATTTTTTGTCGCTTATATATTCTATTACTATCCCTAAATATGAATTCAATTCATCAACTGTCCCGTATGATTCAATTCTAATACTACCTTTAGAAATCCTTTCGCCACTTACCAATCCGGTAGAACCATTATCTCCTGTTTTTGTATAAATTTTCATTTTTTATTTTTATTAAATTACCTCTTAGAACATAAAATTAATAATTTTTTATTAGACAAGGAATTTTAGACCTAAGAAACTTATTCTTTGTAAACACCAAATCTTTTTTCTAATGCAATTTTTCTAAAGTCAAAAATCGCTTCCAATTGACCTTTAATGAATAAACTATTTGCAATTGCCCCTAAAAAACCAAATGGTGGCATATAGGTTACAATATCTGTCATCAAAACGCCACCTTTAATAGGCTCAATTTTATGTTGATGGTGCCACATCGCATAGGGCCCCACTCTTTGTTCATCTACAAAATATTCTAATTCTTTGACCTGAGTAATTTCAGTCATCCAATTGAGTTTAATCCCCAATAATGGTGTAATCTTATAGGATATTATCATTCCTGGATACATCCTTTCAATTGGGGTTTTCGAAGTAATTATAAAGCCCATTTTCTGGGGTGTTATTTCTTTTAGATTTTCAGGTGAAGAAATAAAATTCCAAATTTCATTTGGGGAAACAGGTAGTTTTTGAGTATTAATTAATTGATAAAATGCCATATTTATTATGTTTTTAAAGTGGAAATCCCACCATCTACGTGAATAATTTGCCCTGTAATCCAGCTTGCTTTTGAAGAAACTAAAAACTCAACAATATTTGCAATATCGTCTGTTGTTCCTATCCTTTTTAGCGGATGCCTTTGTGCATTAGCCTCCTTTTTCTGCTCTGTATTCAATAAAGAAAATGCTAAGGGAGTATCTGTTAATGAGGGTGCTACACAATTAACTCTTATTTTAGGCGCATATTCTGCAGCAAGGGCTCTTGTTAATCCCTCAATGGCGCCTTTTGAAGTAGACACTTGTGTATGAAATGATAAACCAACTTGAACGGCAACTGTTGAAAATAAAACGATAGAACCAATTTCTGATTTTTTTAACCTTGAAATTACTGCTTGAATGGATTTAATTGCTCCCAAAACTTGTAATTTATAATCATTTAAAAAATCTTCTTCTTTTAGTCTTTCAAATGGTCGTAAGTTTATACTTCCTGGACAATAAATAAGGCCATCCAATTGATCGGGTAGAAAATCTAATGAAAAATTATTGGCCAAAACATCTAAATGGAATAAATCAGATGGTTCATCCTCATTCGTATTTTGTGTTTTATTGTAAGTTCCAAAAACCTGATGACCAGATTTCTTTAAAAATTCAGCTGTTTTTTTTCCAATTCCAGAAGAAGCACCAATTATAAGGTAGTTTGACATCTTTAATTTACTGTTTTCAATTATATTAACAATAACAGAATACAATGAATTAAGTTGTAAAACACAAGAATCGAAATTCGTTTTTTACTAAATTATTTTAAAAAAGGAAAAAGAATTAGTTTTCTGAAAGCACTTAAAGTTTAAATCAAAAAAGTCATTAATTTGGTAAAAACAAAAGATGAAATAGGAGATTTGAAAAGTTGTCCTATTCTAAGCAAGAACCACTCTTCTAATTTCTGTGTTTATTGTATCCGTTTCAATTAATCCATCACGTAATCTCACAATCCTATGGGTATGTTGAGCAATATCTTCTTCATGCGTAACCACCACCAAGGTATTTCCTCCCTCCTGAATTTTCTGAAAAAGTTCCATTATTTCATGTGAAGTTTTGGTATCCAAATTCCCCGTTGGCTCATCGGCTAAAATTAAGGATGGTTTATTGACTAATGCCCTAGCAATGGCGACCCTTTGTCTCTGACCACCAGAAAGTTCACTAGGTCGATGTTTCATCCTATCTAATAAACCTACCGAACCGCAAGCTTCTACTGCCATTTCTAATCTTTCCTTTTTACCCAAACCTGCATAGATTAATGGCAATGCAACATTTTCAAGCGCTGTTAATCGAGGTATTAAATTAAATGTTTGAAAAACAAATCCAATTTCTTTATTTCTTACTGATGCCAATTCATTTTCTGACAATTTACTTACATCTCTATCTCTTAAAAAATAAGAGCCTGAAGTAGGAGTATCAAGACAACCAATTAGATTCATTAAGGTAGATTTACCGCTGCCAGATGGCCCCATTAATGCAACATACTCATTTTTCAAAATAGTCAAATCAATGCCTTTTAGAACATTAAGAATCTCGCTTCCCATTCTAAAATCCCTTTTTAACCCAATTATTTTTATAATTTCGGTATCCATTTTGGTTTTGATTAAACTTTGTTTACAAATTTAGGCACCATAAAATAATCCTCGTTTTTTATTGGAGCATTTGAAAGGGCTTCTTCTTTAGTGATTAGCTGCTTTACCTCATCATTTCGCCAAACATTCACTTCCTCATTCACATAAATTAGTGGTTCAACACCATTAGTATCAATTGCATTTAATTGCTCCATGAAATTAAGCATCTTTTCCAAGTCCTGCCTAATTTCCTCCTTTTGATCTGCTTTAAAACTAAGTTTTGATAATGTTGCAAGATTGTCTATCAATTCAATATCTACTTTCATCGTTCAAAAATATTCATTTTTTATAAATCTTTATGTTAAATACTGTTGTAAATATAAAATTTAGAAAATGTAGTGATGAAAGAATTAAATAATAAAGTAATTAAGCAATTAAATAATGTAAAAATTATTGATAACAATTTAAATATTTGGTTAAAATTTGCGAATAAAACATTATAAAAAAAATGAATCTATAATCCTTTTTACAAAATTACTTATTTCGACCCTAATTTCCCTTTTTTCAATTGGTAATAAACATCCTTTTTATTATTTTCGCACAATGGAAAAAGTGTTAAGTGGAATAAGACCAACGGGATATTTGCATTTGGGGAATTATTTTGGAGCTGTGAAAAATTTTTTGGCACTTCAAGATAACCATGAATGTTTTTTCTTTGTAGCCAATTTACATGCACTTACTACTCATCCCGACCCTCTATCATTATCTTCTAGTGTAAAAAGTGTTTTGGCAGAATATTTGGCATGTGGGCTTGATCCAGAGAAATCGACCATTTATATTCAAAGTGACGTGCCTGAAATAAGTGAATTGTATACCTTATTAAACTCATTAGCATATAAAGGTGAACTTGAGAAATGTACTTCATTTAAAGAAAAAATAAGAAAACATGAAGAAAATATAAATGCTGGATTGCTCACTTATCCGGTATTAATGGCTGCAGACATTTTGATTCATAGAGCACACAAAGTTCCCGTAGGAAAGGACCAGGAACAGCACCTAGAGATGACGAGAAATTTTGCAGTGAGGTTTAATCATAGATATGGCGTAGATTTTTTTCCAGAACCCCAAGCATTTAATTTTTCTCAACAGCTTGTAAAAGTTCCTGGATTAGATGGCTCTGGAAAAATGGGAAAATCTGAAGCGGAAGGCAATGCTTTATTTTTAAGAGAATCGAATGAAAGCATTATAAATAAAATTAAAAAAGCTAAAACTGCGCCTAGCCCTACAGAGCCAAATTCGGTAAAACCAATTGAGATTGAAAATCTATTTATGTTAATGGGATTGGTTTCAAGCAAAGAGACCATTCAATATTTTGAAGACAAATACAATGATTGTTCGATCCAATATGGTCCTTTAAAAATGCAACTTGCAGAAGATATTGTTAAATTTGCCTTGCCAATTAAAGAAAAGATTGTAGATTTAGAAAAAAATACTGATTTATTGGGGAAAATCGCAAAATTAGGTGCTGAAAAGGCACGTGAAAGCGCAAATGAAACAATAAAAGGAGTAAAAAATTTAATGGGTTTAAAAAGTATTTGGCTTTAATTATTTTATATGATAAAGAAAGGAAAAACCATAAAACATATTGCTGTTGCTGGTAACATAGGCTCTGGGAAATCGACACTTACTGAAATGCTAGCCAAACATTACGGTTGGGAACCTAGATATGAGGATGTTGAAAACAACCCTTATTTAAATGATTTTTATGCAGATATGCCGAGATGGTCATTTAGTTTACAGGTATATTTCCTTAATAGCAGGTTGCAACAAATTGTTGAAATACAACAAGGCGATAAAACGGTTATTCAGGACCGTACTATTTATGAGGATGCACACATCTTTGCCCCTAACTTACATGAACTAGGGTTGATGTCAAAAAGGGATTTTGAGAATTATATCAATTTGTTTAGAACTATTTGCAGACAAATTAGTCCTCCTGATTTATTGATTTTCCTCAACTCTTCCCTTTCTACATTAGTAGAACAAATTGAAAAAAGAGGCAGACCCTATGAAGACAATATCCGACTCGATTATTTAAAGCAATTGAATCAATACTATAATAATTGGATTGAAAATTATAAAGATGGTCCTCTTTTAATTATTAACGTTGATGAACTAAAATTTGCAGACAATCAAGAAGATTTTAGCGAGGTAATAAGCAAAATAGATGCTGAATTATTTGGTTTGTTTTAAAAAAACTTTTATTGCTTTATATATTTACCATTTTTATAAAGGTAAACACCAGCATTTTCAAACCATTTCTTTTTTCGTATTTCACTAGCTACACTTTTAGCTTCATTTATATCCGAAAAATCACCTAATCGCACTAGAGTTATTCCTAAATCATTCGTTTCAGAAATTAATTCACCATATACCTTAAACTCATTCAATACTGACCAGTCTGGTGTTTTAAATCCTCCCAATGTAATTCTAAAAACGTTATTTGCATTTACATTGGAAGAGGGAACTATCGGTTTTACAGGATTTGTATTTACTGACTCTTTTGGTGTTGGATTATTACTAATCGGTTGATTCACAATAACTGGATCCTTAACCAATGGCACTGGATTAGTAGATACTATTGCATTATTAGTTCCAACTGGACCCAAAATTTGACTGATTTTAATATAAGTTAGTCCTCCATTAGATATGTATCGCAATCGGTTATTTGCATCAATAACTGGGAAAGTTTCATTAAATTTAGTATTTATTGCAGGTCCCAAATTCTTAGGTTCGCTCCATTTTCCATTTATATTATCTGCATAATATATATCTGTTCCACCCAAACTACCCGGCATATCAGCTATAAAGAACAATCTATTTCCATCGGTCGTTAGACTTGGATGCCCTACTTGGTATGGCGAAACACCTTGTGCCCCTTCAACAAACCTTACCCATTTTTTGTTCATCCAATAAGATTTTAACACTTCGTACATCAAAATCTCTTCTACACTTTTTTGTTTTGAGGTTTGCAACACCAAACCATCAGTAACGGGAACACCTTGGGTAAATAAAGTAACAAGAAATAAATTAGTTGGATCGACGTCTAAAAATAAATTTTTTTCGGTTTTATAAACAACCTCATCCTCATAAATGACCTTTTTATTGCCATCTTCATCTATATAGTTAATTTGTTTAACCGAGTCGGAGGACAAACTAAAATTGGCTTTAACACCAATAAAATAAATAAAAAACAACAAAAAACTACTAACTATTCTCATTTTACTAACCATTTCCTTAACCTATCAAAGGTATATTTAAACACAAATTTACCACAGAAAAGTTTAAAACAAAAACCATACCGTGTGGATAACTCTAATAAAAATTAAAAATTAATAACAATAATTAAAAACTTTCAAAAAAGATATTAATTTTAACCTAACCAATCAATGAAGATGATTAAGAATTATAAAATTATTGCATTTGTAATAGGAATTAGTTTGTTCTCAAAGGCTTTTGCTTCAGGGGATAATTACACCATAGGAAGTGTCCAATCTGCAATTGGAATTTCGGCTGCATCTATTTCAAATGTTTTTTCGGCAGGCAATAACCAAGCAGCCACTGCTTTTCTTGAAAAGCCAGCCGTAGGTATTTTTTATGGGAATTCATTTTTTCTAAAAGGATTAAACAATTTCGCATTTGTTGGTGCTTTCCCTATCAAAAAGGCGGGCACATTGGGTGTAAATGTAAATTACCTTGGATACAATGCCTATAATGATAAAAAAATCGGTCTTTCTTATAGCTTAAAACTAATAAAAGAATTGTCAATTGGATTACAATTAGATTACCTAAATACAAAAATTGGAAATAATTATGGCTCGAAGAATTACTTTACCTTTGAATTTGGCATTTTTGCAAGACCAATAAAAGAATTAAGTATTGGAGCTCATATTTATAATCCACTTTCCTTGACGGTAGATGAAGCAACAAATGAAAAAGTACCAACTATTTTTAAACTTGCTGCTACATACAACATTAAAGAGATGATTTATCTCACTGCAGAAACTGAAAAAGACATTAGGGATGAATTTTTATTTCGCTTTGGATTAGACTATAGGCCAATTGAAATAATTAGTGTTCGAGCAGGAATCAGCACTCAACCCATTACTGGTGTTTTTGGAGTTGGATTCAAGGTAAAAGGGCTTAATATAGATTTAAATAGTTCATTTCATCCTAACTTAGGTTTTAGCACACAAGCAGGTCTATCGTATGCATTTGGAAAATAAAAAAAAAATGAGAATCCTATTGCTAATGCTATTTATAAGTATTGGCTCAGGAATTAGCTATGCTCAAACAACGCCACCTGCCAATCCGAAGGAGGATAAAGAAATAAAAGATCAAGAAATTGAATCGATTATCGAGGGAACTGAAAGTGAATCTGGTGATTTAGAAAACAATACCTTTTTAGAAGAACAGCAATCTAAAAATGGAAGAAGATTGAATATAAATAAAGCTAGTTTTAACGACCTACTTGAGTTGGGCATCTTATCTGACATCCAAATTCAATCCATATTAAATTACATTAAATCCTATGGCGAAATGAAATCGCTGTATGAACTACAAGGTGTATACGGACTGGATAGAGAAACACTTGAGAGTTTAATCCCTTTGGTTGAAACAGGATTATTTGTAGACAATAAAACGAAGACATTAAAAGAACAATTGGTAGATGGAAAGCACCAAATATTTATAAGATATAACCAAATACTAGAAAAAGCAGCAGGCTATCAAACACCCGAAACACCAACTTCTTCTCATTATTTAGGTGATAGAAGCAGATTATATTTGAGATATAGATATCAATTTGGTACCTTATTAAGTTATGGTATAACGATAGAAAAAGACCCAGGTGAACAATTATTTAATAAAAAAAATACTGCCGGAATTGATTATTTTTCTGGTCATTTGTTTTTCAGAGACAGGGGGCCGTTTAAAGCCGTTGCATTGGGTGATTATCAAGTAAACATGGGCCAAGGGTTAATTTGCTTTCAAGGATTTGGATTAGGAAAATCACCTGCTGTATTAAAAGTTAAGCGTTGGGGTCGTACCATTTTGCCGCATACTTCAGCCAATGAAGCACTTTTTTTTAGAGGAGCAGCAACCACCATTGAACTATCGAAACAATTTGAAATAACTGCTTTCTTTTCCTACAGAGGAAGAGACGCAAATGTAGTAGCCCTTGATTCTTTAGAAATAGACGAAAATTTAGATGAAGAGATTTCTTCTATTGGTGAGTCTGGATACCATAGAACCAATTCAGAATTGGAAGACAGAAATTCAATAAAACAGTTAACAGCGGGAGGAAGTCTTAAATGGAGAGGTAAAAAAGCAACAATTGGATTAAATACCATTTATAATAAATTAGATAAAGCACTTGAACCAAATACCGACTTATACAATCAATTTCAAGTTTCTGGCAAAACACTTATAAATGCAAGTATTGATTATTCTTATCTATTCAACAAGGTACACTTCTTTGGAGAGGAAGCGATTAGCCAAAATGGAGGATTTGCTCTATTAAATGGGGTATTAGTAAAACCTACAGGAGGATTCGATTTTGCGGTTGTTCATCGTTACTATAGCAAAAATTACCAACAATTATTCGCTAATGCTTTTGCCGAAAGTTCAACACCGGTAAACGAAAATGGACTTTATGTAGGGTTCAGCTTCTCACCTATCAAATTTGTAAAAATTGAATCCTATTTTGATTTTTTCAAATTTCCGTGGCTTAGATTTCTGACAGATGCCCCAACAAGTGGAATGGAAACAT
Source organism: Bacteroidota bacterium (assembly GCA_016705125.1). GTDB lineage: Bacteria > Bacteroidota > Bacteroidia > Chitinophagales > JADIYW01 > JADIYW01. The sequence goes on from JADIYW010000004.1 coordinate 19,111, forward strand.
TAACACAAATATCCTATAGTCCAACTCGCAAATTTTCATGCTATGCAAGGGTAAAATATGAAACAAAAGGAAGAAATGCGCCCGATGATGATGTGGCAATCGACTATCCTGTAAACACTAAAAAAACTACTTTTCGATTTCATATGGCCTACAATCTAAATGAGCAATGGTCGTTAAAATCTAGGGTAGAGTTAAATTATTTTAATAATGGATTTGAGCCAAAAACTAAAGGATATTTAGCCTACCAAGACCTTACATGGATGGCAAAAAATAAGGACTGGACACTTACTGGACGATTTGGTCTTTTTCAAACCGATGAATATGATAATAGAATTTATGCTTATGAAAATGATGTATTATATTCATTTTCAGTACCTGCATACTATGGCACTGGCATGAGATACTATATGATGGTTAAATATAGAGCCACTCGCTGGATGGATATTTGGGTTAGATATGGTCAATTCTATTATCCTAACCAAACTGTGATTTCATCAGGATTGGACGAAATAGAAGGCAATAGAAAGTCTGAAATAAAAGCCCAAATAAGACTTAAATTTTAGTAAAAGACAACATAAAAAAAATCGAAATTTCCCTTTATTTTTTCAGTTGAAATATCCTACCTTTGCGCAATGGAAAATATCAGAAATTTCTGCGTAATTGCACATATCGATCATGGAAAAAGCACTTTATCAGACAGATTGTTAGAAATAACCAAGACTGTTTCGGATAGGGATATGCAAGCCCAAACCCTTGACGATATGGATTTGGAAAGAGAAAGAGGTATTACGATTAAAAGCCATGCTATCCAATTGGATTACAATTCGAGAGGCAAGAAGTATGTTTTCAATTTGATAGACACACCCGGACACGTTGATTTTTCGTATGAAGTTTCTCGTTCCATAGCTGCCTGCGAAGGTGCTTTACTACTTGTAGATGCAACACAAGGCATACAGGCTCAAACAATTTCTAATTTATATTTAGCCATTGAGCACGATTTGGAGATTTTGCCTGTATTGAATAAAATTGATATGGATGGTGCAATGATTGAAGAAATTGAGGACCAAATAATTGAGCTAATTGGGTGTAAAAGAGAAGAAATATTACATGCAAGTGGGAAAACTGGTGTAGGCGTACCTGAAATATTAGAAGCTATTATTGATAGGGTGCCTGCTCCAAAGGGAATATAGATGAACCTTTGCAAGCCTTAATTTTTGACTCCGTTTTTAATTCATTTAGGGGCGTAATTGCATATGTGAGAATATTGAATGGCTCTATAAAAAAAGGGGATAAAATAAAATTTGTAAATGCTAATAGAGAATATTTTGCGGATGAAGTTGGCGTATTAAGACTAAAACCAGAACCAAGGAATGAAATATTTGCAGGAGATGTAGGTTATATAATTACAGGAGTAAAAGTTTCGAAAGAAATAAAAGTAGGCGATACCGTAACCCTTTCCAAAAATCCATGCAAGGAAGCAATTGTTGGATTTGAAGATGTAAAACCGATGGTTTTTGCTGGAATCTACCCAATTGACACGGAGGATTACGAAGACTTGAGAGATTCTCTTGAAAAATTGCAATTAAATGACGCCTCATTAGTGTGGGAACCCGAAACTTCTTTGGCATTAGGTTTCGGTTTTAGGTGCGGATTTTTGGGTATGTTGCACCTTGAAATAATTCAGGAGCGATTGGATAGAGAATTTGATATGGCAGTTATTACTACTATTCCCAACGTTTCCTATTTTGCCTATTTAAAAGATGGAAGTAAAATAACAATAAATAATCCCTCAGAAATGCCCGACCCTACCTATTTAAATTATGTAGAGGAGCCTTTTATTAAAGCACAAATTATTACAAGACCAGATTACGTAGGTCCAATTATGAAATTATGTTTAGGAAAAAGAGGTGTTTTGAAAAATCAAGTTTACCTCACTCCTAGCAAAATAGAGCTCACATTCGAATTGCCATTGGCGGAAATTGTATTTGATTTTTATGATATATTAAAATCCATTACAAAAGGGTATGCTTCATTTGATTATCACATGATTGACTTTAGAGAATCTGATTTGATAAAATTAGATTTGAAATTAAATGGAGATAATGTAGATGCATTTTCGGCACTAATCCATCGATCAAAGGCATACGATTTTGGTCGTAGGTTGTGCGAGAAATTGAAAGATTTAATTCCGAAACAACAATTTGTAATAGCCATTCAGGCTGCAATTGGACAAAAAGTAATTGCACGTGAAACGATTAGTGCAATGCGAAAAGATGTAACTGCGAAATGTTATGGAGGTGATATTTCGAGAAAAAGAAAATTATTGGAAAAACAAAAGAAAGGGAAGAAAAGAATGCGCCAAATCGGAAATGTAGAAGTGCCACAGCAGGCATTTATGGCTGTTTTGAAACTGAATGATTAGTGGTTATTTTCTTCTTGAGTTTTGCGTTTGAAAATTTATTTTTATGCTTTCTAAGGACTTTTGAAACCAATCAATATCAGGTGTTTGGTTATCAAATGTAAAAGATGTAAATTTCGCTGGATTATGTTTTATTTCCATCAATTTTGCAAATGAATTGCAGATATTTGTAAAATATTCTTTATGATAACCAATGTTTTTTCGTCGTTTTACAAATAATCGATACGCAGTGAAATAATTTTCCATGGTTTCCAAATCATCCGTTTCGAACTGAATTTTTAAAAGGAGGTATTTTGCATTCAGATTCCAAATAATGTCCTTAAATTCATTAGTCATTAAAATAAAAGTGGCATCGTTATATCTTTTAGTTGCATAAAATAACTTAGCTGAATTAAAATGAAATGTATTCTCTTTATAATCTGATTGGATATAATCAACGTACTTGTCCATAAAATTCTTCACCTTTTCAAATTCCTGAATTTTTATGCCCATTGTAACGATATTTGTGTAAACGAATCTGCTTATTTCCTCATTTTCGATTAATATTCCATTTTCGATACCATATAAGTAAAGATTGAAAGCGTGTTTTGAATATTCAATTCGATTTTGGTTATGCCGTTTTATACAGAAATTGATTGCAAGTCGAAATAGCTTATTTAAAGCATTCTTTTCAAAAAGCATTTCATATTTCTTAATATTTTCAGAGAAAACCTCAAATGCAATTTCATTATCAAAAGTAATTGCCATATAAATATTATAATAAATTTTAATTATTGGCAAATTTATATAATCCGATGATTCAACTAATTCTAATGTGGGTTTTAATAATGGCAAGTCAATTTTTTTCTCTGTAACCTTATGAATACTATCTATAATACATGCAGATTTTAAAACCTCAACAATTATATCTACATTAAGCGCATTGCATGTCTGTTCGAATTTGAAATCACTAGTTCTATTGTTATTAGAATTAATGTCATAATATTTTAATCCAAAGGAATATAAAGTCTGATAATCTAAAACGCTCCTTTCCTCCTTTTGCTCAATTTTTTCCAATTCCTCAGTAATTATCATGTTTGATAAAAAAGGCAAATTATTTGAAAAATAAAAATCAGAAAGAATTTTATTTCTCAATAATAATGAATTTTGTGTTTGATAATACAATAGAAAGTCTTCCATGATTTCAGTTGACTTCCATATCAAATGTCTAATTTTCAGATCATTATAAACTGCTTTTGGGTACAAATAACTAAACGCTTTCTCCTTTGAAACACTCAGGGCTGTGATTTCCCTTCTTGTATCTATAAAGGTAAAAAAGGAAACAATATCCTTGCTTTCTGTAACGAACGATGATTTCAAATATCTTCTCAGTATTTTTTTACAATCATTTGACAATGATATATATATTTTAATCAATTTAGAATTTATCATGGAAAAAATAAAAACAATTTAAAGCATCAATTAGAGTGACAAAAAATAAAAATAAAAATACAAATAAAATACTATAAATCAAACTATTAGGATACATATTTTAATTTACATTAAAAAAAAAGATGCATTTAAGAGGACAAAACAGAAAAATTGTCTTCGATTAATTAAACAAAACAATACATCTTTGTTAAATAAATCTAAAATACCAAATGAGTGTACTATTTAGAATAATTGCAATCTTAATTTTAACTCCTCTTTTTACCAATTGCAAAGAGGATAAAACGCCTGAACTAGAGCCATCATTTCGTAGGATAAAACAATCCATAAAAATACATGACGACAATGCGAATGGAAGTGATTTGAGATTATTAAATATTAGTTTATCTGAACCAGTTTTATTTTTTTATAATGAAAAAGGCTTATTAGATAGTTTAGTTGGATTTTCAGATTCTACATTTAGCCATGTAAAGAAAACAATGAAAGTTTTCTATCGTCCACAAAAATTACTGCTATAATAGACGAAGACACAACCGAACCGGCTGCTTTTGATTTGTTTTTGGATGGGAATAATAATCTAATCAAAATGGTAGATACTTTGGGCTTAAACCTTGGATTTCATTTTACTTATCAGAATAATAAAATAGATGAAGTAGTACTAAATTTGGGAACACCCATTTCTTTACTAAATAATTTTATTTACGACCAAAACAACAACCTAACACAATATACTACTTTAGATTCAATTGGAAATAAGGTAAAAGTAAATTTTGAATACAATACACAAAATATCACACCAAATCTAGACATCAAATTTGCTAGCGGCGGCATTCGCTTTTTATATGCTGGTGGAATTAATGTTCTCTCCCTAATGGGAATAAATTATGGAGTTGGAAATAAAAATCAGATAATAAGTAGAATTGACAAAAATCTTTCGACTGGGACCACTACAACCTATCTATTTGATTATACAAAAAATAATTTCAATGAAATTATTGCTAGAAAAATAATTGTAAACGACACAATAGATGTTTATTATAATTACATATATGATTAAAAATCAGAAAATTTATAAAATGATAAATATTAAACCAAAACATATTCAATCTTAAAAAACAATTACTTTATTTAAACGCAATGCCAAAATGCGACAATGGAGGCTTATTTTTTAAATTTTAAATTATGAAAAAGATTTTTGTTTTACTTTGCTTATTTCAACTATATTCTCTTAAAGGTGTGGTTACATTTAGTTCCTGTTATCCACAAATATTAGATGAGTACATAACCGATAATGCTATTGAATTAAAAGATATTGTTTATCAAACTGTTCCAAAATTGAACTTCACAACAAATGCCACCGAAAATGAAGCGGTAAAGTTAGATATTTATTATCCTAATATAAATGATTTATCTTGCGAGGAAATTTTATCTACTACATTTAATAAACGCTCAAGACCAATGATTATTTTTGCACCTGGTGGAAGAATGAATCGAGATGCTTATAAAAACATTTGTATCGACATGGCAAGACGGGGTTTTGTTGCAGTCTCAATTTCAGTTCGTTCGACGCAGATACCATCTACAATAGATATAAATCAAAGCCCTTACAGCGAAAAAGGGAATCACACGGCAGCTATGGACTTAAAAAATGCAATAAGGTTTTTATTAAGTAATAATACATTAACTGTAAACAATATAATTCACAATTTATATATAAATCAAAATTATATTATACTTGGCGGTGGCAGTTTTGGTGGTGTTACTTCTTTGTATACTGGGTTTGTTGACTATAATGAGGCCTTACAAAAATACGGAAATTGGGTGAGTGAGCCTTTCTATAGTAATTTTAATTTACCCATAAATGGAACTATAAGAGGAATTTGTAGTTTTTATGGAGCATTAGATCATTTAGATTTTATTGATGCAACAGATCAATTACCAACTTACCTTTATCATGGCACAATGGACCCTGCTGTACCTTATGGTACAGGTAATAAATTTGCATTTTGTTTAAACCCAATAGTTCATGGAAGTAGCATATTAGCTCAAAGGCAAATGAATTTAGGACACAGTTATTTCCTTACCTCAGTTACAAATATGGGACATTCAATTAGTCTTAATCCTTCTGATATTTTTCCAGCAGGATTTTACCAAAATTGGTATCCAGATATGCTTGATTTTATTCGATGTTCTATGTTAATTGGAAACCCAAATCAAACACATACAATTATTAATACACCCAATGTTAACTGCAACAGTTATTTACCTGCTAGGGGAATTAATTTTTATTGTTTAAACTTTTTTGGAATAGGCATTTTTTGGAATACTTGCACCAACTCTTGGGTAAGTCCTTCTTGTGTTTTACAAGGAACTCCACCCACAAACCTTAATAACACTCCCATTATTTGCACTAATAATGGGAGTAACTCAGCTCGCCTTTCAAACACATCTCCTATTTCAGAAGTAAAAATATCCAACCAACCATTCATTTACCCCAACCCAACTTCAGGAAAATTAAATATCAATTTAAATTTAGAGAATGCAATCAATGGTTATAATGTAAGTATTTTCAGCGTAGATGGTAAAAACATTTATAATAATACGGTTAACGAAACTTTAGAAGCTGGCACTATAATCAACAACGAATTTGATATAAGTAACCAAGCAAATGGTATTTATTTTATTCGAGTAACCTCTGAAAACAATTTATTACTAAATCAAAAATTTGTGTTAAACAAATAATATACCAAATTGCCCTTAACGAACAATTTAATAATTGTTCAGAACTCCGATTCCCGTCGGAGTTTTTTTTATGCCTAAAATGTAGAAAACAACATAAAAAAAGGGCCTCCACCAAAGGCGAAGACCCCAAAATAAAAAAACCCCTCTATCTTTAAAACTCAATTAAGAGTATTGTATCACTTGCTATCAAACCATCAATTAATTTGATAAGTCAAAAGTATATTATTTATTTAGATTATGCAACTTTTTTAAAACTTTTTTTTCTTTTTTAATCTATATTAAAAATATTGCGAATAAAAGGTAACCAAAACAAAGAAAATTATTTCTTGAGATAGTTATTTAAGAAACCATTTATCACCGCTAATGAGTTTTCCATGGTTTTATTATTATTAATAATCAAGTCTACATCATCAATAAATGGGGCAATATAACTTTCGTAGGATGGAAAGACATGTTTCTCGTACCGATAAAGTACATCTTCAAGCGGATAATTTCTTTCAATTCTATCCCGCTTAATTCTCCGAATCAACTTTAAATGCTCTTTAACATCAATATACAATTTCAGATTCATTAATTTTGCAACCTCCCTAAAATGAAAAATAAAAATGCCCTCTACAATTAAAATCGGTGCTGCTTTAAAAGTGAGCATTCGAGGCTCTACCAAACTATTATTGAAAGTATATTCCTTTATTGTCAAATCCTCACCATTTGAAAGATTTAGCATATCACTATGGAAACGCTCCCTTTCAAAAGACTCTGGGAGATCAAAATTTTTCTCTTCATTCTCATCGGTAAACTGCTCTTCTCTAGGTTTATAATAATTATCTTGTGAGAAAACGCATACCTCATCTTCTGTGTATTGCTCTCTTATCCGATTAATGAAGGTGGTTTTTCCTGAACCACTTCCGCCAGTTATTCCAATAATGTATGGTTTAAGCATGACACAAAGAAAACAAAAAAAAAGTAATTATTAATACAATACTATAGAAATCTATACTTATTAGGATAATTTTTTAAACCAATATTTCTTACATTTGCATAAAAAGAAATGGCAATACTGGATGGCAAACTAATTTCAAACATTATTAAGAATGAAATTGCCGAAGAAGTACAACTAATCAAGTTGAAAAATGGAAAAACACCATGCCTCGCGGCAATATTAGTAGGGAATGATGGCGCTAGCGAAACCTATGTAGCCAGTAAAGTAAAATCTTGTGAGGAAGTTGGTTTCCAATCAGAATTGATAAGAATGCCATCCGACACTACTGAAGCAGAATTACTCTTTGAAATTACAAAATTAAACAATGACCCTAAAATTGATGGTTTTATTGTACAATTACCACTTCCAAAGCATATCAATGAACAAAACATAATACAATCTATTTCAATAGAAAAAGATGTAGATGGATTTCATCCTACCAATATGGGAAAATTGGTTCAAGGTTTGCCATCGTTTATTCCTGCAACACCTTTTGGCATCATACAATTATTAGAAAGATATAAAATTGAAACCGAGGGTAAAAATTGTGTTGTTTTAGGGAGAAGTAATATCGTTGGTACTCCGATGGCAATATTGATGAGCAGAAAAGGCTATCCTGGCAATTGTACTGTAACCATCTGTCATAGTAAATCTAAAAATCTTGAAACTCATTTATTGCAAGCAGATATAATTATTGCTGCTTTGGGCATTCCTGAATTCCTTAAAGGCAATATGGTAAAAGCTGGCGCAGTGGTTATTGATGTAGGCATAACAAGGGTAAAGGATGAGCAATCGAAAAAAGGATTTGTATTAAAAGGAGATGTCAAATTTGATGAAGTAGCACCTAAGTGCAGTTTCATTTCGCCAGTACCAGGTGGTGTAGGATTAATGACCGTTACCTCTCTCTTAATGAACACTTTAAAAGCGGCAAAAAATAAATAGCGTTTATTGAGTTATTATCCTTTATAATCCCATTTTTCAATGATAAAAACATAATTACAATTGGCAAAATAATGGATTGAAATCAATAAATCAAAGCAAAGGATTCTTAACTATAAAATTTGGGTTCAGCAAATCTTCCCGATTATACGTTAATGGTTCTCCAGTTTCATAAATTAAAACTTCAGCACCAGCTTCCATTGCCACGGATTGTCCGGCAGCTGTATCCCATTCCATTGTAGGGCCAAGTCGAGGATATACATCAGCCAATCCTTCTGCTATCAAGCAGAATTTAAGCGAACTTCCTGCGGGTACAAAATTAACCGTTTCAAATTTTTCCTTTTGCTTTTCTACATAAGCCTCCAACTCAGGTGTGCTATGAGATCGACTTCCAACAATATTTAAAAAATTAGTTGAAGCTAAAGACCTTATCTCAATTTTACGTTCCTCTCCATTCTCCACTAAAAAAGCACCCAAGCCCTTTTGTGCATAATAAGTTTTATTCTTTACTGGCACATCTACAACTCCTAGAATTGGCTGCCCATTATGAATAAGGGCAATATTTACAGTAAACTCTCCATTTTTTTTAATAAACTCTTTCGTACCATCTAATGGATCGACTAACCAACAATAAGTCCAATTTTTTCTAATAGAAAAATCAAGTAATTTATTTTCTTCTGAAATAATAGGAATTTCAGGATATAAAGCTAAAAGCCCTTCAATAATTACCTCATTTGATTTTTTATCAGCTAAAGTAAGTGGTGAATTATCTCCTTTAATTTCAAAATCAAAATCTTGTTTATAAATTTCCAAAGTTGCCTTGCCTGCCTTTTGAGCAAGCTCAACTATTGATTTTATGTCTATTAGCATAATTAAATTGTTTTTGTAAATTTTTCAAATGGAAAATTGAATATTGCGTTTTTGGCTTGTGGGTGGCTTAGATCCTTTTCACTTATTATCATGTCAGCTATTGGAATTTCCCAATCTATTTCCAGACTTGAATCATTAAATAGTATTCCACCATCGGCTGCTTTATTGTAAAAATTATCACACTTATACATAAATTCTACATCCTCACTCAAAACCACAAAACCGTGAGCGAACCCTTGAGGAATTAATAATTGAGTCTTATTTTCTTCTGATAATTCAATCGCAAGATGCTGAAGGTATGTTGGCGATCCAATTCTTATATCCAAGGCAATATCCAATACTTTACCCCTTGTCACCCTAACTAATTTAGTTTGGGCAAAAGGTGGATTTTGGAAGTGCAAACCCCTAAGTACACCATATTTAGATCTTGAGTGATTATCTTGTACAAAGATATAATCTAATCCATTTTCTAAAAATGAATTTCGGTTATAACTTTCATAAAAAAAACCTCTTGAATCATTAAACACTGTCGGTTGAATGATCATCAGATCCGGAATCATTGTTTTCTGTAACTGCATCTCTAAAAAATTGTAATGTATCGGCACCATATCGTTTCCAAAGCCAAAACAATATAACAAACAATATATCTGCAATTATCCCAGCGGCTACAGCAAGGAAAAAATATATTTTCTTAGTTCGTTTATCCCATGGCAATGGGTAATATGGTTTATCGATTATTTGAAAAATAGGCGTTTCATTTTGAACATTTACTTTTGCTGCTTCAAAATTTTGAGTGGTAGAATAAAACATCCCTGTCAGAAATTCCCTCCTTTTTAAATTTCTTTCATTCTCTATAAGGGGTGTTGCTAATGCCAAATTATGATTTTGGTCTGCAAATTGACCAATTTGATATTCCACAGCATATAATTCCTTTTTAATAGAATCTAGTCTAAATTTTAAAAAATCATATGTAAGCCTTGCCCTTTCAGTGGTTTTTTGAATATAAAACTCACTTAGTGTTTTATAAAAGGCTATCCCCAAATTATAGGTTAATTGTTCATTTGAGGTAGATGTAACAATTGAAAATATTTTAGACTCATCATAATTCAAACTAAAATTTTCCCCTCTAACTAAAGATTGAACATAGCCCAAAGCACTAACCTGCTCTACCGAAAAACTATCAACAGACACAAAATTTTTAAAATAACCATCACCATAACCTAGCTTTTTAATTGTTATAAAATGATTTATCAAATAATCTTCTTTACCATCAATTATAACTTTTTGAAATAAAGTTGAAGTTATTAATTTATTAGTTCTAGATAATTGCCTTATTTTTTCTGGATTGAAAGTTAAAGGTGATAAGCCACCCGAACCTAAACCTATCTGCCCTGAACTAATAGCACCAACTGCACTTGGATCATTTGCCTCTTGATTAATCATGAAAGTCAATTTGGCAGAGAATGTAGTTTCAAAGTTTTCTGTATACTTATATGCTGCGAAAATAAATAAAAAAGGAAAAATTGGTAATAAAAACCAAAATCTTAAGGCTAGACGAGTTATTTCCCAGAAAATGCGTATTGAATCCTTCAATACATCTAGGATACTTGTTTCATCCTTTTCGGAATCAACCTCATTATGTATTTTTTCTTCCTCCAACTTATCTATTGTTATTTTTAACTAAAAAAATAATTGTTAATGCTGAAGTCAAAGCAGTTACTGTTGTAGTAAGGAATGTTTGCACATCAAATCTCCTATCTTTCTTGCTTTTTTCCTTTTTATCTGCCTCTCTTTTAATACTATATTTTGATTCTCTTTTTGGCACCACTATTATACCACTTCCTTGAACTTTAGGGTATATTTTCTTAAAAAACACTCTTTTTGTGTCATTAATCGTTCCGTCAGGTTGAACAACATATGTTCTTTTTTTCTTTGAAAATTCATTAAATCCAGCCGCATAATTCCTTATATAATAATTAGCTCGTTTGCTCTTTGAATAAGGAATTTTTAATTGATATTTAAAATAATCTATATTTACAGATTTATAGTTATTGAAATACACCATTGAATCTGATTTCATAATAATTGAATCATATTCATAAAAACTCAAATTATTCGAAGGGTTTGCCATCCGTACTTTATCAAATGAGTAAGTTGTTGTTCCAATTAAAGTTACGATATCCTGTGTTTGAGGGACATATAATGAATCCCCTTCAGAAAGTAAAATATTATGTTTGCTTTTCTTTCTTCTAATTGCCATTTCAAGGTTAATAAATACTCTTTGTGTTGTATCGTATTGTCTTATCAACACTGCTCCTTTTGGATAAGCATAATTAGTTAATCCTCCACTGCGTTCAATAATTGACGCTATTCTTTCATCTTTTGCTTTTATGGGATAAGTTCCTGGATAAAATATTTCTCCCGCTAATTTAACATTTTTTTGCTGTACAAAATTTGGTTGATTTCTAATAAATATCTGGTCATAAGGTTTTAACTTAAAATCATTTGCAATAGGATCATTATAAATGTCAGGCCCTAATTTTAGCGAAACCACCTCGACTTTAGCTGGAGCTGAATTTAATAGTATTTCGTCAAAATTTATTATCCTTGATACTTCTACTCTATCTAAAATGGCTGTTAATTTCAAACCTCCAGATAACGTAATTACATCGGCTAACGTCATATTTTCTTGATAGTTAAATTCACCAGGATGAACCAATTCTCCAAAAGTTTTAACGCTATAAAATTCGGCAAATTGTGCATTTGACAATATAACTACTTGATCATTATTACTTAATTTTATTTCATCAAGGGTTAAAAAATCATTTTCCTTTTCAACTTTAAAATTTAAAATCTCTTTGGTTAAATCTGGTTTTGTTCTATAAATATAACCCTTTTGTAAAAAAGCAGATTCTTTTAAACCACCTGCCATTAAAATTACATCCCTAAGTGAAAGGTCTTTCCACATTTCAAATTTCCCTGGCAATTTTACTGCACCACTTATGGACACCATTTTGCCTTCCAAATCATTTGATTTTTGAAGGATAATAATTTTATCATTAGGTCTTAATAGAAAAGCAGAAAGGCCATCCAAATTATTGGTAGTGTCTAATTTTGTATTTATATAATAAAAACTTTTGCTAGTTATATCATATCTTGCAATTAATGCCTTTTCTAACATCGCAGTGGGTAAAAGACCTCCAGACATCATAATCATGTCCTTTAAGGTGGTTCCTTCACTAAAGATTATATTTTTTGGATTTCTTACAGCTCCCTCAATCGATAAATTAAAATTATCCCTAAAGTCGGTATTAGAAAATATCTCTAATACATCTAAGTTATTTATTTCAATATTGGATTTGGAACTAGGATTCTTTAAAATTTCAGATAGATTAATTTTTATCCCCGTTTGTGTTAAATCCTTATTCGTTCTAGTTAAAAAAGCTTCTGTAGTATAAGCTTCATCCTTTAATCCTTTGGCTTTGTCAATTAAATCAGAAAGTCGATTGCCTTCAATAAATTCAAAATTACCAGGCAAAACGACTGCTCCTTTTACTGTAATAAAATTTTGTTTAGTCTTAGGCATTTTTCTTACATAAACTAAATCTCCATTTTGAAGTAAAAATTTACCATTACTATTTTTGATAGCTTCTAAATCGACATCAATAAAAGACTCAACGCCACCAATAATTCGCCTAATTTGGATAGAACTACTATAAGCACTTGGCAATAATCCAGCAGCAAAATTTATTAAATCTTCCAACCCTTCATTATCCAAAAGTTCATAAGTATAAGGCCTTTGTATTTCTCCTACTATTGTAACTTTCTTTTTAATTGGCGGAATATAAATGAAATCATTTTGTTGTAAATAGATGTTTTTAACTTGATCGGCTGAAAGAATAAATTTGTATAAATCAAATCTCTCAACTACATCACCATTTCTTTTTACCTCAATATTCCTTACAGATCCAATTTCATTAGGACCACCAACATAAGACAAAAAATTAAAAATTGAATTTACTGCAGGTATTATATAAGATCCTGGGTTGGTGGCCTCTCCCACTAAACTAACATTTACAACCCTGGAATAGGTAACTGTAATTTCAAACCCAGATTGGTTTAAGTTATAGTATTTGGAAAATCTATTTTTCAATAGTTCTCTAGCTGCCTTTAATGTTAAGCCTTTCAAATACACTCTTCCAACGTATTGTGCTTCTATAAAACCCTCTTGTTGAATTTCAAATACTCTATTGAAACTAGTACCACCATAAATAACCAGATTTACCTGATCTCCAACACCCAAAATGTAATCCTCTGAAGGCCTAACGTCTGCTGCGTTTTTATAAAATACAACATCCTTTCTATTGAAAAAATTTAGGCCAAAAACAGATAAAGTATCAAGAAATTTTCGAGAATAAAAATTATTAATCATTCTTTTCTCAATTGCATCTAATGTATCGTTTCCTATATTTATTAGGTTGTAATTTAAATTTGATCTTTCTTCAAAATAACCTAACCCAATATTTGATTCATTTTTTAAATTTATGGTTTTTGGTAATAAAACATTCTCTCCTTCCTTTTCCCCATTTACATAAATTTGCTTTCGATAAATAGAATCTAACAGCAAATCCTGTTCAATCTTCTTATTTAGAAATTTATCTTCCCCTTTATAAGGAATAGAATCCTCCAATATTTTCAAAAACCTGGTGGATTCATTTATAGGTTGAGTCTGCCCTTTTGCTTTTAAAAATAAAAATAAATTTAAAATTACAAATAAGATTTTAAGTTTATACATGTTGCCTATTTTGATGCATACTGATTTTCGTAATAAGTCAAATATTCTCCTGAAGTAACGTTACTCAACCAAATGTCATTTTCTAAATACCAAGACACTGTTTTTTCTAATCCTTCCTCAAAATCCAATGATGGCTGCCAGCCTAATTGTTTATTAAGCTTTGAAGCATCTATTGCATATCGCTTATCATGTCCAGGTCTATCTTTAATATATGTGATTAATTTAGCCGATGATCCAGCTTCTTTCCCTAGCTTTTCATCCATAATTTTACATAACAATTGAATTAACTCAATATTTTGCCATTCATTAAATCCTCCAATATTATAAGTCTCTCCAACCTTTCCCTTATGAAAAATTAAGTCTATTGCAGCCGCATGATCTTCTACATAAAGCCAATCTCTTGTATATTTACCATCACCATAAACTGGAAGTGGTTTTTCATTTTTTATATTATGTATAAATAACGGAATTAGCTTTTCTGGAAATTGAAAAGAACCATAATTGTTTGAGCAATTTGATATAATGGTGGGTAAATTATACGTATTTTCATAGGCTCTTACAAAATGATCTGAACTAGCTTTTGAGGATGAATAAGGCGACCGTGGATCATATGGTGTTGATTCTGTAAAAAGCCCCACTTCGCCTAAACTTCCATATACTTCATCTGTAGATACATGGTAAAACAACTTACCTTCAAAATTATTTTTCCAGGTTTCCTTAGCGGCATTTAGTAAATTAACAGTACCAACAACATTTGTCATTATGAATTCCATTGGATTTTCAATCGACCTATCAACATGTGATTCTGCTGCCAAATGAATTACATCCGAAAAAGCATATTTTAAAAATAAATTATCAACAAATGCTTTATCAACTATATCTCCCTTTTCAAAAATATAATTTGAACTACTTTCAATATCAATCAAATTTTCTAAATTGCCTGCATATGTCAATTTATCTAAATTTACAATTGTATAATCCTCATATTTATTAACCAATCGTCTAACTACATGTGATCCTATAAATCCAGCCCCACCTGTTATTAATATTATTTTTTTCATTTTATCTTTAAAGTGTCCAATGTTTTAAATCTACTATCCTTCCTTTAAATAAATTCTTTAAATCCACCAAAATTCCATTTTCCGAAGATATGGATTTAAAAAATGTTTCATCTAATTCACAATATGCTAAGTGATTTACCGCAACAATTACAGCATCGTAAGCGCTTCCAACTTCCTTACTTAATTTTACTCCATATTCATGAAGTACTTCTTCGGCCTCCGCATATGGATCAACTATATCAATATTTACTCCATATTCTTGTAATTCCTTATAGAGATCAAAAATTTTGCTATTCCTAATGTCGCTAACATTTTCTTTGAAAGTTGCACCCATTATTAAAACCTTACAATTTTTTGGATTTTTGTCTATGTTCAATAAAAGCTGTACTACTTTTTTTGCAACCCAAGCCGACATTCCATCATTTATCTTTCGGCCACTTAATATTATTTGTGGCTCAAAACCCATTTGAATAGATTTATAAGTCAAATAATATGGGTCAACTCCAATACAATGACCACCTACTAATCCTGGTTGAAATTTAAGAAAATTCCATTTTGTACCTGCAGCTTCCAAAACATCGTAGGTATTAATTCCCATTTTGTTAAAAATCTGAGATAATTCATTCATCAATCCGATATTCAAATCTCTTTGAGTATTTTCGATCACTTTAGCCGCCTCAGCTACTTTTATTGATGCAGCCTTAAAAACGCCAGGCTCGATTATGGCACCATATATTTGGGCAATTAAATCCAATGATTCAGCATCACATCCACTAACAACCTTCATTACTTTGGTTAAAGTATGTTGAGTATCTCCTGGATTAATCCGTTCAGGACTATAACCGATTTTAAAATCTGTGTATGCTGTTAGTCCAGAAATTCTTTCCAAAATTGGAACACAATCTTCTTCTGTACAGCCTGGATAAACGGTTGATTCATACACAACTGTATCACCTTTTTTCAATACTTTTCCTAAAGTTTCACTTGCTCGTTGAAGTGGCAATAAATCAGGTACTTTGTGATCGTCAACGGGAGTTGGAACTGCTACTATATAAAAAGAAGCTGCCTTTAGCTCTTCCGGATTAGCTGTAAAATATATGTCAGCACCATCGAAAGCCGAAGAATCCAACTCATTACTTGGGTCTATTTTATTTCGCATCAACTCCACCCTTTTTGGATTAATATCAAATCCAATTACCTTAAATTTTTTGGCTAATTCTAATGCTATTGGCAACCCTACGTAACCCAAACCAATTACTGAAAGCTGCGATTTTTTTGACACGTAGTCTTGAAAATTCATACTCATCCCCTAAGAATCTATTTAATTTCTTCTAAAACCCACAAATATAAGACACTTCAATCAAAAAACATTCCATTTTACATTAAAGTGTGAATTATTATAGTTTGTTTAATTTTGAAAAAGGTTGTTTTCAGCTAAAATCAAATTTAAATTTATAGTTTTACCAAATTATAGCACCAATTTTCAATGGTTTACAATTTATTCATATTATTTTTAGAAAAAGCTATACTGATTGGCTCCTTTTTGAATTTTAAAAAAGCTAAAAGAAGGAAGGAAATCATTTTAACACAAAATAATTCATATAATATCTCTCCCAACATTTGGTGTCATTGTGCTTCTGCTGGCGAGTTTGAACAAGTGATTCCTTTATTAAAAAATTTAAAACACAAAACTAATCTACCACTTACCGTTTCTTTTTTTTCTCCTAGTGGGTATGATTTTCATCAAAATAATAATTTGATTGATCGAATAATCTTATTACCTATTGACACAAAGCAAAATAGCAAAAAAATCATAACGCAAATAAATCCTGCTTTTTGTATTTGGGTAAAAAAAGAGTTTTGGAGTAATTTGCTTCAAGAAATAAAAAGAAATAAAATCAAAAATTATTTAGTCAATTACAATGGGAATGAAAGTAAAACTTTTTTTTATTCTTTTTTTGAACAACACCAATTGCAATATTTTGAACAGGTATTCCAAACAAATGAAATCATTTTTCCAAGACCGATCATAATCGCCTCGAAAAACACCAAGTGGGATAGTGTAAAAGATTTAGTTCAAAATAAAATAGCCTTTGAAAATATTAGCAAATGGACAAATAATCAGTTTACCATAATTTTAGGAAGTTGCTGGGAACAAGAAATAGGTTTCGTTTCTCA
Organism: Bacteroidota bacterium; assembly: GCA_016705125.1. Lineage (GTDB taxonomy): Bacteria > Bacteroidota > Bacteroidia > Chitinophagales > JADIYW01 > JADIYW01. The sequence continues at coordinate 36,522 of JADIYW010000004.1, forward strand.
ATTTAAAGAAAGAAATTTAAATATTTTTAATCAAATAAAGTGGGTTTTTGCACCTCATAATATTGAAAACGAATTTACAAATAAACATTTTAGGGATTTAAATCCTATTTTATTTAATTCTAATGAATTATCAACTAATAACAATTGCTTACTAATTAATAAATTAGGCATTTTAAAATTTATTTATCAATATAGTCATTTGTCTATTATTGGCGGAGGATTCAAAAATGGAATCCATAATATTTTGGAACCCGCTGCTTATGGTTTTCCAATACTTTTTGGACCAAAACACAACAAATTTGAAGAAGCTGATATTCTAATTAAAAATGGTCTAGGAATTGAAATAAATAACTATTCGGATTTTGAATTGTATACCATCTCCTTTTTTAATCGCTATCTAAAAAATGATTTATTGTCAATTAATTTTCTTGAAACCTTTGTAAATCAATTTAATAGCGCTAAGGAAATTGAAACGCGTATTCTAAATTCCCATAATTAGTTTATTCCAAATTTCTTTTTCACTAAGGCATAAAACTGATTACTCACTTTTTCTTTAATACTCCAACCATTTTTATTTACAATATTGCTTTCTAAATAACTAAAAGCTTCTTCAAAGGTAGGGCTGTTATCAATTTTTGACAAAGCCTCTGTAAATTCCTCAATATTACCAGCAAATAATTCTTTTATAAATATTATCCTATCATTTAGCATAATACTGTCTTTTAGCAACTTACCAGAATTGGAATTTAAATTTTTCTCCTTTCCAATTTTTTCCATAAAAATATCATTCATGGTAGGTTTGAATTCATCCTCATCCACTGGAATATTTACCTTTTTCTTATTTTCTAATTTTATTTCTTTGACGGTATCCATTATTTCCTCTATTTTTTCGTCGTCCTCTAAAAATTCGATTGCTTTTTTAGACAATTCGTCCTCTTTTATAGTTTCAATAGGTTCTTCCTTTTTTTCTTGTTTTGAATTTTCCTCTTTCTGTGCTTTTATGGTTTCTAATAAATTATCTGCAGATGAAACCTCTTTTACACTAGAAATTGTATTAGTCTCTACACTTTCCTCTTCCAAATTAACTTGAATCTTATTGATTTCTGGTTCTAAATTTGTAAACGGTGCATATTTGGAATCTATTTTTTCAGCAAACTCACTTTTCAAATCTTGCCAATTTTTTTCTTTTTGGCTATTATCAACTACTTTTTCTTGATCTTCAGTTGTTTCTGAAGCGACTCCCGAAAACTGAGCTATTTCTTGATACTTCAATAATACTTTTTTCAAATAATCCTTAATCAGCTCTTTTTCTAAATGAGAAATTTTACCTTCTTCAACTATTGTTTGATTAATATTTGTAATTAAATGAAAAAGACTTTCAATTTTTGTTATCTCTTGTTTGATATCCATAATGTTTTTTATAGTTTTGACAAAATTATAAATAATCTAGCTAATTTATGTTTATTGAACCACAAAGAAATATTAAAACTGGATGGATTGAAGTAATTTGTGGTTCGATGTTCTCTGGAAAAACAGAAGAATTGATTAGAAGACTCAAAAGAGCCATAATTGCAAAGCAAAAAGTTGAAATTTTCAAGCCATCAATTGACACTCGATATGATGAAAACGATGTAGTATCGCATAATTCTAATTCAATTGCCTCCACTCCTGTTACCAACGCACAAAGTATTTTATTATTATCTAATGATATTGATGTTGTTGGTATTGATGAAGCTCAATTTTTTGACGACCAATTGCCTCAGGTTTGTCAGGTTTTAGCGAATAAGGGCATAAGAGTAATCATCGCTGGCTTAGACATGGATTTCAAAGGTCAGCCATTTGGTACAATGCCAGCATTATTAGCTATGGCAGAATATGTAACAAAAGTAAATGCCATTTGTATGAAATGTGGCGGTATCGCAAGTCACTCTTTTCGATTAATAAATGAAGATGCCACTGTTTTGCTAGGCGAAAAAGAATCCTATGAACCACGATGTCGAAAGTGTTTTAATGAAGGAATTAGGGAAGAAATGTTTAATGATTAATGTTCAATGATTGATATTATTATAAAACTAAAGCTGGAGGGTTTTGATTAATTTTGCTATAGCTACAAAATCTCTATTACCAGCAAGAAAATTTGCCTTTTCGTAATAAATCTTCCGCTCATTTAATTTTTTATCATAAAAATTATTCAATTCCTCTTCTGTCATTTCTTTTATTAATGGTCGTTTGGCTTGGCCTTTTAAAAGTTGAGCAAAGGCTATTTCCTTCGATCTATTTAGATAAATGCTTATCCCTTTTTTATTGATTAATTCCATATTATTTCCGAAACAAGGCGCACCTCCACCTGTCGAAATAATAATGTTTTGATTTGATTGTAACGAAGTAATAAATTTTGTTTCTAGTGTTCTAAAACCTGACTCTCCAATATCTTCAAATATCTGATTGATACTTTTACCTGTTCTGGTTTCGATTTCCAAATCCATATCCAAATAATCCATACCAATTAATTCGGCTACATGCCTACCAATATAGGATTTTCCACAACCCATAAAACCGATTAAGAAAACAATCATCTTAGAAATTAATTATTTCGATGAAACAGAAATTCGAGGATCTAAAACGGCGTAAATAATATCTACCAAAATATTGATAACGACAAAAATTAGGGCCGTATACAGCACTGCACCCATGGTAACAGGGAAATCAAATTTCAATAAAGAGTCAACTGCTACAAACCCTAATCCTTTAATATCGAAAATAACCTCCACAAAAAAGGCACCTGCTAATAAACCGGCAAACCAACCAGAAATGGCTGTAACTACTGGATTCAAGGCATTTCGAAGGGCATGCTTATAAAGTATACGACCAAATGCCAAACCTTTGGCTTTGGCTGTACGAATATAATCTTGACTCATTACTTCCAACATAGAAGTACGAGTGAGTTGGAAGATAATGCCAATCGGACGTGAACCTAAGGCTAAAGAAGGAAGAATTAAATTTTTTAGGGAAAGCATTTCGTTTCCAAAGTCATCGGTGATGAACAAACCACCGGTTTGCTCCAAGCCTGTATAATCATGCAAAACAATACCAAAAAAGTATCCCAGTAGTATGGCTGACAAATAGGAAGGTACAGAAATACCCAGAACTGATATAGACAATAATGCATTGTCGAACCACGAATGTTGTTTTATTGCTGCAATTACCCCAAAAAATATGCCTAATAATGACGCTAAAAACATTGCTACAAATGCTAAAATAACGGTTTGTGGCATCGCCTCAAAAAGAATTTCATTCACAGGTCGCTTAGTTTGGTAGGATCGCCTCAAATAAGGGAATTTCAAAACCAATGCATTTTTCCGAATGGAATTAATTTCAAATACTTATATTTTATTTGCTCTTCTACACTATTTTCGTGAATTGCAATAGGCGATAAATCATTGATATATTTTGTAAACTGTATAAATTTGGGCTTATCCAACCCTAATTCTTTATTTATTGCCTCCACCGACTCCACATCGGCACGTTGTCCCATAGTAAGCCTTGCAGGGTCTACTGGAAGCAAGTTAAATATACCGAATACAACACCAACCACACCAAGCATTACTAAAATGCCATAAGCTACCCTTTTTAAAATGAATTGCACCATGCTCCAAAATTACAAAGTTTATATGAATTTATTAAATTATACCATTTGTAATTTAAAAATAATCAAACTATTTTTTTTAATGTTTTATTGTAATAGGATTTTTAATACAACAAATTTTTAACAACATAAATATTTTAATTTATTTTAAAAATTAAAGGTATTTTTTTATTTAATTTCTACAAGAAAAATATACTTATTTGATTTTTTTTCTATATTTACTATTACAAACAACTAATCAATTACCATGAGAAAACTAAACTTTATCGTATTACTATTTTCAATTTTATTTATTACCTGTAAAAAAGACAAAAAAGACGAATTCGACCACCCTTTTGTAAAATATGAAAATGACCTTAAACAATCTCATTGGGAGGATGTAAAGGAATGATTTGCCGAGATAGTTCACCTACCGGAATCGGTGTTCGATTGGCAAATAAGAAAAATTAGCTATTTATATAAATGGAGGAGGTGCTTGTTTTAATGCCGAAACCTGCAATAGCAATCCGTCTTTCTTTAGGTATGGATTGGGAAAATTTAGTTGAATCCTTCGGCACTCCTGGTATTTTTAATCCTGATGATGATAGAAATCCACTAAAAGATTTTTCACTCATTTTTGTACCCTATTGTACAGGTGATGTACACAGTGGCACTTTATTAAATGGTAAGGCATTGGATGTTAACACTCCACAAAGATATGTAGGAGCTATAAACTTTAAAAAAGCAATGGATTTTATAGAACCCTATTTTAAATTCAATGAGGTAGATGAAATTGTATTATTTGGAATGAGCGCAGGTGGTTACGGTGTTTATATTAATTTTTTAGAAGTGGCTAAGCGATTTCCAGGGGTAAAAATTACTGTTATAAATGATTCGGGTCCTCTTTTTAGTGATGCTGATGCCTTTTCGTCTTGTTTGCAAGTAGGTTTTAAAGTAATTTTGGACTACCATTACCAAATGATTTATTTGGCTGCTGTGGCAATCCTGGGCTTGGGTTGGCAAATGTATATGAATATTCAAGCAAAAAATACCCAAATGCCAATTTCGGATTCATGAGTGCGTATGAAGATGCTACTTCACGATTTTTTCTAAGCTTTGGTTTTAATAATTGCCAAGGTGCACCTGGCAATCAATTGCCTGCAGATGTATTTAGGCGTGGATTAGTTAATTTAAGAGATGATATCTTAAAACCAAAAAGCACATGGAGTTCTTTTATGATTAATGGCACCTCGCATACGATGCTTGCCGATGATTTTCTTTTTTATGAAAAAGAAGTAGAAGGCATGTATTTATATGAGTGGATTCAGAAATTAATGGATGGTGAAATAATGCATGTGTCGGAGTAGAAAAATTTATTTTTTCTGCTCTTCTAATTTTATTAAAGCAAAATGCTATAATTTATGATGTCTTTATAATGGCCATCCACACCTTCCGAAATTAAGGTTTTACCTTTATTGTCTTCTATTTGTTTTACCCTATGTAATTTAGTCAATATCAAATCTGTATCAGAACTAATGCGCATTTCGCGCCACGCCTCGCCATAATCATGGTTTTTGGCCAACATCAGTGCCTTTAAAATATTTTATTGATCATCAAACAATTGCATCGCATGGGTTTCAGTAAGTTCGATGGCTTCACGGTCATCTAATTGTAATTGTATTAGTGCCATTATTCCATAATTTACACAAGCCTCAAACTCACCTTCTATTGATTCAGCAACTTTTTGGGTGCACTTTTCATCAATGGTCCGAATTCGTTTGGCTTTTATATACAATTGATCGTGATAGATTTTGGACGCAACATTCGCCAAGAAGTGCCATAATCTCGGGTTTTTTACAAATATTTCTCTGCACTTACTAAATGCTTCATCATATTGCCGAATAGTATGTTGAATTCCTTTTTCCATTTTTTTAAAAAATTAAACCAATTTCTTGAGAAAAAAAGTACCAAATGGAATTATTGAAAGTAAAAAGGCAAAAACAGCATTTTTAATACTTAATTGCTTGTTTTGAAGTAAAATGACAATTGACATTATAAAAACAACAAAAAGCACGCCATGAATCATTCCAACAACTCGCACGAATTCAGGGTGATTAAATACATATTTTAAAGGCATAGCAATGAATAAAAGAGCTAAAAAGCTATACCCTTCCAATTTTCCAATGCTTAAAAAATTCCGAATTGCGTGTTCTTTTCCAAAAATCATCTCCATCAAACAAAGGTAATAAAAGTTGCAAATAATAAAAAACTAATCGCAAAAACTGATTATAAGGTTTTAAATAATCCTACTAAACCTTACCTTGTTCGATTAAATTACAAATGTATTAAAAAAGTGAAAAATTTAATTTCCATAAATGGCCAATTACTCGATTTATCATCCCCCAAAATAATGGGTATCATAAACATTACACCCGATTCGTTTTATGCCAAAAGTCGGGCAACTGATATGGATTCTATTTTGGAAAAAGCAGAAGAAATGGTATTGGATGGCGTTGAAATCATTGATTTAGGGGCAATGTCGTCGCGCCCAGGAGCCGAAATAATAGAAGAAGAGATAGAGCTAGGAAGATTAATTCCTGTGATAAAAGCAATTTCAACTCATTTTCCATCTGTAATTTTGTCCATCGACACCATACGAGCAAGAGTAGCCAAGAGGCAATAAATGCAGGAGCGCATATTATTAATGATATTACTGGCGGTCATTTTGATTCAAAAATGCTTGAAACAGTCGGAAACTTAGGTGTTCCATTTATTTGTATGCACTCAAAAGGATTGCCAAATGAAATGCAATTAAATCCAAATTACAACAATATTCTGGTTGAAATTATAGATTATTTTATTGAAAGATTAAACGCTTGTCAAAACTGCAGGCATTAAGGATATTATTATCGATCCCGGCTTTGGGTTTGGAAAAACGATAGAACACAATTATACTTTATTGAAACAACTTAACTCATTTTCATTTTTAAATGCCCCAATTTTAGTAGGACTTTCCCGTAAATCAATGATATACAAACCGCTCGAAATTTCAATTGAATAGTCTTTACCAGCTACTACCGCTTTACACTTATTTTCTCTTCAAAATGGTGCTAAAATATTGAGAGTCCATGATGTAAAAGCAGCCAAACAAGCAATAGATTTATTTCATTTATTGGCATAAAAAAAGGGGACACCGAATGGCATCCCTTAACCTTAAAATGATTTTATTTTGAATGGTTAAATTTGCCCTGCCTTTATTGGTGCATTTGGCGTATTTTGAACAGAAACTTGTAAAATTTCATCTATATAAAATTTTCCTCCTCCATTAAGTGGTAGGTAAGATTTTTTAAATTTTGCATACCCATAATGCAAGTCGCCATTTAAATCTACAAATTTGAAACCACAATAATAAAAATAATTTACAAGTGGCAATTGTGGAATAATTTGTTTTAACCAAACGTTATTTTGCCAAGATCCATTAGTGGATGAGCCAATTAATTGACCTTTCTTCAGCACCCTTGATCCATCATTAATTCCAAGTATTGAACCATCACCTACAATATCAACCTTTATACCTAAAAACCCTATTACGCCAGGTATAAAAGTAAACCTTAATTTATTGCCATTATTGGCACTCTCAAGATTATAATAAATAGGTTCCCGAACTCCACTACTAAAAAGGGAAATGTCTTCTTTTCTGTAAGTAGTCGAAATGGTACTCGGAAGTTTTTGTTCATTAGTGGATGCTTGTTCATCCAAATTTTCTTCTTCCTCGTTTTGCAATTTCTCTTCTGCTTTTTCTGGTAATTTTATTTCTTGTAAACAAGATTGGAAAACACCTAGTGATAATAAGGCTAAACCGAATTTTAAAATTAATTTTTTCATTTTGTCTTTTTTAATTGTTAATAATAGGTCAAAAATAAATCAAGTTTCCCTAATTAAAAAGGACAAATTTTGTCAAAATCGGATAAAATAATTGACTTTTAAGGTAAAAAAGTAATATTTTCAATTCAAGTGGCATAAAAAAAAGGGACACCAATTTGGGCATCCCCTTTTTCCTGAAAACCTCTTATTTTTTAATTTGTCCTATTCATGCTAAATGTACCACCATCCAAATTACTAGGTGCAACGCCCCATGTTCCATTGGTCAATTTTCCGTCATTTGACCAAGTTGCTTTTAATAAATAGGTATGCCACCACCTCCTCCTTTTCAATACCGCCACCAGAATAAGAATAACTTGCAGAAAAAACATTTCCTACCAGTGTCCAAGAACCGTAGGTAAATTCACTCGTGCTTAATGATTCTCCATCAGCAACAATTAAATCACCCCCTTTCTCAATAACAAATGTATAATCATTGGTAAATTCTCCCAGGGTATAAGTTCCTGTCCAGTAGCCCTAAATTGGATAGGTAGTAGCTACACACTCTTCTTTTTTACAAGAATAAGAGAAAAAGTTGTTGCAATAATTGCAAATAATAACATTTTGATTTCATAATGGTTGCTTTTTTTAGTTAAAGTAATAAGCAAATATATGCAAAAAAAACATTACATGTTCGTTAAAAAAAATTATTTTCCATTATAAAAATCGTCCCAAACCGTTTGAATTTCATCAGAGGGATGAACATGAGTACCTTTTGTGCCTTCTTTTGCATAATACACCATGGCTAATGCTATCACCTTGGCTTCAATTCCTGCATATTTTTTTAATGGGCCTTGAAATAAAAAATTAGTTTTCTCGAAAAACAATTGCGCTAATTTTTCCCCTCCACGATTCTCGGTTCTTTCGCCCATAATTAATGAAGGCTGTAGAATATGTAATGAATCAAATTTCAATTTAATCAATTCATCTTGCAAACTACCCTTTACCTTATTATAGAAAATCCATGAATTTTTACTTGCTCCTAAAGCCGTAATGACCAAGAATTCAGTAGCACCATTTTCCTTGCAAATTTTGGCTAACTTTATTGGATATATTTTATCCACTAAAACAAATTTTTCTTTTGATCCTGCCGCATTGATGGTAGTACCCAAGCAACAAAACACATGATTAGCTTTTATTTCTGCAGAATTTTCTTCCAACTTATCAAAATCAACAATTATTTCTTTCAATTTCCGATGGTGCTTACCCGAAGAACGTCTAGAAATTACGGTAATACTTTCATAATAATCATCCAATAACAAAGCATCTAAAACCATGGAACCTACCAAACCTGTTGCTCCTACTATTAATGCTGAGCGCTCAAAATTATTTGTCATTAGCAAAAATTTAAAATAATAATTTAAAAGCCTAAAAATACTAAAAATGAACGAACAAGATTTTATTTTTACCAAATGATTTTAATAGTTGATAGCGGAAGTACAAAAACAGATTGGTTGGCAATAGATACAAAAACTATGGAGCAATTGCCATTTGAAACGATTGGATTCAATCCAATGATTCAAACTCAATCTTTTATAGAAAATGAAATTTCATTTAATAATTCATTGACTAAGCTAGGAAATAAGATTCAAAAGGTTTATTTTTTTGGTGCTGGTTGCTCAACAGAAGCAAATAATGAAAAAGTAAAAAATGCATTACAAAGCAATTTTCCAATCGCACAAATTTTTGTAGATCACGATTTAAATGGGGCAATTATAGCACTCTGTCAAGGCGAGCCAGGCATTGCTTGTATCCTTGGTACTGGCTCTAATTCAGTATATTTTGATGGGTCAGAGCAACACAAAAAAGTGCCTTCATTGGGATATATTTTGGGCGACGAAGGAAGTGGAGCATATTTCGGCAAACAGCTATTAAAAGATTTTTTATATTTAAATTTACCTCCAGAAATTGATGATTTCCTAAAAAATGAACGCTTTATAAAAAAAGATATTATATTGAAAAAATTATATAGCGAACCCAATCCGAATCGTTATTTGGCTAGTTTTGGACCTGTTTTTAGTCAATTTAGGCAAAATCCCTATATCCAAAAAGTATTGCTTGAAGGGTTTGATACATTTTTTCAAATCCATATTCTTTGTTTTGAAAATTACAAAACCCTTCCAATTAGTTTTGTAGGTTCTATTGCCCTTAATTTCAGAACAGAATTAGAAATAATCGCTAAAAAATATGATGCAACAATTGGCAATTTTGTACAAAAACCAATTCAAGCTATTGCTCAATATTATTTAAATAAGGAAAATGCATAATATCGAACCTTTCTATAATTGGCGACATCTATATAAAGCAGAATCTGACTCTAAATCGCCCTTTTATGGCAGAGTGTATAGCGAATTTGAATATTCGCAGAAAATATACAATTTTTATATTCATCCCCAATGGGATTTTTTTGGCTCAGAAACCCTTTATTTAAAAATTATCTGCGTTGATTACCAAAAAGAATTTGCTATTATTGAATTGATTGGGGAATGGAATGATGCAATTGAAAATGATATTATGTTTTTGAAAAGAGAATTAATTGACTTATTGATTGACGAGGGCATTTATAAATTTGTACTAATTGGCGAAAATGTCCTTAATTTTCATAGTTCGGATAATTGCTATTACGAGGAATGGTTCGACCAAGTAAATGAAGAAGGTGGTTGGATTATTGGGCTCAATTTTAGGCAACATGTACTCACTGAAATGGAAAATGAATCCATAAATAGATTTATTCAATTTGGAAAACAATTTAATGATTTGCCATGGCGGCAATTTAAACCAAACCATTTAGTGGAAGGCTTGGAAGATTTATTAATGAAAAGACTTTCATAAGTTCTAAGTAATCCCAAATTTGTATTAATTTTGTTGCATAATGCACATTCCTACCTTTGATACCAATACCCAAATTCCAGTAATGGAACACTTTTACACCATACAAGGTGAAGGCAATTATACCGGAAGTGCAGCCTATTTTATAAGACTAGCAGGGTGTGATGTTGGTTGTGTTTGGTGTGATGTAAAAGAATCATGGATAGTAAGTGAGCATCAAATTATGAATATCAATGAATTAATTCTTGAAATTCAAAAATATCCAAGCAAATTAATCGTTATCACAGGTGGAGAGCCACTAATTTACGATTTAAAACCACTAACTGCTGCTTTGAAATCGAAAGGATATATTATAAATATTGAAACTTCTGGTGCTTATCCCATTTCTGGCCAACTAGATTGGATTTGCTTAAGTCCGAAAAAATTTAAAGCACCTTTGCCTGAAATTATAAAATTGGCACATGAATTGAAAATAATTATTTATAATAAATCAGACTTTAAATGGGCTGAAAGTTTTGTCGAAAATACAAGCAATAATTGCCAATATTTCTTGCAGCCCGAATGGTCCACCAAAGAAAAAATGATGCCACAAACAATAGAATATGTAATGCAAAACCCAAAATGGCGCATTTCGATTCAAACGCATAAGTATTTAAATATTCCGTAAAATGAACGATAAACAAATACAAATGATTACAATAAATAAAACAATCCTATTTTTTTTATTTGTATTAACTTCCTTTTTGAGTTTTGGTCAAACTACGGATCCAAAAATTCAAAAAAAATTAGAGCAAGCCAAATACTATCTTGGTAGTGGGCAAACAGACCTCGCCATACAAGAATTAAATACCATTTTAACGCCTAACCCAAAAGTAACCAATGCCAGATGGATGCTTGGCGATATTTACTACAATAAAAAAGAATACGAAAAGGCTATATTTCATTATAAACTATTGATTACCAACGACCCAAAAGCACCGAGTATTATTTATTCTAATATTGGTGAAGCCCTTTTTTACCAAAACAAATATGATGAAGCGATTACCTATTTCAATAAATACTTAGCTATTCCGAATATAAGTGCGAATAACCAACAGAAAATTCAACAGACATTAAAATCGGCCATTTTTGCAAAAGATGCCATCTTAAAACCAGTTCCATTTAATCCAATTAATATTGGAATAGGCGTAAATTCGGAAATGAGTGAATATCTTCCTTATCTAACAGCCGATGGAAATTTATTGTTTTTTACAAGGTTGGTGGGCAATCAGGAAGATATTTTTTATGCACAAAAGATGGATTCAACTTGGAAGAAAGCGGAAAGTTTGAGTGCCTTAATTAATACCAACGATAATGAAGGAGCGCATTGCATCTCCGCTGATGGTAAATTTTTATTTTTTACGGCATGTAATCGTTCCAACGGATTGGGTGGATGCGATATAATGTTTGCAACCAATAATGGAAAAGCGTGGAGTAAACCCGATTTTATGCCACGTCCAATTAATTCTGAGGCATGGGAAAGTCAACCCAGTTTTTCTGCTGACGGAAGATCCCTCTTTTTTACTTCCAATCGTACAGGTGGTTTTGGAGGAAAAGACATTTGGGTATCTCAATTAGGCTCAAATTATGTGTGGGGAAATCCTGTCAATTTAGGCCCAGAAATAAATACTGCAGGCGATGAACAGTCTCCATTTATTCATCCTGATGGTACTACTTTATATTTTGCTTCTGATGGTCAACCAGGATTTGGTGGATTTGACTTATTTTTTGCTAAAAAGATAAATAATAACTGGACAGCTTCCAAAAACCTAGGTTATCCAATTAATACTGCTGCTCACGAAGGCAGCTTAATGGTTTCATTGGATGGAAGTACCGCATTTTTTGCTAGTAATAGAAAAGACGGAATGGGTAAATTAGACATTTATTCCTTTTTATTGCCCGAAATAGACAGACCAAATAAAGTGAGTTATGTGAAAGCGATGGTGACTGACAAAAAAACTGGATCGCCATTGGATGTTAATTATTCATTTGTAGATATTGAAACTAAAACGGTTTTACAAAATGGACTGACAGCCAAGGACGGTTATTTTTTGGTTACATTGCCCGCAGGAAAGGAATATGCTTTAAATATTAATAAAAAAGGCTATCTATTTTCATCAGAAAATTATAATTTTAAAGAAAATTTTATCGACAAACCATTTAATTTAGACATAAAACTTAGTCCGATTGAAATTGGCGGAATTACGGTATTGCGAAATATTTTCTTTGATCTTGATAAATATGAATTAAAAGAAAAATCTTTTTTAGAGTTGGATAAAATTGTTGTTTTATTGAACGAGAACCCAACTATGAAAATAGAACTCATTGGACATACCGACAACCAAGGACAAAAGCAATATAACCAATTGCTTTCAGAAAACAGAGCAAAATCGGTTGTAAACTATTTGATTTCAAAAGGAATAAATAAAGCTAGGCTTAGTTATAAAGGCAAAGGCGATCAAGAGCCTTTAGGATCAAACACCACAGAGGAAGGAAAGGCTTTGAATAGAAGGACGGAGTTAAAAATTATTGGATATTAAATAAAAAGGAACGCAAAATTGCGTTCCTTTTTATTAATTAGTTAATAACTTAATTAGTCTACACATTCAGGCAAAACGGCCAATATTCCATTATAGGTTGCCTTTTCTGCATCAGTAAGATCGCAATTAGACAATACTTCATTAATAGCACTTTTATAAGCTGCGCAATTTGCTGCAGTTGAGCTAGCGTCAAAGGCTGCGAAGGTAGATGCTACTTTATCTAATGCGTCATCACACTTACTGTCGCTATCCTTTTTACAAGCACCAGTTGATAATAAAGCCACCATTCCTAGGCTTAAAAACATAATTTTTATTTTTTTCATAATTGCTTTTTTTTAATTTATAAATAATTTACCTTAAAAAAAAGGGAGAAAACTAATTTTCTCCCTATCTTTTAAATTTTAATTACAGTGGCAAATCGGCACAATCAAGTGCATCTAAGCCAGCTTGAGCCGCATCAAGTTGAGCTTGGGTATAGCTACTTTTACAAGACTCCAAAATGTCAGAATAAGCATCTTTTAAAGCATTGCAATTTGCCTCATTAGGACTTGAAAGAAATGCCGAAGAAGCGGAACTTGCAGCAGAAGCAGCCTCTTCACAAGTCATCTTATCTTTCTTACAAGCACCAGTTGATAATAAAGCCACCATTCCTAGGCTTAAAAACATAATTTTTACTTTTTTCATAATTGTTTTTTTAAGTTAATGAAGGTAAATATAGAAGAAAAAAAAAGAAAAAAAAAGAAAAATCTAAAATTTTAATTAATTAAAATACATGTTTTTCCGCATGATAAGAAGAACGCACCATTGGACCACTTTCCACATATTTAAAACCCATCTCGAGTCCTTTTTCTTTGTAAAACTGAAATTGTTCGGGTTTAACAAACTCCATAACTTCGTGGTGCATTTTGGTAGGTTGCAAATATTGCCCCAAAGTAAGCACATCGCATCCATTTAATAATAAATCGTGCATTATTTCCAATACTTCGGCTTCGGTTTCACCTAATCCGAGCATCACACCTGATTTGGTTCGTTTACCAAAATCTTTTATTCTTTGTATCTGCTCCAAACTCCTTTCGTATTTTGCCTGTGGCCGTACTTTTCGATAAAGTCTATGCACCGTTTCCATATTGTGGCTTACCACTTCTTGTCCCGCACTTATCATTGTTTCAAGTGCAGCCCAATCTGCTTTTACATCAGGAATTAAGGTTTCAATAGTTGGAGTAGGTTCCAATTGCTTTACCAACTTAACCGTTTCGTGCCAAATAGCTGCACCTTTATCAGGTAATTCGTCTCTATTTACAGAAGTGATTACGGCATGTTTTACTTGCATTAAAAAAATAGCCTCTGCTACCCTTTGTGGTTCATCCAAATCCAAACTAATGGGACGACCAGTAGCCACAGCACAAAAAGAGCAAGAGCGAGTACACACATTTCCTAAAATCATAAACGTAGCTGTCCCTTCTCCCCAACATTCTCCCATGTTTGGACAATTTCCACTTTGACAAATAGTGTGTAACTTATAATTATCTACTAAACTTCTAACCTTTTTATAATTTTCGCCAGTTGGTAATCTTACTTTTAGCCAATCTGGTTTTCGAGGCAAATTAGATTTCTTTTCTATAATTGGTAAATCAATCATTCAATAACTACTTCTTTTTTCCTAAGGCTATACCTAAGTATAAATTAAAAAATCTAGCTTTATTATCCACTAGAAGCATTAAGGGGACATCAGTAAAATATTCATCATAGCTGAACCCAATTTCTACTGCTTTAATAAAATCATCTTGAGCCGACCAGTCGAATTGCAAACCAGTTTTGAAATGCAAACCAGGTCTGAATTTAAGTTTCCAGCCCGTACCAAATCCACTTCCTCCTGCAATATCAAAGATATTAAGAAATCGAGGATCTGGGTCGTTTTTATTATAGGAAATTGATTCTGTTTGCAGTCCAACTGGATCTACAAATACATCTATAAAATATGGTTTTAAAATGCCTAAGGTGAATCCTCCTAAATATTGGAAATTTATCAATACTCCATTTTTTCTGGCCTGTTCGGCTAGTAAATGTCTTTGTCCAGCAGCAAAATGCAAGGCATATAATGAATTAATTTTACCAAAAACAAATGGCTTAAAACCACCGCCAAATATTCCAGCATTGGGATCGATTGATTGGCGTTTCATTTTGGGATGTTTGTATTCACCCAAATCAATTTGATAAACCAAACTTCTTTTGTAATTTTTAATTTTGTCGTATTCGCCCGTAATTCCCCAACCATCGGTACGTAATTTTATACCTCCCGACCATGCCTTTTCGTAATTATATCCTTTTTTTTCAGGATTTATATTATCCTGACCATTTGTATTTAAAAATACAAAAAATAATAAAAAGCTATAAAGCCATTTTATTTTTGTCAGTTGCGTCATATTTATCCTATATAATTATTAGGTAAAAGTAGTATTTTAGAATTAATTTTTATTAGAAAACAAAAAAAAACAAAAAAACAAAAAAATGAATGTATTTTAGAATTATCAAAATTATTCAATTGAATAAATTAAACTATGAAATCAGAAAAAATGAAAGTAGCTTTAGTAAATTGTAATAAAAAAAGTATCCAGTTTTTAAATAAAATCTGCTTTAGCCTTATTGCTTTTTTATTTTATCAAAATACTGTTTGAATTAAGAACCTAAATGCGGTGAACTGTCAACTGTTATCTGTTAACTTTCCCACTGCGGACTGCCGACAGCAGACCACTCAGCGTTTATACATTTCATTTAAACCTAATTCCAAGGAACGCCTAAAATAAACTAGTTATTCTTAAAGCCTAGTTTTTCGACCTTTTTTAACCAATTTGTCCTATAGCTTTCTTTCGAAAGTCTTAAAGGCCCAATGGTGGTCGTTTTTACAGGATTAATGCCACAAAACTGAAGTGTCAATTTTTTCATAGCGTTATTACTTGGTGCATTATAAACTAACCAATAATACCATGCTGGCTGATCAAGCGTAGAAATGATTCGAGCAGATTTTCCTTTTAGTAGTTTATCCCACCAAATGGAGCCTTCCCTTTTTTGAAAAGCAAATCCTGGCAAAAACACTCTATCTATAAATCCTTTTAATATGCCTGGTAATGAACCCCACCAAACTGGATAAATCCAAACCAAATGATTTGCCCATAAAATTGCATCTTGAGCAGCAATTAAATCGGGTTCTAATTCCGTTCGCTTCCTATAGCCGAAAGACAAATTAGGATTAAAATTTAAATCTCGAATAATTAATTCTCTAACTTCCGCGCCAGATGCCAATGCACCTTTTTTATATGCGTTAAATAAAGCATAATTATAGCTATCCAAATCTGGATGACCTAGGATAATCAATATTTTTTTTGAATTATTTTGCAAAAAAAGATTATTTAAGCCTTTTCCAAAATTTCAGAAACATCTATTCCATTATGGCTTGCGCTATAAATCGGCTTACCGTTTTTAAAAACGATTAATTGTGGAGATTCATGTTGAATACCTGAAATTGCTTCAATACTACTTGAAATATCTCTAAAATTTAATAAGTCTAAATAATAGATAGGCAATTCTGTACCAAAATTCCATTCGCGTTCCAATCTAGACTTAGCCATACTACTAATTGAACAGCGTGTACTGTGTTTGAACACAGCAAACAAACCGCCTTCATTTATAGCAGTTTCAAAATCTTGTTTATTCGTTAGCGAAATCCAATTCAAAATTAAGCAGGTTTTTCCGTTTTATGTGGTTGTGGAACTTTACCCAAGTTGTTTGGACATCCAATTCCTCTGTGGCATGAAGACATTATAATTGTCATAGACAATAATAAAGCACTAATTTTTGCAATTCTTTTCATATTATTTTTTTTAATGGGATATTAATATTTAAATCAAAGGTATATAATATGTTTTAATCCTAACGCATCATTTCTCCACGTATTGTTAAAAATAAAGTATAGTTAACAATATTTAATATTACGATTTTTGCAAATAGATAATTAAAATATGAAAAAATACCACTTTATTGCTGTTGGAGGTGCTGTAATGCACCAAATGGCTATTCTTTTAAAAAAGCAAGGCAACCATGTAAGTGGTTCTGATGACGCCATTTTTGATCCTGCAAAATCGAATCTTCAAAAATTCGGAATATTACCACTTGAATTAGGTTGGAACGAAAATGTAATCACTTCCGATTTGGATTGTATTATACTTGGTATGCATGCAAGAGCCGATAATCCAGAATTAATAAAAGCAAAAGCATTAAATATTCCAGTTTATTCATTTCCCGAATTTATATTCAACCAATCCATCGACAAAAAAAGAATAGTAGTTGGAGGCAGCCATGGAAAAACAACCACAACTGCCATGATTATCCATGCCTTAAAAGCTCAAAACATACAATTTGATTATCTAGTTGGTTCTAAATTAGATGATTTGGATTTTATGGTGGACTTGAATCCAGAAAACAAAATAATCGTAATTGAGGGTGATGAATATCTTTCCTCTCCTATCGACCTACGTTCCAAATTTTTACATTATAAACCACACATAGCAATTATTACTGGTATTGCGTGGGATCATATAAATGTGTTTCCAACTTTTGAAAGCTATTTAGATACTTTTAAATTATTTATGGAATCGGTATCCGAGACCTTAATTTTAAATAAAGAAGACGCCGAACTTCTAAATTTGGAAAAGAAAACAGACATAAATTGCGACCTTATTCATTATGAAACACTTCCATTTGATATAAATGAGGGTTTAACGACTATACAATTTTCAAATAAAAATTATGCTTTAAAAATATTTGGCAAGCATAATATTTCAAATATGGCATCGGCAATGCATGCTTGTAAGGCAATCGGCATTTCAGAAAATGACTTTTTAGAATCGATGCAATCCTTTGGAGGAACTGCCAAAAGGTTAGAAAAAATTTATGAAATACCTGAAAAAAAATGCACTGTTTACCGCGATTTTGCTCATGCGCCTTCAAAAGTAAAAGCCACCGTAGCAGCAACTAGGGAACAATTTCCTACCCGCAAACTCATTGCCATTTTTGAACTCCATACTTTTAGCAGTTTACAAACAGATTTTTTGAACGAATACAAGAAATCACTCGAAGGTGCTGATTTTGCAAGTGTTTATATCGACGACGAAGCTTTAGCCATAAAAAGAATGGAACGACATTCCCAATCTCAACTTTTGCAAGCATTTGACTACGAAAATCTAGAGATTTTAAACCAAAAAGAAGATATTTTAAATTTCATGGATAAAATGCCTATGGAAAATTGCGTTTATCTTTTGATGAGTTCAGGGCATTTGGGTGGATTAAATTTTGTTAAGTGGTTTTCGGAAAAGAATTAATTTAAATACATTTGTGCCCATTATGAATATTAGCGACTGCTTAATTATTATTCCAACCTATAATGAAAAGGAAAACGTTCAAAAAATGATTGAAACGGTGCTTTCCATTTCAGAAAGATTTGATATACTAATAGTTGAAGATGGTTCACCCGATGGAACTGCTGATATTGTAAAAGAAATGATGACCAAAAGCAGTAATCGGGTTCATATATTAGAAAGAAAAGGGAAACTAGGATTAGGAACCGCATATATTGCTGGTTTTAAATGGGCACTCGAAAGACATTACGAATTTATTTTTGAAATGGACTGTGACTTTTCTCATAATCCTTACGACCTATTAAGGTTACTAAAAGCTTGTGAAGAAGGTGCTGATTTATCGGTAGGTTCAAGATATGTAAAAGGTGGAAAAGTAGAAAACTGGCCAGATGACAGGGTGTTTATTTCAAAATATGCTTCTGTATATGTGCGTATAATCACCTTTATGCCCGTTAGAGATACTACAGGAGGTTTTGTTTGTTATAAACGAAAAGTATTAGACACCATTGCCCTCGACAAATTAGGATTTATGGGTTATGCCTTCCAAATAGAAATGAAATATGCTACTTGGCGTTTAAGATTTAAAATTAAAGAAATTCCTATCACCTTCAAAGACAGAGAATTAGGCAATTCAAAAATGTCGAAAGGCATAATAAAGGAGGCAGTAACTGGGGTAATTGTAATGAGATTGAACAGCTTAGCACGACCTAATTTTTATCGGAAAAGTGGTGGGTGTGGTTAAAAAAATAAAAGAAAGTATAACCTTTTATTTATTTAAAAATAAAATCTCCAATGATTTTCCCACATCGCAACAAAGACAAATCCTATTTCTTGAAATCATTTCAACTTTTATTTTGTGTGGGAAATTTTGATATTTATTTTTTTGATTTGATTTTGGGTTTTATTTGAATATTAATTATTATAAGGTTAAAAAAAATTAAATAAAAATTTAGATAGTATTAAAAAATTTGAAATCGGGGAGGATTGGTTAGGGGGAGTAAGAAAGAATTTGAAAATGAAAGAATTTGAAGATGGGATAATGCAATAATTAGCTAATTGATTAATTGGCTAATTAGCTAATTAATACCCCAATTTGCGATACAACAAAAATTGCTTTTTGACGATAAGTGCCAAATCATAATCTTTTGAGGCTTTTAGATATTCATCAGACATGCCCATGAACGCAATAAAGTTGTCATATTCGTGGTCGTTCAAATCGATTATTTCATATTTATTATATAAATCAAATAAATCTTTTAGCAAATTATCCATTGCCAATTGGTACTCTAATTGGGCGGCCAAACGATTGGACTGTTCTTTTTTGCTGAATTTTTCGAATAATAAAGAAATTGGATTTGCAATGGTTGCATCTGGGTATTTATCTGGTATCCTTAATTGAACTGAATTAATTCCCTTTCTTATTTCATTGTATGATTTTACCCCTTTAACCACAAACTCATCCAAATTATAGCTTAATTCTTTCATTTTAATGATTACATCATAACTCTCCTTTTTTATTGAATCATCAATGACGTATTCTAAAATTTCATAACCAACCACATACACTTGCATGGTATCTTTTCGCATCATAGAAAAGGAAAAAACACCTTCTTTATTCCCCTTTTTCCATAATCCTGTAGTTTTATTGACCAAAACAGCTCCAGGCAAACTATTGCCCAAAGTATCACGGATGGTTCCCATAAGTACCACTTCTTTTTCTTGCGCAGAAAGTGACACTACAAAAACGAACAAATAGAAAAAAGCTAAAAATAACCTCATTTGACTACAAAAGTAAAAGGAAAATTCAGTTTAAATATCTTCTTTTATTTGATTTTAATATTTTTAACCAAAACAAAACTAACCTAACTGAAAAATTGTCACTTTTGCCAAATTAAAAACTGCCATTATGAGCATAAAAACCTAAAAAACTCCATTGGCACAATAAATGCTAATTTCAGTTTATTAAAAATTTTATTATTCACTTATTAAATTAAATCAAAAATGGCAGAATTACAAATTAAGCCCTTAGCAGACCGTGTTGTTGTATTGCCAGCTCCGGCAGAACAAAAAACTAAATCGGGTATTATTATTCCTGATACAGCAAAAGAAAAACCACAAAATGGAGTAGTTGTAGCTGCAGGACCAGGTAAAAAAGACGAACCAACCACCGTAAAAGTAGGCGACAATGTGCTTTATGGAAAATATTCGGGCACAGAAATTACACTTGACGGACAAGAATATTTAATAATGAGAGAATCTGATATTCTTGCAATTGTATAATTTAATTTATCAATAAAAAACAAAAATAAGAAATGGCAAAAATAATAAAATACGGCACAGAGTCGAGAGACAAACTGAAAGCAGGTGTAGATGCGTTGGCTAATGCAGTAAAAGTAACGCTTGGACCAAAAGGAAGAAATGTAGTAATAGACAGGAAATTTGGTGCTCCTTCAGTTACTAAAGATGGGGTAACAGTGGCTAAAGAAATTGAATTGAAAGATCCAATTGAAAATATGGGCGCACAAATGGTGAAAGAAGTGGCATCAAAAACCAATGATATTGCTGGTGATGGCACAACAACTGCAACCGTATTGGCTCAGGCTATAATTGGCCCAGGTCTTAAAGCAATTGTTTCAGGTGCTAATCCAATGGATTTGAAAAGAGGTATCGATAAAGCAGTAATTGCTGTTGTGTCAGAATTGAAAAATTTGAGCAAAACTGTTGGTAAAGATTATAGCAAAATTAAGCAAGTTGCTTCTATTTCGGCAAATAATGACGAAGAAATTGGTGCATTGATAGCACAAGCTATGGAAAAAGTTTCTACCGAAGGTGTAATAACTGTGGAAGAAGCCAAAGGAACAGAAACTTATGTAGATGTAGTGGAAGGTATGCAATTTGACCGTGGATATTTGTCTCCTTATTTTGTAACCAATACAGAAAAAATGCAAGTGGAATACGAAAACCCTTACATTTTGATATACGACAAGAAAATCTCTTCTATGAAGGAAATTTTGCCAATTTTAGAAAAAGAAGTACAAACTGGCAGACCATTAGTAATCATTTCAGAAGATGTAGATAATGATGCATTATCTACGTTAGTGGTAAACAGGTTAAGAGGCGCACTTAAAATTGCCGCAGTAAAAGCACCAGGATTTGGCGACAGAAGAAAAGCGATGTTGCAAGATATTGCAATCCTTACAGGCGGATCGGTAATTAGTGAAGAATTAGGCTATAGATTAGAAGATGCTGAATTGATTCAATTGGGTACTGCTGAAAGAATTGTAATCGATAAAGATACCACTACAATTGTAAATGGTGCTGGTCAGAAAACAGATATTCAATCAAGAATTAAAGAAATTAAAGGTCAGATTGAAACCACAACTTCTGATTACGATAAAGAAAAATTACAAGAAAGATTGGCCAAATTAAGTGGCGGTGTTGCAGTATTGTATGTAGGATCTGCTTCAGAAGTAGAAATGAAGGAGAAAAAAGATAGAGTTGATGATGCATTACATGCTACGAGAGCAGCTGTTGCAGAAGGTATAATCCCTGGTGGTGGTGTGGCTTTGGTGAGAACCATTGCGGTACTTGACAAAGTAGAAACGGCTAACCATGACGAAAAAATGGGTGTTGATATTATAAGAATTGCTCTTGAAGCACCATTAAGACAAATCGTAGAAAATGCAGGCTTGGAGGGTTCAATAATTGTACACAACGTTAAAAACGGAAAAGGCGATTATGGATTTAATGCACGAACTGAAGTATATGAAGATTTAATCAAAGCAGGTGTAATCGACCCAACAAAAGTAACAAGAGTAGCTTTAGAAAATGCAGCATCAATTGCGAGCATGATATTGACTACCGAAGCAGCTATTACCGACGAACCAGAAGAGAAATCAGCTGGAGGCGGAATGCCAGGTGGTATGCCAGGCGGAATGGGCGGAATGATGTAGACTTAATAAAAATAATATTTTTAAAAAACGCTTCCTTCAAAAAGGAAGCGTTTTTTTTGTTCGAGAGGTATAAAATTCTATTATAAATATCCATTAATTTATTATTTTCGCAACAAATTAAAAAAATGATACTGCCACGCAATATTTACGATGAGGAACATCTTTTATTCAAATCATCTGTAGAAGATTTTATAAACAAAGAAATATTACCTAATAATGCTCAATGGGAAAACGACCACATGGTTTCTCGTGAGTCGTGGGAAAAACTAGGTGAAGCTGGTTTTCTTTGCCTACAAGTACCCGAGCAATATGGCGGAATGGGCATTACTGATTTTAAATTTAATGCCATTTTTACTGAGGCCTTGGGTTTTTCAGGTTGCGCTGGACCGGCAGTAGGCTATCCATTGCACAATGATATAGTGGCACCTTATATTTTGCATTATGGAAATGAAGAAACCAAATCAAGGATACTACCAGATGCTGTGAGTGGCAAAAAAATATTGGCAATAGCTATGACCGAACCTGGTACCGGCTCCGACTTGCAGGGTATAAAAACAACTGCAATCGATCAAGGTGACCACTATTTACTAAATGGCTCTAAAACCTTTATTACAAATGGATATTTGAGCGATGTAGTTGTTGTGGCAGCCAAAACTAACCCCAACGAAGGCAGTAAAGGTACGAGTTTGTTGGTAGTAGAATCTGGTGCTGAAGGCTATACAAAAGGAACACCTTTTCACAAAGTTGGTTTGCATGCTCAAGATACTTGCGAATTATTTTTTGACAACGTTAAAGTACCAAAAAGCGCATTATTAGGTAAAGAAGGAGAAGGATTTAAATATTTGATGACTGAATTAGCACAGGAAAGATTAGTGGTTGGATTATCTGCTATTGCTGCTGCTGAAGGTGCGTTGCAAAAAACAATACAATATACTAAAGAAAGAAAGGCATTTGGCAAATCAATAAGTGATTTTCAAAATACACGGTTTGTATTAGCCCAACTATCATCAGAAATAGAAATGTGCCGAGTTTATGTTGATAGGTGTGTAGAATTACACTGCGAGGGCAAATTAGAAGCTGCTGCTGCAAGTGCTTTAAAAATGCTTACAACCGATTTGCAAGCAAAGGTGGCAGACGAATGTCTCCAATTATTTGGCGGTTATGGCTATATTTGGGAGTATGATATTGCAAGAGCTTGGGCTGATGCTAGAGTACAAAAAATTTATGCCGGCACCAATGAAATTATGAAAGAAATTGTTGCAAGGAGAATTTTAGCTTAAAAAATGAAGATTGCCTGCATACAGCATGTAAATTTTGAAAAACCAGGATTTATTAGTGATTGGGCGATTGAAAACCGGCACGAAATTAAAATCTATCATCCTTATTTGGATGATATTTTTCCTACAATAGATGATTTTGATGCTTTAATTATTTTAGGTGGACCGATGAGTGCAAATGATGAGGATACCATTGCTTGGTTAAAAATGGAAAAACAACTTATTTGGAAAACTTATACCAATAAAAAAAAGATAATCGGAATTTGCTTAGGTGCTCAACTTATAGCCGCCAGTTTCGGGGAAAAAGTGTATAAAAATAAAACCAAAGAAATTGGATGGTTTGATGTAAAGACCATTTATACATCCAAATTGCCTTTTCCCGATACCTTCACTCCTTTCCATTGGCATGGCGAAACCTTTGATTTACCGCAAAATGGAGCACTTTTAATTCAATCTGAAAATTGTCAAAATCAAGTCTTTTTGATTGGAGAAAATGTACTTGGCATTCAATTTCATTTGGAAATGGGTGAAAATGAAATTTTAGCGATATTAAAAAATGGAGACTCAGAATTGACAAATGAACCCAATATTCAATCAAAAGAAAACATTTTAAGTCAGTTTGAGTTGATAAAATCTAATAAAATTATCCTTAATAATATTTTAAATTCCTTCTTTAACTGATACTTACAACTGTCTCATATATAACCGAATAAAAAATATTAGCAAGTTAAATGTGCTACAACCCTTAATTCTATTAGCTTTTTATTTACATTTTAATCATTTTAAAATATAATGATATTCAAATTATGGCACTACTTTTGTTTAAAATTTACCATGAAGAATATATTAATTTTATTATTTGCTTGTTTAATATTTCAATCTTGCAAGAAAGAAAATGATGTTGAAATGATGGGTTCTAAATTCAAAATAAGTGGTAATATTTATAATAACGCTATTTATTGTGGTGGAGCTGCTCCATCGGAGGAATTACTAAATTATTTGGCTACAGAAAGACCGTCAGCAAATTCAAAATTTTATATTAGAAAAGGCAATATCAATAAACCTGGAGAAGAAATCTATAAAGTAATACATACAGATGCAAATGGATTCTTTACAACCGAACTACCAAAAGGCAAATATATAGCAATTACTGCAGAGAAATTTAATGCTGAAACATTGCCTCAAATGGAAGGTTGTGGATGGTTGAAAAAACAAGATTTTAAAATCATTGTAACTGGAGAAGATTTAAATTCCAAATCGCACTTTACTGTAGATTGTAATCCTTGTTTGGGTAGTCCCAATTAAAAAAAACCATAAATAGACTCTTCATTTTATAAATTCTTCCTTTATAGAAATCATTGAAATGACTACTTTTGCATAAATGGATTTGATAATTGCGGAAAATGCTGCTTTCCAACGATTTGGTGAAAATATTTTTCAAGATACCAATTTCTGCATAAAAAAAGGAAAGCATATTTATGTAACTGGAAATAATGGTGCTGGTAAAACCAGCTTACTCAAAGGAATTTCAAAACAATATCCACTATTAAGCGGAAATCTAAAGTTTCCTCATTTTGAGCAATTAAAGATTAAAAACCCTGAACTTTCCTTTAGCTCCTATTTATGTTTTGTCGATTTTAATTTACACCATTATTTACCAAATTACCTCGAAAAATTTTACCAACAACGCTATCATTCTTGTGAGCTGGATGTATTTCCAAGTGTTTTTGATTTTCTTTATAATGAACGAAATATTTTTATTGAAAAACCAGTAGAAAATATTTTGTTAAAGCAGAAAATACAAACTTTTTTATCCTTATTCAATCTTGAATCACTTAAAAACGAATCCGTAATTGAACTTTCCAATGGCGAAAATAAAAAATTAATCATTATAAAAGCTTTGCTTAAAGACCCCGAAATATTGATTTTGGATAATCCTTACTTAGGTTTGGATGAAAGTGGCGTTATGATAATGGAATTAATCTTTAAAACTTTAGATTCGTTAGGAAAAACAATAATACTAAGCAATGCTGACAATTGTTATTCGCCAATATTTAAAACTAAGTGGACAATTAAAAAACAAAAAATAGCTGAAAGCACAATAAGCAAAAAAAGTAATTTTTCAAAACCAGATTTCTTGTTAGAGTCTAATCATAAAAAAAATGAAAATACAGAAACCATTTTTAAAATAGTAAATGGCAACATTACTTATGGCGACAAAATTATTTTTAAAAATATAAATTGGACTATAAAAACAGGTGAAAAATGGATTTTAAAAGGAAAAAATGGTTCCGGAAAGTCTAGCCTTTTGGGTTTAATCTTTGCCGACCATCCTCAAGCCTACAAAAATGAAATTTATTTATTTGGCAAAAAAAGGGGTACTGGCGAATCAATATGGGATATAAAAGCAAAAATTGGGTATTTAAGTCCTGAGTTGTATTTACATTTTCTAAAACCATATACCTGTTTGGAAATTGTAGCATCTGGCATTAATGAATATAAGCCAATAGATAGGAATTATAGCGAAGAAGAAATTGAAAAGACAAACAAATTATTGCAATTTTTTAATTTAGAAAAAAAAGTAAATTCCTCTTTTTTAAACATTTCATTTGGCGAACAAAGATTGGTTTTATTATTGCGAGCTATAATAAAACAACCAAAACTTTTAATTTTAGATGAGCCTTTTCAGGGTATTGATGAAGAAAATCAAAATTTAGCTATGGATTTATTGAACGGTTATTTTCAAGAAAACAAATCTTCAAGTATGGTTTTAATTACCCATCAAAACGACTTTGAATGGAAAATAATTAACCGTGAAATCGAGCTTAAAAACGGAAATATTCAATATATTGGCGAAAAAAAATAGTTATTTTATAAGCATATTTATTTCTTGCTCAAATGCTATTGCCCGATTTATACTGGAAAAATCAGCCTGGATATCCGTTAAAAATTTAAACTCAAACTTCGACTCACTATCCTCCAAATGATCGTTTGAAAAAGTAATAAGATAGAAATTAATACCATTCTCGGTATGATGAAATTGAATCTTTAAAGGTAAAGTTTCCATATCTAAATTTGAAAATGGACTTTTATCTATCAATTTCAACCATTTAATTATCCATAAAAATTCACTTTTTGCTTCCCATCCTTGATAAAATTTTGACAAATTATCATTTGTATAAAAGCGAATTTCGAATTCAAATAATTCAGTTTGTTTGTCAAATCCAATTAATTCTAGTATTAACTTTTCCTTAGCATCAATAGACGAAATTATTAGCATAAATAAAATACATTTATAAAAATATTTGAATTGTTAAAAATAGAAAAAAAGAATCAATTTTTATTTGGTGTAATTATTTGCCTCATTTCTGCTATTATGTTTTCATCAAAAGGCGTAATTGTAAAGCTTATTTTTAATGTTTCAACTATCAACTCAATTGGCGTTCTGAGTTTGAGAATGCTTTTTGCATTTCCATTTTATCTTGCAGTGGCCATTTATTTTTTAAGGAAAGAAAAAGCATTTCCCTTTAAAGGCAAACAATGGATTCAGATGTTGGCATTGGGGTTGTTGGGATATTATTGCTCTAGTTTTTTTGACATGTGGGGTTTATCTTATATTTCCGTTTTTATCGAACGGATTGTAATATTTACGTACCCTACCATAGTTTTGATCCTTTCTTTTTTCTTTTTAAAGAAAAAGATAAACACTTTTCAGGTTTTCGCGCTTGTAATAACCTATCTAGGTATTTTCATTGCATTTAAGGCAGGCAAGATGGAGCAAAATCTATCTAATTTAAAAATAGGTGGATTACTCGTTTTTATAAGTGCATTTACCTATGCATGTTATATGGTATTTGGCACCAAAATAATACAACAAGTTGGAAGTTTAAAATTTACCTGTTATGCACTTATGGTAAGTTCATTTGGTGTTTTTGCCCATTATTTTATTGATGGAAGCCAATCTTTAATAAACGAACCAAATATTGTTTATGCTTATGGATTTTATCTTGCAGTGATTGGCACAGTAATTCCTACATTCTTAACTGCTGAAGGCATCCGTTTGATTGGAGCTAGCAATGTGGCTATTATAAGTAGTATTGGTCCTATTTCAACAATTGGATTGGCTTATGTTTTTTTGGGTGAAAAAATTACAGGACTAGAAATATTGGGCACTATATTCGTTGTTGGCGGTGTTTTGCTTATCAGTTTGCAAAAAAAATAATATTTTTCAAACAAATTACATTAATTTTTAATGCAATAAATGGAAAAATTACACTTTTAGGTAACCCAATCAAATGCTTTATTATCAATAACTTACAATGGTATTTATTATTAGATATACCATATATTAGAATTAATATATTAGAATTTTCTTCAAAATAAGTGATTTTTTAGCCAATTATATTGGCGCAATTTTGAATCGTCAAACAATTTAAAACAACTAAAAATTATTTATTATGAAAAAGCAAATTTTAACAAACCAAAGAAACCTAAACACCCTAACTATTAAATTAGTTCTTTGTTTTTTACTTTTTGCTGGCTTTTCAACTAATAGCTTTGCGCAGAAAACAACTGATTTAAATGTAACACTAGTAGGAACATGGATTGTTCCTATCCAGGCTTCTACTTCTCCTGTTGCTGTATTAGACAATGAATCGATTGAATCTAATAAAATTACTTGTTATTACCAATATACTTTTAAAAGTGATGGAACATTCAAAAAAGAAGTATTCCTTTTTGGACAATTAGTAAATATTTCAGACAATTCAGAAAAATTAACTATAAAAGGAAGATGGTTTACTCAAAACAATCAAATTTTTCTAACAGAAAAAAATGGAACAACTAGTCTTACTTATGTAATCACTAAAGAAAGATTAACACTTAAAAGCAATTCTATAGAAATTGAATTATTGGCCAATAGATAATCCTTGTACGCTTCTTCAGACTGCCGGTTGTGCCCCCACAGCCGGCTTTTTTATTTTCGCAACTCATTTATCTTTTCTAGAAGCCAATTTTTTTCTGCGATACTATTTAGTTTGTTAATTTCGACCAGCAAAAAATCCATTTTTTATTTTCTCCTTTTGAAATACCCATTATCTTGAATAAGGTTTTGATGAAATTCTTATGCATTTCTATATTAATTTCAGGCAATGATTTTTCTGTATAAATATACTTTTTGAAAGCATTTAACTGATTATATAAAATATCAAAATAGGTAGTATTCGTTTTCTGCAATTCGTAAAAAGTTTTTATCATCAAACGCTTCTGATTGATTTTATAAAAAATATCATTCAATTTTATTTTATTCAAAATATCAAGTACTAAATAAAAATCACCCATCTCAAACTGCAATAATGCTTTATTAAATAAATAGGTTTCTTCACTAATTTCTGGCGCCAAATATATTTTATATTGCTCCAAAAATTGTAATGCCTTTTCGAGTTTACCTAATCTAATTAAAACAGTAATATAATTCTTAAAAGAGCTCATTTTTAACAATCCATCAACGCCAATGAAAACATTAGCAGCTATCATTTCTTCAAATATTGCACCACAATGGAAATAATAATCCTTTTGCCTTCTGCTAATTTTTGAATGGTAAAATTTAAAAGAATATTTAAAATCTCACTTAGTTCCTCATCAATGATTTTTCCTTTAAAAGTATTCATTACCTCAAACAAGGGGAAAAAATCGGCCTCACTATTGCTATTTAATAACTTATTTAAGTTAAAATGGATAGTATAATAGGTGCTCTTTGGTTCCTCTAAAATTAAATTAGGTTGTAGATTTATTAAAGCTAAATTTTCCCAGCGCAATTTTTCGGCATAATAAAAATCGTGTAATTGCTTATAAACACCATCATAATTTGCGATTCTATTATTTATTTTTAATTCGCCAGAAACAACCAATTCCTCGTATTGATATAAAAGATAATTCTTTTTAGCTCCTTCAAAACTTGTTTCTAGTAATTCTAAAATCTCGTTTCAGGCTTTCAAATATTTTAGTGAGATTTTTATTATAATAAAACCGCATTAAAATTAATTTCTCATTTAATAAATCAACTGGCGAAAGTCGTTCTATGATAAATTGATCAACCAATTTGACTAATTCAGACATTAATTTTGAAATTTTATTTTCATTGTAAGATTCACCTTTATAAATTTTCTTAAACAGTACTTTTTTTTGAATGTCAATTTCATTAAATTTAGGATATGATTTCTCCAATAGTTGAAATAGCTTAAAACTTGCTGAATCTTTGTTTCGAAACAAGTCACCCATAAACTTTCGAAATTCAAAAATCTCATTATTTGAAAATGAAGATAAAATTTCGATAAGTTTAGAGTTCTTCATTTACATTAAATTTTAAAGAAAAATAGAAAAAAATATTTAAAAGAAATTAGATTCATATTGCTTATTATCAACAACTTACGCAATTTAAATTTATTCTAAAAAGCAATATAATTGTTAAATTTATAGAAAAAAAATAAAAAAAGGTAATTCCACAACTAAAAAAATAAATAAATCTTTGTCATACAAATTATAAATAAAAGGATTCAACTTAATTTATTTAATATGTCTAAGAAACAAACATAATCTAAAAAACAAGTAAAAGCATCCAACGAAAGTCAGATTTGATGGTGAATCGATAAAAAATACAATAATTAATAATCAAAACGAAAATGACATAAAAGTTGAGAATATTATTCCTGAGATAGTATTTCATACCATAGACAATGATTCAATGGACAATGATATTAATCAACAATTCACACATTATAAATCTGTAGGTTTTCTAATCCATAAAAATTTTCTTACTGAATTTGAAACGCATTTTGAATTTAATGACTTACAAAATTACGAAAAAAGATACAATATATATCCCCGACGAAATGACGATCCTTTTATTGGAGAAAAATGTTTTGATTGCATCGGTTCGGGTGTGGCTATAACACAAAGGCATATACTCACACCATTACATGTAATAAGAGCATCCATAAATAATGATATTACATTGCAAAATTTTGTATTTGTAATGGAATGCACCATTAAGGAAGTCTTTAAATAAAATTTCCAAAGACAATGTATACGAACTAGAAAAAATCGTTTTAAAGCCCAACTTTATTAACAAAAGTGACATCAATGATATTTGTATACTAAGAACTACAAGAGAAATAAAACCTGAAAATGTTGTAAAATTAGATTTTAACGAAATTGAATTATTAGAAACTGAAAACTACTATTCATTAGGTCATCCGCTTGGATTGGCTATGAAAAACTCTTATAATGAAAATCAATTTTTCGGTGGTTATTATGAAAATTGTTTTCGAACTTTTTTAGATGCCTATGAAAAAAATTCTGGTTCACCCGTTTTTAAACATAAAGAAGCAGGATTTGTAGGCATTGTGGTAGAAGCAGGATTTGGAGAGGACTTCATTGAAGATGAAATAAATAAGGGTTTTATGAAAAAAGCCATCTATAATTCTCGAGAAATAGGAATAGAAAATGGCACCAAAGTACTCAAAATTGGAAGAATCATTCAGCGAATTTCACAGTTAATCACAAACTCATCACATGCAGAACCGTCAGAATTAGACAATACATTATTAAACTTATTTTTAAATCCAAAATTTCTGAATTATACCGTTTTTTAAAAGCTATTACACTTTCTGAAAATGGAGTTATTGTATTTGATGCTTACATAATATCATACAAAATAAATACCAAACCAAGTACACAGGGTGATGTAATTAAAATAAAAACGCCCTAATTATTCGACCTCAAGATAATAGCCACCTTCATTTATATGAGCCAATGGGGCAATCCCCAATGTCCCATTGGTAATTTTAAAAAAAAATAAGACTTGCAAAAAAAATGGATAACAAACCAATATCAATCCAAATAATTAAGGAATTTGAATTATTAGATACTGGACAAACAAATGTAAATTGTAAAATCGAAATAAAATTCCAATCTGAAGTTGAAATTAAAGAAACTACTCAAAAATTTATTCAGATTTGGAAAAATAAAAGTAATGAAATTACAAAAAAAATAGCTATTAAACTTCATAAACAAAATAAAAACACACTCGTTTATTTATTTGACCCACAGCAAAATATTCAAGAAATTTTTCCTCAAATGGATCTATACAATTGGACAGGTATTTTGGAAATAAAAAAAGAAGATAAAATGATTTGCAAAAAACTAATTCATATTTTCAGACTTCCCTCAAATCCAATTATTCAAGGAGATAGCATTACAGATATAGAATAAACTTATTAATTAACATATAAAAACAAAAAAAGATGAATCTTACAAAAACATTACGAAGACAGAACTATGACCTCATAGAAGGTATAGTTAGAAACCATGCTCCATTACAACTATGGGGTAAAAGACCATTAAATGAGGTTGAAATAGAATATGAAAAACTTGAGCATGCATTTAAAAGTGATGTTGTTTTAACAGAAATTAAAAGTCCAGTTTTGGATATAAATTATTCCAAAAAAAATGAATTTAAATTCAATATTGGATTAACTATATTAGATAAATTATTTAAATCAATGGGACTTGCTAATTTTAATTTAGATTCTAAAATTAGTTCAGGAAAATCTATTTCTATTAGCTATAGCGAAGCTGAATCTATAGAATATCCAAGAGGCGAAATAAACAATTTTTTAAGTACTGCCGACCTCCTTCACCCAAATCCATCAATGTTGAATGATCTAAATAAAAACAATATACTTATCATTACAGGGACAATTTTTGCAAAAAATCTAAATATTGAAATTGAAACTGATTTTAATATGAACTTAGAATTAGTAGCATCATTAAAATCAATGGTAGATGGAAAATTTGAATTTAATTTGGAAAATAAAACAAAACTAAAAATGATTAATAATTCAAATCTACCGATGCCAATTGCTGTAAAGGCAAGTATTATTGATTTTGATAAAGGCAGTTTTAAAGACTTAAACTTAATAACCGACAATAGAAATCTCTTTTAAAATAAATAGATAAAAGATTTGAAAATAATATTAAATATTTTACATATATTCATACTTTCTATACAATATTGTATTGTCGAAATTTATTAATCCGCCTATCTTCATTTAATTATTAAAATTTAAATTATGGCAAATCAATCAGCAGCTGGTTCAATTATTAAAAATTATACTGTCAACAAAAAACTAGTAAATGGCAGTCAAATTGTTGAAATTAATTTAATTTTTAATGATCCTACCTTTAAATCTAATACGTTAAAAACAAATTTAACGGATATTATAATTCATCAGAATGGAACGGAAATAAGTAAGTCTACCTCAACTTCATTAATCAAAATCCTAAACAATTCGATTATATTGCTTTTTGATAAATTGGAAGACAATAAGGCCAGCAAGAAAAAGCAAACTGTAAATCGTTTTTTCCAACTTTCTTTTAATACAACCAACTTAATAGAACTAGTTTTTAAAAATGAAGGTGACAATTTCAAATTGCCTTCAACAGAAGGTGATGTGATAAAGAAATAGCAAAACGATTATTCTCTACCTATAGCCTAAATTCTATTGAATTTAGGCTTTTTTTTTGAAAAAAAATATCTGTAAACTAATTTATGGAAGAAATAAGTAAAAAATATTCATAATGAATGATTTAAATTACAATGCTTAACTAGAAAAAATAATGAATTAGGTAACTTTACAAGTGACTTATATTCAATATTTTAGAATGAAATATAATTAAAATTCTTCCAAATTTAAATTTTTATCATTAGAAAAATTGACTCATTTTGTGATTTCATACCCATTTGGTTTGATGCATCTTTGAAACATCAAATTAATTAAAAAATTAAAAAATACAATTATGAAAGCAAATTCAATTAACTCAGTAAGACAAATTAACCCATCATTCATTAAATCCATAATTATTTTTTTTATTTTGGTTTTGCCAATTCTAAAGGGCTATTCTCAAGAAAAAATAAATATCGGAAAAATGGATGAAAAAATTATCGGAAGTTGGGTAGTACCAACAAATGGAATTGTATCACAAAATTATTCATTTGAAATGTTCAAAAATGAAAAATCAAGGTTCCCTTTTATTTTCAATACACCTTCTTGCAAAATGGCACCTTTACAAAAAGTATCATTATTCTTGGTCAATATGGAAAATTTCCAGTAGTGGTTAACAACTTTTGCACTAAAGGCACTTGGTTTACACTAAATAATCAAATTTATATCACTGAAAATTGCAAGTTAAGTAGCTTAACCTATTCTATTTCAAAAGAGAAATTAACCATAATTGGTTTCAACAATTCAACTGAATTTACCGCATTAAATTAATCAAAGATTTAGTTTTTCGGGGTCAGCCAAAATCGGCTGGCCTTTTTTATTTAACCAATCCATCTAATTCCTTACTCAATATCGCTACTCTTTGACTAATTCGCTTGCGCAAATCATAATTTACAGGCATCAATGGCAATCTTAATTCGTCTTTACAAACACCCAAATGTTCTAAAACACACTTAACACCCGCAGGATTTCCTTGCTCAAATATATAACCAATCAACTCGTCGAGTTTATACAATATTTTTCTTGCCGCAATAAAATCCCCTTCCAATCCTTTATGGATCATTGTCGAAAATAGCTTTGGAGTCGCATTTGCAATTACTGATATTACGCCATCAAATCCCAAACTTATTGAAGGCAAAGCTAATTTGTCATCACCTGACAAAAGACCAAAACCGTCTGGTTTATTTCTGCATAGTTCAATTATTTGATTCCAATCATTGGTAGCTTCTTTTATTGCAATTATATTTTTAAACTCATTAGCCAATTGAATGGTTGTAGCTGCTTTTATATTACTTGCAGTTCTGCTTGGCACATTATATAAAATAATAGGCAAATCGGTACTTGTGGCAATTACTTTATAGTGTTCATAAATACCTTCTTGAGTAGGTTTGTTATAAGATGGACTCACCGACAAAATAGCATCTACGCCAGTAAGCTCATAAGCCTTTAGCTCCTCGGCAATTTTATAAGTATTATTTCCACCAAATCCTGCCACTACAGGCACTTTTCCATCTGCAACACTAACGGTTGCTTTTATTAAATCTTGCTTTTCCTTTTTGGAAAGTACAACCGACTCGCCAGTAGTACCTAGTACAACTAAATAATCTACTCCATTATCAATTACATATTGGCAAACTTTTTCAAATTCACCAAAGTTTATTTCTTTTTTTTCATTAAATGGTGTAACCAAAGCCACACCAACACCCCCAAAATTCATTTGTCTGTTTTTATTTTAAATAATTCTCAATGTTCGAAATTAACTTTTCTACACTAGGATTCTCATTTATTTGTATTAAAAAATCGTAATGTGGAAGTTTAGTTTGTGTATACAACCCAATTCTAAATTTTGCTTTCGATGCGCCGGCAATAAATTCCAATGGCGGCAATACCTCCGTAGAAAGATTGATAAGTATATCAAATTCAACATTTATAAAGGTATCTACTTGACTACAATTTGGTCTTTTCAACCAATTCAAATCTGATTTTGTAAAAAATGGAAAAGGAAAAGAGGATGTTGCTTTTTTTTCATTTACAAATCCCATTAGTTTTATATTCTTCTTAAATCCATCTAATTTTTTGCTATATTCAATCGCAGCTAGCATTTCTTCATAATGACTAGCATTAAAAATTATCCCAATTAATGCTGCACTCTCTAAGGTTATTGGTTGTCTCACTACTTCATGTGTAGAAAAATTTTTCCTTATAAACCTAGTAATTGCTTTTAACCTAAAATAATCTGTGAACTTCATGAATAATGCAAAGATATTAAATTCCAAGAAATCCTTATAAAAAATAGGAAGTTTTAACCTACTGAGCCAATTTTTTCTAATTTCTCAATTCTCTTTTTAATTCTTTCTTTAACTGACAATTGCTCCAATTTTTCCAATTCTTTTAGTATAAATGGTTTAATTATTTTTGCCATTTCCTCATGATTTGTATGCGCTCCACCTATTGGTTCTGGAATGATTGCATCAATTATTCCAAATTCAAAATTATCTTGTGCAGTCAATTTAAGTGCTTCGGCTGCAATTTCACGCTGCTCCCATGTTCGCCATAGTATAGAAGAACAACTTTCAGGACTAATAACACTAAACCAAGCATGCTCTAACATAAACAATTTATCTGAAACACCTATACCAAGTGCTCCGCCACTCGCTCCCTCCCCTATTACAAAACTTAAAATTGGCACTTCCAGCTTTGCCATTTCATATAAATTCCGAGCAATTGCTTCTGCTTGTCCTCTTTGTTCAGCCTCCAACCCCGGATATGCACCAGGCGTATCAATAAATGTAATTATAGGCACATTAAATTTTTCTGCCAACTTCATTAATCTTAATGCTTTTCGATAACCTTCTGGCTGTGCCATCCCAAAATTTCGATATTGCCTCATCTTGGTATTTCTGCCCTTTTGATGACCAATGACCATAATTGCCTTTCCATCAATTTTACAAAAACCACCAATTATTGCCTTATCATCCTTAAACTTTCTATCGCCATGTAACTCAATAAAATTGTCGCTAAGCAATTCTATATAATGCAAAGTATAAGGGCGTTCGGGGTGCCGCGCTACCTGTACCTTTTGCCATCTCGATAAATTGGAATAAATTTTAATTCTTGTTTCTTCAATTTTCTTATCCAATTCCAAAATGGAATCATCCACATTTAGGGTACTTTTTTTACCAATATTTTCCAACTTCTCTTTTTGTAAATACAAATCAGAAATTGGTTTTTCAAAATCTAAAAATACCATATTACAAATGTATGTTATTTTAAACTATTGCATAAAAAAAAGTGCCACTTTCAATTAAGAAAATGACACTTTAACGATTAATTGTTTTTATTAATATTTCAATTCATCTAATGAAACAACTTTTTGTATTGCCATTTCACCTTTTGAACCATGAACTTCTAAACTAATTTCAACGGGCGTTTTATTCCAATTTATATTAATCAATCCAAAATTAAACTTACTAAATGGCTCTTCTATTCTATTTTCGTTTACAACAGGTGCAGTCCCAACATGTGTTACTCCACTAGAAGTTAAATCATATAAATTATAAGTATTGGAAGGTTTTATTCTACATAATTCAGCATAATGAACATCACCACTTATAAAAAACAAACCATTTGCTTTTGTTTCATTTATTAAATCAATCATTTTTTGTTGTTCATTTGGATAAACGGCCCATGCCTCTCCTCCATTATAAGGAGCACAAAACTGCAAACTAGATACCATAATTCTTACGGCAGCTGGTTTTTTCAATTCCTCTTTTAACCATGCCCATTGCGCATCACCCAGCATGGTTTTTGTTGGGTCTGTTACAATTGGGTAGCCACTCACTGCATTACCTGGGTGTTTAGATTGATTCCATCTTAAATCTAAACAAATAATTTGTACTTTCTTATCCCCTTCACCTTGCATATATGATTGATAGATACCATCTTCTCTAGTTCTTCTAATGCTATTTTCTGGTTCATTCCAAAAATTACAAAATAATTTTCGTGCATAAACTTTAGCAGGATTGTCAACCACTCCATCATTCATTCCATAATCATGATCATCCCAAGTAGCATATACATTATCTACCGACCCCAAAAGTGCATTAAATTCTGGCTCATGCCCCAATAATTGGTATTGTCCTTTAATAAATTCTTCAGATCCATGTGCTAGTGCTAAGTAATCACCATAAATATTGTCGCCAGCAAAAATCATCCCATCTAAATTTAATGTTGATAGTGTTTTAAAACAATCCTTAGGTTCGATTTTCTGTAAGGAACATGATGTAAATCCTATACTTGTAATATTGTCATCAACTTCAACTGGCTTAGAATCCTCATCCTTACATCCAACAATTGAAAATGCAAACATGGAGAGGTAAATTAAATTCTTTTTCATTTCTTAAATTTTATGTAAAGATATGAAGAAATAAAATAAAAAAAAACACCTAAAATACATATTACATTAAAAAAAATAAATGGCAAAATTTAAAAAAAATTGAAAGACTATTTGATAAAAAGGAAAATGTAGTATATTTGCACTCTCAAACAACGAACACAATAAGGATCGGTAGTTCAGTTGGTTAGAATGCCGCCCTGTCACGGCGGAGGTCGCGGGTTCGAGTCCCGTCCGGTCCGCAAAAAAAGCCTTGATTTAATCATCAAGGCTTTTTTTATTTAATTAAATTACTTTTTTATTATTCGGTAGCCAACCAGTAGAACCAAAGAGCCCAGAATAGCAAGTCCAAAACTCCTTATTTCAAAACCATTCACATCGCCAAAACCTAGTTTTGAGCCCAAAAAACCACCCAATAAACCTCCCAAAACTCCAATTATAATGGTTACTATCCATCCACCAGGATCTTTTCCCGGCATTATCATTTTGGCAATTGCTCCTGCAATTAAGCCAAATATAATCCATGTAATTATTCCCATAAATATATTTTTTTAGCAAGTTAAACTTAATTTAACAATAAAGCAAGTAAAAGAATAGTCCGTTTTTAAATAGATTCCATTTAAGGTTTATTGCCAAAAGGAATTTTTAGTCTATTAGTATTTTAAAATGTCTATTTTTGCTTTCAGGTTTAAAAATAACCAAAATTTAAACACAACAAAATGGGTAAAATCAAAATTGGCATTATTGGTGGTGGCGCTGCTGGATTTTTTGCCGCTATAGAACTAGCCAACCAAAACCCATCCTTTGAAATATGCATTTTTGAGCGTGGAGCTCAGGTTTTGGAAAAGGTAAAAATCTCTGGTGGTGGTCGTTGCAATGTAACTAATGCCTGTTTTGAACCAAAAGATTTAATACAGTTTTACCCAAGAGGTGGCAAATCATTATTGAATTGTTTTTATACTTTTCAGCCTAAAGATACTATTGATTGGTTTCAAAAAAGAGGTGTGCCTTTGAAAATTGAAGCAGACAATAGAGTTTTTCCAATTTCTAATTTATCGCAATCTATTATTGATGTTTTGGTAAAAGAAGCTCAGAAAAACCATGTAATAATAAAAACAAGCAGCAGGATAAATGAAATAAAATACGAAAACAACAAATGGGAACTCATTGATGGAATGAACAACTCATTGCATTTCGATCAAATTTTAATAGCATGTGGTAGTAGTAGTGCCATTTGGAAATCACTTGAAAAATTAGGACATCCAATCCATGCTCCTGTACCTTCCCTATTTACTTTTAATATTCAACATCCTATTATACAAAATCTAATGGGCATTTCGGTAAAAAATGTATCGATAAAAATAAATGATTCTAAATTTTCGAGTACTGGCCCTTTGCTCATAACACATTGGGGATTAAGCGGACCAGCCATTCTTAAACTATCCGCTTGGGGTGCCAATATTTTAAATGAACGACAATACAATTTTACCATAGATATAAATTGGGCTCCGCAATATAATGGTGAATCGATAAAGCATTTTTTGCAACAAACAAAATTAGAGTGGGCAAAAAAGCAAATTCATTCTAATAATCCATTTGAATTTCCTGGTCGATTATGGGAAAACATGTTAAAATCTATTGAAATTAGCGATAAAAAATGGGCAGACCTTAACAAAAATGAAGCCCAAAAACTATCTGAATTAATCACAAAAACGACCTTTACTGTAAAGGGAAAAAGCACCAATAAAGATGAATTCGTAACCTGCGGTGGCGTTTCCCTTAAAGATGTCAATTTTAAAACCATGGAAAGTAAATTATTTCCAGGTTTATATTTTGCTGGCGAAGTCTTAGATATTGACGCCCTTACTGGTGGGTACAATTTTCAGGCAGCGTGGACTACAGGCTGGATAGCAGGACAAAACATGGGTAAAAACTTGATTTAAGCAGCTATTACTTTTGGTTTAATCTTTCCCTTTACAAATTCTACTATTTTCCAAATTCCAAAACCCATAACTAGTGCGACCATAGGATAAATGGGAATATAATAACGATTATAATCTGCCCATAAAAACCCAATAGTGCCGTAAAATAAAACTGAAGTGGAAATCAATAATAGCATCGACGGATTTACTATTCCTTCTTTAAATGTTTTTAAACTAGCTAGTGCAAGAAAGATAAAACCAATTACAAAAAGCAAACCATCTAAAAAATTATTCTTGAATTTTAAATAAGTACCAATTGTACCATGGTAGGTGGATTTTGCATCTTCGACTACAAAATTTCTTTTCAATAAAATCTGTGTCGCATAGGTTTTATCTTTTGACATTTTATAATGGCCATCAGCAATTGCTCTTCTTTTGAAAAATTCATCAACAGATTCATTTATAACCTTTACCTTTTTAAGTGGCTGGCTATATAAAATTGGATTTGAATAAATAAATATTACCCATGTTAGTACCGCGATAATGGCTCCAGAAATACCCATTTTTACAAATAACTTTGCAATATCGGCTCTATAAGCCTTTACTTTGGTCATATCTTTTATAGGATTTACCGCCCT
This sequence comes from Bacteroidota bacterium, assembly GCA_016705125.1. Taxonomy (GTDB): domain Bacteria; phylum Bacteroidota; class Bacteroidia; order Chitinophagales; family JADIYW01; genus JADIYW01. The sequence goes on from JADIYW010000004.1 coordinate 76,633, forward strand.
AGCTAAAGCCTTTTTTCCTTTATTTACGGCTGTTGGAGCTACAACTTTAGGCTTTTCAACGGGCGGATTTATGTATTGAAAGAACAAAATTAAGGCCAACAATCCAAAAACACCTATTGCTATATATCCAACTAATGCAGCACTAAATTTCCAACCTACAGCAATTGGGAAACTGATTCCTATCAATACACTCAACAAATAAACTAATTTTGTTCGTTCGGGCTTTCTAAAATTTTCCAAATAAATTAAAGCCAGTGCTATTGTAAGGGTAGAAAAGAACAAACCGCCACCATCAACACCTGCCATATTGCTTACTTGGAAGAGATTTTTATTCAAACTCAACCACAATGCGCCGACAAAACCAACTAAAAAATTAAAGTATCTCCAACCAATAAACAATACCAAAAATATGGTCAAAATATTCATAATTGAATTTGGCCACCTTGCCAATTGTACTAAATTATCTGGCGTATCAGACCCTGGTGCTTTTCCTTTATCTAATGGATTTGGCTTGTCCCATCGATAAAAATAACCTTGAGGATTCGTTTTACCGCCAAAATTAACTGCCGCAAAACCCATAAAATACTTTCCTATCGTGTGTGCTTTCCAACCAGCAGTCCACATATTTCTATCATACCATTGTTTTTCTTGTTTTGACATTTTTAGTGTGTCAATTCCCTCTTGTATGGCATAAGTATAAAACCACGAATCCATATCAGTAAAATCTCTTTGGTAACCTTTAAAAAACATGTGGTAATCTGCAACCGAGGCACTCACCCATAAACGCTCATCCCAATGGTATTTAAACTCCTTTGTTTCTCCTGTATTTTGATAAATATAACTTTTAGTCATCCATATCGAAATTCCTAGAATAATTAGAACTCCTACTATTTTACCAACTTTTGAAATCATGCCAATAAATTATTTCTGCAAAAATATAAAAAAATAAAAGCAATTTGAATTTAGTTTTCCATAATATTGGTTATTGTAGTTCATGAGTCAACAGTCAGTAACTGGGGATTGTATTGGTAATTTAGTTATTGAGTTAAAAGTGATTCGCAATTGGTTAATTAGGTAATTGATTAATTTTCATTTCAAATTTCCCATTCTCAAATCTACAAATCCACATCTCATAAATTCCTCCATTACTAATTATTTAATTGTTTCATTATTTCATAAGCTAATTATTTCATTTTTACATACCCAAATCGCTATATTTGCAGAAAAAAAAAGAAGATGACATTTGAAAATATTTTATTCGAAATTGAAAATAATATCGGCATTTTATCCATCAATAGACCTGATAAATTAAATGCATTAAACCAAGCTACCTTAAAAGAAATTGGTAATGCCATAGATTTGGCTGAAAATTCTGATGGCTTAAAGGGTTTAATATTAACTGGCTCTGGCGAAAAAGCTTTCGTGGCAGGTGCCGACATTAGTGAATTTCAAGGCTTAAGTGTGGAAGAAGCAACCCAATTAGCTTCTAATGGACAAGCATTGTTTTTTAGATTAGAAAACTTCAAAGCGCCAGTAATCGCTTGTGTAAATGGATTTGCACTTGGCGGTGGTTGCGAATTGGCAATGGCTTGCCACTTAAGAATTGGAACTGAAAAAGCAAAATTTGGTCAGCCAGAAGTAAACCTTGGAATAATTCCTGGGTATGGTGGCACACAAAGACTTATTCAATATATTGGAAAAGGAAGAGCTTTAGAATTATTAATGACTGCTGACATGATTGATGCACAAACGGCATTAAATTATGGCTTATTGAATCACATCGTTACCAATGAGGAATTGATTCCTAAGGCAATTTCTATTATCGAAAAAATCGGCTCCAAAGGTCCATTAGCCATAAAAGGCGTAATTGAATGTGCAAATGCTTTTTTTGATAAAGAAAAAGAAGGTTTTAATTTTGAAGCCCGCACTTTCGGTAATTTATTTACTTCCAGCGATGTAATTGAGGGAACAACTGCTTTTATTGAAAAAAGAAAAGCAGCCTTTCAAGGAAAATAAAAAACGCAAATGAGAATTATTGTCCATTTAATTTGTATTTATTGCCTAATTTTTTGTTTTGGTTGCAAAACTAAGTTTTCAAATAAGGAATTAAGTACTCAAAAATTGACTTTTGAAGAAACAAAGGATTCAATACAAACTTTTCCAAATTGGATATTAGAATTTAAAAGACTTAGAGCTGCTTTGTACCAAAATAATATGGACAGTTTATGTACTTTCTTTGATTTTCCTCTAACGAAGGAACAATCAGAAGGATTAGTGGCTGCAGTTAATTTTAGGGCTACAAGTACTTCCGGTGAAACGATTCAAATACATACGAAACAAGATTTTATAGAATATTCTTGGCAAATATTTCCTACTGATTATGTAAAAGGATTATTGCCAATTAAAAGTGATAGCCTTTTAAAAGATGAATTTTTTGCTTCTCCGAAATGGAAATTGCCAAAAGAAAATGCAGAATATTTTACTTCTGTTTCTTATGATAAAAGTGAAGAGTCATTTAGTTTATCATTTAATGTAAATTATTTTACTGGAGAAAATGGTGAAAATAGTGAATTAGAGATGTATGAAAGCGCTGCTGTTTTTATTTTTAAAATGGATAAGAATCATAAATTGAAATTTGACCAAATGATCATGGCTGGATAAAAAATTAAAATAATTAAAATGAAATATAGAATAGAAAAAGACACGATGGGAAAGGTAGAGGTACCTTCAGATGTTTATTGGGGCGCCCAAACGCAACGTTCAATTGACAATTTTCAAATTGCACAAGACATCAATAAAATGCCTAAAGAAATTATACAGGCATTTGCTTACCTAAAAAAAGCGGCTGCTATTACCAATTTTGAAGCGGGCGTTTTACCAGAATCTACTTCAAACTTAATTGGCCAGGTTTGTGATGAAATATTAGATGGCAAATTAGCAGATCAATTTCCATTGGTGGTTTGGCAAACCGGAAGCGGCACACAATCCAACATGAATATGAATGAGGTAATTGCTTATAGAGCGCATGTTATTCAAGGTGGAAATTTGGCCGACGAAAAGAAAGTAATCAACCCAAATGACGATGTAAATAAATCGCAATCATCGAATGACACCTTTCCTACAGCGATGCATATAGCAGCATATAAAATTTTAATCGAAAAAACAATTCCAGGTATTGAGAAATTAAGAGATACTTTATCTGAAAAGGCGCTTGCATTCCGGAAAGTGGTAAAAATAGGTCGCACCCATTTTATGGACGCCACTCCCCTAACCCTTGGACAGGAATTTAGCGGCTATTCGGCGCAACTCACACATGGATTAAAAGCTATAAAAAACACTCTAGATCATCTTTCAGAATTAGCACTTGGCGGAACTGCTGTAGGCACGGGTATAAACACGCCGCCGGGGTATGATGTGAATGTTGCAAAACATATTGCCAACCTGACAGGTCTACCATTTGTAACTGCAGATAATAAATTTGAAGCACTTGCTGCACACGATGCTATTGTTGAGGCGCATGGTGCCTTAAAAACGGTAGCGGTTAGTTTGATGAAAATTGGAAATGATGTAAGAATGCTTTCCTCTGGTCCTCGTTGTGGAATTGGGGAAATATTTATTCCTGATAATGAACCAGGTTCATCTATAATGCCTGGAAAGGTAAACCCTACTCAATGCGAAGCCATGACGATGGTTGCAGCGCAAGTGCTAGGAAATGACGTGTCTATTAATATTGCTGGCTCCAATGGACATTTTGAGCTTAACGTATTTAAACCTGTAATGATTTACAATTTCCTGCATTCTGCAAGGTTAATTGGAGATGTTTGTGTTTCTTTCAACGACAAATGTGCTGTCGGAATTGAACCATTATACGACAATATTACCCGAAATCTAAATAATTCGCTGATGCTGGTTACTGCACTTAATACAAAAATTGGCTATTACAAATCGGCTGAAATCGCACAGACCGCCCACAAAAAAGGACAAACATTAAAAGAAACAGCCGTTGAGTTAGGCTATCTTACTGCACAAGAATTTGACGAGTGGGTAAAACCTGAAGATATGATTGGAGGGTTAAAATAAATTTTTTTTTATACATTGATTTTAAAAAGATGTTTGGGTAATCACCCAAACATTTTTTTTTGTTTAGGAAGCTGAGGAGCATAAATTATTGTAAAAAGGGTTGTTGATTATTAGCTAAATACTTACATTTTCTTTGTGGTATTTATGAATTTCCTTTAGCATTTTAATAGAAAAATCTGACCAAACAATTTTCATTTTCTACCAACTTTGAGATTCTATTTCTAACTCTTCTTGTGTCTCAAATTTACCATTGTGGTAATCCTGATTTGAACGACCAGCTCTTTCAATTAACTGTTTTTGAGTATAAGGTTTTTTCTTTTTTAAATCTTTAGATTTCATACTTTCCAAAATTGTTAACTCAATTTTCTCAAATATTTTTTCGTCCTTTAGACCAATTAAATATTTTATAGCATTAAGTTTTCTTGCCTGTATGTTCATAATTATTCCATTTTAACAAAGATACAATTCAATTTCCAAATTTATTCTTCCAAATTTAATTAAATTTTAGACAATTACAGATTGCATTCGGCACTCTCACTTATCTTTGCCTTACTCCCGATCCTATAAAAACTTAAAAAATATACTTAAAAAAAGTCCTCAATCAATAAGTATTATTTAATTTTTGTATTGTTCTTTGTCCATATTTCGATTTTATTTAGTTATTTAAAATCTTAATAAATTTCAAACATCTTTAAAAAAGAACTTTTAAAAAAACATGCTATTAAATAAAATCATGTTCAATATCAAATGCCTGCAATTTATTTTTAACAGTCAAAAGCTCGAGTTCTAAATTTTCTATTCGATTCAATAAATGAAATATAGCATCAATTCCCTCAAGGTTGATATTGAGTTCATAATGTATGCGAATCATCTTTTCGATATCTTTTAATTGATGTTGTTGCACATACTCTCCATCTTATATGATCAATACTTCTTTAGAGTTTAGAGTTTGAACGATTTTATCACAATGTTTATCCTATGAAAATGCTTTCCCATTATTTTGCAAAAATAGAGTTTATAATATTTTTTTTCGAATCATAATAAAAAAGGGAATAAAACGACCACAAAATAGAGCCTCGCTTCAACAACCCTTTTAAACGCAATTTTTCTTGGAATAAAACAGCGTTTAAACCTTATATGTTGGCACCAGTTATTCATGTCCTTTTAATAATTCCAGCGGCCAATTCTATTCCTATTCAATTATACGTTTATATCTAGTTTAATCTGGAATAGGAATTGTCATTGCAAATGTAAAAAATAGAGAAGCCAAAATGTATAATATTGTACCCACTCCAAAAAGAAGAACTCTATTGTTGCCTAAACTCTTTTTTCCATTGGTTCTCTTTATAATAATACAGTCTAATTCAAATCCTAAGGAATATAGTCCATTTGCAACTAATCCCCACATGATTGAACCTAGTACAATAAATGTGATAGTATAAAGGTCATAAGTAAAGAATCCAAAAAGTAGTAGTCCACATAAACCGGATAATCCAACTAAAATATTGAATAGAAGTCTGTGCTTATACCAGTAATTGTGTGCTTCTATTATTTTCTCCTCCTGAATAGTTTTCATTGTAACAAAATGAATTAAAGTAAATTGTAGTTAGTCTTTAATAATTCTGACTAATGTAATTTTATCTATTTGTAAATCAATTATTTATAATGTTCAAATCTTCATTAGTCAATGCAAATTTATCAATTTGTTTTTGAATTCTCTTTACTATTCCAAGTTTTCTTTTTTGATCTAAAAATAAATATCCTTCTGGGTTTATATATTGTACGTCTTTTACCACCATATTCCATATAATTACAGCCAGTTTGCGTGCAGTTGCACTCACAGCCGAAACTCGACCTTTTCTAAAATTTATCCTCTGAAAAAAATCCCTTATATGTAAGCAGTTGCTAAAATTCGATGTAGACGAATGTCCGGTTTGCAAAAAGGGAAGAATGATAACGCTACTTAATTTTAGTGCGAATGCGCCGCCAAGTATGGAAATTATAAAAGAAATAAAAAGACAAATCGTTCATAAATAATCCATTCGGTGGGCATGGCGAAGCCATGCCCATGGCGCAACACATGGCACAAAAACCACCAGTAGGCACGACAAAATGAACACAAAAGAGGGAAAGAAAAAGATAGAGATAAAAAGAAGATAAAATATAGCATTAGTAGACCCAAAACGACTCAAAAACCAAAACCCAATTTTGCCCAACCAAGCAGACAAATTATTAAAAACCCATAAGCAAAAAAATTGTATTATAGCAAGTCCAAAACGACCACAAATAGGGCCTCGCTTCAACAACAGTTTAAAACGCAATTTTTTCTTGGGAAAAAACAGCGTTTAAACCTTATATGTTATGCGTAGATTTTCTTTGTCTGTCAGTGCATACAACCCACATAAATGTCTGCTTTTATTTTAAATACTTTTTTCTCTGTCTTATGTAAAACAGTCAATGCACTGTCTGCACTTTTTTCTGTTTCGTAAATTCCTGTCACCAAGGCAATAGTTTTTTCACCTGCTTGTCTTTGGTAAAAGTTTAAATATTCTAAACTTAAATTGTGCGATGGGAAACGTCTCGGGAAATAGTCGCCTGCATAAATTTCATCTTCGTCATTGTCGGGCAAGGCAATAAGATTTTTTGTCTTGTTGTAAAAGCGTCCCATTGTGTCAATAGGAATTTTTAATTTGCTGTTCAGGTCAAACATTTTTTTATGAAGCGTTGAATAGTCAAGGCTTGTGTCTGCTACCACAACGAAATAAGTTGCATTGTTATAGTCGGTCGTGTCTTCCAATTGATTATTGTCAGTCGAAACAACAGACTGCAAGTTGGTCGTTGTTTCAACTTTGTTAGATTGAATTTTCCTATCGTTTTTGTCTGTCGCAGTTGTCCCGCAAGCGGTCAAAATAACTGTCAATATTATGTAAATGTGTCGTGTCATAAATTTACGCATAACGTTTTGCAGATTTGCGATGGGCGGGATTTTTACCACTAATGTTTATGCGGAGCACAAAACTTTCGGCTACCACTAAACTGTCTGCGAGCACGAAACCCCGCCTATTGCAAATGTGCTGTTGAACCAAACCCCCTCGTTCCTCGTGGGTAGCTTTCTTTTGATTCCGATAATCCTTTGCTTCACAAATCAAATATAGGGTATTCTGTTCTCTTTTTATAGCTAATTTTATTTTTCACCAAATAAAATTTTTACGATGAATACTACACTTTCTTTTCCCATCAAAGGACAAACTATTCTCAATCAAGCTAAAGATTTAGTGCCTGGTTTTGCTGCCGATTTCCAAAAGTTTCAACAGCATATTGTCCTACAACAAAACAGCCCTAGTCTACTTTCCAATTACAGCCGCAATCTCGCATTCCTTGCCATCCATTTCGGCAAACCGCCTCACCTCGTTTCTATCGACGAACTGAATGCTTACCTCTACCACCTTACCATCTCTCAAGGATTCAGTATCAGCTATTTCAAACAAACCGTTTTCGGACTCAAATACTGGTTTCGGGTTTTCGACATGGAAGCGCACGCGCTCAAAATGCCTATGATTAAAAAAACAGAAACGCTTCCGCAGGTACTCTCCAAACAAGAATGTAAAGCTCTTTTCAAAGCACCTACCAATCTAAAACATCGATTCCTCCTCGCATTTGCTTATAGCGCAGGACTGCGCATGAATGAAATCAGACATACCAAAATCGCAGATATCGATTTAGACCGTATGCAAATTCGTGTCCAAAAAGGCAAAGGAAATAAGGACAGATATGTCGTACTCGCAAAATCTATCGCCCTTAGACTCGATAATTATCTTCAAATCTGCAAACCTAAAGTGTATCTTTTCGAAGGGCTTACTCCATCCCAACCAATGGGCGAACGCAGCATTCAGTACATCATCAATGAGGCGATGCTCAAAACCAGTATTGTCAAAAAAGGTGTAAGCATGCATACGCTGCGCCATAGTTTTGCTACTCACTTACTCGAAGATGGAATCGATGTTTATAGCATACAAAAGCTACTCGGACATGCCGACATCCGCAATACGCTCGTCTATTTGCACGTAGCCCAGGTAAAACCTTCCATCGCGCACAGTCCGCTTGATACCCTGTATAACAAGCAATAATAATGCTGCCCACTTATGAATTGGCACATATTGTTCGACAATATGGAGATCATTTTATTGCCAACAAACAACCAATTGGCTACCACAAAAAGGTACTCAATGCAATCTCTATTTGTCGAACTGCACAACTGGGCGGACATGTAGATGCATGCGATAAATGCTCCATACACGCATAAGTTATAACTCGTGCCGCAACCGCCACTGTCCCAAATGTCAAAGCACTGAAAGAGAAAAATGGATCATTGCACGCAAGGAAGATTTACTGCCAGTATCCTACTACCACGTGGTATTCACCATCCCCGAACAGCTCAACCCGCACTGCCTACAGCACCCAAAGGCAATGTATAATATCCTGTTTGATGCCGCCAAAGAAACCTTGTTTGCGTTTGCTGCCGACAAAAAACACTTGGGCGCATCCATGGGATTTATTGCCCTACTGCACACTTGGGGGCAAAACCTATCACTTCATCCACACCTACACTGCATTGTGCCAGGTGGCGGCATTACTACTGCTGGACAATGGAAAGCAACCCGAAGTAAAGGCGATTTTCTGTTTCCAATAAAACAAATGAGTACTGTTTTTAAAAACAAATTCATGCATAAATACAGGCAATGGTTACACGAAAACAATATGCAGATTACCAACAAATTGAGGCAATTGCTTTACCAAAAAAATTGGGTAATTTACTTAAAACAGCCTTTTGGTGGACCCGAGCAGGTGGTGGAATATTTGGGTAGATACAGCCACAAAATTGCGATCTCCAACCACCGTTTGAAATCAATAGCTGATGGCAGCATTGCCTTTTCGTATAAAGACTATGCCGATGGATCAAAAACTAAAATGATGACATTGGAAGCAGATGAATTTTTGAGGCGGTTCTGTATGCATATTTTACCACCTCGATTTATGAAAATAAGGCATTACGGATTTTTGGCAAATAGAGGAAAGAAAAAACTAAAAATACTTCTTATGACAAATGGCAAAATACCCGCAGCACCAATAAAATTGAATTACAAACAAGTATGTAAGCAGCTGTTAAAATTCGATGTAGATGAATGTCCAGTTTGCAAAAAGGGAAGAATGATAACGCTACTTAATTTTAGTGCCAATGCGCCGCCAAGCATGGAAATTATAAAAGAAATAAAAAGACAAATCGTTCATAAATAATCCATTATGTGGGCATGGCTGCGCCATGCCCACAGCGCAACACATGGCATAAAAACCACCAGTAGGCACAACAAAATGAAGACAAAAAAGAAGGAAAGATAAAAAACAGAGATAAAAAGAAGATGAAAAATAGTTTTTGAAGCCCCAAAACAACACCAAAACCAAAACCCAATTTGCCCAACCAGACAGGCAAAATTATTAAAAACCCATAAGCAATAAATTTGTATTATAGCAAGCCCAAAACGCCCGCAAAAAGGGCTTCGCTTCAACAACAGTTTAAAACGCAATTTTTTCTTGGGAAAAAACAGCGTTTAAACCTTATATGTTAGGCGTAGGTTATTTTTGTTTTAGTTTAATTTTGTCCTTTAAAAAGTCTGGCAAGGTCATTATTGAAGTTTCTAACTGTTTAATATTTTCATTTTGTTCGTCTTTATTGTCTAAATAGTTATTGTAACTAACGAATAAAAAGTATGCTAAAATTCTATTATAATTATCAAGTTCTTTGTCTTCAACCATTGACAAAATTTGAGTTTTAAAGTCTTCCTTATTTTTAGATTCTGAAATTGCTCTACCAAGTCTACCTATACTTCCATAATAATGGTTTTTTCGCTGGATTTTCAACTCTTAATGAAATTCCAATTAATAAATCAAGTACATTTATATCTAACTCTTCAAGCTCTTTTATGTATGTCTTTCGTTGAGCATAAGCGTAACTTCCGTCTGACATTCTATCAAACCTATCATTCATAATGTCTAAATGTGATTTCAAGAAAACTTCCCAATTTGTAACTTCTGCCGAAAGCATTGCAATATTTATGGTATGTTCTCTTGGTCTACTATCTTGACTACAACCTCCAACAACTTTTGTTGAACGCATTTCATCGAGTAATTTTTCTTTTTTCTTTTCTGATAAATTTTGCCAATTTTCAGGTAAATCAACCCAACCTGATTTTGCATCGCTTTTGAATTTTGTAGCAATAGTATCAATGAGGCAGTCAGAATATCCTATTTGTCTGCTATACTTTAAGTTAAGAGTTGTTGTTTTAAATTCTTCTGGAAAGTAGAAAGCATTAATTGATTCTTTTGAATATTCCGATTTCTCATTATAATCAAATAGCCAAGTATTCTTTAAGGGTTTATTATATAAATCGTTTAGATTGTCTTGGCTTATTTCAAATCCATAACTACTATTTAAATCAATTTCACTAAACTCAACAACTTCTTTCTCTTCGTAGTTTTTGTATTTATACTTTACCACTAAAACATTTCTCTCAATTTCAGCATTTGGGTATTTCAAAACAAAATCTTCAAATGAAATATTTCTTTCCATATCTTTTTTTGCTTGTTTAACATCATTCGTGTCAAGTCGAATTATATGTCCAACCGTTTGTGTTTTGGAATAAAATACTTTGTTAAAATCACATACTTTATATTTTAAATTTAGTGAGTCAACAATATGTTCAAGTTTATTCATAGTCTTTTCACTATAAATAAGTCCATTATTGTAAGTCTTAAATTCTGTTTGTCCATAAAGTTGAGTGGATAAAAATATCGTCAACGCAATTAAGATTATTCTGTTCATATTGTTGTTATTTTGTAAAGTGTCGGTTTAACTTACGCCTAACGTGATGCAGCTACCCGAAGGGCGGGACTTTTACCACAAAACTTGATTTGAAAAACTAATGTTTGATTAACCACAAAACTGTCTTTGGAACACGAAACCCCGCCTTTTGGGTAGGTGCTGTTATGCCTTCGTTCTTCTTTCTCGGTCGTTGTTAGTCTGTCCATTGTCGTGTCGTTGTGCGTTGGCTTGGTAGCTCTTTTGCAGTTTTTTGTTTGGCACTGTGTTTTTGGAAAAACTGCAAATGTGCTACCAAATGCGTTGGCTATTTTAATACTAATATTGTCGCAACTGTCCCAATTATGACAAGCCCACAAATTACAAACAAGATTGTTTTTAAGGTTTTAATTTCTTTGTCTTGTAGGTCAAGTCGCTGAATAATTATAGCCTGATTATCTGTTGCATTTTTTTCAATTGATTGTTTTGCTTCATTAAGTGCTGAATTTACCGCTTTTATATTCGTGTCAATTGTTGAAAGTCTGGTCGGGAAGTCAACGCTTTCAAGAGTTTTAACCAAATTGTCGGTTGCTTCTACAATTTTTTTGTATTGCTCTAAAAGGCGTTTTGTTTCAACAAGTTTTTCCTTGTTGGTCGTATCAATTTTATTGCCTGTTGTTTCAAACTTTAAAACTCCGTCATTGATTTGAATTTCAGTATTTTGCTTTAGGTCTGTAACGTATTGCTTGTAAAGATTGAAAATCTTGTCCGTATAGACAGCATAATTCTGTTGCACTTTTTCAAGTTCAACAATTATACTTATTGAATTTTCCTTTGCACCGTCTATGTAGTCGGTAACTGTCTTTAGTTTTGTAAGCTCCTTTTGAAGTAAGCCCAATTGTTCATTTATCTGTTGATCAAGCATAATTATTTGCGAATTTATTATTAAAATTTGTCAGCCAGTTTGAGTGTAAATTAAGATACAAAGCACTTTCAACTTCTTCTATTTTCTCCACCGCTTCCAAATCAAAACCATTTACTTTTGCTTTAAAGGTGTCGACCTTTTGTTTCAAAGTGTAAATATCTTCTTTTGTAGTTTCTTGTGCTTTTAAGAAGCCTTTTATAAAATCTGTTTGTGCTTCTTTTATAAAATCTTCATTTTCTTTTTCAATTAATATAACGGAAAATGACTTGAGTAAAATAAAAACAAAATTGTCAGGTCGTTGAACCAATAGCCTTGTCGCTGCACCTCGCAAATGTTTGAAATTATTTATTTCTCCAACTTCTTTGCTTACTAAATTCATATACTTTTCTACAATTGAAAAGTCGGCTTTCAATCCTCTTTCTGTGTCTGATGGTAAATACTGCGGTCGGGCATATTTAGAATTCATATATAGGTCAATAAATTCTTTGAATTTTTGACTGCCGTTTTCTTCAAGTCCGATTATACAAGCTTCTTCCATTGCATCAATTGCGGCTCTTCTTTGAATGGCCGTTTCTTCATAAACAAACTTTATCAAGAAGCCTAAACATTTTTGAATTTCCGTATTTCCTTTATAAAACGGAAGCCGTTCAAGCTTTTCGTCTGTTTTCTCAGGACTATTGTATTGAAGTAAATACTCCTTTAGTTTTAATGTGTAGTGTCCTTGTGGCTTTTTACTTATGTGGGCCGAAATAGTTTTTGAATTATAATCAACGGTATAATCATCAACAACACCAATAATAGAAAGTCTATAAATAGCTTTGTATGTGTCTTCTTCGTTCCTGATTTTTGTAAATAAATTCATTATTTCAGGAATACAAACAGGAGGTAAAGGAGCACCGTATCCCTTTTCGATTTTTGAAATGAATTCTGCTTTATCATTACAAAAGTTTTGAGCCTCTTTAACTTGTGAAGGGGTAAAATTCACTAGATTGCTATCCAAAACGTTTGAAATAACTTCTATGACGTTATTTGTAAATGGAATAATTACTTGAAAATCTTCTTTTGATTTCGTGTTTTCTAAAAGCTTCTCTATTCCTGGCTGTGATACTGCTGCTGTGTATTGAGAAAGCCAAGTAAAAGCACTCATTACTGGTGACTTTTCCTTTAGAATTATATTCTGAATGAAGTTTGCAATTTCATTGGCTTTTGGTTTTAAAGGGTGGTCAGCAACAAAGTTTAGATTTGCAACATTTAAATTAAGGTATCCGTATTTTTCTCCGAAAACCGTTGAATTTATATATAGCCTTTCAGAACCACCAGCAGGATGTTTCCAAGTGCCCAATTTACGGTAATTTGAAAATTCTTCAAATACACTTTCTTCAATATTATTGATTTCCTTATGGAAGGGAACTTGATTTCCGTAAGTAGTTCAGCTAAAATTTTTTCTCTTTTGAAATTCCTTTTGAAATTATTCCTATGAAAACTTGTAAAATATCCTTGTCAATTGAGCAGTTCTTTCTTCTATTATCTCCGTTATATCGCCATCTTCTGTAACTGTTTCTATTTTTTCAGTAGTAGTTAGTTCTTGTCTGTTGAATAGAACCAACCCAATTGCTAATTTTCTATCTCTTCCGCCTCTTCCTGCTTCTTGATAATAACTTTCTATTGAACTTGGGTAATTGAAATGAACCACATAACGAATATTAGGTTTGTCAATTCCCATTCCAAACGCTTTTGTAGCTACTAATAAATCTAATCCGTGATTTACAAATGCTGATTGATTTTTTTCATTTTCATTATCTCTCTCTTGAATTCCATCGCTTCCTAAAAATGTGCCAATCTTTATGTTCTCAAAATGCTGCGTTAGTTTTGAAGCATTATCCATAACCCCGAAAAACCAATTTCGGTGAGGGCAAAAAACTAATCCAGCATTATTTTCTTTTCCTTGTTGTTCGTAAAAGGTTTCAGCGTTGTAGTTATCTAAACGAATATCTTTACCATCAAATGCTTTTTTTGCATCATCTATTATTTTTGAATTACCTGCAAATTCCTCATAATGTTTTGGAATTGTATTGAGTTGTTGGATTAATTGAAATTGTTTGGCTTCGCCAAGTGCTTGTCTATTTCCCCAGTCAATTCCATTTTCAGTATTTATGTCGGCTATTACTTCAACTATTTTAAATTGAATTTCGGGTCTGTCTAACTTTTCAAGTCTTACAATCGCTGTTTCTTCAGGAATATCAAGTTCTCTTTGAATATCAGAAAGCTCATCGTAAGATGCTGTTGCTGTTAATGCGAAAAACAGTAAATGTTCTCTTTCTTTGCAATGCAATAATTTCTTGCGTTGTCGCCTAATCGTAAATATGAAGTTCTAAAATCGTGACCCCATTCCGAAACACAGTGTGCTTCGTCAATTACACAGTAACTGAAGTAATGATTGTTTAAACCCAGATTACGCATTAGAAACTTTGAATGGATAATCAAAGACTTTTGAATAGTTCCACAACCCGCTAAACCAAGCTCTTCTTTTTTTATTGAGTGCTATTTTTAGCACAAGTTTATCATTTACTTTCTCGAAGTAAGCACCTATTGCAAATGCTTTATATCGTAAAGTAGATAGTGTTTTTTGTGTTTTTTCTTGCAGTACAAATGTTCTGAACAGAGCCATTAAATTATATGCAATCATCGCAAAAGTTAGGGCAGCTTCTGTTGCATAGAAATCTTTTAGATTAAAGCTGTCGAAACCAAAATCATATTTTAATTCTTTAATTCTATTTTCAGCATCACCCCTGCCTCTATATAATCTCCATACCTCTGCTGGTGCCAATTTTAAGTTCGTTACGTATGCAGAATATCGGTAATTTTTATAAATTTCTTCTTCTTCAAATAACCTTAATTGTTTGCCTGTTGCTTTGGGTCTATCTTTTATTCTTTGCCTTACAATTACTAATCTTCTTGATTTTTTCCAAGATTTACTTTGGTATATTTGTTCGCAAATTTCTATTCCTGTATCTAACAAAATCCAATTATTGGTTCTGCTATAATTCTTTGTATAGGTGTGGAAAACTTAGCTGCTACTACATAATCCATTGGTTTGTTTTCTAAATAATCTAAAATATCTGATTCAAAAAGCCACTGTCTAATCTTATTAAACTGACTGTTTTGTTTTTCAATTTTGACAAAGTATCCTCTAAAAAACCAAGAAAATTATTTGCCGATGAGGTGTCGCCACTTCGAAGCCACATATTTGCTACTAATTTTACATCTGCAATAAATGCAATTAATGGATGATGTGATGACCTTCCTTTTGCTCGGATTGTATCCTTTTTTTGCTCCATCTTGAACGCCATAACGCGTCATTACCGAGGAATCAATATCTAAAGTAAAATTATCAAACTTGAAGTTGTCAAAAATCCATGAATAAAAATATTGGCCAACTTTAAGGTTTTTTGCCTGTAAATTTACTAAAAACGTTTGTATGTATCTTGTCCTGGAGTGTTCTTCCAATCAAATATTTTACCCAAAGTAATATCATGGCGAGTAACTTCTGTGTGTAAAAAATCGGTTAGCTCCACACCAAATACTCGTTATAAATCCTTCAATTATCGTGGATGTTTTATAACCTCTGTTAGAACCAGATTGTGGCAAATCTGTATTCTTATCAACAAGTGCCCTAAATCCTGTTTTTTCTAGCATTTGCTTCAAAAAAATCATGCCACCCCATGGCGTAATCTCCCTATTTGTATAGCTTATATCGAATTCCATATCTTTGTTTTGTCTAATGCTACGCATTAGAAATTATGCTACTAAGCTAACATTTATTTCCTATTGCGTAATCTGGGTTTAATTAGGCCGGAGATGCGGCACCGTTTGATTTTTCTGGTGGCACTAACTGGTTGTTTGGAAAAGAAATTATAGCTAGTAATGTCGGCAATTGTATTGCCCATTTTACAAAACTAAATACTAATTGACTTCCTTTTTGGTCAAAATGGTTCATAAAAGCCCACACATTTCTTTTTTTCCAAAATGTCTCCTTGAGAGAGGTAACAAATACTGGAGGTAATGCAGCCCCAAGTTCCTTGCTGGTTTTCGTAAAATGCGTGCTTATTCTTTGTACTTCTAACTGATTTAATTTATCCGCCTTAAAAACCCAGGCAAAAGGCACATTCCAAGCACCCAATTTTGCTATAAAATCAATATCATTTTTTGTGGCGTAAACTGAATCAATTAACAAAAGACAAGTGAGTTGCGTTCTATTTTAAAGATAATATCGAATCATTTTCTCCCATTCTTCCCCATCCGATTTCGAAACTTTTATATCCATATCCAGGCAAATCGACAACTATTTCCCTCCATTTTCTACTTTAAAAAAATTAATCGATTGACGTTTTCCCAGGTGTTTGCGACACTTTTCGGCTAACCCTTTTTTTTCGCAAAGCATATTAATCAGTGATGACTTGCCAACATTCGACCGGGCAATAAATGCAAATTCAGGCATACTTCTTCAGGACTTGGTCGTTTTTAAAGGAACCTCACAAATACAATTCTTTCCATAAAGATGCGCTTATTACAAATCATTTTGTTTACCTATTCCATTCTCTTAAACTATATAAACCATTGCGTTTCTCTATTGCTTATTTCCAAAATAAACTTTATAATATCGCAAAAGTTTAATAATAGTTATAATTGAAACAAATATAAGGAATTAGCATGAAATGCTTCAATTTGTGGATTACCATTAGACTAACATATTTTTTATCAGAGAAATGAATAGAGTAAAACCATATAATGACGAAAGTTCTAAAAAGAACAAGTCGAAATCATGTTGATGTCTCATCCAAAGTATGACCTTTTGAATAGGAATTCTTTCCTTAGGCATTGATATTTCATGGAGAAAGAGTAATACAAATCATTAAAAAGAAAACTCAAAATTCATTTTAGATATAGCTACGGCACTATGATTTGGCCATTGCACTTGCGAAAACAGATACAACTAAAATTATTGGATTAGATCTTTAGAACAACATGCTGAGTTTTGGTAGAAAAAAAATAAAAAACAATCATTAGACTCCAAAATTGAAATGATAAAAGGAGATTCTGAGCATTTGAGTTTCCCGACAACCATTTTGATGCTGTAACAGCCAAGATTAAGCGTTCGTAATTTTGGCAATTTAAAACAAAGATGTTTTAAAATTTAATGGGTTACCAAAAAGATGGCAACTTAGTAATTCTTGAATTTTCAAAACCTTCAAATAAATTTTTAAAACCATATCACTATTTCTATTTTGTTAAGTTTTGCCGTTTATTGGTAAATTGGTTTCAAAAGATTCAAGGGCTTATACTTATCCGCCCAGGAACCGTTAAGCATTCCATCAGGCAATGAGTTTGTAAAAATATTAGAAGAAATAGGATTTAAAACGATAAAATGGATTCCACTTACATTTGGAATAAGTTCAATACATTGGGCAAAAAGTAATCATATCGTTGTTTTGTCTCTGCCGATTTTGGCTTTTGGACAAAAACGTGTTGGAAAACGACCTTAAATTTAGTCGTAAGGCTTTCCATTTGGTATAAATATGGGTATTAATACCTCCGATTTCAAAATTAATCGTGGAGAAAAATTTATTTATGAAGACAGTATTGCAGCTATTGATGCAAAAGCGCAATGGATTTAATTTGGCTGTTCTTTAAGCATCCATTTATCGCGCCACTAAGAAATCCGTACTTGCCCTGAGATCGCCTTTCAAGACAAAATTAGATTATCAAATTTTGATGGCCAGCCGGTGACTCAAGAACCTCAATCAAATATTAATGGAAGTGCGGTGCACATCAAATTTAAATCAGACCCAATTAAAGATTTTAAATTTTATGTTATTTCTGGTATGAAATATTCTTACGATGTAGCTTCGAATTCAAAAGCGCGTAATGCCGGTATTTAAAAAACTAAATAGCACGATATCGCTTTGGATTATGGGGCAGGATTCGAATTTCACTTTCCTCTTTTATTCTTTCTCCGGAATTCCGTGTTTCTAATTCCTTCTTAAATGCGCATTCCTACGACCTAAACTTGAGGTTTAGCAATGTAATAGGTGCTCTCAAAAACAGGGCATTTTTCTTCGGAATCAATTTTGAGGGATAGATTTAGAGATATAAGTAGAAAGACATAAGTCTTAAGACTTAAAAACTAAATTTTAATTCTTTCTTAATAGTAATGACTTAAGTCTTATTTCTCAACACTAAATACTTACTACTTTATACTTACTACTTAAGTCCCTTTCTTAAGACTAAATAATTACTACTTTATACTTAAAACTTATTCTTAAACATCATTGATTCCATCGGTTTATGGCCTTTTTGGTTGTATTTGGCATTACTCTTGGCATTATTGGATTTTGAACACCACCTTCAACAGCAATAAATCAATTGCCCAACAGGCATACCTGCATACACCTCTTACGGGCTGAATACAGGAAATTTCAGTGTCCAATAATTACAAAACCAACATCCCCTTTCCCAGCAGTGGCGTGAATATCAATTCCGAGGCGACCCGCTAGATTTACCCTCAAGAAAGGTACATGTTTATGGGTTTCGTATATTCCTCCGTTACGCCCAAATAAAGCGTTCCAAGTTGCAAAAAAATACCTTCCTCTCCTATTTCAAATTCTTCATTTGATTGTGCTTTTTGGCATCCAACGTTCTATCCTTGTACACAGCCATGTTTTTGCCCAAATGCACATCGTACGAATTTGTACCGAGGCATTCTGGTTTAAATGGCTCAACAACAATTTCACCATTTTCAATTGCTGCTAATATTCCTTTATCCGTTAAAATCATAGGCCAAATGTAGCAATTTGAAATTAATTTTTTCAAAAATTTAAAAGCATTAAAAAACACAGTTCTACATAATCCTTCCTTTTAACCCAATATTATTTTCATTTAAATTTTCATTTTTCAGGTAGGCACTTTATTAAAACGATAATCTAAAAAATTGTGAAAGATTAAGAAAAATGATCTAATAAAAAAATGTGCTATGATTAAAATAACTTTTGGAAAAATATTGTAATTATACTTTATTAAATATCAGCTGATTTCAATTACTGATTTTATTATCCAAATATGTGTCTTTTAAAAACAGAAAGTATTCGGAATAAATATCAATTGCTTTTTGGTTTTCTTTATTTTCAATTGCATCAATGGTTGGTAGTATCATTTTATTATAAATATTTTTATATTCAACTTTATTTTCACTACTGCTATTTATTTGATTGACAATTTTGGGTGCTATTTTATAATATTCGTTTATCAAATTCAGACCTTTATTATTTTTTTTTAAAATGGTGTCCCGAAAAGCTCTAAGGGTTTGCAACTCATAGCAATCATCCTTTTTACCCAAAGCGCCCACACATGCTGTTGTTAGAAAACAACCACTCTCGATAAGTTCTGCCTTTTCTAATGACGCTAATACTTTTTGATTTTCATTCAATAAATCAATTGAGCCCATCGTCTCTGATTTATTATCTAAAACAAAATGAATTTTTTCATGTTTAAATCCTTCAGGCTGATCAGCTAATTTATTATTTTCAGTTATTAAGGAAGCACTAATATTATATTTAGAAGTTTCTCCTTTGAGCAAGATGCAAGAGTCAATTAAATAAGTGGCATTATATACTTCTATGTGTTTTAAGGCTGCAATTATTTTTTGTAATTGTAAACTTTATTGTTTTTACATCATCATATTCTTTAAATTATTCATAACTCCTAAATCAAAATCCATTCCAAAAAAATAGTTTTGTCCAAGTTATAAGTCCATTGACTAGTAAAAATATATTTTGGTGGCTCACTATATTTATTTTGTGCAAGTGCTTTATTTCTAATGACATGCCAATTGCTAAGCCACTAATACTCTTTATAAAATTTCTTCTTTTCATATAATCCTATTTATATATACAAAGTTATTTTTTAAAATTAAAATTATATTCTTTTTATTCAAAAAATTCCTTTTATATGTTAAAAAATCAAAATTTTAAAAATTAAAATTTGCAATAAATTATAAGTCAAAAATGCTGCCAATTTTTAAAGTAAACTAATTTAATTTGTCAAAATTGGTAGCCTAAATTTACCTTTACTTAATTTATATATTTTATTTATTGTCGTTTATTAAAACAAGAACTCCAATTAGCCAAATAGCTACTTGTAAATTTATTTTAATGGTTTATGCTTGGAGACGATATAAAGCAAAGGCGAATTTAAAGAAAACAAAAAAGCTGAGTTAGTATAAACCGAATAAAACTATTTTGCTTAGGTTAAACTGTCTTTAACTCAGATTAGGCAATAGAAAAAATTATTAACTTAGCAGTATAATTTCTAATGCGTAATCTGGGTTGAAGCTATTCCTGCTTTCCGTTTATATCTTTTTTTTGCCTTGCTCCTTCCAAAACAAAAAAAAGGATACCACTTCCTCCGAACGGTCGGAGCAGGGCTAGAAGGAAATGAGATTTGGGTTTTAAAAAAAATAATCATCAAATCTATTTAAAAAACAAAGTCAATTATTTAATAAATTTCAGTAAAAAATTAAAGAATAGTGTCATCAATACCATCCAAATTTGCTTTTATTAAAAACTTACACAATGGAAAGTCATAGGTTTTTAATTGACTATAAGGCTTTTTCTTTGATAACCAATAAATGTAAAAAATTAGATAAGGTATCCAAAATATTGCCATTATTTTTAACATTATTATTCTATTTTCTAACTACTTTTTTCCTTTTTTGTCAAGTCGATATTAAAAAAGGCACTTATAATAATTCCATTATTTCTCTGAAAACATTCCTATTATTTACCTCTCTACCCAGTTGGACGATTTGATTAAAGTAACCTGCCTCCATTCTAAATAAAGAATTAAATTTTAACCCCAATAATACGCCAATCCTATTTTGGTCAAATATATTTTCGTTTACATTCTTTCCAAATCCAATAAAAATCTCATCATAAACAGCAACATATGGAATTCTATCGTTAATTTCCTTCCCCTTAATGGCGCTTGCATTCTAAACATGTATCTCACTCTATTTAACATCGGAAATTCATCTTCCTTTTTAAGATTAGCATTGGAATATCGTCCAACAAAACGTTGTTCGAGCATAATACGATGCGAAATGCCAATAATTGAAATTTTATCCGTAATTGTAGCCATCTGAAAAAGACGATGTTCAGTAAACGTTTTTCCATTCCATTAATTGGTATTTCGCCATAGGGAAAAGTTTCTATCCAAGCATACCCTAGCCTTAATTGTAATTTTGGATTCACTTGATAATTAACACCAAAACGCAATAAACTTTGCTGCCAATGGGTGATTATTTCGCTTCTACGAAATTGATATTCAGTATGAATGCCAAATTTTTTAGACACTTTTATAGTGCCGAAATAACTATACCAACCAAGAGCGTTTCGATCATTTAATCTAGTATTTTGAGCATTTACAGCATTTGAAGCAATAAAAACAATGGACAATAACAATAAAACTTTTTTCATATTTAATAAAACCCTTTTTGGTTTCAGAGGTAAAAATCGATATCTTTTCAAACAAAACAAAGTTAAAAATCAAAGAAGTTAAAATTATTCAATTCCTCTAAAAACTGGGATTTTAAACATCCGATTTACGTTCAAAGTTTTTCAAAAACAACCTTTTTCATCTTGTTTATTACCTACTATTCTTTATTGCATCAATTATAAATCCGTTATGAAACAAACCATAATTTCATATTTTAAAATTTAATGGTTTACTCATTTTTTTTATTTCATATCGAAAATCATTCATCAAAACCGAATTCAACTCAAATAACATTCTATTATTACAACAAATATTAATTCAAAATAGCTACTACAAACTTAATTTTTTAAAAAATTTTCCATTTAATTCTAGGTGGAATTTTTTTGGTGAAAATTAAGTGGTGTTTTGGAGTAATGGAGAAGCAACATATTGAGATAATGCCAAATAAATATCCCATTTTACACATTATTTGTCAAAACACTAAAATAATGCCAATTTTTAGCACATTAATTGGCATTAAAAACAAAATATCTAATATAATGCTTATTATTTAGTAGATTTATAGCATTAATTACATTATTTAAATATTTAATGCTTACATTTACATAAAAATAGCGCATTATTATGAATATTACAGGCAGATATCACCAAAAACAAAGACTCGAGGAACTTGTTCAATCGAGCCATAATTTGTTGCAGTATATGGTAGAAGACAGCCGGAAAACTTTTCTAATAAGAGAATACTTTCCAACGAATTTAGCTTTTATACTTCTGGTTTAAATGACGACCGTATGATATTGCAATTGGCTGGTTTTCATGCATCCCTCAGACAGAGTCCGTACTATGAAGAGTGTCCGATGCCACAGTCGTGGATGGAAGCCTTTGACCAACTCAAACAGTTATTAATAAGAGATGAACGAAAGCACAAAATAGTATTTATAGATGAACTTCCTTGGTTGGATACCAATACTTCAGACTTAAATGCTGCTTTGGATTGGTTTTGGAATCAGTGGGCGAGTGCAAGAAAAGATATAAAACTAATTGTATGTGGTTCGGCGGCATCATGGATGATTAAAACTTTTATCAATGATGATGGCGGCTTTTACAACCGTGTAACCGAAAGCATGAAAATTGCTCCATTCAATTTGGCAGAGACAAAGTTGTATCTCGAATCAAAAGATATTCATTACGACTCCTATCAAATCGTGCATTTATACATGGCATTGGGCGGTATTCCTTACTATTTAAACAAAGTAAAAAAAGGCTTCAGCGCTTCTCAAAATATTGATAATATTTTTTTTGGAAAACAAGCCTTGGTAAAAAACGAATATACTTTACTTTTCAAATCCTTATTCAAAAATCACCAACGACATATAGATGTTGTTGATGTTTTATTCAAAAAGAAAAAAGGGCTTTTCCGCTCAGATATAACAAAAGCACTCAATATTTTAGATGGCGGCTTTTCAAATGTCTTAGAAGAATTAGTGGTTTCAGATTTTATTAGTGTGCACACTGCCCGGCACAACCAAACGAAATGTTATTTACAAAATTGCAGATCACTATATACTTTTCCATAAAAACTTTGTAGAAAAGCATCAAAACACCGCCAATTTCTGGATCAATAATATCAATACACCCAACTGGTACGCATGGGCAGGACTTGCCTTTGAGCAAACTTGTTTTCAGCATATAAATCAAATAAAGAGTGCATTGGGTATCCAAGCTGTACAATCCAACACCTATGCATGGGCCAATAAAGAGGCACAAATAGACCTCATCATTGATCGAAAAGACCAAGTGGTCAACTTGGTAGAAATAAAATTTAGCGATAAACCATTTACCATGACAAGCGAGTACGAAGCCACCATCATCAATAAAACCGAGGCTTACAAAGCTACCTATCCGAGCAGAAAATCGGTATGGCAAGTGCTCATGACAACCTACGGCCTCAAAAGCATGAAACATGCAGGCGTATTTGAAAAAGTGATGACAATGGATATTTTGTTTGAAAGCATAAATGAAATTTGATTAAAAAATCAAAAAACTTGGGTTGGATTTTGGATGTTTTAGCAATTTAAATTAATTAAAAAGAAACGAATGCGTTGAAAAACATAGTGCAAACCAAAATTTATCCGTTTTATTGAAAATAAAATCAAAACTACAATAACCTGTATTACAATAATTTAAGAATAAATTTTTACTTTAACAATAAAATTATTGTTAAAAAATTTGACAATAAGATTATTGTTATGTATCTTTGCCAATAAAATTACTGGCAAATGAAATGGAAGCACCCAAATACAATAACAGGCCCAGCAGCAGAGGGAGATAAATATTTTAGAAGAGAGGAAATAGAAAATAGACTTTGGCGTGAAATAGCCAAAAATAGCCATGTTCTTTTTCTTGCTCCACGTAGAGTTGGCAAATCATCAATAGTGATGTATATGTCAACAAGGCACAACAAAGAATTTGCTTGCAAGTACGAAAACATCCAATCGGATAGTTCCATTCAAGATTTTTATAAACGATTATGCAATATGACACATAGTGCATTAACCAATTATGGAAAAAGTAAAAATTGGCTTTCAAGTTGGTGGAATAGCTATACAATTCAATCAATAGGTAAGGATAAAATTGAAATTCAAAAAGCAACCATTGATTATAGAACAAAATTCTTTGAATTGCTAGGAAATCTTAAAGATCATCAGGAAAAGGTGGTATTGTTTTTAGACGAATTTCCCGATGTAATATGGAATATAAATAACCAACATGGCGCACAAGAAGCAGAAACATTACTAAATGATGTAAGAACATTAAGACAAACAAAAGACTTTAAAGATGTATTTATAATAGTATTATTAGGTTCTGTAGGATTAAATCATATTGTTAAAAAAATAACTGGCAGAATAGACAAGGTTAATGATTTACATAGGGAATATTTACATGCTTTAGAAATAGAACAAGCCAAAAATTTTCTAAATCATTTAATCAAAGATGCAACAATGCAATTAGAAGATGCAACAAAAGATTATTTATTAAACAAGATAGGATATTTCATACCTTACTATATGCAATTGATTGTGGAAGAATGTGATGACATGCTTAAAGAGAAAAATATTACACAATTAACCACTATGGATATTGATAAAGCTTATCAAAAAATAATAAAAAAGAATGAACACTTTAGCGATTGGGATAGAAGAATATCAAAATATTTTCCAGACAAATATGTTTACTTACTTGAAGTATTAAGCATGTGTGCCCACAAAAATGGCATTGACCTACAAGAAATATATAATATTGCAGTATCCAACAACAATATTAACGAGTGGAAAGCAGATATTGACGATATCTTGATTGCTGATGGATATCTATATGAGGAAAATCAATTGTATGCTTTTAATTCACCACTACTAAAAGACTGGTGGAAAGCACGTCACCCATTAATGAAAAAATCATGAGCCCAGAATTAATACAATATCAGAATGCCAACCAAAGTTACGATGAAGTAATAAAAAATTTTATTGTAAGACAAAAAGAATTTCAAAGAGTAATAGATGACATCCTCATTACAAAGGATGGATCTTCATTTCAGCACTATGTTTTTGTGGGAAGAAGAGGAAGCGGAAAATCAACCTTACTTAGGCGAATACAAGCAGAAATAAGCACAAATGACAAGCTAAATCATAAATATATTGCAGTCAACCTTGGTGAAGAACAGTCGGGCATTTATAGATTATATGACCTGTGGGATTATGTGATAAGAGACCTAAATTCTATAGGATACAATATACCCAAAATTGATTTTAGACTTTTTAAAGATGACATGAAGGCTTATACAAAGGCGCTCCATCAACAAGTAATTTCAAGTTTACAAATACAAAAAAAGAAACTTATCCTGCTTGTGGACAACATCGATAGAGTCTTAGATAATCGTGGTAGCCAAGAGGACGCAGCATTGCTTCGTGAATTATTGATGAACTTCAAAGATATTAGAATTATTGGCAGTAGTACAGTTATGTCCGAACATTTCTGGAGATACGACATGCCATTCTATGAATTTTTTAGTATTAAAAGAATAGAGGCATTGACCCTCGATGAAGTAAAAAAACTAATGATTCACTGGAGTAATGTCAAAAACCTGCCAGAAATTGAAAATCTGATTACAAAATACCCAGGTAAGATTCAGAGTATCAGAATGCTCACCGATGGCATGCCACGCACGATGTTATTATTTGTTGATATGCTAATAAATAGACCTGAACAAAATGGCTATAATTACCTACAACTAATAGTAGATAGGGCTACACCCATTTATCAAGAAAAGACTTTCCCAACTATCGCCAGCACAAAATAAAGTTTTAACGGAGTTGGCCTTTGTCTGGGATGCAGCATCTATTGAAGAACTCATTCCTCGGTGCAATATGGATGGCAAAACCATTTCTGCATTACTCAACCAGCTAAGCCAAAGCCGGCATGTGGAAAAAATAAAAGGAAATACAAAAAATCTACTCTATAGGCTAGAAGAACGATTTTTTAATCTTTGGTTTAATATGACACAGGGTGGACCTCAGCAGCGGATAGAAGCAAAAGCATTGACAGACTTTTTGGAAAAATGGTATGACGACTCAGAACTAAAAAATATATGCGCTGATTTTATTGGTTCAGTAAAAAATCGTTCATTAAAAAGAGACTATGCAGAATCGATGACTTTGGCACTGCTCCATAGTGAAAAGATTAATGATCAAGAAAAGGAAAATCTATATAAGACCATTTCAAAAAGCGGCTTAGTCGATATTAATGTATTAGGAGAGCCAAGTAAATATTACGGAAAAAAAGAAGATGAATTAAAAAAAATATCTGATGAAAAAGATTATAAAAAAATCATAGAATTATTACCTATATCAGATAAGGAAAAAGGAGTAAAATACTTTGGAATAGGTTATTTATATTTTGAATTAGAAAATTTTTCAAAAGCTGAGTATTATTATTTATTAGCAATAGAAAAAGGATATAATAAAACTTATAATAATCTTGCTGTTCTTTATGAAAAACAAAGAAAGATAAAGGACGCAGAAAATATTTAAAATTGGCAATAGATAATGACAATTTTGATGCTCTATTTAACATTGCAATACATTATCAAAAACAGGGAAAAGAAAAAGAAGCCGAACAATATTATTTATTAGCAATAAAAAAAGAAATTATAGATGCGTTAAATAATCTTGCATTCCTTTATGAAAAACAAGGAAAAGAAAAAGAGGCTGAACAATATTATTTATTGGCAATAAAAAAAGAAAATATTGATGCATTAAATAATCTTGCATTATTTTACCAAAAACAAGGAAAAGAAAAGGATGCAGAAAAATATTATTTATTGGCAATAGAAAAAGGAAATATTGATGCTATCTATAATTTGACTCTAATGTATTATCAAAAAAACAATAAACAAAAACTAAGAAATCTTATCGAAAGGCTGCAAGAAAAAGATCTCAATTTATTTAAAGAAAAATATTCGCAATTTTTATCATTCATTTTTTTATATCTGGGTGAAATGGATGATTTTAAAAAAATATCAGATCGATTTCTTGTTCAAACAGAAACACTCGTGTCAAGTATGTTTTTAAACTCCTTACTCATCCACAAACAAACCAATTGGGTCATCAATTATTTCAAAATCAATAATACTGCCCTCGAACAATACAAACCTATCTATTATGCTACCTTAACTTTGGCAGGCAATAATGACCAAGAACTCCTGAAAATGCCTCCTGAAATTGAAGAAAATGTAACAGATATTATCGCTTCAATCAAAAAGAAGCAACAATTCTATTATGGGTAAATATTCACTTTATAAAAAAAGGAAATAGTGTTACCAATTAAAGAAACAAAAACAAGGAAGGGATTTCAATTTAATGGATTACTCAAATATACTAGGTTTGACAAGTACTCCTAACAACCTATGGCCTCAAAAGCATGAAACATGCAGGCGTATTTGAAAAAGTGATAACAATGGATGTTTTGAATGAAAACATAAGGGAAATTTGATTTAAACAAATTCTGAAAATAAAAAAATTGGATGGGAATTTTGGATGTGGGAAATTTGGATTCAGCGGGAAAAAAAACAACTTTTTAAAAATTAACTGCTTTATTTCAGTTCTGTTTGTTAGGCATTTTTTAAAATTTATTTGATTTAAAATTTGGCTTTGAGTGGCATTTGATAAAACTTTGTTATTAGTTTATACTTTTCCACTGGCAAGTGCAACTTGGTAATGAATTTTAATTAAGTGTTTTATTAATTTATTCTTTATTCAAATTATCAAATTTGGTTTTCATTGTTAAATTACCGTAAGTTAATTTTTTAATAGTTAAATCTTCCGCTTTTTGGTTTGCAAGTCGAAGGTTATTGTCGGAGGATAATAAAGCGTCTTTTGTCTTTTGCAAATGGTCAATGGTTTTATCTATCTCGTCGATAGCAGTTTTAAATTTTCTACTTGCCATTTCATAATTTTTGGCAAACCCTTCTTTGAAAGTATTTATTTTTTCTTCAAAATTAGTAATATCAACATTTTGATTTCTCACCAAGGCAAGTTCAGCTTTGTATTGTAAGGAGTTCATAGCTGCGTTTCGGAGTAAGGTAATTATTGGAATGAAAAATTGAGGTCTTACAACATACATCTTGGGATATTTATGTGAAACGTCAACAATTCCAGAATTGTAATATTCACTGTCCGCTTCTAAAAGAGAAACAAGAACAGCATACTCACATTTTTTTTCATTGCGATCTTTGTCGAGTTCCTTTAAAAAGTCTTCATTCCTTTTCTTAGTAGCTGTTTCATCTCCTTCATTTTTCATTTCAAACATTATTGAAATTATTTCATTTCCTGCCTCATCACTTTCTTTATAAATGAAATCGCCCTTACTACCAGATTTTGAGTCATTATCTTTTTCAAAATAAGCTCTTTGAAAAGCTGTTGCTCTTAGCTTGTTAAACTCTGTCTCACAATGTTGTTCAAGAGTTTCACCTATCATTTTTGTTGATAGTTTTAACTTCATATCTTTTCGGAGTGCAATTTCTTCTTCTTTATGCTTAATTATGGCGTCTTTTGCTTTCAGTTCCGCTTGATATTTTTCACTTATTGACTTTTCAAGAAGTTGTTTTTCAGTGTCTTTGATTTTTACAATGTTTACCAAATCATCCCGTTCTTTTTCAACCTTTTGGGTGGCTTCAGTAATAGCAAGTTTTTTCTCAACTTCTGCGTTTTCAAGTTTGGATTTTGCTTGTAATATTTCTGTTTCTTTTTCTGCCAATTTTTTCGAAAGTTCAATTTCCTTTTGAGCTTTGAGTTCAGCTAATTCCTTGTCTTTATTGTTAAGTTGTTCTTGCAGTGTATTTTTAATATTCGCTTCTGCCAACTTTACTGCACTTTCTTTTTCCTTTTCGGCAAGTGCAAGTCGGTTAAGAATTTCTTCTTCAAATTGGTGGTCACGAACTTGTTTAAGAATGTCAGCAAAACCGGCTTCGTCAATTTTGAATGCTTTTTTACAATTTGGGCAAATTATTTCGTTCATAATTCTTGACGTTTTAGTTGGATTCTGACGTTTGGAAATTTGTTTTGCTTTAATGCTATGTTTTATAATTGTTGAATATGGTTATTGTAAACCTGATTGTTTAATTCGTATACCCTTGTCATTTCGTTATGAAATTCATTTTGATTTTTATATTTTCCTAGAATAAACAGTAAAAGATTATTTTTTAATTTAGCATTGCCACCTAACATTTTTCCATTCCAAAAAATGTATTTCCAAATATTCCCACTTAAATCAAAATCAATATTTCTTAATTTTTCTGAAAATTCATTTAACCCATTAGAGTCAAATCTAGTAAATGCGTTTGCTAACAATTCTTGACCAACAGGCCTTAAAAGTAAACTACCACCTGATTCACTAGAACGATAAATAGGAGTGCCATTAAGTTCTATATTATTTTCTCCATTTATGTATTGAACTATTTCAGGGAATGTTTCAAAGTAGTTATTCCAAAATAAATTCGATTTAGCGAATAACTCGTCAATTATTTGTTGGTTTGGTCTTGATGTATAAAAGGATTTTGGTTTAGAATATAGTTTTTTATTAATGTTATAGATTGTTACCAATGTTGTGAATGATGAATTATCACTATTTGAAATTGCACCCGTTTGTGATTTAGACAAAGCTGCTTCTTTGGATAAAATAGGGTGTTCCATTACCAATTTTCTAGCATTGATTGAAGCTACATCATCTTCATCCAAAATAATTAATTCTGCTCCTCTAGGTTTTTCAGCATATTTATTTAGAACGGTGAAAAGCCTTCTAGTTTTATCGACTTGTGTATGGTTATGAATTACAAATATTACAGGGATTTCATAATCTCCAAGTTCAGGTTTTTCTTCAAATGCTTTTCTAATTCCTTTTAATCTATGTTGACCGTCAAGAGCAAAAACTTCCTCATCTCCTTTAAGTGTTAAAATACCAAATTTACTTCCTAAAAAATTAATGTCGTTTTCATTAAGTATATTTCCATCAATTTCAATTTTTTCAAATAAGTCAATATCAGTCCATTTCGGACTTCCTTTATGTACAGCTACTATTAAGCTATTCATAAACCGTTCATCATTGGTTTCTAAATATTTAGTTATATTCTTAATACGGTTTTGTTTGATTTCTCTCTGGAGAATTTTATTAATATTCTTTGTATAGAGTGAAGACTCTGAAACTGTAATAACTCTGTTGTCATTAACAAGGTCTTTAACTTTTATTACTGTAGAATAATAAGTCCAAAACCCTATGTTGCCTCGTAAACACGCTAAATTTATCATAGTCTTTATTTTTAATATAAATTTCTTGTTTGCTCAGTCTTACCACCAATTTTCGAATTTAGGGGCGGAACAATTTTCTTTATCATTTCATCTTCCAATTCAGTAATTTCCTCGTCTGTAAGATGGTTAAGTGAATAAAAAAAAACGTGAGTGTAATCTGGCCATAAATTCGTCAATAATACTTTATTCAAACTCCCATTTACATTGCCTATCAAGCCTTTATATTCATCAAATCTTCTAAAAAAATTATAGCTACTTTCTCCTTCCCTGACTCTACCAATATATAAAAGATGGTATAATTCTGGAGAAAAAGGGTGATTTGGCTCAAGAAAAAACATATAAATGCCTTTATTATTTCTCAAAGCTGCTGGCATATTCGTTTTAATGTTTTCGTCAAATCTTATTCTAATTGGAGCAGGTAAAGCGTTCATTGCTAATGTGCTCCAAGAATTGGGATTGTGTATTACATTTAAAAGATACCTATTCTCAACAAAATGATTATTTATTGCTTCTACACTTAATACCGGCATAACTAACTCGCATAAAATTGTTTCAACTCAAACAACTCACCTTTTGTAAATTCCTTAATATTGGAAATGGCTTGACCTTTTTGGATTTTTTCTAGGCTTCTTGCTGCTTTGATTCCATCTTTTTCAGTAAACCCAAGAAATTTGTTAATGGTTTTTGTGTTTGTTTTATCCTTGATATCTAACAAAAATGTCATTTCACAATTACTAGAAAAATTATATTCTGACTGTGTAAACTCACTTATTCCCTGTGATAAAAGTATTATTGAAATTTCTTTTGAACGAATTTCTCTTAAAATTTTGTCTAAAATATCGTGATATTTTTTCTCCTTAAAAATTACATGAGCTTCATCAATTAACAATACATATCGCATACCTCTAAAACCGTTTTCGGTTGGTGTGCTATCCATATTCATAAATGTATTGTAGATATAATTGATTATCAAAAACAATGAAGTGAAACGTACTGAATTTGATAAATCACCGGATAAAGACAAATAGATGTTTTGATTTAAAAAGGTTGCTCCCTTTTTTGGGTCTTTAAAAATATTGTAACGACTTAATTCGTCAATAATTTCAGTTAATGTATCTCGTTTGTCTCCTACAATTTCTAATAGTTTTTCATTGATTTCGGGGAAACTTGGGTATTCTCCTGGTTTTTTGGTCATAAAAGCTTCTAAGGTTGCATCACGTAATGTTCCTCTTTGTTTGATGCCAATATTTGAATATTTACAAATGATGTCCACAAATTTGTCAACTCCCATTTGCTTATTTACTTCATTAATGCTATCAATGAACGATAGCGGATTTACTGGAAATGGCGTATTTGGAGCATCAATGAATGATGCCTTTGTTTTATCAAAAAATGGTTGAAAATATTTTAAATCATCATCTTTTAAACCTTTAAAATCAAGATAAATAAAACTCACGTGATGATTGGATTCACTACTTATTTGATTAAGCAACTCTAAAGCAAATTGCGTTTTTCCTGTTCCTGAACTTCCTGCAACTGCAATATGACAGTTATTGTAAACATTTGTATCGTTGAAGCCAAGTAAAATATCTTCATTTGTTGAAGTATTTTTGCCAACATTGATTTTTATAGGTTCTTTAAAGAATGTTTTTTCAATGTTTTGGCTGTTGTTTTTTACAGCATCTAGGCTTACTGTTACTGTATCAAGCATTGAAATTCCTTTGTCTAAATGCTCAATCAAGAAATCGAAAAACGTATAATTGTTATTGTTATTAAACAAGTTATCCATTAACTCCAAACCGTGGTCAATATGAAGTTTTACATATTTCGGAATGTTTTCGTGCGTTTTGTAAATGCCATAATATTGCGAGATTAAGGCAACAAAAAAATCTCTATATTTTGCATCAAAAAGAATATGTTCTTTGTACTCTTTACCTTTAGAATCGTACAAATTAAATTCAGAATTACTGAATTTTCTGCCATTTTGCAAAGAGTAACCCAAAGCAATTCTTGCAATTACGTTTTCTTTAGTGCCAACAGGTAGTTTGTTAGTGAGTTTTCTAACAATTTCTTGATTGGCTTCTGAAGTTCTTATATTAATCTGCATATAGCTCGTTGTATGTTTTAATTAATTGGTCTGGAACAGATTCAACAAATTTTGAAGCGTCCAAACTAAAATTATGTATCAAATATGCCTTGCTTATTTTTGGTTTCAATAAGTTGAATTCACTTTCAGTCAATTCTTTATGAATCAAGGGGAAAAGCACCACTTGCTTAGAAACATTTGGATAAAATTCTTTGATTACATTTTCTGCGTGGTCACGGTCGAATTTCTGCATTGGTGAGTCTATGAAAACAGGGAATTCAATATCCGATTCATCAACCAATGCTTTTAAAAGGGCAGAAGCATACATTTGTCTTTCACCCATTGAAAGCGAACCTTTATCAATCTTTTCATTTCGCGAATTAAATAAATTAATATCCACATCATCACCTGATTGGTTGATGTCAACTGCAACTTTTTTGATAAAGCCTTTTTTGTGCATAAGAGTATTTAGCTCATTCAAAATACCTTGCTCTAAAGACATTTTCTTCTCCTCTTTCAATGATTTAATGAAAGTTCTCAGTTTTGTTATTAATTCTTGTGCCTTCTCTTCTTTTGAACTGTATTTTCTAGAATCATCAATTTTTTTTCTTAATTCTTCTTGACGTTGTTTTAATCTTTTACGTTCATTTATTAAACCACCTTTTTTTTCAGATAATTCATAAATTTCCGTTTCAATTGACAACACTCTTTTGTCTAGTCGTTCTTTTTCATTTCTTAAATTTGAAATATATTCATCTTCTGCATTTTTTTCAGCATCATTCTTTTTCCTACGAATCGAATCTAGTTGATTTTTTGAGCGAGAATAGTCATCATTCAGTCGTGTAAACACTTCTTTAAAAGTATGCTTTAAGTTGTTTACTAAACCATTTAATTCGTTGGTTTCTGCATCTGAAAAATCGTGTAATGCCTCAAAGTTAGATGGCAATTCTGGAGCATCAGCAAAAAAGTGTTTTCTTACTAGGTTTTTGATTTGGTTCTCGTAAAAATTTCTGATTTCCGTTGGAATAGCAGTTGGAAATGATTTTTTCTCTTGCTCAATATCATCAAGGATTTTGTTGGTTTTTCTCCAACATCTTCCTGAATAAATTTGTTTGTTCTATAATTTTTCTCGTTTGTTAATTGAATTGAAACTTCCATTAAAGTTTCACCTGCTAATCCAAAAGGAATCAAATCAAAAAGTTCTTTTAAATCGTCTTGAAGTAATGAAAGTTTACTATTTAAAATACCTTCTTCTTCTTTTAATTTGTTTAATTGTTCAAGAGTCATTTGATTGCCTTCTTGAATCAATTTTCTTTGAATATCATTAGAAGCATTTGCCTTTTCTAATTTTTCGTCATTGATTTTTTGAATTGATTTTTCAATTTCTTCAATGTCAATTTGGGTTTTATCAATATCTGCAATAATTTGACTTAATTCAGACTTTTCTTGTGGTTTTGCAGATTTCTTTCTGTACTCATCTTGAATAGATTCAAGTTGGTCTTTTAAGTCTTCATACTTCTTAATCCCCAAAACTTCTGTATAAGCTTTGCTTAAAAGTCGTCTTTGTTCGGGAGAATTAATTTCTGCAAGTGAAACGATTTTTTCAGCATCAAAAAAGAAAAACTTAGCAATTTCGATAGGAAGAATAAAATCACGAATAAAAATTTCTTCACCATCTTGTTTACCATCAGTTGTTAAATCCTGAATTAATTCATTTTGAAAACCGTCAACAAGAACTTCCACTTTATCACTAGCACTTGTAACAATGTCATAAGTCCGTGTGATTTTAATTTCATTGCAAGTGATTTCAGGAATTTTCACGTCACGAAAAGTAACAGAAACAGAAAATTTTGTATCTCCCTCTGATTTTGCTAATCTATTTAAACTATTGCCAATATACTTTCCATATCCTCCTTTGTCTCCGATTTCTTTTTGATAAAGCTCATCAACATTTTGCATATTTTTACCATAAAGACACCAAACAAGCGACATTAAAAAAGTAGTTTTTCCAAAACCATTTTTACCGCTTACGACAATTATGTTTTTGTCTTTCTCAGGCGATAAATTAATTTTGTTAACTCCTTTATATATTCTAAAGTTGTTTAACTCTATTTCCTTTATGTACATATTATTTTTCTTTCTTTAGGTACTCTTCAATTCGATTTTCTATATCCTCTTTCAAACCTCTTTTTCTGTTCAAAAGTGATTTGTTTTTTTGAAGCGTTAACAATTCTTGAATTAAGTCAAAATCTGTTGGCTTGTCCTTACACGATTTTTTCAACAATTCTAATTCTTTTTCGTGTTTTTCGTTTTGGTCTTTCATATCCAAATTAATTTTATAAGCTTTTCTATAAATTTCGGAAACTTTATGATTAAAAACAAAATCTCTATACCAAATAGTCTGTATCGCAACCAACTCTTGATTTGTTATTAGTTCAATATGGGGTTTTTCTTTTTGTATTTCTTTTTGTGTTTCAAATAATCTTTCAAGTATTTTTGCTCGATACCAAGGATAATAGGGTCCCATTCCGTTTATGGCTGCTGTTCCATTTCTACGTTCAGGCATTCGATGTTCGATAAAATTTCTTTCTTCAGAAAGTTGATTTCGAAACTTTAATAGAGGAGTTAACCAAATCAATCCATTTTCAATTAAAGCAGTCATTGATTTGTCTTCTTTAACTACAGTGCAAACCCAACAGCCAAAACGACTTTGTCCGCACGATTTATGTTCCTTGTTTGTAACAACTGTTGGACATTCGTAATCATCGGCACTTGCATCTGAATATATTTGAAAAAGTTCCTTATTGTCAGAACCCCAAGGCGATTTCATTGTGTTAATAACGTACCAAACTTCTTCTAAGCTCAAGCTACGAATCGGAGCATACATATAAGTATTTGGTTGAGTTGGATGTTTAGTTAATCGTTTTCCTTTTATAGAATGCTTTTTCATTGATCTTGCGCGAGAAGCACTTTCAGCAGTTCTTGTTCCAATTAAAATAATTGCTTCTCCAAATTCATCTAATTGTTCAATCAAAAATCTTGAGGTTGGTTTTATTTTAAGTCGTTCAGTACACCATCTAAATGCATTATTTGGTGCAGGATATCCCCGTCCAATTAGGTTTACCCAAAAAGAATCTTCCAATCTTGGAATTGTCTTTATTACTTTTATTGGAATGTCCTGTTCTGCTGCTTGTTCAATTTTGTCAAGTACACGATATACATATTCAGTAATAATAGGATTTTCAACCATTGTGTCATTACAAATAACATAAATGTCACGTTTTACAATTCCTGTCAATTCTTTGATTTGTGAAATCGCTTTCCAGACAAGTTGGAGCATCACTGTCGAATCTTTCCCACCACTAAAACCAATAATCCAGGGTCTGTTTGTATCATCAGCATAAACATATTGGTCTATTATTTCATCTATTAAAATTTGTATAAATTTTGCCATAATTTTCTAAACCTCTAAATTACTTATTAATTTGTAAATTTTGGTTAAAAATTGAGTTCCTTTTTATACAAATTTATTGGTCATGTATTGGTGTAAGCAAATTTGCTTAAAAGTGCAATAGGATTATTGCTTTTGTTGGTCATTTTGTTCACTGTTATTATATTTTGGCATTAGAGACAAATTGATAAAATGCTTTAAGTTATAGCGCAAAAACTTTCATAAAGTGGTATATTAAGCGCCATATGGGGGCTTTTATTCTTTAAACAAATGTATCAATTTTTCTTTACAAAAAATCAAAAACTGATTTAATAATAAGTAGACACCCAAAGTGTTTTATTATTTATTTATTTTAATTCCGGGCTAATGGACAAAAAGAAGTCTAAAGTTCTCTAAAAGATAGATATAGCCTAGCTTTGAAGCCAATCAAAATATATGAATAAAAAAAAATCCAATTCTAAATGCTCATTTCTAGGCTCTCACCTCTCATCCCCGCGTGAGGGATTGGAGCGGTATCCTTTTGGGAGGCACGACCAAAAGATACAAGCAAAAAGCACGACCCTGCTTTTTGGAGCAGGGACACGCCCAAATTAAAAACGATTTTGTGTTTTGTATCGTATGTTCTATTTATGCCTCTTCGTTTTCGACTAGTTTGTAGCCCAACCCATGTACGTTTATGATTTGTAAGGTGGTGTCGTCTTTGATGTATTTTCGGATTTTGGAGATGAATACATCCATACTGCGGGCGGTGAAGTAGCTATCGTTGTTCCACACTTTTTTTAATGCGGTTTCGCGCTCAAGTAGGTTGTTTTTGCGCTCGAAAAATAAACGCAATAATTCGTTCTCTTTGGTGGTGAGTGGTGTGCCTTTGCCCTGGAAATAAAGCTTCTGGTTTTTGTAATCCAATGTGGACTGCCCAGCAAGGTATTGGTCGAGTGTAGGCACGACTTCTACTTTTTCGGTTCGACGCAATATGGCCGCCATTTTGAGCTCTAATACCTCCATACTGAATGGCTTGGTGATATAATCGTCGGCACCGAGCGTTAGTCCTTTTATTTTGTCTTCTTTCAGCGATTTTGCTGTCAGAAAAATGATAGGCACTTCGGTGTTTTGCGACCTGATGTCTTCTGCAAGGGTGAACCCATCTTTTTTGGGCATCATCACATCTAATAATATTATATCGTAATCGGATTTATTGTATGCATGCCACCCTTCTTCGCCATTCCTTTTCAGGTCGACGCTGAAGTTTTTGTGGTTCAAATATTCTTGTAGCAAAAGTCCTAAATTGGTATCGTCTTCTACTAATAAAACTTTTTTCTTTGTGCTTGTGGTATCCATAGTTGTTATTTTTTAGGTATATTTATAATAAAGGTAGTGCCTTCTTTTAATTTACTTTCTACAAAAATACTGCCTCCATGCTTTTCTACAATTGTTTTAACATAACTTAACCCTAAACCAAACCCTTTGGTGTCGTGTAGGTTGCCTTTTTGTACTCTATAGAATTTTTCGAACACCTTTTTTTGGTCTTCTTTACTCAATCCTACGCCATTGTCTTTTATGCTAATTTTGAATCTGCCGATTTCATTTTCTGTATTTATTTCGATAAATGGGGTTTTGTCGTTATACTTTAGCGCATTGTCGAATAGGTTGGATATTACATTGGTGAAATGCATTTCGTCTATTTCAACCATGGAATCGGTGGCTTTGAATTTTTTCAATATCTCTCCTCCTGTTTCATTTACCTGCAATTCGAAGTTATTGAGTAGGTTGATGATCAATTTGTGGATGTCGACGGTGGTTTTATTCAACTGAATTTCTCCCTTTTCCAAGCGTGCTATTTGCAAAACACTCTCTACGTGGTTGCTAAGTCGTTTGTTTTCTTCTATTATTATTTTTGCGTACCGCTCGCGGTTGGTATCGTTGCCGCCAATTGACTTGTCTTTTAGCATTTCGCTGGCTAATGAAATGGTAGCAATGGGTGTTTTGAGCTCGTGCGTCATATTGTTTATAAAGTCCGTTTTCATATCGGACAAATATTTTTGCTTAAATATGATTTGTATCGCCAAGAAAAAAGCAACGATTACCAAAATAAGAAAAAAGGCACTTGAAGAAATCTGCCAAATCATGGAGTTTAGTAGGAATTCCTTTTTGTGGGGAAAAAAAAGCACTAAATTCTTTTTGGTGTCGAGAAAGGTACGCTGCAACAAATTGATTTTAAAATTGCTGACAAATAAATCGCGAAGGGACGCTTTTGGAGAAGCCAGCACGAAATTATTCTCGGTTAATTCGCTTATGCCATATTGGAAAGGGGTACAAATGCCACGATTTTTGAGGGCAGTGGAAATATTTTCTTCTAATTGTCCAGTATCAATTAATTCAGTAATTGGTTGTACACTTATGAGCTCACGGTATATTTGTTGCAGAAATTCAGATTGTTCTTTCTTCATTTGATCCACTAAAGCCTTCACATCTTCATCTACGGGCAATCCCATTTCTTCGTCGGGCACGGCGGCTTTTGATTTAAGGTCGGAAAGCACTTGCTCTGCATATTCCATTCCCTTATTAGGATTTTTTTCTTCTGACTCAATAATTAGAGTGGTGTCGAAAGTGCCATCCTTTTTGAATACTTGCATTGTACTGTCATTAGATGGAATCATGATATGATTGCTGGTATCGGTGGTACTTGAATCAACGCTATTGCCCAATTGAGACCTTAAAAAGTCATTCAAGAGGGGCTTGTATCCTTCGTATTTTAGGTTTAAAGAAATTTCGTCAAGTGCCTCAAAAACCGCTAAATCGAACGACTGTTCTTTGGCATTTATGGAGTTTCGAAGCCACAGCAATTGAATTCCTGTAAGACCGACGAGTCCTAGTACAATTAAAATACTAGATAAAATTAGGAATTTTTTCTGCATAATATGTCCTACGCAAAATTAAGCATACAAGGCTATCTCACCTAATAATTTACCTTAAAAAAGCATAATTTATTTTTCCAATGCTTTTGCAGCTTCAATATCAATTGGCTTACCGTTGGAAGTGGCCGACAGATAAGCGTCTTTGTTTCCTCTTGATTTTACTATATTTAGAATTGACTCTGCTGTCTTATAATCATAGTACGTACCAAGCGTATATTTGATTAAACTTTCTTTTGTTTTTGAAAATGAAACTACTCCTAAATCTGTCAGATTATAATAGTAATCTTTTATATTATTTTTAAAAACGCCCAAATTAATTACATAAACATTCTTAGAACCTGTATTGTAATTTGCATAATCAGGAGATAGGAACAATGGTTTTGAAAAGTCAATGTCGTCCAATTCTGGTGGAGTAATGTTTTGACTGTTTAAATTGGTAGGCACTGAATCGAGCGGAATGCTTTTTAATTTCATTCCTGTAAAGCCAATAACTTTAAATTCAGTTCTTCGGTTAAATGCGTGCTCCTCTTCCGAACAAGTAATTCCATCGGCACATTGGTTTACCAATTTACGTTCACCATAGCCCTTTGGAAATAAGCGGCTTAGTTTAATACCGTGTTCTACCAAATAATCAACTGCTGCTTTAGCTCTATTTTGAGAAAGCGTTAGATTATATTGATCTGATGCTCTACAATCGGTGTGGGAACTAAGTTCTATCACTAATTTAGGATTACTTTGTAGCAATCGAACCAATTTATCCAATTCGAGTGCTGCATCAGGACGGATATAATATTTATCCAAATCGTAATAGATATTATTAATCTTGATTGATTTGTCGATTTCAATTTTGCGCAATCCTTTATCAAAAATAAACGGATCTGCATCAATATCATCTTTATTTAAGTCGTAATCATATCTAAAAAATTGATCTTTATCGAATGAGATAATATAATCAAAACCACATTTTATAATCAATGAATACTCACCCTTGTCGTTAGTGTATGTGGTTACTATTTCGCCTGTCGTTTTATTGCGCGCAGTTACTTTTACGCCTGGCACAACCATGCCTGTTTCTTCATCAATTATTTTACCTTCTACCTTTTGGGTGCATTCCTTTCTATCTTTATTAATTTTGAAATAATAAATATCATCTCCACCTTCCCCTCCAAACCTATTGGAAGAAAAATATCCTTTCTCCATTGATTCGTCAAAGACAATTCCAAAATCGTCGGTAGTGAGGTTGATAGGGAAACCCATATTTTTGGCTTCTGTCCATTTGTCAGTGCTATAAGGCTTAGAATAAAAAATATCTAAACCACCATAACCCAAACGGCCATTTGATGAAAAATAAAGGGAGCCATCGCTGGTAATAGTTGGAAAAAATTCAGCGCCCTCTGAATTAATTTCTGGACCCATATTTTTGGGAGTCGACCACCCAGACGCAGTTTTATAAACAACATAAATATCTGATTCGCCAAATCCACCAGGCATATCAGACGCAAAATACATCGTATCACCTGATTTGTTGATTGAAGGATGTCCTACTGAATAGTCTTTATTGTTGAATTCAAAAGGGGTGATATCGATCCATTCATCACCTGATAAAACGGCAGAATAAATAGATAGTTTAATTTTATCATCGCTACTTTTCAAACCTTTATTATTCACCATACTATTTCTGGTAAAATACATTTTAGTATCTCCATAAAATGTGGCAGAACTTTCATGTACTTTTGTATTAATATTTCCTTTCATCAATTCTGCTTTTCCATAAGATCCTTCAGAGGCAATAGGCACAAAATAAAGGTCTAAAAATGGAAAACCATCCCACGAGTAATTTCCCTTTGATGCAGATTCTGCCAATCCAGATGAGGCATAAACAAGTCCATTCTTATGGTAAACAGGTCCAAAATCATCTCTTTTTGAATTTACTCCACGCGGTTTTTCGATTAAATACTTGTTGGAATCGGCAGTAATTGTGGGAATTAAATCACACCATTGCGCATATTTATTGCCTTTTGAAGGGTTCGACTTGGCGTACTCTAGGTATTGAATTTTGGCTTGGCTATAATTTTTGGCATTTCGCAATAGTTCCCCATAATTAAAATTATAATCAGGGTTAATATTTGCAATTTGCACTACTTTATCATACCACCTAATAGCTTCACTATATTGATTTGTCAAGCGATAACACTCTGCCAATTTTATGGCAATATTTGGGTCATTTTCTTTTTCATTCGCCTTCAAAAACAAAGGTATGGCTTCTGCATACCCCATTTTATCGAACAATTTATTTGCACTTTTAAGTACATCAGACTGTGCACTTGCAAATGTAAAATTTCCGCAAACAACCAACAGCCAAACTATTTTCTTTATCATAACTATTTATAAATCTATATTAAAAATATCTAGGGCTTAAATAAGTATCATCCAATTTTTTCTTCTTAAATTCATAAGACAAGAAAATTTCATGCGAACCACCTGAATTTTGACGCAGTTGCTTCCATTCTAAATCGTAGCCATAACCAATCCTTAAATTGGTATATTTCTGTTCTTTATCTTTGATTAAGTTATATTGTGCAGTAAATAAGCCTGCATTATCGGTACGATACCCAAAACCTAACCAAACAGCATCTTTGATTATCAAATTTGCGTTTAATTCTCCTTGAATTGGACTGCCTTTTACAAATTTCGCTAATAAAGTAGGCTTTATTTTAAGCGAACTTCCTGCATTAAAAATAGTGGCCGCAGTGAATAAATAATGGTTGTTCAAGTTAATAATTTCTTTATTCACCATTTCATTATTCAATATATGTGGCACTGAAAAACCAATGGCATATTTGGGAGAATAAATATAAATACCTGCACCAAAATTTGGCATAAACTGCATAGGTTTCAAATTAAGGTATATTGGATCGCCTTCATTAGCCGCATCAAGTATAGATAGATTTGTTTTTTGCGCTACAAAACCACCTTGAACACCAAGTGAAATTTTAGATTGCTTACCAACACTAATTCTATATGCATATTGCAAGTTCATGCTAATTCGGTTTTGAGCACCAATTTTATCGTAATAAAAAGTACCACCTAAAGCAATTTTATCCTTTTTCAATGGAGCATTCGCACCAAATGTAAAAGTAGTAGGCGCACCTTCAAATCCAACCCATTGAGTACGAAATAACATATTGGTGCTTAGCAATTCACGACTTCCAGTATAGGCTGGATTAAATTGATTTTCGTTAAAAATATAATGGGTGTACTGAGGATCTTGCTGAGCCTTAGCACTTAAAACCAAAATAGAAACCGAAATAAAAACAAATATTTTCTTAAACATATACTATAATTTAGTATTCAACCATTATAAATCCTTTTAAAACTGGCAATCCTTCACCCAAATAAAGCAAGTAGAAATAGGTTCCTGTTGGTACCCTTTCGCCAATAACTACACCAGCATTTTCAAGCTGTCCTTTCCAATTGTTTTGATATTGATTCGCTTCAAATACAATATCACCCCATCTATTGAATATTTTTAAGTAATTATCTGGGTAAAACTCTAAACCAGGAATTACCACACCATCGTTATTTCCATCGCCATTTGGTGAAATAGAATTTGGCACTTTTACTCTTAACACCTCTATTCTAACAATACCAGTATCACACAGGGTTATAAAACCGTCATCACAAATGATATAAGTAAATGAATCGACACCAAAGAAACCAGATTTAGGTGTATATTCAAAAACGCCATTTCCTTGATTTACAACAGTTCCATTTTTTGGATTTGTAAAACTTGTTACTGTTATATTATCTCCGTCAGGATCAAAATCGTTTATTAATACATTTACTGTTTCTGGCCTGTCCACCACTGTAATTATTGTATCGATATTGGCTACAGGTGGATTATTAGGATTACCAACCACAATTACAACCAATGCTGTATCGCAAAGATTAGGGAATCCGAATTTACATAGTTGATAAATTAAAGTATCGAAGCCTACAAATCCTGAATTAGGAGTATATAAAATTTCATCCCCATTAATTATCGTTGCTATTCCATTATTAGGATTATCAGTAATAGAAGAAGTTACAATTCCTTGACCATCGACATCAATATCATTTGCTTGAACATCAATATTTACAGGAGTAATGGTATCTGTTGTTGTATAATCTGGGTTTGCAATTGGTGCATCTGGTGTTGGAGTAACGGTAATACATACTTTTCCTTCTGCACATTTAGGATTTTGTTCGTTGAAACAAATTCGATAACACAAAGAATCTAATCCATTGAAATTAGGACCTGGTTGGTAGAAAACTTGATTATTTACAATGGTAGCCTGTCCATTTTTAGGCAAACAAGACAATGTCATGGTTATTGTTTTGTTTGGATCTACAAGGTCATTTGCCAAAACATTTATAGTAATCGTTTGGTCTTCAGCTAAGGTCACACATTCATCTCGTGCAATAATCACATCTGTAAGGTCCAAAAACTGAACAATAACAGTTGCAGTATCACAAAGGCCACCTGGGTCACAAATGCTATAAACAAAGGTATCGATTCCCACAAATCCAACGTTTGGCGT
Organism: Bacteroidota bacterium; assembly: GCA_016705125.1. Lineage (GTDB taxonomy): Bacteria > Bacteroidota > Bacteroidia > Chitinophagales > JADIYW01 > JADIYW01. The sequence continues at coordinate 119,930 of JADIYW010000004.1, forward strand.
ATAAGTAACTTGCCCACTTGGTTGAACACTTATAGACCCATTATTCGGTTGGTCAAGAATTGAAATAGTTAGAGGATCACCTTCAGGGTCTGAGTCATTAGTAAGTATATTAAATACCACTGGTTGTCCAATTGTACCATTTGCAATATCATCCACAGCTATTGGCTTATCATTTACCGGAATTACAGTAATCAAAACTCTTGCAGTATCGCATAAATTTGGATTTCCATTATCACAAATAACATAGAAAACGGTATCCTTCCCATTATAATTTAAAAAAGGAGTATAGCAAACTTGATTGCCTTGAATAAAAATAGTGCCATGACTAACCCCAAAAATGGAGGAAATTCCCAAATTTGGACCATCAACGTCGGAATCATTCGCCAATACATTTACACATATTTGAGTGTCTTCATTTGTAGAAACGATATTATCATTTGCTATAGGTGGGTCATTTATTGGCAATACATTAATAATCAAAAGAGAAGTGTCGCATTTCCCTGTATTATCACAAACAACTACTTTTATAGTATCGATACCATTAAAATTGGGAGCTGGTGTATAACAAACTTGGTTATTATTAATTAAAACCGTTCCGTTTCGGGGTCCGCCTGCCGTACCAGATACCACCAAAACATCACCGTCAGGGTCAGTATCATTTGCCAAAACATTTACACAAATTGGCGTATCTTCATTTGTGGTAACGTTATCATTATTAGAAATTGGTGCGTCTTGGATACTATTAATTGTAATCAAGACAAGAGCAGTATCGCACAAACCGCCTGTTCTGTTTTCACAGACAATATATATTATGGTGTCCTTGCCATTATAATTGGGATTGGGGGTGTAACAAAAAACACCTCCATTGATGAGCACTGTTCCATTTTTAGGTCCATTCGTATTGCTTATTACCAATGGGTCATTTTCAGGGTCTGAATCATTTGCTAAAACATTGACACAAACCTGTGTATCTTCATTTGTTGAAACAATGTCATCGTTTGCCTTTGGTGGATCATTTACAGGAACCACTGTAATCACTAATAATGAAGTGTCACATTTTCCTTTATTATCGCAAACAATAACTCTTATTGTATCCTTTCCATTAAAATTTAAATTAGGTGAATAACATACTTGATTTCCTTGTATAGAAACAGTACCATTTTTAGGTCCACCTGTAGTACCTGACAATACAATTGCATCGCCATCTGGCTCAGTATCGTTTGCAAGTACATTTACACAGATTGGAGTATCTTCATTTGTAGTAGCATTGTCATCATTTGCAATAGGTGCATCCTCCACAGGATTTACCAATATAAATACCTGAGCCGTATCACATAAACCATTTGCTGTATTTTCGCATATTATATAAGTAATTGTATCTCTACCATTAAAATTAGGGTTTGGCGTATAACAAAGCAAGCCATTATTAAGCGTAAATGTTCCTTTGCTAGGGCCTGAGGTATTGGTTACAATGATTGGATCGCCATCTGGATCGCTATCATTGCTCAATATATTTACACAACCCTGAGTATCTTCGTTTGTTGTAATATTGTCATTATTAGCAATTGGCTTATCATTTTGTGAATTCACGTTTATTACTACTATTGCTGTATCACATAAAGCATTTGCTTTGTTTTCACACAAAATATAGGTTACGGTGTCTTTTCCTTGGAAATTATCATTTGGTGTATAACATAAAACGCCATTAATAAAGGTAATAGTTCCATTTTTTGGACCGCTTGAATTGGTTACAATTATTGGGTCTCCATCTACATCAAAATCATTTAATAACACATTTACACATCCTCTTACATCTTCAGGCGTAATAATTGCATCATCATTTGCAACAGGCTTATCATTTACTGGATTTACTGTTATAATCAACGTTGAGGTGTCGCAATTGCCTTTATTGTCACAAACAATCACTTTCAAGGTGTCTTTCCCATTAAAATTCAAACTAGGGTTATAACAAACTTGGTTTCCTACAATTGAAACTGTTCCATTTCTAGGACCACCAAATGTACCCGAGATTACTAATGGGTCACCATCAACATCAGAATCATTTGACAATACATTTACACAAATAGGCACATCTTCATTTGTAGTAGCATTATCATTGTTTGCAATCGGTGCATCCTCCACTGGGCTTACATTAATAAATACTTTTGCTGTATCACATAATCCGCTTGGTAAATTTTCACATATAATATAGGTAACGGTGTCCTTACCATTAAAATTAGGGTTTGGCGTATAACAAAGCACACCATTTACAATATTTATTGTTCCGTTTTTAGGATTAGTGGAACTTGTAACAACTAATGGATTGCCATCAACATCTACATCATTACCTAGAATGTTTATACAAGCTTGAACATCCTCAATTGTGTTTAAATTATCATCATTTGCTACTGGCTTATCATTTATAGGGTTTACCAAGATAAACAAATTGGATGTATCACATTTACCATTTGCTTTATTATCGCATACTATAACTTTTATAGTATCTCTTCCATTAAAATTATTGTTTGGCAAATAACAAATCTGACCTCCATTAATGCTAATGGTTCCATTTTTAGGACCTCCAAATGTGGCGCTTATAACAATTACATCACCATCTACCTCAATGTCATTGGCAAGCACATTTACACAACCTTGTGTATCTTCATTTGTAATGATATTATCATCAATTGCAATTGGTGCATCTTCTACTGGAAGTAATTGAATAATTACCCTTGCCGTATCCTTTAATCCTGCATTATCGGTAATGACATAAAATAATGTATCTCTACCATTAAAATTATCATTTGGAAAATAACAAATTGTATTTCCAACTATATTTGCACTTCCATTATTCGGTGCATCATTGATGCTTGTTAGGGTAACGATTCCTTCTACATCACTGTCGTTTATTAATACTGAAAAACAGCTATCCTTATCCTCATTAATAATATAATTATCATCTCCTGCAATCGGTTTATCATTTACAGGATTAATAACCAAGAAAATACTAGCCGTATCACACAGTACTGGTTTTGTGGTATCGCAAACAATATATTTTACAGTATCTCTCCCAAAAAAGTTTGGATTTGGAATATAACAAACTTGGCTATTAGTAAAGGAAACATTACCATTTGTAGCGTCTTGAGCTATACCCGTAACTATTAACCTTTCATTTGGAAAATCTATATCTGTATCATTTAATAAAACAGATATACATTTACTCTGATCTTCAAAAAGTGTATCTCTATCATTATTTGCAATAGGAGGATCATTTACTTGTTTTATTACTATATAAACTAAGGTAAGAGGGCTACACAAGCCTTGCGTCCCAAAATCCTGATCATCACACGCTGTATAAAACATGGAATCAAGTCCATAATAATTAGCAACTGGCTTGTAATAAATTTTCTGAAAACCAACATTTGTTGCTGTTTGAGCATGCTTAGGACCAACAGGCACTAAGATGAACAAAGAATCACCATCTAAGTCATAATCATTTTTCAAAACTGAAATGAGGGTATCAGTATCCTCGTTCATATAAATAGTATCAGGGCGTGCTACCGGTGGATCTGGTCGAGGTAAAACCTGAACTACTATTATTGCAGTATCACAAAATGGAGGAATATTGGTTGTACAAATTCTATAACCAATTGTATCAAAACCGGAAAAACTTGGATCAGGTGTATACAAAAATTGGGTAAAATTATTAATTGTTTGTACATTATTATTACCTGGGAAATTTCCATTTTTCTGAATAGAAAATGCACCTGTTATAATATCATTTGCAAATGGTGAAATTATAATTGAAGAATCTTCAGGTACGGTAACAAAATCATCAAATGCAATTACCTGCGCCTTAACTGCGTTATTTTCACCAATAAGAGCAAAGAATATTAATAATAAACCTAACCTAAGGAATGAAATCATTCTTAACATATATAATAATTTTAAATTTGTAGGTTTTATAAATCTAAAAACAAAACAAGATTTGTTAATTTGCGCAAAAGTAAAAATCGGAAAATGTTTTTCTATTAATCATTTCCAACATATGTTAATAAGTGTAAAATTATTTATTTCTTCTTCTTGAACATACCTAATATTCGGTCTGTTACAAGAAAACCACCAAATACATTGATAGAAGCTAGAGCGATGGCGAAAAAACCGAGTATTAAAGAGAAATAATCATCTGGAGCTGCTTTTAAAACATCTATAGTCGCTCCAATAATTACAATACCGCTAATAGCATTTGAACCTGACATTAAGGGAGTATGTAAAACTGTTGGAATATTATTAATAACCTCAATACCAACAAAAGTTGCAATTACTATTACATAAATTAGTAATAAAGATTCTCCGCTAAAAAGATTTAAAATTTCCATATTCTATTTTTTTTGCTTTGATTGTTCTTAATTAAAAAGAACAATCAAAGCTTTTAAATTGGTTGTGATCGCGGCACGAATCGAACGTGCGACCGACTACTTAGAAGGCAGTTGCTCTATCCCCTGAGCTACGCGACCAAATTTAGTGGCACAAAGATATTGAAAATGTTTATTTTTAATCCGTTAAATTATCCTTAATTCTTTTTTTGTGGAAAACTGGTTAAAAATACACGATTCATGGCATGAAATACTTAAATCTCAGTTGGATTTACCCTATTTTATTGATTTAATGCGTTTTCTAAATGAACAAAAAACACAATCTAAAATTGTTTTCCCTCCGGAAAAATATATATTTAATGCTTTTAATGTTACGCCTTTTGAAAAAATAAAGGTAGTAATACTTGGACAAGACCCATATCATGGTTTTGGTCAGGCGCATGGATTATCGTTTTCGGTGCCAAATAGCGTAAAGTCGCCTCCATCGCTTCAAAATATTTTTAAGGAAATAATGGCAGATTTAGGCATTCCAATTCCAAACAATGGAAATTTAACCAATTGGGCAAACCAAGGTGTTTTTTTATTAAATTCCTTTCTTACAGTTGAATCAAATTTGCCGGCCAGCCATCAAAACATTGGCTGGGAACAATTTACCGACTTTTGTATTTCTGCAATTTCAAAACAAAAGGAGAATGTTGTTTTTTTACTTTGGGGTAAATTTGCCCAAGAAAAGGCAAAACTAATCGACACCTCTAAGCACCTTGTTTTGTTGGCTCCACACCCGAGTCCATTTTCTGCGCATACTGGTTTTATAGGTTGTAAACATTTTTCCAAAACCAATAATTACCTTATTTCAAAAAAAAAAGAGCCCATCGATTGGAAAATTAAGGATGATGGTTTATTTGGATAATATTTTTGCAACCACCAAAAATCTTATTTTTTTTGACCTCTTTCCAATAAAAATAAGAATTCATTCATGGATTGAAAATTAATTATAAAACCTTATTTGCACAATTGGTGCTTGCAATTGCATCTGGTTTTGCTCTAAAATCATAACCCATTCCTTTAATATATCCCATAGCATCTTGTAAAGCAACATTGCTTTTGTGATTTTGACTGGTATTTATATCGACATGTATTTCGGGTTTGATATCGTATTTTTGCAAAATTTCATGTAAGGAATAAGCTATTTCGATGGATTTATTTACTTCCTTCATCATTCTTTCTCTTATGTTTAATTTAAGACTTAGCAACTCTTTATTTACATACATAAATCCGCCCCTACCCTTTCGGAGAAATAAAATTACTGTTGCAAACTCAACTAAACTTCCTTTTACTTGCGAATCTGTTCCAATACAAATCCTTGGCTTACCAAATGCTTGAATTTCATCAAAAATGGTTGAGTCAATGGTTTCTAATAATGAACTATTTAATTCAATACCACTAAAAGTTTTCCAACCCATACATCTATTTTTAATAAATATATGATTAAAATATATTGAAATATTTTTTTCATCTCTTTACTTTTCCACAATTAGGGGAAGTTATTAGTATAGTAACTAGTTATTGGTAATTAGTAATTGGTTATTAGTTATTTGGTTATTGGTTATTAATTTGTTGGCAATTAGTTATTGAGTTATTAGGTAATTTTTATTCATTAAACATTTAACATTCAACATTTCATGATTCTTGGCTCTTGTTTCTATTTATAATTAATTATTCAACATTTTAGAAATTCTATTTAAAGATTTCTATCTTAAATGCAAAAATTTGGTCGTTTGCCAATTTTATTTTCACAATGTATAATCCATTGGAGAGTCCTGATAAGTCATCCATTGTAAAAGACGTTGTTTTGTAATTAAGCAAATATTGTCTTTGTTGCTTACCATCTATCGAGAAAACAGAAACTTCCTCTAATGCAGTCGAATTTGGTATTCCACTGATGGTAAGTATTCCACTGGTTGGATTTGGAAAAAGTAGAAAATTTGGTTCATTAACCAAAGTTATATTTGGCTTTATCACATCTCCTTTTTGAATGGTATAAATGGTGTCCCCTTTCAAGAATTGATAGGAATCCATTTGTCCATCATTCCAAATAATCTGAATGGAATCCAAAAACTCATTTCGCCCTAACCCAAAATGAATTTTTTGTCCATTCTGTGAGAAGAAATGATTCTCAGAGCCTTTTAATCTCACCTGCCGCTCGCCATTTAGGTAGCAATAAACGACAGTGCCTACAGCTAAACGATTGCCTGTTGGCTCTTTTAAATCAAATTCTACCCAATGGTTTTGATTTCCTTTATTTAAAAATAATTGCGAAGGACCATTATTAAAATGAAAGGGTACTCCATCATCACTTACTTTTCCTTCTCCATTTTCCAAAAAAACATCAACAAAACCATCATTATTATAGTCGCTCGTGGTAAGGGCACCCGAACGACCCAATTTACTACCAGTAGCTCCAAAATTCAATATCTCAACAAACTTTCCATTTCCATTATTTTGGTAATACTTATTTGGATAATTAATGGCTGCTCCGGCACATGAAAGCATCAAATCCAAATCCATATCATTATCAAAATCAGCTGCAACCACGGAAACTGAAGAAGTTAAATTGGCACCATTCGTTAAAAAATCATCTATCAATTTAAAACCACCTCCATTATCGGCTTGTAATAAATAATCTGTATTTAACCTTCCTTGATTTTCAAAATTAAAGGTTTCTAAACCAGAAAAGGTATTTTTACTTTTAACCGTTATAGCCGATCCTGCTTTTTCTAAGGCATCTGCAATATAAACCTCCCATTTTTGTTCGGCAACATTATAACCTATATAATTTCCGATACAAAAGGTACAACGTTCTTTAATGCCTTGATTGATAGCCAAATTAGGATCCAAATCAAAAATAGAATCCAGTGGTTGATACCCACTTTTGCCAATAAACCAATATTGTTGAATGTCTCCTTTGTAGGGAAAAAAGGAGGACTCTACATTAATAATTCCATTTGTTTTAAAAGCAACCCTGTTTTCGAAGGCTGCTGAATTTGCATCATTTACTTTCAGGAAAATTCTTAATGTGGTATCGTTAAACTTGACTATTTCACTTCCCCAATTGTTGCCAACAAAAAAAACATCCTGCAAACCATCTCCATTAAAATCACCTATCGCAGCATCACGAATACCTCTTATTTTTCCGTCATAAAGATTTTTAAAGGGTATGTTATCACAATCATAAATATGAAATTCGTCTCCCTTTTCAGATACGGTAAGCATCAAATTTTTATCATTATCTGCATTCCGTAAAAGTGTTGAAAAATAAAGGGCGTAGTTTTCTAATTCTAATTCTGTGGATTTTTTATTAAACAAATTTGTTGCTGGATTATACAAAAATAATGGCGAATTAAATACACCATCATCCCGAACCAAATTAGATAAAAAAATATCCATAAACCCATCCTTATTTTGGTCAAACCACAATGGGGTACGCCCTCTTCCTATTGAATCATGAATTAAATAATCTCGTGATTCGTTCATAATGACTAAGCTGTCCGAATCATTTATGAATAATACATTTCTTTTTCCTTCAGAATTGCCATTATCGCCTCCAATGGCAACATACAAATCGGGTTTACCATCTCCATTTATGTCTCCAAAACTTGCGCCATGCAAATCGAATTTACGAACTGGAACTATATTGCCATCAATGGTATCATAAATTCTAAAATAATCTACTTTATATTCTTTAAATGTACCGTTTCTATTATTTATGTACAGGTAAGGTTTCCCATGCCCTGTGATAAACAAATCATCAAATCCATCGCCATTTATATCTCCCCATGCATGTCCGAAAGTACCACCACTAAAGGAAATGCCAGCTAAGTCAGTTGTTTCTTTAAAGATAGCCCCCTCCTCTTGTGCATTTACATTACCAAAAATGAATAAAAGTAAAATTGGAAGGAATGTAAATCTCATTTTTTATTTTGGGTTAAATTTTTAACTTTTAGACAACTATTTAAATTAATTAGCTACCATAAATTTGCCTGTATATTTATTGCCATTAATTTCAAAATCACAAAAATAAATGCCTGACTTTAAACCAACTACATTTACAAAAATTTGTCTATCCAATACTTCAAAAGTAACCAATCCTGTAATGTCTTGTCCAATTAAGTTGCTTATTTTAAAATTAGAAAGTTCCTGTAGATTTTGATCTATTTCAATCCTTAGTGTATTGTTTGCTGGATTAGGAAATAATTTTGTTATTTTAGTTGTATTAAAATTTAATGCGGTTGCCATTTTTACTGGCAATTGAATAAAACCGAAAGACCATTTTGGCAATAAGATAGTTGGCTTATTATTTAATGTGTCCCTATTATAAAAAACTTGTGGGACAGTATCTTTTATTTCGTTATATTGATTTTTAATATTATATGAATAAATATGATCCGCCCAAGAATAGACAGAAATTATATCGGATTTCTCAATTACACCAGTATTATTTAATAAATTAATTGTTGAAGGATTTATTTCAATGGTTGAATCGGTAGTATTTGCATAGGCAACATAATAATGTTCCTTATTATTTGGATTATTTATTTTCTCTTCTTTAAATACTTGTACAGTTAAATTAGGGTTATTCGTAAAATTATCTTCAACATGCATTAACTTCTTTTTGGTTAGTTCTTCTAATATTAGTAAAGAATTGTAAGTCGTTCTTTTTACTGTTAATACCTCTTCACCATCCAAATTTGCGCCATAACATCCATAGTCTACTAACGGATAATCATTAATTGCCTGATGTATCATTGCATATTTTACCAAATCATAATCCACCAAAATTGGATCTTTATAATTCAAAAACAACTGAAACACTATGTTAGCATGATTCCATGTATTCATCCAATACCCAATATAATCCTCTGCTCTATTATTGTCAATATTATATTCAGTAATCCATATTTGCTTATTTGCATTTTTCAATCCAAAAAAATCATTCATTTGTGATAATATTCTTCTCGTATCTTCTGCAAAAAGAAATACTTCCTGTCTTACCTTATTTAACTTTGCTGCATTTGCAGGCTCTTCTATTTTGGGTAAATTTACATTTGGAACATCTATTTTACAATAATGGTGATAAATAACGCCATCCATATATGGCATAATTGAATCTCTTATGCCTTCATTCCAAATCAAGGAAACGTTGGACATATTGCCTACCTTATTAATAGAAGCAATTGGAACAGAAAATTTTATATTGCTATTTAAATCCTTATAAACAGCATCTAAAAATTTAATCATAGTTCTAAATCTAGTAAGCCCAGGAGCAAACGCTTTAACATATTTATCTTTATTTGCTTCAAAAATTGGTCTAGGAATGGCATTTGTTTGAATATAATTGGATCCTGTTACATACTCATGAAAATACAACTCATTTCCATATTCAATTCCTTGAAAATCAATAAAAGGACTATTATTAAACAATTTATACACATCTATATTTTCAATTATTCTATCATAAAAAGGAGTTGAAATCTGACCGATATTATGTAATTGCTCTAATTGGGAAAGCGTTGTAATTCCTTCTAATTTACTAATTTCAGCAGTATCATTCACCATAAATGTAAGCATATTCGGCACATACAACATTTGTAACTTAACACCATTTTTGTTAAAAACCGCTTCAGCTAATTCCAACATATTAAATACAAAATTTTGTTGAGATAAAGAATCATCTTCAATACAATATTGGGAAGGAGATTCAAAATTGCAAAAAATTGGATCATCAACCAAAGTAACTTCGGTTCTATCAAATCCATAACCATGCAATTTCCCTTTTTTGTAATGATAAAAATTAGCTGTCGCCCCACCTGGGAAACGATATACCATCTGAGGTAAATCAACAAAATCATCAATAATTTCTTGAGGAATTACTCCAGTGCTTTTTTCTACTATTTGGTAAAACATTCTACCTCCATTAACACCAAATCCTTTTGTGTTAAAATTTTCATCACCTGTATTTTGGATATCCAATTGAAGGGTTTTCTGGGCCCGAACCCCAGAAAAAAAAGCAAATATTATAATACTTGTAAATAATAATCTCATAATAAACAGTTTTTTTTATCTTAAATATGATTTTAAGCCATATTTCTTTACAAATTTAATCAAATTACTGAAAAAAACAAAGGAATTTTTCTATCAATATTATTTAAAACACAAATACATAATTTTTGTTTTAACTTTCTAAAATCAATAAAAATTAGCCAATAAAAGTGAATGCAACCCAACTTAAAAACAATTTTTAGCTCATTTTAAATAAAATGTGGAAAATTTTTCTTTAATTTAAAATTGACTGCTATAAAACAAAAGAAAAAAGTGTATCTTTGCACCCTTAAAAGTATAAAACGATGAAAAAAGATATCCATCCAAAAAATTATAGAACGGTAGTTTTTAAAGATTTTTCTTGCGATTACGTATTTCTTGGTAAGTCAACTGCCCAAACAACCGATACATATACTTGGGAAGATGGCACAGAATATCCAATTGTAAAATTAGAGATTTCAAATATGTCACATCCTTACTATACTGGTAAATCTAAATTCATAGATACTGCTGGTAGAATTGATAAATTCAATAAGAAATACGCAAAGAAATAATCTTAAACAAATTGTTGAAAGAATAATTTATAAGCCTTTCCTTAAATGGAAAGGCTTTTTTATTTTTGTCCAATTATAATTTAACAATTTATTCAAAAACACCTATTTTTTAGGTTTATAAATAACAATGAGTACAAATAAATTTATTTTAGCTGACTTTGAGGAGTGGGACACACTAAAACCCATCACCCTTACCAGGTCGATAGCAGATATAAGAATTGGCATTTTAACAATAAAAGAAAAATGGGAACGATGGTTATTAAATGATGTAGGAATTCTTACGCAATCCTACCTTCAACCCAAATATGCTTTGCCAAAGGGAGATGATTTCATTTATATAAATGCTTCAATTATTCCAAATGAGCAATTAATTGAAGACATCCTTAGCCTAAAAGAAAATTACACATTAGTTACTGAATCAGGTTTGCCAATAGCCTCCTTTGCCGAAAAGGTTTTCTCTGACCCCAAACAGCTTATCGATGGCCCTATTTTCAAAACCAAAACTCCATTGGACCAAATAAATCATTGTTGGGATATTTTTACGCTAAACGGAAAAGAAATTGAAGCTGATATTAGGCTGATGGCACTTGACCCGAATGGGGAAAAATTATCCTTTACCAACTCGGTGTATGAACCAGATAATATTTTTATTGAAGAAGGATCAAAAATAGAGTGTTCGATTTTAAATGCTCAAAACGGTCCGATTTATATCGGCAAAAATGTAGAAATAATGGAGGGTTGCATGTTGCGTGGCCCAATTTCCATTGGAGATAATTCGGTGATAAAAATGGGCACCAAAATATATGGCGACACTTCAATTGGCCCTAATTGCAAAATAGGTGGCGAAATAAGCAATGCCGTTTTTATAGGCAATTCAAACAAAGCACACGATGGATATTTAGGAAATTCTGTTATTGGCGAGTGGTGCAATTTGGGGGCTGGTACAAATGTCTCTAACCTCAAAAACAACTATTCACTTGTCGAAAGCTTCGATTTTGCTACAAATGATTTTATCAGCACTGGACTTCAATTTTCTGGCCTAATTATGGGTGATCATTCTAAATCTAGCATCAACTCCATGTTTAACACAGGTACCGTTGTAGGAGTTTGCTGCAATATTTTTGGATCAAATTTTCCACGCAAACATATCCCTTCTTTCTCTTGGGGCGGCTCAGAAGGATTTGAAGAATATATTCCTGCCAAGGCTTTTGATGTGGCTACCAAGGTAATGGGCAGAAGGCAAATTACATTTTCAGAGATTGATAGAAATGTTTTGATAAAAATATTTGAAAATACGGCTTCACATCGAATAATTAACTAATTTGCATAATGAGCATAAAATTAATAGCAGGCAATTGGAAAATGAACACCTCACTTGAGGAGGCCAACCAGTTAATAGATGAAATAATTAAAAACCTTGAAGATGGAGATTTAAGTGCAGAGAAAAAAGTGGCGATTATACCTCCATTTCCATTTATCGATTTAGTTTTAAATAAAATAAAAACAATACCCAATTTTTATGTTGGCGCACAAGATTGCAGTCCTTTTGATAATGGAGCATATACTGGCGATGTATCAGCCAAAATGCTTAAATCATTGGGTGTGGAATACTGTATAATCGGTCATTCTGAAAGAAGATTGCACCACCAGGAAACCAATCTTACCCTTTCTGAAAAGGTAGAACAGGCACTAAATAATGACATAAGACCCATTTTCTGTTGTGGTGAAAATTTAGAAATTAGAGAAGCAAACCAGCATATCGAATTTATTCTAAAACAACTATATGATGGTTTGTTTTTTTTGCCTAAAGAAAAAATTGTAAAAACGATTATTGCCTATGAACCAATTTGGGCAATTGGAACAGGCAAAACCGCCACAAGCCAACAAGCGCAAGAAATGCATGCCGCTATTAGAAATGAAATTTCTAAAAACTATGGCGCTGAAATAGGCACTTACTTTACCATTTTATATGGAGGAAGTTGCAATGCCAAAAATGCTGCCGAACTATTTGCTTGTCCTGATGTAGATGGCGGTCTTATTGGTGGCGCATCGCTAAATGCTGCTGATTTTTTAAAAATTATAAAATCTTTGCCGAAAAAATGATAGAGAATTGGATAATTACAACCAAAATTGAAAACGATATTGAAAGAGAAAACGCCATTGCACTTTTTTTTGATTTAGGTGCAGAAGGTGTAGAAGAAAATGAACAAGAAATAAAAGTTTATTTTCCGAATGAAATAATAAACGCGCCAAATTTCAGTACCAGCATAGGCAATATTTGTGGTGATTTCACCATAGACGAATTGCCTAAAACCAATTGGAATGAAACCTGGGAAAGCAATTTTAAGCCTATTTTTGTAAATGATGCTGTCCAAATAAGGGCTAGTTTTCATCCCATTGAGCCAAATTTTAAGTACAATATTACGATAGACCCAAAAATGTCGTTTGGGACGGGGCACCATGCCACCACTTACCAAATGATTGAAGCAATGTCGTTGTTAGATTTCGAGAAAAAAAATGTTTTCGATTGTGGATCAGGCACAGGCATTCTTGCTATTTTGGCCGAAAAAATGGGCGCTTCACACGTACTGGCATTAGATAATGACAAATGGTGTTTTGAAAATTGTAATGAAAATATAGCGCTCAATGATTGCAAAGCCACCGTTCCTATGATTGGTGAAATAAATCAGGTAAATGATTTTTACGATATTATATTGGCGAATATCAACAGAAATTTCCTTTTACAATATTTAGGCACATTGGCACAAAAATTGAAACCTAATGCTTATCTAATAATAAGTGGTTTTTTTGAATCGGAAATGAAAATGTTACTAGACGAGGCACTTGAGCAAGAACTTATTGCAAATACTCATTTTTGTAAAGACAATTGGGCCTGCATTTTATTACAAAAAATAAATTAATCTAATGAAAAAAATAGCTTTTTTGTTGCTTTTTTTAATATGTTTTGGTCTAGCCAACTTTGCACAATTACCTCCCTCATTTCCTGAGGCAGATGCTGAATTTGTAAGTACAATGCAGGATATGCTAAAAAAAACGGGAAGAGATGACGCTAAAGAAAATGCTCAAAACTTCGCTTCAATTTTTGGTTCTTTGCCGCAGGAACAAAAAGATCTAATTAAAAAAATAAGTAATGTCGGCTTACAAAAAAGCATAAGACCTTATCCAGAGTTTAACAACTTCTTAAAAACCATAGTTGCAAGTACAAAATCACCATTAGATGCCACTACCAAAGAAAATAACTTAAAAGTTTTATTTAACCTGATTGATTTGGCTAAAAAAGGAACCTACAAAGAATTTACACAATACAACGAGTTCTTATTACCTCTTTATTCCGATAATTACATAAATGACACAAAAAGCAAAGCATGGAATTATAGTGGTGCAATCGCAGTTTTTCCTGATGGTATAAACACATACCTTAAATTAAATGGAGGAAATTTAGCGGGTTTTACTAATAAAGACACAGTAACCATAATCGGAACAAATGGAAAATATTACCCTTTAAGTTCCAAATGGGAAGGCGAAAAAGGAATGATTACTTGGCAAAGATCAGGTTTAGAGGATGCCGAAGCGACATTTACATTCGGAAACCATACCCTAAACCTAGATGAAAGCGACATTAGGATTCCAGAGGGAAAACTTAGTTTAAAACCCTATTTAGATTTTGAAATTACTGGGAATTTTGCTGATAAAATAATGAATTCCAAAAGCAATGGAAATATGGTATTTCCTCAGTTTCAATCGGCAGAAAATAATTTAATATTAGACAAAATCGGTTCTCAGTTCAAATTTTTTGGTGGTTTCAGACTTGAAGGTCCAAACATATATGGTTCGGGAAACGACTCCATGAGAGCAACAGTTATTTTATTCAATCCAAAAAAAGACACCATGGCAACTATTACTGCCAGAAGGTTTTTAATTGTAAAATTCCAAGATGTACTAGCAAATGATGCCAATGCAATTGTAAATTTTAAAGGTGCTAAAATTTGGCATCCTTATGTCAATTTTCGATATAATTTAAAAACTAAAGAGACTAAATTAAATAGAGAAAATCCGATTTATGCTAAAATGCCATTTAAAAGTGATTTTCAGCAAATGGATTTTTATGTCAATCAATTAGCTTGGAATTTAGACTCTAGTTTTATAAAAATGAATGCAATAAGCGCTACTGGAGACAATGTAGCAAAATTCGATTCTTATAATTATTATGTAAAAGGAGCTGAAGAACAATTTAGAGGGATTAGCGATCGTGATCCATTGGCAGCCCTAAAGACTTATTATGACAGATACGGTTCCAAAGATATTGACGCAGAAGAGGCTGCTTCTTTAATTAACCCCTCTTTGAAATTACCACAAGTAGAGGCTCTGCTTTACAAAATGGCATCTGAGGGATTTATTTTTTATGATAAAGAAAATTATTTAGTTAGAATATTAGACAAAACCATTAATTATATAAGGGCTGGTGCCAACTTACAAGATTTTGACAATCTAAGTTTTCAATCCTTTGCCCGAACAACACATGGAAAAGTAAATTTACTCACAAAAGAAATTGAAATTTATGGAGTAAGAGAACTGAAATTTTCAAAATCGAAAAATGTGGTATTTACACCTTCATCAGACACCATTATTATAGGTGAAGATAGAGACATCACTATGTCGGGTATGCTAACCGCTGGAAAAGTAAATTTTTATTCCAAAAAACTAAATTTTGACTATAAAGGATTTCAATTTGAATTCGAGAATATTGATTCTATGTTCATTCTTATTCCAGGTAAAACACCAGATCAAAACGGAAATTTTCCATATATCGAATGTCAAACTGCCATACAGAATGTTAGCGGCACTCTTTTTTTGGATAAGGAAGACAATAAATCAGGTAGAAAAAACGATGCAAAATATCCTTATTTTGTATGTAAAGACTCAGCCTATGTTTATTACGACAACTATCCACATAAAGACAAATACACAAGAAATAGTTTTTATTTCTTAATTGAACCCTTCCAATTTGATAGTTTAAACTCATTTAATACCGATTCAGTTGGTTTTCCTGGAAAATTAATCTCGGCAGGAATTTTTGAGCCTTTTGCTCAACAATTAACCGTTCAAGAGGACTTATCATTAGGTTTTAAAATGAAAACGCCAGCTACAGGCTTTTCCATGTACAAAGGAAAAGCAAATTATATTGGAGAATTACATCTCGAAAATGCTGGACTCTTTGGATCAGGTGATATTCAATTTCAATCGGCAACAATGCACGGAAAAGAATTTGATATCTTCCCAGATTCAGTTTTTGCTGATTTAGACTCCTTTGAAATCCAAGAAAGCAAAAAATATAATATGCCACAAACGCATATATCTACCTCATTTTTGAAATGGAATCCTTTAAATGATTCGCTTAGAATATTTAGAACTGGAGATGTTTTTTCGATGTATAATGACATTGTAGCATTTAAAGGTGACCTAACCATGGGAAAGGATTATTTAATTGGGACTGGTATTTTAGATTGGGAAAAGGCAAATTTAACTGCAGCAAATATTGATTTTAAAGCACGCGAATTTTTTACAAAAAAAGGAGACTTAAAAGTGAAAGCCAATGATGGTGATGCTTTTGCTTTTGCAACAAAAAATGTAAATGCAAATGTAAATTTTGACTCCCACATTGCAAAAATCAATATCAACGAACCAAATACTATAACCGAACTGCCAGCTAATAAATACCAAACCAATTCGGAGCATTATGATTGGGATATGAAAAACCATAGCATTACATTTAAAAATGAAAAATCTGCAAATAATAT
This sequence comes from Bacteroidota bacterium, assembly GCA_016705125.1. GTDB lineage: Bacteria > Bacteroidota > Bacteroidia > Chitinophagales > JADIYW01 > JADIYW01. The sequence goes on from JADIYW010000004.1 coordinate 136,778, forward strand.
CTACTTCCAATCAATTGACAAATCAATGGATTCTATTCAATTTTCGGCAAAAGAAGTTTTCTATAGTCTCGATGATTATATCTTGAAAGCTAAAGGTGTTTCGGAGATTCAATTAGCTGATTCAAAAGCTATTCCTGACAAAGGAGAATTGACAGTGGACAAAACTGGTAAATTCTCCAACCTTATTAATGCGACTTTACTTTTAAATAAAGACACACTTTTTCATACCATAAAAGAGGCTGAAATAGAAATATTTACAAAAAACAAATTTAATGCAAAAGGTATTTTAAACATTACAACTCCTTCTGGAAATATTCAAAAGGTAAACATTCCGGAGTTAAATGTACTAGTTGATACTGTAAATTTGGAAAAGAGAAAAAAGGAAAATCTTTCGATCAATTATTATTGCAAGGGACGTGGGTATGTTGAAGAAAATGATAACTTCAAAATAGATTCGAGAATTAGGTATAAAGGGAATGTACTTTTTAATTCTAAAGAAAGAAATATTTTATTGGACGGATTTGCTCAAGTAAATTTTGGTTCTGATTCATCTGACTGGTTTGGGGTGAAACAAGACGTCAATTTCAAAAGGGCAGTTATTTCGGTAGATAGCATCTTTAATGAACAAAAAGAACCACTAATTACGGGCATTATGCTTAGTCGTGAGGGCTTAGAAGTGTATCCTAGTATAATGAAGGCGAAATTTTCTTCAAAAGATATAGAATTATTTAGGTCAAAAGGTGTAATGCAATACAATGTAAATAAACAGGTATTTCAATTTGGAGATGACGAAACCATAAAAGGAGACTATCCTTATGGTAATCTTTTGAATTATAGTGAATACAATAAGGACATAAAAGCTTTTGGACAAATCAATTTTGGGGCAAATACAAATCCTGTAAAACTTAATGCATTTGGTGAGGCAATTTATAATCCAAAAACAGGAAAAACAAATTTGAATTGTGGTGTGGGATTAGATTTCTTCTTAGATGAAACACTATGGCCTACCATCTTTAAGGGATTGGCTGAGAACAATTCAGGAAACGTTACCCTTCCCTATAACAATCCTTTGAATCAGAAAATAATATACAATTTTATTCCAAATAAAACAGAGGCTATTACCACTGTAACCAATATCCAATCGGGCGGTACTTTCCAAGTTCCACTAAGCTTAGAATACAATATTTTATTAACAGATTTAAATTTTACATTTGATCAAGAAGAAGGCACCTGGAAATCATTCGATAAAGCTGGCCTTGCAGTTATGGGCAAGAGAGCTGTGAGTCAGAAAATAAACTGCTATATGGAAATAGGCTATCGTGGGTCAAGAGATTTTATAAACTTATACCTCGAAACCAGCACAGGTGATTGGTATTTCTTTAGGTATTTTGAAGGTCAGTTGGGCATTATTTCATCACAACAAGTATTTAATGATAATTTGGCTTTAATAAAACCAGAAAAAACGCAGTTAAAAGACAAAAAGGATATTATTTATGAATATTTACCTGCCACACTTGGTATCAAGCAAAGTTTTATAGATAGAATGGACGAAGCAAAAATTAGACTTAGGAAAAAAAAAAAAAAAAAAAAAAAAAAAAAAAAATGGGAGGGGGTTGAAAAAAAAAAAAAAAAAAAAAAAAAAATAAAAAAAAAAAAAAAAAAAAAAAAAAAAAAAAAAAAAAATTAAAAAAATAGAAAATTTAAAAAAAAAAAAAAAAAAAAAAAAAAAAAAAAAATTAAAATATAAAATATAAAAAAAAAAAAAAAAAAAAAAAAAAAAAAAGGGGGGGGGGGGGGGGGGGGTGGGGGAAAAAAAGATAAAGGGAAAAGGGGGGGGAAAAAAAAAAAAAAAAAAAAAAAAAAAAAAAAAAAAAAAAAAAAAAAAAAAAAGAAAAAAAAAAAAAAGAAAAAAAAAAAAAAAAATAAAAAAAAAAAAAAGGTATAAAATTAAAAAAAAAAAAAAAAAAAAAAAAAAAAAAAAAAAGAAAAAAACACAATTAGCTAATTTATATTACCAAACCTTGAATTTTTAAAATTAAAAGAATTTAGGCTTATTTTTTGATTATTAGATTAAAAAAGAATTATGAATAAAATAGTAGCATTATTTATGGGCTTGGCATTTTGGGGGTGTTCTGAAGTAGCAGTTACAGGGAGAAAACAAATGAATCTTTTACCTAATTCGATGATGACAGAAATGGGTTTATCAAACTATTCGGCATATTTAACTGAAAACAAAAAGGCCATAATTACTACTGGCCCTGAGGTAGAATTGGTAAAAAAAGTAGGCAATAAAATTGCACAATCGGTTACTTCTTATTTAACCCAAAATGGACTTGGTAAACAGGCTGCGGAATTTAAATGGGAATTTAATGTTGTAAAAGATGATACCACTGTAAATGCTTGGTGTATGCCTGGTGGAAAAGTGGTTGTTTATACTGGATTATTGCCAGTTGCAAAAACAGAAGCAGGCTTGGCTGTTGTTATGGGCCATGAAATAGCCCATGCGGTAGCCAACCATGGCAACGAACGAATGAGCCAAGGATTATTAGCACAATTCGGTACAATTGCACTTGATATGGCCACTGTAAAAACGGATCCAAAAATCAAAAACATATTCATGACTTCAGTTGGAATGGGCACTCAGTTGGGCATTTTATTGCCATTTTCGAGACTACAAGAGAGTGAATCCGACAAAATGGGTTTAATATTTATGGCTATGTCGGGCTATGACCCTAATGAAGCCGTTACCTTTTGGGGTCGTATGGCTGCTGCATCAGGCGGACAAGCACCACCACAATTTTTGAGTACGCACCCAAGCAGCGATAAGCGAGCTGCCGACCTAAAAGCATATATTCCTGAAGCAATGAAATATTATGTAAAACCATAACGAAATATGACTGTTTATGAATAAAGGCATTGTGAAAACAGTGCCTTTTCTATTTTACAATACTCATAACATAATCATCCATCAATTTATCATTATGTTTAATGTTTTTTCTTAAAACGCCTTCAAGTTCAAAGCCATTTTTTTTATACAGATTAATCGCTTTTAGATTAATTGCCATTACATTCAGAAACAATCGAATTAAGGTATTATCGTTTTGGAAAGTCTTTATCATTTGGGTCAATAATATATTTCCGAATTTTTGACCTTGTGCCTCTTTTTTAACACCCATAGCAATTGACATCGAATGCTTTACTTTTGATTCCTTTTTTCTAATTCCTGAAATATACCCTTGGTATGCCAAACTATCGGTTGATTTTATCAAATAAACAACTAAATCATCTTTTAAAGCATTGCTTACACTTAAAATGGTATCCGAATTAATTTTACGCTCATTGGATTCATACAACATAAATTCAGATTCTGAATCTATTTCACTAACCAGAATTAGAAATCGCTCAATAATAGTTACATTATTAAAATCGCTAAGATTTATTAATTCAAAATCTTTCATCTCTTAATTCAATTTCCTTTTATACAAACTAAAATTCCATCTTGGTAATAATTAAACTAATTTTTATAAAAATCATTTCTACAACCTATATTTTCCCCCATTAATTTCTTCAAAAATTGTAGGCGTAATTTTTATATATGCACCATTTATTAAAGCATAATATGCATCTTTTGACTTAGCACAATCGTATGCCTCCACTTTTAAGGTTTGTTTATTGTATTTAAATGTACTAGTTGTCGAAAGATTTTTTGAAATACGCAAAAATCGAGGAACGGCATAGTTAGGTAAATTCTCTTCCATAAAAACAAGAAAAGATTCCAAATTAATAGATTTGAAATTTTCACTAAGAATAAAATTTGCCATGCCAGCCCGCCCACTGTTTTGTGGCACTTCTACTCCATAAACTATCGATTCCTGTATTCCTTCAAATTCATTAATGATTCCTTCTACTTCTGTAGTTGAAACATTTTCACCCTTCCACCTAAAAGTATCGCCCAGCCTATCCACAAATTGAGTATGAAAATAACCCATATCACGCACCAAATCTCCTGTATTAAAATAGGCATCTCCCTTTTTAAATACATTTCTAACTATTGATTTTTCTGATTTCCCCTGCTCCGTATAACCATCAAAAGGATAGCGAGTGCTAATTTCGCCTAAGAGCAAACCTGTTCCTTTTGATTTAACTTTTTGCATAAATCCCTTTCGATCCAGAATTGGCTTATCATTTTCAGTATCGTATTGCACAATGGCATAATTGGTAATGGTAAAACCCATTGTTGCATCGATATTGAATAAATTAAAAAAGGCAATGTTTCCTTCGCTAGATGCATAAAATTCTGCAACCTGATCGATTTTAAACCGCTTTTTAAATATAGGCCATATTTCGGGGCGCAAACCATTGCCTATCATTTTGGTAATGGTATTTCCTTGTTCAAGTGGGTGAATTTCAGCATTTAGCAAATATTTACAAATTTCGCCTACATAACCAAAGGCAGTAGCTTTATATTTATCTATGTCTGACCAAAATTCGGATAAACTAAATTTATTTTTTATTACCATTGCTGCACCACCAGCCACTACTGATGTCCAACACACGACCATTGCAGTAGCATGAAAAAACGGTAATGGCACATACAATATATCACTTGAATTAAGTCGTATGCCTGTAAGTCCGAATGCACTATATCCTTTAATCCAGCGTCCATGGCTGATTACAGCTGCCTTTGGTAATCCAGTGGTTCCTGAGGTATATATGTAAAGATTAGGATCTTTAGATTGTATTTTAAAGTTTATTACAGGTTCATTTCTTGAAAAATGAGTGCTTTCAATATCAAAAAAGGGATATGTAATTTTCTTTTCTAATACATTCTGGTTGGCAACGGCATAAGTTATTTTTTTGGGAAAGCCTAATTCTGCTTCAATCTCTATATAATTTTCGAATAACTCCGCCCCTATTAATACCAAATCTGGGTTTGCCAATTTAAAACTATGCTGCAAAGTTTTATGTTTCTGGCTATTATTAATCAAAGCCGCTATACCTCCTATTTTTGCTAATGCCATCGAAATAAGCAATAATTCAGGTCGATTTTCCATTAATACTGCAACCACATTTCCCTTTCTTATTCCCATTTTTAAAAAATGGTTTGCAAGTCGATTTATAGCTGCATTAAATTCAAAATAAGTCCATTTTTTATCTAAATATAAAAGACAAGTATTGTTAGGATATTTTTTTACTGTTTTTAAAAAAAGCGATCCAATCGATACTTCGCTTTCGGGCGTAATCGAATAATTATAGTAAATTGCTGTTAATATTTTGGGCAAATCCTTAACAACCGACGGTAATTTTAAAACCAAATCGGTAAGGGTAATATTTTTTTTTGTCCTATCTTCTTTTGGCATATTCTACTTAAGTTCTGCTGATGATTTTTGTAGTAATCGTCGAGCAATAATCAACTGTTGTATTTGTTGTGTGCCTTCAAAAATATCCAATATTTTTGAGTCTCTCGACCATTTCTCCAACAATTCATTATAAGAATAACCCAATGAGCTAGCCAATTCTACACATTTAAGTGACAATTGGTTCGTAATTCGAGCCGCTTTTGCTTTACATACCGATGCTTCCAAGGAATTTGGTTTTCTATTATCTGCCATCCAAGCCGCTTTTAATGTCAGCAATCGAGCTGCCTCGTATTCAGCTTCCATCCTATAGATTTCAGCTTCTACTGACTTTACATTATTTATTGGGGTTTTATAATCCAAATTTATTTTTCCCTCTAATAATTCTTTTGTTCTTTCAATTGCTGCCTCTGCTAATCCATTTGCCATGGAAGCCACAAAAGGACGAGTATTGTCAAAAGTTTCCATTACACCACCAAAACCTTTTTTTACATCAATTTCTGGGCTACCTAATAAATTTTCGGCAGGGACTTTACATTCCGTAAAAACAATTGCAGCAGTATCGGATGCCCGAATACCCATCTTTTTTTCCAAACGCACCAATTCCATACCTGGCGTTCCCTTTTCCACTACAAATGATTTAATCGCAGCTTTCCCTATTTCTTTATCGAGTGTTGCCCATACAACAACAACATTACATCTTTCGCCAGCTGTGATATATATTTTTTCTCCATTTAGTACATAAAAATCTCCTTCCTTGCGTGCTGAGGTAGTAATTGCTGAGGAATCGGAGCCACAATTGGGTTCGGTAATGGCCATAGCTGCCCATGATTTAGAAAATTTTTCTAACTGAGCCGGATTGGCTACTGCGCTAATAGCCGCATTTCCAAGCCCCTGACCTGGGATGGACAAAAGCAATCCCACATCACCATAGCACATGGCTTGGATATTGATACAATTTGCCATATTTCCACCATTCTTCACACTGCCATCATCTATTTTCTCTTTTTTGGTTGCTGCACCGCCTACCGATCCATCCGAACCCTCGTTCATACCATTTAAGCCAGCAGCTAATAAATCAAGCTCTATGGGATAGGTATGTTCTTCTACATCATATTTCCTTGAAACGGGTCTAAATATGGTCTTTGCTGCCATTAAGGCAAAATTTTGTATGTTCTTAAACTTACTTGGAACTTCTAAATTCATAATTAGTTTTTTTAAAGATTATAAATGTAATCCGTTTGCCGCTATTGCAACTGCTCTCAAATCTCGATACCACCTTTCAACAGGAAAGTCTCGGATAAATCCATGTCCTCCTAAAAGCTGAACACCATTACTACCAATTTGCATTCCCTTTTCGCTACACATAATATGAGCTAAATAAACCTCTCTAGCAAAATCAAGCCCTTGTTCTGCTTTTGCAGTAGCACGCTGGGTGAGCATTCGCATGCTTTCAAGTTCAATTTTTATGTCTGCTATCATAAAAGCTACAGCTTGTCGATTGCTGATAGGCTCACCAAATGCATATCGATCATTGGCATAAGGGATTACATAGTCCAAAATCGCCTGACAACAACCAACCGCAAGTGCACACCAACCCAATTTGCAATAATTGACAAATTCAGGATAATTTATTCCTTCCGAACCACCTAAAACGGCTGACCCATCTACGATTACATCCTTTAATTCTACAGCACACAATCCCGCTGCGTTTAACCCCATACCACGTTCAATAGAAACGGATAATCCTTTACTATTTTTATCTACAATAAAAATCTGAATACCATTGTCCTCGGTTTGAGCAGCTATTAGAAAATAAGCTGCCGATGTACCAAGTGGAACCATATTTTTAAGCCCAGTTAAACTAAATTCATTTCCCCTTTTTACCGCTTTTGTATTCAATTCGTAAGGTGAAAACAAAACACTAGGTTCATTTATAGCTATAGTTGCTATTTCTGGATTTTCAAGTAGAAAAGCCGGAATCAAATCCTGTTGTTGAGCAGTTGAACCCCATTTTACGATAGCATTTAAAACACTATGAGGCGTAAAAAATGCAAGTGCCTGACCCAAATCACCATGAGCTAAAGTCTCCACCATCATCATTTGTGTAACCGTAGATTTTTCTTTCATCATGCCACCAAATGATTCGGGAATTTGCATATACGCCAATTGCAATTCATTAAATTCTTGCCATAAAGCCTTATCAATTTCAAATTTATCGTCAATCTTTTCTGCAGCGTTTCGCATTTTTATGGCAAATTGCTGCAGGGTTTCCTGAATCATAATTTGTTCATCATTATAATTCAAATCAAACAAATCACTTTTTGATTTATTCGATAATCTTTCAGGATTTTCTTTACCATTGCCTTTGAAAACCCTTGAGGCCGCAGTAGCTAATTTTATCCCGTTTTTTGTGCCTTGGTAAACAAACATTTCTGATATTTTTCGCAAATTCAATGCCTTACCCATTTTTGTATCTAGCAACTGATTATAGTATCCAAAATAGGTTGCTAATGGATACTCAGTTGATTTTTTGGATTTAATTTCTGCTTGTTTCATAATGAAAAAAAAGTTTGATATAAATCTAACATTAAATCTATTTGGCAAATTAAAAAACAATATTTCCTTATTGTTAAGATTTCAATGCATGCATCTTAATATTTTGGTTCTTAAATAAATATTTATCTTTATTGCCTTATGAAAAAGGTAAAATACTATTTAAGCTTTTTTTTCGAAATTGTTTTACAAAAAGTTGAAAGTCAGCAAAGTGGAACTTTGACAATTTCACTCCATAAGGGAGAACTAAAATTGAGCACCGAAAAGGTGATATATTCTTTTGGAAAAAATTATAGCTCTTTTAAGTATGCCTTCAAAAAAATAAAAATAGAAAAATTACCTATAAAAAATGTATTAATACTAGGCGCAGGCTTGGGCAGCATAATTCAATTACTTGAAACGAATACTAATGTAGAAAATATTATAGCGGTTGATAATGATGAAATAATTATAAAAGCTGCCAAACAATACCTAGAATCTGATTTGCTTAAAAAAACCACTTGGACAAACCAGGATGCTTTTCAATTTATGGGGCAAAACGAAAAAACATTTGATTTAATTCTTTTCGATGTTTTTATTCACGAAATAACACCATCCATTTTTATGAGTGAATCTTTTCTTTTTTTGCTAAAAAATAGCTTATCGACAAATGGTATTTTAGTATTTAGCAAAATGGATACTAATTATAAACTAAGAACCGAAAACGAAACATTCAGTCTTCAATTTGCTTCCATTTTTCCAAAAAATGAAGAATACAACTTTTCAGGCAACAGAATTTTGGTGGCGCATAAAAATTAAATAAATTAAGAAACTAAATAGGTTTACTTTTTAAAATCTCTAAGAATTATTTTAAAGTTTCAATCTCTGTATTTTTAAAAAAAAACAATAAAAACAATTGTAGAACCCAGAAAATTTTATTCTCAAATAAATTGACAATTATAAAAATTTGTAACTCCTATTCTCAATAACCTTGTTTAATTTTATTTATTAAAAAAAACATTTTAAAAATTAAATTATGAAAAATCAAATAGTTAGAAAGAAAATTACAAACCTAGTTTCAAATAAAATTACAGAATTAGATTTAATATTTGGAGGCTCAGCCGGAACTTTGGGCACCACTGGCACTTATGACAATGAAGTAATTGAATTGACAAATAGTTCGGGAACACTAGGTACTACTGGCACTTTTGATAACGAAATAATTGAATAAAATACGTTTAAAAACTTCATCATCAAGTAAATTTTTTTTTGATTCTAAATACTAGATTTTTATAATAAAATTAATATAAACCAAGATTGAAAATATTTTTTATTACAAAAAAAGTAAAATATTTATTGACATAACATTTCCAATATATTCTATTTATTTTATTATTTTTCAATTATTTATATAAATTTAAACAACTTACTTTTTCTATTTTTTATTGACAATTAGCAAAAAATGTATTTACAAATTAATAAACCTTAATTTAACTTTGAATTAACGAACAAACAAATGCGGAAGCCGAAAAGCATTTAAAGAGTAGGCAAACATAAAAAAAATAAATCATGAAAAAGAGAACACAGAAATTATCACTAGGGAAAGAAATCATTTCTAACCTTAACCAAGAAAACATTATTGGTGGTCAACAATCAGTTGGAAAGACATGTTTTGTAACATCTTGTGGATGCCCAAAATCAGTAAATTCTAATGGCAAATGTTGTGCTGCTGCTAGTCCTTTGGAAGGATAAAAAAACCTTGAAAACCTAAACCACAAATTTTAAATAAAAAAACTGAATAAAAATGAAAAAGAAAAACCAAAAATTAGTTTTACAAAAAGAGAAAATTTCCAATTTATTGTCAGCTAAAATAACTGGAGGGGCAATAAGTGGTCATGAATCATGTAACCCAACTTGTGCAAGATCTTGTAATCTATCTGGTGCTTGTTGTCCTTCGAGGTTTAATAACTGTCAAGTTGATGCTAATGGTTCGAAAATAGGATAAAAAAAAGATTCTTTTTAGGATAGATAAATAAAAACTATAATTTGCTTTCAACTAAAATGCGAATAAATAATTTGATTTTTTTGGTTTGAGTAAGATATACCCCTTTTTTTTCAAATTTTTAAATTGATTTTTTTTGCCTATTTATAGTTCGCATTTTTAGAATTATAAATTACTACAAAAGAATTCAAAACAAAAAGGCAATCCAATAAAAATCCAAAAAGAAAGTAATCTTTTTTATACGATTTTATCGAATTTTTGCACCTTTTAATTTAAGCATCTAAAAGTATTTTTGTATTTAACCATCAAAATGAGGTAGCCGAAAAGCATTAATTATAGAGTAGGCAAAATAAAAAAATTAGTTATGAAAAAGAAAAATCAAAAATTGCTATTGTCGAAAGAAACAATCTCTAATGTTTCACAAGCTTCGATTAGAGGTGGCGCTAAAAACAACCAAAAGTCAAAATTAATAAGCGTTTGTGGTACATGTGACCGAATCTGTGAAGTAGATTGGACATCCCTTGATACAAGATAAAAAGGTTGTATGAAAAAAAATGAGGTAGCCGAAAAGCATATATAGAGTAGGCAAAATAAAAAAATAAGATATGAAAAAGAAAAATCAAAAAATTGAAATGAATTCTAACCAAGATGAACTATTGGAATCATTTAAAGATTTCAAATTGGTAAGTAAAACAGAGATGAGCAAAATTACTGGTGGAATGTCTTACAGTGGAAATGCTGCTTTTGCCGACGATTCTAGTGGCATTCAAATTGATGCAGGAAGATGGACAATTAGAATACATACCGATTCCAATGATTGCGACCAATATGAATAGAATCAAAATTTTCTTAAAATTCAAGGTGAATGGGTTTGCCATTTGCCTTGAATAAAACCTTTTAAAATGATTTTTATTTTCTCTCAACCCCACGATACATCTACCAACTTAGTAATTGATTGGTTATATTATTATGATCAAAAAACAATAAGAATTAATAGTTACTCCGAATTTTTTCATCATTTTGGCACTGTAAAAATTGAAAACAATAAAAATAATTCACTTGGCAACCTAACAAAAAAAATAAGTATATGGTATCGCAGAAGAGGTGTTTTAGCTGCTCCATTCCCGACTAATAAAATAGATCAAAGCTTAATATATCAATTCGGGGAGAATTTAAGAAGTGAATTAAAAATATTATTTGAATACACTTTCGAGAAGATTAATAAAAATGCAGTCGCTATACTTGGGTCAGAAAAAGGAAGTAGGCTAAATAAGCTACGGGTACTAGATATAGCTCAAAGTATTGGACTAAACATCCCTAAAACGCTAATTACTAACAGAAAAACAGCTATAATTGAATTCTTACAATCAGAAAAAAGCATCATTACAAAAGCAATTTCTGAAGCAACTTTCATCGTAGATAAAAAAAGTAACAAGCACGCATTTTACACACAAAATATTTCTAAGAAAAAAACCACTGAGTTGGATGATGAAATATTCCCATCTCTTTTGCAACAAGAAATAAAAAAAGAATTTGAGATAAGAACCTATTATATTAATGGAAAATGCTACTCGATGGCAATATTTTCACAACAATCGGCACAAACTGCCACTGACTTTAGAGTATATGACACCGTAAATAGAAACAGAAATATACCTTACCAATTACCTAAAGAGATAGAGCGGCAACTCAAAAAATTAATGACCAGATTGCAATTAAAGGAAGGCTCTATTGATTTAATAAAAACCAAGGACAATAAAATTGTATTTCTTGAAGTAAATCCGAGTGGTCAGTTTGGAATGGTAAGCCGACCCTGCAACTACCACCTTGAAGAAAAAATAGCTAAATACTTATCACATGAATAACACTAAGACCATTAATAAAACGAAATTATTATCAAAAAAATTGGAAAAATATTTTCCAATAAACTATTCGCTTACCCAAAGTCCACCATTAATTAGAGTAAGAAATATAATGAGCGAAAGCCAATTTCATAACGACAATGGATACCTTGTTGGCGTAATTTCAAAACCCATTTCCAATATCTTTTAAGTGAAACAAATGTCGAGTCAATACTTCAAATTATTCTCCACTTGTATCCCAGTAAAGGGACAAAGCGAATCATTAATATGCGACATTGAATATGGACAAATATTTCCAATTCCCAACTTATTATTTGAAATTCTAAAATCAAATAAAACCAAAAATATTGAGCAATTAAAAGATGCTTACAATGGGAAACTAGATAAAGGTATAGATGCCTATTTCAACTTATTTGCAGAGAAAAACTTAGGCTTTTATACCGATACTCCCGAAGAATTTCCAGACTTAAATTTAAAATGGCAAAGCCCGTACAAAATCAGAAATGCCGTAATCGAAATCGAAAATCTTGAAAATTACTCCATAAGCAACACATTAACTCAGTTAAACGATTTGGGCTGTGAAGGCATTCAAATAAGAATTTTAACCACAATTGACCTAGATGCTTTACTCGCAGAATTTGAATGTGTTGTTGGATCTAGAATTAAGTATATTGAGATATTTCTACCTTTTAACGCAGATACACCATTTGAAAAACTTATAAAATGGAGAAATTTTGATCCAAGAATTACAAAAATAATACAATACAATGCGTTAGAAGAAAAAGTAATCGAATATAAAGAAAATTACTATAAAGATGTTTTTTTTCTTACAAAAAAAAGCCTTTCTAGTACTTCAAAAGAACAATATTCCTTGGACAGATTTGCATTTAATATAGATACCTTTGCAGAAGCTCAAAAACATAACATTGGATTAAATAGAAAAATTTCAATTGATTCATTTGGGAATATAAAAAATTATTTAACCCATAAGTCAACATTTGGAAACATCAACGATACTTTAATTTCAAATGTAATAAATCTAACAGAATTTAAAAAAGATTGGAATACAAATAATACCAAAATTGAAAAATGTAATCAATGTCAATTTCGATTTAGCTGTGTAAGTAATGTCGAAATAATTAAAAAAAATCGAAAACATTATAAATTGGAAGAATGTAACTTTAATCCACTTACAAATCAATGGAATTAAATATTAAAAAAATAATGAGGTAGCCGAAAAGCATTTATTATAGAGTAGGCAAAATAAAAAAATTAGTTATGAAAAAGAAAAATCAAAAATTAGTGCTTGGAAAAGAAACCATTTCCAACCTAGAAAGCTCAAAAGTGTCTGGTGGCGCAAATGGGTATTCCTACAAAAATCAAAAATCATGTGGAGAAACCTGCTTTGTAACCTCTTGTGGATGTCCAAAATCTGTAAATGGAAATTGCAATAGTCCAATTGTTGAACCTGACAGTATTATGTAAAATTTATTTAACAAAAATCTAAATAATGAAAAAAAAAAATCAAAAATTGTTATTGTCGAAAGAAATTATAACAAATTTAAAAAAAGAGAATGTAATTGGAGGAGCCAAAAAAACTAGAAATAGATATGATATGGACTGCGATACCAACAAACGATTTTGCCAATCCATTTGTATAAATGAAGGTGGAGATTTAGAAAATTAATTTGAAAAATTTAAATTGGAAAGTATGAAAAAGAAAAATATGAAATTGTCTTTTACGAAAGAAACAATTTCAAAATTGGAAAAATTAAATGTACAGGGAGGAGTTAAAGGAATTACTTTGGCCAATTGTCCTTCCGATAGAGGATGGGGCACTACATGTGATTCAGTTTACATGAGTTGTGATCAAACAATTTACAGAAATTGTCAAAAAGATTAAAACAAAATCATTAATGAACAAAGAGAAAATTGCATTTTGCAATTTTCTCTTTGTTATATTTAACCAAAAAAATGAATAAAAATATACTTAAACAAATTTTTGAAACAGTAAATCAAACTGAAGAATACGATTTTGAATACATCAGTTCTTTTGGATATGGTTCAATTGGCTTATCAATTTTCAATCACTTGTACCAAAAATATGTAGAAAATGATTCCAAGGAATCCGAATTTAAATTGGTGGACGAAATTGAAAATATGATTCAATCACACCCTGAAATTAGTCTGTCATTGAATTATGGAATTGCAGGACTAACTGAATTAATGAATATCGTAAACTATGAAAGTACTGTATTTGATGAAGACGATTTCTTAGAAGATATTTATGAGGCGTTAACTGAAGGTTGTATTGAATATATAAAAGAAAAAAACTTCGATTTTTATGCAGGTTCAATGGGGGTAATTTCAGTTCTTGAAAATGCCTATTATAGAATTCCTCATTTAATTAAACCAAAAATAGAGAAAATAGTACAATCATTTGAAAATGAAAAAATAAATATCATTTCCTTTATTACTGAATTAGATTTTGAAGAAGACGAAGACGGAAATCCAATAACTGTAAATTGTCCACATTACAACAATGGACTTGCACATGGATTGCCAGCTATAATTTTGGTATTAAGTAAGTTAAATAAAATAAATCCCAATAATTATTTAAAATCACTAATCTACGATACAATTTCACTTATTAAAAAACACAAAAATCCAATTATAAAAGACAATGAGCAAATATTCTTGGAAAGAATATACCTAAATAAACCAAACGAATACAAGGCAAGACTTGCATGGTGTTACAGCGACCTAACTTTAGGTTGGGCTTTATTAAAAGCAGGCAAAAACTTAGATGATGTAGAACTAATTAATCTGGGAAATGAGACTTTAGAACACTCCTTAATAATTGAAAAAACAAACAAGCTTGCCTCAAATACACACTTAATTTGCCTGTGTCATGGCTCGGCCGGAAATGCATATATTTATAAAAGGATTTATGAAGAAACTAAGAATCCCATATTCGATGAAGCATCCAAAAAATGGGCATTGTTTGCAGCACAAAATTACGAAAAAGGTGAAATTCATTTTGAATACAAACTAAATAAATATATTACCAACCACACTATAATGGATGGTTTATTAGGTTATGGATTATTTCTTATAGCTGAAGAATTTCCTGAATCACAATCATGGAATACATTTATGTTAATGAACTAAAAAACTTGACAATCATTAAAATTTGTAATTTTTTTTAAAAAAAAGTATCTCTAAATTTACTTAACAAAAAAAAAATTATGAAAAAAATAAAATTTAATGGCAAATTAAATCTAAGTAAGGAGCGCATCTCAAACCTTAGTGCTAACCAAATGGACAAAATTAGAGGTGGTGAACCTGGTGCAATTGGAGGCGGTGATGACCAAGAAAGGCAATCATGGATAATATGTAACTCAAAGGTTTTTCATTGCGAGACTAATACTTGTACTGGCGGTATTTGTTCCTATGTTTGTGGAACTGAATCTAAAGTAAATGTTGGTGTAAATATTTCTTTTTAAACCCATTAGTCGAGGTTTTAGGTACCTGATTAATTAGATTATAAAGAAAAGTAAAAAATTCTTATAATTTAATGAATTAGCAAAAAATTGGAGATGATCATTGACATAAATTTATAAAACAACAAATTTTTAATTAATAAACAAAATTGCAAGAAATGAAAAAAGTAAAATTCAATGGAAAACTAAATCTGAGTAAAGAAAGGATATCGAACCTTAGTGCAAATCAAATGAATAATATAAAAGGCGGAGGAGAAGTAATTGGAGCTGGTGGTTCGCAAGAAAGACCTTCGATGATTTTATGTAAATCAAAAAATGGAAATTGCGAAACAAGATCTTGCCAAGGGACAATTTGTATCCCTGCTTGTATTGGAGACACCCACATAAACTTCGATTTTAATTAAATTCTATTTCCACTTTAGAAGAGGTATTTTTTTAAATACCTCTTCTATTAAAAACTTATATGAGAGACCAAACCAAAATAATAAAAGAAATATATCAGCAAATCAACCAACCTAATGTTTTCAAATTTAAACAATTTGAATCATTTGGATATGGTGAAATAGGCTTATCTTGGTTTAATTTACTATATGAAAAACATATCTCTAAAAATCATTATGAGATTGAAAATCAATTAATTGAAAAAATATTAGCACTAATTCAAGAAAAGGAAGATTTGCCACCAAATCTGAATTATGGTTTAGCTGGATTAACCGTTTTATTAAACTCAATCAATAATGAAAACGCTTATTTTGATGAAGAGGAATTCTTAATTGACATTTATGAGATTTTATCCGTTGGCTGTGTAAATTATATAAAAGATAATAATTTTGACTTTTTTGGTGGTGCAATTGGAATCTTAAACATTTTATTATCTGCTAACAAAAGAATCCCTAAACTAATTAGCCCACATTTAGAAAAAATAATTGAAATAATAATTACCCAAAAAATTTCATTGCACACCATAAAAAGTGAATATGAAATGAAACTTGACAAATATGGAGAAACAATATTTGACAAAACTTTAAATTATAATAATGGACTTGCACATGGACTTCCTTCCATTATACTTGTGCTTAGTAAATTACAAAATACAATTCCAAATGACTATATAAAATCTTTAATCTACGATTTATTAAACATCATTTTTAATTACAAAAATCCCAATGTAAACGAAAAAGAAGAACTTTTTCTAGAAAATATTTACTTTGAAAAAGAAAACAATTATAGATGTAGGCTTGCATGGTGTTATAGCGACTTATCATTAGGATGGGCACTTTTAAAAACGGGAAAATACCTAAATGACGAATCAATAATAGGAATTGCAGAAGAAACAATAGAACACACTATAAAATTGGAGCAATCCCAACATTTATTGCAAAAAACAAAACTAATTTGCCTTTGCCATGGATCCGCAGGAAACGCATATATTTACCAAAGAATATTTGAAGAAACTGGAAATAAAAAATACAAAGAAACCGCTGAATTATGGGAAAGAAACGCAATCAGCAATTATGAAAATGGAGAAATATTTTTCGATCCTCAATTAAATGAATTCACACCAAATTTCTCTGTAATGGATGGACTTACAGGCTTTGGTCTATACTTGATTGCAAGAAAATTTCCTGAATCACAATCTTGGAATACATTTATGTTGCTAGATTAATTCAAAAAACAATAGAAACTATGAAAAACTACCATCGCTTAGAAACACTAATTTTAAGAACACCAACCAACTCATTAAGTCAACTAGAAAAGTTGCAGGATCTTTCTCTTTTAATGAAGGACAAATCATTTTTGGAAGCACTTTACATCTCTAGTCCGGCACTTTATAATGATATAAAAAGATACGACGAAATCACCGACAAAAAAAAACTAAAAAAAATAACAGAATCCATATACAAATTTTATTGCAGAATGTGCACAAGACCTACACCTTATGGACTTTTTGCAACATGTGGAACATTAAAAATTGATAATGAAACCAATATAAATTTAGAAGAACCTAAATTATTTATTAAGAATATTAGATTGGACATGAATTTTCTTTGTGCCCTTTCCCAATCTCTAGAAAAAGATACTGAAATTCGTAAATCGCTGAAATTTTTTCCTAATTCAAGCATATATTCATTACAGGAAAGCTATAGATACATTGAATATAAATACAAAGACAGCTCAAGAAATCATTTTTTATCAGCCGTACCAAAAAATGAATACCTTGAAAAAATATTTAAACTTGCAGCTAGTAATGGTGCGAGCATAGATGAACTAACAAATTGTATTATTGATAATGAAATATCAAGAGAGGATGCACACGAGTTTATAGTTGAATTAATTTTAAATCAATTATTAATTAGTGAATTAGAACCAACTGTTTTGACGGGTGATTTTTTAGTTAATATCATAGAAATCATTTCCAAAATTCCAGTTGCAAGCGAGATATGTGAAACATTAATAGATATTCAGCAAACCATAAACGATATAAACAAAACCCAAATAGGGATTGATACTGAAATTTATGAAACATTAATAAAAAAAATAGAAACCCTAGACATTGGAATAGATAGAGGTAAGTTATTTCAATTAGACTATTCAAACACAACTATTCAAAATTCTTTTAATCAAAATATTTTAAATGATATTGAAAAATGCATGGAATTTTTGAATTATTTCAATACCATTAAATTCAATTCCCTTGAAACTTTTATTGAGAAATTTTCAGAGCGTCATGAAGAAGCCGAAATCCCTCTAACTATTGCACTAGATAATGAAACTGGTGTTTATAGCGCCTCAGAAAATACCGAAGATACCACCTCGCCTCTGGTAGATGATATTCCCGTTTTTAGAAATAATAGCGGCACAATGGAATTTAGATGGACGAAAAAAGACAACTATTTAAATCACCTTATCCAAAGAGCTATTTTTGAAGATGAAACCATCATAAAATTAGATGAAAAAGATGTAGCAAAGTATTTCAAAAAAAATGAAAATATTGATACTGTGCCTAGCTTTGCAGTTATGTTTTCATTGATAAAAGAAAATGAACAGATAAAAATAGAATTAGAAAATGCAGGTGGAAATAACAGTGCTATAGATTTGCAAGGCAGATTTGCCCATATTAACAAAGACATTTTTGAAAATATACAATTAATTGCAAAAGCAGAAGAAGCAGACGAACCCGATAAAATATTTGCAGATATAGTACATTTGCCAGAATCTAGAGTAGGAAATATATTGATGCGACCAGCACTTCATACACATCAAATTCCTTATTTAGCAAAGGCAACTTGCAAAAACGAAAATGCAATTGATATAAACGATTTGATGGTTTCAGTAAAAGACGGGCAGGTAATTTTAAGGTCAAAAAGATTAAACAAAATAATCATTCCTCGACTTTCGAATGCGCACAATTATTCGATGTCGACACTTAATATTTATTCCTTTTTATGCAAATTGCAGACCCATAACAAAAAAAGCTATTTTGGATTTGATTTGGGCAATTGTGGAAACATTTTCACTTACATTCCACGTATAGAATTTAAAAATATAATTCTTTCTTTAGCTACTTGGAATCTATCGAAAAAACACTTTATTGAAATTATAGAATCTAATTCAAAAAACAATTTTGAAGAGGCAGTCTCTCTTTTTTCTGATTTTCGTAAAAAATATAAAATTCCAACAAAAGTTTTATTGGCTGATGGAGACAATTTACTTTATTTCAATTTTGATGACCAACTTAGCTTAAAAGTGTACTTGGATGAAATAAAAAATAGGGATTCTTTTACTTTAAAAGAATTTATTATGAATGAGTCCTCAGACATTGTAAAATCTGCAAATGGAAATTATTGCCATCAAATAATTGCTTCCTATATAAAAGAAAAAAAGCCCAACAATTTGGAACAAATTGCGACTCAAATTAACGAAGATATTCCTGAAAGGCAATTTGTGGTAGGTTCTGATTGGCTTTATTATAAAATTTATTGTGGTGCCAAAATTGCCGATAATTTCTTGAGTGAAGAATTGAAAAGTATTACAGAATCGCTGCAAGCTTCATACCTAATCAAAAAATGGTTTTTTATTAGGTACTCCGATAACCAAGGATTACATCTTAGAATTCGATTTGAGATTGCTAATGAAGAGGCCATAACAAAAATTAGTAATCAACTATTTAATGCAACAAAAAAATATATAGATGATGGTTTAATCCATAAAATTCAACTAGATACTTATGATAGAGAAATTGAACGATATGGCAAATCGACAATGGCACTTTCTGAAACTTTTTTCTTTTTAGACAGTCAAAATATTTTAAATTTTATTGATTTAATTGAAGGAGATGAAGGGGAATTATATCGCTGGTTATTTGCTTTAAAAAATACAGATGCCATCTTTGATAGCTTCAACATGGCTTTAGATGAAAAAATTAAATTTACAGCAAAAAATGCAGCTGGATTTTTAACTGAGTTTGGAGGAAGCAAATTTACTAAGGAAGAAATAAATAAGAAATACCGAGATAACAAAGAGCTTATTTTAGGGTTTATGGAAAACAGTAATGAGGTTGAAGATTGGCAAATAATATTTGACGAAATAAATAATGCAAAAAATTTAAGAATTGACCTTTGTACAAAAATCAAAGAAGAGGTTGAAAAAAACAAAGAAGTGCCTTTTGATTATATTCTATCTAGTTATATCCACATGTCGATAAACAGGTTATTTAGGTCCAAACAGCGTAAAAACGAGATGGTAATTTACGATTTCTTAAATAAATACTATCTTTGGAAAGCAAATACCCAAAAAAAATAAATAATGGAAAAATTCTCCTTTTACCGACAAAAAGATGCTATGGACTGCGGTCCTACGTGTTTGCGTATGGTCGCCAAAGAATTTGGAAAGGAAGTTGATCCAGAAATATTGAGGGAAAGGTGTTTTCTTTCAAAAACTGGGGTAAGTCTATCTGGCATTAGCTATGCAGCGGAATCTTTAGGTTTTCAAACCCTTGCAGTAAAAATAAGCCCTCTTCAATTATCCGAAGATGCTTCATTGCCAGCCATTCTTCATTGGGACCAAAATCATTTTGTAGTCGTTCATGATATAAAAAACCATAAAAAGGATGTTACTAAAAATGAATTTATTATAGCTGATCCAGGTCATGGAATAATAACGCTCAATTATGAAGATTTTTGCAAAAGATGGATAAACGAAAATAATGAAGGAATTGCATTGCTTTTCGAAACCACTTCTGCTTTTAAAACAGAAGATGAAGAGGAAACAACGGTAAAAAGAAATTCCTTTCGATTTCTTCTTGGATATCTTACTAAATACAAAAAATTAATCTTTCAACTTTTCCTAGGTTTGTTTATTGTAAGTATTTTACAATTTCTGACGCCATTTCTCAACCAAGGAATCGTAGATATAGGCATTCAGAATAAAAACCTTCAATTCGTTTACCTTATTTTAATTGGTCAAACGCTTCTATTTTTTGGTCAACTCACGGTAGAAGTTGTGCGGTCGTGGCTATTATTATATATTAGTAGCAGAGTAAATGTTAGTATTCTATTAGAATTCGTTTCTAAATTATTACATCTCCCCGTTTCCTTTTTTGATAAAAGAACAGTGGGTGATATCTTACAGCGAATAAATGACCACCATACAATTGAAAGTTTTTTAACTGGTCAATCCTTAAACACCATCTTCTTACTATTCAACTTTTTTGTGTTTAGCATTTTTTTAATTGTAATAAATAAGTTCATTTTTTTAATTTTCCTTATCTTAAGTATCGTTTATGTAGGCTGGATAATGATTTTTCAGAAAAAAAGACAGGAATTTAATTATAAAAGTTTTACCGCAAATAGTCAAAACCAAAATTCAATGCTTCAAATAATTTCAGGAGTTCATGAACTAAAATTAAATCAAGCCGAACAATTGAAAAGATGGGAATGGGAAAAAATACAGGCCAAACTTTTTAAAATAAATGTTTCAAGAATGAAACTCGACCAAATCCAAAATATTGGGTCACAATTTTTAAATCAATTCAAGAACATTATTCTTACCACCTTGGCTGCAAAAAGTGTGATTGAAGGCGAAATTACACTCGGGATGATGATGTCGATTCAATATGTAATCGGACAGTTAAATGCACCTTTAAATGCATTAATCGGATTTATTCAATCTTCACAAGAAGCCAAACTCAGTTTGGAGCGTATAAATGAAATACACAGCATTCCAAATGAACAAGATATGGCAGACACGATTAATCAAATGCCTTTTTCAAAAACCATAGAAATAAAAAATGTAACTTTCAGATATGGCGACCCAAACACAAGTCCAGTATTAGATGACATTTCGATTACAATACCAGAAAATAAAGTTACGGCAATTGTAGGAACAAGTGGAAGTGGGAAAACAACATTATTGAAACTATTGCTAAAATTTTACGAAATTGAAAACGGGTTAATTACCGTTGGAGGTATTGATTTTGGTCGATTGAACAATAAAGCTTGGCGAACAAATATAGGAGCAGTTTTACAGGATGGATATATTTTTTCAGATACAATCGAAAAAAATATTGCTTTGGGTGACGACAAAATAAATATGATAAAACTAGAGATTGCTTGTAAGACAGCTAATATTTATGATTATATTGTTTCACTGCCTTATAATTTTAAAACTAAAATTGGAGATGAAGGAAATGGACTAAGTCAGGGACAAAAACAACGAATGCTTATCGCACGCGCAATTTACAAAAACCCTGATTATATTTTTTTGGATGAAGCTACTAATGCCCTTGATGCAAATAATGAAAAAGAAATTGTCGAAAACATGAATAGGTTTTTTACTGGAAAAACGGTAGTCGTAGTTGCACATCGACTCAGCACAGTAAGTAATGCAGATCAAATAATTGTAATTGACAAAGGAAAAATAGTAGAAAAAGGCAAGCATCAGGAATTAGTAAACTCAAGAGGATTTTACTATAATTTGGTTAAAAATCAATTAGAATTAGGAAGTTAAAATGAATACAACCACACCAGAATTTGATGAAATTTTTTCTAAAGAGCCAAGCAAAATGGCTACAAGTGGTATTTATATCATTTCATTATTTCTAATTTTACTTATCATCTTATCATTTGTAATAAAATATCCAGAAATTGTACCTGGTGAATGTGTGGTAACCTCCAAAACACCTTATGTAAAAGTAGTTTCAAAATCATCGGGTGAAATTATTATTTTAAACAAAAAGGAAAATGAATTTGTAAAAAAAGGCGAACTTATAGCCCAAATAAAAAGCACAACTTCTGCCGCACAAATCAACGAACTCCATCTATTGGTTGATAAAATAGACAAAGATGTAAGCAATCATCATTTTGTAAAATTAAGTAATAATTACCCATCGTTTGGTGAAATGCAAGATTTCTTCAATCAAATATATGCATCATACAATGCTTATTGCGATTATCTTGCTACCAATAATAATGGTAATGTAAAAAATAATATTTCGCAGCAACTAACAAATTTAACTGAATCACTGCAATTAACAAATAGCCAGATAGCTATAAATGAAATAGATTTGGCTAAAGCTGAAGAAAAATTTAGAATTGAAAAAGAATTATATAAAACAGGCAATTATTCAAAATTTGAAATAATTGAAAAAGAAAATATTCTAAACAGAAATAAATTGGCTTTAAAAGATGCTTATAAAACTAGAAATCAAACAAATATGAGTATTCTAGAATTAAAAAGACAACTAATAGAATTATCGGGAGGCAATGAGTCTGAAAGATTAAGATTAGAGAATGAATTGAAAATAAGCATAAATTCTTTAAAATCAAAAATCGACAATTGGCAAAACAATTATTTTATTGAAGCTCCAATAGATGGAAAACTTGTGTATTTGGATAAAATTTTCTTGAATAAAAACATCGAAATTAGTAAGGAATTATTTGCCATTATGCCAAAAAATGATCAATATTTTGTAGAAGCTTCCATTTCGAGAGCACAAATTAGCAAGGTAAGTATTGGCCAAAAAGTAAAAATAAAAATTAATGGCTTTCCTTTTCAAGAATTTGGAGTTTTAGAAGGAAAGGTCAATCATATTTCAGCAATTTCTCAAGATGAAAAAATACATAAGGTAAGCATACAATTAATAAATGGTTTAGAATCTGATGTACACAAAAAGTTTGATTTCATACCCGAAATGCAAGGTACGGCCGAAATAATTACAAAAGACTATACCATATTCCAAAGACTAATTTATAGGTTTAAATCAGCGGTTTAAAAAACGATTACCTCGCTCCAATTTTCCTATGTATTGTTGGCACCAAAATACCTGTAAGAGCGCCTACAGCATAACCAGTTATAATATCTGTCCAATAGTGTTTGCCCGCTTTGTAACGCATTATTCCTGTAAGCGCAGGCACAATGGCTGCACCAGTCCAAACTAAGGGTTTCCACTTGCTATCGGGGTGATAATCGGCATAAACCTGAGCCGTAAAAAAACAACTCGCAGCAGTCATAGATGTATGTCCGCTAAAAAAGGAAGAAGTGGCGTCTTTACTTATTTTTTCGTCTAATGGAACATCACTATTATACAAAAAAGGCCTATTGCGTTTCACCAATTCTTTTGTTAAGCCCGTTAAGCCATAAGTCAAAAAATACATTTCCAATGTCATTGGCAAAATAGACTTATAGTCTTTTCTTATATCTTTGTCTATATAAAGCAAACCCGGCATAGCCATTCCACCCAACATAGCCACATCACTTATTTTAGCGATTTTTGGATTCCATTGTTTGGTCGCATTTCTGTCAAATCGATTGATAGACAAAGCACTTAAACTATTAATCTGGCTTTCGGTTAATGGTGATTTATTTTTTTTCAATAAAAAGGAGGCTGTAGTTGTTCCTATTCCGATTGTGGCAATTGGTACGTCCATTCCCCATCTAAGGCGATAAATTTCCTTTTGTCCATAAACAGGATTCGCCATTAAAAAAAAACTAAAAAAGCTAAGAACTAAAAAAAACCTAACACTCATTACTTATAAATATTTGTTAAACTACTCATTTGGCTACAAATTTGATTAATTTTGTAATATAATCTATCGCTTTATGAAAAGAATCTTTACAATTATTTTTCTTTATTGTCCATTCTTTGTTTTTGCCCAACAAAATCCTGATTTAAACTTTCATTTAGAGGGTAAAATAATCGACAAAGAATCTAAACAGGTTATTCCAAACGCAAAAATTTCTATTATAAATTTTGCAGGAAAATCTACTTTTCCCCTAATTTCTAATGATTCTGGTGTTTTTGAATTAAATATAAATGCTATTGTAAGAAATGGTGAGTATAGTATTACAATAGAAAAGGATGGTTTTTACCCAATTAATGGGTTTATTTTGATAAAAAATAATGGAAAAAGGGAGTTTTCAATGAAAAAAATTCAACAAACCATTCCAACTGAATTTATTAAACCACTTGAAACACCGATAAAACCTAAAGAACCTTTAGTAGAAAAGGACAGCATTCCAATCATAAACAAAGAATCGCTTGGGGGATTTGCCACCAATAACCTTATTTTTCTAATCGATGTTTCCAGTTCAATGAATCAACCCGACAAACTACCCATTTTAAAAGATGCAATAAAATATTTGACTAATTTATATCGTCCCACCGATAAAATAGCAATCCTTACTTATTCTAGCATTACCAACGAAATATTGCCCTCTACCTTTGTAAATGATAAAGCTAAAATCATTTCTGCCATTGACGGAATATACGCTGGAGGAGCCTCACAAGGTGGAAATGCGCTTGAAAAAGCTTACCAAACTGCTGTTCAGAATTATATTTCCAATGGCAATAATCGAATTATTTTAGCCACAGATGGAATGTTTACTAATGGCGAAAAAGAAGATAAAAAAATATTAAAAACCATACAAAATGGGTTGAACAACAATATTTATTTATCTATTTTCTCTTTTGGACAAGAAACCTATAAGGCAAAAATTAGGTTGACAAATATGGCCATCGAGGGAAAAGGTAATTATGTCAATATAAAAACATTAGAAACTGCCAAAGAGCACTTACTTATAGAAGCAAAATCTGTTTTTGGTCAAAAAGAATAAATAATTGTCAATAATCAGAAAATATGGCAGTTCGCATTAATTTGGAATTCTTTTTGTTAATAAGAGTGATATTGTGGTAAACCTTTTTAAGATTTATCCAATCATTATGTAACTTTGCAACAAATTAAAAATTATTCATGTTTGAATTCATAACAAAAGGCCTAGCAAAAATATTTGGCGATAAATCTTCAAGGGATATAAAAAACCTACTTCCAATAGTAGATGAGGTAAATAAGGAGTTTGAATTATTAAAGGATTTAACAAACGACCAAATAAGAGGAAAAACTATAGAGTTTAGAACTCGAATTAAAGAATATCTTTCAGAAATTGAAAAAGAAATTGAAGCCCTTAATCTAGAAGCAGAAGATCCGAACAAAGAATTGGATCAAAAAGAAGAAGTTTATAAGAAAATAGACAAAATCAATAAAGAAAAAATTGCAGGAATAGAAGAAATATTGAACGAAATTCTTCCTGAAGCGTTTGCAGTTGTAAAAGAAGCATCAAGACGATTTTCTACCCAAGAAATTATTTCAGTTACCGCTACCGATTTAGATAAAAAATTAGCTAAAACCAAAGATTTTGTAAGAATTGAAGGCGATCAAGCCATTTACCAAAACCATTGGCTTGCCGCTGGAGTGCCTGTAAAATGGAATATGGTTCACTATGATGTTCAAATAATTGGAGGAATTGTATTACACAAAGGTAAAATTGCGGAAATGGGTACTGGGGAAGGAAAGACTTTGGTTTCTACCTTGCCTGCTTATTTGAATGCATTGCCACAAATGGGCGTTCATATAGTAACCGTAAATGATTATTTGGCAAAAAGGGATAGCGAATGGAATGGTCCATTGTATAATTTCCTCGGACTTACTGTGGATTGTATCGACAAGCATGAATCGCACTCAGAAGGCAGAAAAAATGCCTATTTGGCAGATATTACTTATGGAACAAATAATGAATTCGGATTTGATTATTTAAGAGATAATATGGTTCGTTTTGGCGATGAGCAGGTTCAGAAATTACACCATTTTGCTATGGTCGATGAGGTAGACTCTGTTTTAATCGATGATGCTCGTACTCCTTTAATTATAAGTGGTCCGGTTCCAAAAGGCGACGAACATGAATTTCATGACCTAAAACCACGTATTCAGCGTTTAGTTGAAGCACAGAAAAAAGTGGTAATGCAGCAATTAAACGAAGCTAAAAAATTAATTACTGAGGGAAAAACAGGTCCAAAAGAAGGACAAGGTGGATTGGCATTATTGAGAGCGCATAGAGCATTGCCCAAAAACAAAATGACCATTAAGTTTTTAAGCGAGGCCGGAAACAGACAATTTTTACAAAAAGCAGAAAATTATTATCTACAAGACCAAGGAAAAGAAATGCCTTTTGTGGATTCAGAACTTTATTTCACCATTGAAGAAAGAAGTAATCAAATTGACCTAACTGAAAAGGGAATTGAACTCATTACCCTTTCTGGCGAAGAAAAAGATTTCTTCATTATGCCTGATTTGGGTGTCGAAATGGCAGAAATAGAAACCAATATAACTGACGAAAAGGAAAAATTAAGGCTTAAAGATGAGCTTATAAGAGATTTCTCTATTAAATCGGATAGACTACACTCTGTAAATCAATTATTAAAAGCCTATACTCTATTCGAAATTGATATTGAATATGTTGTAATGGATGGCAAAGTAAAAATTGTAGATGAACAAACTGGTCGTATCCTTGATGGTCGCCGTTATTCAGATGGATTACATCAGGCAATAGAAGCCAAAGAAAATGTAAAAGTAGAGTCAGCCACTCAAACCTTTGCAACCATTACACTTCAAAATTTCTTCAGAATGTACAATAAATTGTGCGGAATGACAGGAACTGCAGAAACAGAAGCTGCTGAATTTTGGGAAATTTATAAGTTAGATACAGTTGTAATTCCAACCAATCGACCATTAATTAGAGATGATAGAGAAGATTTGGTATATAAAACCAAAAGAGAGAAATACAATGCTGTAATTGAAGAGATTACAAAATTACAACAGGAAGGAAGACCCGTTTTAGTTGGCACTACCAATGTGGAAGTTTCTGAATTATTAGGCAAAATGCTTAGAATAAGGAAAATTGAACACAATGTATTGAATGCAAAACAACATCAAAAGGAAGCAGATATTGTTGCTGCTGCTGGTTTACCAGGTACGGTTACTATCGCTACAAATATGGCTGGTAGAGGTACCGATATAAAATTAGGAGATGGAATAAAAGAAAAAGGTGGATTGGCTATAATTGGCACTGAAAGACATGACTCCAGAAGGGTTGATAGGCAGTTGAGAGGTCGTGCAGGACGTCAAGGAGATTCGGGTTCTTCTCAATTTTATGCTTCTTTGGAAGACGACCTAATGCGTATTTTTGGTTCTGACCGATTAGCAGGATGGATGGACAAAATGGGTTATAAAGAAGGTGAAGTAATACAACACTCAATGGTTACAAAATCAATTGAGCGTGCTCAGAAAAAAGTAGAAGAGAATAATTTTGGCATGAGGAAGCGATTACTCGAATATGATGACGTAATGAATGCCCAACGTTCTGTTATTTATAAAAGAAGACAACATGCACTTTATGGAGATAGAGTTTCCTTCGACTTGATAAACATGGTATATGATTTATGCGAAGAATTAGTGATTGAAGGAAAAGAGAGCAAAAATTATGAGGAATTTAAAATAGATTGTTTAAGGTATTTTTCGATAGATGCTGATATAAAGGAAGAAGAATTATTTAATGGTAAAGTAGATGAGATTACCAATAATCTTTTTCACCAAGCAAATGATCTTTATATAAGAAAATCTGAAGAAATCAGAAACGAAGCATTGCCAGTTTTAACCAATATTTATCAGGAAAAATCAGGCGAAATTGAAAATATAATTATTCCCTTCTCTAATGGCATAAAAACGGTTAATCTAACAGTTCCCTTAGCTAAAGCAATAGAAACTCAAGGAGTGGAAATTACAAAGGCAATGGAAAAAAGTTTAATTCTTACTTTTATCGACCAATCTTGGAAGGAACATTTAAGACAATTAGATGAACTAAAACAGTCGGTTCAGTTGGCGGTACATGAGCAAAAAGACCCTTTGGTTGTTTATAAAATGGAGGCTTTTCAATTGTTTAAATCAATGCTTTCTGAAATAAACAAAGAAATATGTTCATTCTTATTTAAAGCCGAATTGCCAGGAAAAACACAAGAAATAAAAACACCTATTCCTCGCGTTGAAAAAACGGATTATTCAAGAATGAAAGAAAGCAGACCAGACGATAGTGCTGCTGAAAGTAATGGATCCAATAATAATTCAAACCAACCAGAAGAGGAAAAAGTAAAACAAGTTCCTATAAGAGTAGAAGCAAAAGCAGGCAGAAATGACCCTTGTCCTTGTGGAAGTGGCAAGAAATATAAACATTGTCATGGAAGAGAAGAATAAAAAATGGAAAATTTAGCACAATATATAGAACAAACTGTTTTGAAACCAAATACCATCTTGGAAGATGTGGAAAGGGTTTGTCAAGAAGCTGTATCTCATAACTTTCCCGTTGTTATCATTCCACCTTTTTTTGTGGCTCAAGCTAGGGCATTTTTGATAAAATCAGATGTACGTATTGGTACAGTAATTGGATTCCCGTTAGGATATAATCTACCAGAAGTAAAAATACTGGAAACTGAACTTGCAATTGAGGAAGGAGCAGATGACATTGATATGGTTGTAAATATTGCTGCTGTAAAAAGCAAGGATTGGGAATCTGTAAATAAGGAAGTGAAGTCGATAGTGCAAATATGCCACCAAAGCGGAAAAATCTTTAAATTAATATTTGAAACTTGCCTTTTGGATGATGAGGAGATAGAAAAACTATGCTCTATTTGCAATGATTTGGGTGTAGATTATGCTAAAACATCTACTGGATTTTCCACTGCTGGTGCTGATGTGGAAACCATTTCCAAAATGCGAAGTTGGTTAATTCCAACAATTAAAATCAAAGCTTCAGGAGGCATTAAAGACAAAAATTTATTACAAAATTTAATCCAAGCTGGTGCCGATAGAATAGGTACTTCAATGGGAACAAAAATAATTTAAACTAATGAAAAGAATAATCTTTATTTTTATTTTTTTAAGCCTTATCAGCTTTAAAGGTTTTAGCCAAACCATAGATTCAATAAAAGTTGGACAAGTAACTGTTGTGGCAGATGAAAGAATTGAATCACTTTCCAAATTATATGCTAAACCAATAATTCCTGAAGGGCCATTATTGATAAAAGGATACAGGGTTCAATTAGGCATTTCACAATCAAGAGATCAATTAAGTGCTGAAAGAGATAAGTTCAATAAATCATTTCCAGATATTAGAACCTACCTCAACTACGAGCAACCCAATTTTAAGCTTAGAGCTGGCGATTTTAAATCAAAAGCGGAAGCATCTACTTTTATGTATTCAATTAGAAAGCAATATCCGGGATGTTTCCTTGTAGAAGATATAGTAGAAATAAAAATTCAGAAAAGTAATGAGGAGTAAATGCGGTAATTCTTTTTCCATTTTCACCTTATTCTTTTGTTTTTTATCCCTTTTTAGTTGCAAAAATTCGCATTCTGAAAATAAAAAAAATACCTTCAAAAGAAAAACCAAACAAACTGTTTTTCAAAATACAGATAGCTTACAGAAATTAGCCAACAAAATGAATGTGGCTAATTTGAGCTATCAAATCGATACTTTTTTAGCCACTAAAAATTTAAATGCAAATGTTTTAGTAGCACGTTTTGGAAAAATAATTTACAAAAAAAGCAATGGAATAAGCAATTTTTCAACAAAAGATAGCTTAAATATTAATTCTAGTTTTCAACTTGCATCAGTTTCTAAAACGATTACAGGACTTGCCACTATTTTACTTATAGATAATGGCTACCTAAGTTTGGAAGACACAATTGGTCAATTTATTCCTAACTTTCCCTATAAAAATATAAAAATAAAACACCTACTCTCCCACCGTTCTGGCTTGCCTAATTATATGTATTTCACAAAAGATTATATTCTGCAAACAGATACAATTTTAAACAACAAAGACATCATTAATTTATTAATGACTAAAATACCAGAAAAATCATTTGTGCCCGATACAAAATTTGCCTATTGCAATACCAATTTTGCCATTCTAGCCTCCATTATTGAAATAATTACCCATGAAACTTTTGAAGAATTTGTAGAAACACAAATTTTTAAGCCACTTAAAATGGACAATACCTTCTTTTTGAACCCTAAAGATAGCACCTTGAAGCCTAACCAAACTAAAGGATATGTTGGCAATTGGAATGAGGTATCTCCTGATATGTTGGATGGTGTAATGGGTGACAAAGGTGTTTATAGCACATTGGACGACATGTATAAATTTGACCAAGCATTATATACCGACCAATTAATCAGTATTAAGCTGATGAATGAGGCAAAAAAACCTAGAAGTTTTGAAAAACCAGGCGCCAAAAATTATGGTTATGGTTTCAGACTTTTGGAATATGAAGACAAGTCTTGGGCAGTATTTCACCATGGATGGTGGCACGGATATAATACTGCCTTTTTTAGAATCCCAAACCAAAACATAACTATTATTATTTTATGCAATAAATTTAATAGACAAGTATATTACTCCATCGATGGATTGCTTGAAATATTGCGAGGTCCAGTTGCCAAAATTATGATGGATGAAGAAACTGAATAGGCAAAATAAAAAAATTTCATTATGAAAAATCAAGATACAATAGCGCAACCTTTTACCCTACCAAATGGTTCAATTATAAAAAACAGACTTCTAAAATCAGCAATGAGTGAAGCCTTGGGCAAAAGAGATGGAGCACCAAAACCAGATTTAGCAATCTTGTATGGTGCCTGGGCGAAAGGTGGAATTGGGATTTGCGTTACTGGCAATATAATGGTAGACAGCAGGGCGCTCGGTGAGCCCGGAAATGTTTTTGTAGAAAATGAAGATAATATTGAAGCATTACAAACTTGGGCTAAAGCAGCTACACAAAACAATACTCATTGCTGGGTTCAATTAAATCATCCTGGGAAACAAACTCCAAAGGGGATGAATAAAGAAACAGTATCCCCTTCGGCAGTTCCCTTTAGAAAAGACTTACAAGCATTCTTTAAAACACCTAGAGCGCTTGAAGAAAGTGAAATATTGGATATCATTGAAAGGTTTGCGAATGCTGCATTTATTCTAAAAAAAGCGGGATTTACTGGTATTCAAATTCATGGAGCACATGGTTATTTAGTTAGTCAGTTTTTATCTCCACATGCTAATATAAGAACCGATAAATGGGGCGGAAATGCTGAAAATAGAAGAAGATTTGTATTAGAAGTATATAAGGCTATAAGGGCAAGAGTTGGCGCTGATTTCCCAATAAGCATTAAACTAAATTCTGCTGATTTTCAACGAGGAGGATTTACAGAAGAAGAATCACTCGATACCATAAAAGTGCTGTCTGATGCAGGAATGGATTTAATTGAAATTTCTGGTGGCACCTATGAAGCACCTGTAATGACCGGCGTAAAAAATGAACTTAGCTCTAAAAAAGAAAGTACCATACTAAGAGAAGCATATTTTCTGGATTTTGCAGAAAAAGCAAGAAAAAATATCAAATCGCCGCTTGCTGTTACTGGCGGATTTAGAAGTTTGGATGGAATGAATAGTGCTATTTCAACTGGAGCAGTTGATTTTGTAGGCATCGCCCGAAGCTTGGCTATTGAACCGGATTTGCCTAACAAACTATTATCAGGAAAAAATCCTACTCATACTGTAAAACCACTTAAAACCGGCATAAAAATGATTGACAGCATGGGTTTGATGGAAATTACTTGGTATACCAATCAGCTAAAAAGAATTGGCAACGGGGAAGCTCCAAAACCAAATGAATCAGTATATATTGTTTTCTTTAAATTCATTTTACACCAAATAAAATTAGGATTTAAGAAACCTCAAAAAATGAGGGCTTAAAAAAACACTATTTTTTTGCAGCCAAATAATACCTATAATATGAACAATTGGTTTTTACTTCGGTAATGAACTTTGTTTTGCTATAATTACTATACAATTTGGCAAACATAGGTCGATTGAAATCACTATATAATTTTGACGGTTTTCCCCAATACGACAATTCATAGGGTGTATCTTCCTCTTTTAAGAAAAATAACTCCACCTCACATTTTGCAGCCATAAAAACACTTTTAGCTTTAAATTCTTGATTAGTAGATAATTCTTCTGCCAAAATATATAATTTAAAAGGAGTTTCAAATCCATATTTTGGAGTAACCCTATAACCAAAACCATTAAAATTATACAATTTTTCAATTTCTTTTAATGGCTCTGGACTAATATTATAGTAAGTGTAGATATTGTAATTTCCTGGTTCGTAATAAGGTATATTTCGGTAATATCCAGCATTTGTGGTATTAAAAAAATAATTTGCCAGCAAATAATTTGCTTTTGCGCCAATTTCTCCCTTTTGAATACTCAATTCTTGCAATTTTATAATAGTCTCCACTAATTGCAGTTTATTCATTTTTTCTTTTATAAATGAAAATTGAGGCTCTTTATATGTTAAGTCGGTTAGTGCATTTTCTTCTGTATCCTCAAAATAAGAACGAACCGCAGCACTAAAAATACGACCTGAAATTTTACCGAAACCATCAAAACCTTCTATAACCTCATCAACTCCAGTGTTATAATTGTAGCGAGTATAATTATCCAAAATTTTAAAATTACTAGGTACTTTTCTAAAATAAATAAGCGCATCAATAAAATCTTCGGTAAATAGAAAATAAGTGCCTTTTAGGTCGTTCAATACATTTAAAGCGTGCTTTTCATCACCTAATTTATCACCCAATAACTTTGCTTCTAATTTATTTTTACTAGGCTTTTCAACAAAATCAAATAGTGCTTCAATTATTTTAAGGTCATGATTTGGGTATAATGAATTTACTTCATTATGGCACAAAAAAGCTTTTGCATAATCTTTTTGTTCCAAATATTTATGCCCCAATAATTCATACATAAATTGCTGCTCATCCTCGGTAATTTTATTCATAAAATGATTAAAAATCAAACTTTCCTCTGCCGAACTAATAAATTTCAAATTGGCCAAATAGGCAGAAAATTCAGTTCTTTTTGCTTGTTCCTTTATCGCTTTATCTTCTGTAACTATTGATTTACATGCATTTTGTGATTGCTCATATTGCTGATTCAAAAAATACAAATGTGCTAAATAGGTATTCCAAAAGTCAAGTCTTTTTACTTTTTTTTCTGAAATCACCTTTTCTGAAAAAAGAATCATTTTTTTCATATAAGCCTTTAAGGGAGGACTAAAAATTAGAAATTTTGGATCTTCTCCATAATTTACACCCAATTCCATTAATTCTCTCTCCGCTTTATTTATGTCTCGAATAGCCAATAGTTCCATTTTATTTGAATTAGGCGCAATAGCATAAATATTTTCCATTTCTTTAAGTGCATTTGAGAAATTTTGATATCCTCGCATTGCATACAAAGACGCCTTTTCGTCGTTCGTTTTACACAATTTCAATGCATCCGAAAAATGTAAATCGCTCGAAATCCTAAAACTATTATAGCAAGAAATTTTTCTATCTGGTGTATTTTCAAATACTTTAACAAAGGTATAGGCAGCCTCTGCAAATTTATTTTGATTAAATAATGCGCCCCCTTTTTGCTCTAAAGCATAAAAATAAATCAAATTTTTTAATCCAATGGGTTCCATATATGTATTAAAATATCGGACTGCATCATCATTAAATCCTGCATAATGCGATAAGCGAACCAGTTGATAAGCAATTCTTACCTTTAAATCTTTATCTTTTGTTTTATCGAAAAGCAAATTCCCAATCTTGGCAGTAGCCATAAAAGTGGGTTTATCCATTTTTTTTCTATTGTACGACCAATCATCATTTTGACCTAAAATAGCCCATTGCTCGCATTTTTTTGCAAAAATCAAATATTCAAGGGATTCTCTTCCTTTACCAATCAAAAATTCGGCATGTTGCAATTCACTTGGTGCTTTTGAAAATGAATTTGTAGCTAGAATTTTACTCAACTCCGAATTAGATGATTCATAGACTAAATAATTCAAATCAGCATCTACAATTTTTTTGTCAAAAAAATTGGACCATTCTTTAATATTATAATCTATTTCTTCCACTTCTTTATCACCATAATAGGATTGACCGTAATATTGACTTCCATAAGTCAATAAAAATGGCGTTAGCGATTTATCAGCAAGCAAATGTTGATCAAACAAATTATAATATTCCTCATCAGGATCATACCACGAACAAGCCATTAACTTACCCGTAAGGATTATAAAGATTACAAAACAAAAAATTATTTTACGCATTATATCGAATTTGAAATTTGAACTAAATCTGTTGTACTTATATTATCAAAATTAATACCATCTAAATTATAAAAAATAATTTTATCTACCTTATTTGGATAATATTTTTTTATGTTTTTTACTGCAATCATCAAATCAGCAGGTTCTATTGTTTCTAATTTGATTCTTTGACCTTGATATAAATACAGACCATTTAAATAATTTGATTTTTTTACTAAAAAAAAGTGCTTTTCCAATGGTTTAAAAAACACTGTATCCTTTAAATCTATTGACTTTACGCCACTAATCAATCTAGTTTCATCAAACTCGTTTTTTACAATTGCCCAACTAAAAATGGGCAAAGCAATATCTAATTTTATAGGATAATTTCCGATATTTTTTATATAATTCTTTGCTATTTCGTTGTCCAAAATGGCATTTTTATCCGAAAAATCTAATGGATTGCCAGTAGAATAATACATCAAAACCCCTTTATCAATTTTTGGAACGCCTGTTTGTTCGAAATACTTAATTTGATGAAGTCGAATAGTAGCAGAAAGCAATATATTAGGTTGATTTGCTTTGAATTTTTCTAAAAAATTAAAATAGGCTTTGGCTGTGGTTTTCGTCCAATCACAATCAAACTGAATTTCCTTTGGTAAACCTTTTTGAGTTTTAGTATAAATAAACTGCACTTCTTTTGCAAGGTGTTTAATCAATCCATTTAATTCTGTTTCACTTATATTTTTAAAAACAGCATTCTCGATAAAAACAACTGGAATAATAACGGGTGAAAATGTTTTTTTCCCAAAATCAATTTGAGCATTCGGTTTTATCCTCCCATTTTCTTTTATAATATCAAAAAATCGAACATACACTTCCTTTACCTTAAGTGTATCTAAATAGTTTTGTTCGGTTTTATCAATATTAAAAATGGTATTCCAATAATAAAATGAAATTTGGGTAGCTTCTTTTTTTTTACAGCCAAAACATAAAATATTAAGGAGCAAAAAATAAAAAAGAAATTTTACGTTTTTTATCATTTAACGGTTGGAAAATAAGCTAATCCTTTTTTTTACAAATTAAATTTAATATTGCTCTTTATCATTTGGAAAATCTTGAGACTTCACATCTCCCACGTAATGCTGCACTGCCTCTTTTATTATGGGATACAAATCGGCATATTTACGTAAAAACCTCGGTTTAAATTCACTATTAATGCCCAACATGTCATGCATAACCAATACTTGACCATCTACATGTGGCCCTGCTCCGATTCCAATAATTGGAATATGTAATGCTGCACTTACTTTTTTTGCCAATTCAGCAGGTATTTTTTCCAAAACGAGTGCAAAACAACCCAACTGTTCCAAGAGTTTGGCATCTGCAATTAGTTTTTGAGCTTCTTCCTCTTCTTTGGCTCTTACTGTATAAGTTCCAAATTTATAAATTGATTGTGGCGTTAACCCCAAATGTCCCATTACAGGAATGCCTGCTGACAAAATTCGCTCTACCGATTCTCTCACCTCGCTGCCGCCTTCCAATTTCACTGCGTGTGCACCCGACTCCTTCATAATCCTAATAGAAGCTGCCAATGCCTCCAATGAATTGCCTTGATAGGAACCAAATGGTAAATCTACAACTACAAAACATCTTTTTATCGCCCTAATTACCGATTGAGCATGATAAATCATTTGATCTAGAGTAATAGGTAAAGTGGTTTCGTGGCCTGCCATTACATTGGATGCAGAATCACCAACTAAAATTATATCAATCCCAGCATCATCAATAATTTTTGCCATAGAGAAATCATAAGCCGTAAGCATAGCAATTTTTTCGCCCGCTTGTTTCATCTCTAATAAAGCATGAGTGGTAATTCGTTTAAATTCTTTGTGCACTGACATGTTTTGCAATTTTTGCGAAAGGTCGTGAAAAGTTTTTAAATTATAATATGATTTTAAAATAAAAAAACCACGCATTTCTGCGTGGTTTTTGTTGGCTTACTAGGTTTCGAACCTAGACTCTTCTGAACCAAAATCAGACGTGTTGCCAGTTACACCATAAGCCAATTTTAATTGATGATGCAAAGATAGGATTTTTTAAAAGTAAAAAAACATATTTTGCATCAAAAAAATGAAGTGATAACAAAAAATTTAAATTTGGTCAAAAAATGGCTTTTCCACAAAATCACTTTTCCACACACTAATTAAGCTTTTTTAAAACTTTTTATTGGAAAAAATCCTATTTTTGCGGAAAATATAGCTTAAATGAAGCAGTTCAAAATTTTAGATATTGCCCTTGGTTGGGTTGTCTTTTTTATCGCAATGTTTGTGTATGCCTCCACAGCTGAATCTGCTGGAAGTTTATGGGACTGTGGTGAATTTATTTCTGGTTGTTTAAAACTACAAGTAGTGCACCCTCCTGGAGCACCTTTATTTTTAATGTTGGGCCGATTATTTAGTTTGCTTACACCAGATGGAGCTAAAGACGCCTATTTTATGAATTTAATTTCTGCATTTTCAACTGCAGGCGTAGTTATGTTTGCATTTTGGATAACCACAGGATTAGCCAAACGCTTGATTGTAAAAGCAAATGAAGAAATTCCTTTAGATAAAACAATTGCTATTTTAGGTGCTGGCTTAGTTGCTGCATTAGCATGTACATTCATGGATACGCTTTGGTTCTCGGCTGTTGAGGGTGAGGTGTATGCACTATCTACTTTTTTTATGTTTGTGGTACTTTGGGGTATAATGAAATGGGAATCGTGTGCCGATGAAAGTCAAGCCAATAGGTGGTTAGTTTTTATTTCCTACATGATAGGTGTTTCGATAGGTGTGCATTTATTAAGTTTATTGGTTATCCCAGTAGCTGTACTGATTTATTATTTAAAAAAATTCAAGCCTACTTTAATTGGCACTATTATTTCATTGGTAGTTGGTTTTGTTGTTTTGGCTATTATTCAAGTGGGTATTATCCAAATGCTAACAAAAATTGCTGGTGGCTTTGAACATTTATTTGTTAATTCATTTGGCTTACCATTTAATTCAGGCGTTATATTTTTCTATCTTTTATTTATTGGCGGGCTAGGTGCTTTAATTTGGTATGCAAATAAAATTAAAAATGCAGACTTACAATTGGTTGGTTTATGTATGTTCGTTATCACTATTGGCTTTTCATCGTATGCAATGGTGCCTATCAGAGCAGCTGCTAATACACCAATTAATATGAACGATCCGCAAGACGCATTTAGCATGCTTTCCTACTTAAACAGGGAGCAATATGGTTCTAGACCATTACTTTGGGGTCCGCAATTTGACAAATCACCTTATAAGTATAGCGAACCGACAGGTTATGACTATTTTAAAAATTATGAGACAGGCAAATATGAAATTAAAAAAGAAAAGAAAGATTTAGTTTACAAACCTGAAGACAAATCTTTTTTTCCAAGAATGTGGTCATCTGAGGAGAATCATCAAAGATTATATAAGTCTTGGACAGGCAGCAGTAAATCGGATGGCGGCACCAATTGGACCTATTTTTTCAAATACCAATTAGGTTATATGTATTTTAGGTATTTCTTTTGGAATTTCGCAGGACGACAAGACAGCAATCAAGGGACTTATGATAATGCCTCAAAAAATGGAAATTGGTTAAGTGGTATCGGGCTTATAGACAATATGAGATTAGGAAGTCAGGACAACCTGCCCAATGCAATAACAAGAGAAGAAGGCAGAAATAAGTATTTTTTATTGCCGTTTTTATTTGGCATAATTGGACTTTGGTATTTGATTAATAAAAACCCACAATGGGCTTTGGTTAATATCTTACTATTTGGAATGACAGGTGTTTTGCTCATTGTATATTCCAATCAACCACCAATTGAACCTAGAGAGCGAGATTATGTTCTTGTCGGCTCTTTTGTGATATTTTGTATCTGGATTGGAATGGGTGTATTGGGTATCTACGAATTTTTGAAGGAGAAAAAAGTACCAGGTACTATTGCAGCTCTAGGTGTAACAATATTGGGATTAATTGCTGTACCAACTGTAATGGCGAATCAAGGATGGGATGATCATAATAGAAGCGGTAGATTTATGGCTCGTGATTTCGCTAAAGATTTTCTTGAAAGCTGCCCAAAAAATGCCATTTTATTCACACAAGGCGACAATGACACTTACCCACTTTGGTATGCACAAGAAGTAGAAGGTATCAGACCCGATGTTAGGGTTACTAATTTAAGTTTATTAGGCGTTGATTGGTATATCCAAAGGCTTCAAAAAGCAGCAAATACTAGTGGTCCACTTCCGTTTGTTAAAGATTTTACTGTTGACAAATATAGAGGAGACAAACGGGATTTTACCCAGTTCATGGAAAATCAGGCCGTTGTAAATCCTAATGAATACTTGGATATACAAAAGGTAATTTCTTTTATACTTAGCGATAAACCAGAATTTATGGCTACAAATCAAAATGGAGACATGGTAAATTATTTGCCTACAACTAAATTTAAATTAAAAGTAAATAAAGCAGACGCCATAAAATATTGTGGATTACCAGATAGTTTGAATAATAGAATTGTGGATGAAATTGTTTGGGACTTAGGCAAAACAAGTATTATAAAATTTGATTTAGCTGTTTTAGCTTTAGTAGCAGGTAATGATTGGAGCAGACCAATTTGCTTTGCAAATACTGTAGAGCCAGGATATTATAATGGATTAGATAAGTTTTTAATTCAAAAAGGAATGTGTTATCAATTTGTTCCTGTTGCCTTCCCTCAAAATCAAAGAGGCTATACCGTAATGGATTTGGATAGTTGCTACAACAATATAATGAACAAATTTGAATACGGTGGATTGGATAAACAAAAAATGTTTGTTGATGAAAATAGCAATCGATTATTAGTAAATGTCAAAAGTGTACATTTAAGATTAGCCGATGAATTAAGTAGAAACGGACAAAAAGAAAAATCGGTAAAAGTATTAGAAAGAATGAGAGAGAAATTCACTAATGAAAATGTACCATATTATGGAATTTCACCAGTTTATTATAACTATTATTCTGTTTCTTGGATTGATTTATATTTTAGAAATGGAAAATCAGACTTAGCAGCCAAAATTTATAATCCGTACATTGATGACCTTTCAGATGCAATGCGGTTTTTCAGTTTAAATAATTCATTTTCTCGAGAATATGGAGAGGAAATGAAATCGGGACAGGAAGATGTGCAAAGGCTTACGCAAATGGCTGTACAATATAAAGACCAAAAATTATTAGATTTATTAAAAAAGAAATTCCCAGGCATGATACCAGCAGAGGCCAATATAAATGGCCAAACACCTACTGGTTTGGAAGGACAGGGATTGCAATAAAAATTTAACCACGCTTCGGCGTGGTTTTTTATATTATGGAAGAAGAAATAGAAAAAAAAGATCAACTAATTTACGGTAAACAACCCGTAAAAGAGGCGCTATTGAGTGAATTATCAATAGATAAGGTTTTTATACAACAGGGTATTGAACAAACTTTTTTTAAGGAAATATTTCCTTTGCTAAGGGAAAGAAACATTCCGCATCAATTTGTTCCGGATATAAAATTGGAAAAATTAGCAGGCAAAAATCATCAAGGTATTGTTGCTACGGTTTCACTTATTCCAAACTATACCATTCAAGAGATGTTGGATGTTATATTTGCTAAGGGAGAAATCCCACTTATGGTGGCTTTGGATAGTGTAACTGACATTAGAAATATGGGCGCAATTGCACGTAGTGCTTATGGCTTAGGTGCTCATGCCATCATTATACCACAAAGTGGAGCAGCTCCCATTTCCGCCGAAGCAATTAAATCATCAGCAGGCGCTTTAAACCATATTCCAGTGTGTAGGGTTCCTAATTTAAGAATTGCAATAAAAGAACTTAAATTAAATGGGATTTATATTGCAGGTTTAGAAGGAAAAAAAGGATTAAAAATAGACCAAATTCCTGTAGAAGAGCCTTTGTGTTTAATTTTAGGCTCTGAGGACAAAGGCATAAATCCAGAATTAAAAAAAGAAATTGACCAATTTTATAGTATTCCTATTTTTCCGGGCATGGAATCTTTTAATGTATCAGTAGCAGCAGGTATTTGCTTGTATGAAATCAATAAACAAAAAACAGAATTAGGAATTTAATTTAATGTTGAATGATTAATGGAGGAAAAAAAATGTTTAATGTTGATTGATGAATGTTGAATGGAGGGAAGAACCAATATTTTTAGAATCAAGAGACAAGAATAAAAAAATGTTGATTGATGAATGTTGAATTAAAATAACTCAATAACAAATAACTTATCAGTAGACTGTCGACAGCGGACAGTGGACTTCCCAAAAACTTCCTATCTCCGCACCCAAATCTTATAGGTCTCGGTTTCTTTAAATGGTTTATAATTTTGGGCAATGAAAGTATCTAATGCTATAAATTGTTTAGTGGTACCAATTCCATTTACCCTGATACGAGTTTTCATATCTATTATCCAAAAAGGTTTAGATAAACTTAGTTCCTTTAAAAAACGGGAACGAAGTTGTAAAACATAAGGATTACTAATTTGATGGTAAAAAACATAGTCATACATAAATGCTGTTGCTATTTGTCGCTTTGCTTGCAACAAAGCCTGAATACTTCCTTCCGTCCAATCCAAAACTTGAATTTTATCCTCTTTTTTGGTATGCTCGATTAATAATTGGGTCAATTCATCAGACAATTGATTCTTTTCCGAAATTACCTCTACTCCTCTTATTTGATCATCAAAAGTAGAAATAGGTTTTACATAAAAAAAACTGAACACTACCAAACCAATTAAATAAATACCACTTAAAAGCATCTCATAATTTAAAAATAGGCCTTTCGTAAATTTAAATTGACCAAAAAAACTATACGAAATCTTTTTTGAGAATATTAATGCCGCTGTCATAATCAAAAAATACTTGAAGGGCATCCAATGGTATTTCCAAAACTGCCCTGATATTGCAGTATATAACCAGTAAACAAAAACTAAACTGATCAATAAATAAACTAAATGCTTTGCTCGCTTTTCGTATTTAGCAAAAATGACCATTACCATTACCACAAAAAGTGGAAATAGCCATTTAGATTGTTGTCCAAAAGTACTTAATCCTTTCCAAAGATATGGCCACCTATCTTTAGACTCTAAAATAACGAGATTATGAGGCATTTTTATATGCAAGGGTAAGTATTTTGTAAAAATTTGCCACCAAGAAAACAGTGCATCATTTACAATAAGCCAAACTAAAATGGTACTGATAAACAGAAAAAATCCAATTGCAAATTGAACCAATTTTTGCTTCAATAATATTCTGAAATTGGAATAATAAAATACAGAAATAGGCAATAACCCGATTAAAAGATGCGGTTTTATCCAAAATGCAATGCCCCAAAAGAATCCGGAAACAAATTGTTTCTCTCCTTTTTCCATAAAGTAAAAAGCAACAATAATGGGCAAAATAGCCAAATAGTCTCTTTCTAGTGACATGGAATGCCCTTCCCACAAATAATATAAACCAAAGAAGCAGATTCCGATTAAACTCGCTCTTTTATCAATTTTTGAAAATAGCTTATAAGAAACAATGGCTATCAGAACGAAATATAACAAATCGAAAATGCGCAATGCCAAATCGCTGTATCCAATTATACGAGTAAGCATAATATGAAACAACAAAGGGCCTGGCATACTCGTTTCAAAGAGTTCTTTATATGGCATTACACCAAATTTATTATATAGAAAAGCTATATAATTTAGAATGGGTAAATCATGCACTTGCCTCCAATTCATACTCAAACCCCACTCAAGGCCCAATAAAAGAACAAGACAAACAATGCCTAGGTCCTCAATTTGAAATTTATATGCTTTGAACTTAAACAAATACTATTTTTTACGAAAAAAAGATGCGTTTTTTATCATTTAAGTGCCCTATTATTCAATCTTTTGTGCACTCTTTCCAACCTTTTTTCTAATCTTGCTTCCTTATTTTTCAATCTTTTAAAATAGAAACCCTCAAAATGCTCAAATAATTGAAGCTCTTCTTCTGTCCAGGTTTGCGGCACAATATCATTATTCAATTCTCGCAACTCGGCAGGCTTTAGCATTTCCTTTGCAAGAATAGTAATCTGTTGTTGTAGTGCATTTAACGACCATTGTCCAAAAACATTATGACCGCCTTCATAGTCTTGCAATTGATATTCTTCAAATGTGGTAATATAGCCAGAATATGCATTGGCATAAGGCGCTAAAAGAACTTTTTCATACCCATTTTTTCCAAGCAATATATCTTCCACTGTTTTTTTAAGCCTAAAACTAGCTATCGTTGTTATTTCAAATGGGATAGCAACAATGGCCAAATTCCCAATTTTAACAATTTGAAGTGGCAAAATTTGAGGTGTCCAAGGTTTGTTTTTCAAAGCACCTTTCCTTCCGTAAATTTTCAAATTTCGTATCAATTCATCTGCAAAACCTGGCAAAATAAATCTATGAACATTACGGGTACCAAACATTCTCCTATTTCCTGGTTCAACAGCCACATCTTTATTCCCTTGCGCCTTCCATTGTCTTTTTAACCTCTGTTTCCATTTTTCAGATTTCAAAAATAAAAGCTTTATTTTATCCCATAATTTTACAAATCTTGCCATTCCACGGGCAAAAAAACCTAATATAGGTGGCATTCCTGGGCCATCCATTTTTGAACCTTCCAAAAAAGAAACGCCTAAACAAGACGGCCCTGTCAAAGCATCTGTTCTTCCTTCAGCAAATTCAGGTAATACATTAATATTTGCAAAATCTACATACATCAATCCGCTATCAATCACATCACCACATGAATTAATTTCAGTTATTCCTTCAGAGATTTCTAGTGCTTTTTCAAATTGCAATTGACCATTATACTTAGAGCTCTCCAAATCATTTGAATATTTGCCTTCATATTTGCCCCTTTGAA
Organism: Bacteroidota bacterium; assembly: GCA_016705125.1. Taxonomy (GTDB): domain Bacteria; phylum Bacteroidota; class Bacteroidia; order Chitinophagales; family JADIYW01; genus JADIYW01. The sequence goes on from JADIYW010000004.1 coordinate 180,546, forward strand.
ACGGTAATTTAGGGTTTATTTTGTATCGTGCTGAAACATCACCACAAGCTCCTTGGGCAAAAGCAGCAATATAGTTTGGGTTTTTAGCTCTAATCAAATCTTCCATATAAGTAGCTGCAAATCCTTTATTATCGCTACATAATTTTGTAAAAGTATTTGGAAGATTGGTTGTATGTACTGCAAACCAATTGATAGAACCCAACTCTAAACCTTTAGAGTCTACAATTTTTAAAAGTGTCATTTCTCTATCTACAGCCAAATGTCGTTCCTCATACGTCAATTTTGTTTTTACTTCTGGATTTTGATTATAACTTCTAATAGACCGATTAAAGCTTACGGGAATTTCGGGGGAAAAACTTCCTGTTCCTAGTTGGATTTTCCCTTCCACTTTAGCTTTTTCGGCTAACAGAATAGACTCCACAATTCCATCTACAATTTTTTTATATATCTCTGGTATAAATCCTGGGCCATTCATATTATACAAACCATGAAATGAATAACCTGTAGGTGCGCAATGCGTGTGTTGAGCTGAAAGCAGCAAATTATGATCCATATACCCCAGATCAGAATGGTAAATAGCTAACTCTTTTAGAACTCCTCTTTTTAGAGAAGGCGTTATAAATGCCAGCTCACAATTTATAATAACGCATTTATTTTTCGCTGTTTGATCATCTATTACAAAGGCTCTTGAATACAGCGGTGTTTCTACACCCAACATAATATGATGGTACAAACCATATCCTAGCATTCCTACCCCTTTTTTGTAAGCAGTGATATCTGCTTTACCTACGCCAACTAACAACATATAAAAATTTAACTATCACCAAAAATAGGTAGAAAAAACATAAAATCCCAAATAATTAATAATAAATTCACAACAATTGATTTCCCTAATTTTTATGCATCCTTAGCTCAAGTTTTAAAGCCAATTTTATATGGTAAAATAAATTGAAGATTGCCAGTTTAACCTATGAAAGGAATTATTAATTAACTTTGCGCCGCATGATAATTGTAAAATTAAAAGGTGGACTCGGCAATCAAATGTTTCAATATGCATTTGGAAAATCTGTTGCTCAATTATTGAACCAACACTTGTATTTAGATCTTTCCTTTTTTGAAGATCAAGAAAAAAGAGAAGGACATACTCCTCGACATTACGAATTAGGAATTTTAAATATTCATGCCAGAATATTAGAGAAAAAACAATTAGATAAATTAGGTGCCAACTTCGATTTAAAAAGTAGGATTAAATGTGCCATAAAATCTAAATTTAATACTGTTAAAATAAAAGAAAAGAAAACCTTAGTAAATATTTCTGGTCTTTCGAAAATGAGGTCATATTATTTTGATGGTTATTTTCAGAATGAAAAATATTTTGCCCAACTTACACACAAACTAAAAAAGGATTTTTTACCAAAAGAGCCTTTAGATCAAAAAACACAAAATTGCATTGAGAAGATAAGTTCCCAAAATGCAGTCTCTATTCACATACGAAGAGGTGATTACATAAGTGACAATATTACAAATGCCCACCATGGCACTTGTGGCATTGAGTACTACCAACGTGCTATTAAATTAATATCGGAGCAGGTTGAAAATCCACATTTTTATATCTTTTCTGATGATATTGAATGGGTAAATGAGCATTTTAAAACTGGTCATCCTCAAACAGTAATGACTGATTATCAACAAACTAATAATTTTATTGATATTGTTTTGATGTCCCATTGCAAGCACCATATTGTAGCGAATAGCAGTTTTAGTTGGTGGGGCGCTTGGCTTGGTAGAAATGACAAAAAAATAGTTATTGCTCCAAAGGATTGGTTTGTAGAAGGCGGAAAAGAAATCGCTTGTAAAAATTGGATAAAAATCTAATAATTTATCCTAATAGTATCATCAATCACTTCAAAAGTTGCATTCGGTCTTTTCTCTAGCACATAAGCATTTAAATCCTTTATTGTTGGATAATCGTTGATGCCTATAAATAAACGAGCATCATCGATCAATACTACATGGTTCAGGGAACTTTTAAAAATAGCATCCAATTCTTCATATATTGGACATTCCTTTTCTCCAAGTGCGGTTATTCCAGCCGAATAATGACCATCTAACCAAAATAATGTAGGCTGACTTAATTGTGGAACCAAATCGTGCAAAACGCGTCCGCTATCTCCTTTTAAAATACTGACCTTTTTATTATTTTCGAATCTTTTAGTTGCCATTTCCCATAATTGGTCGCCTAACTCGATAGAATACAATTTATCAAAAAACGGTAGCTGAGCAAATATCATATCGCCCAAATAAGTGCCTGACTCCACCAATACCTTGGTATTGAATTTCTTTTGATAGTCTTGAATAATCGACTGCTTAAACACATGCGGTGCTGGCAATTTTTTACCCTCTTTTGTCCAATTAGAAATAATATTTTTATTATAATATTGCTTTATAATATTTGTGCTACTAGTGGGATATTTCTTGAAAAATTTGTCTAATAATTTTATAATCATATTGAATTGTTTAAATGTTAGGATTTAATTTATTGCAAATGAACGAAAAATTATAGTTTTGGCATAAATTATAAGTTACAAATTGGATAATACACCAAAAATAAGTGTTTTAATGGCTGCATATAATGCAGAAAAGTATATTTCTGAAGCTATCCAAAGTATTTTAGACCAAACTTATACAGATTTTGAATTGATTATAGTGAATGATGGATCAACAGATACCACAAAAGAAAAAATAAAAGCTTTTGACGACCCAAGGATAAAATATTATGAAAATGAGGGAATTGTAAAATAATATTTACCCGAAACAAATTATTGAAGTTGGCAAAGGGTAAATATATAGCTTGGCTTGATGCCGATGATATTTCTACTAAAAACAGGTTGTTAGAGCAGTTTAACTTCATGGAAAATAACCAAGAATATGGAATATGTGGAAGTTGGGCCATTTTAATTGATGAAAATGGAAACAAATTAAATGAAATATGGAAACCTATTAGTAATTCAGAAAGTATTAAATTTCAAATGTTTTTTTCTAATAACTTCATCACTTCTTCTGTTTTTATGAAAAATTTTAGTGGTGAAAGGTATCAATTTTCTGACAAATGGACTTTGGGCGAGGATTATAACTTTTGGCTCAACATTATACCCAATTACAAGTCAACAAATATTAAAAAAGCGCTTACTTTTTATAGAATAAACTCGAGTGGAGCAACATTAAATGGGCAAAATAAAATGGATGAAAATAAATTAGAGATCATTGACAACCATTTAAATAACCATGGACTAATTTTTAATGAAATTGAAAAAGAAACACACTCAAGTTTGGTTTTAAATAAATATATAACCTTATATAAATTAATTCCTTATTTTCAAAAATTGTTATTACATTTCCATCATTCAATCTTTTTGAAAGAAATTTTATTAGATAGATATACTAAAAATCAGATTAGAAATGAAAATCGTAATTTTAAAAATATAGGTGAAATTTTATATGTTACAAAAAAAATGTCCTTTAGATTTAATTTAGTGTCCTTTAAGAGATTTGCATTATTAATAATAGAGAATTTATTTCATTTAAGAATTTACAAAACATCATGATAAAAAAAATTATAGTATTCCTTTTAAAGCCAATTTTTGGCAGATTAGCATGGCAGAATTTTTTCGAATTCATCCATTATATTGGCATTAGAGGCATGCATTTCGGACAAGGTGCTTTTGTAGGAGAAAGTGGCGAAAGATATGTAATTTCCTATTTAAAGAAAAAATCTGAAAAAGATTTAATTTTATTTGATGTAGGCGGTAATATTGGTAAGTATTCAATTGTTTTAAATGAAATCATACCTCAAAACAGAATCATTTACGCTTTTGAACCCTCAAAAGTAACTTCTCAAAAATTTATTGAAAATACTAAAACCATCCCAAATTTAATTTTAAATAATATCAGTTTAAGCGATAAAAAATGTGAATTAGATTTATTTTATGATGCAGAAACTTCGGGTTTATCGTCGGTTTATCAAAGAGATTTAAACCATGTAAATATTAGTATGGCAAAAAGCGAAAAAGTAAATTTAGAACGATTGGATGATTTTTGTAATCAAAACAATATTGACCGAATAGATTTACTTAAAATTGATGTTGAAGGGCATGAGCTTTCTGTACTTAATGGTTGTGGAAAACTCTTAAATGAAAAAAAAATAAGATTTATTCAATTTGAATTTGGAGGTTGCAATATTGATTCTCGAACTTATTTTAAGGATTTCTTTAATCTTTTAAATCCAAATTATATAATATATCGAATCATTCAACACAATATGATTGAAGTAAAAAATTATTCCGAATTAAATGAAATTTTTACAACTGTAAATTACTTTGCAGAACTGAGATAATCATAATTTCGTCATTTCAAAAATCGCACAGCCATAATTGCAATTAAAATTATTTTCAATTTCATTTTTAGTAAGAGTGGTATTTTTGAATAAATCGCCTTTGTCATTTACGTAAGAAAAACTATCTATTGCATACTTTTCCTTGAATAAATCAAGCAAGTATCTCAAACTAAAAACCCTATGTCCATTAAATTCTACTCGTAGTGGCCCCATAGGCGTAGCAAAATAAAATTTTCCTCCTTTCTGCAATACATGATACATGTTTTCAAGTCCTTTTTTATGCCCATTAACGTCAATTGGGTCATTATATCTACCCAATCCAAAATGTTCAATAGCATGCAAACACGAAATTGAATCGGCATAATTCGCCAATTTTGAATCTTGTACCATAAAATCTGCTTGAATAAATTTGATATTTTCCACCTTACTTTCAATTGGTCTAATATCAAATATTTCTATTGGTCGGAAGGCAGCCACATGTGCAACAAAACCATCTACTCTCGACCCAACATCTACATGCTTTAAAGGTTGATTCTTAAATACCAACTGACTAACCAGTAAATCCATGTGAAAATAATGTCCAGTCATTGTTCCACCTTTATCTGATTTATCAAATAAAATTGGCCTCCACAAAATGCTTTTTATATCCCCTTCTTGCTTTGTAAGCGCAATAAATCGACTCCTATCGCCAAGAAACCAAAGTAAACCCTTTATATTTGTCCAGCCTAAACGCCAATCGATACCAAAAAATTTAAGTAAACTCATTTATTAATTTTCCTCAAAAAAAAATAAAAAAAACGAAACAAAACAAAAAAACTATGCACATTATAATATTCCCATCAGAATCAATTGAAAATAGTATTTTTGAGCAATCTATTATTGAATGTTGCAATCTGTTTTTAATAAAATAAGTAATCTTAATTATTTCAAAGCCTTCAAGCAGGGTTCACATTACTTTTTAGCCAATATTATTGTTCAATTATTGGGCGTAATAAGCATCCGAATTTTTACTAAAATATTAAGTGTCGAAGACTTTGGAGTGTATGAGGTTTTTTTAAATGCGGTAAAGCTATTGGCTATTCTTTTGCCTTTAAATAGCGTAGTAGCTTTAAATATTTACATGTATAAAAGTGAAATAAGGCAAAAAGAATTTGCTGGAAATGTTGTCATCATAAGTTTGTTTTTCTTTATTTTCGGCTCGCTAATACTATTTTTTTTAAAAGAACAAATAGCTCAATTCCTTGCTATTCCGATAGAACTAATGGCTTTTCTACCAATTTTGGTAGGAATACAGGTTGTTTATAATTTATTCAATATTTTAAATATCATTTTTGAAAAAAGCAAATTGAATGCTTTTGGTTTATTATTCAATAATATTTTACGATTATTAGGCTCCATTGCAACCATCCTCATTTGTCAAAATTTGGAGGGCTATTATGCCCGAATAATTGGAGAAATAATAGGCACAGGTTTAATTTCGCTCAGTATCATTTATTTTATAAAGGATTATATAGCATTAAAATTTAATTTCAACTATTCTAAGTTAATCATTTTTCAGGGTGTTTCGATGATTTTATATACTTCCAGTGTATTTATACTCAATTATTTCGATACGCTAATGATAAACCAAAGTATTGGTCCACAAGCGGCAGGCTTATACAGTTTTGCATATAAGATTGGTACTATTTATTATGGTCTAATTCAATCCTTTCAATTGGGATTTTTATCTAAATACAATCAATTATTACACAAAAAAGATTATGATGGCATAAGCGAGCAATTAAAAAGTATATTAAAATTAATTACATTGATTACTTTAGGATTCATCTTGTTTTCGCCAGAAATGGGTAGAATTCTTTCATCAAAAAACGAATTTAATGACGCTCTAATCTTATCTCCTATCATTATTTTGGGCTACTATTTGCTCTTTATATTCGACTTGTATAATGTATCTCTTTTTCAATCCAAAAAAAATATGATTATTACCTTCATCATTTTAAGTGTAGGCATTTTAAATATCGTATTAAATAAGCTATTTATTCCCATTTATGGCTATAAAATTGCAGCAATCAATACCCTAGTTTCCTTTTTTGTTATGTTCGTATTAGGCAAATTAAGTACACATTTCATGGGTATTTTTTCCTTAAAAGTGAAATATTTTACATTCTTCCTGATTTTAGCCAGTTTGGCTACTTTCTTTTCTTCTTTTATGGAATATCATGGCATCACCTTTTTTGTATCCATCGGAATAAAAACCGTCATATTTGGATTCATGTGCATTTATATATACAAAAATATTATTCAGTTATTGTTGGAAAGAAGGGATTAATTATTTTATCAAACTTACCATTCCTTTCATAATCTTTATCGTACTATCTCCTATAGCATTATATCCTAAAGTCCAAACATAAGTATCCAAAGGTGCATTTTTTTCTTTAAAAATTCCATTCCAACCTATGTCTGCACTGGTACTTTCAAAAACCTTTTCTCCCCATCTATTGAAGATTCTAAAAACAACATTTTCTATTGCACATTCCGTTCTAGGATAAAAAACATCATTTGCTTTATCATTATTGGGACTAAAGGCATTGGGTACAAAAACAAAGCAATTACAATCTTCAAAAACAACAGAAATAGAATCTTCTGTTACGCTACATTTTGTATTTACTATTACCCAATAAATACCCGATTTATCAACAGTTAATGAATTTTCTTGGCTTCCATTACTCCAAGTTACACCAAAATCATTGTTGTTTTCAACCTGCAAAATAAGTTCATTACCTAAACAAACAATAGTATCATTGCCTAAATATATATCAAAATCATCGCTATTTTTAATATCATAAACAAGGGTTGAATCACATTTACCTGGATTTTTAATTAAAACAGAATATACTCCAGCTGTATATACAACTGAATCATTTCGCAAGACCAGACTATCGCCCAAACATAAAAATGCCGAAATATTATCGGTAAAAATAGATTTACTTATTGTAATAGAATCCCTTGTTGTACCACAGGGTTGTGCAATTTGTGCCCAATATGTACCTGATTGATTTACGGTAATGCTTGCCCCTGTTTGCCCAGATGACCATAATGTATTGGGGTTTCCCGTGCTTAATATTCTACTAAAATCAGCACAATAAGTGGTATCATTGCCGATATTAACATTAATATCTTGTTTCTCTTCAATAATAACAGTATCTGTAAACTTACATTGATTAAAATAAGCCACAACACTATACAGACCTGGAGTTGTTATTACTACATTATTACCCGAAAAATCATTTGACCATTTTATAGAATCATAGGTACCAGTCAAAGAAAGTACGATTGTATCACCAACACATATTTGCCGCGCTCCTACAATACTATCAATTATTTCACATTTCTTACAAAGTGAGGTGTCGCTAACGTTTAAAGATTTAATACTTGTATTGAGATTACTTACATCTACAAAAATATCAATTTTGTTAATCGAAACACCATTTTCTATCGTAATATTAAAATTAGCCATTTGAGGATTAAACCCAAATCCGTTACACAAACAACTGAAATCTGTTGGGAAAACCGATACATAGTTTGAAGTGCCCCTTATACTTGTTGATTGTAACTTAGTTTCATTGTAAACAACTAATTTACCATTCACAATATCTATATAAGATGGATTGGATAATGAATCGGCAATTGTTACAGCTTGGATCAAATTACCCTGTTTATCTAGTTTTAATATATATGAATGACTACGATGACCAGAAATCGCATTCTTTGTCAAAAAATAGTAATATTGATTATCATATGCTATATCATAAAAAGTGCTCGGGCATGAACTACATCCTGTAGGTGTTCCGGTAGGAGGATTAATTCTTTTGGCCCACAAGAAATTACCATTTAAATCAAGTTTTACGATTAAATTATTTTTATTATGATTCAATAAGACATTTGAATTTTTTGTTAATCCATAAATTAAGTAACCATCATCAACCGGCTTAATGGTTCTTGTAGCTTCTCTTTCTATGCCTTTTAAAAATTTAAAGAACGTAACATCACCATTTGAATTAATTTTAAGAATCCCCTCATTATTAAAATCTGTTGGACTATATGACAATACTAATCCTCCATTTTCATCAGCATATATTCTCGAATGACTATTTTGATCATCCCCACCTGTATCATATAGCCTACTCCATAAGATGACTCCGTTTTCATCTAACTTTGATATCATGATATCATCTTGATTACCATTACTTTGTTCATACCATGTTTGTATATAATAATCATGGCTTTTAGTCTTTGAAAATAACAAAAATCGCATATTTGCTCCGGAATCAAATTCGAGTTTCTTATTAAAAATAACTACTCCTGATTTTTTAATCCGCATCATATAAGCAATATTGCCAAAATAATTAGCATAAAGAATTATAAGATCCCCATTACTTACTTCATCCATCAAAACAATTTCCGCATCTGTATTCTCAAATACTTGTACCCAAGAAACATTCCCAGAAACATCCATTTTAGTAAGTGTTAAATCGTTACTCCCGGACGAATTATCTCTGCCAGCAAAATAGTATGCATTGTCATTAGGAGAAAAAACCATAGAAAGGAAGGCATTATTACTATTACTGCCATAAACCTTTGCAAAAATATCTGGTCGATTCTCACAGTCTATTGGCTGACTAAAAGCTTGTGTAAATGCAAATAAAAAAAGGCTTGAAAGAAAAGAGGTTCTAAACATTTTAAGTAATTTTCATGCAAAAATATTAATTAATTTTTGTTTAAACAAATAAATGCTAGCAAAAACGTACCATTTAAAGACTTTATAATATTGTTTGAAAATATTAAAGTATTTGTATTTATTACTTTGTATAGTCTTTTTAATTTCTCTTTATCCAAACTTTTGTGCTCGTAATGCTCTATTTTTCCTTCTGGAAAAAACATTATTTTATAACCTAACTGCTTAATTTGCCAGCACCATAAAGCATCCTCCACATACATAAAAAAAATGTCTGACAACTGTTGTTAGAAACAGGAAAATAAATACTTCTTATCTAATTAATACAATTTTTCCTTTTAAAAATTTAGCACTACCATCTCTTACTATATCGTAATTTAAAGTAAACGAATAGCTATCAACAATTGCATCCTTTCCTTTAAACGTGCCGTCCCAGCCAATATTTAAATCGTTGCTTTCAAACACCTTTTCGCCCCACCTATTAAATACCCTAAATACTATATTTTTAACTGGGCATTCGGTTCGAGGATAAAAAATATCATTTTCCTTATCATTATTTGGGCTAAATGTATTGGGCACAAATATATTGCAATCACAATTTTCAAATGCTAAGGTAATAGAATCCCTTACAGATCCGCAAGTTTCGGTTATTTCTGCCCAATATGTACCCTCTTGGGAAACGAAGATACTTCCACCCACTTCACCAGTCGACCAAATTGTACCAGCATTTCCTGTACTCAATATTTTTGGAAAATCATCGCATAAAACAGTATCATTTCCGATATTTATAGGTGTAGGTAAAGTTAAAACAGTAATATTTATTGTATCAGATGCACTACATCCATTTAAATAAGCAATTGCAATATAATCCCCAGCAGAAGAAACGAAAATCTGATTGCCCAAAGTTCCATTATTCCATTTTACGGAATCATAAATACCATTTACTGTAAGTAATGTTGAATCACCAATACAATATTCGCTATTGCCTGATATTATAGGCTTAAGAACAATTATTTCGATTACATCTACAGTATCTGTTCCAATGCAAGTTCCTAAATAGGTTATAACAGAATATTGCCCAGGTTGTGTTACAATTATTGATCTTGTAGTATCATTATTCGACCATCTTACCGAATCGAAAATTCCGAAAACGGACAAAATAGTATTTTCTCCTTCACAAATATTCAAATCACCCCTTATAGTTGGTTCGCAAACTTGAATACAACTATCTGGTACAAATCCACATTGAGTATTAGTTTGATTAATAATTGCAGAACCGCTTAATGTGCCATTAAATGCAGCATTCCCTTGTTTGTTAATCAGGTCATTAAACACATAATAACCTTTAAGCCCTACCTGAGTTGTTGGGTTTGGCAAGGTAGCATTCATAAACTGTCTAATTTCGGATTGTGTTCTTACTTTATTCCAAATTCGCACTTCATTAATATAGCCGACAAATTGTTCGTTAGGAAAATTTCCGTTTCCTTCATCTACATTTCCTATAGTAGTAATAATATTATTGTTTCTTAAATTTCCTGAGCAAGGTATTTGCCTTAAAAGGTATCCGTCTCTATAAAATTTAAGACTAGCTCCATCGTAAACCATAGCAACATGATAGGTTTCATTAAAGGAAGTTTCACATGCTACATCTAATCTTACATAACCATCATTTGCTGTTTTTATTTCTGCACCATTTACGCTAAGTGCATAATTTATATCTTCCATTCCCGTATGCTTCGTCACCAAATGGGCAGCCGAAGTAGGTAAGGCATTAAAAACACACTCAACAGTAATTTTATTTCCAATAATATCCAAATCCCCAACTTTAACAGCTGATGGATTCTCTTGAGTAAATAGCCACGAATCGCAACTATTGCAATTTGAGCTTATTACTATCGTGTCACTAACTTTTCCACAGGCATTGCTTATGGTAGCAATATAGGTTCCAGCTTTACTAACAGTTATACTTGCGCCAGTTTTCCCAGTGGACCATAGTGTATTTGGGTTTCCAGTGCTTAATAATCGTGAAAAACTTCCACAATAGGTGGTATCGTTGCCTAGATTAATGGAAACTCTATTAATAACTACTACTTGTTTACAAATCTGACTTTCAGAAGGTAATCCTTCATCTACAATTAATTGCACCAAAAATCTACCAGTATCATTTACAGAAAAAGAAGGTGGATTAAACAGAATAGAAGAAGGTTGGCTTAAAGGAATACAAGGTGAAAATTTTAATCTTGAAAGTGTATTTCCAATTGTATTTGCAACAAATGCATATTTTGTTCCATTGTCATATAATAAATTTGAAAATGCACCTGGATAATTTAGAACTCCAATATTACCTAAATTTGTGGCATTCAAATTCAATGACTCTATGCCATCCACAAATTCCACTCTCAAAAGTTGATTATTTGTTCCATTTGCAACCAGAGCACTAAAATCACCACATTCAAAAAAAGGAATAATATCTAATGGTCTATCTAATTTCCCTTGAGGATTCCCAAGATTTCTTCCAATAGGTGTATTGCTTAGTGAACTACCAAAATCAAGTCTAGTAATTGAATTATTATTATCATTTACCAAAAACATATACCACTTACCAATAGAGCTTACAAACTTAAAATTAGTGGGTCTGCTAAGATTTCCAATATTACCTAAATTAAAAATGTTAGGTGTTGAGGTTAAGTTTGACCCAAATTCCAATCTTTGTAGGGTATTGTTAAGATTGGTAATAAAACCAATAAATTTTCCGTCTGTTTTAATAATATCAATTTCCAAAGGATAACTTAAAAATCCTCCAACATTTCCAAAATCTACAACTGTGGGATTGTTTAATAATGAATTTCCAAAATCTAACCTTACTAATCTATAATCACTAGTAAGGAGACCTGCATTTAAATAAAAACAATACCAATTATTACCCTCATTTATTAACTTTAAATTGGTGGGCTTATTTAATTTTCCTCCAAAATCGCCCAAATTTTCTACTGTTGGTGCGCCTTCTATTGATGTACCAAAATTTACTCGAGAGACATAACCTATATTTGGGTCTTTATCATTAGAAACCAATCCTATATAATTTGACCCATCTTTCACCACCTGCAAAAAATCTGGTCTGTCGAAGCTATTGGAAGGGTTTCCCAAATTAACGCCAACAACAGTTTGCGTAGGCTCGCCTTTACAATAATTCCATTTATACGTTTGCCATCCTGAACTATTATTGAGGATACTAATTTGTTGCCCCACACACACTGTATCTGGTGCTGTAAAATCTAAATTTTGACTTTTTAAAATAAAAGAAAATAGAAAAATAAGGTATACGAGGATAAGGTGTTTTTTCATAATTGAAATTTTTACCGAAAAATATTAATTAATTTTTGTTTAAACAAATATATACTTGCAAATATGTACCATTTAATGCCTTTGTAATATTGTTTTGAGAATATTAACGTGTTCGTATTAATTACATTGTATAGTCGCTTTAATTTCTCTTTATCCAAACTTTTGTGCTCATAATGCACTATTCTTCCTTCTGGAAAAAACATTACATTATACCCTAATTGTTTTATTTGCCAGCACCATAAAGCATCTTCTACATACATAAAAAAAATGTCCGACAAGTGTTGTTGCGGCAATTTATTAATGGCTTCCATCCGAATCAACATACATGCACCACTCACCCAATCGCATTCCATTTTCCTATCGTGTGGAAAATAATGATGCAACATGGTGTTTTCTCTTTTCTCTTTCGGGAAAAATCTATACAACTGTGTCAACTGCAATAATTCCCAACTTATTGTCCTAAACTTCCGAGCGGTATATTGTATTTTTCCATCTCCATATTCAAGGTGGCAGGTAGATATTCCAATGGTTGAATCCATTTCCATTTCCTTCCACAAAAAATAAATAGCATTATTTTTCAAAATAGTATCCGGATTTAAAAGTAGCACATATTTGCCCTTTGCAATCTCAATCCCCTGATTATTTCCTTTTGCAAATCCTCCATTTTCGGCACTAATAATTAGATTTATGGTTGGAAATAAGTTTTTAAATTCTTGTGGATTAAAACTTGAACTTTGATTGTCAACTACGATAATTTCAAATTCAATATCTTTCGTTTGTTCATAAATGGATTGTATACAATTACAAGTATCTTCAAAAGTATTATAATTTACAATTACGATTGAAACATCCATTACTTTATTGATTTAAATGCTTTGTAAAGCCATTTCAAAAGTCCGTTTGGCAAAATTTTAAGCAATTTGTATTTTCCCACTTCTATCCCCAATTTTTCTAATTCCGTGATGGCATTTTTGAATCCGTTCCAATCTTTTGCCTTTAAAAATGGGCCATATACAACAGGCTGAAAACCTTCGGCAGCATTATTTTGGATAAAAAAATCACTGTGTACTTTAAACAATTCTAACATCTTATCTCCTTTAAGGTTATAATTCATGCCAGTCAATTGTCGATTCCAAGTATATATGGGCATATTTACATGAAAGCCGACATTACCTGCTTTCAGTACTTTTATCCAAAAATCCATATCGTCGATATCATAAGAAAACTGTTGCGATGCACCGCCTACGCTTTCAAAAACTACTTTTTTACATGGCGAAGTACCCAACAATATCCAGTTTTTAGCTAATTTTTCAATGCTTAACTGTCCATTTTCTGCACAAATTATTGATGTATTTACTAATTCTTTTTGCTTGGTATCTACTTCCACTTTCCAATAATTTCCAAAGATAAATCCTGCATTAGGATGGTTTTCAAAAGTTTTTTTGATGTCTTTTATGGCATTTTCAGGCAAAATATCATCTGCATCTAGCGGCACACAAATATTGCCCTTCATTTCTTTATAGCCTGTTTTTCGCGCCTGTGCTAAACCACCATTTTCAGCATGAAAAATAACCCTTGTGTTTGGTTTTTGGCTTAATTCGGTACAAATGGAATTAGTCTCCTCATCAGGTGATTTGTCATTTATTATTAAAATCTCAAAATCCTTATCTGTTTGATTTAATAAACTTTTATAGGCATCTAAAAGTAATTTACCCTCTTTATAACAGGTGATTACAACGCTTATAGAAATTTCATCGACCATGTTAAGGCTTATTCAAATTTTCCTTTAGCAATAAAATAAGAACCAATTACCCAAAATGCGGTTAAAATAAATAGTGAAATAACTGAAATCAATCCTCTTTTTTCAGCTGCGGGTTGTACCATTGCCATTTCAATTTTATGCTTTCCAGCTGGTATTTCAAGTCCTCGCAATAAATAATTCACTTCTAATATTGGTTGCTCTTTTCCGTCAATTTTTGCCACCCAACCATCGCCATCTGCTTGTTTGTAGAATACTTCTGAAAATACTGCAAACCCAGCTTTTGGATTATTGCATTCATACGCCAATTGATGCGGTTTATAACTTAATAGCTTTATTTGTGCACTACTATCTTTTTCAAAAGTTTTAGTGGATGCTATATTCTGTCCTCTTATTAATGCCGATTTCAGCGGATTAAATCCCTTATTCACTTCCATACCTTCCATTTCTTGGTTTGCTGTTTTTACCACCACTAAACTATCTACAAACCATGCATTTCCGCAAGCTCCTTGGTTTTGTTGTACAGCTGGACCGCCATCTTGCCCTTGCGTAATAAAATATTTGGTATTGAGCATACTCAATACTGCCATATTTCCTTTCATCAAATGATTATCAATCAATTCTTGGTATTTCAACAATTTAACTGCCGAATAGCCACCTACTGATTTATGAAAAAAGGAAGTCTGCGCATCATTGAATGGATTGCCACCTAATACATTGAATACTCTATAATGTGGATCTTGGTCTGTAAGTATTTGTTGATCAGCTGGACTTGGTTGAACATTGGTTCCCAATTCTGCTTTTTTCTTAAAATCGTCTTTATTAAAATATCTGGTATCTACTGTCCACAAATCTATTACTGAAAGGAATAAAACGATTGGCATTACAAGAGCAATACTTAATTTATCCTTCAAATAAGCCCAAATCAACCCTGCTGCCACTGCAATGAAAAGTAAAGAGCGGAATGCATCGCTTTTTGCCAAACCTATTCTATCGCTTACCAAAGCATTTCGGAGCCAATCAGGCAATTTGCCATCATTTGGTGCTTCAAAAGAACCAAATAATTTTGGGATTATCAACACTAAAAGGGTTAAACCGCCAACGATTCCGAGTGCAATATAAAACTTCTTTTCAACGGCTTTTTTGTCTATCTGCTTTTCAAACAATTTATTTAAACCCAAAAAAGCAATGGCATAAATAGCTATTTGCAATACCGATTGCCCCATACTTGGCGTCCGGAATTTATTATACAATGGCGCATAATCAAACAACAAATCGGTGAACCAAGAAATATTTCGACCCCACGATATAAAAAGAAAAATTGTACCAACTATAATTAACCAAATTTTTTCTTTATTGCTGGCTAGTAATAATCCTAATACAAAAAGGAAAATTAATATCGCTCCAAAATAAATAGGACCACCCACAAATGGCTGATCGCCCCAATAAGGTGTAGATGCCTGTGCCAATTCGTTTGCATTTGGGTCGCCAGAAGATGCCAGCGCCGTATATGTTTCGCTTTCTCTATTCGAAACTAAATATTCTGAAGTGGCGCCTCCCATAATATTTGGAATCAAAAAGGATAAACTTTCTAGTTTTCCGTAACTCCATGAAAGTGCGTAATCTTTTTCGAGTCCTGTTTTTTCGCCTTTGCTTTTTTCCTTTCCTTCGTTTGATACCAATTCAGAATTGCCACCTCTCATGGTTTCTTTACTCATATTGTAAAAATTGAGCAAATGCAAATTAGCACCTCCACACAATAATGCACCAACTAAAAGTACTGTTCCTGACTTTACAAAATGGCCAAAATCTTTTTCAATAAGCATTTTACCAAAAACAAAAATCACTAAAACTAAACAAGCAATAATGGTATAATAGGTAATTTGGGTATGGTTAATGGTTAATAAAAATGCTAATGCAAGGGTAAACACTAAAAATCCTTTCAAATACGACTTTTTTCCTACCCAAATAATACCCGCAAGTACTGGGCTTACACAAGCAATGGCAAACATTTTGAGTGCATGCCCCGCTTCGATACTGGTAATATTAAAGGTGCTAAGTGCAAAACAAATAGCGCCTATTAAGGCCAGCCATCGATTAATACTCAATGCCAATAATAGCACATAAAAACCTGCCATTAGCCATATCAGTTGCTCGAACGAAATGCCACCAAAAAGGCTCAAACCAAGATGCACAATTTTATATGGGTAATTATATTTTTCAATAGCACTGCCTGCACGAGGCATTCCGCTAAACATGGTATTGGTCCATCCAATAAAATCCTTTTCTCCTGCTTTTTGATAGGTATTAAATTCTCGGTTAAAGGCATCACCTGCTGTGGCATCACCAGTATTTAGTTTTTTGCCTTGCAATACTGGACTACAATACACTAAAGAGATAAAAAAGAAAACAAGTAATGCGAAAAGATGGAAACTTCTTTTTGAGGCAAAACCATTTAGTTTATCCATCAATTCGGCACCAAAAGGGCTTGAGGCTTTGGCCTTATGTTGCTCTAGAGTAGGTCTTGTTTTTTTTTGTGCTGCCATGTTTATAATTTATTTTTCAAAAATACGGCTTTCATTCAAATAAGCACTTATTTTTTTTCCACGTTGTATTATTAAATAGGGTTTGCAAACACTAAATATCAAAAACGGAAGAATCTTCAATAAATGATTATTTGCCAAATGTCTTTAAAACCTTAGAATTCGTTTTCCATATATTCATAACAGGTTGCAATTGTGCACCAAAACTCCTAAAATACTGCTCAATACTTTCAATCATACTGCCTTCGAAATTAAAATTTCGCTTTTGGGTTTGGGCTTCTTCTATCATCAAATCAAACAAACCACTCATAGCGCCCGTTTGAGCATATTGCTCATCATATCCGCCTGCCAAATAATAGGTTGATAAATTATCCCATACTACCAAAACAATAGCTAAAGGTTGATTATCAACTCCTTTCGCTACAACACACTTCCCACTTCCATGAGCATTTATGGTTTTCAAGTATTGACACAAAAACTTGAAATCAAGCGGATTTGCAAGGTTTTGTCGTTTGAAAGTAGCATTAAAAAGTGCCTCATAAGGCAATAAATCGTCCACTATTTCGAAACTACATCCTTTTTTAGTCTTTGCAATTTGCCGTTTCAAACTATCTTTGTAATTTGATTTAATATCTTTCTTTTCTTCATAGGGAATGATATAGGTATAACGAGTTGTTTGTTCAAATCCTGCCCAATAAAAAGGCAGCCAATTATCGTTTGTGGGATAAAATTTCTGTCTGAAATCGTCAAAAGATGGCAGTTTGCTTATACAATATTGCATGGCTTTTTTCTCCAAACTACGCTTTTCATACTCACTTTCATTTGGGGCATACAATATCCAAGGCCCTAAATATGGCAATAAAGCAGGCATCACTATTTTGTTGAAACCTAATTTTTTTTTATAACAAAAGGGAAAAATGGCTTTTATTTCCTTATCATCTTCATACAAAATCACATCCCACAAATTGTCGGTGGATACCAAATCGAGGTACCAAGGTTGAAAAAAAATTGGAATATCTTTTCTTCCTTTAATCCACTCTATATATTTCGCCTTTTCACTCATTGAATACGAAAATAGGATTTTCAAGAAGTATATTTATATAAAAGCCAATTTTTGCATATAAAAAAATGAAACTAAATTAATTTTTATTCCATTTTACCTTTACTATAATACAAATCAAAAGGCAATTATAAACTTACCTGACGCAACATTTTTATTGTCCTCTTCAATATTAAAATAATAATTTCCTATCCCAAATTCCTTGGTGCTAATTTCTATTATTCCGTTGGATATATTTGCTCTAAAATCAATTAATCGACCATTTAAATCATATATTTTTATCGAATTATTGGTAGAAACCAAGCCAATTAGATCAAACATTATTCTATCACTTGCAGGATTTGGATATACATTTATTATAACAATCTTACTTTCATTTTTTATGCTCAATATTCGAACAAATTGCTCTCCTATGGTATGAAATACTGTATTGGTTTGAACAGCAGGATTATTGTCAAAATAGATATAGGCTGTGTTTTCAATTTTAGAATCCACTGCAACGTCCGACTCAGGTTTTATGCTATAATGAAAAAAGCCTTTACTTGAGTCGGGATTTATTGCAGTCCAGAGTAGATTTATTTTGGGGAACGTAAGGGTAAGTATATAATTGCTCAGAACAAAAGTGCAAGGGTGACTTGAAGATAAAAATTTAAAGGTACTGGTGTCTAAATAACTAGAAAGTGTATCAACAATTACCACTATATAGGCGGTATCATTCCCTAAGTTTTCGAAATTGATACCATACTCGATTTCTTGGTCTTTTCGGATAAAATGTTGTTCGTGATAACCAATTGGTGTTGCCAATTTTTCATTCGGATCCCATGAAGTAACACTTTCTCGACAATCTTTTGCTATATAATCTTGGTCTTCATCCAAATCGTACATAAGCACAAATCCTTTTGAAATCGTTCCGCCATCAATTCCACAACCCTCTATCCAAGCAGCAGAAATAGAATCGCCATAAAATTGTTGGTATTTAGCATTCACATGCGCTTCCAAGCGGTAGGTATGCCCATTGGCGATATATTTTTCGGTAAACGATTCACCATTTCCCAACCTATAACTGTTTCTTTTTATCATTAAATCATCTTCAAAAACCAGATAAATAGCTGGCGTTGGCATTGCTTTTCCCGAATTAGATATTTGAAACTGCACCGAATCGCCCAAGCATTCTGCCTCCACAGCAATTAAAGGTCTATCATTCAATCTATTCGCAATTGTATCAGGAAAAATATGCGCCGTTACACAATGGGTTTCGCCAGGAGTGCTTGTACCGCAGGGCAAATTCGTTCTAAACCAAAAATATCCCTTTTGTTGTGGACTTAAATCTCCAATAAGAAACCGAAGATGATGCGGATCCAATAAAATATAGGTTTTATCAGCTGATATTAATTCTAATTGTTCATCTAAAAAAACATCTATATAAACATCAGAAATAGTAATAGGACTATTATTTATATACGTTACAAAATTATTGTTGCTAACTCCACAATACCTAATTCTGTCTGTATAAATATCTACATAAAGCCTTTCTTCTTTCAAATTCAAAGTATCTGATATATTTGTAATAAAAAAAATTGAAGTATCACATAATCCTAAACTAGCATCACATACCATTACACATATTGTATCTATATTTAATCCAACTGTGCTTTTAGAATTGTATACTAAACAGCCATTTTGAAATAATGTCCAATCACCATAAGTGCTTGTCCCATTTTTAGCTCCATCACATAGCGAATAATAGATATTACCTCCGCCAAATCCAGATTCTAATTCGAAGCAGATTGTATCCGTTAAATTTTTGGGAATATTTATAATAATAGTATCAGTGGTTGCCCTAATATAATTTTGAAATATTTTCATTATAGGATTTTTCGTATTGCACACACCAGATATTGTATCGCAATGAATTACACATAATGTATCAAAACCAATAGTACCATTTGAAAAATAAGTAACACATCCTGTTAATACATCAATGCTCGCTGTTCCAAGTAAAGTCGTTAACTCCGCACTACCATCACAGAAAGTCCATGTGCTATTTGTGATATAAAACATGGTATCTAAACAAAAGGATACGGTACAAGTATCGCATACTTGAATTATTTCTTTCGATTTTTCAGAAAGTATTATTACAGTAGTATCGCATAAATTTAATTCATTATCGCAGGTTTCAATGCATATCTGATCTAATCCTTCACTTATACCTGTATAACTCAACCAAATACAATCTTCACCCATTTGGGTTTGGATATTGCTGACATTATCTGCAATACCTGCACAAAAGAATGCAGTTACATTATCTGCTTGCATGCCTTCTTCAATTGGTATACAAACACTATCCCTTTTACCTACAACAATTGGAGCATAAATGGTGTCAGATGTTGAAGGCAAAAACATAATTATTATTGTCGTATCACAATCACCTGTTACATCATCACATACTGTTACACAAATAGTATCTCTTCCCAATGAACCTTTAGCGCTTATTTCTAAACAACTATTGGGCAGCAAGAATACATCTGCAATTAAAGAGCTTGATATCTTACATAATGTTACAGTTGTGCTATTGTCTGTCCATGTTGTATCTAAACAATAAACCTTACTACAATTTGATTTACAGATCGTATCATATATAGTATCTGAATCCGTAGGCGGTAAGACCTTAATGAATACTACCGTAGTATCAATTATATTGAAATTTGAAAACCAAGCTTGAATTTCAATTGATTCCGGAAAAGGACTGAAAACCTTTATTTTTAATTTCCCATCTGTTGTAACTTGATAATAGTTATAAATTTGATTTATATACTGAAGACCAAAATATGGTTTCTCCTTAAAAAGTAAAGGATATGGAATTTCAACAGTTGTATCACTTGTTAATCCAATAATATTTAAATTTATGGTGTCAGTCTTAATAACATCACTTTGAAACAAATCAGGAAATAAAAAATATTTTTGATTACTATATTGATTACTTGCAGTATCAAAAGCTATAAAATGAATTGTATCTCTTTCAATACTTTTTATCCTTAGACAATTTTCAACAATTTCTAATTGGCTGGTTCCTGCAGGTTTTTTAAATAAGAAACTCTGATAATCACAAAAAGAATCTATTATTCCATAAGTTGAATTTTTAAATAAAACATAGCCTTGTTGATTAGCACTATGATTAATAAAAAATACAGTTAATTTAATCGAATCAATTTTATTAAAAATTGTATCCGTTAATTTTATAAAAAGAAATTCATTGCCCCGATTATTTTTTCCACTTATTTCAATAAGCCCATCGTTACTAAGAATGTACTTTGCCAAATTGGTTTCTAAGACTCCACTTCCAGAAAAAAATGAATATTTGGTATTTGGTTTCTCTGTTAATTGATATTTAATTGTATCAATTATTTTTAATCCAATTACATCCTCAAAATTATCACACAAAGCACTTTTTACAAATAAATTGAAAAACAAAATAAATAAAACAATTACCCTTTTCATACTTTTTAAATTAATATCCAAAGATATTCATTTTAATTACTCTAAACATAAAACAAATTTTTAACTTTGTACATATTTTTTATACTAATAAAATTATAATATATTGTATAACAACAAATTATATGAATTATTTAATATGCTTAATGAAAGCGAAAAAAGAAATTTGAAAAAATGGGTGCGCTCCCCTTTTGCAAACCAGAAAACAGAAATTATTTTGCTTTTTGATTTTCTTTTGAGCCGAAAAGCTTATTCACTCACTACATTAAATAGATACAAAGTTTGGTCTTTTGTTTTTCCAGATGAAAAATTTGAGGATACTAAATTTAGGCTTCTTTGTTCCCAAAGCTTAAAAACACTTGAAAATTTATTGTTATATTTATTTCAACAAAAAAAATCTATCGAACAAAAGCTTGCATTATCCGAAATTTATCAAGAAAAACAATTAAAAAATACTGCCGCTTCTTATTTAACTGAAGTTGAAGATAAACTAAAGGAAAAAGCACAATCAAACGGAGAATTATTTTTGGAACAATATCATTTTCAATTGGCTAAATTCAAATTTGATGGAACGGAAGCCAGAGACCAGTCCACGAATTTGGAATCGATCCTCCACCATTTAAATGACTTTTATTTCTTTGAGTTTTTAAAACATGCTTGTTCAATTATTAGTCACCAAAATGTATCAAATCAAACGTATATTATTCCTCAGTTTGATAATGTTATAAATTATTTAGAAAACGACAAAGAGCAACTCAAACCAAGTATTTTCATCTATTATAATGCATTATTGTCTTTAAAAAATCCAACTGAAATACGACATTTCGATAATTTAAAAAAAGGATTAAAAACTTATGCAACTCATTTTAACAACAATGAATTAAAGGATTTACATTTAATTGCAATAAATTTTTGTATCAAATCATTGAATTCTGGAAACAAGGAAAGACTGAATGATTTATTTGAATTTTATCAATCAGCACTCCAACTAAATTTGTTTGTTGAACATAATGAACTGAGCCGGTTTACCTTCAGAAATATTATTTCTTGTGCACTTCAACTAAATGAATACGTTTGGATTGAAGCGTTTATAGAAAAATATGCACCCTTTTTAAATGAAAAATATCGTCAAAATCAGGTCAATTTCAATTTGGCGAGGTTATACTTTGCAAAAGGTTTGTTCGAGAAAACAACGCCAATTTTATTACAAGAAGATTTTGGAGACCCTCTGCTAAATTTAGCTGCTAAAACAATGTTGGTAAAAATCTATTTTGAATTAAAAGAATGGGCAATTTTGGACGCAACACTAGATAGTTTTTCTGTATTCTTAAATAGGCAAAAACAATTGGCCTATCATAGATTGAATTATAAAAACTTTATCCATTTTATGAAAAAAATGGTGCGCTTAAATCATGATAAGTTAAATCTCAAAAAATTGGAAGCTGATATTATCGCAACCAATCCATTAACCGAAAAAAAGTGGCTATTAAATGCAATAACAGATTTAAAAAACTAGTTTTAAAACAAATTATATTTTTAAAACAAAAAAGCAGCTCCCAAGGAAGCTGCTCTTTCGGTCAGAATAATGAGCCGATATTTAATTAACTGGATTAATATCCATGTTTTTGATGTCAGAATAAGTGTAAATAATTTGTCCACTTTGCCCTTTTGAGCCTGAAATGGACTTAACTAATTTTCTTTCTAACGTAAATTTGGTGATGGGAAAATTTGCAGATTGAACATGTAGTCCGTCTGCAGTTAGCTGAATTGATTTTTCACCCAATTTTAACTGCTTCCAATTTCCGAAAGTAGAAATTAAGGAAACCGTTTCATTCGGCATCACTGGTTGTCCATCCCATTCCAAAAAAGCATTGCTACCTACTTGAATAGCACTTTGAGCTGCTTTGAATTGGATAGTAGACCCAGAAATGGTTTCCTGACGAACCACGCCTGTTTCATCTTTCCAGCTAAAGGAAATGTTTGACTGATAACCATCCAATACTTTCTCAAAGTATGGACCCGCTATCCAATGTGTTGTTTTTTCATACATCGGCTCATTATTCACAACAACTGGAGCATTTTTATCTGGAATAAGGTTTACTCCAAAATTGCCCCCTTGTTTCAAATAGGCATTTACCGTAGTTTGATTTTTTTTAGCGTCATAAGACACCGTCAAAACTGGATAAATACCTTGATTATCAACAAGATTCTCTTTTTTGCACGCACCCAACAATGGCAATACCATCATCATTAGTGACAACAATCGATTTGAATTTTTTGTGTTCATAATTATGTATTTTTGTACAAGGTGTAGCTAATATCATTCCTTTACAAGACCATTTTTTATGATTTACAAAAACATTCACCTAAGTTTACAATAGCTTTATACTGCTATTATTAAACGTTAAGGGAAGATAAAATTAAACACAACAAAAGGGGAATGCAATAGAAACTTAACAAATGCGCCAAAATGGCAGTACTTCATTCATTCGTTTTACGAAAAAAATAAAAAATGAAGGTTTTATTTTTTACCAAGAAAACATAAAAATTAATCCGTTTTTCAAGAATCAAACGTGTTTAAAAGCAATTAACATTGCCTCCTTTTATTAAAAATGGACAAAAAAAGGCACTAACATTACATTAGTGCCTTTCTATTTGGTTATAATTTTCTTATAAATTATAATGTCCCGCTTCAAGAATACTTTCTGCAATTCTGCGTCTAGCATTTTTGGTATTTACTGGTGCATATTTTGTAAATCGTTTCAATCCCATCAACATCATTCTTAATTCATCTCCTTCCGCAAAAGATTGTAATGCTTCTTTTCCATTGAAATTAAGTCGAGCGATAGCATCATTAAAAAATACTTTTAGTATATCTATATAAAGACCTGAAGCTTCTTCCCCTTTATTTTCATAAATCTTCCTAACCCTTATCAATAAAGATTCCATTGCATATACATCGATTAACATATCAGCAACGTTCATCAAAATCTCTTGCTCATCTTTTAATTTTTGCATTAATTTTTGAACACCAGCTCCAGCAACCAACAAAATAGATTTTTTAGCATTCTTTAATGCTGTTTCTTCTTCTCCAAAAGCACCCTCATTACCAGCACCAAAATCTGGAATTCCCATCAACTCCTTGCTTACTGCCATCGCCGAATTCATTATATCAATTTTACCCGACATACCTCTTTTCAGCAACATATCCACCATAAGCAAACGGTTGATTTCATTTGTACCCTCGAAAATTCTATTAATCCTAGCATCTCTATAAGCACGAGCAGCGCCCATTTCCTCGCTAAAGCCCATGCCTCCATGAATTTGCACCGTTTCATCTACTACAAAATCAAGCACTTCGGAACCAAACACCTTTGATATAGAGCATTCAATTGAATATTCTTCAGCTGCACCTAACAAACACTCAGAAAACGATTTTCCTTGAGCGCTTAATACGTGTTCTAATTTTCCAATATCTGATGCTACTCTATTG
This sequence comes from Bacteroidota bacterium, assembly GCA_016705125.1. Classification (GTDB taxonomy): domain Bacteria; phylum Bacteroidota; class Bacteroidia; order Chitinophagales; family JADIYW01; genus JADIYW01. The sequence continues at coordinate 205,369 of JADIYW010000004.1, forward strand.
GCTGCTGCTTCGAGTGCAAACAATCTAATTGCCATTTCTCCCACTTTGTGCTTAATAGCACCAAAAGTACCTATAGAAACACTAAATTGATTTCTTTCATTTGCATATTTAACGGCTTGGTTGAATGCTTCTCTAGCACCTCCAAGCGCAGCATTTCCTAATTTATATCTACCTATATTTAAAATATTGAAAGCTATTTTATGCCCCTTTCCTCTTTCTCCCAACATGTTTTCTACCGGAATTTCGCAATTCTCGAAAAACACCTGACGAGTAGAAGAACCTCTAATCCCTAATTTATCTTCCTCAGCGCCCAATGTTAGCCCTTTAGTTCCTTTTTCAACAATGAAACCAGTAAATTCTTTACCATCAATTTTTGCAAAAACAGTAAATACATCTGCAAAACCTGCATTGGTAATCCACATTTTTTGTCCATTCAAAATCCACTTTGTGCCATCAGCCGATAAGGTAGCAGTTGTTTTTGCGCCTAACGCATCTGATCCAGAACCTGGTTCTGTAAGGCAATAAGATGCTAGCCATTTTCCGCTTGCCAAATTTGGCAAATATTTTGTTTTTTGCTCTTCAGTACCAAAATACAAAATAGGTAAAGTACCAATTCCAACATGGCAAATAACTGTAGCAGCAAATGAACCAGTACGGCCAATTTCCTCTGCTATGATAGTGCCAGTTATTACATCCTGACCCATTCCGCCATATTCTTCGGGTACAGCCGTGCCAATTAAACCAAGCTCTCCTGCTTTATTCATCAAATCCAAAACAATTGAAAAAGTCTTATCTTTTTCAATCGTAAGTACATGTGGCACTACTTCTTTATCTACAAATTCAGCCGCCATTGATTTAATCATGAGGTGTTCTTCCGTAAAATCCTCATTGGTAAATACCATTTCATTGGTCGAATCTTTTACCAAAAATTCGCCACCCGCTAATGATTTTACATCTTCTAAAGTTTCCATTTATTGATTTTTAATTTTTTAACAATTTTATTTTTATCGCCTTTTTTTTAGAATCTTTAAACTCATTATTTGTGAATCTAAATAAACCAATGCACTAATATAATTCAATAAACAGAAATTTTTATAAATTGTTTTTTATGAAAATGTTAGGAGATTATTTTTTTTGAAAACACCATTAAAATATAACTTTTTCAACTCACGCCTTAGGGGAAAACATGCAAGTGTTTGAAGTATTTTTATAATTATAATTTATTGAAGCACACCATTTACATAAAAGCCTTGTTCTATTATATTGCCATTTGCATCATAATATTTGCCATAGCCGTTGCGTTTATTGTTTTTGTATTTGCCTATATATTTTTCACCCTCTTTCCAATAATAAATACCATCACCTTCTCTAATTCCATTTACAAAATCGCCATCGTATTTATCGCCATTAGTATATATGGCTATGCCCTTACCTTGAGGAATATAATCATCACTTCCATTTTCGCCTGAGATGAATTCACCATTATAAGAAAATTTTTCATTTAATGAATTCGTAAACTCAAATTCGTGTACGCCTCCCATTGCGAATGTATCAACTACTTCATATTCTGTTGCAACTTCTTCTGTGGCAACATCGTATGATATATCGTTTTTCTCATTTTTTTTGTTAGCGAAATATAATATGGCCACCATAACTAAAGCTACCACTACTAAAGCAAATAGATGAAAAAAGAACATCACCATCTTTGTTGTCTTCTTTTTTATTTTCCTTTGAAATATTACCACCATTAGGAATTACCTCCCAATCTTCTTTTATTTTAATTGGGGCTTTATCAATACTTATTTTTTCGTCAATCTTTTTAATTTCACCATTTCCCAACAGTATCCCCTTTAATGTTGTTGCATCTTGCACTCTATCAGCCGCATTTTTTACCAAACATTTTTGGATAATTTCTTTATAGTTAAGCGGAATAGATGCTGGATAGGATGGTTCAATATCCAAAATTTTATTCTGGATATCAATTTGCATATCACCATCGGTTCTTTTGCCAAATGGTGCTTTGCCCGTGAAATATTCATACAGCATACAACCGAGCGCCCAAAGGTCGGTATTGGGTTGTAATATACCATCCTTTCCAAATTTTCTATAATTTATTTGTTCAGGTGCCATGTATTCAATAGTGCCCAAACCAACTCCAGTACCTGTACCAGTTCCAGTATCAGTATCATTACCTTTTATTTCTTTGCTAATTCCAAAATCGCAGATTTTAGGAATCAACTTTCCCCCAATGGTGGTAAACAATATATTACTGGCTTTCAAATCACGGTGAATGATGGCGGGTTTTTGGTGCATGGCATTTGGAGTATGCAAATAGTGCAATCCATCTAAAATGCCTATTACTATTTCTTTCACCTCATCGGCACTTAGTTTTACTTTTTTATTTATCAGCTGCGTGAAATCGCCCGCATCTGCATATTCCATTACGCCAAATTCCACCACTTCTTTCTCTCCAAAATTGTTTGTGCTTTCTACCTGAAAACAATTCAAATAGCGAATAATATTTGGATGATTGAAATCGAAACAACGTCTTATTTCATTCAAGACCGAATATTTGGTGTCTTTTTTTAAAGCGATAGAGAATGTAATTTAAATAAAATTATTTCTACGTATTGAAGAATATTGAATACACCTTTGCTTTGATAATAACCATAACATCTTTTAAATCGATTGCTTCTGCATTTATCTTTTTTAAATAAGCATACCACATAGATTGTCGTTGTTGATTTTGATAAAAATCTTCTGTAAAAACCACTGAATCTAAATTTAATTCAGTGTTACGATTTTCAAAAGTTTGGATGATAGCCAATTTAAGTGTTTCGTTATTGAATTGTAAGCTTTGAATAATAGTGTATACATCATAAAAATCTTTCATTCTACTATTTAATTGCGCTAATACTATCATGGCATGCAACTTCTCGGCAATCACTGTTTCCATGGTGTATGCTACAATATTTGGAATTGCAAAATCTTCAAAATAATCGGATAATCAATAAAAATAGGTTCGGGTGTTACTACATCACCGAAACCAATATCTATTTGTAAATGCTGACGAATATTACCTAAGTTCGCCACCACTTTTAAACGAATACCATTGTACTCATTTTGCTCGTTGATTTCTGTAACGGTTAAAGTACTTGTGTCAAATTGTACTTCATCGTGCGCATCAATGGCTAATATGACTGTAAAGATTTCTTTAATGGTATTGGCTTCGTTGCTCAGTTGTTGTGCTGCAAAATCTATATCTACCGTAGGCGTGCCTCTGCACCCTGCCACGAATAGAGCAAATTTCCTCCTTTGAGTAACAGTTTATTTTTATATGCTGAAACAGACAAGCGATATAATAATCGTTCCTGAAAAAATCGTATCAACAATAATTGATGATTAAAGTTGTTTTTCTTGGAAACTTCTAGCAATTTCATACTAATGGCGTTTGCCTTACTCATAGCATAGATTTTAGCAGTGGATTTATAATTTTTTCTATCCGCATCTGTTTGGCGTATAGCATTAGTTTTTCTATATTTCTGGTTTTGGATTGCATATAGTTTTTAAGCACTTCCAATGTAATTTCTTCGCCTACTTTGTTCCTGAATTTAACCGCATCGCAAACACATTTTTCACGGTCATACATTTTGATTTTTTGATGTTGCACTATACCCAATTCAAATTGTATTTGGCTCCAGTAATAAGGTTTTACAGGTGGATAATCTCTAATTTGCGGATTGGCTTTGTGTTCAAATGCGAGATGATGCTGAAAGGGAATAGTGGTGGACAATTCATAATAATGCCAAGCAGAAAACAAACACAATACCGCATTTGGATATAGCATTGCTAGGTTTTCCAATTCATTATAGTTGCCCAAAGAGAGGTATTGGTACAGTCCATTTTTTACTTTTTGTACTTCGCCAGCCGCAATCATATCGTTCAAAATGGTATATACAGGTGGTTGATAGTTAAAATCTTTACTTTTTAGCCAACCATTGTGCTGTTTAAAGCCTTGTATGATTTTTTCTTTATTCATTTATGTAAAACTTAGGCAAATATAAACATTTGCTGGTAATTTACATAATTATCATTTCACACTACAAATATAATTATTCGTAGTGCGAAATGCAAATTTTTATATTTTGGCTTCAACTTTTATAGAACACCAAATACATTTCAATTAGGTAGATATGGTGAAAGTATATTTATATTTTGCCATTTGGAAATTAAATATCCTTCTACCAACTCTCCATAATCATTTTTGATAATTACTTTTCTAAAGCCTGCGCCATATATTTTATTGATATCTTGGCAAAAAACCAATTGATTGATTTTAATATAAGCAATTATTGTTTTATTATTTAATTGGGTTTTATTGGCATTTTCTTTACCGTTAGCAATTTCCAACTCATTTTTAGATAAGGGTTTGTTTCTTAAAACAGCCACGAAATTTGGATAACTGGGATGATAGACTTTGTAGTTTGGCTTAAAAATTTTATCATTTTGTTTTGTTTTATCTAGGACAATATTTGGTTTAGTATCTTGTGCATTTACCGAATAAAAAGTACATACCACACTTATAAAAATCAGTATGCTATATCTATTTTGGTGTATTCTAAATTTCATCAATTATATTTTATATTACAATTATTTCAATACTTTATTTAAATTTCAATTACATAGATATGGTACAAATATATCAATATTTTGCCATCTAGAGATTAAGTATCTTATGGTATTTGAACTAGCTTATGTAATACTTAGGCATGTTTAAACATTTGCTGGTAATTTACATAAAATTGTTTTTATGGGCAATCTTTAATGCATTGGCCTTGTTTATTTATGTAGTAAGTTTTATTATCATTTTTACCCGGGCTAATCCTTCAGAAAAAGGAAAAGCATCATCATAGATTAAAGGAATTATAACCCTTCCTGTTTTATCAATAAATCCCCATTTAAAATTATTACTATTACCTACATGTGCCAATCCTTCAGAAAAAACATAAGCCCAATCATAAATTAAAGGAATCACTATTTTTCCTGTTTTATCGATATATCCCATTTTGCCATTTTTATGAACTGATGCTAATCCTTCTGAAAACCAGCCAGTATAATCATATATAAAAGGAATAACTACTTTGCCTGTTTTATCAATAAAACCAGAGCCGTCAAAATTCATAACTTGTGCTAAACCTTCAGAAAAACCTTGAGCATTATCATAGATAATAGGAATCACAACCTTGCCAGTTATATCAATGTAACCCCATCTGTTATCTTTTTCAACTGGGGCTAATCCATCAGAAAAATCTTGAGCATCATCATAGATAATAGGAATCACTAACTTGCCTGCTTTATCAAAAAAACCATATTTACCCTCCTTTTCAACTACTGCTAATCCTTCAGAAAAACTTAAAAAATTATCGTAGATTAAAGGAATCACTTCCTTACTTGTTTTATCAATAAATCCATATTTGTCATTTTTTTTAACACATGCTAATCCTTCAGAAAAACCAAAAACATCATCATATATTAAGGGAATCACTTCTTTGCCTGTTTTATCAATATATCCAGATTTGCCATTTTTTTCAACAATTGCTAATCCTTCAGAAAAACGAAAAGCGTCATCATAAATTAAAGGAATTACTTCTTTGCCAGAATTATCTAAAAAACCAAATTTGTCATATTTACTAACCGTTGCTAATCCTTCAAAAAACATATAAGCTTCATCATAGATTAAAGGAATCACCACTTTGCCTATTTTATCAATGTACCCCCATTTGCCATATTTTCTAACCGTTGCTAATCCTTCAGAAAAACGAAAAGCCTCATCATAGATTAAAGGAATTACTTCTTTGCCAGAATTATCTACAAAACCAAATTTGCCATATTTTCTAACTACGGCCAATCCTTCATAAAAAACTCCAATATAATCATATTTATCTCTAAAGTTGATTGTAGTGGCTGTAGGCTTAGTTATAGGTTTCGGTGGCGCATTAACCACTGCTGGCTTAGTGGTAGTTGCAGGCTTAGGTTTTATTATAGGTTTGGTATCTTGTGCATTTGCTACTAACATTGTGCAAACCAAAAATAACATGAAAGTAATAAGTCGTCTTTTCATTTTTTTATTTTTATCGGCAATTTTTTACGCAAGCGCCGTTTTTGTTAATGTACCTATTTTTACCATTTTGTACAACCCAAGCGACGCCATTGATAAACCCATAAGCATTATCGTAAATTAATGGAATTTTTACAGTTCCATTGGCATCTACATAACCCCATTTGTTGTTTTTCCTCACTACGGCAAAACCTTCCCTGAATCCCCAGACTTCATCGAAATTAGTACGCCAATCACCTGTGTTACCTTCATCAGATAAAAGATTTATTTCGATTCCAACAGAACAACCAGCAGAGCCACAAGATTTCCAGTATTTTAATACCGATTGTTTATAGTTTTTAGCATTAATCCTATATAAACCTTCTTTTTCATTTCCAGAAATAAAAACTAAACCTAAATCTTTTTTAAGATATTCTAACACATCGATGCTTTCCATTTCTGGTGCAGTTTCGCTTAAAATATCGATATAAGAAAAACCACTTCTGTTACCAATTAATGTGATATTCCAACTTGAAGAAAGTTCTATTTTTGTATTTATCCAATCTGTTTTTTGTACATCAAAATCAAAATATGTATTGTAGCATATATTGCCATAAATCTTAGGTACAAATTTTCCTTCTCTTTTATACATGCCATATTCTTGCTGAAATTTATTTGACTCCACAACATTGTCTGTTTTCCATTCAACTTGAAGATTCGTGTTATTTGATTCACCCCAATTATTATAAGATATATCAGCGTTATTTTCTAAAAGTAATATTTTAATTATGCTACTTAGTTCATCTTTACTAATTTGTACACCCTCTAAAGGCTGTACTTCTATTATTGTATCTTTTATCTTTTCCTGTGCCACTTTTTGTGGCTCGTCTTTTTTGCTATTGTTCAAAAAGAGTAAAGTTGCCAAAACTGTAAATAATAAAATAATTGCAATTTTTAAAAAAAACCTCCATTTGATTGGTTTATTATCAGGTGATTTAGTTGTATTAATAATCTTACCCGCTAAAATTTGTTTTAAATCTGAAGCATATTCAATTCTACGGGTAGCCTTTTTGACTAAACATTGCTTAATGAATTTTTTGTAAACTTGTGGTATTGATGATGGGTATTCAGGTTCTGCATCAAGGATATTATTCTGTATTTCAGTTGCTGGCGTACCATCTGAACGTTTACCGAATGGAGTTTTACCTGTAAAATATTCATATACAATACAACCTAAAGCCCAGTAGTCTGCATTGGATTTTACCAGACCATCAACGCCATATATTTTACTGTTAATCTGTTCGGGTGCTGTGTATTCAGGCGTACTAAATAGTAAGGTTACTGTATTATTGGTAACGACTTCCGAAATCGATTTACTAATACCAAAATCACAAATTTTAGGAATTAGTTTATTTCCTGTTTTACTCAACAGAATGTTTGCAGGCTTTAAATCTCTGTGAATTACAGTTCGATTCCATTCATTATTACCATGAAGATAATCTAATCCATTTAAGATTCCAGTTAAAAGTTCTTTAAACTCTTCATCCGTTACCTTAATAGATTTATTTATAATCTGTGAAAAATCACCGTTATTGGCATATTCCATAACTCCATATTCAATGATATGTGTACCGCCAAAACTATCCGTAATGGTTTCATCAAAATAGTCATAATACTGAATTATATTCTGGTGTTTAAGATCACAGTAGCCCACTATTTCTTTTAGAACACTTTTATTACTTGAAGCAACTGATGAACATCGCTTTAAAGCAACAACCCGTTTAAGATTATTGTCATATGCTTTGTAAACATCAGCAGAACCCCCTTTACCAATAAGGTCCGTTTGCGATTTGTAGATTTCATTTTACCACCTGCAATATCTTCACCGCCTAAATAAGTAATTAATGTTTCCCATTCCGCATCAGTAGGCACATGCCAACCTTTTGGTGCTAATTTGCTAGTTTCAACAGCATACCAATTGTATAGTTTGCCATATATGGCATTATTGCTATAGTTGTTATCATAATAACAATATGCACCAGTAGTTAATTTGCTCCATTCTTCACTATTGGTAACATTCGGTATTAGTGTGCCATCATTATAGAGTGTAGTTTTAAGGTTTTCAGCCATCCATATTTGGTTCCCAATTTTCACGGTTTTATATATATTGCCATCAATATCCGTAACAGTACTATATTTATTTTCAGTTTGAGTGGTGATTGGTTTAGGTTGCGGTTTTACCACTACAGGTTTAGGTGTTGTGGTTGGCTTGGGTTTTACTATAGGTTTGCTGTCTTGCGCATTTACAACAGAAAATGTACATAAAATACCCATAAAAATCAGTATGCTATATCTATTTTGGTGTATTCTTAAATTCATCACTTATTTTTGGTTTTAATTTATTTTTATCAATGTGGCGGTATAATTATCATCCGATAATAAACTGCATTTTTCTTCCATTTCTACTGCCATTTTATACACTTCATTTTCGGGCACCATCAACCTCACCACTTCTCTATTGTTCCAAGCCTCCAAAAAGCCATCGGTACACAGCAATATAAAATCATTTGCTTTCCAGTCGGTAATGAGTTGCACATCGGCTTTTGTGGGGTTTTGCGTACCTCCAATGTATCTCGTTATTACATTTCTTTTAGGATGCGTTTTGGCTTCCTCTTTTGTCATTTCGCCCCTATCTATCATCCAATTGATATAAGAATGGTCTTTTGTTTGGAAAAGGATTTCTTTATTCCTAAAATGATATACACGGCTGTCGCCACAATGAGCAATCAGTATATTTTTTTCCTGAAAAGCTACCAATGCAAGCGTGCTTGCCATTCCTCTGGTATTGCTTTCTTGCTCCATTGCCAAATCAAATTGTTGTTCGGTATATTTTATGGCATTATTCACCCAATTTATATCCGAAAAATCAGGTTTGGTTTCGAGGAAATTTTTAAAGGAATCGCATACCAAAGCGGATGCTATTTCACCTTTATTTCGTCCTCCCACGCCATCACAAACTATAAACAAACTACTATTTTCATCGGAAATTATTGAAAAACGATAGGCATCTTCGTTATTGGCTCTTTTGCCAATGCCAGAAAATGAAAAGAATGTTATATTGTTTTTTATATCCATGTTTTATTGCACTGCATTATTCAAATAATTCTGAAGACAGGTTTTTCTTTCTGATGCAAATGGATGCGAACGCATCATTTTTTCCAATGCATTTGGTTCTTCATTAGCACTCAATTTGTCAAAAAAATCTAATGCTTTTTCAGGGTCATAGCCTGCCTTATATGCTAAATAAACACCAGCCAAATCAGATTCCATTTCCTGTGGCTGATTAAATGCCGCAAAAATAGTTGAATACACCGCAGAAGCCATACCTGACAAATCTGATGAAACACCCATATTCTCGGCTGTTTTAATGCGCTGCACCGATGCTTTGCAATGTTCATTTTCATTGTGCCCAATTTCGTGTGCTATACAAAATGCCAGTTCATCTTCTGAATTTACAAAATTCATCAAACCAGTGGTAACGTATATAAAACCACCTGCATGAGTCCATGCATTTACATCGCTATCGTTTTTTACCAAAGCAATAGTATAAATAATGTCTTTTCTTTCGATGTGCTTTGTGAGTTTCTTTAGCAGCGTTTGTAGTTGTATCAGATTGCTATCTATCACCAACAATAAATCTTTTTTCAATACCTTATTAAATTGCTGACCATAGTTATTTTCATCCTTTACCGTTACTTCATCGGCAACTATATTTAATAAAAAGGATTCAAATCCGCTTGCCGCATTTATCAGTTGGTCGCCGTCCTTTTTAATACATTCTTCTGGAATAGAAGCAACTATTGAGGTATTGGGAAAAATATACGCCTTTTTCTCCTCCACCACTTGGCTCTGACCTTTGCATGCGGTGGCTATAAATAAGCATAAAATGAGGATTATTTTTTGAATCATAGCATATCTTTTTTCTTTAAAGCAAAAACAGTTCCAAATATAAAAATAAAGCATAAGCTAATTACCATTATAATATTCATTCCCATATTTTCAGGATTTAAACCTACTGTAACAGGTAGTTTAAGGGCATCCACTGCATTTATTACCTCAAATTTGGTGGTCATTATGCCATTTGGATTCATTATTGCCATTGGATATTCAACCATACCCTGAATACAAGTAAAAATGGATGTTCCTAATCTTCCCAAGGAAAAACAACTTAATAATTCAATTAATTTATTGTGGTCAATTGGATAAATAACACCTGACAATATGAGTTGTGGAATAAGCAGCAGAGGCAATAATGCAATGGCTTGTTCACTTGTTTTGGCCAAAGCAGACAATAATAAACCCATCAAAACGGCGGCGGTAGAGATTAAAATCATTGTGCCGGTGAGAGGTAAAAAATAATCGAGGTGTACATTTTCATTTGAATAAAACAGAAATAAAATGCCTACAAATAAAAAGGACTGAACCACTGAAAAGAATATTTGAACTGCCAATTTTGAAAGCACATAAGGAAACAATTGTAAGTTATACATTCTTTCTCGGTGATAAATGGGCAATTCTGCTACAATTTCCCTGGCGGCATTACTTGAACCGAGCCAAATAGCCGTTAGATTTATCATAAATAATACTGACAATGTTAGCTTGTCGAAAATTAGAATGATTAAACAAGCAATAATTGGTGCTTGTGCCAACAGAAGTGCCATGTAACCTTTATCATTGATTTTAATTTTAAAATATCTGTAGGTCAACCAATATAATTGACGAAAGAAAGGATAACTTGATTTTACCTCCGAAATAGTCGCTGGTTTTTCTTGTTTTTTATCAAAATTAGCGAACCATTTCTCATACCAAATTCGTGCATTTTCTGCCTTGTGTAATTCTGTGTAAATATTTATTGAATTTTCTTTCTTAAAATACTCCAAAAATTTATCCTTACCTCCATAATAAGCTAAATAGCCACCAGTACCCAACCACATGACTCTGTCAACAAAATTTAAATCCTCTGGTTTGTGTGTAACCATAATAATAGTAGTACCCTTTTGTGTTAGTTTTTTAAGACTATTTAAAAATTCTTCTATTGTTTCAGGATCTAAAGGAGAAGTTGGTTCATCGAGGAATAAAACTTTTGGGTCTGATAATAATTCTATGGCTATGGAAATTCTTTTCCTTTGTCCGCCAGACAATGAGCCAACTTGTTGGTTTAAAATATCTTTAGGCAATAAATTTAGTTCGCTGAGGACTTCATTTATTTTATTATAAATTGTATGGTCATCTACTTTGCTTTTGTTCCTCAATTGGTAGGCAAAGTATAATGCTTCTTTAACAGAAAGTTCGCTGTGTACTATATCATCTTGCGGAACATAACCAATCAACTCTTTTAAGTTCTCATAGTTTTTATATAAATCTTTACCAAAAAACTCCACTTTGCCAGATGTAGCAGGACCAAAACCGTTTAATACTTTGAGCATAACCGATTTTCCACAACCCGATGGGCCGAGTATGGCAATAAAATCTCCTTTAAAAATACTAAATGAAATAGGATTTAAAGCTACTTTTTTATTGGAAAATTTCTTGCTGATATCGATTGCAGTAATGGCAATTTCTTTTGGAATACTTTGTTTGCTGAGTGAAAAAACATTATTACCTATAGAAATAAAATCGGTTTCACTGATGACCACAGAATCATTTATTAGAGGATTTCCATTTACATATGTGTGGTTTTTAGATTTTAAATCTGTAAGTATTATTTTATTTTCCTCTGTTATTTCTAACTTACAATGTGTTCTGGAAACTGTATTATCATGAACTACTATATCATTATGTTGTTCATTTTCAGACCTTCCAATGTGAATGGAACGTTTTGAATTGAGTTTGCTTATTATTTCTTCGCTTAATGTCATGGTGGGTTAACAAATATAGGGGATTGTTTTTAGAATGGGTTGTGTTGGTATAATATCTCATTTAAAGAATATTTTACGAATTAAAAAAATAAAAAAATGGCATTAGTCGTTTTATAAAACAAACTAACGCCATTTAATTTAAAAAATAGTAAAAAGATTTTCTAACTACTTCAACAATTCATAAATGCCGGCAATTCCTTGACCACCACCGATACAAGCTGACACCATTCCATATTTTTTGTTTTGTCTCTTCATTTCATTCAATAATTGAACCGACAATTTTGCACCCGAACATCCAAGTGGATGACCCAAAGCAATAGCACCACCGTTCACATTGATTTTTGAAGTATCTAAACCAAGTTCGCGAATAACGGCTAATGATTGTGCAGCGAAAGCCTCATTTAACTCAATCAAATCGATATCGTCTTGCTTCAAACCTGCCATTTTCAATGCTTTTGGAATTGCAGCTACTGGCCCGATACCCATGATACGAGGCTCTACACCCACTGTTGTACAAGATACCAACCTAGCCAATGGCTCAATATTTAATTCTTTTACCATTTTTTCCGACATAATTAGCGCAAACGCTGCTCCATCAGAAGTTTGTGATGAATTACCCGCTGTTACGCTGCCTCTTGCTGCAAACACTGGTTTCAAAGCACCCAAACCCTCTACAGTGGTGTCTTTTCTTGCACCTTCATCAACGCTTACAATATTCGATCTTGTTTTTCGTTTGCCATTTGCATCTAAGTAAATTTCTTCTACCGTAACAGGTACAATTTCACTTGCAAATTTACCAGATTCTATAGCTTTGATTGCTTTCACATGTGATTCGTAAGAAAAAGTGTCTTGGTCGAGTCGACTTACTTTAAATTGCTGCGCTACTGCCTCGGCAGTTAATCCCATTGAAGAATAATAATCAGGAGTAGTTGAAGCGATGCCGTAATTTAAAACCGTTCTCCAGCCTGTCATTGGCAATAAAGACATGCTTTCTACTCCGCCAGCAATGATACAATCAGCCATTCCGGCTTTTATTTTGGCAGTAGCCATTGCAATGGTTTCTAAACCAGATGCACAATATCTGTTTACTGTTACTCCTCCAACAGTTAGAGGAAGTCCTGCTCTAAGTACAATCATTCTGGCAATCTGCATTCCTGATTCTGCTTCTGGAATTGCGTTACCACAAATAATGTCTTCAATTCTTGATGGATCCAAATTGGGTACCGAAGCCACCAAATGTTTTACCACATCAGCGCCCAAATCATCAGGGCGATAAAAGCGGAATCCGCCTTTTTTTGATTTTCCAATTGCCGATCTATAACCGGCTACTATATATGCTTCGTTCATAAAAAGATTTTTAGAGTCAAGAATCTAGATTTTTAGACACTGACTGATTAATAATGTTTTTTCTAAATCCAAATATCATTTTTTGCAATTCATTAATTTTATTTTCAATAATATTTGATTCCCTTTCTTCAAGAAAATTTAATTGTTTTGAAATTAATAGTTGTGTTTCTAATTCAAAAATAGAACCAATCGAAAAATCAAGAAAATGCGCAACTTCTTTATTTGAATTTCTACTCGTAGCTTCTGCAATATTACTTGGAATAGAAACAGAACACCTCCGCATTTGTGAAATTAATCCATACATTTCTTCTTTTGGAAATGTTCTAGTGATTTCATAAATATCTTTAGCGAGTTCCATACTTAAAATCCAAATATTTAATTTTTTAAAATTATGCATTTTCTTCGAGTCTTGTTTCTTGAATCTTGTTTCTTGAATCCAAATTAATTCCTCAACGGCTTCCCAGTTTGCAACATGGATTGAATTCTTTCAAGCGATTTTTTCTCGGCACAAAGACTTAAAAATGCTTCACGCTCTAGATCCAATAAATACTGCTCCGATACTAAAGTAGGCGCAGATAAATCGCCTCCACACATTACATAAGCAATTTTTTGTGCAATTTTAGCATCATGCTCTGAGATATAACCACCCATTTTGAAAGACTCCACTCCCACTGTAAGCGTACCCAAACCTGTTCTACCTAACACCTGGATATCTTTACGAGCTGCTGGTGCTGTATAACCTTGTGCTGCCCTTTTCAATACTTCAGCTTTAGCTTCTTTTATTACTCTTTTAGCGTTAGGCACTACCCTATCTCTATTTTTTTGCAATAAATTTAAGTCAAATGCTTCCTGTGCTGATGTAGAAACTTTTGCCATTGCAATACTCAAGAAATTATCTTGCAAGGTTTGTATCATAGGGTCGCCTGCTTTAAAACTATCGCCAGTACGCATAGCCAATTCCTTGGTACCACCACCAGCAGGAATTAAACCAACACCTACTTCAACCAAACCGATATATGATTCGGCAGATGCAATAGCAGCATCAGAGTGCATTACCAACTCGCAACCGCCACCAAGCGACATGCCATGTGGTGCCGAAACAACTGGAATACCTGAATATCGAGCACGCATCATCGTATTTTGAAAAGCACGGATAGCAAAATCTAATTCATCGTATTCTTGCTCCATTGCCATCATGAAAATCATCATCAGATTAGCACCTACTGAAAAATTAGGAGCATCATTTCCGATAACTAATCCTGCAAAGTTTTTCTCTGCTATTTCAATTGATTTATTGATAGATTCCAACACATCGCCACCTAATGAATTCATTTTTGAGGTAAACTCCAAACAAACAACTCCATCTCCGATATCGTGCAAAGTACCACCAGTATTTTTGTAAACGGCCTTCTGCTCTCTAAAATTATCTAAAATAATAAATGTACCTGCTCCTGGAATTGGTTGGAATGATTTAGATGCTAAATCGTAGAATTTCTTAACCCCATTTTCTACCTTATAAAAAGCAGTATTTCCTGCAGCTGCAAATTCTTTTACCCAAGCACCAATAGTAAATCCATCAGCCTCAGCCAATTCAATACCTTTTTGAACACCTACTAAATCCCAATATTGAAAAGGACCAATGTCCCAAGCAAAACCAGCCCTTAATGCATCATCAACAGCATATAAATTATCAGAAATTTCAGGTACACGATTCGAAACATATGCAAATAGACCTGCTAAAGATTTTTGTACTAATTGAGCGCCTTTATCGTCACCTTTTACAAAGGCTTTAATTTTTCCAGCAAGTGTTTCTTGTGTGTTTGCTGCATCCAATGAAGGGAATTTCACCTTTCCAATTGGTTCATATTGCAAAGTGTCTAACCTTAAGACTTTTATAACTGGTTTTCCGTCTGCTCCAGTTTCTTTTGAATAATACCCTTTTTTAGTTTTGTTGCCAAACCATTTGTTTTCATGCAAAAACTCGATGAACTTATGCGGTTTGAAATTTTTGGCTTGTTCATCATCAGGACAATTATCTTTAATGCCTTGCGCTACTTTAGTACCTGTATCTATACCTACTAAATCAGACAATTTGAAGGTACCCGTTTTAGGTCGACCAATTGCAGGACCAGTTAATTTATCTGCCTCTTCTATGGTTAAACCTAAATCAACAGTAAGTTGGATTATTTTTTCCATAGCATAAACACCTACTCTATTTGCAATAAATGCAGGTGTATCTTTACACAAAACCGTTTCTTTACCTAGGAATTTATCGCCATAATCCATTAAAAATGACACCACTGAAGGGTCCGTTTTTGTAGTAGGAATTATTTCTAATAATTTAAGATACCTTGGCGGATTAAAGAAGTGGGTACCACAAAAATGCTTTACAAAATCCTCACTTCTGCCTTCCTCTAACAAATTAATAGGAATTCCAGAAGTATTTGAAGTAATCAAACTACCTGGTTTACGGTGTTTTTCTACTTTTTCATACACTTGCTTTTTGATGTCCAAACGCTCCACAACAACTTCAATTACCCAGTCACAATCTTTGATTTTGTGCATATCATCATCAAAATTTCCTGTAGAAACCCTAGCAGCGCTAGCAGCGCTATATGCAGGATTTGGTTTTGATTTAACAGCAAATGCAAGCATATCGTTTACGATACGATTTCTAGCTTTAGGATTTGATTTCTCCTCCTCTTTTAGATCAAAAGGAACGATGTCCAGCAATAAAACTTCGCAGCCAATATTGGCAAAATGCAAAGCAATACCTGAACCCATTACGCCTGAACCCAAAACGGCTACCTTCTTAATGGTTCTGTTGTTTTCCATATATATAAATGATTTTTAAATGATTTAATGCTTGTTTGGTTTACCTTCTAATGCAAAGGATGCAAATCTGTCAATTATTCGTTCATAGGCATTTTTCATGAATCGGGGGTCTCTAAATATTCGAGTCATCATTATAGCTCCTTCAATTTCTGCCACTGTTTGCTCTGCTAGTTTGGTTGCTTCAAATTCACCAGTTATTTGAACGAAAATATGTTTGGTTGCAGCAATCCACTCCGCAAAAAAACCCTTTATTTGATCCGAAAATTCTGGGATTACCCTTGCCGTTTCTACTCCAATATTGCCCATTACATCTCCGCCATCATCACTTAAAAGCATCTTTTCAGACACTTTAAACATTTTCTCAATTCGCTCCTGAGGGCTAAGATTTTCATCATAGGCAATAGAAAAAATTTCTTTTCTAAAATACTCATGTACAAATTGTATTACTGCATGCATTAACGCCTCTTTACTTGCAAAATAATGGTAAATACTGCCTTTTAACAAACCACAGGCTTCAGCAATATCAGCTATTGAGGTATTGTGATAGCTCTTTTTCCTAAACAACTTTAAAGATTCTTTGAGAATAAAATCTATACTTACTTTTTGTTTTGGCACTTTTGTAATTTTTAATTATCAAATTTAATACAATTAAAGTTTTTACCAAACGGTTGTTTGGTAAATTGTATGTTAAGTTTTATCTTTTTAAACATATTTCCAAAATTCAACTTCAAAAAAACATTTTGAAGAAAAAATAAAATCAAACTTTTTATAATTTCGCCAACTATAAATCATCAAAAAGTAATTTTAAATTTTGCATTTATTTAAGAATAACCTTTTTTACCTTAGTATTGTTCAATTTTTGATCATTTTAGGAAACCCAAAATGCCATCAAACCCTCAATCAAAAAGGTGATAATATTGAAAAAAATGGCAATTCTCTCGAATTATCGGAATACCGACTTTTGGAAGATTCACTTAACGAGTTGTATGTTTCACCTAATATTGAAATGGATAGTTTCAAATGTATTGATTCAATTACATATCATGTAAATATCGATACTTTAACCCAATTACCCTTTTTATACAATCCTTTATCATTACTCGGTCAAATCAAATTTGCTTGTGACACAAACTTTGTCCCGGTGCTTAAATATACTCAAAAAGATGGCATTTACCTCAGGCGTGCTGCTTATGAAAGCTTTGTTAAAATGGCAGACACAGCAGCTTTAGAAGGCATTCAACTAAATATTATTTCTGCTGGAAGAGAATTTAACCATCAAAAGGCAATTTGGGAAACCAAATGGACGACGAAATACAACTATATTTCAAATCCCATCTCACGTGCCAAAGAAATTCTTAATTACAGTGCAATGCCTGGCAGTTCAAGACACCATTGGGGCACTGAAGTAGACATAAATGCTTTAAGTAATGCTTATTTTTCAACTGGTGAAGGAAAAAAAACATATGATTGGATGGTTAAAAATGCAGCCCGATTTGGCTATTGCCAGGTATATAACAATAAAAATGACCGAAATTTCAAAGGGTATAATGAGGAACGTTGGCATTGGTCGTATATGCCGCTTTCAACCATTATGCTCGAAGATTACTTAAAACAGATTGACTATTCAATGATAACTGGATTTTTAGGAGAAGAAACAGCAACTGAACTTCAAATAATCGACAATTACGTAAAAGCGATTAATACTGGTTGTCATTAAATACAAATACACATTTGATATGCGTATTTTTTTTAAATAAGAAAAAAAAAGAACCATTACTATGCAAAGTCCTATTCAAAAATTGATTGCCGAACAATTGAATCTCCAAATTTTTCAAGTAAGTAATACCATTCAACTACTCGACGAAAAAGCAACTGTTCCTTTTATTTCAAGATATAGGAAAGAAAAAACGGGCTCTTTGGATGAGGTGGAAATTGGCGATATCAAAAATTTATATCTAAAATATACGGAATTAGAAAAAAGAAAAATTACTATCGTAAAATCCATTGCAGAACAAAATAAATTAAGTCCAGAACTAGAAAAAAAGATAGAAGCCTGCTGGGATGCCATCACACTTGAAGATATTTATTTGCCTTTCAAACCTAAAAGAAAAACGAGAGCTTCTTTAGCAAAAGAACGTGGTTTAGAACCATTGGCCTTAATTATTTACAAGCAAAATGATAGTGAATTAAATCAGAAAATCGATTCTTTTCTGAATGAAGAAATTGACAAAAAGGAAAAAGCATTAGCAGGAGCACGAGATATTATAGCTGAATGGATAAGTGAAAAAGAGGATATTCGTAATGGTGTTAGGTATTTTTACCAAAAGAAAGCCACCATTAGCTCAAAGGTAATTAAGGAGAAAGCAACGGAAAATGATGCGCAAAAATTTAGAGACTATTTTGATTTTTCCGAAATGCTCCACAAATGCCCCTCTCATCGAATACTTGCCATGCGGCGAGGCGAAAATGAGGGTTTTTTAAGATTGTATATCCAACCAGAGGAAAAGGATATCATCCAATCGATAGAACGAAGAGAATTAAAAAATCAATTTGAATGCGCTCAACAAGTGAAATTAGCTATTGAAGATGCCTACAAACGTCTCATACAACCTTCCATTGAGCTAGAATTTAGACATATATCAAAAGAAAAAGCAGACAAAGAAGCTATTGATGTATTTGCGATGAACCTTCGACAATTATTGCTTTCCGCACCACTTGGACAGAAAAAAATACTCGCCATCGACCCAGGTATTGTATCTGGCTGTAAGGTGGTTTGCTTGGATGAACAAGGCAATTTTAAAACATTTACTACGCTTTATCCCTTTCAACCGAAAAACCAAAAAGAAGCTGCCAAGGATGAAATCAATAAGCTTGTAAAAAAATTTAATATCGAGGCTATCGCAATTGGAAATGGTACTGCAGGCCGAGAAACAGAGCAATTATTAAAAGAAATTAAATTTGATAATTCAATCCCCATTTTTATGGTAAACGAAAACGGGGCTTCTATTTATTCTGCTTCTGCACTTGCACGCGAGGAATTCCCGGATCATGATGTAACCGTTCGTGGTGCCATTTCTATCGGTCGCCGACTGATGGATCCGCTTGCAGAATTGGTTAAAATTGATGCCAAATCAATCGGTGTAGGACAATACCAACATGATGTAAATCAAAATGAGCTAAAAACGAGTTTGGAGGAAGTGGTAGAAAGTTGTGTGAATCAAGTAGGCGTAAATTTAAATACAGCTAGCAAACAATTGCTTTCTTACATTTCAGGAATTGGACCATCATTAGCCGAAAACATAGTAAATCATAGAACCGAAAATGGCTTTTTCAAAAGTAGAAACGAATTAAAAAAGGTAGCCCGATTTGGCGAAAAGGCATTTGAGCAAGCTGCAGGATTTTTACGGATTCCAAATGCTAATAACCCATTAGACAATAGCGCCGTGCACCCTGAAAGGTATGAATTGGTTCAAAAAATGGCTGCTGATATTCAATTGCCCATCTATCAGATTATAAAAAACAAAAACGCCATTCAACAAATACAAAGCCAAAAATATATAAGCAAAGAGGTAGGTTTACCTACCATAAACGACATTTTAAAAGAACTCGAAAAACCTGGTCTCGACCCACGAGAAACGCTTCAAGTATTTGAATTTGCTAATGTACACACAATAAACGACCTATTTGTAGGCATGATTTTGCCCGGAATTGTTACAAATATTACCAATTTCGGCGCATTTGTAGATATTGGCGTAAAACAAGATGGCATGGTGCACATTTCCGAAATGGCTAATAAATTTATCAAGCACCCTTCCGAAATCGTAAAATTACAACAAACCGTAAGCGTAAAAATTACCGAAATCGACTTACAACGCAAACGAATTCAACTCAGTATGAAATGAACAGAATCAAGATTGCTAGAATCTTGAAATGATGAATGTTAAATGCTTAATGTTAAATGAACACGAATAACTTAATAACCAATAACTTATCGGTGGACTGTTGACCGTGGACTGCGGACTCCCAATAACCTAATAATTTAATAACCAATAACTTATCAGTGGTCTGTCGACCGTAGACCGTGGACTCCCCAACCCCCTACTTATACCCCAATATTTTCAACATCGAATCTGGACTTTGCTCCTCGGCAAACACCTCATAAATCAATTTCCCGTTTTCGTCTTTGTCGATAATAATTTGTTTTGGAGATGGCAACAAACAATGCTTCGTACCACCATATCCACTTATCGAATCTTGGTAAGCACCCGTATGGAAAAAACCGATATACAATTTTTGGTCGCCAATAATTTTCGGCATATACACCTGATTTATATGCACTTCTGAGTTGTAATAATCAGAAACATCGCAACTCAAACCACCAATGATCGTCCGCTGATAGCCCTGGCCCCAAAGATTTATTGGCAACAAAATAAACCGCTGACCCAAACCCCACACATCGGGTACTGTAGTCATCAGCGAGCCATTTATCATATACCACAACTCTGAATCATTTTGCTTTTTCTGCCCTATTATTTCAAATATATTGGCACCACTTTCGCCCACTGTATAGCTGCCAAATTCAGTATAAATATTGGGATGCTCCAAGCCTGCATCATCACAAAAAGTTTTTATTTTATTGACAATTTCCTCTATCACATAGGCATAATCAAAATTACTACCTAAGGAATTTCGAATAGGCAAACCTCCACCGATGTTTATATTGGCAAGCGTAGGACATATTTTCTTCAACTCCACAAACATATTCAAACACTTATTCAACTCACTCCAATAGTAGGCACTGTCCTTAATACCTGAGTCGATAAAAAAGTGCAACATCCGCAATTTCAACTTCGGATTCGACTTAATTTTTTCGATATAAAAAGGAATCAAATCCCTAAATCTAATCCCTAATCTACTGGTATAAAACTGATAATTTGGTTCTTCTTCCGCTGCCACACGCACACCTATCGACAATTCCTCGCCATCAAAACCCGAGTATGCATCCAATTCCATCATATTGTCTAAAATCGGAATGATATGTATAAAACCATCTTTTATCAATTCCAACAGCTTATCCGTATATTGTTTTGGTTTAAATCCGTTAGCAATTATCCTTATTTTATTATCAATTTTTCCATTTTTAAACAAATTGCGCACCAAGTCGATATCGTAAGCCGATGAGGTTTCCAAATGCGCCTTATTTTTCAAAACCTCATTCAGTACATGCGAAAAATGGTTGCTTTTAGTACAATAGCAATAAAAATAAGAGCCGTTATAGCCCACATTTTCAAATGCATCATGAAACCATCGCCTTGCTTTATTAATATTTTCGCCAATTTTGGGTAAATAAGTCAGCTTTAATGGCGTCCCAAATGTTTGTATCAAATGTTGCAAATCCACCTTATGAAACTGCAAATAATCATCCTGCACATCAAATCCTTCTTGTGGGAAATAATACGTCTGGTCAATTAGGTCTATATAACGCTCTCTCATCTTTTACGAACTCTATTTTGGTTGGCAAATATAGTAATAAATTCAAAGTCGCTCTATAATTTTTAGAAGTGAGAAGCAAGATTCAAGAAACAAGATAAAAGTTTGAATTCCTTTGCGACCTTTGCGTAAAAACTTGGTGCCCTTTGTGGTAAAAAAAAGACTTAACCGCAAAGAATGCAAAGAGAATATGCGCAAAGAAGGCACAAAGAAAAAGGGAAACAGAGCTTTGAACACCTTAGCGAACCTTGCGTAAAAACTTTGCTTCCTTTGCGGTTAAAAAAATCCCATCAAATGCTTAACCGCAAAGAACTCTAAGGAAATATGCGCAAAGAAAACACAAAGAAAAAAAGCCTAATAAAACTTAGCGAACTTGGCGTAACAACTTTGCTCTCTTTGCGGTTAAAAAATTAAAGACCAAGCTAAAATCCCTACATCTCCACATTTTCAAATCCCCACATTTCCAAATTTTTACAATTTTACAATTTTCGCTGTAGACACATTTCCGCCCAATTGTATGGTGATAAAATAAGTGCCAGATGGCAAATCGTTCAAATTCAATTCCATTAATTTTTCATTATTTGCAATATTATCTGCTTTTAATTGTCGGCCGCTGATGTCGCTCAAAATATAATTCCCGTCGCCATTATAAGGCAATTCGATTCGAAGGATGCCATTGGTTGGATTTGGAAACAATTTGAAATCGAGGTTTTTGTTGCTCGCCAAACCTGTTGTTAGTTTCACCTGTGTAGTGGCGAAATTGGTAATGATTGGTGCATTATAATCGAAATAAATAGCTGCATTGTTTTCTATTTTGGTATTGATTGGCAAGCCAGCTTTAGGCTGAATCGAAAACTGTACAAAACCATGCGATTTGGGTTCGTTGGTGGTTTTGTCGGGTAGGTTGATATTTGGAAAAGCAAATTCTACAATATTTTTCTCTCTTACAATCAATTGATAAGCATGGCTGGCATTGATTACACGAAGTGTGCTAAGATTTAGGTTAGCAGGCACACTTGTAATTCTACATAAAACGACTGACTTTTTAGAAAATCGATAGACACATTTTTCCAAAACAAGGTATCATTTAATGTACTTGTCGGCGCAGTAGAAGTGGCCAACACATTATACCCAGCTGGTTTTTTGAGTTTAACAGTGATATTAGATTGATTGATAGTGCCAATATTATTGGCAGTTACACCAATATTTGTTATAAACCCAGGCCGTATTGCCGTACCCGCTAAGGTGGCTTCTAAATCTTTAATATTAGGTTTTAATTGTATACCAAAATTATAATTATTAGGCAATAAGCCTAAACTAGTTGGGGTAACAGTATAGGAATTGGGATATATAGTGGCATATTTATTTGTTGAGTTGCAACTCCAAGTATTTATCCCGAAATCTAGTTTTACTAGATAAGTACCATTATTATCACTTATTCCTTTCCATCCATTAGGAAAAACCGTAATGATTTCTTTTTGCAATGTAATTTCTGTTAAAGGATCATATTTTTTATTGTTATTTGCATCATAAAATACGATTCCTTTTACCATTGAATTTACATTGCAAATATCTGTCTGATTTAAACAAATATTAAGCAAACTGTCGGTTGAATAGTTTATTGGAGCATTCGGTAAGCATTTTAAATTAGTTCCCTTTAAATATAATTCTTTTAAAGAAAAAGGAAGAAGTGGAAGACAATTTAAAGGATTATTAAAAACCCATAATTTTTTAAGTGAATTGGGAATTGTTGGTAAATTATTTAGTTGGTTGTTGTTGCAATAAAGGTCAGTAATAAATTGCCTCAAAGGAGGTAAACTTGAAAGTTGATTGTATCCACAATCTATGGTTTTGATTGAAATTGGCAAAGGTGGCAAAGTGATCAATTGATTATTACTACATATAAGACTTTCTAAGTTAGTTGGTAATTTTTGTATAAATGAGATTTTGTTTTTACTACAATTTATGTTCTTTAAGGAATTAGGCAGGTTAGTCAGACTAGTTATGTTGTTTTCTCGACAATCCAACTCCAAAATGGTATTTGGGAGTAGAGGTAAATCTAATAAATTATTAATTTCACATTCTAAGACTACAAGTCCGCTTGGTAATTGAGGTAAATGTTTTAGGCTATTATAAGAACAAATTAAATTAATAAGGGTTTTTGGTAGTGCTGGCAAGGAGCTTAATTTGTTGTTTAAACAATGTAAAATAATGAGAGAATCAGGTAAAATGGGCAATTCAGTTAGATATTTCATTTACAATCTCACTACAAGTAGTATCCATCATATCACTTGTATTGAAACAATTGGGGTATTTTAACTTCAAATTAAGTCTAAAATTGGGATCAGGAATTTCGACAAATTGCGCTTTTGTTATATTGGCAAAAAACACAAATAATAGGCAAGTAGAAATGAGCTTTTTCATAGTAAAAAGATTCATGGGATAAAGGTATGGATTTTTAAATTAAGTATGGAGTATTAAGTATTAAGTAAAAAAAAATCAAGATTTTGTGTCAATTTGCGAATTTTGTGGTTAAAACAGATTAAAAAAAATACTTAACTGCAAAGAACTCTAAGCAAATATATGCAAAGAAAATACAAGGAAAAGGAAGAAAAATCTTTATAAACCTTAGCGAACTTTGCGTAAAAACTTTGCTTCCTTTGCGGTTAAGAAAAACTTTCAAAACCCCTTAACCACAAAGCACTCAAAGGAAATATACGCAAAGGAAACACAAAGAAAAAGGAAATCTAAAGCTTTTAAACCTTAACGAACTTGTAATAACTTTGCTTCCTTTGCGGTTAAAAAAATCCCAACTAATCACAAATTCAGTCATTTTTCCATAATTTCATTACTGAATTATTTCATTACTAAATTATTCCATTTTTAATCCTCAATCCATAAAAACTACGATTTTTTTAACCAAATTTGCACCATGAGCAATTTTACTACTTTTGAACAGCTTATTATTCAAAATACCATTTCGGCAATGAAGGATTTGTTTGAAGTGGATATTCAGGAAAGCCAAATCACCCTCAACGAGCCACCTAAAGATTTTGATGGCGAAACCACTTTGGTTTTGTTTCCGTTTGTGCGGTTTACCAAAAAAAGCCCCGAAGAAACTGGCAGCATAATTGGCGAATACCTGCAATCTAAAATTCCTTTCATTAAAACGACTATTCCTGTTAAGGGATTTTTAAACATCGCTTTTTCGGATCAATACTGGATTTCGTTTTTCAAGGATGCCGCAATTTTGCCTAATTTTGGAAAAATGGAACCCAAAAAGGAGAAAATATTAATTGAATATTCGTCGCCCAACACAAACAAACCCTTGCATTTGGGTCATGTACGCAACAATGTACTTGGATTTGCGCTGGCGGGCTTGCTCAAAGAAAATGGATACGATGTGTCCACAGCTTGCCTTGTGAACGACCGTGGTGTGCATATATGCAAGTCGATGCTAGCTTGGCAAAAGTATGGAAACCACGAAACACCACAAAGTAGTGGACTGAAAGGCGACAAGTTGGTGGGCAAATACTATGTGATTTTTGACCAGCAACTAAAGATTCAAACCAATGAAATATTGGAAAAATGGGCAAAAAACCAATTTGATAGGTTGGTGGAGGTAGAAATTGAAAAATACAATAATTTGGTGCTGAAAAAAAATAGTACCGATGGTGAAGAAAAGGAAAAAATAGAAGCAGCAATTGTTACATTAGCAAAAGCCGAAACACCTTTGATGATTGAAGTAAGGCAAATGCTTTTGGATTGGGAAAATGGCGAAACTGCCGTAATTGACCTTTGGAAAACGATGAATGGCTGGGTGTATGAAGGCTTTGCAGTTACATATAAAGCCTTGGGTGTTGCATTCGACAAGTATTACTACGAATCGAATACTTACTTGTTGGGAAAAAATATTGTGGAAGAAGGATTAGAAAAAGGCGTTTTTTTCAAAAAATCAGATAACTCGGTTTGGATAGATTTGACTGCCGACGGCCTCGATGAAAAATTGGTGCTGCGTGGTGATGGCACTTCAGTTTATATTACACAAGACATTGGCACTGCGGATTTAAAATACAATGATTTTGGCATGGACAAATCTATCTATGTCGTTGGAAATGAACAAGATTACCATTTTAAAGTATTGAAATTAATTGCCCAAAAACTCCAAAAACCACATGCTGATGGTATTTTTCACTACAGTTATGGGATGGTAGATTTGCCAAGTGGCAAGATGAAATCGAGGGAAGGAACGGTGGTGGATGCCGATGATTTGGTACAAGAAATGATAGATGCAGCACAACAGCAAACGGAAGAATTGGGCAAGGTAGAAGGATTTAGTGCTTCGGAAGCCGAAAACCTTTATCGAATAATTGGATTGAGCGCCCTCAAGTTTTTTCTTTTGCGTGTGGACCCCAAAAAGCGAATTCTTTTCGACCCATTGGAGTCGATAGATTTGCATGGGTATACTGCCGCTTTTGTGCAATACACTTATGCCCGCACACAAAGCATAATGCGCAGAGCCGCGGCAGATGCGAGTTGGCAAGCAGGATTTGAAAAGGAGTCGCTTTCGCCAAGTGAAAAGGAATTATTGCAATTTATTTATAAATATCCAAGCATTTTGGCTTTTGCTGGCAAAGAAATGAATCCAGCTTTGATTATTGATTTTACGTATAATTTGGCTAAATTGTATAATAAGTTTTATGCCGAAAATCCAATTTTTGCCGCCGAAAATAAAGAAGACATGAAGTTTAGAATTGCCATTTCAGCTCTTTGCGGTCAGTTAATACAACGTTGTTTTTATTATTTGGGAATGGAAGTGCCGGAGAAAATGTAAATAAAAAATGTTGAATGCTTAATGTTTAATAGAGTCAAGATATTTAGAAGCAAGAATCAAGAAATTAAATAATGAAATAATTAGCGAATTAGCGAATGGAATAATTTGAAGATGTGGAGATGTGAAAATTTGGAGATATGGGAATATAAAAATGAAATAATTACAGAATGTATACAAGAAACAAGATGTAGGAAAAAAAATGATGAATGATGAATGTTTAATTTTTAATGTTGTATAAAGTGAAAATATTTAGAACCAAAAAAATATAATTTAAAAAACTTAAATGGCAGTAGACTGTCGACAGTGGACCGTGGACTATAAAACCCCATTCAACTAAAAACCACAAAAAAATGGAATTATATATTCAAGAAATAGAATCAAAAGGCAGAGGTGTCTTTTGTGATGAAACCATTTTAGAAGGACAGGTTATAGAAATTTGTCCAGTGCTTGTTTTGCCACCAAAAGACAGGACATTAATTGACAAATCTGCCTTATACGATTATTATTTCCTTTGGGGCAATGACCATGAGGAAACAGGTATAGTGTTAGGATTTGGGTCCTTATACAACCATGATTATGCACCAAATGCCATTTATGAAACTTATTATGAGGATAAAATCATGAAAGTAATTGCCATTAAAAAAATCCCTGCCAATACCGAAATTACGATTAACTATAACCACGACCCCAATGACCAAACTAAGGTGTGGTTTGACAAATGATCCTATTTATAGATACAAATCTAACGAAAGGGCATAAAAAAAAACCCGCTTTTTAGGAGCGGGTTTTTCTATTTTTTACAAAAAAATTATTTTATCTCTATATATCCAGAATTCATAAATATATCATCTTCGCTATAAATATCTACAACATATTTTCCTTTAGTCAAAAATAGTTGCTCTACTTTAAACCATCCCCAAGTAGGATCTACATCCACATCGAATGTTTCAATTTCTTCACTATAATCCTTGCCACCATATATTGAGAATGTAACAGAAGAAGTCTTAATTTCTTTTCCGTTGTCAAATAAAATTTGGATTTTATTTCCACCTCTTATAAACAAAAACTCTTCCTGTGGGTTTTCTGCAATCCCTGTACTAGAAACTTTATAAGCAAACTCTACCTTTGAATCCTCATAATAATAGGTATCAATTTCATCTTCATCATCATCATCTCCTTCCTTTTCATCTGACACTTCTGTGTCGTCATTTTTAGTAGGCTTCACTCCTTCTATGTAATTAACTTTTGCATAGGTATCAGCTAGTACATTTTCATTTTCATCAACTACCTGAAAATAATAATCACCATCCTCCTCTAATAAATAGTCGTAAGTAGCGAAGGTATGTTTCTTGTCAATTTCAAATTCTAAAGTAGAAAAGGCAACATAATCACCATTTTCATCTTTTTTGTCAACCCATAATGAAAGTGGTTTAGTGATTTTTTTACCATCATTCAAATAGACGATATAAACATAACCTCCATCAGACTTAATATCCCAGGAATCATAAACTCCACTCGGAGTGCCGTCAGATTCGTCAAAACTCTCGGCTAAAACAACCTTTTTTTGAGCTTGAACGGTGAACGTAAAAGCTAAAAAAAGAAACGCAAAAACTGATACTAATTTTTTCATGTGCTTTTTTTTTCAAATATATTAAAAATTTTAAATACCTAAACCAAAAACGTGCCAATTTATTTTAAAAATCTCTCACTTACAATTAAATCCCTATTTCCAGCTGTATATTTATAGAATCCTTCACCTGTTTTGACGCCCAAAAAACCTGCTGTAACCATATTTACCAATAATGGGCAAGGGGCATATTTTGGTTGACCCATCCCGTCGTGCAGTACATTTAAAATGGCGAGGCACACATCCAATCCAATAAAATCTGCCAATTGTAAAGGGCCCATTGGATGCGCCATTCCCAATTTCATCACCGTATCGATTTCATAAACACCAGCCACGCCCTCAAACAAAGTATAAATAGATTCATTAATCATAGGCATCAAAATTCTATTGGCCACAAAGCCAGGGTAATCATTTACTTCTACAGGTATTTTTCCCAACTGAATACTTAAATCCATAATGGTTTTGGTCGTCAAATTATCGGTTGCATATCCTCTAATTATTTCTACTAGCTTCATTACTGGAACTGGATTCATAAAATGCATACCAATAACTTTTTCAGGGCGTTTGGTGCAAGCTCCAATTTTGGTTATAGAAATGGAAGAAGTATTGGAGGCTAAAATGGTTGAAGCAGGACAAATTTCATCCAATTGTCGAAATATTTTTTCTTTTATTATAAAATTTTCAGAAGCCGCCTCAACAACCAAATCACTGAGCGGAGCCGCTTTTAAAATTTCGGTTTCCATAATTAAATTGGCCAATGTTTCCCTTTTCTTATCTTCCGTTATGCTCGCTTTCAAAACCATACGATCTAAATTCTTTGTAATGGTAGTTAAGGCCTTTTCCAAAATAAGGGCATTCATATCCACTAAATAAACTTTAAACCCATTTTGTGCAAACACATGTGCAATTCCATTTCCCATAGTGCCAGCTCCAATTACCGTAATTGTATTCATATCTTTATTTTATTTTTGTATTATTGGTGCGAAATTACTTATCCAAATCCAATTTTTTGCATGGAAATAAATTTTGTAAATGGAAACATACTCCTAAACAATGGAAATACTGTTGATTTCCATTCATTTGAAACAATAGAAAATATAGATTTTAAACTTGTTTTTAATACAGAAACAATAGGGAATTTTAACAAAATTAGTATTGAAATACATCCGAACAAAAAATTAAAATTATCTAATTTCAGTTTAAATTATTCATTTAAAAATCAAGAGAATAACGGATTTTACTGCAACGGTTTTCAATCGTGGACAGACACTAGAGTATTTGAAAAAGACGAAAAAATAGGTAGAATTTCAAGGCTTTTTAAACCCATTTGCAAATTTTATAGCGACTATAATACCTATAATTATACCGAAAAAAAAGGACTTTTTCATTCTTGGAATTACGCTTTCTTTCAATTAGAAGGTGGAAAACCATTCTTTTTGGCAGGAATCAACGAAACAGATGCTTATACCTTATTTGAGGCTGATTATGGAACCGAACAATTGAAAATTACAAAATGCATAGATGGATGGGAAATATCGTCGCCAACTTTACTCATGGATTTTTTTTATGGGATAGATATTGAAAGGAAATGCTATGACCAATTTTACACTTTTTTAAATCGTCCTTATCCGAAAGTGGATCAGGCTGCAGGTTGGACAAGTTGGTACCACTACTATGAGAAAATAAGTGAAGCAATTGTAATTGAAAATTTGGAAGCAATAACAGCTAAAGAAATCCCTATTTCATTTTTTCAAATTGATGATGGTTTTCAAGAAAAAACGGGCGATTGGTTGCAGATAAATAAAAAATTCCCACATGGAATGAAATATTTGGCTGATAAAATAAAAGAAAAAAACATACAGCCAGGCATTTGGTTGGCACCATTTATTTGTTCAAAAAAATCAGAAATATATAAAAATCATCCGGATTGGATACTTAAAGATGAAAAAGGAAAATTGATAAAAATGGGCTTTAATCCTGCTTGGGATGGTTGGTTTTATGGATTAGATATTTATCATGAAGGTGTAATTGAATATTTGAAAAATGTTTTTAAAACGGTTTTGGATGAATGGGGTTTTGAATTAGTAAAACTCGATTTCCTATTTGCAGCTGCTCCACTCCCACGGGCAGGCAAAACAATGGGGAAAATAATGGACGATGCCATGGTTTTTCTTAGAACATTGGTGGGCGATAAACTTATTTTGGGTTGTGGAGTTCCTTTGATTCCATCCATGGGAAGAGTAGATTATTGCCGAATAGGCCCTGACATACACCTTAAATGGGATTTTACATTGTTGAAGTGGGGTAATAATAGAGAACGCCCCTCCAACCTAAATGCAATTGGCAATACTATAAATAGAAGTGCATTATCACATAGAGGTTTTTTGAACGATCCGGATGTTTTTATCCTGAGAAAAGAAAAAAACAAATTGAATTTTGAAGAAAAATATAGTCTTTTGCTTGCCAATGTGCTTTTTGGAGACTTAATTTTTACAAGCGACAATTTAAATACTTATGATGAAGAAATGCTTTTCCTTTTCAAATCCATTTTTCCACTTCAAAAACCACAGGATTTAAAAATTAATGCCACTAAAAATTTGTATAAATGTACTTTTAGGATAAAAGAAAGACAATACCTTAGTTTTTTCAATCTGACAGACACCACAAAAAGGGTAAAACTACCAAGTGGTTTGTTCTTTGATGGAAAAAAAGGCGTCCTAATTCAAGGAAAGCAGATGCATGAATTGAAAAAACACGAATCTTGTTGTTTATTGAATGTTGGTTACAATCCATTCGCAATTTCTGGTACTAAAGGCCACCTCTTTCCTGGGTGTGAGGTAGAGAACATTTATCTAATTGATGATGCGTTACAAATAGATTTAATACCTGGACTTTTAAATCCAATTACAGTTTATGTAAAAACCCCAAAGGAATATCAAATTGAATTTATAAATGGAAATTCTGTACAAACCATTCAAAAAAAAGAATTTAATATCATTAAAGCTTCAATTTAGCACTATATTTGTAGTTAAGTAAAAAAAAATCATTTGCATTTCGACAATCAAAATATTCTTTAGCCAAAAAAATGAAATCTCTATTTTATTTATTTTTTCTTTGTTCGTTTGCAACTCCAATTTTAGTAGTTGCCCAGACTGAAAATACAATCAAAGAAAATCCTTGGCTTACAACCTGCAAACTGTATTATGCTCAAGGTAATTATCCTTTAGCTTTAAATGCCATAACTCAATTTTTAAAACCTGACCCTTTAAATTGGGAAGGCTTATACTGGAGAGGCAAAATTGAGTCCAGAATGCTTAACTTTAATGATGCATTTGATGATTTAAACTTGGCAAATAAACTATACCCCAAACAGGCCAAAACCATGGCTGCACTAGCTGAATTGTATGATTATTTTGGAGATTATGAAAAAGCATTTAACTTAATCACAGCAGCCTTAATAGTTGAACCAACCAATTTGTCCTTTTTAAATATAGAAGGCTTGGTGTTACTCCATCAAAAAAAATTCAATGCCGCATTTTTAATTTTTGACAATATCATTCTTCGAGATTCCACCGATCCAATTGCATTTAATAATAGAGGCACTGCAAGGTTCAATAACCAAAGCGTTCAATACCCATCAAAAGAGGATTTAAAAAATGCTGAACATGATTTTTCAAAAGCAATTGAACTAAGCCCCACTTTCGCTATGGCTTATAGAAACAGAGGTGTGGTAAGGCTGGGATTAAATGATTATAATAATGCCTATCAAGATTTGATTATTGCCAGGCGATTAGACCCAAAAGATGAGAAAGTATATTACAATTTGGGTAAAATATATAATAAATTGGGCAAGAATGAACTCGCAATTGAGGCTTTTAATAATGCCATCAAAATCAGTACTATTTTTTGTGAACCCTATTTAGAAAGAGGATTGACGCACCTTAGCATGGGAAATTATGAAAGTGGAAGATCTGATTTCCGAAAATCAATCGCAGTAGATAAAAATTCTAAAGGAAGAGCCAATTATTATATTGCAAAATCGTATGCGCTTGAAAAAAATAAAGTGCTTTGTATCGAATATTTGAAAAATGCGAAAAAAACTGGTTTTTTCGTTAATTTCGATAATAGAAATGAGCTTATTAAGGACACATCTTTTAATGAATTACTAAAGGATGAGGATTTTAGAAAGGCAAGAAACGAAATAATCAAAATAAAATAGTTTTTTAAAAATCCTCTCAAATCCAACTTTTAAAACCTACATTCTTAGCACTTTTACAAAAAGAATGACCCAACCAATTATAAAACATAATCCGCCTAATGGGGTAATTGGACCTATAAATTTGCTTATACTTTGAAGACCCAATAAATCCTTACATGCTAAAAGATACAAGGACCCACAAAAGAGAATAATACCTGTAAGAAAAAAATCTCCAGCTATAGCTAATTTTAAATTAGGGAATATTTGCATCAAAATACCAACAACGATTAGCGCAAAAACATGGTAAAATTGATATTTAACAGCAGTTTCATAAGTTTGCAATTGCTCAATTGACAATTTAGGTTTCAAACCATGTGCCCCAAATGCACCTAACGCAACCGCAACTGCAGCCAACAAAAAACCAGTAGTTAGAAAAAATTTCATTTATTATTATTTTATGCAAAATTATCAAAAAAAAGGCAAACGGAAGATTTGAAAAGTACAATTATATTTATAAATAATTACCTTTGAGGCATGAGTCAGATAAAAGAAACAACAATTTTAGAAGCTTTTGACAGATTAGATGGCCTAAGCGATAAGCAATATGAGGAATTCTTCGTTGATTTGGGTGAAGCACAACCCGAATTGATGTCATATATAATGGAATTTTCAGAATCATTGGAAAATGAAGAGGCTAGTGAAGACATGGTTTTTTTGTTGGCAATAATTTTCATTTCCTACGAAATTATAACCGAAGAACCTGTTCCGCATGTAGATGAGGATTTACTAGACAAGGCTGAGGAGAAAATCATTGCTCAACTTCAAGAATTGGAGAAAATTGAAGGTGATGAATTACAAACCGCCTTTATTGAGAAAAATCAGCGTCAACCTGAATTGATGGAATACATTTCAGATATTATGGGTGGAGACGAAGAGTTTCCTTCTAACTTTACAGAAGAGGAAATGGGCTTAGCCTATACCAATTTTGCAGTAATGGTGGAAAGCATCGAAATGATTTACGGAAGATAGATTTGGGAATTTAAGAATTGAGAATTCAGATTTGAGAGTCTAGAGTTTAGAATCAAGATTTAATAGAAATAATACTCCATTAAAAATCAAAACTTAGCATTTAAAATTTAAAATTAACTCTATTATATTTTAAGAAACAATTTTCATTTCACTATTTTTGTTGAATGTTACAGCGTTTATCTATAAAAAATTACGCAATCATTGAATCCGTTGATTTAGATTTCGACAGCGGATTCAATATTATTACTGGTGAAACTGGTGCTGGAAAATCCATACTGATGGGTGCACTTGGGCTAATTTTGGGCAAACGAGCCGATACATCTGTACTAAGAAACCCTGAAGAAAAATGCTATATTGAGGCCACTTTTAGTGTTGGCAGTTTAAAATTAGTTTCTTTTTTTGAAGAAAATGACATTGATTATCAAATTGAAACAATTATTCGTAGAGAAATAAATGCAGCAGGAAAATCGCGTGCTTTTATAAATGACCAACCTGTAAATTTAGAACTATTAAGGGATTTAACTTCCAAATTAGTTGATATTCATGCCCAACAAGAAACGGGCAACTTAATGGATAGTGATTTTCTCTTGGCGATATTGGATGGAATGGCCAACAATAGCAAGGAATTGGAATTGTATAAAACTAAATTTCAAGCGTGGAAAAAAACAAATAATGAGTACGCACAATTAAAAAAAACAGATCAAGACAACCAGAAAGAAAAAGACTTTTTACAATTTCAATTTGATGAATTGAATGCATTAGCATTAAATATCGAAACAGATAAGAATTTAGCTCAAGAACTTGAATTATTAGAAAATGCAGAATTAGTAAAACAAAATCTGCTCAATTCAAAACAAATACTTGATGAAGGAGATTTATCTATTTTAACAAAATTGAGAGAAAACAATAGACTCTTAAATTCGATTAGCGATTTTTCGCCAGAAATAAAAGAAATAAAAGATAGGTGCGAAACCATTGTTTTAGAATTTCGGGAAATTGTACGTATCGTTGAAGATATTGCAGAAAATACAGAATACTCAGCTGAATTGATTCAAAAAACCACTGAAAGAGTTGATCTTTTAAATCGAATGTGTCATAAACACCAATGTAGTGATTTTATCGAACTAAAAACTGTTTTTGAAAACCTAGAAAGTCGACTTCTTAAGATAGATTCTAATCAAGAAGCATTGCAAACACTTGAAAATAGATTGATAGAACAGAAAAATTCATTACAAGAAATTGGAAATCAAATATCGTCAAAAAGAGAAAAGCAAATAGAAAAATTTGAATCCACTGTAAGTAGTATTTTGAAGGAAATTGGAATGCCTTTCGGATTTGTTGAATTGAAACTAGAAAAGAATATAGATATATTGCTCAAAAATGGCATTGATGAGATAAAATTATTCTTTAGTCCTAACAAAGGTATTGCTTCAAAAACACTCGACCAAGTAGGAAGCGGTGGAGAAAAATCAAGATTAATGTTGGCCATTAAATCGCTCGTGGCCGAGGCTGGCGCACTTCCTACACTAATTTTTGATGAAATAGATACAGGCATTTCGGGTGATGTGGCACAAAAAGTAGCCATTATTTTTACTCAATTAGCCAAGAAACACCAACTTATTTCCATTACACATTTACCGCAGATAGCTGCAAAAGCCGATAAACATTTCTTTGTATTTAAAGATCATAATGCTGATATCACAGCAACCAAAATAAAAGAGTTGGATGAGAATGGAAGCATAATTGAACTAGCAACTATGTTAAGTGGTGCCAACCCAAGCGCAGCGGCTATTCAGAATGCAAAAGATTTGATGGGTAGATAGTTATAAACTCGTTCTTTCGGCATAACTTGTTCTACCTAAGAATTTCAACCCGCAAATATATCCTCGAAGCAATAATTTTTCTTCAGAATCCATTTTTATACTCCCACAATAAGTAGATCCAGAACCCGCAACATACACACTCCCTCCTGTCCATTTTTTATCATCAGCATCCCAAGTAAATCCATAAGCTACCTTCATTCCCATTAACGGTCGACTTCGTAATGCTGCATTTTTATTTTTAATGTCTGTTCTTGGCTTTCCATTGGCATCATTTGGTTCTAACAACCACACAATTTTGCCCTCCAATTCACCATTAGCATTTTTACTTACTTTTACTTTGGTATCTTTGGTTTCTATCATCCAAACACCCAAAAATTTATCGGGTGTAATTATAGGCTCATTCGGCTTTAAAAAGAAAGATATTAAAACAAAAAAGAATAATTTATTCATGGCTAACTATTTATAATTAACCAAATATAAATAAAAAAAATATTTATCCAAAAAAAATATTGAAAAAAAAATTCCGAATCTAATCCATTTTAAATTCAGCCACGTTTTTACCTACATTTCTACCAAAGGTAACGCCTTCATATATCGCCCGACTGAAATGTATCCCACCATACAATCTTGAAATTGCGGCCTCATTGGCAAACTCAGAAAAGCTCTCAAAATTACGAGGCGCCCCATTTATATCAACTCTATTGTTATGGGTTTTATCTTGAAAAGCATAATTATTGCCAAAAAGCGATTCCAATACTAATGCTGATGCTCCACTTTGTACTGAATGTCCAGAAGGAAATTCAGGAAATGGTGGTGTGCTTAAAAGGGAATTATATGCTGGATCAATATAAGTCCTTATATAGGTAATTGGTCGAAGTAGGTTATCTTGGTATTTGCATTTCCAACAATTTACAAATGCATCATGCACCGCAAAACCTAATTTACAATATGCAACAGCTGCTTTCTCTAAATTCAAATTTTCCTTTTCTACTACTTGTTTCATTATAGACACAGAATGACCCGATGGAGTACTTGTTTTTCCAGGATCGTCACTCCAATATTTTGCAATTAATTCCTGTTCTGGTGTTAAATTTGTAGAAACATTATAGGTTTCTAGGGCTTGCGCATAAAAACCAGAATTTGCATCGCTTGAAAAACCAGGCACTAGATTAGGCATCGCTATTGCAGCATTTTTAAACATAAATGTCCGCACTGATCCCCAATATGGTTGCATTGGAATAGGTTGATAAGCTGGTGGAGTTGGCACCCATTTGCCTAAGCCAACCGTAAATTGATATCCCATAGGAAAATTGGTTAAGTAGCATTCGTCTTGTCCATCTGTTTTAGAATATTCATACACTGAATGCCCTACCTTTTTTCCAAAGTCAGCACCATTTTCAATCGCTTCAGCACTTGCTTGCCCTGAAAAACCTGACTTAATTAAATTCTCTAACGAATCTATTGACACCAAATTTGAAGCCTTATTTCTATACAAATTTCGGCCAATTTCGGCTAATGCAGCATTTGCTGAAGCAGGCCAAAAATAAGTTTTCCCGCCTCCTGGCTCTACACCAACATTAAACTTACTCAATCTTGAAGAAAGTGTATGAGTAGCTGTACTTCCTGGTGCAATGGATTCGTAAAGTGCCAAACCATCGTAGCCAAATGCCCTCGCAGCTACCGGAGGAGAAAATCCTGGCGTTCCTTTTGTCATGGCCAAAAATAAACCATACCATGCATTTGGGACTTCGGCCATATAATTTTCAATGGCTATACCATCAAAATCTTTTGTATCCTTATTTTCTTCTTTCTTACATGAAAAAATAAGTAAACTAATACATAAAACAATTAATACTTTTTTCATTTTTTTAATTTTTATTCACTTCCTCCTAATTCATTATTTTCAGGAAGCGGTGGTGTGTTTGTTAAAATACTTACAATTGGTTGCGCGCATTTATACACTGATGAATTGAATTTATTACAAAGAATAATTACAGTAATTCCCTTTTCTGGAATTCTAAAAAATGCATTGCTATATCCTTTCCACCATCCATTATGATATACTCCTTTTGAATAATCAGACATGGTAAGAATTCTATAACCCAATCCGTATCCTTTGCTTTGACTTTCCCAAGTTTGCGCTGTTTGCATCTCTTTTATAGATGCAGTAGTTAAAATCTTCTTAGAATAAAATGATTGATCGAATTTAAGCAAATCATCGGCAGTGCTGTAAATTCCTTTGTCTCCCAAAACACCATCTAAGAAATCTGTTGGTCTCAGCTTTCCATTTGATTCATAACCAGTAGTTTGATTTGCCTTCCAAGGTGTTTTGCCTTTTCTATATCCATAAGAACTCTTCATATCCAATGGATCAAAAATATTTTTTTTGAGATAATCTTCAAAAGCTAATCCAGAAACCCGTTCTACTATGGAGGTTAAAACCGCAAAATTGGTATTACAATAATCAAAAACGGTATTAGGAAAAGCATAAATTTTAGGTCGTTTATCTGCCATTACGGCTATCAATTTCTCATTGTCAAAATATTCTTCTTCATTTACATAAACGCCAGCAAATTTTGTATAATCAGGCAAGCCACTTCTATGACAAAGCAACATCCTTACGGTAATATTTTTATAAGGAAATTCAGGTATATACTTCTGTATCGTATCGTCCAAATTAATTTTACCCTTCTCTACCAATTGCATAATTGATACCGCAGTAAAAGGTTTTGAAGTAGATGCTAACTGAAAAGTACTCTGAAAATTAAGAGGCTTATAATCTCCAAAATTAGCATATCCTTCACTCCTTTTGTAAATAATTTTGCCATCGCGGGCTACAATTATGTTTCCATTTATGTTTTTACTTTTTACAAAAGAATCAATTTTTAATCCAATATAAAATTTATTCAGATCAAATGACATGTCAGGAAATTTGTATTGCTCACTTTTAAAAGCTTCAGCATATACACTCTTCTCAACACTTACATTTGTTTCATTCTCTAAACCAATTCCCCCAATCATTAGTAGCATAAATGGCCACAAATAAGTTCCAATTTTCATACCTGCAAATTTAGTTTTTAAGCGCTTAAATAAATCAAAACGTTAATAACACTCCAAATCATTCAAATATTATGTTAATTTAGTTTAATTAAATTAGCTTAATTGATTCAAATTTAAGTATTTATATGAAAATAAAATCGTCTTTTTTTCAAACGGTGTGTTAATAAACCTAATTTAACTTTATAATGAATTGAAATACAATTAATTAGTTGAAAAACATCTTTAGAAATATAAAGATTTTCTTTTGTTTTAAAAAAAGAATGACCATTTAAAGCTAAGTTCAACTCATTTAAACCTTACTCTACAAAAAGGGTCAATCCTTTTAGATAGGAGCCTTCGGGATGAAAAATATTTACGGGATGATCAGCACCCTGACTTAAATGGTGGAGAACTTTAATATTTCTTTTAGATTCAATGGCTGCGGACATAACTGTTTGATAAAAGAGTTGTTTGTCAATTACTTGTGAACAAGAAAAAGTAAATAAAAACCCGCCTCGTTTCACCTTTTCAAGTCCCATAATATTTAGTCTTTTATAACCCTGCACCGCATTATGGCGCTTGGCAATACTTTTAGCATAAGCCGGAGGATCAAGAATGACTATATCATAAGGATTACAACTTTTTAAAAAATCCAAGGTGTCCTCATTTTTAGATTGATGATTTTGGATATTTAGTCCATTTATTTCAATATTTCGATCTAAAATATCTAATGCTGGCTTCGACACATCAACTGAATCCACATTTTTAGCACCATTTTTAAGTGCATAAATGGAAAAACCTCCTGTATAAGAGAATGTGTTTAGAACTGACTTCCCATTTACATAATTTGCTACTAAAGCTCTATTTTCGCGTTGGTCGAGAAAAAATCCTGTTTTCTGTCCTGTTTTCCAATCAATTATAAATTTATGTCCATTTTCAAGTACCGTTTGCTCGGCAAGCGTTCCGATAATAAAACCATCTTCATTGTTTTGTGCAAACTCCTTTGGTAAAGTTTTGCTTGATTTATTAAACACCGTATTTATCGTTCCATTGCTATTTTCGACAATGGCTTTTGCAATCATTTCCCTATGTAAAAAAACGCCTATCGAATGCGCCTGAAATACGGCCACGCCAGCATAAACATCAACAATTAAGCCCGGAAACCCATCTCCTTCTCCATGTATCAATCGATAACAATTGGTTTTATCATTATTCAAAAAACCCAAAACTTGCCTTAAATCAAAAGCTGATTTAACTTTTTTGTTCCAAAAAGAAAAATCAGGCAATTCAGGATTATATGTGTATATTTTTACAACAATACTGCCATCATTTACAAATCCTGCGGCCAAAAATTGTTGTCTTGAATCGTAAACATTTACCCAATCTCCATCTGTGAACTCTCCTTCACCATTTCGAACTGCTCCTGAGAAAACCCATGGATGAAAACGCAAAACCGACTCTTCCCTTCCTGGTTTTAAAAATATCTTTTTCTCCATTTTTCCTAATCTTATTTTCTTTTATAAACCAAAAAGTCAAAATCAAATTCGTTTTTCTCGCTTTTCTTAAAAGGAATTTTCTCCAAAAGCAACCAATCATTTTCATTTATTGGTTCAAAAAAAGTATCGGCTTCGAATGTGGCGTGCACGCTACTTAAATAAATTTTATTTACAAATGGCATTGCTTGCTTATAAATATTTGCCCCACCGATGATAAAAAACTCATTTTCACCAGCATCCTTTGCCATTTCAATTCCGGCTTGAAGGTTTAAAATAGGAAAGCAACCAAGTGGAAGTGTAGTAGGATTGGATGTAAGTACGAGATTTTGCCTGTTGGGCAATGGCTTCCCTATCGAATCGAAGGTTTTACGACCCATTAAAATGAAATGATTTGATGTTAATTTTTTAAACATCTTTAAATCGTCTGACAAATGCCATAACAATTTATTATCCATGCCAATTGCCCCATTTTTGGCTACAGCTACAATTATAGATATTTCCATTTTATACAGCTACTTCGCCTTTTATTGCAGGATGTGGATCGTAATCTGTAACAACAAAATCATCTAACGAAAACGAAAAAATATCCTTTTTTAATGGATTAATTATTAATGTTGGCAAAGGTTTTGTATCGCGAGACAATTGCAATTTAACCTGTTCAAAATGATTGGTATAAATATGCGCATCTCCTAGAGTGTGAACAAAATCACCCACTTTTAATTCACAAACTTGGGCAATCATATGTGTAAGTAAAGCATAAGAAGCAATATTAAACGGAACGCCTAAAAAAACATCGGCACTTCTTTGGTACAATTGGCAGCTCAATTTGCCATTTGACACATAAAACTGAAATAAGCAATGACATGGCGGTAGCGTCATTTGTTCAATTTCAGCTACATTCCAAGCACTCACTATAAGGCGTCTTGAATCAGGATTGGTTTTTATTTGATGAATTAAATTAGAGATTTGGTCGATAATTCCACCATCATTTGTAGGCCAAGAGCGCCATTGGTGCCCATAGACAGGACCCAATTCACCATGCTGAATAGCAAAATCATTATCCTCTGCTATTTTTTTTACAAACTCCTTCATCGTCTCTCCCTTAAAAAAAGGAGATTTTTTAAATTTTGCATAAGGCCAATCATCCCAAATCTTGACACCATTTTGTGCTAAATATTGAATATTAGTATCTCCATTTAAAAACCAAAGTAATTCTACAATTATAGATTTAAGATGTAATTTTTTGGTTGTTACTAACGGGAAGCCTTTAGAAAGGTCGTATCGCATTTGATACCCAAAAATAGAAGAAGTCCCAACACCTGTCCTATCTTCCTTACGGACACCACTATCTACTATTTCGGATAGTAGATCTAAATATTGCTTCATGAAAATATTTTATAAAGTTCCTTTTCTTGATTCCAAAATTTCCTTCCTTATCACTGTGGCTAAATCTTTAACATCTACCATATACTTACGAATACGAAGACCAGCAGATTTATTTCTCTTTTTTGAATATTTTTCAACATCAATACCTAAATCACCAACGATCTTTTTTAATTCTTCAAATTTTTCTTCTACGTGATTTGCCATGTGATAAATATTTAATTGGGAGGCTAAAGATAGTAAAATTTTAATTTAGTTAAAAAAGAAAAATGCATTTTTTTTATATATAAAAATACAAATTAATCTATATTAAAAATCAATTCACATCTCTTAACCTAAAAATGATAAAATGCCTTTTGACTATTCCATTATTTGCCGTATCTTTGCACCTTATGAATTTTCTTTTTTTTAGAATAATACCTTTGTTGTTGATTTTCAACACTTTACTTGTTTCTTGTAATAAAGAATACAATAAGGTGGTAAAAAGTCCAGATGTTGACTATAAGTTAGAGATGGCTGACAAATACTATGACAAAAAAGATTTTAGCAAATGTATTCCGTTGTACGAAGAGATATTAATCTATTTTAAAGGCAAAAAAAACGTGGAAAGGGCATATTTTAGGTATGCAGACGCCCATTACCAAATTAAAGAATACCAATTAGCAGCCTTTTATTTTAAATCTTTTACCAATTCATACCCTAAAAGCGAATTAGCCGAAAAAGCATCTTTCATGGTTGCTCAATGTTATGTTGCTGAATCGCCAGTATATAGTCTCGACCCCACAAACACTAATCAGGCTGTTGCTCAGATTCAAAACTTCACCAACAAATACCCAAATA
Organism: Bacteroidota bacterium; assembly: GCA_016705125.1. Lineage (GTDB taxonomy): Bacteria > Bacteroidota > Bacteroidia > Chitinophagales > JADIYW01 > JADIYW01. Next base: position 247,325 of record JADIYW010000004.1, read on the forward strand.
GCCCTGAAATTGATTCTGCAAATAAAGTAATGGATTTATTGCGGATTAAATTGATGAAAAAAGACTACGAAAGTGCCTATTTGTATTATAAAATTAGAAATTATAATGCTGCTTCAGTTTCCTTCAAAAGTCTTTTGGATGAATATCCGGATTTTTATGACATTGAAAAAGTGCATTTTTATATCATAAAATCGGAAAAATCGTACGCTGACAATAGTTATACAGCCAAAAAACAAGAAAGGTATGAGGCTACAATTAAAGATATATCTATTTTTGAAAAAAACTATCCAGAAAGTAAATACAAAAAAGAAATAGATAATATTAAGAATAAAACACTAACGGATTTAAATATAATAAAGAATGGGAAAGAAAATAATAGAAAGAAAAAAAGATGAAGTAAAAACACTTACTCCCTTTATTGAAACAAGGGATTGTGGTGCAATTGCTAATAAAACAGGAAATCTTTATGCTTCAATAAATGTAATTGCAAAAAGAGCAAATCAAATTAATTCGAAAGTAAAAGAAGAATTACATAAAAAATTAGAAGAATTTGCTTCTACTACCGACAATTTGGAAGAAGTATTTGAGAATAGAGAACAAATTGAAATTTCAAAATTTTATGAGCGTTTACCAAAGCCAGTTTTGGTTGCATTAAATGAATTCCATAATGATGAAATTTACCATAGACCGCAAGGTGAAACTAAATAATATTTAGTTATGTCAATCCGGGGAAAAAATGTCCTGGTGGGCGTATGTGGCAGTATTGCAGCATATAAATCAGCATTTATAATAAGGCTTTTAATCAAAGAAGGTGCCGAAGTTAGAGTTATTATGACGGCTAATGCCCAAGATTTTATTACACCCCTTACACTTGCTACGCTTTCTAAAAACGAATGCAATACTGCATTTACAAATGCTACCAAAACAGATTGGAATAATCATGTAGAACTTGGTTTGTGGGCTGATGTATTTTTAATTGCGCCATTATCTGCTGGCACTCTGGCAAAATTGGCTAACGGAATTTGTGACAATTTATTAGTTGCTACTTACTTGAGCGCTCGGTGTCCCGTTTATTTTGCACCATCAATGGATGAAGACATGTGGAAACACGGGTCAACTGTAGCAAATATAGAAAAGCTAATCTCTTATGGCAATAAAATTATTTCAGTAAACGAAGGAGAATTGGCTAGTGGCTTAATTGGTCCTGGCAGAATGGCCGAACCTGAGGAGATTATTTCCATTTTAAAAAAAGAACTCGGTGAAGAAGGCACTTTACTGAAAAATAAAAAAGTGGTAATCACTGCTGGGCCTACTTACGAAGCCATTGACCCAGTAAGATTTGTTGGAAACCATTCTACAGGTAAAATGGGCATTTGTTTGGCAGAGTTAGCCGCAAAAAGAGGTGCAGACGTTGTATTGATTTTAGGACCCACACTTTTAAAACCAATTATTGGTTCAATAAAGGTAATCAATGTGGTGTCGGCAGAGCAAATGTATGAAGCATTTCAACAACATACAGCCCAACTCGATATCGCCATTTTTTCGGCTGCAGTAGCCGATTATAAACCAGAAAATCCTGCAACACAAAAAATTAAAAAGAAAACCAATGATTTTCAGATTCAATTAGTTAAAACAATCGATATTGCTGCGGAATTTGGAAAAATTAAAAAACCAAATCAACTTTCAGTAGGTTTTGCGCTAGAAACTGAGAACGAAACAGATAATGCAAGCAAAAAGGTGACAAATAAAAACCTTGAATTTGTAGTACTAAATAGTTTAAATGACAAAGGTGCTGGTTTTCGACATCCAACAAATAAGATAACAATAGTAGATAAACAAAATAAAATCACTAATTTTGAGTTAAAGACTAAAGAATCTGTGGCTGAAGATATTTTGGATTATTTAGAAAGCTATATCAAATGAAAAAAATAATTTTATTATCCTTCTTTATTTCCCTTTTAAGCTTTTTAAAAGCGGGCGAATTAAATTGTACAGTTAAAGTGCAGGAACCACGAAATTTAAGTTTCGACCCTAGGATTTACAAAACAATGGAAAATGCCATTTTTGAATTTATGAATTCTAGGGTTTGGACAAATGAAACATATTTAAACCAAGAAAAAATAAAATGCTCCATTATCATAAATATTTCTGGACAATCATCTGTAACTGACTTTGAGAGCGATATAATTATTCAATCTGAAAGACCTATTTTTAATACCAATTACAGCTCTAGAGTTTTTAATTACAATGATAGAGGAGCAACCTTTGTTTATCAAGAGTTTCAAAACCTAGAATATAGCGATAATACTTATTACCAAAACCTAACATCAATTCTTGCCTATTATGCTTATATGATAATTGGTTTTGATAAAGAATCGTTTGCTCCAGCTGGTGGTGAATTGTATTTCAAAAAAGCGCAAAATCTAATCACTAATATTCCTGGTCCAGAAAAATCAAGACATAAAGGATGGAATCAGTTTGATGGCACCAGAAATCGATTTGTGTTGGTGGATCAATTATTGAATCCAAGATTCAAAAATTACAGAACTGCATTATATGAATACCATAGAAATGGAATGGACAAAATGTACGACTCTCCGACAACAGCAATGCCTGTAATTAATGCGAGTTTGGCTCTGTTAGATAAAGTTAGAGCTGACAACCCTATTTCCATCCTATTAGTGGTTTTCTTTTTGGCAAAATCAGAGGAATTAATCAACCTATATACTGATGCACCTCAAGCAGAAAGAAATAAAGCTAGCACCTTGCTCTCAAAATTAGACCCTATAAATTCGGAGAAATACCTTGCAATGACAAAAAAGAAAAATTAGCAAATCCGGTATAATTTTAGAAACACTTTCGATTTAGCTAAATATTCCTCCTGACCTAAATCCTTCCATTTCGTTTCAATTAGATTAAATTGGGTATTTATAAAATCTACACCATTTTTCATTTCCCCATTTTTAACTGCCGACCAAGTGGAGAAATAATTTAGCAATAAATCTAAGCTAAATGACCTTTCAATATAAAAAATCGGCGTTTCAATTTCTTGAAATGGAGGGCTTATGGTAGCATATCCATCATCCACAAACTTCCGATCTTCTGGCCAAAATGACTGAATAGCTGCATAAAAATCTGTAATAGAATGATTGATTTCTCCCTCAAACGTAGGTTTTATATAAGTCCAAAATGCAAAAACTCCGTTTGGCTTCACCACTCGACTTACTTCTTTAAAAAATAAATCGAAATCAAACCAATGGATAGCCTGAGCAACGGTTAATAAATCAACTGAATTAGACTGCAAATCCAAATGTTCTGCTTTTCCTAATTTATATTCCACATTAGGGTGCAGAAAGGCTACTTCTAATTGTGCTGCACTTGGGTCAAACCCAATCACTTTTTTAAATCGATTGCCCAACTCTTTGGCCGCCTGCCCATTTCCAGTGCCAACATCTACTGCCAAATCTTTATTTTCACAATGCTTGGTAATAAATTCAAACAAAGCGGATGGATAACTCGGTCTGTATTGCAAATAATTAGCCGAATTGTGTGAAAAATAATCTTTGAAATCCATACTGCTAGGTTTTATTTTTCAAAAGTCCACCAATTATAAACGCTTGTCCTACAATATAAGTACTCATAATAAGCAATCTTGCTAATCCAAAAGGAGTTACAAACTTATTAAAACCAATGGTAGCATCAGAAATTACAAATAAAGTAGCGCCAACCAATACTAATTTCCAAGAGGTGTTTGAGACAAATGAGTACCTATTCAATGCAGTGGCAAGCATGGTTAAAATACAACTGGCATAAATAATAACTGGAATTTTTAAAACGCCCAAATTATTCCAATATAAATACAATAATCCGAATAGAAGAATAATAAATGGCCAAACCAACCAAGGGTTTTTACCTATCAGACTGATTCTATTATTGCCCATTTGTTCCTTTCGAAAAGCGAAAATATAGAAGACATGCGCTGTTAAAAATGCAGACAATCCGATTCCAAAATATATAATGCTCTTATCTGAAAATGCAAGCACCATATCGCCTATCCACGAAAAGAAAATTGCACCACAAATATTTATACCTATTTTCATTTGTAAACCACCATTTCTAAACCAAACCAAGAAAAGCAGAGGCATAATCAGGAATTTAGAAATCAATAATCCAATGGATTGATTATCAACCAACTGAAAAATCAAAAATATGATGCCATTAACAAAGTATAAAATCCAAAAAAGCATATTATAATTTAAATTTTTTATTTAGAAAAAAACCTTCTGTGATAATTAATTTGTCCCAAATGATATTCAAAATGACCTAGCAAATGCAATAGCATTAACTCAGTGCTTATATTTTTATCTTGCATTAATATTGGAAAATCTACTTCCATATCGTCATCACTAAGCGATAATAAAACAGTTGAAACCATTGGAAAAATTGCTTCAATACTATCCAATAAATCTTGTTTTGGAACATCTCTTTGGGTAAACTCCAATTCACGTTGCCTTATAAATCCATTTTTGCCAAGTACGGAGCCAATAAAATGGTTCAAATTACCAATCAAATGCAAGCAAAGTGTGCCGCCTGAATTCGTAATAGTTCCGCTAGTAAGCCACAAATCTGACTCATTTTCATAGGATATGATTTCCTCTTGTAGTTTCTTAAGATCCCGAGTAAATATTTTTAATAAAGACTTATTCATTTGTAAATTTTTTATTTTCTCTTATTGATTATAAACATAACAAATAAAAGTAAATTAAATGGCTAAACGATAAATAATGATTTTTGAATTTAAATTTCTAATAAAACATTCCACAAAAAAAACCTATTTTTGAACACAAATAGTATTTATACATGAGTATTTTGATTATCGGAGGAGGCAATATGGGCAAAACATATGCTCAAAGTTTTATAAACTCAAAATTAATTGCAAGAGAAGAATTGTTTATTTATGATAAAGACAAGTTAAAAATTGACTTAATTAATCAATTTCAACTCGGACTAGGCATTCAAGAATTAGGCGAATTTGTTAAAAATATCGATACCATTATTTTGGCCGTAAAACCTCAAGACACTAAAAATCTATTTCCAGAATTAAAGCCATTCCTTCGTCCAGATCAATTATTTTTAACCATTATGGCAGGAGTAAAAATTGCTGATATTCAATCTCAATTAGGCATTGAAAAGGTAGTAAGAGCAATGCCTAATTTACCTGCACAAATTGGAATGGGCATGACTGTTTTTTGTTCGTCGGATAAAGTACCCAAAAAAGACCTTACTTATATTCAAAATTTATTAGAAACCACAGGTCATTCTATAATTGTTGAAAAGGAAGATATGCTAAATGGCGCAACCGCAATTTCAGGAAGTGGACCCGCTTATGTTTTTTATTTTTTAGATGCAATGATAAATTCAGCCTTAGAAATGGGTTTTTCGCCCTCAGAAGCGCATCTTTTAGTAGAACAAACATTTTTGGGCTCCGTTAATTTGATCAAAAGAAATAACCTGAATTGTAATCAATGGATTGAAAAAGTGGCATCTCGTGGTGGAACGACGGAAGCTGCTTTAAAAGTATTTGACCAAAACAAAGTAAAAGAAGGCATAAAAAAAGGTCTAGAAACGGCACTTAATAGAGCTAGAGAGTTGAATGAGGAATAGAATTAATTGTGAATGATTAATGTTGAATGTTTAATGCTTAATGTTTAATGTTTAATGAACACGAATAACTTATAAACTCAATAACAAATAACCTAATAACTCAATAACTTATCAGTGGACTGTTGACCGTCGACTGTGGACTTTCCCCCTTAAGCTTTCCCAAAGTGGACTGTAGACTCTCCCCAAATACAATTCTTTCATATTTATCGTTAATTATACCAAAAAATCCAAAAAGCATTCCTATTTTTGAGCAAATTAATTTTGAAGTTATTATGAAATACTCAGTTGATAAAAATGATAATATTGCAGTCTTTGAATTGCAAGAAGAGCGGCTTAACTCAGCCAATTCGCCAGATTTAAAATCTGAATTATTGGTTCTAAATGCTGAAGGATATAAAAATTTGATTTTGAATCTTGAGGAAGTTAAATATATAGACTCTTCTGGATTAAGTGCAATAATTGTTGGAAACAGAATTTGCAAAGAAGCCGATGGTACTTTTGTGGTTTGTGGACTTCAAGATGCAGTAAAAAAACTTTTAGAAATATCGCAGTTGACCAGTATTTTAAATATTGTTCCCACCGTTGATGAATCGCAAGATTATATCAAGATGGAAGAATTAGAGCGCGAACTCAAAGGCTAATATTGAATTTCGAAGTAAAAATATTGGGTTGCAATTCTGCTATTGCACAGCATGGTAGGCATCCTACTGCTCAAGTATTTACTATAAACGAAAAACCTTTTCTGATTGATTGTGGCGAAGGAACACAAATGAGAATGACAGATTTTAAAGTAAAGCGCTTTAAAATAGATCAAATATTTATTAGCCATCTTCATGGCGACCATTACTACGGGTTAGTAGGATTAATTACTACTTTCAATTTATTAGGGCGAACCAATAAACTAACTATTTTTAGCCCAACACCATTAAAACAAATTATTGATTTACAGCTTCTTGCAGGCGGAGCCACGCTCAATTATCCATTAGAATTTATAGCCACACAAGCTAACGAAATAGAATTAATTTATGAAAATGATTTCCTAAGCGTGCACTCTTTCCCACTTAAACACCGAGTGCCAACGACAGGTTTTCTCTTTAAAGAAAAAAATAAATTAAGAAAAATAAATGGTGAAGCCATAAAACCATTTAGTTTGGATAGCAATATGTTTCAAAACCTAAGAGAAGGAAATGACATTATTGACAAATTAGGTAATATCGTTAAATACGAAAATGTAACCTACCCTCCTTCGCCACCTCGTTCTTATGCCTATTGTAGCGACACAGCCTATTTTCCCGAAATAATTCCACATATTCAAGGTGTAGATTTGCTTTACCACGAAACTACTTTTATGGCAGATGCGGAAAAAAGAGCGATAGAAACCATGCACAGCACTACTATCAATGCCGCAAATATTGCCAATCAAGCGAATGTAAAACGCATGATTATTGGTCATTTTTCAAGTAAATACATCCAGCTCAATGATTTATTAAATGAAACACGCAGTCATTTTGCAAATGCTAATTTGGCTGTCGAAGGCGAAACATTTAGGGTTGAACGACAAAATTAACCCAAAACCCCAGTTTTTAAACCACTTGATTTTAGATAGTCCAAAATTTTAGGTAAAATATACCTCAATTTATTAGCAGCCTTTTCTGAATCATGCAATACCATTATGGAGCCACTTTTTAATTGAGAAAGCGCATTTTTCAAACACTTTTCATTCGTTATCGTGTCATCAAAATCGCCAGGCATAATATTCCAAAAAATTATTTTGTTTTCTTTTTTAAGCTTTAAAAATTGTGAAATAGTAATTTTACCATAAGGCGGTCTAAATAAATTTGACTGTAAAATAGATTTTCCCTTTTCTACATTTTCAATATACGTTTTATCAATTGTTCGCCATCCATTTATATGCTCATAACCATGATTTCCTATGGCATGTCCATTTTCTACAATTTTACAAAGTAAATCAGGCATTTTTTCTGCATTTTTTCCCAAACAAAAAAAAGTTGCTTTTGCATTATAGGATTCTAAAATAGTCAATACATCATCTGTAATGCCAGTATTTGGACCATCATCGAAAGTAAGATAAACGATATTTTCTTCCTTTTTGCTAAATATAGCACCAGGAAAAAACCATCTTTGCCACTTGGGAATATTGATTAAATACATATAACACAAATACGATAATAGAAACAGTAAAATTAGTTATTTTTGCGACATTGAAAATTAATTTATGATACGACCGGTAAGAGTACGATTTGCACCTAGTCCAACAGGCCCTTTACACTTAGGTGGTGTAAGAACGGCGCTATATAATTATTTATTTGCCAAAAAAATGAATGGGAAATTCATTCTTCGAATTGAAGATACAGATCAAAACAGATTTGTGCCAGGTGCCGAAAAATATATAATGGATGCTTTGAATTGGGCAGGTTTAACTTTGGATGAAGGTATTGAACAAGGCGGAAAATATGGTCCCTATCGTCAATCTGATAGAAAGCAATTGTACAAGCAATATGCTGATCAATTGGTAGAATCGGGTCATGCCTATATTGCATTTGACAGCAAAGAGGAAATTGAAGCAATGAAAACCGCATTTGCTAGCCCAGAAAATCCATCGCCAAGTTATAATTTTGAAACAAGGCTAAAAATGAAAAACACAATCGCGTTGGATAAGCATTCAATTGAAGAATTACAAAAAAACAATACACCATTTGTAATCAGGATAAAAGTGCCTAAAAATGAAGAGATTAGATTTGAAGACGAAATAAGAGGCACCGTTATTTTTAATAGTTCACAACTCGATGATAAAGTGATTTTTAAATCTGATGGAATGCCAACTTACCATTTGGCTAATATTGTGGACGACTATTTGATGGAAATATCTCATGTAATTAGAGGAGAAGAATGGTTGCCATCTACTCCTATCCACGTTTTATTGTACCAATATTTAGGTTGGGCCGATAAGATGCCACAATTTGCCCATCTACCGCTTATCTTAAAGCCTGATGGAAATGGAAAATTGAGCAAAAGAGATGGTGATAGATTAGGATTTCCTGTTTTTCCTTTAAATTGGGAAAACCCAGAAACAAATGAACATTCAGAAGGATTTAGAGAAAGAGGTTTTCTGCCAGAGGCTTTTACAAATATGCTTGCTTTTTTGGGTTGGAACTCAGGCACAGAGCAAGAAATTTTTTCCCTTAACGAATTAGTTGATGCATTTTCAATTGAAAAAATAAGCCATTCAGGTGCTAAATTCAATTTTGAAAAAGCATTATGGTTTAACGAACAATACATTAAAAAATTATCAGATTCCCATTTTTTAGACTTGTTAAAAGTGGAGTTAAGCAAAACTTTCCCGCAGAAACAATTTACGGATGATTATGTATTGAAAGCTGGAAATTTGATAAAAGAAAGAATTGTTTTCGTAAAAGATATCACTGAAAAATCAAAATATCTTTTTGAAAATCCAAACTACGGTAACGATATTTTGCAAAAAATTAGTCCAACTATTACAAATGTATTTTCTGAGAAATTATTATCACACATTGGCAATTTGCCATTTAATTCAGCACAAGAATTAGAATCAAATCTAAAGCAATTTGCAGAAAATGAGCAAGTTAAAATAGGTGATTTTATGAAATTCATGCGTATTTGTATTGTTGGCGAATTGTCTGGCCCTACGGTACCTGATTTAATGATTTTGCTAGGAAAAGAAACCGTGTGTAATAGAATTACAAATTGCAGCAACAGTATTACTCAATAATATAAAACAAAAACGAATAATGGAAGAGCACAAATCAATCAATTTTATTGAGGAAATTGTTGAGCAAGATTTAAAAGATGGGAAATACAAATCAATAATCACCCGTTTTCCACCAGAGCCGAATGGGTTTTTACATATAGGTCACGCAAAATCTATTTGTTTTAATTTCGGTTTAGCAATTAAATATAATGGAAAATGCAATCTTCGTTTTGATGATACAAACCCGGAAACCGAGAAAACGGATTATGTAAATTCTATTAAAACAGATATTCAATGGCTTGGTTTTAATTGGGATGCCGAATATTATGCAAGTGATTATTTCGACCAATTATACAATTTTGCAATAAAGCTTATCGAAAAAGACTTGGCTTATGTGGACGATAGCACAAGTGAGGAAATAGCGAATTTGAAGGGCACGCCAACCTCAGTTGGGTCTGATAGCCCATTCAGAAATAGAGCTATAGCTGAAAATCTTGAACTTTTTAAAGATATGAAGGCGGGCAAATATCCTGATGGCTCTAAGGTTTTGAGGGCCAAAATTGATATGAAACATCATAATATGCTAATGCGAGATCCAATTATTTATAGAATAAAACATGCTCACCATCATAGAACTGAAAACAAATGGTGCATTTATCCTATGTATGATTTTGCGCATGGGCAAAGCGATAGCATCGAACAGATAACGCACAGTATTTGTACTTTAGAATTTGTTCCACATAGAGAATTATACGATTGGTTTATTCAACAATTGGATATTTTTCCATCTAAGCAATATGAATTTGCCAGAGGAAATATGAGCTATGCCATTACCTCGAAACGAAATTTGTTGAAATTGGTAAATGAAAAGGTAGTATCTGGTTGGGACGACCCTCGAATGCCAACTATAAGTGGACTAAGAAGAAGAGGATTTACACCGCAAAGTATCCGTTTATTTTGGGAAAAAGTGGGTATCCAAAAACGTGAAAACCTAATAGATGTGGGCCTTTTAGAATTTTGTGTGAGAGAAGAATTAAACAAAATTAGCCTAAGAAGAATGGCCGTTTTAGATCCTATTAAATTAGTCATTACAAATTATCCAGCCGATAAAACCGAAAACTTAAGTGCCGAAAATAATCCAGAAGATGAAAATGGTGGCCATCGCTCTTTAGCATTTGGAAAAGAATTATGGATTGAAAGGGATGATTTTATGGAAAACCCTAGTCCTAAATATTTTAGACTTGGCGTGGGTCTTTCTGTGCGATTAAAGCATGCCTACATAATCACATGTACCAATTTTGACAAGGATGAAAATGGAAATATCACCGCTGTTTATTGTACTTATAACCCAGATACCAAAAGTGGGCAAGACCAAACAGGTATAAAAGTAAAAGGCACAATTCATTGGGTGGATGTAAAAACAGCCAATACTGCCGAAGTGCATTTGTATGATCGTTTATTTACTGTCGAAAATCCTGGCATGGAAGAGGGTGATATATTGGAGTATATAAACAATGACTCTTTAAAAATTATTAAAAATGCGATGATAGAGCCTAGTTTATCAGAAGCAAGAAAAGAAGATTATTTCCAATTTGTAAGAATGGGCTATTTTTGTTTGGATACTGAAAGCAGTGCTGATAAAATAAAATTCAATAGAACAGTAACCTTAAAAGATAATTGGGCGAAAAAAAAATAAAATAATGGCGAAAAAAATTAAAAAAGAAATTCCTCAAATAAATAAAGAATTAGAAGGCTTTTCTATCGACATAAATGAATTTGGCGAAATAATTACCAATTACAAAATTGATAAGTTAAATGATTTTCTAAATGAAAATGTAGAAGATAGAAAATTGGAAGAAGGGAAAAAGAATACTAAATAATTATTTTACAAATAAAAATCCTTTGTTAATACTATATACTCCTTTGTATAATGTCCATTTTTTGCTAAAATAAATAAATCATCTACTTCAAAAGGTAAATTTTCCCTTGAAAATTCTAAAGCAACACGTTTTGGATTCATTCCATTTATTTCTGTTTCTTTTGGGTAAATATTTAATCGTCGATGTACATTCCAACCTATTTCCATGGCATTTATAATGCAAATTTGCGCTTCTTCAAAAGGATATATTAGTCCAATTTTTGTTTTATCAGAAGAAATTTTATTTACACAATTCCAAAATTCAATAATTGGTAAAGCGCTATTATGACGGGCAATACCTAAATTACGGTGCTTTGATGCTTCTCCAGATGAAAAATAGGGCGGATTAGAGATAATATAATCAAATTTTAAATTTGAAGTATTTGAAATTTGTATAAAATGCTCATTTACAACCTTTAATCTATCAGAAAAAGGAGCATTTTGAAAATTTGAAAATGATAAATCCGCAGCATCTTTTTGCAAATCAATTCCTAAAACATTTGCTTTAATCTCCTTTTGTGCCGCCATTAAACTCAATAATCCTGTACCGCACCCAACATCTAATATATTGCTTGCCTTTTCAAAATTTACCCACGAACCCAATATTATTGAATCGGTACCTATTTTAAAAACGCTATCATTTTGGATTATTTTAAACTGCTTAAATAGAAATTCCAATCTTTTTTTTGCAAAAGTAAAGTATTTCCAATCAAAACTTTTAAGGATTTTTTTTCTCAATCACTATTTTCAGGGTTTCCTTACTGCTTTCTCCTTCAAATTGTATGAAATAAACACCAGAAGAAACCTTTTCTTTAAGATTTATAAGATTATTTCCACTTTCTATATTTTTATGAAAAAGTTCTACGCCAATTGAATTAAAAATACGAATATGTCCATTTTCTTCAGCTAACAAATTAAACACACCGCAATTTGGAACGGGAAACACTTTAATTTTTGAGACTAAAATATTATCTTTTATTCCTACAGAACAGCCCAATTCGATGGCTCCCAAATCTGGGGCATTACCACAAAACTGTTGATTTATTCCATTAATCAATAATGCTCTATCTACCAAATTGCCATTTACCGCAGGTGCAAAATTATTTGATAAAACATCTTCAAATTCGGCATTTTCGTAAAACCCATTTATTTCAAACCCACTGGCACTTCTGAAAGCATTTATAGTTGGATAAAAAACTTCAGAAATATTTTGTAAATACACACGAGAGAAATTTTCTCCTGAACTATTAAAATACATATTGTTGTCCATGTTAATTTTATTTATCTCATTTTGATTTGGCATATCAATATTTAAGGCACTCCCATTTTGGGTTATGAACACATTATTTTTTGCAAAAAATGAATTGAATAAACTTGATGGCACATTAAATACATCTAATCCATTTCCATATTTATCGCCATTATACTTTCTATGATATACCGTATTATTTATAAAATAGGTTGAACCACTACTCGCACAAAAATTATTCTCATCGCCGCAATTAAATTTTAAAGGACTGCCAAATGAAGTAATCAATTTCGATTTATCATTTAAGAAAAAACGACTAGTATTAAAATCTTTACCAATATTCTTCAACATATATACTGGCCCTCTTCTTACAGGTGCCAAAGAAAACATATTTCCGGTATTGGTAAATGTATTTTTCCAAAAACGCATATTCCCTGCAAATCCATCCACTTCCAATCCGTCATCAAAAGAGGTGTTAATATCATTTTCATGTATATCCATTTCTGTTGTTTGCTCATAATTACCATTAGTTCCATTAAATCCAAATCCTATGGACATTGACTCTAAATTTTGAAACGAATTTCGTCGTATTACAACTCCTTTACCTGAAAAGTCTCTTTTCCCAACAGTAATGGCACTTAATTCCATCTGTCGTGTACTTGGTTGTGGGTAATAGGTGCTAGTAGGTACAGTAATAGGAAAAATCGGTGGGTTTGGTGGACTAAAGAAAAGATGACAGGTTGAGGTAAGTTGATTTCCAAATTCATCAGTTGGGCAATAACCTTCCTGAGTTGTTGCCTTCATCATATAGGTATCCCAGTTTTGCATTCCATCGATAAATTCATTATCTTGAATGGTATTATTTTGAGAATTCCCTTCTAATATTACACTATAATTATTTCCATAAAATTTGCAATTTGAAATTATACTACCTTTAGAATTATCTAATAAAATGCCTCTTGCTTCAGGCCAAACTCCATAATATTGAATTTTTAAGTTTTTAAATACTATATAATCCTTATTAATTACATTGAAACAATATCGCTTTTGCGAAATTTTTAAATCTATATTATTAGGATTTTCTCCATTTACCATTTTAACCCATAATAATTTAGATGGGTAATAACTATACTCCAAAGTTGAATTACAATTCAAAATCCTATCATCTCTAAAATAACCAGACAAGCCGATATTTAAAATAGAATCATATTTAGTTGGGTCAATAGTTGGGTTAAAGCCATCATAATTGAACCTATTTAACTCTTTCTTTGACTTATAAGGATACAATCTATCTCCATTATAAAATAGACAGTTGGAATATGGAATAATTACAGTAGTTCGCCAAACATCTACAGCAGCATTTTGCTCTCTTACAAAAACAGGATTTGTAGCCATACTTCCATCTAAAATGACAGTTTGACCATTTTCTCCTCTTATAGTTATTGGTGCCCCATCAAGCCCTGATCTTTTTATGTCATATTCGCCAAAATAATAAGTGCCACCCAAAAGCACCACCTCCTGCCCTGCCTTTACTGAATCAAGCCCACCTTTCAAACTTCCAGGATTGTTGGAGTTATATAAAAGTGAAGTGCCAGTTGGCGAGACATACCAACTTTTACTTGCTGAGGGAAACTGAATTTCAGTCCTTGTTTCTTTGGTATAGTTGCGAGTAAAATTATTTAAAGGCGTTGTAGGGTCAAGTATTTCCAACTTTATAGCATATTCTTTTCCAGCAGTAAGCCAAAAAATACTACCAGTGAATGTGGAGTCATTTACCCTTGTTAATGGAAAACCAGGTTGTAGGTTTGGGATTTGACCGACATTTTCGGCAAAATAAATATTTCCAATTGTATTTTGAGAAGGATAATTCCCACCTCTAAAAATTACATTTAATCCAATAGTCTCAAAATTGGCATACAAATCCACTTGCGGATTTAATGTTGAGAAAGCAAGATAAAAACGACAGAAAATAAAAAAAATAGTTATTAAAGTTTTCATAGTAGTTAATTTACACAAAATTAACCTATATAAAACCAAGAGAAATACCCTAAAAGGGTGATATTAAAAAAAAGCCTCCCCTAAATCGGGGAGGCTTAAAAATATTTCATCTTATTTTTTATTTAGCAACGCCTTCAGTAAGTATTGATATTTTATTTTTCAATACTTCAGCAATGCCACTTTTGATGTTAAAACTCAAATTTTCTGATCCCATCTTCACTTTTACAATACCTTCTTCTAAGGCAGAAATAAAAGGAGCATGATTATTCAATATTTGAAATTTCCCTTCAACGCCAGGTAATATTACAGACTGAACTTCTCCAGCAAATAGTTGACTTTCGGGTGTTATAATAGATAATTGCATAATCGAATTAGTTTTTAGCATCAGCTAATAATTTTTTTCCTTTCTCAATTGCATCATCAATTGTACCAACTAAGTTGAATGCTGCTTCAGGATATTGATCTACTTCACCTGCCATAATCATTTCAAAACCTCTGATGGTTTCTTCAATTGGAACAAATACTCCTTTTAACCCTGTAAATTGCTCAGCAACAAAGAATGGTTGAGATAAAAACCGTTGTACCCTTCTAGCTCTACTTACTACCAATCTATCTTCTTCAGAAAGTTCGTCCATACCCAAAATTGCAATAATATCTTGTAATTCTTTGTATCGTTGTAAGATCATTTTTACGTCCTGAGCACATTTATAATGTCTTTCACCTAAAACATCTGGAGAAAGAATTCTAGAAGTTGAATCCAAAGGATCCACCGCTGGATAAATTCCCAATTCAGCAATTTTTCTGCTCAATACCGTTGTAGCATCTAAATGCGCAAAAGTAGTAGCTGGTGCTGGGTCAGTTAAGTCATCCGCAGGTACATAAACTGCCTGAACAGATGTAATAGACCCTTTTTTTGTAGAAGTAATACGCTCTTGCATTAATCCCATTTCAGTTGCTAATGTTGGCTGATAACCTACTGCTGATGGCATCCTTCCTAAAAGTGCTGACACCTCAGAACCTGCTTGTGTAAACCTAAATATATTATCAATAAAGAAAAGGATATCTTTTCCTCCACCTTCAGTTCCATCTCCATCACGGAAATATTCTGCTACAGTAAGTCCACTTAAAGCTACTCTTGCACGCGCCCCAGGAGGTTCATTCATTTGTCCAAAAACTAAAGTTGCTTTTGATTCTTCTAAAGCTTTTTTATCTACTTTAGACAAATCCCAACCTCCTTCTTCCATTGAGTGCTTGAATTCCTCACCATATTTAATTACATCTGATTCTAAGAATTCTCTCAAAAGGTCATTTCCTTCCCTTGTTCTTTCACCTACACCTGCAAATACAGATAATCCACCATGTCCTTTGGCAATATTATTTACCAACTCCATGATTAAAACTGTTTTACCAACACCTGCTCCACCGAATAATCCAATTTTCCCCCCTTTTGCGTATGGCTCAATTAAGTCAATTACTTTAATACCAGTATATAATACTTCTTTTGAAGTTGACAAATCTTCATATCTAGGTGGTTTACGATGGATATTGTATCCATTTGTAGTTGGCACATCACCAATACCATCAATTGCTTTTCCTACTACATTAAACAATCTACCTTTGATTGCCTCACCAGTTGGCATTTGAATTTGATTTCCAGTATCAATTACTTCCAAACCTCTTGTAAGCCCTTCAGTAGCATCCATTGCGATGGCTCTGATAGTGTCTTGTCCCAAATGTTGTTGACATTCAAGAATTAATTCTGTACCATCTTCTTTCTTTACAATTAATGCATTAAGAATTTTTGGTAAGGTTACATCATTTCCTGCAAAGGATACGTCCACTACAGGACCGATGATTTGTGCAATTTTTCCGCTATTAGCCATATTTCTATTTTGACTTTGTTTTTAAACCGACGCAAAAGTAATGTAAAAAAAATGTTTTAGCAAAAAAAACACAATTGATTTTCCACAAATAAACGCCATTTTAAAGGGATTAAGAAAAAAATAATATTGAGGTAATATTTTTTACCACTTTGCTATAAAATTTTATTCTTTCATTTCGTTTTAATTCATAAAAAAAGGATTATCAAAATACAAAATCTTTGATTTGATTGCATACTAATAAGACGTCAATTAAATTAATCCTCATTTATTTAATTTTTAATGCTTCATTTAGCTTCAATATGGTTATTTTTGCACTTCTATAGCAAAAAAAATGGCTGCAAAGGATAAATTAAAACCAATAGTATTGAATCTTGTGAATAAAAAAGCAAGATTTGACTTTGAATTTATTGATACATTCACTGCAGGGATAATATTGGCCGGAACTGAAGTTAAAGCTGTAAGAGAGGCAAAAGTAAGTATGGTTGATGCTTATTGCTATTTTGTAAAAGGAGAATTATTTGTCAAAAATCTGCATATAGGCGAATATAAGCATGGAAATATCTACAATCATGAGCCACTTAGGGTTCGTAAATTGTTGCTGAATAAAAAAGAATTAAAAAAACTGGAAAGTAAAATCAAAGAAAAGGGACTTACTATTATTCCTTATAAGGTTTTTTTGAGTGATAGAGGAATAATAAAAGTAGAAATAGCTTTAGCCAAGGGAAAGAAATCGTTTGATAAACGAGAAACCTTAAAAACTAGGGACAATGATTTAATGATTAAAAAAGTATTGAATCAAAGGAGGTAATTGTTAGTTAGGCAACACCCTATCAAAACCACTATAAACATTGAGCGGACGGTACAACCAAACACAAACCAAAGCCATTTCTAATAAATTTTGTATTTTAGCTACCTATTATTGAATGAAAGATTATAATGAAACTGAAAGAGAAAATATCGCTAGAAAAAATATTTGAAAAAGAATACAAAATCAAACTTGTTGAACCTGAAAACAACAAAGAAGCGGTTATTACTCACTTTTTGCATAACAACAAAAATGGAGTTTCACAATTCTACAAAAAAGATGCTGTAAAATACACCAAAGAGATTTTAGAATATAAATATCCTGAAGAAGAAATTACGAATCTTGTTGCCGAAGAAGCGTTACAATATGGAATATTTGACACTTTTGATGTTCCATTTCCACCATTAGAAAACCCGAAATTTGAGTTTATAGATTTGTTTGCAGGAATTGGAGGTTTCCGTTTGGCAATGCAAAATTTAGGTGGAAAATGTGTTTTTACAAGCGAATGGGACAAAGAAGCCAAACGAACTTACAAAGCAAATTTTGGAGAACGACCTTTTGGTGACATAACAAAAGAAGAAACAAAAGCATTTATTCCTAATAATTTCGACTTGCTTTGTGCAGGTTTTCCTTGTCAAGCATTTTCAATTGCTGGTAAACGCGGCGGTTTTGAAGATACAAGAGGAACTTTATTTTTTGACGTTGCAGAAATCATAAAACGCAAAAAGCCTAAAGCAATATTTTTAGAAAACGTAAAAGGATTAAGAAGTCATAACGGAGGAAAAACTTTGGCGACAATCTTAAATGTTTTAAGAAACGATTTAGGATATTTTGTTCCCGAACCGCAAATTATTAACGCTAAAGATTTTGGCGTTCCACAAAACAGAGAACGAATTTACATTGTCGGTTTTAGAAATGATTTAGGAATTGAAAGTTTTCAGTATCCAAAACCAACAAATAAAAAAGTTGCTTTTTTAGATATAAAAGAAAAAGAAGTTCCACCAACAAAATACTTTCTTTCAACTCAATATGTTGAGACTTTAATCAATCATAAAGCAAGACACGAAGGAAAAGGAAACGGTTTTGGTTACGCAATAATTCCCGATGATGCAATCAGCAATGCTATTGTAGTTGGAGGAATGGGAAGAGAACGCAATTTAGTCTTAGACCACAGAATTACCGATTACAAACCAACAACTCACATTAAAGGATCTGTAAATCGTGAGGGAATAAGGAAGATGACACCACGAGAATGGGCACGATTACAAGGATTTCCTGATAATTTTTTAATTCCAGTTGCTGACGCATCTGCGTATAAACAATTCGGTAACTCTGTTGCCGTTCCAGCTATTCAAGCAACTGCAAATGAAATTTTAAAACTAGTCAAAAACAGATAATGGGAAAATTAAACGATCTAAGCATTACAATTGGAAGAGACAATAAGGCAGAATTAGTTTTTGATAGTTTGTTCCCCAATTTTTTAGAAGTAGAGTATGAAAAACCATCAGAATATATCCGAAAATATTGGAACGCTTTTAAAAATCATTCTGAAAGTAATAATAACTTAAACGGAAAAGTATTTGAATATATTTTAGCCACTCTTTGTGTTAGAGAAGGGATTTTACCAATTTATATGAGTGCAAAAGTTGCTTTTGTACCAAATGTAATTTATGACATAATGTTTTACACAGCAGAAAGAGGTCCAATTTGTTGGAGCGTTAAAACAAGTTTAAGAGAAAGGTATAAACAAGCTGATTTGGAAGCAATAGCTTTAAAATATGTTCATAGAAAAGCATTGAGTTATTTGATTACTCTTGAAGAAAAGGAGGCAAGAAGTGTAAAAACTAAAATAAAAAGTGGTGATGTAATTGGTCTAGATGATGTAATCGTTGCTACAACAGAAGAATTCAACCAATTAATTTTAGAGTTAAAGAAATTTGAATTTTCTGAACCTCCGACAGTTAAAGTTATTGAAAGTAACCAAATTATCACAGAAGAAAAGGTAAATCGTATAAAATAAAAAAGGCGATCGCATAACAACAGCTTAGCTCCATTTTTCTGCCGCAGGTGCAACACGGAGCAAAGCATCGACTGGTATTGGTTATAAGGTTATTTGTGTTCATTGGCATTTATAAAACCCACATTCAGCAGTCCGCAGTGGGGAAGTTGACGGTTCAAGGTAAACAGTTCACTGCAATTTGGTTCATTTCTTGATTCTTGGTTCTAAAAATCTTGGCTCTATTAAAAATTGAGCATTTAACATTCAACATTTTTTAAATCTTAACCTCATTAACCATTTATATTCAATCCTCTTTTGGTACTAAAATCAAATCTTCATAGGTAAAAGTAGATTCTCCAACTTTTATATACTTTCTTGAAAGGTGCAATTCGTCTGTTCTCAAACCAATAATATCCCATAAAACACCAATTCCCGTTTCCTCTTCGTATAAAAATAATTGCTCTCTATTAGCAGTATTCCTACTCCGCCAGTAAAATTCCAAAATCCTTTTTAGTACTTGAAGAATCTATATTAATTGTATATTCTAAATCTGAACAGGGTGAACCAGGTGCTGTAGCTATTTTTTACCCAAATATTGCTTTAGGGTATTGTATTCTCCATCTTTATCTATGGTAAAATAATAATCCAAGCTAACAGAATCAATAAGGAACTGATTGCCACATATTTCATCAAACAAAGTGTCTTTTTCTATTTTTAACAACTGATCCAAATCATTTATAGTATAAGTAGCTGCTTTCCACTCATTAGCTAACCTATTTTTTCGCGTAATAAATGAAAAAAATGGATCCTCAGGACCTTTTCTACAAGAATTTAAGCCAATAAGTATAAAAAGTAATATCGCAATTCTACTCCAAATTTTCATAATTTATATATTATTCAACAAAGGTAAGTTTATTTTTGAATAGCCAAAATCATACCAATTAAAAAAAGTTATACCTCCGTTCCTTGAAGCATTGGTACAAATACAAAATCATCATATCCTTCTCTTTTGTATTCATTTTGATTTATTCGGGTAATCCTCAACATTTTTTGCTTTACCCCCTCATTTAAAGGCACCACCATAATACCACCTATTGCTAATTGCTCCAATAATTTCTGGGGTACAACTGGTGCTGCAGCTGTGATTATAATTTTGTCGAATGGCGAAAATCCTGGCAAACCTTCAAATCCATCACCATAGAAACAACGAATTTTGGTGAAACCCAATTTCTTTATAAAGTCTCTTGATTTATTAAATAGCACTGATGTCTTTCTATTGAAAAAACTTTTGCGCCTAAAAATCAAGCACACAAGCTTGATAACCAGAACCAGTGCCTATTTCTAATACCTTTTCTCCTTTTTTTATCTCCAACAATTGGGTCTGATAAGCAACTGTAAAGGATGTGATATCGTTTGCCCCTTCCCTATTGGAAATGGTTTGTTCTCATGGCAATTTCTACAAAGGCTTTATCTAAAAACAAATGTCTTGGAATCATTTCAATGGCTTTCAACACATTTAAATCACTAATCCTTCCTTTTGCAAAGACTCCATAATTTCTTCCTCATGCCCTTATGCCGAAAATTATCTTCCATGGCATAAATTTAAAAATTCTTTTTGTAGCAAAAATTCTTTTTTTTATTCATGTGTTGACAACAAAAAATTAATTTATTGCATATTTTACCATTTATCTATCCCTTTTTCTAAATCAAAGCGACATTACTACGATTTAACCCAATTATATTTTGAATTCAATTATTCTTTTTTTAAACATTTAAATTATGAATCCTTAAATTTGCACAATAAAAATAAAAATGATGAGTGATATAAAATTTGGAACAGACGGATGGCGTGCAATTATAGCAGAAGATTTTACGGTAGCAAATGTGGCTAGAGTGGCTTATGCAACTGGATTAAGAATTATTAATTCCGATTTGAATAAAAATGTGGTGATTGGACACGACTGCAGATTTGGTGGTCAATTGTTTGCAGAAACAACCGCTAAGGTAATTGCAGCAATGGGCATTAAAGTTTATTTAGCCAAAGGCATCGTTTCAACCCCTATGATTTCCCTAGGTGCACATCATTTTAAAAGTGGCTTTGGTGTGGTAATTACAGCTAGTCATAATCCAGCTTCTTATAACGGATTTAAGCTAAAATCTGCTTATGGAGGTCCAACTATTCCTTCTGAAATTCAGTTGGTTGAAGATTTAATACCTGCACAAGCTGGGTTCCTACAACTAGCATTGAAGAATTAGTTGAAAATGGAAAAATAGAGTATGTTGATTTAGAAACAATGTACTTTAACCATGTAGAGCAATCTTTCGACATGGAAACAATCAGAAATTGTGGGATGGTTTTTGCCTTCGATGCCATGTACGGTGCAGGACAAAAAATTGTAAAGCGTCTTTTACCTAATATTGTTCATTTGCATTGCGACGAAAATCCCTCGTTTATGGGTCAAGCACCAGAGCCATTGCACAAGAATTTATTAGAGTTTTCGAAATTAATTGCAGACTCCACAGATATTGATTTTGGTTTTGCAAATGATGGTGATGCCGATCGGATTGGCTGTTATGATTCAAAGGCAACTTTGTGGATTCGCACCATGTAATTTTATTACTTATTTCATTATTTGTATAAATACAAAGGATTAAGGGGAAAAGTGATTATTGCTTTCTCGGTTTGTGAAAAGTAAAACAACTTTGTGCTGTATTAGGTATCGAATGCCGTGTGACTAAATTGGCTTTAAATATATCTGCGAAATAATGGTAAATGAAGATGTATTAGTAGGTGGGGAAGAATCGGGTGGAATAGCTATAAAAGGGCATATTCCTGAGCGTGATGGCGTTTGGAATGCACTTACACTTATCGAATTTATGGCAAAAACTGGAAAATCACTAGACGAGTTAATTCAAGAAATTTATGACCTTATTGGCCCTTTTGCTTTCGATAGATATGATGTTCATTTGCCAGAATCATTAAAACAAAAAATAATATCTTATTGCGAACAAGACAATTTTAAATCCTTTTGTTCATTTACCGTTCAAAGGGTAGAAAAAATTGATGGTTTCAAATTTCATTTAGACAATAACTCATGGGTGATGATTAGACCAAGTGGCACCGAGCCAGTATTGAGAATATACAGCGAAAGCGAAAATTATGAAAAAGTAATTGCTATTTTAGATGCAACAAAATCTACCGTATTGGCTATATGAAAAGGCAATATGCCATATTATTCGTTATAATTTTTATTTGTAAAATAGGAATTTGTAAGCAAAATTCTAACTATAAAGACGGTAAACAATTTGAAAACAGTGATTTGGAAATTATAAACTCAGATTTAGAAGATACTATAACTGAATTTTATAAGGCCGAAAAAACCGACACAGTAGTTGATAATCAACCACTAAGCACCGATACTGTATCGGCTCGTATTCGATTTTGCAAACCATATACTTTTTTTGACCGCTCTGCAGTATTAAACAAACCACGTATTGGCATGGCATTAGGCATTACAGGAGCAAGTTATGTGGGATTAAATTTTTGGTGGTCGAAAGCATGGTATTCTAATTATGAAAAAACAAAATTCCACCTTTTTAACGATGCCAAAGAATGGAATCAAGTAGATAAAATTGGACATGGATTTAGCGCTTATTTGGAGTCCACTTGGAGTGCACAAGTATTTGAATGGGCAGGAATGAAACCAAAAAAAGCAGCATGGCTAGGGTTTGGCATAGCACAAATGTGGCAGCTGGCAATTGAATTTCAAGACGCATTTTCGGCAAAGTGGGGTTTTTCGTTAAGCGATGTAGGAGCAAATATTGCGGGAGCAGGATGGAATGTATGGCAAGAAT
>JADIYW010000005.1 GCA_016705125.1 Bacteroidota bacterium
TTTTTGTAGTTTGATGTTTTTCTGTCTGTTGTAAAGTGTCGTTACTGTATAACAATTTTTTTGGTAAGAATTGTCTGTCCGTCATAAATTTTCACGATATAAATTCCGTTTGCCTGATTACTTAAATCAACTTCTGAAATTGGATTGAAAATGAAGATTTTGATAAATGATTTCTCCTTGCATATTATAAATTTCCCCAAAGTAGATTCTTTCCAACCTCCAAACCCCTAACTTCAAATTGAATCTTCCCGTTTGTAGGATTTGGAAAAATCAAAAAATTCACTTTTGCATATTGTTTTCAGCAACTGAAGTCAAAGTATTGCAATTTAGAGGTGCAGGGAAAGGATCACAATCACCCATTCCAAAATAACACGAGTTAACAAAACCAAGATAATCTACTGAGCAATCAGGATTAACTTTAAATTTCCATATTCTAAAAGCGTCACATCCATCCATACAGTCCATATATTCAAAATAAAAATCATAATACCTTGTATTTCCAATTATGTTATATGAAATTTTTCAGCAGCCCCAATTACGCTATTTGGTCTACTGAAAGCACCGGGTAGCATTTTATAGTAATAATCAGTGCAAATTTATTCCACGATGAATCTACTGACAATGTTGCAAAATTGCCAAACGACCATTTATAAAAATTAGTGATTTTTAAATTATATCTCGTAAGTATTGTATCCATATCGGGATCTCCGGTAATTGTAATCAAATTTTGCCATGATTTTGTCCACGAACTTGTATCAACCTTTACAATAAAACCAACATAATCACCAGGCCAACCATTTCTGTTTTGTACGCAATACAGATTAAAAACAGAATCTCTTTCTGATATTGATGTCGCATTAAAAATAGCTGCTAAGCCCTCTGAAATAGTGTCTATATATACTTGGGGTATTCTCACCAGAGCAGTGTCAGGACTTTGAAGATTAAAAAGTCGATTTGTCGCCAATTGTTTAATGTCTCGATCGTACTTATTTGCTAATAATGGCGGAATGGTACAACTTGATGGAACTTGTGCCTCTATAATATTAAAAATAGAAATAAGCACGAATAATAGAAAGAATTGCTTCATTTTTTTTTGTCTTTTTGTAAGTATTTTAAAAGTCATATTTATATAATAAGTTATAATTTCGCAATAAATATTTAGCCTTTTTAGTTTTTTTCTTGTGTGTTGTTGTTGTTAAAATCTAGACTTAATGGCAGGTTATGAATAAAACGACTCATTGTCTTTTGGTAAAAAAGAACATAATCCCTTTTTGGTGTTTTGAAAAAAAAAAAAAAAATAAATTACCTCGATTCAAAAACACTTATATGTTAAGCGTATTTTTAATCATCTTCGTCTTTTTCAGCGTTATTATTTTCTAATGCAGGATTGCTATTTCCACTTCTGATTTCTGTGTGTCTTATTTCACCACCTGTTGTGCCTGTCTGTTTGGCAAAGAATAAAAGCACAAAAGCAAAAACCAATGTGCCAATTGAAATTAAGGAAGAAAAAGTTTTTTGTTTAAAGCTCGCCCAAAGTCCAAGTAAAGAAATGCCTCCTAGAATATAAGAAAGCATGGCGAATAATTCCGCCGCTTCTTCGTGGCTTTCTATGTCGTTTTCTGTAATTCCATTAATATTTTCTACCAATTCTTCTGCTCCTTCTCCTGTATTCATTGCAACTAATGAGGCTAAGGCGCCGAAAATAAAAATCATAAATGCCGTTCGTTTAACAGCTTCTGATTTCGAAATAAGACCTGTAATCATTACGATTACTCCCACGATAGGGAAAATGATGGGTAAATGATTTACCACTAAATGCCAATGTGCTCCGTTCATAATATTACTTTTAAAAAATTAAACATTTACTCCAAAAAGGGAACCAACTAAGGCAGAAAGAACCATTGCGATTGTTCCCCAAATTGTTATTCGCAAGATAGATTTTTTTATGCTAGAACCACCAGTTTTTGCAGCAGTAGTTCCCAAAATTATTAGAAAGATTGTCGTGAAACCATATAACCAATATTCCATTCCTTTCACTGGCGCAAAAAGAATTACTAAAAGTGGCAATACACCCCCAACTGTAAATGAGGCTCCAGATGCTAAGGCTGCTTGTATTGGATTTGCTTGACTTATTTCGTTAATGCCCAATTCATCTCTTATGTGTGCGCCCAAAACATCTTTTTCAGTCAATTCAATAGCTACTTGCATTGCAGTTTCTTTTTTTAGTCCACGTTTCTCATAAATTTGAGCCAAAATGGTAAGTTCTTCCTTTGGCATTTCTTTAAGCTCTTTAATTTCTCTTTCTATGTCTGCCTTTTCGGTGTCGGTTTGTGAACTTACCGAAACATATTCACCTGCCGCCATTGATAAAGCACCAGCCACAAGTCCTGCCACTGTAGCTAAAATAATTGGCTCTCTTGTCGAACTTGCAGCTGCAACTCCAATAGCCAAACTTGAAATAGAAATTATTCCATCATTTGCACCTAGGACAGCAGCTCTCAACCAATTGCTTCTATGTATATAATGGCTGTCTAAATAATTGTCAATTGTAATCATTTTTTTGTTGTTGTCGGTTGTCATAAAACTCTGTCTAACTTGTTAATATATGCTATGGGGTAGGTTTTATTTTTAAAATGATTGTATCCCTTTTTCTTTAGAAACTGTCAATTGGGAATAAATTCTTTAATAGACGTTATGATATCCTCGGGTGTATAGATATCGAAAGGAAGAAAAAGATACCCTGGCTGGTAATGATGTTCCTCTTTTTCGTCTATAATTGTTATTCCGCAGTCTTTAACAGTAAGATAATGATTGAGGTGATTTGCCAGCATGGTACCAGCTGTACCCGCTCCCAAGATTACTATGTTTTTCATGAAATATGCATTAATAATTTTAAAGTTAACTAGATTATTTATACAAATTATCTGTTCTGGATTTTCACTAAAATATTTATTTTGTTTTATGTTGTATCAAAAAATCACTACAAGACTGTAGATTAGGTTCTAAATCAATCCATTCCAATTCTCCATCACTCTTAACTATATATGAGCAGCACGATAAATTCTTATCTACAAATTGTTTGTCTTCCATATTCTCTAAATGACAATACTAAGATACAGTAATAACCATTAATAAACAGCAACTTTTGTTACATAAGGAACCCTTTTTTACATAATATTACACTGCACTTATTAAATCGCTTTTACAGGGCTTGGAGAAATAAATCAAAATAGAACCCAACCCATCGGGAAACATTTTAACCATTCAACTAAATAAGTTAATTGAAGGGGAAAGCTCTCTTTTTATCACCAAAACAAAAAATTAAAAAACAAAAGTCCTTTTAACCAAAAATATCAATAAAAGTACCCAAATTGGGGTTTGGTCTTATGCCCTTTAAATCCAATTTTGCCTTACAGGAAAAGCCTTTAAAGCTTGTTTTTTGTCAAAATTTTATGGCTTTACAAATGTCCATATTATTGCTTTTTCTTTTGTTGCTCTAAAAATTGTATTGTGTTGTTCTTTTGGTTCTGGTGAATAAGTCCATTTTATATTTTGGTAATTCCCAGAATTAAATAATTCGGCTAAATCGTTTGTGTATATCGAAATATCTTCTGCACTCGAACCCGCAAACCAAATTCTTTTTTCAGCATTCGAAAATTTCGCTAAATGATCTTTTGCTGTTCTTACCAAATAGTGGTTATTCCACCACAATGAAGGATCAAATGCAATATAGTTGTCAAACATATCAGGCTCAAGAAAAAAAGTCTCTACCACAAAAAGCCCTGACAAGGATTCGCCTATTATACTTTTTTCATTTGTTGTTCGGTATCGCTTATTTATTTCAGGGAAAAGTTCTTCTTTTATAAATGCTCTAAATTTTTCGGAACCACCAACAATTGGCGCAATTGCTTTGTCTTCTTCAATTTCAGTTGATCCTGTTAAATCTCTTCTTCGTTGTGTATTTGCAATACCCACCAAAATCATAGGAGGAATACTTTTAGCTTTTATAAGCTTAGCAAGTGTATTTGCAACATGCGGAAAATCTTCCTCAATTATTCCACCATCTGCCATATACATTACTGGCAAAGGTGCAGTATTTGTTTTATATTCCGGTGGTGTCCAAACATTTATATTTCTTGTCTCACCAACTTGTATTGATTCAATTTTAAACTCATCATGCACTGGAATTGGGTCTTTCTTTAGCAAGGTATTGGAACAACCTAAAAAAAGAATCGACAATAATACATTGAAATAAATAAACTTCATCCTTTCTATTTTCTAATAGTGATTTTTAAAAATTATTGACAACTACAGTCAATCTTTTAGAATGAAAATGGTTGTAAAAAAAGGTTTTAAAATATTTGGTAAAATTAAAACATTTTTGAATTTTATCTAGTTTTTGCAACTTAAAAATGGAATTTATTTTAGGGCTTAAAAGCGAGCAAAAACGTTTTTTTTATAGAGTGAAAATTGGTTTGTATTTTATAGTGTGCTACTCTTCAATGCAATATTAAAACAGTTTATAAATATATTCTTCTATTTCCATTTGTCTAGCATTTGCAAAACCTTTATCAACGCTTATTTTTTCAAAACCGCATTTTTGCAATACTTTTTGTGAACCAAAATTGTCGAATGCGACCCGACCAAAAATTGGCCTTATTGTTTCAATGGCAAGAAATTCATTTAGCGCTTTTGTAGCAATCCCTTTTCCCCAAAATTCCCTGTCAATCCAGTAGGTAATTTCTGCGCTGTCATCCATAACAAACTTAGCAATACTTCCAACAATGATATTGTCCAGAAGAATGGTTTGATTATTTACGGTAGGGTCGTTTAACAACTTTTTGTATTTATTTATATATGTAGTTTTGTTAGTTGGGTCTTCTGGCATAAATGCAGCTAAATATCCACCTTCTTTGTCTAGTTGAAATTGAAATAAAGTGTCCAAGTCTTCCACCTCCGTTAACCTAAGTTTTATGTCAATTTTGAAGTTTGTCATTGCTGATATTACATTTAGATTTATTTTATGTTTGGGTTTTCACAAAATGAATTATAAAGTCAAATTCCAACTATTGTTGTGACTGGTAGTGAAAAAAGCCCCGCCATCTTTTGGTAAAAATAGGATAATTTAGAATACCTTTTTTAATGCTTTTTTTTTAAAAATAAGAAATTAATCTCCTTGCTTCATCAAGCCTTATTTCTAACTTACTTTACTTTTTTTATTCGTGAATTGGTTCTTGTAAATTGAAATATTCACTCTTTGTTTTGTCTAATGTATTTGATATTTTTTTGAGATTTTCTACTGTCGGTTTCAAATCTATAAACTTGTCAATGATTGTTCTGTGTCGGTAAATTATAAAGGTGTTTTCAACGTTTGGATTTATTTTATTGAGATTTACCTCACTTTCGGTATCTTTCATTGAGGGCACAAAAGTTAAGGCAATATTTTTTAAGTTGAGTTCAATTCCAATATTTTCTAATTCCTTTTGTCGGGTGTCTTTGTTATAATCTTTTTCATTTCCATAAACAAAATAGGCTTTTAAATATTTATTTCTTTTTATACTTTCTTTTTCTAGAAAAGTAAGCCACTTTTTGATGTCGTTCCAATTGGGATTGTTTCCAACAAAGTAAACTATTCCATGAAACCGGCCATATTTACAAACTGGGCAAGTTCTTGTTCCTTCGTCAGGACCAAAGGCGTGAAATGGAATAAAAGATGGATTGTCTTCTCCTATTTCAAGCCCTGATTGCTTTTCCGATTTAATCGTTTCTGGGTAATTTGGGATATTTAGCCCTAAAATAATATTATGCTCAGCAATTTGTATTTCACTAGATATTAAAACCCTCAAAACGCCACTACCACCACGATTTTCAAGTGCTTTTCTTTTTTCTCCTGTCAATAATTTGTCATCATCAAAAACAAATTCGTCAATATAGTATTCATCCTCAATATTGGGTTCTTTGATAGAAGTATGAATATGAGCTGGTATATTTTCATTTGGGTAAGGCGCTGGTTTGATTGTGTAAATGGAGTATTTACCATTTTCATCTGTCTTCACCCATCCTCGAATGTGTCCGTGTTGTTTGGCCTTTTCATCCATTCCCTGTTTTGGTGAATAGTAACCGTTTTGGTCTGTTTGCCAATAATAAATTATAACATTTGGTGCAGGAGTTCTTCCGTCAAGGTTAAAGACAGTTCCTGTAATTAATAATTTCTGTCCTTTTTCGGCCCAACCAGCACTGGTGTCCGCTGATTTAATATTTGTAGGCATACCAACAAACATAATTTCGCAACCATCGCAACCTCCACCTACAAGTAGTTTTGTATTTGATTTTTTTTGTGTTGTAGAATTGCTTTTAGACAAGCCATTACAACTTGTCAAAAGATTGATTAAGGAAACAAAAATTACAAGTTTAATTTGTCTGTTCATAGCTTTAATGCTTTTTATTTTGGGCATTGACAAATATAATTTTATATGAATATAAATCAATTGTATTCAAAATTCAAGTCTTGATTAGTAAATGTAAAAATATCAATTTGTATTTGAAATCTTTTTTTTATTTCGAGTTATACTAACTAGAATAAAATAGAAGGATTATTTTATTGAATATTTATTTCTAAACGACGATTAATAGGGCTTAGCTTAAAGGGCAGTTTAAAAGGCAATAACGCCCAAAAAGGCGGTTCAGGGTTTAAACCCTATATGTTGTGTGCAGGCTTTATTTACAGGTAGATTCTATTTCTTTCTCGGCATCGGTGTCTCCCAAAGTCTTTGCCATTTCTAAAGAGATACAAGCACTGTCTTTGTTTCCGATTTTTGAAAATGCAATTCCTTTTTTGAAATATGCTCTTGCATCTTTGTTGTCGACAGAAATTACTATGTTGTAATTTTTTATTGCTTCGTCAAATCTATTTAGTTCTCTCAAAGACTCTGCTTTGTTGAAATATGCAACTGCGGGATAGTCCGTACCCTTTTCAATAACTTTATTAAAGTCAGACAAAGCTCTTTCATAGTCTTTTGTAACAAGGTAAATCGTACCTCTGTCATTATAGCCAACAGAAGAATCTGGTCTCAACTCAATAACCTTATTTGCTCTTTTTAATGCTTTGTCGTTATAGCCCATATTCAGCGCACAATAATATGAACCTCTTAAAGCGTCTAAATTATTATTATCAGCGAATAAGGCATCATCAAATTCTAAGGCTGCATTGAAATAATCTCCTTGAGACATAAGTTTTGTGCCTTCAGCAACATGGTCTTTGTTTATGCTTACTTCGCAAGATGTCAAGAAGGTTAAGATAACTGTGGTTATTAGTGTTCTCATTATATTAATTTGTTTTGGATTTCAGAGAGAGTCCAATTGGCTTGCAGCCGACGGGCAGCATATTAACGAAGTTGCGATAAATATTCAGTAATATTGTTAACACGCATTTGTGCGAAGTTTAGGCTAGTAATTTCCATGAAAAATAATTTTTTGGCTATTTTGTAAATTTACGATTTCCGAAGTAATATAATAAATTAATTGTTTCTTAATTGTCTAAAAAGTTACTTTAGTTTTAGTTTCATCAAAATGTCTGTCTGTTCGTCATTGCCTAATTTGAAAATATGTTTGTCAAATTCTACAAAACCATTTTTCTTGTAGAAGTTAATTGCTCTTGGATTTTCTTCCCAAACGCCCAACCAAATATAGTCAGCATTTTTTTGTCTTGCAATTTGAATTGCCTTGTCGTAAAGTAGTTGTCCAACACTTTTTCCGTGGAAGTCTTTCAAAACATAAATTCGTTCAATTTCAAGTCCTTTATCGTCTTGAAGTTCAGTTTGTGATTGTCCAATGTTTAATTTTAGGTAACCAATTATATTGTCGTTAAGTGTCGCAAAATAAAACTCTGCGTTCTTGTCGTTAAGTTCAGTTGTCAATTTGTCTATAGAAAATCCTTCGTTTAAATATTTAGTCATATTTTCTTCGGTATTTCCAGTCGAAAAAGTTTCAAAAAAAGTTTGTCTACCAATTTTCTGTAATTGGTCAAGGTCGTTTATTGTCGCTTTTGTAATTACTATTTTATCCATTTTGCAAAGCTATAAAATTGTCTACCCAAAACGCCCGCAAATAGGGCCTCGCTTCAACAACCCTTTAAAACGCAATTTTTTCTTGGGAAAAAACAGCGTTTAAACCTTATATGTTAATAGCTGGGCGATTTATATTCTTCTTAGTCTCTATTAGTTAACTTTAAGTTTATCTATTGTATAGTGTAACTCACATTCCGTCCGCTACCTTGTTTTTCAATC
The DNA here is from genome assembly GCA_016705125.1 of Bacteroidota bacterium. Classification (GTDB taxonomy): domain Bacteria; phylum Bacteroidota; class Bacteroidia; order Chitinophagales; family JADIYW01; genus JADIYW01. The sequence continues at coordinate 8,286 of JADIYW010000005.1, forward strand.
AATCCTTTATTAATCAAATCCGACAGAATACGTTTTACGGTAGGTAATGGTATTGCCAGTTTCTCAGAAACTTCTCCCGACTGAATGTTCGGACGGTTTTGAATAATCGTATAAATTGATTTTTCTTTGGGCGAAAGCTGTGTTTCCATGCCGCTTTTTTGCAGTTTCGTCAGAAGTTGTGATTGGATATTTGACAAGCAATTCAAAAAGAACTTTATCCAAATGGTTACATCTTCATTTGGACGTTGTGCCTGACAACCTCTAAGAACCTGATAATATTCGGTTTTTAGGTTTTCAATTTCGTGTTCAAAACTCACGTATTGAATCCATTTATATCCGTTTTTAATTAATAATAGCGTTGAAATCAAACGACTTAACCGTCCATTTCCGTCTTGAAAAGGATGAACGCTTAAAAAATCATAAACAAAAGATGCTATTTTGATTAAAGGGTGTACCACTGTTTCGGTATTATACCAATTTACTAATTCTCTTATGGCATCTTCGGTAGCAACCCCGGCTTCAGTTGTTTGAAAAATTATTTGTCTTGTACCATCAGGAAATGAAGCTTCAACTGCATTACTATGTACTTTATAATTACCTTTATGCCATTGGTCTTTGACACTATATTTCATCAAACTATTGTGTAAACTTTTGATGTGACTTTCGGTAAGATTAATGATTTCGTAAGATTCCGAAATCAAATCTAATACTTCAAAATAACCAACTACTTCCTGAGAATCTCTGTCATTGAGTTTTGTTATGTCAATTTTTTGAAGCAGCACGTCTACCTCTTCATCGCTCATTTTGTTGCCTTCAATTCGGTTTGAAGCTCCTACGCTTCGCACTGTGGCGATACTTTTTAACTCTTTGAGGCTTTGTCCTTCTTTTCGCTCAATTGCTGTCCAATTTGCATCAAAGCGGTCTATTTCACTGATTAAGTTAATCAACTTCCAGTCAATATCTAGTTTAAAGTTATATACTTCGTTATTCATTTGATACGTTTTGATACGTAAAGATACGATTATTGTTTGAAATCGAAAGTGAAATTTAATGCGATTTGATACGTTTAGATTCAATTATGATACGAAAAGTTTAATTGTTTTCAGTTGTCAAAATGTCTTTCTGAGAGTTTGGCTCACGCCTTGCACCAAACGTCAGACTCCCGCTTTGGCGGGACAGGTTGTGAAAAAACTTCCCACAATCTTTTGTAAAAATAGTATAATTTATCATATATTTTTCGTATTTTGTTAAAAAAAAGGGATGAATTTTATTACTGGAAATGATAGACATCAACTCCAATTTCATAGCCTCGATGATAGGATTGCAGTAAAAAATCCCGTACGATTTATGGATGCTTTTGTCGATCAAATTGATTTGCCTAAACTTAGATTTTTACTAAATAAAAAGACAAATCGTTCATAAATAATCCATTCGGTGGGCATGGCGAAGCCATGCCCACAGCGCAACACATGGCATAAAAACCACCAGTAGGCACGACAAAATGAAGACAAAAAAGAGGAAAAGAAAAAAGATAAAGATAAAAAGAAGATAAAATATAGCTTTAGAAGCCCCAAAACGACACCAAAACTAAAACCCAATTTGCCCAACCAAGCAGGCAAAGAATTAAAAACCCATAAGCAACAAATTTGTATTATAGCAAGCCCAAAACGACTGCAAATAGGGCTTCGCTTCAACAACAGTTTAAAACGCAATTTTTTCTTGGGAAAAAACAGCGTTTAAACCTTATATGTTAGCGGTTCGGGCTTTATCTTCTAACCCTTTTATCATTCTTCCAACCATAATTTAATTTTTTGTTGTATTTCAAAATAGTCCTCTTTATTTGGCATATGTTTCGAGTTTTTAAGTATATGGGCTTCTCTGAAATTATTAAATATTCGTTTTGCTCTATCAATTGACTCAAGTCCAGGGAAAAATACATCATTGTCAGAAACTATCATATAGACTGGATTATTGCAGTTATTAAAACTTATTTCAATCTACGCTATTATTAAATGCTACTTGTAATCCAAATTTAAATTTGTAGTCCAGCCTTTTGAATGGAAGAACTGACAAAACTCATATTCTTCTGAACAAAATTAAAAATTTTTGCGTAGGCATCTTTCTTTGTGATTAAAAATCTTATTAGTAGGAATGTTAATTTTATTAGATGCCCCAAATTTAACATTAACTAACCGCTGGAACAAAAAAAAATGCATTTTTTTAACCAATTCACGTTTGTAAGAAATCAACTTCTGAAAAGGTTAAGCTCCGTATTGCTAAATTCCTTTAAAATTTGCGTCTTTAATGTTTAATTTTTAAATATCATCAGCCCACAATGTCATAGAATTGTCTTCTATGTAAATTTTGTTTTCCTTGCTCATTGTTGCTTGACCTATTGTTTTATTAAAACAAACTGCAAGTAGTCTTTGCAATGCTCTTTTACAGCTTCTATTGTTAAAGGTGCTCCAGCATTAATTCGTGAAATCAAAATACTAAATTACCATCTTTGTTTCGGTCAATTTTACAACTCTTGTTCTACCAAAAGAATTAACAACATCAATATTTCATATTCATTTTCCAAGCTTGTCTAGCCTCTCGTTAAAAAGGCAGTTAAATTGATTAAGATCTTTAGATTCAGGTGTTTATATAAAGTTGCTATATCGTTAAATTTTTATTTATTCTGTGTTGAGATTTTTTGCCTGACCGCTAACGGCTGAAAATTGGCGATGGTGGGCATTTGAAAACGTCAGCCCAACATTTGCACAAATGCCCATTAGAATTACAAATGTTGAGTTTACAACTGTCAGCCCCACTATTGCCAATACGATGTTGAACCAAACCCCCTCGTTCCTCGTGGGTAGCTTTCTTTTGATTCCGATAATCCTTTGCTTCACAAATCAAATATAGGGTATTCTGTTCTCTTTTTTATAGCTAATTTTATTTTTCACCAAATAAAATTTTTACGATGAATACTACACTTTCTTTTCCCATCAAAGGACAAACTATTCTCAATCAAGCCAAGGATTTAGTCCCAGGTTTTGCTGCCGCTTTCCAAAAATTTCAACAGCATATTGTCCTACAACAAAACAGCCCTAGTTTGCTCTCCAATTACAGCCGCAATCTCGCTTTCCTTTCCATCCATTTCGGCAAAATTCCACACCTCGTTTCTATCGATGAACTAAATGCTTACCTCTACCACCTTACCATCTCTCAAGGATTCAGTATCAGCTATTTCAAACAAACTGTTTTCGGACTCAAATACTGGTTTCGGGTTTTCGACATGGAAGCGCACGCGCTCAAAATGCCTATGATAAAAAAACAGAAACGCTTCCCCAAGTGCTCTCCAAACAAGAATGTAAAGCTCTTTTCAAAGCACCTACCAATCTAAAACATCGATTCCTCCTCGCATTTGCTTACAGCGCAGGTTTACGCATGAATGAAATCAGACATACCAAAATCGCAGATATCGATTTAGACCGTATGCAAATTCGTGTCCAAAAAGGAAAAGGTAATAAGGACAGGTATGTCGTACTCGCAAAATCTATCGCCCTTAGACTCGATAATTATCTTCAAATCTGCAAACCTAAAGTGTATCTTTTCGAAGGGCTTACTCCATCCCAACCAATGGGCGAACGCAGCATTCAATACATCATCAATGAAGCGATGCTCAAAACCAGTATTGTCAAAAAAGGTGTAAGCATGCATACGCTGCGCCATAGTTTTGCTACTCACTTACTCGAAGATGGAATTGATGTGTATAGCATTCAAAAACTACTCGGACATGCCGACATTCGAAATACCCTCGTCTATTTGCACGTAGCGCAGGTAAAACCTTCCATCGCGCACAGTCCGCTTGATACCCTGTATAACAAGCAATAAAAATGCTGCCGACTTTCGAAGTGGCACATATTGTTCGACAATATGGAGATCATTTTATTGCCAACAAACAACCAATTGGCTACCACAAAAAGGTACTCAATGCAATCTCTATTTGTCGTACCGCACAATTGGGCGGACATGTAGACGCATGCGATAAATGCTCCCATACACGCATAAGTTATAACTCGTGCCGCAACCGACATTGTCCCAAATGTCAAAGCACTGAAAGAGAAAAATGGATCATTGCCCGAAAGGAAGATTTACTACCAGTATCCTACTACCATGTGGTATTCACCATCCCTGAGCAGCTCAACCAGCACTGCCTTCAGCACCCAAAGGCAATGTATAATATCCTGTTTGAGGCCGCCAAAGAAACCCTGTTTGCGTTTGCTGCCGACAAAAAACACTTGGGCGCATCCATGGGATTTATTGCCCTACTGCACACTTGGGGGCAAAACCTATCACTTCATCCACACCTACACTGCATTGTGCCAGGTGGCGGCATTACTACTGCTGGACAATGGAAAACAACCCGTAGCAAGGGTGATTTTTTGTTTCCAATAAAACAAATGAGTACTGTTTTTAAAAACAAATTCATGCATAAATACAGGCAATGGTTACACGAAAACAATATGCAGATTACCAACAAATTGAGGCAATTGCTTTACCAAAAAATTGGGTAATTTACTTAAAACAGCCCTTTGGTGGACCCGATCAGGTGGTGGAATATTTGGGTAGATACAGCCACAAAATTGCGATCTCCAACCACCGTTTGAAATCAATAGCTGATGGCAGCATTACATTTTCGTATAAAGACTATAAAGATGGATCAAAAACTAAAATGATGACATTGGAGGCAGATGAATTTTTGAGGCGGTTCTGTATGCATATTTTACCACCTCGATTTATGAAAATAAGGCATTACGGATTTTTGTCAAATAGAGGAAAGCAAAAACTAAAATACACCTTATGACAAAAGGCAAAATACCTGTAAAACCAATAAAATTGAATTACAAACAAGTATGTAAGCAGCTGTTAAAATTCGATGTAGATGAATGTCCAGTTTGCAAAAAGGGAAGAATGATAACGCTACTTAATTTTAGTGCCAATGCGCCGCCAAGCATGGAAATTATAAAAGAAATAAAAAGACAAATCGTTCATAAATAATCCATTATGTGGGCATGGCTGCGCCATGCCCACAGCGCAACACATGGCATAAAAACCACCAGTAGGCACGACAAAATGAAGACAAAAAAGGGGAAAGAAAAAGATAGAGATAAAAAGAAGATAAAATATAGCATTAGTAGACCCAAAACAACACAAAAACCAAAACCCAATTTGCCCAACCAGACAGGCAAAATTATTAAAAACCCATAAACAACAAATTTGTATTATAGCAAGCCCAAAACGACCGCAAAATAGGGCTTCGCTTCAACAACAGTTTAAAACGCAATTTTTCTTGGGAAAAAACAGCGTTTAAA
>JADIYW010000006.1 GCA_016705125.1 Bacteroidota bacterium
AAAACGTAAACTGTTCCGTAATCGTCTTTTGCTACTTGTTTGTCTGCTGCAACAAAGTCAGGATAAATTTTATTGCGTTTCCAACCTTGTATGTGGTAGTCTTGTCGGCTCATATTACGATACCACCACAATAATTTTTCTTGTTCATCAAGATAAATAGCAACAGATTTTTCAAGGTCATTAATGTTCTCTTCGGACATAGTCGAACAATGATTTTTGTATTGGTGTATTGTCTGAACGAACCAAGTTGTTTGTTACTTTTCACTTTAATTCTTGAAGGCAATACAAATCCGCCCTTGTCGGTAATGAGGAAGAAACAAAGTTTCTTTTTCTCTACCATTTGTCTGAAAACTTGTTCCGCTAAACGGTTTCGTTCTTTATCTAATATCTTTTTAAGTTCTTCAATTACAAAAACAAAGTTTGTTGCAACTGTTTCACGGTCGTATTTTTTCAAAAGCATTTTTATTGCTTTTTCTCCAAGTTGGAAACAATGCCAAGGATTTGGAACTATGTCAGTAATTTGTCTTGTCAGAAAAACTTCGTCAATTTCTAAAGTGCCTGATTTCTCTGCTCCGTAACTTGCTTTTAGTAATTCCTTTTCTTCATTGCTAAGTCCTAAAACAATTTCTTGTTCCTTGTTTATTTTGTTTTGTAAGGAAAGGTTTTTGAGTTCATCAATGTTGATACTTTCCCAATCAATGGCACTTAAAATATCAATCTCGAAATTCATATCACGCCAACTTTCCTTTTCCTGAATTACGAATTTTGGAAGATAAATTTTGCCTTCAAATTTCTTGAAGCCTTCACGATATTTTATTTCTCTTTCCTTTAAACCACCTGTGTCTGCTCCTCCATCATCACTTACTATTCTTCCTGCAATGTCGCCCAAGCCTTCATCTTCTAGACCCGATTTTATTTCTCTTACCAATGTGCTTGCATTTTGACGGAATGTATAAACATAACATTCGTCAAGTTCTCGAATTTTAGTTTTACGTGCAAATGGTTGTCTTAAAATACGACCAACCAACTGTGTTATTCCAGTTGCTGATGATGGATTGGTAAGCACTGTAAGAATATAGGCAAACGAACAATCCCAACCTTCTTGCAAGGCTTGTTTAGTTATGATGTAACGTATGTCGCAATCATTCGCAAATAGGTTTATTCCTTCAATGTCATCTTTTTCGCTACTCTTAATGGCAATATGACTTTCGGGAACGTTACATTTTTTAATTAAATATTCTTTGGCATCTTCTGCGTGAATAAACTTTTTATCCCTCTGGTCTTTTCCTGTTCTCTCAACTTGTATCAAACAAATTGGTCGGATATATTCACCTGTGTTGCCTTCGTATTCTTTAGCTTTCTTTTCTAACTCGTTTCGTTTTTCATAGCTTGCCAATAAAGTGTCTTGCCAATCTAAACTTGTTTTGTTGGTTAAGTGAATATCTAACTTAATCATTTCTTCTTCGTGCAATTCACGCCCTGTAATTTTTACCAACTCATTGCTATTCGGTGGGGGAGTTGCCGAAAGTTCAAGTATAAATGAAGGATTGAAATTTCTTACTGTGTTTCTTGCCAATTCTCCGTAAGCTCTATGTCCTTCATCAATTACAACAAGCGGACGCAAAACTTTTAATGTATTACCAAGCGAAGTTTTTATTTGCGTTCCAAAAACTTCCATTTCTGTTGTGAAGCAATCTAAATTCGGAATGAGTTCTTTTAGTTTTTTATGCCCTTCAAAATCATCTTCTCTCGGAAAAAAGTCTGTAAACCCACCTTGGTCTCTGAAAACCTTTAAAGTGTCTTTATTTTGACGATTTGCAGAAGGCAACATTAACATCAACACAACCAAATGTTCATCAATGTCAAGACGATTAAACATTTCATTTTTCTCTTTGATTAAAGTTCTGCCACCGCTTGAAATATCTAAAATTTGTCTGTATGGATGCTCTCTATTTTTGAGTGCTAAAATAGTTTGACGATAAATTTGTGTTGACGGAACAATCCACAAAACCAAACCAGTTTGTTTTTTTAGAAATGTCTTTTTGAATGTTGTCAATGGCGTGGCAAGCCAATAAAGTTTTTACCGCCACCTGTTGGCACTTTCAAATAAATGTCAGGCAATGGTTCTTGTAAACCATTGGTTTTAGAATGATAAATTGCTCTGCCTGTGGCTTGTTCGTATGCTCTTTTGGGAAAGTTGTAATCCTTAGCCATATCAGCATCAAACTCCAAAGCCTTTTCGTATTTGACATTGAATTCTGAAAGAGAAACTAAATACTCTTTCAGTTCTTTTAAAACCTTTTCCTGATAGTGCTTTAGTCTCATTTTTGAATTCTATAAATTTCGTAAGGCAATTGGCAAAAATCAATTCGGAATTCAAGCAAAGTATGGTCGTCAACATATTTTGCAGGAGCAAAAACCAAACGCTGTTTGTTTTTAAATTTTGGCAACGATTTGCAAAGTTCCAATGTCAAAGCATTTTTCTTTAACCAGTCAATATCTGCTTTGTAGAATAAGTATGCTTCATAGTTTTGCTTTCTCCAATGAAGCCTGTTTTTTCGTTGATAGCTTTTTCGTTGAATTCTTCACCTGTAGCGGTGTAAAATAAGTATCTGGCAAACTCGATAAAGGATGGAAGGTTTTTACCCTTCAGCAAACTTTCCATTTCAATAGTTTCTCCTAATTCAAAATAGCTGAATGTTCCGCCAGTTCCTGTTTTGAAATTTTTCGATTTTGGAACCCCTTTAATTACTTTTCGAACTCTTTCTGCGGTAATTTCGTTGGCATAATCTTCCATTTCAATCAAAATAAACTTACGATTACTTTGCTCCTGTCTATTTAGTTCCAATACAGCGTGACCAGTAGTGCCAGAACCAGCAAAGGAATCCAAAATAATTGCATCGTCTTCGGTTGAAGCCTTTATTAACTCCTTTATCAACGATACAGGTTTTGGATAATCAAACTTTCTTTTGATTCCAAATTCTTCGTATTCGGCTTGGTTAGATTTGAATTCATTCTCAATCAGAGATCTGATTTTTCGACCATGCCCCATTCGTTGTTTAAATTGCACACTCCAAGATCCATCCTTCTTTTTCAAAAATTTTACTTCGCCTCGTTCTAAATCTGCTTTAAAAGTTTCTTCTGCACGAAACCATTTGCCTGTGAGAATCTCTCCGTCAGGTGCAATTATTTTATATGGTTTAGTTGCAGTAGATGACCTTTCCATAGTATCCCAAAATACTTGCCATCCTTATCTTCTTCTTTGTATCTTAAAGCGTAGTCTGGGTCATGGGGAATAAATAATTTAGGGACCGCTTCTTTATTCTTAGCGTAAACTAATACATAGTCGTGCTCAATTGCGAAATCAGAAGCGGCACTGCCTCCTCCAGACTTTGTTCTTCGTGGAAGTTTACCCATGAAATTTGATTCCGTAAATATCTCATCCATTAAAATTTTAAGATTCGATTCTTCATTATCATCGATGAATTTCAATCTCGGCATCATCATACACAACCATTTATCATGGCGTGTCAAATCTTCCTTGTCGACAACTTTACCAAGCCATTCTTTAATCATTGGACTGTTCACGTTGTCATTATATACCCATTTGCCGTTATCGGTTCCAGTGTTATAAGGTGGGTCAATGCAAATACAGTTTATTTTTCCAGCATAAGTTGGAAGTAATGCTTTCAATGCTTTTAAGTTGTCCCCTTGAATAATCAGATTATCGTGCAGTGAAACTTTGTCTGTTAAACTCAATTCTTTTTCGGCAACAATTGATGATACTTTACCGCCAAGTGGTGGTTTTGCACAAATGTTTTCCCTTTAAAATGTATTGTTGGCATATCGTTAATTCAGTTTAGTAATTATCGTGTTATAAAGATTTATAAATTCATCGTTTGTTCCATCAAACCAAGTCATTCGCAATTCATCAAAAGTTAAATTGCAATAATGATGTTCAGCAACTTTGCTTCCTCCTAAATGTCCTCTAATTCCGCTGTTAGGATAATCCTTACAGAAGTTTTTAGCGTGGTCAAAATCCGTGTAAGTAATAATAGAACCAGGAACAAGTCTTTGCAATGCAGTTGGGTGTATATAGTTTTCTAAAAGTCGTTTTTGAGAAATTGCAAAATCAGTTCCGTTGGTTAAGCCGTAATCAACAAGGTTGGTTTCGTTTGGCGAAATGGATGCTGCATTGTCTTTATCGCTATCCAGAAAAATGAAAAATGGTTTTTCAAGTTTTGTAAATAGGTCGAGATTAACCCAATGTTTCACACCACCACAACCGCCAATTGGAATAACGTTTATGCTTAATTCTTCAAAAGTATGGGGAATTAAGCCGTTTTGTTTGTAAAGATTTGCTTTGTGATGCATTGCGTTTGCATCATCAATTCCTTCAACTAGAAATAACAGTCGTGAAGTTGAAAACAAAGGAGTAAATGTATTGTCGGGCTTTATTCCTAAATCCTTTGCCAGTTCCTTGTAATCAATACCAGTTTGATTAACCGTGTAAACATTGGCAGGTTTAGAAATGTGAATGATGTTATTTCGTTTTGTATTTCCAACAATGGTTGGCGAATGTGTTGACGTAATTACTTGATAACCGTTTTCGGTTAGCAAATTCAATTTGTCAAATAAACTGTCTTGGGCAGATGGATGCAAAAATGTTTCGGGTTCTTCAAAACCGAAAATAATTTGTTGTGTTCCGTTTGTCCTTTGAGTTTCGGCTAAATACTCAAAATAAGACATCATTGTTATTCTTCTAAAACCATCGCCTCTTGAACTTAACGGAATGTTATTTCCGTTTGCAGTGCTAACAAAAGATGTTGAAATTAATTTGCTCCAATCAAATTCAACCTTCGGTTCAACTCTTTCGGTAGATTTTAAAACATCATTAATTTTATCAGTTACTTTTTGAAGCACTCCGCCAAGTTGAGTTTTAATGGTTTCTTCCATTTCGTCAGTATCAACTTCGTCTTGGATTAGCTTAAACGCCATATCCTTAAAATATTTCTGAATTGTTGCATCTGTATCAGAAAGGGAAGTGTCTGCTTTAAAATATTGGAATGATGGCAATGCTTTTTTAATGGCATCACCACTAGCTTTTAATTTTGTTGTTCCTGTACTTGGTATTTCTTCGTATTCGTAAGTAAAGGCAACATTATTTTGTTGGTTGAATTCCCTTAACTTCTCTCGTTTTTCTACATTATTAAAAGCATCACCGTTTCCTTTAGCTGTTGCAATTGCATTTGCAGTGCATTGAGCAATTAACTGTTGTTCTGTTTTAAAAATAAAATCACTTGTTCCGTTGTATTTTTTTCTGACGATTGAAGTCTTTGGTTTAGCAACATTTGTATCTGTAACGTTCCAAGTTTTTTTCCAAACTAAATGATTGTCTTGATTTGTTAATTCTTCAGCTTCAATTGTTGTCGGTATTTCTTCACCGAGTAAGTATTGTTCGTTTTGACAATCAAAGAAGAGTTCAACAGAAATAATATTTTCTGTTGCTTGAACATTGTAATCTGACCTTGTAAGATTTGTTTCGTTGAGGGAAGCATCTATTGCTTTAAGAATAGTAGATTTTCCAGCATCATTTTGTCCTACGATGCAATTAAACAAGTCGAAATTAACGGTGATTGAACCGTTAATTCCTCTATAGTTACTTATGATTGCTTTTCTTAAAATCATTTTTTGCTTTTACTTTTTTGATACTTTACTTTTTCTTCCGCTACCTGCAATGCTTTTAAAGCCACTTGTTCGTCTGCAACCTCATAAACCAACTTGTCCGAAAGCCAAGAAACAAGCAAATCACTTTCTTTAATTTTAAAATACTCTGCAAGTTTCACAACCTGTTCTCGGGTCGCATTTCTTTGTCCTCGTTCTATTTTGCTTAAAATAGCTTGGTCTATGTCAAGAAATGCAGCAACTGTCCGCAAGGGCAATTCCTTTTCTTCTCGTAGTTTTCTTATCGTTTCTCCTAAGTTGTCCATTTTGAACAAAAGTGTTTTGACTATTCGTGTCAAAAATATAAAATGAAATCTGAAAATGCTCTAAAAAAATGTTCAAAGTTTTCAACAGATTACCAATGTCAGGCGGGTCGGCAAAAATTGGCTCTTTTGGGGTTTGCTTGGGTCGGCTCGTGCGGTGGGGCAAACCCCAAATGTGCCAATGCGGGTAGGCATAAAATTATTTTTTAAAATGTGCGGTGGCAAAATTTTTTAAAACCTTTTGGGTCGGCTTGAGTGTCGGAAAAGTCAGGTTGGTTTGTGTCAAGGAACAGCGAAATTGTCTGTCGAGTTAATGTCGTCTGTTGGTGGTCGTGTCGTTCTTTACGCTTGCTGGTAACGTTTTTGGGCTTGGCGAAGGTGGGGGATTAGAAGTACAAATGTTCAAATTAGCACTAATGTTGATAGTAGTACAAATGCTCAATTTAGCACTAATGCCCCCATTTTGCCAAACCCCTGTTGAACCAAACCCCCTCGTTCCTCGTGGGTAGCTTTCTTTTGATTCCGATAATCCTTTGCTTCACAAATCAAATATAGGGTATTCTGTTCTCTTTTTATAGCTAATTTTATTTTTCACCAAATAAAATTTTTACGATGAATACTACACTTTCTTTTCCCATCAAAGGACAAACTATTCTCAATCAAGCCAAGGATTTAGTGCCTGGTTTTGCTGCCGCTTTCCAAAAATTTCAACAGCATATTGTCCTACAACAAAACAGTCCTAGTTTGCTCTCCAACTACAGCCGCAATCTCGCTTTCCTTGCCATCCATTTCGGTAAACTACCACACCTCGTTTCTATCGATGAACTAAATGCTTACCTCTACCACCTTACCATCTCTCAAGGATTCAGTATCAGCTATTTCAAACAAACGGTTTTCGGACTCAAATACTGGTTTCGGGTTTTCGACATGGAAGCGCACGCGCTCAAAATGCCTATGATTAAAAAAACAGAAACGCTTCCCCAAGTGCTCTCCAAACAAGAATGTAAAGCTCTTTTCAAAAAAGTGTATCTTTTCGAAGGGCTTACTCCATCCCAACCAATGGGCGAACGCAGCATTCAATACATCATCAATGAGGCGATGCTCAAAACCAGTATTGTCAAAAAAGGTGTAAGCATGCATACGCTGCGCCATAGTTTTGCTACTCACTTACTCGAAGATGGAATCGATGTGTATAGCATTCAAAAACTACTCGGACATGCCGACATTCGAAATACCCTCGTCTATTTGCACGTAGCGCAGGTAAAACCTTCCATCGCGCACAGTCCGCTTGATACCCTGTATAACAAGCAATAATAATGCTGCCCACTTATGAATTGGCACATATTGTTCGACAATATGGAGATCATTTTATTGCCAACAAACAACCACTTGGCTACCACAAAAAGGTACTCAATGCAATCTCTATTTGTCGAACTGCACAATTGGGCGGACATGTAGACGCATGCGATAAATGCTCCCATACACGCATAAGTTATAACTCGTGCCGAAACCGACACTGCCCTAAATGTCAAAGCACTGAAAGAGAAAAATGGATCATTGCCCGCAAGGAAGATTTACTGCCAGTAGCCTACTACCACGTGGTATTCACCATCCCCGAACAGCTCAACCCGCACTGCCTACAGCACCCAAAGGCAATGTATAATATCCTGTTTGAGGCCGCCAAAGAAACCCTGTTTGCCTTTGCTGCCGACAAAAAACACTTGGGCGCATCCATGGGATTTATTGCCCTACTGCACACCTGGGGGCAAAACCTATCACTTCACCCACACCTACACTGCATTGTGCCAGTTTTTAAAAACAAATTCATGCATAAATACAGGCAATGGTTACACGAAAACAATATGCAGATTACCAACAAATTGAGGCAATTGCTTTACCAAAAAAATTGGGTAATTTACTTAAAACAGCCCTTTGGTGGCCCCGATCAGGTGGTGGAATATTTGGGTAGATACAGCCACAAAATTGCGATTTCAAACCACCGTTTAAAATCAATAGCTGATGGCAGCATTACATTTTCGTATAAAGACTATAAAGATGGATCAAAAACAAAAATGATGACATTGGAAGCAGATGAATTTTTGAGGCGGTTCTGTATGCATATTTTACCACCTCGATTTATGAAAATAAGTCATTACGGATTTTTGTCAAATAGAGGAAAGCAAAAACTAAAAATACACCTTATGACAAAAGGCAAAATACCCGCAGCACCAATAAAATTGAATTATAAACAAGTATGTAAACAGTTGCTAAAATTCGATGTAGACGAATGTCCAGTTTGCAAAAAGGGAAGAATGATAACGCTACTTAATTTTAGTGCGAATGCGCCGCCAAGCATCGAAATTATAAAAGAAATAAAAAGACAAATCGTTCATAATTAATCCATTCGGTGGGCATGGCTGCGCCATGCCCACAGCGCAACACATGGCATAAAAACCACCAGTAGGCACGACAAAATGAAGACAAAATAGAGGAAAAGAAAAAAAACAGAGATGAAAAAAAAGATGAAAAATATTTTTTGAAGCCCCAAAACGACTCAAAAACCAAAACCCAATTTGCCCAACCAAGCAGACAAATTATTAAAAACCCATAAGCAAAAAATTTGTATTATAGCAAGTCCAAAACGACCACAAATAGGGCTTCGCTTCAACAACAGTTTAAAACGCAATTTTTTCTTGGGAAAAAACAGCGTTTAAACCTTATATGTTGGTGGGTTTTTTTTTTTTGTTGTTTTGTCCTTTAAAAAAAAAGTCTGGCAAGGTCATTATTGAAGTTTCTAACTGTTTAATATTTTCATTTTGTTCGTCTTTATTGTCTAAATAGTTATTGTAACTAACGAATAAAAAGTATGCTAAAATTCTATTATAATTATCAAGTTCTTTGTCTTCAACCATTGACAAAATTTGAGTTTTAAAGTCTTCCTTATTTTTAGATTCTGAAATTGCTCTACCAAGTCTACCTATACTTCCATAATAATGGTTTTTCGCTGGATTTTCAACTCTTAATGAAATTCCAATTAATAAATCAAGTACATTTATATCTAACTCTTCAAGCTCTTTTATGTATGTCTTTCGTTGAGCATAAGCGTAACTTCCGTCTGACATTCTATCAAACCTATCATTCATAATGTCTAAATGTGATTTCAAGAAAACTTCCCAATTTGTAACTTCTGCCGAAAGCATTGCAATATTTATGGCATGTTCTCTTGGTCTACTATCTTGACTACAACCTCCAACAACTTTTGTTGAACGCATTTCATCGAGTAATTTTTCTTTTTTCTTTTCTGATAAATTTTGCAATTTTCATTAAATCAACCAACCTGATTTTGCATCGCTTTTGAATTTTGTAGCAATAGTATCAATGAGGCAGTCAGAATATCCCTGTTGTCTGCTATACTTTAAGATAGGTTGTTGTTTTAAATTCTTCTGGAAAGTAAGAAAGCATAATTGATTCTTTGAATATTCCGATTTCTCATTATAATCAAATAGCCAAGTATTCTTTAAGGGTTTATTATATAAATCGTTTAGATTGTCTTGGCTTATTTCAAATCCATAACTACTATTTAAATCCAATTTCACTAAACTCAACAACTTCTTTCTCTTCGTAGTTTTTGTATTTATACTTTACCACTAAAACATTTCTCTCAATTTCAGCATTTGGGTATTTCAAAACAAAATCTTCAAATGAAATATTTCTTTCCATATCTTTTTTTAGCGTTTTAACATCATTCGTGTCAAAGTCAGATTATATGTCCAACCGTTTGTGTTTTGGAATAAAATACTTTGTTAAAATCACATACTTTATATTTTAAATTTAGTGAGTCAACAATATGTTCAAGTTTATTCATAGTCTTTTCACTATAAATAAGTCCATTATTGTAAGTCTTAAATTCTGTTTGTCCATAAAGTTGAGTGGATAAAAATATCGTCAACGCAATTAAGATTATTCTGTTCATATTGTTGTTATTTTGTAAAGTGTCGGTTTAACTTACGCCTAACGTGATGCAGCTACCCGAAGGGCGGGACTTTTACCACAAAAACTTGATTTGAAAAACTAATGTTTGATTAACCACAAAACTGTCTTTGGAACACGGAAACCCCGCCTTTTGGGTAGGTGCTGTTATGCCTTCGTTCTTCTTTCTCGGTCGTTATTAGTATGTCCATTGTCGTGTTGTTGTGCGTTGGCTTGGTAGCTCTTTTGCTATTTTTGTTTGGCTCTGTGTTTTTGGAAAAACTGCAAATGTGCTACAAATGAGTTGGCTATTTTAATACTAATATTGTCGCAACTGTCCCAATTATGACAAGCCCTGAGTACAAACAAGATTGTTTTTAAGGTTTTAATTTCTTTGTCTTGTAGGTCAAGTCGCTGAATAATTAGCCTGATTATCTGTTGTTGCATTTTTCAATTGATTGTTTGCTTCATTAAGTGCTGGTTACCGCTTTTGAAATTTCGTCAATTGTTGAAAGTCTGGTCGGAAGTCAACTTTCCAGAGTTTTAACAAATTGTCCAGTTTAGCTTCTACAATTTTTTTGTATTGCTCTAAAAGGCGTTTTGTTTCAACAAGTTTTTCCTTGTTGGTCGTATCAATGCCTGTTGTTTCAAACTTTAAAAACTCCGTCATTGATTTGAATTTCAGTATTTTGCTTTAGGTCTGTAACATGTTAGCATAAAGATTGAAAATCTTGTCCAGTATAGTAAGCATAATTCTGTTGCACTTTCAAGTTCAACAATTATACTTATTAATTTTCCTTTGCACCGTCTATGTAGTCGGTAACTGTCTTTAGTTTTATTAAGCTCCTTTTGATTTAAGCCCAATTCTTCATTTATCTGTTGATCGAAGCATAATTATTTGCGAATTTATTATTAAAATTTGTCTTGAAAGTTTGAGTGTAAATTAAGATACAAAGCACTTTCAACTTCTTCTATTTTCTCCACCGCTTCCAAATCAAAACCATTTTTACTTTTGCTTTAAAGGTGTCGACCTTTTGTTTCAAAGTGTAAATATCTTCTTTTGTAGTTTCTTGTGCTTTTAAGAAGCCTTTTATAAATCTGTTTGTGCTTCTTTTATAAAATCTTCATTTTCTTTTTCAATTAATATAACAGAGGAAAATGACTTGAGTAAAATAAAAACAAAATTGTCAGGTCG
>JADIYW010000007.1 GCA_016705125.1 Bacteroidota bacterium
AAGTGATTGGGCAAATCCGACCACGCGCAGAAGTGCTGAAATATGGGGAAGAGGAAATGGTTGGGTGGTGCTTACCTTAAGTGAAATTTTAAACAATTTGCCTCGAAATCATCCTGAATGGCCAATTATGGCTAATATGCTAAGATATGATTATACATTTGCCGAATTGCAGGATGCAAATACGGGTCATTGGTATCAACTTACGGTCAGAAAGGGAGAACTGGTAATTATTTAAAGCTCATCAACGGCGATGTTTGGATATGGAATTTTAACTGCCCCTAAGTATGGCATTGTAGAAGGTGATTCATTTAAAAATGCTATGGATTTGGCATATTATGGTCTTAGAAACAATAGTGTTGAATTGGTTGGCGACAATGATAAACCTTATTTGAATACAAAAAATGTTGCTTTAGAAACTTGTTTGGGTGATAGGAATACTATTATGATATTGAAACGGGTGGTGATAAAGCCTATGCTTCAGCCGTTTTGTTATTTTGGAAGAGCGTATGAAATTTATAAAAATGGTGGAGTAACTGGTGTTCAAAATATAAAAAATAACCAATATGCTGTTCAAGTATATCCAACTTTGGCAAAAACTTCCACCGACTTGAATATTAAATTGATAGCTCCAAAAAATGAAACAGTACAATACGTTTTAATAGATATGCTTGGAAGAATTGTACAACTGCAACCGCAGTTTTTATCATTTGGTGAGAATCAAAATAAGTTTTCTCTGAATGTAGCACAAGGCGGTCAATATATTTTTATCGTAAAAAATCAAAAGGCAGAAATTGTAAAATCATTTCCTATTATTATCCAATAGGGAAATTTGTGTTTGAGTTTATTTTTACTTGTTTTACACGTTTGTTGCCTTTATTCAAAGTGTAATTGGCGATTCAAGCTTTTTTATCAATCATTTTGTCTATTACCCCAGATTTTATAAAATGCGAAAAAATGCAATTATTGTTATTGTAAATATCCAACTATCCATCTCATTTCTAAATTATTTCATTATTTTATTATTTCATTTTATTTAATTTATATTTTTATAGAATGAGAACAATTTTTTTTTTTTAATCCAAATTAAGCAATAGGAAATAAATTTTTGTTTAGTAGCATAATTTTTAATGCGTAGCATTAAACAAAAAAAAAGATATGGAATTCGATATAAGCTATACAAATAGGAGATTACGCCATGGGGTGGCATGATTTTTTTGAAGCAAATGCTAGAAAAAACAGGATTTAGGGCACTTGTTGATAAGAATACAGATTTGCCACAATCTGGTTCTAACAGAGGTTATAAAACATCCACGATAATTGAAGGATTTATAACGAGTATTTGGTGTGGAGCTAACCGATTTTTACACACAGAAGTTACTCGCCATGATATTACTTTGGGTAAAATATTTGATTGGAAGAACACTCCAGGACAAGATACATACAAACGTTTTTTTAGTAAATTTACACAGGCAAAAAACCTTAAAGTTGGCCAATATTTTTATTCATGGATTTTTGACAACTTCAAGTTTGATAATTTTACTTTAGATATTGATTCCTCGGTAATGACGCGTTATGGCGTTCAAGATGGAGCAAAAAAAGGATACAATCCGAGCAAAAAAGGAAGGTCATCACATCATCCATTAATTGCATTTATTGCAGATGTAAAATTAGTAGCAAATATGTGGCTTCGAAGTGGCGACACCTCATCGGCAAATAATTTTCTTGGTTTTTTAGAGGATACTTTGTCAAAATTGAAAAACAAAACAGTCAGTTTAATAAGATTAGACAGTGGCTTTTTTGAATCAGATATTTTAGATTATTTAGAAAACAAACCAATGGATTATGTAGTAGCAGCTAAGTTTTCACACCCTATACAAAGAATTATAGCAGGAACCAATAATTGGATTTTGTTAGATACAGGAATAGAAATTTGCGAACAAATATACCAAAGTAAATCTTGGAAAAAATCAAGAAGATTAGTAATTGTAAGGCAAAGAATAAAAAAGATAGACCCAAAGCAACAGGCAAACAATTAAGGTTATTTGAAGAAGAAGAAATTTATAAAAATTACCGATATTCTGCATACGTAACGAACTTAAAATTGGCACCAGCAGAGGTATGGAGATTATATAGAGGCAGGGGTGATGCTGAAAATAGAATTAAAGAATTAAAATATGACTTTGGTTTCGACAGCTTTAATCTAAAAGATTTCTATGCAACAGAAGCTGCCCTAACTTTTGCGATGATTGCATATAATTTAATGGCTCTGTTCAGAACATTTGTACTGCAAGAAAAACACAAAAAACACTATCTACTTTACGATATAAAGCATTTGCAATAGGTGCTTACTTCGAGAAAGTAAATGATAAACTTGTGCAAAATAGCACTCAATAAAAAAGAAGAGCTTGGTTTAGCAGGTTGTGGAACTATTCAAAAGTCTTTGATTATCCATTCAAAGTTTCTAATGCGTAATCTGGGTTTAACCACCTTTTTGTTTCTGTACAATTAAGCTATTCACAGGATATTCCGTTTTCTCAATCCGTATATGATTCACGAAAGCAAGCACTTTATGATTCTTGTATTAGAAATGTAAATTCTAATTCAGCAGTTGTTCAGGCTAAGTTAGGATTGACAGTTCCGCAATCCACTATCGATTCTTATTTGGATAGAATGGCCAATAGTGGTGAATTTGATTTTGACCTTATTGAAATTGTTAGGGTTTTTTATTTTTCCAATGGCGAGTACGAACCACAATTATTACCTGGTATTTTGGCAGGGGCAAATTGGCTAACACCAAATGAATTAAAAAGGGTGTATTGGTCAGAAAACCATATTATCATGTGGTGTTCATCTGCTTATTTATTAGAGCAAAAATATGGCGTAAGTATTAATCCAGATGCGAAAAAAATGGTAGAGCATTGGCTAGATTTAAAAATAAATTATGGTTTTTATGAGTATTTTTCTTCTGTTTATCTTCCTTTCACATTGTCAGCAGTACTCAATTTAGTAGATTTTTCCGAAGATCCTGTTATTCAACAAAAGGCAGTGCTTGTTGCCAATAGGTTGCTTAAAGAAGTATTAATGGTAAGTAATAATAAGGGCGTTTTTTATCAGGCATCAGGCAGAACATCATATGCACCTGGAGAAATAAATGTTTTCGAGTCTCAATATGGAAACAATTTACATAACTTAATTTATATGCTCACCGGTTTTGGACCTGCACCTAAAAACGCGCGCGCTGCCACTTTTTTGGCCACTAGCACATTAGATGTAAAAGATATTGTAGAATCGTGGAAATCAAAACAGGATACTATTTATTCTTTTGGTCATAGTCTTACTGATGGTTTTACTATCAATAGTGTTTTAAGTCCTATAAATAAAACCATTTTCCAGTGGAGTTCGGGTGCCTATTTTCATCCCGATGTGGCCACACAAACTTTTTCTTTGATTAAGAATTATAATCTTTGGGATCACAAAGAATTCAGTGATTTTAAAATGTTTCAAGATATTCCTATTCAGTTAGTACCAGCTGCAGCTCAAGTTGGTGCTTCTTTATCAACGAGTTCGGTAAATACGCAAGCAAAAATTGCGATTTTTAAAAATAAGTCAGTAAGCCTTAATTCCAATCAAGATTTCTTTAAAGGAAAGGCGGGTTTTCAGCAAGTGCCTTGGCAAGCTACAGCTGGTGTTTTGCCAGTTTATACCAAATCTGGCGGCCCAACAGATTTTATAGGTGGAGATAAGTTAACATCCAATTCAACATTGCCGTACATCGAACAAAAGAGCAATGTGGCTTTGATTATGTACAGAGCGAATAAGGATTTGGCAATTTTTGGATTTCCAATTCATGATGTTGCTTTAAAATTTGTAGAGGAAAAGTATGACGAAGTTGATTATATAGGCAGATGGATAGTGGGTAGAGAGGGCGATGGATATATTGCAGTTGCACGACATTGTACCGACAAAGTTGATGGTGTTTTTACTTGTGATGATCAAGATGGTCAGGTTTGGGCAGTAGTAGTTGGAAATGATGATATGTATGGTACTTATGAAAATTTTAAAACACTAATTGGCAGTGCAAAAGTAGAAGAGAAATGGATTTTCAGGCCAGGTAAATTGGAATGGGATTATTATGGAATGGTTGAATTTGATGATAAAAAAATAGAGCATTATTGGACGGGCAACTTATTGTCTTTTCCCGAAAATCCGGTTACAGCTTTACAATACCTAACAAGTAGCGAGGGTGGTTTCAATATATATCCTAATCCGGTTAGAAATCAGTTTGCTTTATTATTTGATAAACCCATTTTTGGAGATGTCCACGTCAGGATTTTCGATATGACAGGGAAAGAAATATATTCAATTCATTCGGAAAAAATAGGAATTAGCCAAACTTCGATTGAAACATCTTTGTGGAATAACGGATTATATGTTATTATGGTAGAAACAGAAGAGGGAATATTGACCAGAAAGATAATGGTTCAAAAATAGGGGAGAAGTTAACTTGTTTCAAATTTAGTTTAATATTTTTAGGGTGCTTACACAACCAAGCAGGCAAAAAATTAAAAACCCATAAACAAAAAAACCGTTTACTAACCACCCAAAACGACCGCAAAATAGGGCTTCGCTTCAACAACAGTTTAAAACGCAATTTTTTCTTGGGAAAAAACAGCGTTTAAACCTTATATGTTGGTGGCTGGCAAAATATTTAGTTTAGTTAATCACTAAATTTTGGTTCAATAATTCTACGTTGAAACTTACCTTTGCGTTCAGTGCTTTAAAAACTTTCAAAATAGTTTCAAATCTTGCGTCAGTTAAGCTGTTTTCTATTTTTGAAATCTGTGCTTTTTTTACACCAACTAACTCTCCAAGTTGTTGTTGTGTTAGATTTCTTTCTTTTCTCACGTTTTTAATCGTTTCTCCAATTATATCAAGTTGCAATTCGTATTCAAACGCATCTCTTTTTTCAGTTCCAACTTTTCCAATATGTTTGTCAATTAAAACGTCTAAACTTGTTGTTTTCAATTTTCTATTTTCCATTTTCTTCAGTTTTATTGTTCAAAATATATAGTTCTTAAATTTTCGGCTTTCAGAATTTCGTTTTTCGGTACTTTTCAGTTTTCTTTTCAATTCCGTGAGTTGAAATAACCAAAGTTTCTTGTTTATTTGTTTTGTCCCAAAAGCAAAAAATCTGTAATACGTTTTATTGTACAAAGTTCTGAATTCCCAAATATTGTCAGTTAGTTTTTAAATAATTCGTTGTCATTTTTATATTGCGACAATTTTATGTTATAATAAATTTTCGCTTTTGTCTTTTCGTCAAGACTTTCTATAAATTCGACTGCTTCGTCTAAAAACTCAACTTTAAATTTTGGTTCCATTCATTTTTTTGACAAAGATATAAGTTTCTTAATTAGGAAACAAAAATTCTCTGAATTATTTTAATTTTCGTCGTTTTTTCTGTCGCGAATTGCTGACGCACAACGTCAGACTCCCGCTTTGGCGGGACAGGTTGTGAAAAAACTTCCCACAATCTTTTGTAAAAATAGTATAATTTATCATACATTTTTTGTATTTTGTTTAAAAAAAAGGGAATGCGTTTTATTACTGGAAATGATAGACACCAATTCCAATTTCATAGCCTCAATGATAAGATTGCTGCAAATAATCCCGTTCGGTTTATGGATGCTTTTGTCGATCAAATTGATTTGCAAAAACTCGGATTTTTACTAAATAAAAAGACAAATCGTTCATAAATAATCCATTCGGTGGGCATGGCGAAGCCATGCCCACAGCGCAACACATGGCATAAAAACCACCAGTAGGCACGACAAAATAAAGACAAAAAAGAAGGAAAGATAAAAAACAGAGATAAAAAGAAGATAAAATATAGCTTTAGAAGACCCAAAACGACACCAAAAACTAAAACCCAATTTGCCCAACCAAGCAGGCAAAGAATTAAAAACCCATAAGCAACAAATTTGTATTATAGCAAGCCCAAAACGACCACAAAATAGGGCTTCGCTTCAACAACAGTTTAAAACGCAATTTTTGCAGTAGCAAAATCAGCGTTTAAACCTTATATGTTATGGGCTGGCTTTCTTTCCTTCGTTAGTTTTTGTCCCATTGTATTGGTTTCTTTTCTTTCAATTTGTCTGCATAAAAGTCAAGTACTT
Organism: Bacteroidota bacterium; assembly: GCA_016705125.1. Classification (GTDB taxonomy): domain Bacteria; phylum Bacteroidota; class Bacteroidia; order Chitinophagales; family JADIYW01; genus JADIYW01. Next base: position 6,177 of record JADIYW010000007.1, read on the forward strand.
CTTTTACTGTTTCAAAAAACTGTCCACCCATTGGTTTGTCGTTGTGTGAAACATAAAGCTTACCAAGCGTATTTGGAACCTCGTCACTATACATTGTCGGTATAATATAAGTGTCAAGCGTCCAAGTTTCTTTAATGTTTTTGTCAATACTGAACCTAAGCCAATAGTGACTTGTGAATGGAAAATAATTTTCAAACGCGCTATGTCGTTTTGCTTCAGTTAGCATTTCTATATATCGGTCTTTCCATTCAGACTGCTTCCAAAATTCTGTGTCGTTAAAGAACATATTCTTAACTTTTGTCCAAGCCTTGTCAATGTCCTGGTTTGGATTTTTGGTTTCAAAGTCTGAATACAATTCAAGTTCATCAAATTGGCTTTTGATTTCAGAAATCTCTTTCTGTTTGTCGACCCAAAGTTCGATAACTATTGTAAGTCTGTCAAGGTCAGTAAACAGTCCTCTTGCAAAACAGTTTTCATAATTCTGTTTATCTGTCCGTTCGTAAAGCACAATTGAATAGTCCTTGTCCGTTGAGGCAAACTCAGCCCTAAAACTTCTACCTACCTTATTATAAAAAGAATACTTGTCGGGAAATGTCCCGTCAATTGTCGAAGCTAACTTTACATTAGATTTCAACTTGTCAAGTCGTTCTTGTATTTCGTTTGATAGATGCACTGTCGTCTGTTTAATGCCCATAACGGTTTGCAGCTACAAGAAGTTGGCGATTTTTACCACAAATGTTCATGCGGAGAACCAAACTTGCGGCTGCCACTAAACTGTCTGCGGAGCACTGGAACCGCCAATTTTTTGTAGGTGCTGTTATAGCCAGTGGTTCTTGTCATTCTTGGTCTGTCGGTATGTTTTTGTCGCTGTTATATTTTTCCACTTCTGTGTCGTTTGCGAAATAGTCGTCACAAAACTCGTCTAACTCTTTTTCTATTGATTTATAATATCGTTCATCTGTTAAGGTCAAAAGTTTTTCAGTCTGCTCGATGAACTTATTAAACTCGCTATTCATTTTACATAGCTTGTCTATAGTCTTAAAGTCTAAGTCTCGATAAGCGGCAGGAAAAAGTATTTTGCTTTGATATGGGTTAGCGTTCAGTTCAATTATCCCAATTCCAAATGATTGATTAAGTCTTGCCATTTCTTCATTTAAACTGTCGCTGAACTCAAAAGCTACCAAATAGCCATAGTTTGACCAACTTGAATTTGAAACTGCTTGAAAAAAAGCTTTTTTTAGTTCACTGTCGCTGTTTATTTCCTTTTTCAATTCGTATGAACTCATTTTAAAAGTGTCAACCCGATTTATTGATTTCAAAAAGTTCTGGCTGGCTTTTGTCTGTAAGTTCAAGAACTTGATGCCAACCATATCTGGGTGTGTCCAAATTTGGTTGTTGTCCTTGCCGTTTGATTGTTCGTGAAATATTGTCTTCGAGTAAGTGCCTGAATTTTTTAAATAACTACTTAACAGTTTGTGTAAATCTCTTTCTTCAAATGATTTTACCTTGGTAGCCTTTACAACTTTTGTAATTTTTGTTTCGGTTTCACCGCTTAAAACTTCAATGCCTATGTTTTGCTCGTTTTTTGTCAAGTAGTAAGCATAGGTTCCACCTTCCTGCTTTATTCTTTTTACTCTCGTGTCTCCGTTACGAATAAAGTCGCCAAGCAATGCGGAAATTGTAGAAGCTGGAGTTTTAGCTGTACCAAAGTCGTAATAGCTGTTTTTTACAATATGGTTGTGAACGTCCATATATGTTGTTAAGTCGTTAATCGTCTAGGCTTTTAAAATTGCCTTTTATTGTCATTGTTTAATTGCTTTATGATTATAACTCATTGTTCCATTTTGGAAGTCTTCCGTAAATGTCCAAATGTTTTTGTAACAACTTGTTTTCTAAAATTCTTGGGCAGTCGATAAATTTTTCGTTGTGCGTTGCATACCAGTAAATGTCTAAAGCTTCGATTTTTTCATCAACCATTTTTTGTTTCCAAGAATTTCGTCTTGCTTCTCCAAATTGTTTTCCGTTTACAAGCCTATCTTTAAGTCCGCCAAGTCCAGCCTTGCGAATGAAAAGTGAGCCGTCTGATTTAACTTCTCCTGAACGTCCGATGTAAATTAATTCCACTCGACCACCTTTAAGAGCATGAATAACATAAACTCCACTTTTGTCTGTCGGTGCGTTACAAACTTTTCCTAAGTTGTCTGTTGGCTTAAAAAAGAAGTGGTCGTTTTGTTTGTATTTGTTTAGTTCGTCAAACATTGTATTCTAAATTTATTTTTCGTTTCACTGTTAGTTGTCGGTCTTCCTACCATTGGCTATAACGGTTGAAAATTGGCGCTGGTTGTGCGTGTTTAGCACAAACCAACACTTATTTACGAATTAAATATAATACACAAAACTTAAATTACCAAATCTACCACAACTAGTGCCAATTTTTTGTTATAGCCAGTTTTTTTATTCATGTTTTAAGATAACAATTGTTCCAAGTTTTGTCATACTAATCAATTTATTAGTTGGAAAATTAGTTGAAATAGACAGCGTGTCATATGTCTGCATATTAGTAAATCTCATTGCTGTATATGTAGCGTCATTTAGATAATACTCAAACAATTTAATTGTGTCTGAGTTGTTTGCAGATTTAAATTCAAATCTATAATTATCCAGTCCTGTTTGATAAACGTCATAAAAAACCTGCTCCTTTGTATTATTTGAAATAACTTTAGAAATTATAAAGTCATTTTGCTCAAATAACGAACAACCATTGATAAATAATATAAGTGTCAAAGAGAAAACGAAGTATACGTGTATTCTATCAATATTATTCATATAAAGTCGCACCTTTAAAGATGTCCGCAAAAGTCTGCCAGTTTGGTTTGTCAGCATTCACATTTAGTTTCATATTGTCATAGTAACCTTGAATGTCTTTTGTATATGTACTTAAAGCTTCCAAAAAGTCAGGCAAAGTTTTATTTTCCCAGCTTTTATGATTTTCTAAAAAGTCTTTGTGTAATAAGTCAAGAAACTTAATGAAAGTTTGTCTATCAGTTACTTTAAAGTCATTAAGTGTGTCGTTCATAAAATTGGCTATAACGGTTGAAAATTGGCGATGGTTGTGCGTGTTTAGCACAAACCAACACTTATTTACGATTTAAATATAATACACAAAACTTGAATTACCAAATCTACCACAACTAGTGCCAATTTTTTGTTGAACCAAACCCCCTCGTTCCTCGTGGGTAGCTTTCTTTTGATTCCGCTGAACTTTTGCTTCACAAATCAAATATAGGGTATTCTGTTCTCTTTTTATACCTAATTTTATTTTTCACCAAATAAAATTTTTACGATGAATACTACACTTTCTTTTCCCATCAAAGGACAAACTATTCTCAATCAAGCTAAAGATTTAGTCCCAGGCTTTGCTGCCGCTTTCCAAAAATTTCAACAGCATATTGTCCTACAACAAAACAGCCCTAGTTTGCTCTCCAATTACAGCCGCAATCTCGCTTTCCTTTCCATCCATTTCGGCAAAATTCCACACCTCGTTTCTATCGATGAACTAAATGCTTACCTCTACCACCTTACAATCTCTCAAGGATTCAGTATCAGCTATTTCAAACAAACTGTTTTCGGACTCAAATACTGGTTTCGGGTTTTCGACATGGAAGCGCACGCGCTCAAAATGCCTATGATTAAAAAAACAGAAACGCTTCCCCAAGTGCTCTCCAAACAAGAATGTAAAGCTCTTTTCAAAGCACCTACCAATCTAAAACATCGATTCCTCCTCGCATTTGCTTACAGCGCAGGTTTACGCATGAATGAAATCAGACATACCAAAATCGCAGATATCGATTTAGACCGTATGCAAATTCGTGTCCAAAAGGAAAAGGTAATAAGGACAGGTATGTCGTACTCGCAAAATCTATCGCCCTTAGACTCGATAATTATCTTCAAATCTGCAAACCAAAAGTGTATCTTTTCGAAGGGCTTACTCCATCCCAACCAATGGGCGAACGCAGCATTCAATACATCATCAATGAAGCGATGATGAAAACCAGTATTGTCAAAAAAGGTGTAAGCATGCATACGCTGCGCCATAGTTTTGCTACTCACTTACTCGAAGATGGAATCGATGTTTATAGCATACAAAAGCTACTCGGGCATGCCGACATCCGCAATACACTCGTCTATTTGCACGTAGCGCAGGTAAAACCTTCCATCGCGCACAGTCCGCTTGATACCCTGTATAACAAGCAATAAAAATGCTGCCGACTTTCGAAGTGGCACATATTGTTCGACAATATGGAGATCGTTTTATTGCCAACAAACAACCACTTGGCTACCACAAAAAGGTACTCAATGCCATCGCTATTTGTCGCACTGCACAGCTGGGCGGACATGTAGACGCATGCGATAAATGCTCCCATACACGCATAAGTTATAACTCGTGCCGCAACCGCCACTGCCCCAAATGTCAAAGCACAGAAAGGGAAAAATGGATTATGGCTCGCAAGGAAGATTTACTGCCAGTAGCCTACTACCACGTGGTATTCACCATCCCCGAACAGCTCAACCCGCAATGTTTACAGCATCCAAAGGCAATGTATAATATCCTTTTTGATGCCGCCAAAGAAACCTTGTTTGCGTTTGCTGCCGACAAAAAACTTGGGCGCATCCATGGGATTTATTGCCCTACTGCACACTTGGGGGCAAAACCTATCACTTCATCCACACCTACACTGCATTGTGCCAGGTGGCGGCATTACTACTGCTGGACAATGGAAAGCAACCCGAAGTAAAGGCGATTTTCTGTTTCCAATAAAACAAATGAGTACTGTTTTTAAAAACAAATTCATGCATAAATACAGGCAATGGTTACACGAAAACAATATGCAGATTACCAACAAATTGAGGCAATTGCTTTACCAAAAAAATTGGGTAATTTACTTAAAACAGCCCTTTGGCTGACGAGCAGGTGGTGGAATATTTGGGTAGATACAGCCACAAAATTGCGATCTCAAACCACCGTTTGAAATCAATAGCTGATGGCAGCATTGCCTTTTCGTATAAAGACTATGCCGATGGATCAAAAACTAAAATGATGACATTGGAAGCAGATGAATTTTGAGGCGGTTCTGTATGCATATTTTACCACCTCGATTTATGAAAATAAGGCATTACGGATTTTTGTCGAATAGAGGAAAGCAAAAACTCAAAATACACCTTATGACACAGGGCAAAATACCTGCAGCAACAATAAAATTGAATTACAAACAAGTATGTAAGCAGCTGTTAAAATTCGATGTAGATGAATGTCCAGTTTGCAAAAAGGGAAGAATGATAACGCTACTTAATTTTAGTGCCAATGCGCCGCCAAGCATGGAAATTATAAAAAGAAATAAAAAGACAAATCGTTCATAAATAATCCATTATGTGGGCATGGCTGCGCCATGCCCAGCGCTACACATGGCATAAAACCACCAGTAGGCACGACAAAATGAAGACAAAAAGGGGGAAAGAAAAAAGATAGAGATAAAAAGAAGATAAAATATAGCATTAGTAGACCCAAAACGACTCAAAAACCAAAACCCAATTTTGCCCAACCAAGCAGGCAATAAATTAAAAACCCATAAGCAACAAATTTGTATTATAGCTACCCCAAAACGACCGCAAAATAGGGCCTCGCTTCAACAACAGTTTAAAACGCAATTTTTTCTTGGGAAAAAACAGCGTTTAAACCTT
>JADIYW010000008.1 GCA_016705125.1 Bacteroidota bacterium
CGTTGTAGCCATAATTGGAGATGGCTGTTTTCAGATGACCATTCAAGAATTGGGCACTATTTGGCAACAAAACCTACCCGTGAAAGTGGTTATTTTCAATAATAATTTCCTAGGCATGGTTCGACAATGGCAGCAATTGTTTTTTGACAATAGGTATTCTGCAAGTAGAATTAAAAATCCTGATTTCGTTGCTATTTCAAAAGGATTTGGAATTGCATCAACCAAGGTAGAATTAAGAGAAAATCTAAGCGATGCTTTAGATATTATGTTTGCCCATGACGGTCCATATGTATTGGAAGTAGTTGTTGAAAAGAAGATAATTTATTTCATATGGTATCAAGTGAGCAGCATGTAGTGATATTATTTTAGAACCAAGTAAATAAGAAATGAAACCATATAAAATAGTATTTATTTCCCACAACCAGCCCGTCTTAATTGGACGGTTTACGCTATTTTTCTAGAAGAAGAGTAGATGTTACCAATTTTTCTTTCAAAAAATTAAATGAAACTGAAGGTGAATTTACCATCGAATTTAATTCGGAAGAATGGGCAGCTGAAAACTTACTTAAACAAGTACAAAAACAAATAGATATATTTGAAGCGAAATTAATTTTTAAATGGGCTATAGATTACTTTTTAGTTTTTTTTTTTTTTGTTTGTTTTGTGGAAATGGTAGGAGCAAAGCGCCTAAGAAAAATTGCAGAAAACATTCAACTTCAATCAAATAAGATACTGTTAATACCAACTAAACCTATTAAATGGTTATAATGCTAATGTTGTTACGATTAAAATAAGAAATAAGACATTTTCTGATTCCAAAATTATATTTTGAGTTTCGCAAAATTAATTTACAGACAAAGTTTTTCAAACTTTGCTCAAGTAATGGCTACTTTCCGGGAGGTTAAGACTCATATAAAGATTTTTTAAAAATATAATTTTTCCTAAAGAAGCATTGAAAAAGGATTAAAGGAACTGTAGTTTTGAAATTTTTTATAGTTACAAATGAGGGTGAAATATGTAATCCAGCAATTGTAAATCCAGTCTATTCCATAGAATTGATTATGAAAGATTATGGATATTAAGATTAATGCCAAATTGGAATCCAGGAAAATAATGGCGAAGCAGTAAAAGTTTCTTTATGTTACCAATAAAATTTTCAAGATATTAATCAATAAATCAAAAATATCAAACTATGGCAATTATGAACTTTGGCGGACACGATGAAAACGTAGTAACCCGCGACGAATTTCCCCTAGAAAAAGCAAGAGAAGTATTAGCAAATGAAACCATCGCTGTTATTGGCTATGGTGTACAAGGACCAGGTCAGGCCTCTAACCTTCGAGACAATGGTTTCAATGTAATTTTGGTCAAAGAAGACCTTCAAAATCATGGGACAAAGCAGTAAATCACGCTTTTGTTGAAGGTGTTACACTTTTTGAACCTGAGCAAGCTTTGGAAAAAGGTACTATTATCATGTATCTATTATCGGATGCTGCTCAAATCGCTATGTGGCCAACGGTAAAAAAACACCTTACTACTGGAAAAGCTTTGTATTTTTCATGGTTTTGGTATCACTTATAAAGAAAGAACAGGCATTATTCCCCCTGCAGATGTGGATGTAATTTTGGCTGCTCCAAAAGGTTCAGGTACTTCATTGAGAAGATTGTTTTTAGAAGGAAAAGGTCTAAATTCATCTTATGCTATTTTTCAAGATGCAACAGGTAAAGCAAAAGATAGAACTATCGCATTAGGAATTGGTGTAGGTTCTGGTTATTTATTCGAAACTACTTTCCAAAAGGAAGTATATTCTGACTTAACTGGCGAAAGAGGCGTTTTAATGGGTGCTTTGGCTGGAGTTATGGAAGCACAATATAATGTGTTACGAAAAAATGGTCACTCTCCATCAGAAGCTTTTAATGAAACGGTTGAAGAATTGACCGAATCATTAATCAAATTGGTGTCTGAAAATGGAATGGATTGGATGTTTGCCAATTGCTCCACAACAGCACAACGTGGCGCTTTGGATTGGAAAGGACCATTCAGAGATGCCGTTACACCAGTATTTGAAGATTTGTACGCAAAAGTAGCCGCTGGCGAAGAAGCACAGCGATCAATTGACACGAACTCTCAACCAGATTATAGAGAAAAATTAGATGCTGAATTGGCAGAAGTGGGCAATTCGGAAATGTGGCAAACAGGTAAAGTAGTTAGAGCACTTAGACCAGGTAAATATTAATCTTAAAAGTTTATTTTTATAAAAATGCCTTCTAATTTTTAGAAGGCATTTTTTTTTATTTTTTATTCAACTTCTTTTTCAATTTCTATTTTTCTATTAAAAGTAAGCAATGAAGCATACATCAAACTAAGCAAAATAGTAAATAAAAAAGTAACACCGATGGTTGTTGGATGTTGAAATGGATTGAAAATTCGAACCCAAATGTCTTCCGCAAGTGTCAAGGGATTTGTAAGCATGTCCCAGCTATTCCACCTCAAGTATCTGCCCAAATAAATACCGAAACTACCCAAAAAAATGGCACAAAATGAAATTATCCATCCTGGTACTTTTCCATATTTTACCGTAAAAATGTCATGGATTATCAAAAGACTTAAAAATCCAATTAAGGTGCCTGTCCAAGCAAAAATAAGCAATAATACCAAATCATACCAAAAAGGGAAATCTCTCATTTTTAAGTGAAACAAATCGGTAAGAATATAAGGCGCATTTGGAAAAAACAATAACCAAAGTCCGACAAAAAACCAAAATATAAAAGGCGATAGTTTTTGGGAATTTACCCTTATTGCGAGCAACAAACTAACACCCAATGGAATAAGTGCTAAAAAAATATTCCAAATCAAGAAAATGAAAGAGGTTTGTTGGGTCCAAAAAACCCGAACAGAAAGCAACAATACTCCAAATACGGTGGAGCTGGCCAAAACCAAAAGAATTTGAAGTCTATTGGTTGATTTTAAGTAGTCAATAATCGAAGGAATCATACATTTTTTATTTTTTTTGTGAAAAGAAGTGTACAATATTAAAACACCTTTTATTAGCCACAAAATCTTTAAGATTCATTAAAGATTGGCTGTTAAATAAAAATAAGAAGCAATTATTCCAAAATTTAGATGCAACCTTTTTCAAATAAACAATAGCAGTACAAGGACTTAAAACGTATTCTTTACCTATTAATAATGACTTTGGTAATAAAATACCAACAAAATAATGGATATTTGTACCCTTAATATGCTGTTTTGGGTATATTATTTGAATTAAATTTTATTTTTCGAAAATTATTATGAGTTATACAGTTGCGATAGTAGGAAGACCAAACGTTGGTAAATCAACCCTTTTTAATAGAATAGTTGGCGCAAGAAAAGCCATCACCGACGATTTGAGTGGAGTAACAAGAGATAGGCAATATGGCATGGGAGAGTGGAATGGTAAAATTTTCAACCTTGTAGACACTGGTGGATTTGTTCCAAATTCTAAGGATGTTTTTGAAAGAGCCATAAAGGATCAAGTAAAAATTGCAATACAAGAAGCTAATCTTTTAATTTTTATGGTGGATGTAACTACGGGCATCACAGATTTGGATGAGGCAATGGCGATGGAATTGCGACGCACCAAAAAACCTGTTTTGGTGGCTGTCAATAAAGTAGACAACTCTCAAAGAATGTATGATGCGAATGAGTTTTATGGCTTAGGATTTGAAGAAATGTATTTCCTTTCTTCAATGAGTGGCAGTGGAACGGGAGAAATATTAGATGCTATTGCAGAAAGAATAGATGTGGTAGAGGAGGAAGTAGAGAATGAAATTCCAAGAATCACTATTGTTGGGCAACCTAACGTAGGAAAATCGACACTTTTAAATGCATTGCTTGGCGAAGAACGACATATCGTAACGGATATTGCGGGCACTACACGTGATTCCATACATACGCATTACAAACTATTTGGAAAAGAATTTCTTTTGGTAGATACAGCAGGGATTCGTAAAAAAGCAAAAGTAAATGAAGACTTAGAATTTTATAGCGTAATCAGGGCGATTAAAGCAATTGACGAATCTGATATTTGTATTCTTATGGTGGATGCAAATGTTGGTATAGAAGGGCAAGACATGAAGATTTTTCAATTGATTGAAAGAAAGAAGAAAGGAGTTGTTATTTTAGTGAATAAATGGGATGCTGTTGAAAAGGATGCGCAAACACATTTAGATTACGAAGAAAAAATAAAAATGAAAATAGCACCATTTAAGGATGTGCCTATTATATTTATTTCTGCCCTCGAAAAACAAAGAATCCATAAGGCTGTGGATGTAATATTAGAAGTATTTAAAAATCGTCAGCAAAAAATACAAACCAGTAAATTAAACGAGTTATTGTTGGCTGATATTGAACGTACTCCACCTCCAGCACATAGGAGTGAAGTTATAAAGATAAAATACATAACACAGTTACCAACGGTGGTTCCCTCTTTTGCGTTTTTCTGTAATTATCCCGATTATGTGGGTACTGCATATAAAAACTATTTAGAGAATAAAATCCGTGGACATTTTAATTTCTCAGGTGTTCCAATTAATATCTTTTTTAGGAAGAAGTAAGAAGTGGGGTTAATTTTTGTGACACCCCAAAATCCTAAATCTGAAATCTAAAATCCTAAATTCCTCAAACTATTGTCCTAAATGTAAGGCTGATTCTAGGATGCTTAATTTTGGTGCTTTTTGGTAAACAATGTAACCAATTTTGTTGTATTTCGCCCTTCATAATTAAAAGACTTCCGTTTTCAAGATAGATACTTGCCTTATGAGGATTTTTTTTATGTTTAAAATTAAAATTTCGACTTGCACCAAAACTTAATGAGGCTATTGCTCCATTTTTTTTAAGCGTTTTTTCATCATCACTGTGCCAGCCAACACCCTCATTTCCGTTATGGTAAAGGTTTAAAAGACAGGAATTAAACGTTTCTCCACTAATATTTTCAACCGTTTTCTTTAAATATAAAAGCTCTTCAGACCATTGTTGTGCTATTTTTGTGCCATTGGAATAATGATATTCATAAGGTTTATCGCCATACCATGCTACTTTTCTTGCAGTTATAATATGCTTTCCAAAAATAATGGCCTCGTCGTTTTTCCATTCAATTTGCTTAAAAAGGGAATTGAAATAGAAATTAGATTTTTCAACATCGAATATTTTACCATAATAAATGGCAATGCCATCAAAGGGAATTAAATTTGTAAGCGGTTCATTGTCAAATAGATTCAAAGTAAACGAATTATTCCCAACTATGCATTAAGTCCCAATTTTTGCGGTAATTCTTTATTTGGTTGACTTTATCTTCTTCAGTCCAGCCCAACTCTTCTTTAAATATATCGCAAATGATATTGATTAAATCTTCATTCCAGTCTTTCATTGAATAACTCAAAAGTGTTCTTCTGGTCAAAATATCATCCAACATTACAGCGTGCTGATACCGAATAAAGAAAATAATTTCGGCAATTATATAATTGCTTTTTGGAAATATAGGATTTGCATAAGATTTATTCTCTTTAATAATATCCATAATTAAAAGAACATTATCTCCATATTTATCCCTTATTGATGCAAATAGGGGATGTCCCGACTTTGTAATTGGAGCTAATGGTTTTGGAAAAATATGAGGATTCAGTTTCCCTGGGTGTTTTTCGATAATCTCATTCAAACATGTTTCAGCCATACTCAAAAAGGAAGTGAGTTTTCCACCAGCTATGGTTACAAAATTATCATTGTTCCACCAAATTTCATAATCACGGGAACGACTTGAACTATCATTATCCTCTTCTTCTGGGTCGGGATCGGCCAAAAGTGGTCTTAATCCTGCATAAGTGCTTAATATATCATCATAGGTTAATTTCCGCCCTGGCAAATGTTTATTTACAGAATCAAGCAAATAATCAATTTCTTCTTTCGTACTTCTTATTTCATTCAAGCCTTCATTATACTCCGTATCTGTTGTTCCCAAAACATTCATATTTTCTTCCCATGGTAAACACCAAATAAATCGACCATCTCCATCTATTGTAGGCAAAATTAACACACAATCTTTTGGCAATAAATCTCCTTTTACTACTACGTGAATGCCTTTACTTGGCTTCATCCATTTCTTTGCCTGAGGCTTATATTTATTAAGCAATTCATCCGTCCAAACGCCCGTTGCTGAAACATACTGCTTTGCTTTTATTTCCAAATCCCATCCCTTCAAACGACCTTTGCAGGTTAAACTAATTATTTCTCCATCTTCTTCTTCAAAAAATATTGCTTCTAAATAATTGATTGCTGTACCACCTAATTCAACTCCTTGTTGTATCACTTCATTGGTCAACCTTGCATCATTTGTTCTAGCATCATAATAAATAAACCCACCTTTTAAATCCTCATGTGTTATTTGCTTAAATCTTTTTTTTATTTCTTCTTCAGGAACTGAAATATGCTTAGGCATACTGCTTTTTCCTGATAAAGCATCATACCCACTCAAACCTACACTAAACTTCAATTTATTCACCCAGCTTCCATAAACGGGCATAAAATAGGGCTGAGGCTTTACCAAATGCGGATATAAACTCAATAAGTTTTCCCTTTCATGAAGGCCTTCATAGACCATTTTTATCTGAAAATATTGCAAATACCTTAAGCCACCATGAATCATTTTGGCTGAACGAGAACTAGTTCCAGAGGAAAAATCTCCTTTGTCTATTATAATAGCCCTTAGCCCCTTTTCACAAGCTTTTAGAAAAATGCCCGCTCCAGTAATTCCGCCACCAATAATGCAAACATCATATTGGGTATTGCTTGCTTGTTCGAAATGAAATGATCTAAACATTGTATAATTTTCCGGGATTTAAAATATTTTTTGGGTCTAATTGTTTCTTTACTGCTCTCAATACTTCCAAGCTTAAAGGATCGCTGTATTTCAAATACCATTTTTGGTGGTCGGCGCCCACACCATGGTGATGACTAATAGTGCCATTATTTTCCATAAACACATTCATAATCAAATTTTTAAGCTCTTGCCATTGTTCTATTTCTCTGTTGATTTGCATAGGGGTAAATAGCGTAAAATACATACAAGCACCTGAGGCATATACGTGCGAAATATGCGCCAAGAAATACCCTTTTTCTTTATTAAATGCTTTACTCTTCGCCAATTCTTTACCCAAAATGGCATGCATCTCTTTTACATTTTCCCATGGGACATACGTTTCCATAGTATCTACAAATATGCGATGCTCCATCATTGTGTCACGCATGTATGGGGTTTTAAACCGACCTTCTTCCCATTTTTTTCCAATGATTTCAGGCGCCACCATACCACCATATTTCTCAATGAGCGATTTTGCAAAAACAGCTTGCGAGGCGGTATTTGGGCCAAATTGCTCCAAACACATCATCATTAAACATGGATGATCTAAGTTTTTCCACTTTAACACCACCTTTTGGGCTTCCTTTTTCAAATTTTCAAAAAATGTTGGTTCTTCACTTTTTTCTGAAGCCAATTTAGAAAATAAAGCAGTTTCATTGGCATCCGAAAGTCGAATAACGGATGGTTTTACGCCGTTTTGAATGGCTTCCTGGAAAAAATCAGCACCTGCTTCAAAATTCGGAAACAATCCGCAAACCCATCGTTTATGTCGAGGTATTTTTTTTATTTTTACAGTAGCCTCAGTTACAATTCCCAAAGTACCTTCACTACCAAAAAATAGAGGCATTATATTTATTCCAACGGCATCATGCGTAAAGTTTGGTGTATGTATCGTTCCTGCAGGAGTGGCTACTTTTAAACTTTCGACCAAATCTTCTATTTTTCCATACATCGTTGATGCCTGGCCCGCAGATCGAGTAACTATCCATCCGCCAAGGGTGGAATACTCAAAACTTTGGGGAAAATGACCAAGTGTATATCCCTTTTCATTTAGGGCTTTTTCTAAAACAGGGCCCAAAATGCCACTTTGAAAAGTTGCTGTCATTTCTGCGCCATTTATTGCAATCAATTTGGACATTTCTCGCAAATTAATTGTAATCCTTATCGCCGATTTATTTCTCAAATTATCATTTGTCAATGAACCTACAACATTAGTTCCACCACCAAAGGGCGTGATTATTACATTATGCTCACTTGCCTTTAAAAGAATATAATCCACTTCATCGTGGGTAGTGGGGATAAAATGGCATCAGGCAAAACAATATTATCATATTTTAAAACCCTTAATGCATCAAAATAGCTTTTCCCGATTGCCATCGACAATCTATCTGCTGCTTTAAAACTCAATTTTTTGCTCGGAATTGTAGCAAATATGTCTTTAATCTCCTCTTTTTTCTTGTCTGAAATCTCAACCACAGGGAAATTTTTAACAGGCACAAAATCCTCTTTTAAAGATATCTCCCAGCGATCCTCCAACATTTTTTTCATTTTAGGATATTCGCTCAAATGTCTAAATTCATTATTATTTCCCCATTTCCACCAATCTTTATTCATAATTTTTACAAGTCTAAATTTCTAATATTATTTTATCCAAAAATAGGATTTTAAATTAATCATAACAACGAATAGTTGAAAATTATTTGAATTTTATAGAAAATTATGAAACTCCATTTTTACTATCTTTTTATAAAATCAGTTCCAGACATTAATTAAACTATATTAAAAGTATAATTGGTATTTACCTATATTTGCAAAAAAATATCAATCTTGGAAAAGGTTTAATTTATGACTTGAATTCGCCAAATTTATATATGTTATGAATAAATATACATCGGCTGAAGAGGCTGTAAAAGTTGTTAAATCGAACGATAGGATTTATATTCAAGCTGCTGCTGCCACTCCTTCCATTTTAATAAAGGCACTTTCTGAACGAGCGGATGATTTAAGGAATGTTGAAATTTGTCATCTACACACTGAAGGCGATGCGCCCTATGCAAATCCAGAACTTAGGGAAAGTTTCCATGTAAATTCTTTTTTTATTGGTCAAAATGTAAGACATACTTTAGCAGCAGGTAACGGTTCGTATACGCCTGTTTTTTTAAGTGAATTGCCTTTATTATTTCGAAAAAATATTTTGCCACTTGATGTGGTTTTTATTCATGTTTCGCCGCCAGATATTCATGGATATTGTTCTTTAGGTGTTTCTGTAGAAGCGACATTGGCTGCAATTGAAAATGCTAAAATTGTAATCGCTCAAGTTAATGCTCAAATGCCAAGAACATTTGGTGATGGAATTATTCATATTTCAGAAATCAACTATTTAGTAGAAGTGAATATCCCAATATTTGTTCAAGAAATGGGAGAAATTTCGCCGATGGAAGACAAGATAGGAACTTTCATTGCTTCTTTAATAGAAGATGAAAGCACTTTGCAATTAGGTATTGGCTCCATACCAAATGCTGTATTGGCAAAATTAACACATCATAAAAACTTGGGTTTACACACCGAAATGTTTTCGGACGGCGTTATTGATTTGATAGAAAATAATGTTATTAATTGTAATTTTAAATCAATAAGTAGAGGAAGAGCTTTGGCGACTTTTTTAATTGGTTCCCAGCGATTATATGATTTCGTGAACGACAATCCATTTATAGAAATGAGAGAGTCTTCCTTTGTAAATGATACCGCAATTATAAGGAAAAATTCAAAAATGGTCGCTATCAATTCCGCTATAGAAGTAGATATAACAGGACAAGTTTGTGCTGATTCTATAGGTGCACGAATGTTTTCTGGAGTTGGTGGTCAGATGGATTTTATTAGAGGCGCCACCCTAAGTAATGGGGGAAAAGCGATTATAGCCCTGCCATCTATAACTAAAAAAGGAGAGAGCAGAATAGTTCCTTTTTTAAAGCAAGGTGCAGGTGTGGTTTCTACCCGTTCGCATGTTCAATATATTATTACCGAATACGGAATTGCTGATTTATATGGAAAAACATTAAAACAACGAGCAATCGAAATGGTGAAAATTGCACATCCCGACCATCAAGGATGGATTGAAAAAGATTTTTTTTACCAAAAAGTATAGTAAAGAAACGTTAAAAAGCTTTAGAAATAATATAATTCTTTAAACTACAAATTAAAGATGAGGTAGGGTTTAAAAAATATTCCCAATTAAATTTTGGATGAATTTATATCCATTTATGCCGAAAAATTAGCCATTTTTAAAAGATTATTTTAAAAAAAAGTAAAAAGTTTCTAAAAAATAATATTTTTACCAAACGAACGGTCAAAATAAAACTATGTTAAAAAACAATTGGACAATAGACGAAATAAGGGAGATATATCATTCTCCTATTTTGGATTTAGTATTTCGAGCAGCTAGTATTCATAGAGAAAATAATCAGATTGGCGAAGTGCAAGTTTGCACCCTTTTATCTGTAAAAACGGGTGGATGTCCTGAAGATTGTTCATACTGCCCACAGGCAGCTCGGTACAATACTGGCGTAAAAGTTCATAAGCTATTAGAAAAAACAGAGGTATTAGAAAAAGCTTTAGAAGCAAAGAATGCAGGGTCAACAAGATTTTGTATGGGTGCTGCATGGCGAGAAATAAGAGACAATAGCGATTTTGACAAGGTATTGGACATGGTAGAAGGAGTAAATGAAATGGGAATGGAGGTTTGCTGTACTATGGGAATGCTAACGGAAGAACAAGCTGACAAATTAAAAAAAGCAGGTCTATATGCCTACAACCACAATTTGGACACTTCTGAGTCTTATTATGATAAAATTATTACAACTCGTGGATTTGATGATCGGTTAGAAACTATAGGAAATGTTCGGAAGGCAGGTATTTCGGTTTGTAGTGGCGGCATTATAG
Source organism: Bacteroidota bacterium (assembly GCA_016705125.1). Lineage (GTDB taxonomy): Bacteria > Bacteroidota > Bacteroidia > Chitinophagales > JADIYW01 > JADIYW01. Next base: position 10,835 of record JADIYW010000008.1, read on the forward strand.
GTTTAGGAGAAAGTCATGATGAGCGAATAGGAATGCTTTATACCTTATCTACAATGGTTGAACATCCAGAATCTGTTCCGGTAAATGCGCTTGTGGCTGTGGAAGGTACTCCTTTGGAAGAAATGAAAAGAGTAAGTGTATGGGAAATGGTGAGAATGATTGCAACTGCTCGTATTTTAATGCCAAAAACGATGATTCGACTTTCAGCTGGAAGATTAGATATGCCTGTAAGCGAGCAAGCTTTTTGTTTTATGGCTGGCGCAAATAGTATTTTTGCAGGCGACAAATTGCTTACTACACCTAATCCAACCTTTACTGATGATATGGCAATGTTTGAACTTTTAGGTCTAAACCCAAGAAAGGCATTCAAGGATAGTGAGCAAAATATAGTAGCTGTTTAACAAAATTATGGAGACTAATCTAAACAATAGGTTGGTTCATTTTTTGTCCCAAAGAACTGCACAAGACAATTTACGAAGTCTTAAAATAAACCAAGGACTAATTGATTTTAGCAGTAATGACTATTTAGGTTTTTCACGATCGGCTTGGATCTACCAACACATAAATGAAGACATAAAGCAGTATCAACACCTATCAAAAGGCGCCACTGGTAGCCGTTTATTAAATGGTCAAACTCAACAAACAGATGATTTAGAAAATCAAATAGCTGCATTTCATAATGGAGAAACAGCCATTTTATTCAATTCTGGATTTGATGCAAATATGGGTTTAATTTCCACTTTGGCTCAAAAGGGAGATTTGATTATTTACGATGAACTAATTCATGCTAGTATGCATGCAGGAATTAAATTGAGTAAAGCAAGCTCATTATCATTTAAACACAATGATTTAGATGATTTAAAAACTAAAATTCCAACAGATTTTGGTGGACAAATTTTTGTACTTGTAGAAAGCATTTATTCCATGGAAGGTGATTTTTCTCCTTTAAAAGAACTTTGTTTGTTTTGTGAAGAAAAAAACATATATTTGATTTTGGATGAAGCACATGCCTTGGGGATACTCGGAAAAAAGGGTAGAGGCATGGCAAATGTAGAAGGAGTGGAGGATAAAATATTTGCAAGAGTTTATACTTTTGGAAAAGCGCTTGGCGCACATGGAGCTGCAGTAGTTGGTTCAAGGATCCTTAAAGATTATTTGATCAATTTTTGTAAACCATTTATCTATTCTACTGCCTTGGATTTGCATAGTATTTTATCAATAAAATGGGGATATAAATTTTTATTAAATAATGAAAATCAGTTAATTAAATTAAATAAACTAAACAATTACTTAAATGAACGTATTATCACTAATCCAGCACCTTTTAAAATGGTTGGCCAGGGGCCTATTTTTGGAATTTATTGCGCCACTAATCAAAAAGCAAAAAACATCAGCCGTCATTTAATTTCAAAAGGAATTGACATAAGGGCAATATTATATCCAACAGTTCCATTAGGCCTTGAGAGATTAAGGTTTATTATTCACAGCTTTAATACCAAAGAAGAAATTGATTTTCTTTTAGACGAATTAAATATCCAATCAAAATTATATAATTAATTGATAACTAATTATATAAACAAATTTAATAAACTAAAATTTTAATTAATTAAAGATTTAAAATAAACAACATAACTATTTGTAAAGCAATACTATATAAATTTTTATTTAAATAAAAAAAATAGATAAAATTTAAAATTAATTGAAAATGAAATAAATAAAACAATTTAATTAATTTGTTACATAAAATTCATTTATTCTAGCAGTCTTTAATAATTAAACGACTCAATTGTAAAAAAATTCCAACTTAATCCTACTAAACAAAAAATTAAATAAGATTATTCTAATTTTATAAAATGAATAACGCACAAAAAGATAAAGCATTTATTTGGCATCCGTTTACACAAACGGAAGGTTTAAAAATATTGCCTGTAATTAAACATGGAAAGGGTGCTCTTTTATATGATGAAAATGGAAAAGAATACATAGATGCAATCTCTTCATGGTGGGTAAATATTCATGGGCACGCAAATCCATACATAGCCAAAAAAATCGCTCTACAAGCTAAGAAATTAGAACAAGTAATCTTTGCTGGCTTTACACATCAACCAGCGATTGAATTGGCCGAACGATTGGTTCAAAAACTTCCAGAGGGGTTTTCTAAAATCTTTTTTTCAGATAATGGCTCCACAAGTGTAGAAGTGGGTATTAAAATGGCCATTCAATATTGGCATAATTTGGAAAAACCAAAAACTAAAATAATTGCCCTTACCAATGCATATCATGGCGATACCTTTGGTGCAATGGCCGTTGGAGAACGAGGTTTGTTTAATCGTCCATTTGAATCCTTGTTTTTTGATGTAGAATTTATAGATCCAACAAAACCCGATGAAGCAAAGTTAAAATTCGAAGCATTAGCGGCTACAAACCAAATTGCTGCCTTTATTTACGAACCACTAATTCAGGGTTCGGGTGGCATGATTTTTTATGAATCTCAACTTTTAAATGAACTTATCTCCATATCTAATTGTCATTCAATAATTTGTATAGCAGATGAAGTTATGACAGGGTTTTATAGAACGGGCAAATTCTTGGCGAGTAATCATCTTCAACTTTCTCCAGATATTGTCTGCTTATCCAAAGGATTGACAGGCGGATTCTTACCAATGGGTATCACTACATGCAAAGGTTTTATATTTGACGCTTTTACTTCCACCGATAAGTTTAAAACTTTTTTTCATGGACATTCCTATACTGCCAATCCTCTGAGTTGTTCGGCAGCTTTAGCATCGCTTGATATTATTGAAAAACCCAATTTTGATATGCTAATTAAGGGAATTGAACAACAGCATTTAAAATTTCTTTACCTTTTAAAAAAATTACCGCAAATTGAAAATCCTAGAGTTTTGGGCACCATACTTGCATTTGAAGTAAAAAATGAACAAAACTCATCTTACTTTAATAATATCAGAGACTTATTGTATAACAAATTTATAGAAAATGGTATTTTATTGCGTCCGCTTGGCAATACAGTTTATATTATGCCGCCTTATATTATTACAAAAAAACAATTGAAAAAAGTGTATAATATTATTCTAGAGGTACTATCGAGCTTATAAAAATAAGTGATTTAATTTTTATAACCTATATTTGATTGGTAATGTATTTTTTCAATTTATTTATCCAAAATAAAAAAAATAACTTTATATGAGTAATGGACTTACAAGAGCATTAGAAAATTTGATTGAAAACTTGATAGAAAAAAATCATTTAGAAAAACCTTTTTATGGTCCGGGCAAACTGCCCGCATTGAAAATTTTATCAATAAGCAATGCTTTAAAACAACTCAATTTATCCAATGAAGAGATTGTTTTTAGTTATGATAAACGCAACAATGATATTTTTGAAGGATTTATCTTAAGCGATAAAAAATTGCATTATATACTTAATAATAAGCCGATTGTAGTCCCAATTGTCGATTTAAAAAACTTAAATCTTGAGGATTTCAATACAATAATTGAGGATGAAACCACTCGAAAAGCAATTTTAAATGTATTTGAAAAAATAGGCAAAGGAAATTTTGATATTTCAACCAAAAAAAGCAAAGACCCACTGAAAGAATTCACTGAAAATCAAACAGAAACAACAGTTGAGATTATTATTGATGAAGATTTTTTAGCTGAATCAAAGTTAATGGGCGACCAACTTTATGCTTTCCATACACAATTAAAAGGAGATAGTGCTTTTATGGATAATTTGCAGAAAACGCTAACCAAATCAGCTACTTTGACTAATGAATTTCAACCTTGGCATTTAATTATTCAGGATATTATTTTAATTTACCAAAAACTAGAAAAAGAGCCAATTTCTGTAAAACAACGATTTTTATTAGCTTATTTTTTCGAAAAAATGCAGGGCAATGATATGGCCGAGGTATTGAGTTTGGAAAGAATCAATAAAATGGTGCAAAACGAAAAATTTAGTGCTAGTTTGGAAAAAGTAAAAGCTGCAAAATTCCTTGAAGTAGGTGGTGAATTTAAAGATCAGCTCATTTTACCTTCTTTACTTTCCAGAACCAATCATGAATTACTTACTGCAGTTGGAACGCAATACAATCGAATTGCAAATTTTTTTGCAAAGGCAGATGGCAAAATCACAGATGAAGAAACCTCGGAATTACAAAAGATAAGTGATTTATGTTTGAACCCAAGAAAAAAATTAGAAAACGTAAAACAAACACAAGTGCCTGAAAATGAAACCTTGGAAGATGTATTGAAGGAACTAAACGAGTTAGTTGGTCTCAACAACATCAAAAAAGATATCAATGATCTAATTAATTTTTTAAAAATACAAAAATTAAGAGAAAAAGAGGGTCTGAAGCCTAGCGACAGGGCTTTACATTCCGTTTTTATTGGCCCTCCAGGTACAGGAAAAACAACAATTGCCCGATTATTGGGTCGAATTTTTAAGCATTTGGGTTATTTGTCGAGTGGGCATTTGGTCGAAACCGACCGTTCAGGTTTGGTGGCAGGATATGTTGGGCAAACAGCTTTAAAAGTAGATGAAGTAGTAAAATCGGCAATGAATGGCGTCCTTTTTGTTGACGAAGCTTACAGTTTGGCTAAAGATGAATTTGGCCGTGATTTTGGGAATGAGGCAATAGAAACCTTATTGAAACGGATGGAAGACCATAGAGACGATTTGGCAGTAATTGCTGCTGGCTACCCAGATGAAATGAAAGGAGAAACTTTCATTTATTTTGAAGGGCTGTATGAAAGGCGTAATCCAGCCTTTGGAAATGCAAGAGTAGTTCGTAATTTATTTGAACAAATCATCGCTTCGCAGGCCAATAGGCTGGTTTCCATTACACCGATTACAAGAGATTTATTAATGAGAATAGAAGAACCTGATGTGCCTGAGGTGCAGGCATCCATTAAGAATCTAATGGTTTTTGATGAAGAGGAAAAGTCAAAAGAATAGATTCAAAGTAATTTATTGACATAAAAATGAACTTTTATTTTAAAAAATACCTTTTTATCCATACCAAAAATTAAATTTGCAAAACAAAATTCAATTAATTATAAATGGCATTTGATTTTAATAAATTAAAAGGATTATTTATTGTTCAAGATCCTGAGGTTCCAAGGTAGAAAATACTGAGAATACAAAAAATGAAGCTCCTTCTAAAAATAGCACTAAAAAGGAAATAACCCAACCAAACATTAGTCTTCCAGCTGCCGTAGATGACAAAATACGAGATACACTCTTGCAGGCGCTTGCAGACAATAATATGGAGGGATTTGATTATTTCGAATTTAAGCAATCACTGGCTACCCTGAGTAAAATGCCTTTGGATGAAGCCACTCAGTTCAAATCTGCTTTTGCTACTGCTGCCACAATGGGTATTACCAAAGAAAACTTGTTGCAATCAGCAGATTATTACAAAAAAGTATTGCACAAGGAAAAAGAAAAATTTGATGTTGCCGTAAAGGGTCAAAACAATGCAAATGTGCTGAAGAAAAAGGAAGAATTAGAAACACTTAAAAAGGTAATCCTCGAAAAATCAGCACAAATTAAACGACTAACCGATGAAATTACCGCACATAATGAGCAAATTGAACAAGGAAATAAATTTGTAAATGAAGCAGAAGGGAAAATATTAGGTACTGTAAATAATTTTGAAGCTTCATTTAATAGTGTCAATGGAGCAATAGAAATTGATATTGAAAAATTAAAAAACATTTATAAAAAATTAAGTATGTCTATTACACCAGCAGATTCGAATGGAATGAAACCTAAAAGCTTTTGGCAAAAACCCGAAGGAAAAACTGGTTTATTATTTATGGCAGGCGCTGCAGCCGGAATTGGTTATGGTTTATTTAAATTATTGCCAATTTTATTATCAATGGCACTTACTTCCCTTCAATTGGCAGGCGTATTGTTGGCATTGGGTGCTTTAATTTACCTTATTTTAGATCCTAAATTCAGAAATCTTGTTTTTTATGCCTATAAATCTGTAATGCGGTTTATTACAGGTTTATTTGTACAAATAGATCCTATAGGAATTTTGGAAACTTATATTGGGGAATTGCGAGATAATTTGCGGAAAATGGATAAACAAATTTCGATTTTACGAGCGCAGATGCGTAAGCTAAAAGATATAATTGACCAAAATGCTAAAGACATTCAAAGCAACCTTTTATTGGCCAACCAAGCCAAAAAAACAGAAAAAGATGCGATGATGATTTTAAAAACAAGAAAAGCCGGTCGATTACAAGAGTCCAATCTAAAATTAGAGGATTTGTACAAAAAAATGGAAATCCTTTACCGTGTTTTAACAAAAATGTATGACAATTCCGAAGTGTTAATGGAAGATGTTATCGATCAAGTATCCGTTAAAAAGCAAGAAAGAGCTGCAATTCGTGCCTCACATAGCGCTATGAAATCGGCTTGGAATATACTAAGTGGAAATAGCGACAAACGATATATGTTTGACCAAGCAATGGAAGCAGTGGCTGATGATGTAAGCATGAAAATAGGAGAAATGGAGCATTTTATGGATGTTTCAAGCAACTTTATGGATTCAATAGATTTACAAAACGGGGTATTTGAAGAAGAAGGTTTAAAAATGTTGGATAAATGGGAAAAGGAAGGTGTTTCATTGCTTTTAGGCACTGACAAAGATTTATTGGTGAAAGATTCGCCAGCCAATACTGTAGATTTAGATGCGCCTTTGGTAAAATCAAAAGGAGAGGATCATTCCAACCAATACAACAATCTTTTTAATTTTTAGGAAGTTAAAAAAACTAGATGGAATTAGCCAAGACGTATAAGATTGAAACCATAAAACAATAAAATATTTTAGTATGCCATTTCTTTTATTTATCATTTTTGTATTGAGTTGTTTCGTTATTTATCTTCTTTTTTTTAGAAAAAATACGCGTTTAACAAAGGAATTTATAAGGGAAAAACACATCACTAAACATTCCTATTTTTTAAATTGGAATGGCAATGAAATTCATTATACAGATGAGGGCAATGGTTTTCCAATTTTAATGGTGCATGGCTTTGGTGGTTCGTATAAAAATTTCGAAGATTTTGGAAATATATTAGTAGATAAATATCGGATAATAAAAGTCGATTTACCTGGTTTTGGCATGTCAGATTTTCCTACATTTAGCGAAAAGGAACCGGATTATAATGAAATGTATCTCGATTTTTTCGATTTTTTCATACAAAAATTAGAGTTAGATGAACTTTATTTAATGGGTTGTTCAATGGGCGGATTGGCTTCATGGAGATTATCAGTGCATTTTCCAGAGAGAATAAAAAAATTAGTCCTCTTCAACAGTGCGGGTTATGATATTGCGAAAATTTCCAAAGGCGTTACCAGCCTTTTACGCTACTCCTTTCTTCGTAAAATATTATTGCGAGGCATTCCCATTTCTTTTACCAATCGAGGGTTGAATAGGGTATTTTATAACCCAAAAGCACTGAAACGAGAAAAAGTACACGCCTCCAATGATTTTTGGAATAGGGAAGGCAATTTGGAAGCATTATTGGATATTTCATCCACTAAAAAATTCATCGACCCTTCCTTAATTCAATCTGTAAATGTAGATACTTTAATCATTTGGGGTCAGAATGATAAACTTATTCCTGTTCATCATGTAGACTATTTTTTGAGAGATATAAGCAACAGCAAGAAAATAGTTTACGAAAATTGTGGTCATGCTCCGATGATTGAAATTCCGCATCTTTTAAAAGACGACGTAATTGCCTTTTTGGAAGAAAAATAAATTCGTATTTAAATAGGCTTTTTCAAAATGATGGTTTTATTGAAAACATCAATTTTTTGCCTTCTCATTTTTAATTTATGTTTTTCAGTTTATGTAAAATTTATTTTATATTTTTGCAAAAAAAAGCTTATAATTTGACCACTTTTTCTGCCGTATTAATTCATCCAGATATAACTGGAGGTCGTTGTGCCGGCACTATTTATATCGATCAATTTAACGTTTGTTTCAATGCTGAAGAAATAAAATATGTTATACCACTACAATTTCTTCATATCAGTGCAGGTGGATCTGGCAACCGTTTAATTTTCTTTTCGGATAAAAACCAAAATGCCATTTCCATTTATACAAGTGATAATTCTATTTTAAAAAGTGAAGCACTTGTCAATAATTCATTATTCAATGAATATATAAAATCAACAAAAAAAACGTTAAATAAGTCACTTGTTGGAACACTAATCTTTTTGGCAATTATTGTTTTGTTTTTTGGTGGATTGTATTTTTTTAAAGACAAAATGGTTTCTAGTTTGGCAAACCAAGTACCTATTGAATGGGAAAAGAAGGCAGGAGATAAGCTTTTTACAACCATGTCTTTACAATATAAATTTATCCAAAATGATTCTTTGAAAAAAGTATTCCTTAAAATATCTGACCCATTATTCAAACAAGTGGAAAAAGATGGTTACAAAATAGATTTGTATTTCGTCAAAGACCCAACCATTAATGCATTTGCTTTACCTGGAGGGAAGGTAATTATCCAAACTGGTTTGATAGAAAATGCTAAGTCATGGGAAGAAGTTATGGGCGTTTTGGGTCATGAGTTAGCACATGTAACTAAAAGACACCACATTAGAAGTATGATAAATTCTATTGGTCTATTTGCAATTTTATCTGCATTTATGGGCGACATAAGCTCGCTTGCTGGCACTTTTGCTAATCTAGGTGGGAATTTGGCGTCCTTATCAAATAGTCGTTCTTTCGAGAATGAAGCCGATGAAGAAGGATGGATGATGCTACAAAATGCAAAAATAAATCCAAAAGGGATGATATCTTTTTTTGAGACTTTAAAAGCAGACCATACAACGAAAATGGATACTTTAATCAATAAAACAATTGACTTATCTTTCTTATCAACACACCCGAATACGCAACAAAGAATAGATAATCTTAAAATAAAGATGAAAAACGACCAAAATAAATATATCGTATTACCAGTTAATTACAACGAATTTAAAGACGCATTTTCAAATTTATAAATAAAAAACGAATGGAGATAAGAATTGAAGGAAAGCCTGTTTTTGCACATATTATTGCCAATATTGAGCCAGGTGAAACGATAGTTGCAGAATCTGATGCTATGGCAAGTATGTCGGCCGAATTGGACATGAAAGCGAGTTGGAATGGTGGTTTTTTTGCTGCTATTCTTAAAAAAATATTTGGGGGCGAAAGTTTGTTTATAAATTATTTTAAAAATAATACAAATAAAAACCTCAGCTTACACCTTACACAAGCCACTCCTGGTGATATTGTGGTAAAAGAATTAAATGGAAATTCCTATTGCCTTCAAAAAATGCGTATATCGCATCAGATTTGGGAGTTAAATTAGGGGTAAAATGGGCAGGATTTGGTTCGCTAATTGGGGGAGAAGGATTATTTAAATTAGTCGTTTCTGGTAATGGAAAAGTGTTTTTTGGTGCTTATGGAGGTATCTTAGAAAAAGAAATAAATGGTGAATTCATAGTTGATTCAGGACATTTGGTTGCTTACGAACCCACGATGAAATTAAAACCGCAGCTAGCAGGTGGCATTTTCTCTAGTTTTTTTGGCGGAGAAGGTTTTGTAACACGAGTAGAAGGGAAAGGTAAAATTTATATTCAAACCAGAAACCTTTCGGGCTTGGCAACTTGGGTAAATCGTCATATTTAATAAAAAAACCAATTAATAAAAATGGAATCAAATATAATAGATAACCAAAAACTGAATGTGAATATTCAGTTGAGACCAGGGTCGGCAGCGGCTGAAATAAAATTAAATCCTGGTCAAGAATTTACGGCTGAAGCAGGAGCAATGATTGCAATGAGTCAGGGTATTCAAATGTCTACCACCACTTACAAAAAAGAATTCTGGTGGAATTATGAAAGGTATAAAAAGATTGCTTTCAGGCGAAAGTTTTTCCTAAATCACTACAAAGCTGGCCAACAAGGTGGAACGGTAATTTTAGGAGCCACCCATGCAGGCGATATGTTTGTAAAAGAACTGAATGGCGAAAACCTAATTGTACAGGGTGGTTCATACGTTGCAAGTTCACCAGATATTGAAATCAATACTAATTGGCAAGGATTTAAATCACTTATTTCTAAGGAAGGCTTATTTTGGCTAGGCATCAAAGGAAAAGGCACTGTAATTGTTAATTCTTTCGGAGCTATTTACCCAGTTGTAGTCAGTGGAGAATATATTGTTGATACGGGCCACATTGTAGCTTTTGAAGAGAGTTTAAATTTTAACTTAACCAAAGCAGGGAAGAGTTGGATAAGCTCAATTTTAGGGGGAGAAGGATTGGTATGTAAATTCAAAGGTCAAGGTACCGTTTGGGTTCAATCGCATAATACCACTTCATTTGGAAATATTTTAGGATCACGATTAAAACCACGCCGATAATGGAAACAACAAATTTTAAAGGATTTAATTTCAAAATGGAATGTCAACCCGACTATGGTTTCGTAACTATCGATATTCCATCGGGTAAAAAACTAAAGGTAGAGGCCGCAGCAATGGCTACAATGGATACAAACATTGAGATGAAAACCAAAATGAAAGGTGGGTTGTCGCGATTATTATCAGGCGAGTCAATGTTTATAAATGATTTTAAGGCAAATAATGGAGACGGCCAAATACAAATTGCACCTGCTTGCCCTGGCGATGTAAAGCATGTTTATTTATCAAACGAAACCATTTATCTTCAAAATACTGCTTTTTTGGCCTCCTCGGAAACTATAAATGTAGAAACCAAATGGCAAGGATTTACAAAAGGATTTTTTCGGGAGAAAATTTTTTCCTGATTAAATGCTCTGGTGAAGGAGATTTTTGGTTTAACTCTTATGGCGGCATTATTCAAATAGATGTAGAAGATGGTTATGTAGTAGATACAGGTCATATTGTAGCATTTACAGAAGGTTTGGAGTATCAAATATCAACAGTTGGTGGTTATAAATCACTTTTTTTTTCAGGAGAAGGATTGGTTTGTAAATTTAGCGGAAAAGGAAAAATATGGATTCAAACACGAAAATAGTTCCATTTTTAACTTGGGTATTTCCATTCAGACCGAAGCACCTAAAAAAAATCAAATGATAAAAAATGAGTAATTGTAAATTTATCAAAAAATATCCTCATGACATTGGGTGAAATAAGAAACAAATTAAACAAAGGTCTTAAAGGCTATTTGTTTTTTGGCTATTTTTTTCCATCGGTAGTCTTTTTTTGCTTATCATTTCTTTTTTTACGAAGTCATTAATTTTTTCGTTAATTCCCTTATTAATTGTATTTGTATTAGGATTTATTATGTTGAAAAAAGCAAGAGAAACAATTAAAAAAAGGAAAATATGTTTTGAAAAAGGGCAATTAATTCAAGGGTTTGTCGTTGGGAAAGGTAGGAAATTTAACCCATTTTCGAGTACTCAATTTTTTACAATTAAAATTAAATACCAAGGAAAAATAATCGAAATTGTATGTAGTTCAAGGAAAATTTGGGATTTAATACCCATTAATGATACTATTCTGGGCTTAAATTATGAAACCGATTTTATTTTTGGCCCCGAATTCGATTGCCAATTTTTGGATGCCAAATAGATTTTTTAAAAATAAGGATAAACGATATGTTTAGATGGGTTTATATTGAGGAAAGTTTGCCTCGAGATTATAGGTTGATTATGGCAAATACAAATGAAGGACTTCAAGGATTAAATTTTTGGGGCTATGTTTTAATATTTTTATCCATCTTGATTTTACTATTATTTCTCAAAAAACGAAAAATCTTCCTCGTCGTTTTTGCAATATTGACTTTCCTTTATGGTGGCTTATTGTTAAATAGAGGAAATAAGGTGTTAGAAAAAAGAAGAAATTGCTTAAATAATGGAATAATGGTTAAGGGAATTGTAACAAGTCAGGGAAAATCATTTAATCCTTATGCATTAAGAAATTATTATACTATCGATTTAAAAGTGGATAACCAAACGCTTACCATAAGACACAAATCCGAAAAGTTATGGAATTCTTGTCCAGTAAAAATAGAAGTAATCGGATTTAAGATGAAAAAAGATTATTTTTTTGGACCTGAATTAGGATGTATATTCAAATTAAACAAACATAAAGATAAATAAACAAAGAAATTTAAATTTTTATTGCTGTCGCTATAATTTCATCCCATTTTTTTGATTTCCTAAATGTCCATTTTTTGGATAAATAATCTAAAATGTGGATACTTTTTATGGCGATTTCTGTATTATTTTTCGTACTTTTGACCCTTACGTAAATCGTTAATTTATAATGGAATTAGAAGAAGAAAGGAGAGGCAATATTATCCCGATCAATATAGAGGATGAAATGAAAACGGCCTATATTGACTACTCTATGTCAGTTATTGTTTCAAGAGCATTACCCGATGTAAGAGATGGTATGAAACCAGTACATAGGAGGGTTTTGTTTGGCATGCGCGAATTGGGACTTTTAAGTAATCGGACTTATAAGAAATCGGCAAGAATTGTGGGAGAGGTTTTAGGAAAATACCACCCTCATGGTGATACTTCCGTTTATGATACCATGGTGCGTATGGCCCAAGATTGGACATTGAGGTATCCACTTGTAGACGGACAAGGAAATTATGGCTCCATCGATGGTGACCCACCGGCTGCTATGCGGTATACAGAAGCTCGATTTAAAAGAATAGCTGAAGACATTTTAGAGGATTTGGATAAAAATACAGTTGATTTTCAACTTAATTTTGATGATACACTAGAGGAACCCACTGTATTACCTACCAAGATTCCTCAATTATTAGTAAATGGTGCCACTGGTATTGCTGTAGGTATGGCTACCAATATGTTGCCACATAATTTATCGGAGGTAATTGATGGAATTGTAGCCTATATTGATAATAAGGATATAACTATTGATGAGTTAATAGAGCATGTAAAAGCACCTGATTTTCCTACAGGAGGCATTATTTATGGTACAACTGGCGTAAGAGAAGCCTTTCATACTGGACGTGGGAAAGTGAAATTACGTGCCAAAACTATGATTGAAGAAGGCGATAATGGCAGAATGCAGATTGTGGTTACCGAGGTGCCTTATCAGGTGAATAAGGCAAACATGATTAAAAAAACAGCCGACCTAGTAAATGATAAAAAAATAGATGGCATTTCTGAAATTAGAGATGAGTCGGACAGAAACGGATATAGAGTAGTATATGAATTAAGGAGAGACGCAAATCCAAGTGTGGTATTAAACAATCTTTTTATACATACAGAACTTCAAACCTCTTATGGAATCAACAATATTGCCCTTGTAAAAGGTCGCCCAGTAGTGTTGAATCTAAAGGATATGATTAGACATTTTGTTGAGTTTAGACATGAAGTAGTTACTCGAAGAACCCAGTTTGAATTAGAGCAAGCAGAAAAAAGAGCACATATTTTAGAAGGATTATTAATTGCTTTAGATCATTTAGACCAAGTAATCGCCTTAATTAGAGCTTCAAAAGATCCTGAAATTGCAAAAACAGGCTTAATGTCAACGTTTAATTTGTCCGAAATTCAAGCAAAGGCCATCTTGGAAATGCGTTTGCAAAGACTTACAGGTCTAGAGCGAGACAAAATAAAAGAAGAATATCGTCAGTTGATGGAATTAATTGCCAAATTAAAGGAAATTCTTGGTGATGAATCACTTAGAATGACCATTATCAAAGATGAAATGGTTGAAGTGAAGCGCAAATTTGGCGATCCACGTCGAACCGAAATCATTTTACATGGTGATGATATAAATATTGAAGATATTATTTCTGACGATGAAATGGTAATTACGATTAGCCATTTAGGTTATATCAAACGTACCTCGCTTGAAGAATATAAAGTTCAAAATAGAGGAGGCAAAGGTTCAATGGGTGGCAAAACAAGAGATGCCGATTTTATCGAACACCTATTTATTGCAACAGCACATAATTTCATTCTTTTATTCACCGAAAAGGGTAGATGTTTTTGGTTAAGGGTTTATGAAATACCTGAAGGAGCTAAGACATCCAAGGGACGGCCTATTCAAAATGTAATAAGCATTCCTGCTGATGATAAAATAAAGGCATTTATATGCATTAAGAAATTAAAAGACCAAGAATTCTTGGATACCCATTTCATAATGATGGCTACCAAGAAGGGTGTGGTGAAAAAAACATCTGTTGCAGAATATTCTCGACCAAGAACAAACGGAATTAATGCAATTACCATTAGAGAAGGTGATGAATTATTAACAGCAGAATTAACCAATGGAAACTGTGAAATTTTATTGGGAAGCAAAGCAGGTAAAGCAGTACGATTCCATGAAAAAAATGCCAGGGCTATCGGTAGAACTGGTTCGGGTGTAAAAGGAATGACCTTGGCAGGAAAAGACGATGAAGTGGTTGGCATGATTTGTGTAGATAGCACAATGACAATAGGTCAACAAGTTCTTGTTGTTTCTGAAAACGGCTTCGGTAAACGTACTTGGTTAGATGAGCCAGAAACAGGAGAGGCGGTTTACAGAAAAACATCACGAGGAGGAAAGGGCGTTAAGACACTGAATGTTACAGAAAAAACAGGCAATTTAATTGCAATAATGAGTGTGGATGACAATGACGATATGATGATTATTAATCGATCTGGATTAACCATTAGAATCGACTTAAGTGGAGTAGGAGTAAAAGGAAGAGCAACGCAAGGCGTTAGTTTAATTAAACTCAAAGGAGGTGATGCGATTGCAGCAGTTACAACAGTAGAAAGAGATGAGGAAGAAGAGGCATTGCCAATTGATGGTGAAGAATTACCAGAAATAGATGCTGCTTTATTAGAGGAAAACGAAGAAGAAACAGATATTAATGATGGGGAAGATGAAGATGGAGAGGAGGAAAATATTGCTGATTAATTTATTTAACTAAAAAGATATAAAAGATTAAAAATGAGAAAGTTATTGTTTTTTATTTTAAGTATTGTTTCAATTAATTTATTTGCACAGAAAGCAAAAGTAAATTCTGCTAAGTATGCGCTTGAAACAGGCGATGTAAAGGGAGCAAAAAAGCTAATTGACGAAGCAATTGCAAATCCAGAAGGAGCGTTGATGGCGAAAGCATGGATGACTAAAGGTGATGTATATACTGCTATTTATACAACTCAAGTTTTGTTTACTACTTTCCCTACAGCTTTATTTGATGCTGAGGAAGCCTACAAAAAGGGACATGATTTAGAGGAAAAGAAAAAGGATGAATACAGTCCAAAACTAACCGACTTGTCTGGTTTTTTACGAACAGAAGGCGCTAATCTTTTTGACAAAAAAATGCATGATGAGGCATTTAAATATCTTGCAGAAAGCAGTAATTTAAATAAATGGATGATGGAAAAGGGCTTGGCTAAGGATTTTGATACAATTGTTGCAATTTATGCTGGTCATGCTGCTTATTATGCCAAAAAACCAAATTTAGCTATTCCTTTTTATGAAGAAGTTATTTATAAATACAATACTGATGATGAAAGTCCTTATTCTATTTTAATAGATTTATATAACGACATGGGTGCAAAAGACAAATCATTTGAGTTGACCCAAAAAGCAAGAACAAAATTTCCAAACAATAAGGAATTTGCAATTGCAGAGATAAACCATTATTTAGAAACTGGCGAAACAGATAATGTAATTAGTAAAATTAAAAGCAGTATAGAGCTAGACCCAAATAATCATACTTTTTATTTCGTTTTAGGTTCAGCATATGACAATATAAAAAAGAGTTTGGATGAAAAGATTAAAAGTGAAACAGATGTTTCCAAAGCTACAGATTTAAAAAAGGCAAGTGAAAACAATTATACACTTGCAAAAGAAGCATATAAGAAAGCGATAAGCATAAAACCTGATTATAATGACGCTTATTTTAATATGGGCGCAATGGTTTATAATGAAGCCATCATTTTGAATAAAAAAATGAATGACGAAAAAAACATGAAGCTTTACAATGCAATGATCCCACAACGAGATGCACTTTACCAAGAGGCATTACCTTATTTAGAGAAATCTTACGAATTAAACCCCAACGACAGAGCCACCATACAAGCACTCAAAGAAATGTATGCAAGAATGGGCATGGATGAAAAATATGAAAAAATGCCAAAGTAGCAATAGAAAAAGGCTCGACAAATGTCGAGCCTTTTTTTTATTCAATTTGGTTTCAATTTGGTTAAATATTTTATGGTAAACCAAATTCAGATTTTGAAATAAGTACATGCAAAATAAGTTAAACGATGCAAACTAAAAAAGTTAAAAACCACACAAATAGAATATAGGCTGAATTTCTCACAATTTCTATTTAACATAATATAAATTATAAGACAATAGTATTAGTTTAAATTTCTACTTAAAGTAATTGTTTAATTCAATTTAAATTACCTTTGCAAAATGGAAATTGGAAAATACAATAAGTTAATTGCAAACAGACAAACTGTAAATGGATTTTATTTGGTGGATGAAAAATTAGAATCCGTATTGCTACCAAATGCATATATACCAATAGGTTTAAAAATTGATGATGAAATTGAAGTTTTCATTTATAATGATTCTGAAAATAGAATAATTGCAACCACGCTTAAGCCATTTGTTATAGCAGATCAATTCGCAGCATTAGATGTAAAGGAAGTTACAAATTTTGGTGCGTTTTTAGATTGGGGACTAGCCAAAGATTTACTTTTACCATATCGAGAAATGGCACAGGATGTGGTGGCAGGTCAGAAAGTGTTGGTTTACGTTTACCTGGACAAGATAAGTAATCAATTAGTAGCAACGACAAAATTAAATAAGTATATACCTACCGAATTAAAACCAGATTTAAGCATCGGACAAGAAGTTGAACTAAAAATTTGGGATTTTACAAGTTTGGGTACTAAAGTAATTGTAAATGGAATGTATAGCGGATTATTATATGCTCAGGAAATTTTTCAACCTTTAAGTGTGGGACAAACCGTAAAAGGATATGTGAGAAAAATTAGGGAAGACAATAAAATAGATGTTGCATTACAACCAGCTGGAATTGATAATGCATCTAATAAAGCATTTGATTTGGTTGAATACCTTGAAAAAAATGGCAATTTCCTCTCATTAACAGATTCAAGTTCGCCAGAAGAAATATCAAAATTATTGGGCATTAGCAAAAAAACATTTAAAAAAGCGATTGGCATGTTGTACCGAAGTCGACAGATTAATATTGAGGAAAATGGGATTAGATTAATTTCAAAAAAATAGTTTAATTAAAAAACTATAAATAATTGATTATCAATATATTAAAGCAATAAAAAAACCAATTTAAATAAATTAAATACCAATAAAATAAATCATAAATCATTGAAAATTAATTAAATAAGTAAATAAATTAAAGTGAAGATTTAATTAAAACCTTTTAAAAGCCGAAATTAAATAAATTAAATTCAGATTAACTAAATCATTATCAATCACTTATTTGCTTTTAATTAAATTATAAATTTAATCAATTCGATCCATATTTACAGCACAAACAAAAGTATCTGATTTTAATTCATTTAAGTTTAATTCCTCAATATATCCATAATAAACCCTACTCCTAACGTTCTTTTGAACAATTAAATAAGCATAATACTTTGCAGGCACACTATCTATTATAAAAACATTGTCTTCAATTGACTCAATAGAACTGTAAATTAAATTCCTTTTAAAACTATTCTCAATTATTGAAGTTGATTTTCCATTTAAAGTATTAATATTATTAGTTATTATAACTCTATCAATATCATTGAAATAAGTAGAATCACTTGATATGTTAGTTAAATTAATCTTAATTGTTTTATACTTTTCATTATCACATGAATAAAATAAAATAATTAAAGCAATAAACAATATAAACTTCATAAAATACTATTTATCAATTATTAATATCCAAATTTTGAAAGTATAGAATCATTATCTCTCCAGTTTTCAAGTACTTTAACATGTAATTCCAAATACACTTTTTTATCTAGGAATTTTTCGATATCGATTCTACTTTCTATTCCCAATTGCTTTATCATTTCTCCGTTTTTACCTATAAGTATTGGTTTTTGTGTTTTTCTATTTACATATATTTCCGCTGATATTTTGTCAAGCTCCTCTCCTTCTACAAATGAATTTATGACCACCTCGCAGGAATACGGAATTTCTTCTTTATATAATTTAAGTATTTTCTCTCTAATTATTTCAGTCACAAAATAGCGTTCACTCCTATCTGTAATGGCATCTTTATCAAAGTATGCCGGCCCTTCGGGCAATTGCGCTCTGAACATATCCAATAATTCATCCAAATTTGTTTTTTCCTTTGCTGAAATTGGTAAAACAATTGCATTTGGCGCAGCTGCTTTCCAGTAATTTACCATTTGCTCTATTTCCATATTGGCAAAATTATCACATTTATTGAGCGCAATTATGGTATAAATATTTGTTTCCAAAATTTTCCTGAATTCCTCAGGCTGGTTTTCTGGCTTGTCTTTTATTTCTGCCAAAAAAAGAAATATGTCGGCATCCTCGAATGTTTCATGTACAAAATTCATCATGTTTTTTTGCATTTTATAGTGCGGATCCAAGATTCCAGGCGTATCAGAAAATACCATTTGATAATCCGGTTCATTTAAAATTCCGAAAATTCGATGTCTAGTGGTTTGTGCTTTTGAAGTAATAATTGAAAGCTTTTCCCCTATCAAGGCGTTCATTAGGGTTGACTTGCCTACATTGGGTTTTCCAAGAATATTTATAAAGCCCGATTTGTACATTATATTTTTTTAAGGTTATTAAAATAAAGTTTTGCAAATATACACTTGAATTATTGAAATAAATATTATACATTTGTACCCATATCGCGGGATGGAGCAGTTGGTAGCTCGTTGGGCTCATAACCCAAAGGTCATAGGTTCGAGTCCTGTTCCCGCTACTGGTTTAGGTTTTCATGGTTTTTAGGGTTGCGCAAGCAACCCTTTTTTTTTATCTTTGTCTATTATTTATAAAATTTAATTCTTTTTTTATGTTGATGCGCAATTTAAAATTACTTTTCGTTGTTCTTGGTTCCTTTTTCATTTTTACTTCTTGTATTAATATTGAAGAGTTTGTCCATTTCAACGCTGATAAATCTGGAACTTATCGTATGACGGTAGATATGGGACAAATGGGTAGCATGATGGATCTTTTTGGTGGTATGATGGGTAATGAGGATTCAGAGAATAATGAAGATGGTGGAGGCGGCTTATTTGGTGGAATGGGTGATATTAAAAGTAAACTAGGCGACCTCGGTGGTGCAAAGGGAGAAATGGATAGTTTACTTAATATTATTGGAACCGTAAATGGTATCACAAAAATGAAAAGCAATATTGAAAAAAATGGCATGAAAATAAGCTATGAATTTAATTTTTCAAACATAGAAGCCTTAAATAAGGCCTTAAAAACCTTACAGTCTTCCTCAATGATTAGCCAGGAAAGTACGGATGCTTTTAAAGTAAAAGGCAATAAAATTTGTCGTCTACGAAACGACCAAATGAAGGATTTATTAGATGGTAAGGACATGAATAGCCTTATGTCCGCTTTAGGTGGTGAAGAAGAAAAGAAAGGAAAAAAGAAAAAAAATAATGATGAAGACAATTTGTTTGGAGATTTTGATATAAGTAGTATGATGACAGGTTTGGGTGGCGATATGACTTATACATCTATTTACGAATTTGACCAAGTAATCAAAAAAACGGATAATAAAAATGCTGAAATTTCTGAAGATGGAAATACGGTTACGCTTGTTTATTATCCTTTGAATACCGAAAAAAACTCAAAAAAGGGAATGACAAATACGATTAAATTGAAAAAATTAAACTAAAAGAGTTTTTTGTAGATGGAATTGATTACGACTATTATGATTTAAAAACAAAAAAAGTTTATCTCAATAAATAATTGGTAGATTTTAATCCATCTCCTCACCTATTGCCAAAAAACTATTTCTTGCTGCATGTTTATTCGTGCTTGTTTTTCCCATTTCATAATGGCATCCTGAGTAAAAAAAATGGAATCGCGTTGTAAAAAAGAACTTAGCACTTTTGTCCTTCCTTTTGCATAAAGAAATCTCGGAAACATAAAATATTCTTTTCTCGTATCGGTAAAGTATTTTTTATAGTCTTCTTCACTTGCTCCAAGAATAGATAAATCAATATCTAAAAACAAATTTATATCTCCTGATGGCACTACTGCTTGATGTTTTTGAGTTGATAAAATTAAATTTGATACTGCCAATTGTATTTCACCACTAATTCCCAAAAATGCCAGATCTTGCATGGCTTTATGGCTGCTTTTTATTTCATTTTGTTTACTCAACGGATTATAATAAAAATCGTGATAAAAAATGGCCAATAAAAACGATTGCTTATCTCCTATTTTATCTTCAAATTGTTGGAACCAGTGCAACATATTTAATAAATGTTGTTCGCTATGGTATTTTCTGAATCTGGATGAATACTGTTTTACTATTTTGTCAAAACAAATTTTATGTTTTTTTTCCAAAGGATTTGTAAATGCCTTCTCCCAAAAAGACCATAAAATTTCATTCGTTTTCGTCATTGTAAAATAATTAATTCAATAAAGTCATAAGTTTAACAATTAATTTCCTTTTTTCTGACATTAATTTTTCCTTTTGGTAGATTTAAAGAAACAATTCAGGTCTATTTGGTGTGGAAAAGCCATTTTTTTATGTTCATAAAGCCCTTTTTTCACTTAAAGTAAATTCTAGGTGAAAGACAATATTTTACTAAATTTTTGTTAAATTAATTTTAATTTAAAATAGAGTTTGTTGATTAATAGTCATTTATATATTTAATAGTTAAATTAATGTTTCCTAATAATGATTTTGGAGATAGTTAAATAACCCTTAAAAAGCATTTTTTTTAAAAAATATGACACAACTTTGCATCGCATTTCTAACCGGGAGATTCGTCTCCTTTTTGTTCACCAAAAAGAAAAAGGGTTATGAAAATAGTTATGAGTTCTAAAAGAAATTGGATTATCGCTTTACTAATCGTTTCCAATTTTATTATGGCATTTCGTTTGAAATCAGATTCTAATGAAAAGAATCCGATTGATGAAAACCAAAAAGTGGGTATCGATACAACTACAATGCTTTTAAAAGATACTACTGTATTAATTGAAAAAGAGATTGCTCTGGAGACTACAAATAGTATAGTTGAAAATAAAGAAAGTGCCATTAAAATCTGTAAGTATGATGCATTCATTCAAAAACATGCAAAATCTATTGAATGGGATTGGCGATTAATTGCTTCTATTATTTATAAAGAAAGCAAATTTGATGCAAAAGCACGCTCAGGTGGCGGTATGGTTGGATTGATGCAATTAGTGCCTTCTACAGGTTATAAATTTGGTTTGCCACATGGCAGTGAGTATAATCCGGAAGAAAACATAAAAGCTGGTATTTCTTATATTAAGGCATTAGATAAATTGTGGTCGAAAGTACCAAAAGAAGAAAGAACCAAATTCATCATCGCTAGTTATAATTCTGGCGAAGGACACGTAAAGGATGCGGCTAGATTAGCTGCTAAATATGGAAAAGACCCTTTGAAATGGGAAGGAAATGTTGAAATGTATTTGGCCCTCAAAAATCAAGCGCAATATTACAAAGACCCAATTGTTAAGTGTGGTTATTTTAATGGTCCACGAACAGTTAATTATGTAAAAGCTATTTTAGCTAAATTTGAAGAATACAAATCGCTTTAAATAGTGGTTAATTGTAAATGTTTAATGCGTAATATTTAATCGTTTTTTGCTTTACTTAATACTAAATACTTGATACTTAATACCACTATAACTTATAACCCAATAACTAAATAACCCATTAACTAACTTTTCAAATCTTTTTTCTCAAATTTGCATGAAATTTGAAGTCTAAACAGCGTGAACAATAAAAATATCAAGGAATTTATAAAACAACATTTAAAATGGTGGAAAATTGTATTATTCACCCTCTTTTTTTCCTTAATTACGTATACGCTTTATTTTGTATTTAAAAGTGATGTTTCTAACGAAAATCCAAATTCAAACCCTTTCAAAAAAATAAAACCTGTTGATTTTGATTTAGACCAGATTAAACTTCGTGGTAAAATTATAGGCATTGTACTCGAAAATTCAGCCTCTTATTTCAAATACCAAGGCGTTGAAATGGGTTTTGAATATGAAGTCATGTCCACTTTTGCAAAAAAAATTGGCGTTGATTTTGAAATTAAGGTAGCAAAAAACAAAGCCGAGGCATTTTATTTTTTAAATAAAGGTATTGGAGATATTTTTATGGGCAACTTGGTGGCCAATAGTATCGATAAGGATTATATTGGATTTAGTGACTACTATGGATTTATGGATTTCGTTTTATTGCAAAGACGCGAGATTAAAAAAAATGCAAATCCAGATGACACCATTAAAATAGCGAAATATATTAAAAAACCTGCTGATTTAATCAATCAAATGGTGGCTACTTTACCCAATAGCAAATCTGAAGAAGTACTTAAAAGCTTTCAAATTCTCAATAGAAATAGGACTTTTTCGATGTTATTGGATGCAGACTATAACAATGATGATTTGGCACGAATGGTTTCTGCCGAAACGGTTGATTATGCAATTGTAGAAGAAAATACAGCTTATTTGAATAACCAGTTTTATGGTAATTTGGATTATAGTCTGAAAGTAGGCTTTCCACAAATGCTGAATATGGGAATTAGAAGCAATGCTCCAGTTTTTCAACAAGAATTAAATACTTGGATAAGACAAAATAGAGATACTGGAAAAATAAAGAAACTATATAGGCAATGGTTTAAAGAAAAAGAAAACGCTGTAAGGTATGGGGTAAACCCTGAAAAGCCAAAAGGTGTCGGTATTTGTAAATATGATTACCTAATTCAAAAATATGCAAAAGAAATTAATTGGGATTGGAGATTGGTAGCTGCAATAATTTGGCAAGAATCGAGGTTTAATGCAAGTGCCACTTCCTTTGCTGGCGCACGTGGATTAATGCAAGTAATGCCAGGTACTGCAAATGATTATGGTGTTTCAGCATATGAATTATATAATCCTGAAGTGGCTATAAAAACAGGCGTTACGCACTTAAAAAGTTTAATAAGATATTGGGGAGGTGGAGAAAAAATATGGCATCCTGGCCAAGAAATAAAATTTATTTTAGCCTCGTATAATGCGGGCACTGGGCATGTGGAAGATGCACGTAGACTAGCTAAAAATTTTGGAGCCCCCGACCAGGTTTGGGATAGAAGTGTTGAATACTATTTATATTACCTAAATACACCCCAGTTTTACAATAATCCAGTAGTGCAATATGGCTATTGTAGAGGTCCGGAGCCCTACCAATATGTAAAAAACATTGTAGCAAAATTTTTACATTGGGGCTATACTGTCGATTATTACTATCAAGCTCAGCCTGACGCAAAAGCTGCGCATGCGCCTTGGGTGCGTCAATTTATATTAGACTATGAAGATGAACTCATCAAAAAAAATAATTTAATTGGTGATATTCCTGCTCAAGAGTAGGAATTGTTGTATTTATGTCATTTTTTGTTTTTTGTAATTGTTTGTAAAATTGAATATGTAATTTTGCTAAAAAAATAAATGGCACGCAGCAAATCAGATGATGCAGAGGAAATTAAAGAACATGCAAAATTAAGTAAGTCAACCTTAAATACCGGCTTAAAAATATTTTCCTATACCAAACCTTACAGAACATATTATATTGTGGGGATGTTTTTTTTAATTCTCTCCACTTTTACCGTTATGGGACTCCCCTATTTTTTAACAGGTTTGACTGAATTAGCTTTAAATAAACCCTTTTTTGTTTTAGGAAAAAATGCACAAGATGCATTATTTATTATAAATGATAAATTCACTGTCGTAAAGATTTTAATGGTAATCCTTTTATTACAAGCAATCGCCTCTTTTTTAAGAGTATATACTTTTTCGCAAGCCACCGAACGAACCTTAGCCGATTTAAGGGGCGCAATCTATAATAAAATAATTACTTTACCTTCTCCTTTTTTTGAAAACAATCGGATTGGAGAATTAACCTCTCGTTTGAGTTCTGATGTAAGTAATTTACAAGAAGTGCTTTCAATTACAATAGCAGAATTTTTTAGACAGATTTTCACGTTTATTATAGGGTTTGGTTTAGTCTTATTTATTTCTTGGAAACTAATGCTATGGGTATTATTCACCATTCCACCCTTGGTAATCATTGCTTTCTTTTTTGGCAAAAAAATTAAAAAAATAGCCAAAGAAACACAGCAAATTTTAGCTAAATCAGGCATTATTGTAGAAGAAACCTTTACAGCTATTGCAATGGTAAAAGCTTATACAAATGAAAATTTTGAATCTAAAAGGTATAAAGTTGCTATCAAAGAAGTAATGAAAAGAGCGATGAAAAGTGCTATTTTTAGGGGTAGCTTCATCTCATTTATTATCGTAGGCCTTTTTGGTATTTTAGTTTTTTTGGCATGGAAAGCCACAGGATATGTGCAAACCGGTGATTTAAATATTTCAGACCTATTGCAATTTGTTTTTTATTCCATTTTTATTGGCGGTTCTATTGCAGGTTTGGGCGAAAATTATGGCAGAATAATGCTTGGCTTGGGTGCTACGGAACGCATTTCTGAAATTCTTGAATATGAAAGCGAAACTCAAATAAGAGTAATAAATCCTACCAAATTTGAAGGAAAAATCGAATTTAAAGAAATCAGTTTTAGTTATCCCTCCCGACCAGAATTACCCGTTTTAAATGAAATAAATTTTACGGTTCAGCCAGGCCAAAAAATTGCATTGGTAGGCTCATCAGGTGCAGGCAAATCTACGATTATCCAATTATTGCTTAGGAATTACCCACTTAATAAAGGTAATATTTTAATAGACGACAAAGATTTTACAGCTTATGACATACAAGATTTAAGGGCAAATACTGCCATTGTACCACAAGAAGTAATATTATTTGGTGGCACTATAAGAGATAATATTTGTTACGGAAAATTGGATGCTACTGACGAGGAAATATTAATTGCTGCGAAAAAAGCAAATGCTACTGAGTTTATCGAACGATTCCCAGAAGGACTAAATACCCTAGTTGGTGAGCGAGGCTTAAAACTTTCTGGTGGACAAAAGCAACGTATAGCAATTGCTCGAGCTATTTTACGTGATCCCGCCATTCTTTTATTAGATGAAGCCACTAGTAGTCTTGATGCAGAATCTGAAAAACTAGTTCAGAGTGCTTTAAATGCGCTTATGGAAGGCAGAACAACCATTATAGTTGCTCACCGATTGTCAACTATTAGAAATGTGGATGAGATAATAGTTATCGATCATGGAAAAATTGCAGAAAAGGGAACACATCAGGAATTGAGCAATAAAGAAAATGGCATTTATAACAACTTATTAAGGCTACAATTTTCAGTTAACTAAAAACATATAAATTATTAATTTATAATCATTTATTTAATATTACTTAAATAAAATTATATTATTATTTTAAAATAGTTTGATTTTTATCCTTGTTTATTGATTCCTTTCTCCTACCTTTACATTCCATAACAAATACACGCAATTATCGTTATGGCTAAATATATTTTTGTAACCGGTGGTGTTACTTCTTCTCTCGGAAAAGGCATTCTTGCAGCATCTTTAGCCCAATTACTTCAGGCAAGAGGATTAAAAGTAACGATTCAAAAATTTGATCCATACATCAATATCGACCCAGGCACAATGAATCCTTATGAGCATGGAGAATGCTACGTAACCGATGATGGAGCCGAAACGGATTTGGATTTAGGTCATTATGAAAGGTTTTTGGATACACCTACCTCTCAAGCAAATAACGTAACTACAGGGAAAATTTATCAAGAAGTAATAAATAAAGAAAGAAGAGGTGATTATTTAGGAAAAACGGTACAAGTTATTCCGCATATTACCGATGAAATTAAAAGGCGGATGTTGCTTTTGGGAAATGATGGCAAATTTGATATCATCATTACTGAAATTGGCGGTACTGTTGGCGATATTGAATCACTTCCATTTGTTGAAGCTATCAGACAATTAAGATGGCAATTAGATCCAAAGGATTATTTAGTTTTACATTTAACACTTGTCCCTTTTTTAAGCGCTGCTAAGGAATTAAAAACAAAACCGACACAACACTCAGTAAAAGAATTACAATCAGCTGGAATTCAGCCTAATATATTAATTTGTAGAACTGAATATCCTTTAGGAGAAGATAGAAGAAGAAAAATTGCAGAATTTTGTAATGTGGAGTTTAAATCAGTAATTGAGGCACTTGATGCAGATTCCATTTACGATGTGCCGCTTAACCTGCAAAGGGAAAAACTAGATGAGATTGTTTTAGAAAAATTTGGTTTAACTGACTTGCCTGCTCCAAACCTTTCCTTATGGATGGATTTTTTAGAGCATCATAAGCACCCTAAATTAGAAATTCATATTGGGGTAGTTGGAAAATATGTGGAACTAAAAGATGCCTATATCTCAATTTATGAATCATTCGTGCATGCATCAGCTAAAAACGATTGTAAAGTAAAAATTCACAGAATCCAATCGGAAAAAATAACTGATAAGAACGTTGAAAAAATGCTCATTCAAATGGATGGTATTTTTGTAGCACCAGGCTTTGGAAACAGAGGAATTGAAGGGAAAATAGCAGCAATTAAATATGCTCGTGAAAAACAAATTCCATTCTTTGGCGTTTGTTTGGGCATGCAATGTGCAACCATTGAATTTGCACGTAATGTATTGAAAATTGAAAACGCTACTTCCCGTGAATTTGACACTAATACAAATAATGCAGTCATTGACCTTATGCAGGAGCAAAAAAATGTGAAAAATAAAGGAGGAACGATGCGACTTGGTTCTTATCCATGTGCTTTAAAACAAAATTCTATTTCATATAATGCGTACTGGAAAGAACAAATAAATGAAAGACACCGACATAGATATGAATTTAACAATGATTATTTAGAAAGATTTGAAAAAGCGGGCATGATTGCAAGTGGTTTTAATCCGGAGAAAGGATTGGTTGAAATAATTGAGTTAAAAGGCCACCCTTGGTTTGTGGGTGTACAATTCCACCCTGAATACAAAAGTACCATTCTTCACCCTCATCCCCTATTTGTTTCATTTATAAATGCGGCAATCCAATTTAGAAATAAAAGTATATAGATTTTGATTAATTAATTACTAGAACTCAGTTCTTTAAATTTTTCTAATCCATTAAAATGTGTTGCAGATAATTGGAAGTGAATGTTTTCTTTCAGATATTTTTCAACGGAGAAAAAATCATTATTCAAATGCTTATTTTCTATTATAACATCGTCAATTACTTCCATGCTATTTTGAAAAACCGATTCTAGGGTTTTTAAAATTTCATCTGACAATGGTTTATTAGCAATCCACTGTGCAAAAACAAAGCCTAAACCACAATAGTTATACCAAGCTTCTGACAAATCATAAATATAAGAATAAAGGTTAAAAATAGGTATCGTACGATCTCCAATAATTAGGGCCGCAGTATTTCCTTTTATTTTGTCTTCAAAACCAATTTCACTAGCCACAAACTTGGGATTAATTTTCCAATAGTTTTTAGTCAATATCTGAATGAGTTGAACTGAGGTTTTAGATTGATAATCTAAATAAATGGTTTCAATTTCTTCTATTGGGCAATTGCTAAAAACACAAACTGTTTTAACTGAACCTAGTGCACCAATACCGAAATTTGAAATGATTTGAGGCGTTTTAAGTTTTGGCAAAATAACCACTGGAACTAGTGCAATATCAACCAAACCATCGATTAATTTTTTAGCACTATCAGCTGGGTAGTCTAATTGTATATCGAATAAATCTTTATTTTCACTTAACTCAAATCCTTTTAAGTAAGGCTTTGTATTCAGATAACTTACCGCAGATATTTTTATTTTTTCACTCATGAAAGGTGACTAATATCATTTGATATTTCTAACTCAAATTTTTTCCCATTGTAATTAATTTTATACAAACAAGTATTATGGTGTTCAAAATTATCCATATCTTTTAAAGGCACATTCAAAAAACAACACAATAAGGATCGAATGGCTCTTCCATGTGAACAAATCAAAACTTTGCTAGCTTTCAAGTTTTTTAGCTCCTCCACAAAGGGAAATTGACGGTCATACAAATCTTGAGCACTCTCTCCACCATGAATTTTTATATCCAAATTCCCCTCACGCCATTCTTTTATTATACCTGTGTAATTTTTCAGCATTTCAGGCGTTGGTTCCATTCCTTCATAAATTCCCCAATCTATTTCATCTAAATGTATAGATATTATTTTTTCTAATCCATTGTCTGTGAATGGCTTAACGGTCTGGTGGGTTCTTTGTAAAGTGCTTGTAAATACTACATCAAAATCATGCTCTTTGTATTTCTCATGAAATTTTTTGGCTTGCTCCTCTCCCGTTTCATTTAAAACGGAATCAACCCCTCTTCCTTGAACAATCCCTTTTAAATTATAGTCTGTTTGACCGTGACGGATGATATATATTTCTTTTTTCAAACTTAAATCCTATTATACTTAAACACTAAATGACACTATAAAGTTTCTATTTTAATTTAAAATACTATTCTGGATAAACAATAAAACCCAAAACCTCTAAATCTTTCCAAAAATCGGGGTACGACTTTGTAACGACCATTGGATCTTCTATTATAATTTGTTCAGTAACCAAACACAGGGGCGCAAATGCCATTGCCATTCTATGGTCATCATAGGTTTCAATGGGCGACTCACCATCAGGAATAGCTTTAAAATCGGATGCTTCAAGCAACCAATTATTTTTTACGGGATTAAAAACTAAACCTGCATTATATTTACTTAATTCTGTATTTAGTGCCGCTACCCTATCCGTTTCTTTAATTAGCAAGGTAGAAAGCCCTTTTAGTTGAGCATTAATATTTTTTGCGGCACAAAGCGTAATCATGGTTTGTGCTAAATCAGGGCATTGTATAAAATCGTAACTCCACTTTAATTTTTCAACTTCAGCTATTTTCTTTATTTGAATTTCATTTTTCAAAAAAGTAGTTTCAATACCAAAATCGCTCATTATCTCACTAATTATGGCGTCTCCTTGCAAACTATTTTCTTGCAAACCTTTAATTCGAATAATAGAATACTCAGCCAAAGCGGCAATTTCGTAAAAATAAGATGCTGCGCTCCAATCCGCTTCTACAAAGAATTTCTTTGCCGTATATGCACCTGGTTCAACAGTAATGGTTTGTTTTTCAAAACTGGCCTTTGCTCCAAATTGATTCATTAAATTAATCGTCATTTGAATATATGGTTTCGACACAATTTCTCCTTCCAAAGTTAATACCAATCCTTTTTCAAGTGTTGGTGCAATCATTAGCAAAGCCGAAATATATTGCGAACTTGTATCTGCGGGTATCGTAATGGAGCCGCCAACCAGTTTTTTGCCTTTTATTTTTAATGGTGGAAAGCCATCTTCTTTTAGATAAGTAATATCGGCACCCAATTGATTTAGGGCATCAACCAATATTTTAATAGGTCGCTGTTGCATTCTTTCAGAACCCGTAAGTTCTACTTTCCTGCCTTCCTGACAAGCCAAAAATGCTGTAAGAAATCGAAAAGTTGTGCCGCCTGCTCCGGCATTTAATTTCTTTTTTCCCGATTTTAACAATGCCTTAAGCGTTTGTGTGTCATCCGCTTCGGATAAATTGTCAATTTTTATTTTTTTTCCCGAAAGTGCCTCGATAATCAATACTCGATTGCTAATACTTTTGGAACCATTGAGTTTGATTTTACCCTTTACAATATTGTTTTGGGGTGCAAAAATGTTATTTTTCATATAAATCTATATAATATTTAAATGCCGATTCTACATCAGCTTTTTGAAGAGGAATATCCCAGATTGGTTTGCCTATTTTTTCTAATAAAACACAAAGTATCTTACCATCTTCATTTTTTTTGTCATACATCATTATATCCCATACTTCGTCCAAACTAATTTTGGATAAATCATATTCAGTGAAATGTTTTTTTAATGTTGTACATATATCTAACAACTCACTTTGAGGCATGTTTAATAATTTTGAAGAAAGAAATGATTCACAAATCATCCCAATTATAATTGCTTCTCCATGTAATAATGGTTCTTTATCATTTTCAACAGAAAGTGACTCAATAGCATGTCCAATTGTATGTCCAAAATTGAGTATTTTTCTAAGATTTTTCTCAAAAGGATCAATTTCAACAACTGCTTTTTTAATCTCCAAATTTCTGATTACGATACGCTCAATATCATCAATTTTTAAATTTTCAAGGCTTTTTATTTCTTCCCATAAATTAGGATTATAAATTAAGGCATGCTTAAATATTTCAGCCCACCCATTTTTAAACTGATTTGCTGGAAGCGTATCAAAAAATCCAGTTGAAATAAAAACAGCAGTTGGGTCTTTAAATAAGCCGATTAAGTTTTTTGCAAATTTAAAATCTATAGCCAATTTTCCACCTATTGAAGCATCCACTTGACTTAATAAAGTGGTAGGAATATTAATAAAATCCATTCCTCTTTTAAAACAAGATGCAGCAAATCCACCCATATCGCCAATCACACCACCTCCTAAATTTATAAATAATGATTTTCTATCTGCTCCATTTTTCAAAAGAAAATCCCATATTTCACCACATGTTTGTAGGTTTTTAAAAGATTCACCTGATGAGATTTCTATTAACTGAAATGCTTTTACTGGTAATTTGGGCAAACAATGCTTTTTAGTATTTTCGTCAACCAAAACAAAAATGGATGTGTATTTTTTTTTCGTAATTAAATCATCCAATCGTTGTAATGATGGGTCGATAAAAATAGTGTAGTGCTCTAAATTTAAGTCTTTGTTTTTCATTTATACAAATTTCTTTACACTTTCAATCGACCATGCTTCTGGTTTTGCCACAAAAAGTTTTTTAGCCATACTCCAAGCAGTATCAAATAATTCTGTTTGCCTATAATTATTTAAATCGTCCTCTGATTCCCAATTGCTATAAGTAAAAATGATTCCTTTAGTATTAATATCTTGGAAAAACTCAAGATAAGAACATCCTGGTTGTTGTCTTATTTTGGCTTGAAAAGGTATTATTTCATCAAAAAAATAAGTCGTTTTTTCAGGGTCTATAGTTAATTTCACTATTCTTGTTATCATTACCTGTATTCTATTTTAATTGCATCTCCAATATTTATTCCAAAAAGTTCGTTTGCTTTGCCCCCATTTATTGCTATCTCTAAATTTCCTAATGAATTAAACATAGCTAGCTTTTCACCTCCCTCTACATCGCTATAATCATTTACAATTTCTTCAATTGTTTCCATTCTGCGGTAATGAATAGCAAATTTACGACCATCTACTGCTTTTTCAAAATCTTCTTTTGAAATATTCGATATTAAATTACCATAATTATCGATATGCATAATATTTCCGACTAAATAATTGGGATAGATGACAGATTTAAGCAAAATTTTTCTTTCAAAGTCAACAACAGAATAGCCTATCTCGCTAATATTTCCCTTAAAAACAAAATTTTTAATTGCTCGACAATAATATTCATCCATATTTGGCAATGAAATCATGTTTTTGTCCACCGCAATTACTAATGTTGGTAATTCTTCAAATATCATAGAAAGCACCCCATTGTCAGGCCCTATAAAGTAATGACCTCGGTAATTTACGGCCATAATACGCTGATTGTCAGAAGAATTTTCACCAACCCTAATGATATGCAAACTCTTAGGTGGAAAGCTTTCGAAGCAGTTCTTAACAATGTAGGCAGCCGTGTTGATATCGAAGGGTTGTATTTTATGAGATATGTCTATTAACTTTACCGAAGGACAAGAGCGCAATATTGAACCTTTAAACAAAGGAACATAGTAATCTAGTTCGCCGAAATCGGTTGTTAAAGTAATAATTGACATCTTTATTTTGGCACTTTTTAATTTACAGTGTAAAAATAAAAAAAATTGAGTGAGATAGTAATTAAGTTAGAAACAATTGATCCAATTGAACTATTTGGTAACAATAATTCAAAATTGAAGATACTTACTAGAGAGTTTGGTCGATTAAAAATTGCCACACGTGGAAACAAGGTGATGGTAGCAGGTGCCGATGAGGACATTGAAATTTTTAGGTTAAAATTGAGCGAAATCGTTGATTATCTTGAAAAATATGGTAAAATATCAGATCGACATCTTATTGAAATTTTAGGCGGTTCGAATCCTTATGACACCAATTTCCCTGAATTTAAAGATAATGTATTAGTTCATGGTGTAAATGGTAATTTAATAAGAGCTAAAACCAAAAATCAAAAAAGATTGGTCGAATCGTGTGAACAAAATGATATTGTTTTTGCAATTGGACCTGCCGGAACGGGAAAAACATATACCGCTGTGGCCTTAGCAGTAAGAGCACTTAAAAATAAATGGGTTAAAAAAATAATATTAACGCGGCCTGCAGTGGAAGCGGGTGAAAACTTAGGTTTTCTGCCTGGCGATTTAAAAGAAAAAATTGATCCCTATTTACGCCCACTTTATGATGCTTTGGACGACATGATTCCTGCCGATAAATTGGCCTATTTTATGACTAACCGCATAATTGAAATAGCGCCACTTGCGTATATGCGTGGGCGAACGCTTGACAATGCATTTATGATTTTAGACGAGGCACAAAATGCCACTACCCTTCAGTTAAAAATGTTTTTAACACGGATTGGTCCAAGTGCAAAATGCATTATCACAGGCGATTTGTCGCAGATTGATTTACCAAGGAATCACCAATCGGGATTGTACAAAACGACCCAATTATTGAATGATGTAAAAGGAATTGGCATTTTAAAATTGACCGATGAGGATGTATTGAGGCATCGATTAGTAAAAGAAATAATAAAAGCTTTCGAAGTAGATTCGGAAATTGAAGCATTAAAAAAGGAAAAAACCTATTAAAATACAGAAAAAGTGGCTATAAAAGGAACAAATTTCGAACTACCAGGGCAGGTAAGTTTTTATAAAGGAAAAGTAAGGGATGTTTATAATATCGACAACAAATTATTAGTAATGGTGGCAACTGATCGAATTTCGGCTTTTGATGTTGTATTGCCAAAACCGATTCCTTATAAAGGCCAAGTTTTAAATCAATTAGCGGCTAAATTCTTGGCTTCCACCCAAGATATTTTGCCCAATTGGATACTAAGTGTACCTGATGAAAATGTAAGTATTGGCAAAATTTGTGAGCCATTTAAGGTAGAAATGGTCATACGTGGCTATTTGGTAGGCCATGCTTGGCGCACTTACAAATCGGGTGAAAGGATGCTTTGTGGTGTAAAAATGCCAGATGGAATGATTGAAAATCAGGCTTTTGAACATCCAATAATCACGCCTACCACAAAAGCATCTGAAGGACATGACGAAGATATTTCTCGTGAAGAAATAATTGAAAAGGGCATTGTTTCAGAAGCGGATTACCTTAAAATAGAAGCCTTTACCCGAAAAATATATCAGAGAGGGCAAGAAATGGCAGCAGAAAGAGGATTGATTTTGGTAGATACGAAATATGAATTTGGAAAAATAGGAAACGAAATTTATCTGATGGACGAAATACATACGCCCGACTCCTCCCGATATTTTTATGCCGAAAGCTATTTTGAAAATTTGAAAAATGGTAGGCCTCAGCAGCAATTATCCAAAGAATTTGTAAGAGAATGGCTAATTGCAAACAATTTTATGGGAAAAGAAGGACAAACCGTACCCGAAATGAGCGATGAATGGGTAGATACCATTTCCAATAAATACATAGAATTATATGAAAAAGTATGTGGTGAACAATTTGTAAAAGCGGATCAATCTGATGTGGAAAAACGAATTGAGGATAATATTTTACGAGCAATTTAAAATGCTAAAAAACATCAAAATTTTATAAATTTGGTGTAAAAACTAAAAAAGCCTATGAGCATAGAAATAAAATACTTTTATACACAACACCACAAGGTAATACCAAACATAATTATAAAATGGGCCATAAATGCGACTTTATTTTTTGCCAAGAAAATGACCCGAGCACAAAGTGCGAACTGACGAAGTAAAAAAATCGTTGCATATCAAATAGATACGAAACTATTTTTTGAAGAAAACACGAGCGTCAGCGAACTGGCGTAAGCAATTGGTAAAAAAGAACTAGCAGAATGGACTATTTTGTATTTATATTTGGTATAACATCGCAATCTCAAACATACACTTAATGAAAAAACGATTAACCATTTTTCTTGGGATAATTTCCACCTTGACCTACATGCTGGTTTCTTGCTGTAATTCATACGGTAATAAAACGAACGCAACTACAAGGACCACTATTGATTTTAACGACACTGCATTCATAAAATCAATTAAGTGGGACTCTCTAAACACATTTGTTGACTTTCACATTTTAGAAAATGGCAACAAAACCACTGATACCAACTTCCATTTTACAGTCAAACCAATTGCGGTTTATCACTATATAAATAATCAGTTTGAAGTAATTAGTGAAAGCATGAAACTAAAGTTCAAACCAAGTGAATTGAAGGAATTTATTCTGAGCGACAGTTTTTCCGATAGGAAAAATTTTGATTGCTTACTAAGAATAAATTCTCAAATTGGTTTTCAATATAGACCAGACATTTTGAGAACAGTTATTGTTAAAGTTAATGATATGAGTGACAAAAAGATTCAGTGGTTAATCACTGAATTCAAAAAAGAACCCTTTGCTGAAAGTGTTACTTCTAAAATTCAAAAGGATACATTTTTTAATAATTCTACTGAAACAGTTTTTATAAATATTAAACTCAAGCCTGACTTCTGGGACTTAAAAAAGATAAATGAAGTTTGCTATCAACTTAATAAGCGACCTGATGTTGACGAAGCATTTTTCACCGACTTTTTCACAGGACCGAACGAAGGCGAATCGATTTATCACATGACTACAGAAGTAAAGACCAGCCGCTAACATTTCCCACCATAATAAAATCCCCAAACACTACATAGCAACCTACCAATAAATGAGAAACTTTTTGCTATTGAATACAATATTCAAATAACATTACTTCATCTCCTTTATCCAAGCATTGATTAATTCAACTGCTTCTTTATGAATTAGGCGTCTGCCCAATTCGGGCATCATAATTTCGGGGTCGGTACTATTCATTCTGTAGGGCATAATCGATTGCTCTGGATGTCCTGGTAAAATATCATATAAAAAATCGCCACTCGCTCTTCCGGCTGCAACGGGGCTTTTCATAATGCCCCAACTTTCTGGATTTTTATCCAATACCAATAAATACAATCCTGATGTATTTGCAGAGCCTTCTCTCCTATGGCAATGTGCACAGTTCACTTCTAAATAGGATTTTGCTCTATCATCTAATTTAGCACCTTTGTTTTCCCAATCTGTTAATTTATTTTGCTGATTATCGGCTGCAATATATCCTGATAAATATCCAGACTCAGTCCATTTATCTAATTGATTTTTTTTGCCTTCAGAATAAGCAAAATCGTGATTCAAATTTCTAATTTTTGGGCCAATTGGCACTAATTCCGCATTAAAACTATGGCAGTTTTTACACTGGTTTTTATTAGGTACTGCATATTCGGTATGCATCATTTCTCCTTGCAAATTTTTCCAATCTACTTTTATATTATCGCCTACAATATTTAAATCCGCCTCTGTTTGTTCCTTATTCCATACATAACTCAGTGCATCCCATTTATCTGCTCGCCTTACTAACAATCTGGTTTCCATTATACTTCTTGGACCATTGGGTGCATTAAAATCCTTTGGGTAATAAAAATTCTTTATAATAACTGTGCCAATTGGAAAATCAAGTACTTCATCTTTTGAATATTTGGCTGTTTTCCCCTGTGGCATCCAAACAAATCTGCTTTTGTGTGCATAATCTGTAAATAATGGTGTGATTAAATCGTAAGGCAAAACACCTTCATTTGGCAATAAATCGCTTATTTTCCCTTTAAAAAAATGATACTGCGAAAGTTTGTCAAACGCTTTTTTATTTATATCCAAGTTTACACTTCCATCCTCCTTTCCACATTGAACAAAGAACAAGGAGAAAAGATTAAGAACAAAAACATACCAAATTTTTCTACCCATTCCCTAGTCTATTTTGGTATTATTACCCATTATTTTGGTGTGGGTGCAATCAAATTTTGAAATATCTCTATCTAAATGATTAAACACATCCTTTTGATCTTTTACTTGCCAAAAATTTACATTCCCAAACTTAATATCTCCATTGTTTTGAATACATATTTTTTTATCTGCTGGCACCTGTCCATTTTCATCTCTTATTTTTGGATCTGCCGAACCATCAACAATTATATCCATCGAACTTTTAAATCCTCCAGTAATCAATTTTCCCAATTCGGAGGTCAAATCTGGAATCATTACTTTACGTTTAAAAATATTGTCGTGAATATATATGGTATGGCAGTACGGGCCATAAGCAGTATCGTTAACTGGTTTTCCTGTGATAAAATAGCTAACAATTCCAATACCAATTGTTTTATTGTCTGTAAATCGATTATTAAATATATCTACCGAATCTGTTGCCATAATAATCATTCCACTCCCTGGTGGAATCATAGCTACAATACTGCCCGGTTTAGCAAAATTTTTAAAATTATTATTGATACAATCATTGTCCCAAACCCTTGCATTTCTTCCATTAGCTTGAAACAATTTAGGCAAATCGAAAACTAAAATACCACCCGAATTATTTTCTGCTTTATTTTGATAAATATCAGAATTGATACAATTTTCTATTTCAATACCTGCTACATTATGATGAGCATAGCATTTACGAACGATTACATTTGTAGATTGCCCCACATAAACACCCGCATCGGCGCAATAGGAAACTTCACAATCCTCGATCAATACATTTTTACATTCCACAGGGTAATAACCATAATTTCCATTCGATGTATCAGCACCTGTAGTCCAAGTGGAATTCATTTTTAAAACCTTTACACCATCACAACCCTTAATTTTAAGGTTATCTCCTTTCGCATCTTGAATAGTAAAATCTTCAATCACAATATTATTACAGTTTGAAACATTCAATCCCTCTGCTCCATCTGTTTGACCCAAAAATGACAAAATTGTTTTATCCTTCCCTGCTCCTTTTATGGTAATATTGTTTTTTCCTTCCACAGAAAGTGCCTTTTTGAATAAATAGTTTCCTGCAGGTATTTCTACCGTTCCGCCATCCTCCACCAAAATAAGTTGCTCTTGCAATTTCTTCTCAAATTCCTCAGAATATTCAAATTTCTGATTCGCATTAGATGATTTATTTTCTTTACATGATGTTACAAGGAAGAAAGGAAAAAGCATTATTACTAAAAATATTTTATTTTTCATTTTATTATTTTTTACGAATATAATAAAATAATTGATTGCAAAATACAATAGACCAATATTTTTAAAGCTAAAATTAAATGCTTAGATTTATGAAATGAAAAGATTATTAATAGTCATTCTTTTATATTTTCTAATAAGTTATAGTTTTGCTCAAAATCGAATTGGCTTTTATTTGGATGATGAAATAAATAATACATTCTCTATTCCTTTCAAAACAATTAACAACTTAATTATTTTAAAATTAAGCATCAATGATTCTAGGGAATTATCATTTATATTGGATTCAGGTTCAAAAAATACACTTCTTTTTATAGATGACTCTATAAATAATCCATTGGAAAAATCTTATCAAAGAGCATTTGAAATAAATGGCTGGGGAAATGGAGTCAGTAATTTTGGCTTTATTTCAATTCAAAATAAGGTTAAATTAGGTAAGGTAATAGGCTCAAATATTTCTATTGTAGGAATAAATAAAT
This sequence comes from Bacteroidota bacterium, assembly GCA_016705125.1. GTDB lineage: Bacteria > Bacteroidota > Bacteroidia > Chitinophagales > JADIYW01 > JADIYW01. The sequence goes on from JADIYW010000008.1 coordinate 48,909, forward strand.
CTGACATGGATATTTCCCCATTTTTTGGCGAAAAAATAGACGGCATTTTGGGTATCGATATTTTTAAATCTCTTATTGTTCAAATCAATTTTCAGAAACAAAAAATCATTTTTTCGAATCCTGCAAATTTTGTAGCTCCAAAAAAAAGCGAAAAAATTAAAATCGTTTTTGATAATGATAAACCATTTATAAATTGTGAAATGGCATTCGATGATCAAAAAAAATTTCCGATCAAGTTATTGATAGATTTAGGAGAATCCAAGCCAATAAGTTTAGTGGTTGGAACCGACAGTTTCATTCAATATCCTAATAATTTTGTATATGCCAATTTAGGTGTCGGGTTAAATGGATTAATATCAGGGTTTATAGGCCAAAATAGACGTTTTCAAATTGGAAAATTTCAGTTAGAAAATATATTTACTGCTTATCCAGATGAAAATTCATTAAAAGGAATTTTGATTAAAGACACTAGAAATGGAAGTATCGGAATGGGTGTTTTAAATCGATTTTTATTAACTTTTAACCTAGCAGAAAATGCCCTTTATTTGAAAAAGAATATTAATTATAAAAAACCATTCGTATTTAATAGAACAGGAATAGAAATAAGAGCAGAAGAACCCAAATATGAACGATTTTTCATAGGGAATGTTGTACCTTATACGCCAGCATATATTTATGGCTTGCAAGCCGAAGATGAAATTCTGGTGATAGATGGCATTCCAATTGAAAAATTAAATTATAAAGAAATTTTAGGTATTTTGGAAGATAAAGACAAGAATTTTTTATATCTAAAAATAAAAAGAGGAAATGATATAAAGGAATTTAACTTACATTTGTTTTCTCTGTTTAATTAAAATTATGGATGTAAAAGGAACGGATTTACCAGAAGAATTAATTGTAGAAAATCAAAAATTGCTTTTAGTTGGTACTGGCATCAGAAAATTGCTTTTTGTAAATATTTATGTCGGCGCATTTTATAGTACTTCACTTAAAATATCTGCTCTCGAAACTTATACCTCAAATATTTCAAGATTGATAAGAATGCATTTGTTAATGTCGATTGGAACAGGTTCTTTTATATCTAAAATTTTGTCGGAAGGAATGGTAAAATCAGTATGGAAACCAATTGAGGGTAGTGAAAAAATAATGGAAGAAATAGCCTTAGCTATGGAATCAGTGAGTGCTCAAAAAAATGATTTTTTTGATATTGCTTGGTTAGATACTGGCTTTATGATTATCTTTAAAAATGGAGTTGAAATATATAAAGCCCAAAATGCACTCGAATTTGCGAATAAGATTTTTGGAATTTGGTTTGACGATTCGAAAGAACCACATGTTTTGAGAGCAGATTTATTAAAAGGATTGGAAAATAAATAAAGAAACAAAATGGGACTTTTTGAAAAGGATACATTTCCCAAAATGCTAAAAATAGAGCATCAAAATATGCAATTTATTGGCAAAAGCCAATTCAATATTGCCTTTATAAAACCTTATGAATTGGCATTTTATGTTGCAGAAAAACCAAAAAATGAAAAGGAAATTTTTGGCGAGCGTTTTATTAAATTGATTCGATTAAAATTGACAACTTCCTTCGTAACAACGGATATATTTATCAAATTCATGCTAGATATGTACAAAAATACTGCTGGAAAGGAGTTGGAAAATCACAGAGGGACATTGGATGATTTATTAAAGGCAATAAAAAGAGAAGGTGCTCGTAATAACGATATTTTTGATGTCTTTTATGATGGAAAAGGCAATTCTTTTCTGATAAAAAATGGGAAAACAATAGAAAAATCAGGCGATTCAGTAGCATTTAGCAAAATTTCCTTTGGCATTTGGTTGGGGGAAAATTGCATAAACAAAAAAATGAAAATGGAATTATTGAAGGGGATTTGAGTCCATTTTACCTCGGAACATAAACACTATAGCTACTTCCATATCCACCCCAAATTCCTAATCCGCCTTTGCCGTAAACATTTGACAAAACCTTAGTAGCTGTCCCAAATGGGCTGCCTTGGTTGGCTTCTTCGTTTTCAAGTGTGCGCCAAAAATCATAGTGTGGCTTATCTATAACGGCTAAACGAACATAGCAGGTATCTTTTTTATTCCAAAATCCAAAGGTTTCTGGGTCAAATGAAATATCATCTTTATCGGATAAATCAATTCCCTTTGGAATTTGAATATCAAATGATTTGCCATTTATAAAAGCATCATCAAATACGGTTCCGAAATCCGTTAGCCATGGGCCGCTATTTGCTTTAGTAAAATACCTATAATAATTTCCCAATTGAGCCGGGTCGTTTAAATGTCCTTTCAATCTCACTAAAGTATCATTTTCAATATTTGGATGAGGTATAACAAAAAGGGAATCAAAATTAACCAAACCTGGTATGGTTGTAACAGCGGTAAGTGTTGTATTGCCAGATTTTACCCTAAGCGAATATGTTTTTCCTATTTCTCCCAAAAATAATTTATTTATAGGAACTGTATAAATGGAAATATCAGGAAATTCTTCTACCGATGTGATGTTTAAACCAAATTCTGCAGCAAGAGCAATTACAATTGAATCAGGTAATAATGCTAAAACTGACTTGTCATATTCTTGTAATTTTACTGAATCTGTTCCGTTTGAAACCCAAATTCTAGCACCTCTTACAAAATATTTACCTATATCGTTTAAATCAATTCCGCCAAAAAAAGGTTGGTTTTTGGTAAGCAAAACATATGGAGGCAATCCATTTTCAATATGTCCTTCTACCACAATTTTATCAGTAGGTTGGGGCAAGTCTACTACAATTTCTGTTTCACATGATACCAAAATAAAACTTATTGCAAGTAGGATTAAAGAGAAATATATATATCTTTTCATTATTAAAATTTAAAATTCCAAGTAATAGAAGGGATAATAGGAAAAATAGATACTTTAATGGCTTTTGTTGTTAAATCACCAGTAATTACATCTCCTTCTACTTTATAATAAATAAAATAGGTATTTTTTCGATTATAAACATTGTAAATACTAAAATTATAGCTCGATTTAAATCGCTTTTGGGGTTTCAGATTAGGTTTCCAAGTTACTGAAAAATCCATCCTATGATAAGAAGGCATACGATACGCATTTCTTTCTCCATAACCTGTTACTATTCCAAATTCAATAAAATATCGCTCTGTTGGTAAAGTAAAGGCATTTCCAGTAGCGAAAACCCAAGTGGCACCTAATGACCAATGTTTGTTAATATCATAAACCAAATTTACAGATACATCATGTGTTCTATCAAACCTTGCAGAGAATGTTTTGCCTTCATTTAAGTTGTCAAATTGACGTGTTGTTTTTGACCAAGTATAACCTACCCATCCATTTATTTTACCCACTCTCTTTTTTACAAATAATTCCAAGCCATACGAGCGACCTCTACCAAAAACATATCCTTTTTCTATGTCTTCATTCAATTCTTGTACATAGCTATCACCAAACTCGATTTGATTCCACATTTCTTTATAATAAACCTCAACTGAAGTTTCATAAGTATTATCCTTGAAATTTCTAAAATAACCAGCTGAATATTGTAAACCCAATTGCGGTTTTACGTTACGCGTACTCGGCACCCAAACATCTGTTGGCAAAGTGCTATTGCTACTTGAAACCAAGTGTACATATTGTGCATTAGCGGTTAGTCCAGTTTTAAATGAACTTTGATCGTCAATTCCTACTCGCAATGCAAACCGAGGTTCTGGAAAGGCATATGTTTTTAAAGGTTGCAAAACAGGCGTAACAATGGTATCTGGCGCTATTGCCCCACCAACATATTCCGTAAATGGACCAGTATGTTGAAACAAACTTAAGCGAATACCATAATCCAATTTAACTCTTGTAGAAATATCCCATTCGTCGGAAACGTACAAAGCCATTTCATGAGCATGTTTTTTGGATTGATTACTCTCAAAACTGGTCTCTCCTGATTTAGCAGATGCTGTAGTGGGTGTGAATGTATGAAAAGTATAGTCATAACCAAATTTAATTTGGTGTTTGGGATTCGCAAAATAATCGAACGCAAATTTCAAATTAAAATCTCTTACACCTGAATTGGCTTCAAACGAAAAATCTTCTTGTGCTCCTTGAAATTTAAACTTATAATTATTAAAGACAAATAATGTATTCATAAATAATTTGTCGTTAAATAAATGATTCCATCTAACGGTAGAAGTCGCATTTCCCCAAGGAATTTTTATGCTAGTCGCATTTTTATTTGAATTATACACAAACACATCCCGACCGAAATAACCACTTACAAAAAGCCTGTCCTTTTGAGAAAAAATATAGTTCCATTTCAAATTTAAATCATAGAAATTATAATTAGTACCTGCAAAATCTGTTTTTTTTATGAGCGGCTGAGCCAAATCAAATGCATAAGTTCTTCGAGCCGATATCAGAAATGAGCTTTTGTCCTTTTTAATTGGCCCTTCTAATGTAAATCTTGAAGATATTAAACCAATTCCACCTTCAAAAGCAAATTTTTTGTTATTTCCTTCCTTCATACTGATATCAATAACAGATGAAATTCTTCCTCCATAAGATGCTGGCATTCCTCCCTTTATTAGGGTAGTTGACTTTACAGCATCTGCATTAAAAACAGAAAAAAATCCGAATAAATGTCCTGTATTATATACAATCGCATCATCCAAAAGTACCAAATTTTGGTCAGGTCCTCCACCTCGTACATATAAACCGCTATTTCCTTCTCCCGCAGCCTGAACACCTGGCAATAGTTGCAAAGCCTTTATAATATCTACTTCTCCCATAAATGCAGGTATCGACTTTATTCTATCCGTTGTCAACTCTTCAGTACCCATTTCAGTAGAAGACACATTTTTATCTAAACGCTCCTGTGTTACTACAAATTCTTCCATCAAAGTGGCACCAGCACCCATTGCCAAATTAAGTTCCAAATCATGATCTAAAATCACCTCTTTTGCAATTGTAGCAAATCCAACGTATGAAAAATTTATTATGTATTTACCCTCAGGCAAACTAAGAGAATAAAAACCATAAACATTTGTGGCTGTCCCTCTTCCAGTGGTGTCTGCAACAGAAACGGTTGCCCCAATTAAACTTTCTCCATTTGATTCATCCTTTAAATATCCACTGATAGAGAATTTCTTTTGTCCAAATAAATTGCTAGTAAAAATAAAAAGAGAAAATAATAAAAAACACTTAAAAATATTGGACATAAATATGAGATTTGAAGGATAAAATAAGGTAATAAACTTAAAACAATGGTATTAAAAGGGATTACCTCTTTATTAATTTTTGATGGATAACGGCTTTATTCGTAATTATTGTTGAAATATAAAATCCGGGTATGGAAGATACATCTGAAATATCATAAATATATTGTGTTGCTTGTTCTATCTTTTTGTGATAAATATTTTTTCCAATTCCATTTGTAACATTCAAAGTCCCATTCTGGTTAGTATCAGGTATAAATAAAAATAATTCGGCTTCGTATTGGTTTGGTAAAATAGTCCATTGCGTAGGAATAGGAGTGTTAAATATTTTTCTGCTTGCCAAAAAAAAGGCTGTTTTGTAGTTTGGCAATCCATATCCTTTCAACCTGTCAGGTTGAAAATATTGATCTCCCGATTTTTGTAAAATTTCAATTATATCTTCTGCTTTTAGCGCTGGAAAGGCTTGCCAAAGGCATGCAGACAAACCTGCAATGATTGGGCAAGCATAAGAAGTTCCATTTCCTATTTCAATTTCATCATCAATTTCTCTAAGAAATACATCCTCTCCCAATGCAACTAAATCTGGCTTTATAATGGTTTGATTTGGGTAACCTTCAGAGCTGAAGTAGGAATGCATTCCACTATTATCTACTGAACCCACAGTAAGCGCACCAGCTGCATTGGCAGGAAATCCAAGATATCGCCATTGCTCATCTCCTTCATTACCGGCACTAACTACAACTAGGATTCCCTTTTTTGCTGCTAATTCAACACCTATCTGCGAAATAGACTCCTGTTTCGTTAATGATTCCCAATTATAAGACCCCAAATTATTGTCAAATTTATAATAACCAAGGGAAATATTTACAATTTTTGCGCCTAAACTATCCGCTAATTCTAAACCTCGAACGAGATTGAATTCTTCTATTTTTTGTTCCGATTTTGTGTCTTCGGTTCTTAATAATATATAGTTTGCATCTGGTGCAGAACCTAATAGATTGCTTGGTTTTTGAGCTGCCATTATTGAAAAACAATTCGCCCCATGATCACTTCCATGAAAAGGATTATTGTCTTCCTCCACAAAATCATAGGTATATTTGATTCTGTCTTCCATTCTCAGTTTCATAAATGCAATATTTGTATCTGCACCAGAAAATCCTCCATCTAAAATGGCTATTGTAATTCCTTTTCCTTTAAATCCATTTTCGTGTAAATAGGTGCCATTTTCCATCTTCAACTGAGTTTCAGGTTTTAGTGTTTCTGAAAAAGTAGTTTTTAAATTGTCCTGAATTGAATTTTCGTTTTTAATATCTTTTATTTCACTCAAATATTCGTATTTGAGGATAAAAGGTAAATTTTTTATATTATCTATATCTTGACTTTCATCTATTGAAATAGCAATAGCATTTAACCATTTCGAATGACCAATTACATTAATATTGTTTTTTGCTAGTATCGAAAAATACAAGCGTTTGATTGGGCAATCTAAAGAATCATTCAATGAAATATTTCCTTGATTTATTTGCCTTTTTGAAGCAAATTCCTCGTAATCCTTTGTGTCTAAATATAAAAGATATTGTTTGGTTGATTGTACTTGACTATAAATAAAGGAAACTTGAAAAAGAAATAGAAAAAGAAAAACACTATTCCTTACCATAATCAATTATCGACATTCTCAAAATATAGCCCTGCTCTGCCCTTTCTTCCCATGGTAATCCGAAATTATTTTGAGATTTCAAAAACCTCAATTCCTTATAAACCAATCCAATATTTTTAGCATACTTTTCTATAGAGGAGGTTATATTAATTGCAGAAGAATCATATTGTTGTAAAACTGCCAAAGTAGAATCGAATTTTAATGAACCAAATATTAAAGGCTTATTGACATCCTTCATTTCATATTTCCAATCTTTTAAAAAAACCAATTCATCAGAAGGGTCGATAAATTTATTTCCCAACCATTGCTTTCCTTCCCCAACTGGAAAAACTAATTTTATAAATCTTTGATTTTCTTCAATTTTCTCAGCAGTTCTTTCATTTATGGTTGCATAATACACATTAAGCACCGCCCAATCTTCATCATTCGACTTTCTATAAAATCGTTCAATTCTATGGCTTACCCTTCCTTCCAAATCTATAAATTCATCAGCTACCACCTCTTTAATTTGGTAATTATTTCGGGTAACCAAAACTGGCGTAGAAAAATCGTTATAATTTATACTATCAACATTATAACTTATAAAATTTCCTTCCTCCAAAGGAAAATAGGCATAATTAAAATCTAAATTACTTTCACTTTTTTCTTTTTTACAAGAAAAAAAAGTCAGAAAAACCATAAAATAAATTAAAAACCTTTTGTTCAAGCCCATAATTGATGAATAAACCTTTAAAGAAACATAAAATTACAAAAAATGTTGTTTATTTTGAATGCTTTTTTATTTAATTGAAATAAATATATCAAAAAATGTGCCTTATTGTTTTAGGTATCGATGCTCATGCTGATTATCCCTTGATTATTCTAGCCAATAGAGATGAGTTTTATAATCGACCAACAAAGAGTTTGTCTTTATGGCCTGACACTGATTTTTATGCCGGAAAAGATTTACAAGCTGGTGGCACCTGGTTGGCCGTATCAAAAAATGGAAAATTTTCAGCAATTACCAACATTAGAGACCCAAAAAACCTAAATGAAAATGTAAAATCTAGAGGAAATATCATCGTCGAATTTATGGAAGGCAAATTAAGTACCATTGATTTTTTAAATGAATTGAAACCCAAATGTCATACTTATAACGGATTCAACTTAATTTGTGGCACTTTTCAAGAACTCTATTTTATGAATAGCTATGAAAAAGAAATAAAACCATTGCAAAGCGGCATTTATGGCCTAAGTAATGCATCTCTCGATTCTCAGTGGCCAAAAGTAGAGGCAGTAAAATCAAACTTTAAAGGCGCTTTATTAAATAAAAATATTGATAATCAATTGCTTATTTCTTGTATGCAAACAAAAAAACAGTTTGATAAAACCCTTTTGCCTGATACTGGAATTGGTATTGATATGGAGAAAATATTATCGCCCATTTTTATCAAATCCCCTATTTATGGCACCCGATGTACAACAATTGTAAGCTTAAACAAAAAAGGAAAATTGAATATTTATGAATTCGATTATTTAAAAAACAAGGAAGTTTTATTTGAAGATTTTTATCAAATTTAAGCTTATAATACAGTTTAACATAAATTTAAATTGTTTTTATATTAAATATTAAATTATATATATTATTTTCCATTTTATTTTACCAATTTTGTAAAAATTCCTTTTTTATGGAAATGCTACATGTGAAACAAATCTTTAATGCATCAATTGGTGAAGTTTTTGATTATTTTTCTGACCATGAAAATGTAGGCGAATTATTTCCTGGGGAAACTTTGCGCATAAAGAAAGGATCTAACCCCGATTTTCCAAATGGTTTAGGATCTGTAAGAAGAATTACAGTATTTCCAATTACCGTTGAAGAGACCATAACAGAATTTATCCCAAATAAATTAATAGAATATAGAATTTCAAACGACGCACCCATTAGAAATCACCTTGGAAAAATGGAATTTAGTGAGTTGAATGGCAAAACGGTTTTAGATTATTCCATAGAATTTGAATCAAAGGTTCCCTATTTAGGTAAGGTTGTAAAATTAGCACTTGAAGAGGCTTTAATTTTTGGTTTAAAAAAGCAATCTGAAAAGTATAATTAATGATTTTCAACCAAAGGGTAAAAATTAGATTTGTTCAAGATTTTGAAGTCCCTCCTTCCATTGTATTTGGTTTTTTTAGCAATCATGAAAGTTTGTCCAAAATATATCCTGGCGCATTTAAAAGAGTGGTTAATAGCATCGACCCGCGCAATGCGAATGGAATTGGAAGCGTAAGAAGAATTACCAATTTTCCACTTGTATTTGAGGAAACAATTACACAGTACAATGAACCTTCTTTTATTGAATATAAAATTACTGCTGGCGCTACTCCAATCAAAAATCATATTGGACAAATGCACTTCCTCCCTTTGGAAAGTGGAAAATGTAGATTGGATTATACAATCGAATTTGACCCTATTTTAGACCTTCCTTTTCAATCTTTTTTACTAAAAAACATGATGGAAAAAATGGTTGGTGATGCAGTAAGAGAATTGGCAAAGCGATTTAAAGAAAATCCTAGATACTAAAATTTCTAATTCATTTTCTTTTCCATTTCAGAATGGTTTATTCCTACTTCAACAAATGGATTTCCAACTGTATAGTAATTCAATTTTTCATAAAACGGAATGGCGTTCTCACGGGCATGTAGAGTAATTAAATTTATTTCATTTGATTTACACCAATTTTCGACATAAGCAACCAATTTTGCACCTATTCCATTTCTTTGAAGTTTAGCATCTATCGCCACCTGTCTCATTTTAGCTATATTGTTTTCCAATTTTTGAAGTACAATTACGCCTACAATATCTTGGTTAATTTTGGCTACAAAATGAAATTGGTCATACTCCTCAGCCAGTTGTTCTGGAGTATAAACCATTCCCAATGGTTTTCTTAAAATTAAATACCTTAATTCGATACTTTTATAATAATCGGCTGACTGAAATGAAGCAATAAATATTTCCATTGTAGCATAAAATTAAAAAAAAATAAGTTAATTTGTAAAAAAAATTATGGATAATTCAGTCGCAAATAAATCTAAGAACTATACTTTTTTTCAAAACATAGAAAGAGCAAAGCTTTTTGCCAAAGATCCACTAGGTTTTCAAAAAAAATCATTTGAAGAAGAAGGCGATTGTTACTATTTAAAATTAGGTCCGAAAAAAATATTCGTTACTCGTGATGCAGGAGTTTTTGCACAGGTACTACAACTAAATCACAAAAATTACACAAAAGACTTTGCGATGCACCAACTAAGTATGGCGCTTGGAAATGGACTACTAACCAATGATGGTGAATCGTGGTTGCACCAAAGAAGACTTGCACAACCAGCATTTCACAAAAAGAGATTGGAAGGGATGCTTGGATTAATGTACGAAATTGCATTGGAACACATTAAAGATTTAAAAAGTAGAACCAACCACACTTCTACTTTTATTGACCAAGAAATGATGGCGCTTACATCCGATATTGCCATTCAGACATTACTTGGTATGAAAAAAAATGAAGAGCTTATATATATGCAAAAAAGTTTTGTCGATATTCAAGAACACATTGTAAAAAGAATTCGAAGGCCTTTTTTTATTCCACTTTCTTATATAAATGGAAGCCATGGTAAGGCAACAACACTAATAAAAAGCTATGATAAAATTATTTATAAAATTATAGATGAAAAGGAAAAGAATCCGGGAGAGAATGATTTAATTTCAATGCTTTTGGCCTCCAGAGATGAAGATACAGGTGAAGGAATGTCGAAAAAGCAATTGCGGGATGAGTTGATTACGATATATGTTGCAGGCCACGAAACTTCTGGCTATACATTGAGTTGGGCATTTTATGCCATTAGCCAAAATAAAGAAATTTACAATAAAATAAAAGAAGAAGTTAAACCCATTTTTGAGGAAGGTTTTAATGGAATTGAGAGTATAAAAAAATTGGTTTATACAAGGCAGGTAGTGGATGAAACGCTACGAAAATACCCCACTGCTTATATTTTAAGTAGACAATGTAAAGCCAATGATAAAACAGATGATGTTGAAATTCCTGGGGATTATGTTGTTTTACTTTCCACTTTTTATTTACATCGAAATACAAAATTTTGGAAAGACCCTGAGGTATTTGACCCAGAAAGATTTGGAGAAAATGGTGATAAAGAAGCCATTAGAAAAGCCTATTATCCTTTTGGTGGCGGACCAAGAATGTGTATTGGCAATAATTTTGCTTTATGGGAAATTACGCTTGTACTTGCCATGATGATGTACCATTTTGATTTTGAATATGTTGAAAATCAAAAAATTGAGTTTCAGCCACTAGTAACGCTAAAACCAAAATATGGGATACAATTAAATTTGAAACCAATAAATTAAATGAAATGAGAAAGCATTTTTTTTTATTTTTTTTGATAGGCTTAATTGCATGTAAAAAAGAGGTAGAATTAAATCAAAATTCAAAAATTTCAAAAATAACAACAGGTAATGGTCCCGAAGATATAATAATTGACGAAAGTATTTCGCCAGCTCGAATTTTAGTTTCCTGTTCGGCAAGAAGAGATAACCAAACAGAGAATGGAGAAATCTATCAACTTAATTGTGAAAATGATAGCACATCCATTTTGCCAAGAATTGGTGAACCACACAATTTTGTATTTAATCCACATGGAATTGACATTTATAAAAATGGGGATGAATCCTTTTTGTATGTAATTTCGCACTATGCAATAGATTCAGTTGATGTAATTGCAAAATATAAAATCCAACCTGACAGGTTGGTATTTGAGCAATATTTTACAAATCCAATTATGGTATCTGCAAATGCTATTTCAGTATTGCCTAATGGAAGTTTTTATGTAACCAATGATGATGGCGGTGGAGATATAGTTTATGAGCAACTTTTTAATCAAGAAGGCGGTTCAATTGTTTATTGTAATTTGGAAAATAAATGGAAAAAAGTGGCTAATAAATTAAGATTTCCTAATGGTTTGGCAAATAAAAATGGCATTTTATATGTGGCTACCTCGAGAAATAAAGCACTTTTTACTTTTGATATTAATGCTGATAATACTTTGTCAAATAAAACGGCATTAAATCAATTAGATGGACAGGACAATCTGCGATGGAATGGAAATGATTTGTTGGTTTCCGTTCATCCAAACCAACTGAAATTTGCTATAAATGCCTTTAATCCAAATAGCATCTCTCCCATTCAATCTTATAGTATCGATATTGTAAGCGGAAAGAAAAAATTATTATTCGAGGATAATGGTAATATAATTAGTAGTGCTTCTACCACACTTATTTATAATGGAAATTTGTATTTGGCTCAAATATTTGATCCATTTGTTTTAAAAGTAAAGTTATAAAAACAAAAAGGCAACCATTGCTGATTGCCTATTTATTTTTTTAAAAAGTAGGTGTTATTTTTTGTCACCACCAAACAAACCCGAAAGTTTATCTTTCAAGTTTTCACCAAACTCTTCAGCTTTTCCTTTAAGCTCTTCAGCAGTTTCAAGGATATTGCCACCCAATCCTTCGATTTGAGCTTTAATTCCATCACCTAAAGACTCGCCATTTAAGGCACTATCAATAGCTTTGTGAAATGGTACAGGCAATTTGTCTTTTACATACTCTGCCACTGCATTAATAGTGTTGGTAGCTTGCTCAGGTGTGATACCTACCTTACTTGTGATTTTTTCGATCAATTCTTTCATAATAGATGATTTAATTAAAATATTAATTGCAAAAACTATTCCAAGTGACAAATTGGCATATTTTTAAATTATTATGCATTCTTAAAACCTATTTTATCACTTGTAACCCTGCTTCTATATAATTTCGAATGTCTTGATTCTGTTGGTGTGGGTCTTGTTCATCCTTTTTTATTATTTTTCCAAGCCTCACTATTACAGCATTATCTTTGGGCAGTACAAATATAAACTGACCCAAAATACCCCTAAAGTAAGGTATTTGTTGTCCTTTATAATCCACAACCCACATCTGGTAGCCATACCAATCGCAGCTATTAACGCCCATTTTTAAATATGTAGCTGGTTTTGTCATCTGACTAATCCAAACCGAATCAATTATTTGTTTGCCATTTACTTTCCCGTGGTTTAAAACTAAATAACCCAATTTAGCAAAATCACGAGCAGTAGCATTTATGCAACAAAAAGATTTCTCTGTACCAGTTTCGTCATCAGTGCTCCACAAAGCATCATTTTCAGCACCAATTGGTTGCCATAATTTTTCATTTGCATAATCAGAAATTGATTTTCCAGATGTGTTTTTGATAATAAATCCAAGAATTTGGGTGCAGCAACTTTGATAATCCCATAATTTTCCTCTACTCCCATCTTCTTTAAGGGACAATTTACCCATTAATTTCTTCAAATCTTTACCATAATAAGATTCAGCGGTGAGTGAAAAAATATTCCAATACGATTCTGACCATTTAAAATTTGCACTCATGGTTAAAACTTCTTTTATGGTCAATTTTCCTGCCGGAACTTGAGTTAATTCTGGAACGTATTGTTTTACATCATCCTCAATCGATTTTATTTTTCCTTCTTCAATTAATTTGCCAATTAATAAAGCATTTACTGTTTTTGCCATTGAAAAAGAACCTGAAATAGTCTCTTCTGTATAGTTTTCATCATATTTTTCATACTTTACCTTTCCATCTTTTATAACTAAAAAAGCACATGTTTTTCTTTTTTTAAAAAAATCAAGAAGTTCTGATGATGGCTGCACAGTATTGTAAAGTGCATCGTTTGTCCAAGGAATTGGAGTTGCTGATTTATTTAAAGAATTAGATTTGAATAGCTTATAATCATCTACATTGGCAAAATTATGTACCAATCCTCTTTTTACGAATTTTGGAGCTAAAATGTAAAACGCAAGAAGGGCTAAAATAAAAACAGCAAATTTTTTCATATTTAATTTTCTATAAATGTATTAATTTTTGAATTTAATTTATAGCAAAAAAATATTAGTCCATTTAATTTTTAAAATTAAATTCCTTTATTGTATCTATATAGCATTTTACATTATCCGCCGAAATATCGGGATAAACGCCATGGCCAAGATTAGCAATATGTCGTTGTGGGCCAAATGCCTCCAACATTTTAATGGTTTCTCTTCTTATGGTATCTTTATCGGCATACAATAAACAAGGATCTGCATTCCCTTGAAGCGTTTTATTATTGCCATAAATTTGTCGAGCCGTTTTTATATCCATTGTCCAATCCATTCCGATAACACTTGCTTTGGTATTGGCAAAATCTGGCAACATATAATGAGCATCTTTTGCAAATATTATAACAGGTACTTCAGTTATTGCATTACATATTTTTTGAATGGCTGGCAAAGCAAAAGTAGCATATAAATCGTGTGACAAAACACCAGCCCATGAGTCAAAAACTTGAACAATATCAGCTCCTGCCTCTATCTGAGCTTTTAAATAATGAATGGTCGAAATAGTTATTTTATCTATTAATTGGTGCGACAAAAGCGGTTGAGAATAAAGCATTTTTTTTGCTTTCGAGAATGTTTTTGAGCCACTTCCCTCCACCATATAGGCCATAATCGTCCATGGTGCACCCGCAAATCCAATCAATGGAACTCTATCGTTAAGGGCACTTTTTGTCATTTTTATTGCATCCGTTACATAAGACAATTTTTCAGCCATATTGTCAGTGCTTAACTGGCTTAGATCTCCTTCATTTTGGATGGTTTTTGGAAAATAAGGTCCTTTTGCCTCAATCATCTCATAATCTAAGCCCATTGCTTCAGGTATTACAAGAATATCTGAAAAAATAATGGCCGCATCCACACCCAAAATATCAACGGGCTGTAAAGTAACCTCACAAACCAGTTCTGGACTTTTTACCATTTCCTTAAATCCTTTAACACTTGCTCTTACTGCCCTATATTCTGGCAATATTCTACCTGCTTGTCTCATGATCCAAACGGGCGTTCTTTCTACTTTTTCACCCCTTGCTGCTTTTAGTATTAAATCGTTTTTTAACATGAGTGCAAAAATAAGATGTTTTAAAGAAAAAAAATGGATTAGTTTTGTTTCGTATAGATAAAATAACGTATGGACACACCAATTGTAGAGATTTGTAACGCAAATATTTACCAAAATAAAAATTTAGTGCTTTCGGATGTAAATCTTAGCGTTCAAAAGGGGCAGTTTATTTATTTAATAGGAAGAACAGGAAGTGGAAAAAGCAGTTTGCTCAAAACATTGTATGGAGATTTAGAATTGACTGAAGGAACAGGAAAAGTAGCTGGTTATGACCTTAGAAATTTAAAAAGAAATGATTTGCCATTTTTGAGAAGGAAAATAGGCATTGTTTTTCAGGATTTTCAACTTTTGGGTGATCGTTCCATATTTGAGAACTTAGAATTTGTTTTGCAAGCAACGGGCTGGAAAAACAAAATGGAACGAGAGGTAAAAATTATGGAGATGCTTGAATTAGTAGATTTGAAAACCAAGCACTTCAAATTTCCTTATCAACTTTCAGGTGGTGAGCAACAACGCGTTTCGGTGGCTCGAGCATTATTGAACAAACCCGAGCTAATTTTGGCAGATGAGCCAACTGGTAATTTGGACCCTCGAACATCAGACGATATTATGTCCTTACTTTTTAGTATTCATAAAGAAACCCAAGTGCCTATTTTTATGGCAACACACAATTATAATTTAATTGAAAAATTTCCTGCTGAAATATATAAGTGTGTAGATGGCAAAATAGTTAAGGAAGAAGATTTGCTATTATTTTAGCATTTTCAATATTATTATATTTCTTATAAAGAATTGTTTCTCTTTTATTTAAATCAATTTCATTAAACTTTTGATTCATGAAATGATTTGTTTTTTCTACCCATTCCTCTGGCGAATTTGCTTCAATAAGCAGAGAAGAAAAAGCGGCTACTGAATTGGAGTTGCTAATTATAAAATTACCTAAAAATAAAGCATTCAGCAATTTAATTTTTGCACCTGCATCAATTACAAAAGGCAAAAGATTTACACTAGCCGTTCCTATTAGTTCATTTAGCGTTTCATCACTTGGGTTTTCGATTAAAGAATAATTTGGAAATTGTTTAATTTTTTCTTTTAAAAGATAAGAGGGATTTCTACCTGTAAAACAAATCATTATATTCGTTTCTTTAAAAGTTTCAATTAGAAATAAGGCTGCTTGCTCATTTTCATTTACACTTAAATTGCCGTGATACAAACAAAATGGCTTAGTTTCATTATTTCTTCTAATGGTATCATTTTTATGAAAACAGTTAAGTAAAATCGTTTTTTCAGGAAATCTAATATTATAATAGTATTGATCCTTACCCGAAATAGTTAATATTTTATCTGCCTTAGACAAAATACTTTCATAGGATTTAAGTTTTTTTAATTCCCAATTAAAATATTGCTTTTTGACAAAACTCTTCTCCCCCTTTAATAATCCCTTATAATATTGCCATTCAATATTATGCATTCTAACCATTTTGTACCTTTGATTCAATGCATTATTGTCTAAAAAAAAGCAAGAATGCAGACCCTCAAATAAAATAGGATGCCCATCTTTAAGGAGATTTTTAAGCAGTTCAGGATGGTTACGGGTAATTGAAATAAATGGTTTCGAACTAAATAATTTTGTTGGATTTAATTTTCTTTCATAGTAATAAACGGCTTCACACAAACCATTTAAAATTTCTTGCTCTTCTCTTCCGTACTTGAAACAATGCAAAATAATCTTAATTCCAATGGCATGTAACGATTTTATTTTGTAAAACACATCGATAACTCCTCCATAATTTGGCGGATAAGGCACATCGAAGGTGATAATATGTAGTTTTTTGTTGTTGATTTAAAAAAATTATTTAACAACTTAAATTAATACTAATACATAGTTTTTATTACGACTTCATAGCAATTAAACCACCAACAACAAATAAAGGTACAAAACCCTGCCATGGAATGCCAGCTGCTGCCATAATTGCCCCACCTAATATGCAAAAACCACCAAATATGACGTGTTTTAAACTAACTAATTGATTTTTCTCCTTTTTCTCCATCATTCCTTTCTCTAATTTTCTAAATCCTTCCATCAATACCATCGGACTTCGACTCAATACATCAAATAATTCAGGAGCGTTCAACAATTGACTTTTAAAGAAATCTATAGGATTTACCTCACTCAAAATGAATTTTCGAATATGCTTTTTAGATACTTTTGCAATGTTCAAATTTGGTAATATCACGTTTCCAACACCCTCAAATGTAACTATAGCTTTTACCATTAATACTAATTCTAATGGAAAATACAACCTATACTTAGCACCTAAAACAACAGATTCAAATATTAGTTGTCCAAGTGAGAAGTCTGAGAAATTTGGCGACCGCTGCCACCTGTTGGCCACCTGACAAAATTCACGTCTAAAACCTTCTAAATCACTGTCTTTAGTTGTTTTGGCAACTAAAGATAAATACCTCGCCGATGCATTTGGATCGCCGCCAACCAAACTGCTATAATAATAAAGCATGTTTTTTCTTGTGTCTTCTTCAAACCTGCCCACCATTCCCAAATCTATAAAACCACATTTTATATTATTCCCTTCTTTGAGAACAATTAAATTGCCTGGATGTAAATCCGCATGAAAAAAGCCATCACTATACAACATTTGAATAATAGACATAACACCTAAATCAACTACTTTTTCCTTTTCTTCCTCACTAAGAATTTCGGCCAATTTAGCATCTGGTTTATAACCTTTGAAAAATTCCATCACAATCACATCCGAAGTAGAAAATTCTCTATACATTTTCGGAAATATTACATCTGGATGTTTAAGGAAATTAGCTGTAAACAATTCACCATTCTCTACCTCCAACCTAAAATCCACTTCTCTATTGGTATACTCACAAAATTCAGAAAACATATTTTTCGGCTGTATTTGAGGTACAAACCATTCCATTATAGAACCAATAAACCTAATTATCTTGCTATCTGTAACAATTAGCTCACGTGTACCTGGTTTCAACAATTTTATTACAACCATTTCCCCCGTTCTCAATATTCCCTTATGGGCTTGTGCTATTGACGCCGAACCAAGTGGATGCTCATCAATGCTTTTAAAAATTTTGTGGTAAGGTTGCTTCCATTGTTCTTCAACTATTTCAACAAATCTATCAAAAGGCAAAGCGGGCAGGGTGTCAAGCAATTTTTTTAGTTCTTCCGTAATATGTGGTGGTAAAATGTCTTCTCTCAAACTAAGTATTTGACCCAACTTAATATAAGTAGCACCCAACATTTCCAAACGCCTTTTTAATTGAACTGCAAAAGTTTGGTTTACCAATTTTTTATTTAAAAACGGATAATGAAACCACAAGAAAATTTTTAAAAAAGTATATCTAAATTTCTTTTTGGCCTTAATCTCTTTTCGATGGCGCAAAAAAGCAAATCCGCCACCTAATAAAAGACCAAGTAAATGTCTGTTTGTAACTAAAAAACGTTTAAATAATTTGTCGGGCTTTTTTTCAATATATTTTTCAAAAACTTTTTCTTGAAGTTGATCCATGGTTAACTTTGGTTTATTAAGCGAATTTAGCAAAAGATTATCAAATTGGGCAAAAAAAATCGAAAGAGATTGAAATTGAATTAAAAAAAAACAGTAAAAATATTTTTAAAATCGCATTTAAAAAAAATAATACCAAATTTTGGTTAATTCTTGAACTAAAACATACCTAATTTGTTATAAAATGTATATTTTTGCCCTTATTTAGATTTAGTATAAATAGCCATGCCAGACGAAACTGAATTATTAGAGTCAATCACTTCTTCCGATTACAAATATGGTTTTGTAACTGATATTGAGCAAGAAATGGCTCCAATAGGTTTATCTGAAGACATAATTCGCTTTATTTCTGCCAAAAAAAATGAACCCGAATGGATGTTGGAATGGCGACTAAAGGCTTATAAAGTTTGGTTAAAAATGGAAGAGCCTAGTTGGCAAAACGTGCATTATCCAAAAATAAATTTTCAAGATATCATCTATTATGCTGCGCACAAACCCAAAAAAGAAATCGATAGTTTGGATGACTTAGATCCAGAAATAAGGAAAACATTTGAAAAATTAGGTATTTCTATAGATGAGCAAAAAAGATTAGGTGGCGTAAAAGGTACTCCCAGTATTGCGATGGACGTGGTAATGGATAGTGTTTCCGTAAAAACTACTTTTCAAGAAGTATTAAAAGAAAAGGGCATCATTTTTTGTGCAATAAGTGAAGCAATACGTGAATATCCCGAATTGGTAAAACAATATATGGGTTCAGTGGTACCTACAAATGATAATTATTATGCTGCCCTAAATAGTGCTGTTTTTAGTGATGGCTCTTTTTGTTTTATACCAAAAGGTGTACGTTGCCCTATGGAATTGTCTACTTATTTTAGAATAAATGCAGCAAATACGGGTCAATTTGAAAGAACATTACTCATTGCAGAAGAGGGAAGCTATGTAAGTTATTTGGAAGGTTGTACTGCTCCCATGAGAGACGAAAATCAATTGCATGCCGCAGTAGTTGAATTAATTGCTTTAGACAATGCTGAAATCAAGTATTCTACCGTTCAAAATTGGTACCCTGGAAATAAAGAAGGTGTAGGTGGGATTTATAATTTTGTAACAAAAAGAGGTATTTGTAAAGGAATTAGCTCCAAAATATCATGGACACAAGTGGAAACTGGATCGGCCATTACATGGAAATATCCAAGTTGTATTTTAGCAGGTGATAATTCAATAGGCGAATTTTATTCGGTAGCAGTAACTAATAATATGCAACAAGCCGATACTGGCACTAAAATGATTCATATTGGAAAAAATACCAAAAGTAGAATTGTATCCAAAGGTATTTCGGCTGGAAAAAGCCATAACAGCTACCGTGGCTTAGTAAAGATTTATAAAAAAGCGGATAATGCCCGTAATTTTTCGCAATGTGACTCTTTGCTCATGGGCGATAAATGTGGTGCGCACACTTTTCCCTATATAGAAGTAAGTAATAAATCGGCTGTTGTAGAGCATGAAGCAACTACTTCAAAAATTGGAGAGGATATTTTATTTTATTTTCAACAAAGAGGCATCGACCAAGAAACTGCCGTTTCGATGATTGTAAATGGATATTGTAAAGAAATATTGAATAAATTACCAATGGAATTTGCAGTAGAAGCACAAAAATTATTGGCAATTAGTTTGGAAGGAAGTGTTGGGTAATATAATTAGCAAATGTTTTAATTAGCAAATTAGCGAATGAAACAAAAAACCAGTTAACAATGAAAAAAATTATATTTAAATAGCATAAATTTATTTGAAATAAATAAAGATAAATACATATGTTAATTGATTACTAAAAATTTCCTATTATATAAAAAAAAATGAATCCATTAATAAATGCAAATAATATTAAAATACAGAATGCTTGTAAAGATTTTTCTGTAGATAAACTATATGTATTTGGTTCATTTGCAAGAAATGAAAATACAAAGAATAGTGATATTGATTTTTTAGTTTCTTTTAAAGAAAGTATTCCAACAAACTATTTTGACAATTTCTTTGATTTTCAATTTAAACTAGAAGAAATATTTAATAAAAAAGTAGATTTAATTTCAGAAAATACTTTAAAAAATCCATATTTGATTAATAGTATCAACGCAGATAAAATTATAATTTATGGAAAATAATAAACAACTAAAATTGTTAACAGATATTTTAACTTCCATTGAAGAAATTGAATTATATGCTATTAAAGAAATTCATACAAATAAAAAAGAATTTTTATCAGTTCCTGCTCAACGATTAGCTGAAAGAAATTTGGAAATTATAGGTGAAGCAATTAATAATTTAATTAAAATGAACCCAAATATTAACATAAATGATAAAAGGAAAATCGTCAATCTGAGAAATAAATTAATTCACGATTATGATGGAGTTGATCCACAACTAATAATTCCAATTATTGATGAAAAGTTACAACTATTAAAAATAGAAATTTTAAATTTAATTGAAAAATACACAACAAATTAAAAAAAATGTTAAAAATCAACAACTTACACGTTTCAATAGACAATAAAAAAATCCTTAATGGATTTTCATTAGAGGTAAATGCTGGTGAGGTACACGCAATAATGGGTCCAAATGGAACAGGGAAAAGTACGCTAGCCAATATTTTAGCTGGGAAAGAAGGATATGAAATTGAAGAAGGTAGCATTACTTTTTTTGGTAATGATTTATTAGAAATGCCACCACATGAACGTGCTTTGGCTGGTGTATTTTTGGCTTTTCAATACCCAATTGAAATTCCAGGCGTAAGTAATGCCAATTTCTTGAAAGCAGCTGTGAATGAAAAAAGAAAATATGAAGGTTTGGAGCTAATGCCTGCTAATGATTTGTTAAAAATGATGCGTGAAAAAATGGCTTTAGTAGAAATGAAAAGCGATTTCATTTCTCGGTCAGTAAATGAAGGATTTAGTGGCGGTGAAAAAAAGAAAAACGAAATCTTTCAAATGGCTATGCTCGAACCAAAACTATGCATTATGGACGAAACGGATTCTGGACTTGATATTGATGCACTCAGAGTGGTATCAAATGGTGTGAATTTGTTAAAAAATGAAAACAATGCATTTGTGGTAATCACCCACTATCAAAGGTTATTAGATTATATCATTCCAGATTTTGTACATGTAATGTATGGTGGAAAAATAGTGAAGTCGGGCGATAAAACCCTAGCTTATGAATTGGAAGAAAAAGGATACGATTGGATAAAAGCCGAATTAGAACCAGCAATTTAAAATGGAATTAACTGCAGTAAATAGAGAAATAGAATGGTTTGAAAAGGAATTTTCAAAACTAAGCGATTTATATAATAGTCAAAACCCAAGTATTCGAGCTATAAAACACGAAGCATTTGAGGCATTTTCCAAACTGGGATTTCCAAGCATGAAACATGAAGAATGGAAATATACGCATATCAAAAAGGGCATTGATTTTAACTCAGAAATTAATTTAAATAACACTTCACAAAATACTGATTATAAAAAACTTAAGATAGATTATTTAAATAAAAATTTAAACAATAAAATCGTTATTATAGACGGAAATTTTATTGAGGAACTAAGCACTTTAAAAATAAATGGCACTGAGATTCAATCTACAAAAAGTGCCTTTGCGTCTCAAAATCATTTTCTAACTGAACAATTCGGTTCTTTTACCAACTACAAAACAGATGCGCTTGCTGCCCTCAATTTAGCCATTTGCAATGATGGATTTTGCATAAAAATCAATAAAAACAGCATAATTGAAGACACGATAGAAATCATAGAATTAATCACAAATGATGCTCCATCTATCCTTAATCCTTTTCATTTTTTGAATATAGAAGAAGGTGCTCAGGTTACATTTTCACACACTTTAATTAATCAAAACACCAACAAAACTTTCTACAATAGTCTATTTCAATTTTATCAATCAGCTCATTCAATTTGCAATTTTACTTCATTACAAAATTTAAACAAAGAACTTTATAGTGTTGAAAATAAATTTGTTATACAAAATAGCAAAAGTAAATTTACAAATAACCAAATTGCGCTTTCAGGTACTTTAATTAGAAATAATCTTTCTGTACGACACGAAGGGCAATTTATTGAAACTTTCTTAAATGGGTTAATTTGCTTGAATGGAACTGATCATGTAGACAACCACACACTTGTAGATCATGCTAAACCTAATTGTTATAGCAATGAAAACTATCGTAATATATTAGATGGCAAAGCACATGGAGTTTTTAATGGAAAAATAATCGTTCGACCAGATGCTCAAAAAACAAATGCATTCCAATCAAATAAAAATATTCTGGTATCTGACGATGCTGTTTTAAATGTAAAACCACAGCTAGAAATTTTTGCGGATGACGTAAAATGTAGCCACGGTTGCACTTCAGCACAATTAGATGAAAAACAATTATTTTATTTAGAATCAAGAGGAATAAAAAAAGAAATTGCCCTTTTAATGCTCATTTTTGCATTTGCTGATGAAACGCTTAATGGAATTAATGATTTAGAATTAAAGGAAGCCATTGAACAAAAAATTGCACAAAAATTAGGTATTGAAATTTAAAAAATGAATTCAGCTAATAACGATATCATCCAATCCATTCCATTTGATGTAGACAAAATTAGGGCTCAATTTCCTATTTTGAATATACAGGTGAATAATAAACCTTTGGTTTATTTGGATAATGGTGCATCTACCCAAAAGCCGAATTCGGTAATTGAAACCACCAATTTTTATTATAGTAATCAATATAGCAATATCCATCGAGGCGTTCATAAATTAAGCCAAATAGGCACTGATTTGTACGAAAAAACCAGATTAAATTTTCAGCATTTCATCAATGCGACGACTCCTAGCGAAATTATTTTTACAAAAGGTACTACCCATGGAATAAATACCATTGCGTATACTTATGGAAGAAAATATTTGCAAAAAGGCGATGAAATTCTTATTTCGGGAATGGAACACCACTCTAATATCGTTCCGTGGCAAATAGTTTGCGAAATTTATGGTGCAATCCTTAAAGTAGTTCCAATAGAACAAAATGGCACTATAAGTTTGGAAAAATTTAAGACTCTTTTGTCTCCAAAAACCAAATTAGTAGCTATGACTTATATATCCAATTCGTTGGGTACTATAAATCCTATAAAGGAAATTATTGATTTAAGTCACCAAAATGGAAGTCATATTTTGGTTGATGCCGCTCAAGCAATCCATCACCTTCCAATTGATGTTCAAGAGCTAGATTGTGATTTTTTGGTGTTTTCAGGACATAAAATGTATGGACCAACTGGTACTGGAATTTTATATGGAAAAGAAGCCCTTTTGGATGCTTTACCGCCATTTGAAGGTGGTGGAGATATGATAAAAGAAGTGCGATTTGACAAAACGACTTTTAACGATTTGCCATTCAAATTTGAAGCGGGCACACCAAATATAGCAGGAATTATTGGTTTAAATGCAGCACTTGATTTTATAAAAGAAATTGGCTTACCTCAAATAATGGCACATGACAAACAACTTTTAGATTATTGTCATCAGCAGCTAGGAGAAATTGACGGCATTCGCTTTTTTGGTACAAGCCAAGAAAAAGCTGGTGTGGTTTCGTTCTTAATTAATGAAATACACCCTTATGATATTGGCGTTATTTTGGATAATTTGGGTATTGCCATTCGTACAGGGCATCATTGCACACAACCAGTAATGGATTTTTATAATATTCCTGGAACTTGTCGAGCCTCTTTTGGAATTTATAATACAATGGAAGAAATAGATGTATTAACAAATGGCCTCAAAAGGGCTGTAAAAATGTTGAGTTGATGAAAACGATAGATGAAATACAAAATGAAATAATTGGCGATTTTGAAATGTACTCAGATTGGGCTGATAAATATGAATATATTATTGATATGGGCAAGGAATTGAAACCCATTTCAGGTGCGCTAAAAATCGAGGACAATATAATAAAGGGCTGCCAATCAAGGGTTTGGTTGATTGCTGACTATGAAAATGGGAAATTGAATTTTCAAGCAGACAGCGATGCAATAATTACCAAAGGGCTTGTAGGAATGTTAACCAAAGTTTTGTCTGGCCATTCTCCAAAAGAAATAGCAGAATCTAATTTATTTTTTATGGAAAAAATTGGACTTCAAGAACACCTATCTCCTACTCGAGCCAATGGTTTATTGGCCATGATAAAGCAAATGAAAACCTACGGACTTGCATATATGACTAAAGAAAAAATGATATAATGGAAATTATGGAAAAATCGTTTATTCAGATAAAAAGCGAAGCAATTGAACAGATTCAAACAGTATTTGACCCTGAAATTCCTGTAAACGTATATGAGCTTGGTCTTATTTATGATGTAAACGTAGACCCGATGAATAATGTACATATTTTGATGACACTTACATCTCCATCTTGCCCAGCTGCAGGAAGTTTACCAGGCGAAATAGAAGGAAAAGTGCGCTCAATCGAAGGTGTTGGCGAGGTGGAAGTCGAAATCACCTTTGACCCACCTTGGTCGGATGAATTAATGAGCGAAGGTGCAAAATTGGAACTGGGATTACTTTAATAATAAACTATTTACTAACTACTTAATACTAATTACTAACTACTTAATACTAAAAGAAAAAATATGTATCCAATAGAATTAACAAAACCAATGGCAATGGAGCTTGAAAATGTGGGCTTCAAAAGTTTAAAATCTGCTGATGAAGTAGCTGATTTATTAAACAAAAAAACAGGCACTACACTTGTTGTCGTAAATTCTGTTTGTGGCTGCGCTGCTGCAAATGCACGACCAGGCGTAATTGCTGCAATTAAGAATGAAAAAAAACCTGACAACTTAGTTACTGTATTTGCAGGTGTTGATGGGGATGCGGTACGAGAAGCAAGAAATTTTTTCGCACCATATCCAGGTTCTTCGCCATCAATGGGTTTATTTAAAGATGGCAACTTGGTTCATTTTATCGAAAGACACCAAATTGAAGGTCGACCAGCACAGATGATTGCAGCTAATTTGGTTGCTGCATTTGAAGAATTTTGCTAATTAAAAAGATCAAAAAAATATCTTTGCAAGTCAATATTTCTATAAAAAGCATTCTGAAAGGACATTCTGAAGGAATATATTGTCTTAGCAAAGGATTTGATCGAAATATTTTGTTTTCAGGAAGTGCCGATAAATTTGTTGGCGCTTGGGAAATTGATACAGGTGTTTTTAAACAACCTGTTGCAAAAGTAAATGATGCTATTTATGCACTCCATTATCACGATCCATTAAACAATTTGTTTATAGGAACAAGATCTGGAAACTTATATTTAGTAGATACAAATGGTGGGTTAGCGTTGAGAAATATAGCTTTTCACCAAAAACCAATATTTGATATTGCCATAAATACTGACAAAAATGAGCTGTATCTCCTTTCGGGAGACGGCTCCTTTTCTGTCTGGAATTTGAGTGATTTGGAACTCAAAAACACATCAAATTAAGCAATGAAAATGGCCGAAGTTTGTCTCTTTCGGAAGACAATGCTCAATTAGCCATCGGATTAAGCGACAATAGTATACGTATATTTGACACCAATAATTTAGAGCAAATTGATTATTTAATTGGCCATGAAAATTCAGTTTTTACCGTTGCTTTCTGTGGCAATAAATTACTCTCTGGTAGTCGTGATGCGCACTTTTTGTATGGGAGAAACTGGGAAAAAAATATGAAATTAAACTAAAAATACCAGCCCATAATTTTACGATAAATCATATTTGCATACATCCTACTCTACCCATTTTTGCTACTGCCAGTAGAGATAAAACCATCAAAATATGGGATAAAGACAATTTCCAACTCCTAAAAGTAATAGATAGAAATAAATTTGAGGAAAGTCATACCCATTCTATAAACAAACTACTTTGGATAAATCAAAACACTCTAATTTCTGCGGGAGATGATAAAAAAATAATCGTTTGGGACTTTAACTATCAATAATTACTTAAATATTATTTTTTCACTTGAAGTAACATCAAATCCCTTGTTTTCTTTATTTTCCATTACATTACCTTTAACAGTTAAAGTATAAAATAAGTCCAAAGGCCAGAAAGTATTTTTTGACAGATTCATTTCCCCATCTATTGCCATATTCATTTGGAAAGAATTTAAAAATTCATTAGCTTCTAAATCATCCTCTTTCACTTTCTTCTTCTTTTTTTTGCCTTTTTCTCCTTCATCAAATGCATCTTTAAAAGATTCCATCAAATTTTTCATGAAATCGCCCATTTCCATATTTACTTGAAAAACGTAATTATAGTGATTTTCAACTTCAGTAACCAATAGATTTCCAGCAATATCAAACATGCCTTTCATTTTTTCCAAATCCTCCAATTCTTTAACATCTAACTCACTTATGTCCTTCTTAATACCAATTTTACAAGTATCCCCAAAAAAACTATGGATTTTTTCAATTCTTTCGCTAAAAATAGATTCCATAGTTGACCTTAAAACAAAATCTAAAGTATTAAAGCTAAAATCACCAACCTGCACCTCATCGTCATCATTTGGCTCTATAATATTGCCTTCGTCATCCAACAAGTTGCCTTCATCATCATATTTTTGGTCATCTACCACTTCAACTTCATCAACCCTAACATTTTCAAGTTCTTCTTCTGTTAAAGGGGCTTCATATTCTACATTCAATATGGCACTTATTGCTTTTATGGCCTGCTCCAAACCATTTTCTTCACTATATTCTAAAAATTTTCCATTTAAGCCCATTTGATATCTTACTGGTGGGCATTTTGCTAAAGCATCATATATTTTTACAACATCCAAAGTATATTCATCCAAATTGGATCTATTTATTTCAAAATTGGTGTATTGCCATTCCATTTCATAATAGTCATCCGTTTTTGAAATCACCTTCCAATTGGCTTTAAAATTCATGGTATCAAATAGCATTATTTCACCTACGGAAAGACTTTCTTCAATTATAGGTTTTTCTGCATCTTCAGAATCCATTTCTTCATCTTCTTGTTCCCTTGGTGTAATAGTGGTAATAATTAGTTTTCTTTCCTCTCCAATTTTCCAATTAGGATGGATAATTATTTGCTGAGCAAAAGTATTTCCTAATACAAGGAACATTAGCAGTGGTAAAATTAACTTTCTCATAAGTTTTGCAAACATAATAAATTTTTAAATAATTATATTTTTTACATTTAATTGTATTATATTTGAATATTGTTTAATATTTAAAAATTAAAAAGATGAAAAAAAGCAGCCTAATTCTTTTTATGGTAATTGCATTTACCATGTCTTCTGTCAACTTTGGATGTAAGAAAGATAAAAACGATGCAGATGAAATTGAAACCTTAAAAGGAAACCCAGGAAATCCTAGATTTAACCTTCAATTTACCAATGAAGAAAATGTGGATTTAGATTTGTATGTTACAACTCCGGCAGGAAATACCATTTATTATGGCGATGAGGAATTTGATGGTGGTAAATTGGATTTAGATTGTCTTTGCGATGAATGTATAAATGGTCCAAATGAAAACATCTTTTGGTTAGATGGAACTGCTCCAAAAGGAACATATCAATTTTGGGTTGAACACTATGACAATTGCATTGAAGAAGATGAAACATCGACTTCTGATTTTACCTTACGCTTGATAAAAAACGATGTTATCTTGCAAAAGTACACAGGTACTTTATCGAGAAGCAATAACAAATCAACGGTTTATACGCATACTCAGGAATAGAATAAAGTTAAATGCTTAATTGAAAAAAAAGAGTGGTGGCTTAAAGTCATCACTCTTTTTTTTATAAAAAAATGATATTTGTTCTCTTTTAAAATATTGTTTAAATTAGTGCCAAAAATAAAGCTTATGCCAAAAAAGGTGCTGCTTCTACTATTAATATCCTGTTTTTTTTCTTGTAAAAAGGAAAAAACACTTACAAACAATCCCACATTAGTTTGGAACGGTTTTCACCATGCATGGGATTATAATCATCGAATAAATAGAATGGGCGATTGGATAGAACCATTTACAGAAAAAGAGAAAAGCGGATTTGTTTTAGCTCATACAGGCGCATCAGGTAGCGGTGCCGATAAACTTGATTTTACTTCTTTTTACACCAAAATAGTTTCAGAAAAAATTAGCACCCACAACGATAAGTTTTCATTTAGGGTATTTGGAAAAGAAGGAGAAACCGTAGAATCAAATTATACGATTACGGCAAATATTCCTTCAAATTTCGATGCTAACCATAAATTTGTTTTGCTGATTTCGGGTTTTGATTTATTTAGCCGAACCAAGGCCGACGGACCAATAAGAGGAGATGAAAAAGCAGATAAAATATTTATATTTGGTTTGAATACCAGCAATTTAAATGTTGAAAATGGAAAATACAATTTTAAATTAAGTACAAAACTAGGAGGCGATTGCAATTCTCCAGAATGCATAACGGGCGAGAATCAAAATTGGTTTGATTACCAAATTATATTGTATTATCAAATAATTGGCTTGCCAGATAGTTCAAATATCGAATCTATGGCTTTGTCAAATGCCTATTCATGGGAAAAACCTAGCCAAGGAAAACCCAATCCTGATTCTAAGGAAATATTTAAATCGGATAAACAAATAAAAGATAAGGAAATAACAGGACAACCAAATTTCAAAAATGCTATACTCGGATTTAGTGGCTTTGATTATAACATTGCAAAAGGAATGGGCGGTTTATTAGGCAATGAATTAGAATATCCACACATGGTAGAAACCGATTTAGCCCTTTTACCAAAAAATTATGATGCTACAGCAGGCAAAATGCTTTTTGATGCTGATTTGTTTTTCAAAAATTGGGATGCTACAATGCCTTTGGTTTCATATGGCGGAGCAGGTTCAATTGTTTTTAACGCAAATATAAATCTAATACAATGGGGCGATGAAAATGCTATTGTTGAGTATAACAAATCTAATGCAGGCACTATTAATTGGAAAACAAGCCAAACAAATCAGCAAGCTGGCAACTCTGCAGCGGCTGAAAACAAAACTGAAATAGCATTTTAATCAAATTTATTTTTCTATAAATTTTGAATTAACTATCTTTAATAATGATAAACCACGAAATTACAATACTTGCCAATAAAATTGAAAGTCATTACCCAAAAGAAATTAGAAAATTTTTATCTATTTCAAAAAAAAGCAGAAGTGAGCAATTATATAAATTAATCGTTTCCGCAAAAAATGAGGACCAGCTTGAAAGGGGTTTATTATTTAAAAAAATATTTGCAAAAAAATATTCTGAAAAAAATGATTACCTATGGCGCAATGAAATACGATTATTAAAAGAAGAACTGGAAATATTTTTAATACAAAAAGAACACGAACATTTTTCTAAAAACAATCAAGCTTATAATGATTGGTTGTTGATGCATGCTTTTGACAGGTTAAAATTTTCAGTTGGCATGGATGAAAAGTATGAGGTTTTGCTGAAAGAAAAAGATAATTATGCATCTTATGCTTTTGTTTTAGATGCTTGCTTATTACAACTAAATAATTTGCTTCATAAGGTTCCAGATTTAAGAAAACGTATGAACGAGTATCCTGCATTAATAAAAGCTAGTAAACTGGTGTTAAATGATATGGTTTCTGCTTATAGTGCAAAATTGAATATGCAAAGTTCATATTATAATTGGATAGCTTACAATCACAAATTAGAACAACGAGAAGATTTATTACTGAATGAGTATCATATTTATTTAGAAAAAAATCCAATAAGTAATTTTTATAATCATTTTGCTCAATCATTTACAATATCTTCTGATCCAAATTCATTTGAAAAACAATTTTTCATTTAAATAAAGCCATAGAAATTATTGAACCACTTTATAAAAAAAATAAACTATTGCACGAGGCTCGATTTTTGATTTTAATGGGAAAAGGCAGAGAAATATCTTCTTTTGGTTATTTTTTAGAAGCTCATGAAACATTGAGCAAGATAAAAGCAGATGCCGACAAACTGAATATACATAATAAAACAGTATTTTATGTAAATTATATAACCAATTTAGTAAAATGTAAATTTTACAAGGAAGCATTACATACATTAGAAAATGAATTTACAATTGAAAATACATTGTATAAAAATATGCTTTTGTATAACAAACTATTGTGTTATTTATATTTACGTGATACAAAAAATTTGGCTGCCTATATTTCTTATGATTTAGATGCTGCTCCTTTTCCACAAAGCTATGTTCTAAAGATGATAAAATCTGCCTATTTTTATTTAATAAATGAATATGAAACGGCACTTTCTATCATCAATAGCTTATTGCAAGCCAAATCTTCTTCTGATAATATGCAATATTACCAACCAATCGCTACTCTCTTTAAAAAGCTCTACATTATTGCACAAAAAAATAGTTTACAAAAAAAATGGTCCGAGAAAGACTTTAAAACACTTCAAGATAGTATTGATAATTTTGAGGAAACTGCACCTCCTGAATTTAAATTAGTTTCTACTTACTTATGGATAAAACAAGAAATTGATTCGATTCGTTTAAAATAAAAAATCTTAAATAGCAGATTATCAAATCAATACATTTTATTTTATAACAAAACCACTCACAAAACTCAAATTGTTATTTTTTTTAATTTGTTTTTATAGTTCAACTTTGTACTATAAAAAATAAATAACTATGAAAAGTATTAAAACATCAATTTGGAGTATTGCAATTGTTAGCACTATTTTATTTTCTTGCAAAAAAGAAAGTACAGCACCTGTAGATGAAACCTGGCAATTTACTAAATTAGTAAATGCTAACCTTGACAATGATGGAAACATGTTAAGCCTTGATTTTTATCAACAAAAAGGAGACCAATGGAGAATTGTTCAAATGGCTCCAGACGACTATACCAAGTTTTATTTAACCAAAATAATTACACCAAACACTTTTGAATTGCCCGAATTAAATACAAATGCATTCATGACTTCAAATGTAAGGTTTTTCAATCCATCTGAAGAAAGAGTTTATAATCAGGGCGATTTGAAATGGTTAATGGGCAGTCCAATTCAGTTTAAATCATATAACACTTTTAATGCTGAATTTCCAGATATGCCTTTAACATATAATAAAATTGAAAAATTTAGTGGCTCCACTTTTTCAAAAGAAAGAGCTTATGATTATAATCCCAAAACAAGTACCTATTTATTTTATGATTTTCCAAATCAAAAATATGTTTATTATGCAATTAAGGCAGGCACTGATTATATATTAGAAAATAATTTGTCTATTCTTTGCCCAACCTGCAATACAATTAATTGGGCTGATATGGATGCTGTAACTTGTAATGTTAGTAATAATGCAGAAGACTTATACTATTTCTTCGACTTTGATAACGATAAAATGTATATACTAACTAGATTAAACAAAGATACAAACAATGCATCTTTTGTAATGATTGATGCAACCTTTAAAATAAGCGAAGCATTTTATAATGAAGCAGGTTCTAATGGTGGTGAGGAGTTGCCATTTGATTTTAGCAAATAAATGACATAAGTACTACAACCAAAAAATATTTTAAACAAAAAATTACAAAAAATGAAAAATCTATTTTTAATCTTAATGCTTACAATAGCAACAATTACCGCAAAAGCACAAGACAACAACACTATTGAGACCAATGCTACCTGCAAAGCCGGTCAGGATAGAATTACAACAGAATTGAAAAAATTAGATGGCGTATTCGATGTTGTATTTTCTGGCGATGGTACTATTACTTTAGACTACAGTTCGGATGGAACAACTTACGATGATTTAGTGGAAAAAATTACAGAATGTGGTTTTACTGCAAACGGAATTGAGCCAAAAAATGGCGATAAAAACTTATGCAAAACTGAGAAGAAAACGAAATAATGAAAATCCAAAATCTTGTGAAAAAATGTGTATTCATCTAAAACCATTAGAAGACTATTTGAAAACTCAAGGAATAGTTGAAACATATCGTGGTCAGGTTTGGACAAAGAACTGTAGAGAATGGATTTATTACGATGCTGTTTTAAATCCACAGGAACTAAAAGAAAAATTTGATTTTAGTAACTCAATAATTATTCATAATTATGAAGACATCAAAGTAGGTTCAGAACTTGGGTTAGTATGCACTATCTGCAACGATGCAATAATAGGCCAACATCCAAATTCATCTTTGCAAAAAAATAAAATTCCAATTTAATAAACAATATAATCACAAAAAAATAAAATTTAATTTATTTATTAATCACTATAAAATCACAAAAATGAAAACAATTAAATCAATTTCGATTACACTTTTTATTGCTTTAGCAATCATTACCACATCTTGTAAAAAAGACAAAGATGAAACAAACAACACAGGAAAAACAGGCACTTTCACTATTGATGGTGTTTCATATGCAGGTAATACAAGTACAGATGTATTTGTGAACGACAATTATTCAGTTTTATGTGAACAAGACGATCCTTACAAATTAATCCAAATAACCTTTCATAATCAAGCCGAAGCAGAGGCAGGTGGCACTTTTGATGTAGCAGATTTTGGATTAAATGTTCCATCAGGAGAAGCAGAAGTAGGCATCGGAGGACTAACATTTGATCCAGATGGTAGCCAAACTATTACTGTAACAGATAAAAAAATTACAATTAATAATTTGGAATTAAGACAAACAGGAGGCGGCTCTTTAAGTCCATTTGTAAAAAGTGCAATTATTAATTTCTAAGTAAAAAAAAATGAAAAAAACAATAATCATCTTACTATTTACTATAGTTATTATTTCTTGTAGTAAAGAAGAAAACAAAACACCAATAATTTATGGTGAAGAAAATCCATTAAATGGCTTCTTGTCGCAATTATTTTATTACGAGGAAACATACACTTATATAAACGAACTTGGTGGAATAGCGCAGGTAGGTATGAGTTTTACACCACTTGTAAAAGGTAAGATAAATGCAATTGTTGTTAAAATTCCTTCTGTAAATAATAATTTAAAAGTGGCTATTTGGGACAAACAAACACGTGCAAAGTTGAGGGTAGAATATTTAAATGTAACCTCGGCTAATAGTTTTATCACAAAAGAAATTACACCATTAGAGCTTACAAAAGACAAAGAATATGTAATCACGATGTTTTCTGATGATTATTATGCAAGAAATAGAACAGACAATGCTGTCGGTGAATTTCCAGTAATATCTGGAAATATTAAAATGACAAAATCAGTAACTGGTGAAGGTGAAACCGAATTATTTCCTTTAAGTGGTAGCGGTAATCAATATTTTGGTGATTGCAGTTTTAATTTTCAACAAACAGAATAAAATTTTCTAATTACTAAACGAAATAAAATGAAAAAATTAATAGTAATATTTATAGCAATAAACTTAGTTCTTGTTTCATGTAAACAAAAAAAAACAGATGATATCAATACAACGATTGAACAAAATATGGATGAAATAAAATCATCTACCGCAGAACAAGGAAAAGCAGGAAACGGAAAAATTAGTTTGATTTGCAATGGTAAAACTTATGAAATAAATGGTGTTTGCGGTGCCGTTACATCCATGGGTTCATTAACAATTGCTGTACCTGACGATAGCTTTCCAGCAAAAGTATTTACCATTAATTTTGCAAATAATGAATTACCAAGCACTACATCTTCTTATAATATAGTTCAATCTGTTTATGATGATAAAGATGCTACTCATGTTTCTCTTAGCTATGCCGATATGCGCAGTACATCAACCATGATATGGGAAAGTGATAGCAAAACAGGAAAATTAGATTTTATAGCAAATGGAAACGAAATAAAATGCAATTTTGAAAACCTTGCTTTACAACCAAGCTTAATGTATAATAAAGGGGAACTGAATGCACCTGCAACTATTTCTGGCGAACTAACTATTTACAAAAATTAAAAACATTTACCATGAAAAAAATAATTCTAATTTTTTTTGTATTTACTATTATGCTTAGCAGTTGCAAAAAAGAAGACAACAAACCAAAACAAACGCGATTAAAAACCTATACACATGAGTATTATGAACGAATACCTGCATCTTTAGATAAATATACTATTGAGTACAATAGTGCCAATAAAATTTCTAAAGTTATTTATGAAAGCAATGGTGTTTTGTACAGCACAAAATATTGTGTATATACTGCTTCAAATGTTTTAGATAGCATAATAGAAAAATTTGCCACTGGAGGTTCAAGTTTTTATAAAATAATTTGGACTGGTAATAAAATAAGCAAGTACGGCACTACTACACTTACTTACAATAGTGATGGTTTGGTAGATAAGAAAACTTATTTAGAAGGCGATTATTTTAGAAATGAATACAAAGGTGATTCTGTACTACTTTATTTCAAAGACATATCAGTTCCAGAAAAAATATCAAATCGTTACAAACTTTCATCAACTATAAAAAATCCATTTTTAATTTCTGGGTTTGAAGCCGAAGCTTATTTAACTGGAATTTTGTTTTATTACAATGATGCTTCAAATGCATTATTGCCAAATATTGAAACAACTCAAATAGCTTATATAAATGGTAATTTATGGTATCGAAGAGATTACACATTTGAAGGTGATTTTAATGGTTATCCTCTAAAACGAAATGATCTTACAAACACTTTAGATGCCAACAGAAGCAAAGAAACATTTACTTACGAAGAATTCTAGTGGTATTTTGTAACTATTTTTTATTTTATGAAATTAAAGGCTAAATAATGCCTACTTTCACCAAATATTAATAAATAAAAATAAAATAGTAGTAAATCATGGACATTTTTGTAGGAAGTCTTCCGTTTAAATTAGAGGAATCAGAATTAAGAGTTTTTTTTGAACAATATGGAGAAGTTACTTCTGTAAAAATTATTATTGATGTAAATACTCGTCAAAATAAAGGATTTGGTTTTGTTGAAATGCCAAATGTGTCGGAAGGTTTGAAAGCTATTGAAGGATTAAATGGTTTTGAAATTGGTGGAAGAGCATTAGTTGTAAATAAATCAGAAGACAAAAAAGATAAAAAACCAGGTGGATTCAGTGGACCAAACAAAAGTCCTGGTGGTGGATTCGGAAAGGGTGGCTTTGGAAAGGGTGGCTTTGGAAAAAGCGGCGGTTTCAATAAAGGCGGTTTCAAAAGCGGTGGCGGTAGCCGAAAAGGCGGAGCTTCTAGGGGGAATTAGGGGAAAGATGTAGGATTTGAGAATTCAGATTTAAGATTTGAGGATGTGGAGATTTGGGAATTTGGAAATGTGAAAATTTGTTCACAATTGACGGTTCACTCCTATTGGCCTTTTATTTAAGCATTTAGAGGCAAAATCGATCATTCTTGATTCTTTCATCCTGTTTCGTGAATCTTGATACTTAATACTTACTACTTACTACTCGATACTTAATACTTAATACTTACTACTCAATACTTTATTTAACCAGAGAACACCACTAAATATTGAAGTAAACCTGCAACGCCTCCAAGCACAGCACCAACCATAATCAACGTAAACTCTTCTTCTTGAAAAGCAGGTCGTAATACACCAACAAACTCGTCAGGAGGCAATGCTTTCATTTTCGAACTCAATGTCTTTTCAAGGTCAAAGGCTTCATCAGAATAGTTAATAATACTTTCAATTGGCTTTGGCAATTCGCGTATAAATTTGGAGATTATCAAATTTTTTATCTTCATATATCGCTCCGTTCCTACTGCTATTGTAACAAATGGTTTCGACATCCCCAATGTGGTATCTAATGCCTGAATGGCATTTCGCTCAATTAAATCCACTAATTTATTAGAGGATGGCCCATTTAAAAGGGTTTCAAATATTGATTTTGCATTTAAAATTTTACTTGCTATAATTTTTCCATATTCATCTGAAACCTCATTTTGCCGTTTTATAAAAAGACCTTGTAATGTCCAAGGGCCAATTTTTATTGGTTTTTCGGGCTGAAAAATTAATTTTAGTGCCAACCAATTCGTAGCATATCCTACAATTACTCCAAATACAGGTAATACCCAATTGCCTTTATAATAATACCAAACCACCATTTGAATTAAGCCAAATAAAGCTCCAAAATACCATCCTGACCTTTCAATAAATTTAAATTCCTCAGCGCCACATTTTTTAAAGATATCATTCATTAATCTTTTATCATTTACCAATGCATCAATTATCATCTTTTTAAAATCCAATAACTCATGGATATTCTTTTTGATATCTGTCATCATTTCCTCAATTATTCCGGGCAGCTCATCCGAAACTCGTTTATAAACGCCTTTTTTAATATTAATTGGCAATCGCTCCCAAACCAATGGAGCCTGTTCTTTCATTACCTCCTCTATTATATTTTTAGATATTTTTTCAAGAGATGGTCGCATTTCAATGGCAATTTTTTTTGGGTCAATTCTTTCAAATAATTCTTCTAAATTGAGTAACTTTTGAGTCATTAAATCCACGGAAATTGCAGCCATTTTAGGTGTTTTACTCGGTATTATACCTTGCCAACCCAAATAGGGCTTTATACCCCAAAATTCTAATGGAGAAAACGTCATAACAATTGCAAACCAATTGGTTAGCCAACCAATAAATCCACTTCCAACAGGAATTGAAACATATTTAAGTATTTCAATCTGTTGCTCATTTAATTGTATAAAATCTAAATTCATAATTTTTCTTTGGCTAATATAGATAAAATCCATAATTTCTTTTAATGTTAATTTATTATTAGTGATTTTAATTTTATAAAATCAAATCATTATTGTCTTGTAAAATTATTTAAACCTCGTTTTTTTTAATATTTATTTTTATAAATTTGTAAAAAAAAGCTATGAAAGTATTATATATAATTCTGCTGTTGTTTACCACAACAGTTTATGGACAAACACTTGGATTAATCCAACACGATGGAAATGTTGAAGATGGTTATTTGTTGTATGCTCCAAACAAAGGTGATACCGTTTATTTATTAGACAGATGTGGAAGAAAAGTCCATGTTTGGCCATTTAATCGAAGTGCTGGCTCCTACCCCTATTTGCAAAATGATGGGTCTATAATTAGAGCTGGCACTGAATTTAACCCAGTATTTACAAATGGGGAATCGGGTGGAGTAATTGAAAAAGTAGATTGGGAAGGTAATTTAGTATGGAGTTATCAATATTCAGACAATAATGTATGCCAACACCATGATATTGAACCCTTGCCAAATGGCAACGTTTTGGTTATATCCTATGACTACCACACCTACGGAGAGGCCATTGCTAAAGGCAGGAAACCAGAACTTCTGGATCCAACTAAGGGAATGTGGTCGGATAAAATAGTAGAACTAAAACCAACTGGACTTAATACCGCAGATGTGGTTTGGGAATGGCGCTCTTGGGATCATTTGATTCAAGATTTTAGCCCCACAAAACCAAATTATGGTATTATTAAAAACAATCCTCAGAGACTAGACATTAATGCAGGTATACCAATGGGAGGATTATTGGCCGAAGATTGGCAACACATGAACTCTGTAACTTATAATCCTGGACTTGATCAAATCATTTTTAGTGTAAGGCAATTTAATGAAATATACGTTATTGACCATAGCCTAACCAATACCATTGATAATTCAACTCCTCTTGATTCTGGTCAACTCAGATTACAAAATGGAGACATACTTTATAGATATGGCAATCCTAAAATGTACGGTAGAGGAACTTCCACCGACCAAAAATTGTATTTTCAACACAATGCTTACTGGATTCCTGAAGGTTACCCCTTTGCTGGAGAAATAATGGTTTTTAATAATCAGAGATTAATTAATGGCAAAAAGTATTCTTCGGTCGATATACTAAAATTACCTTATGACTCCAATTATAATTTTATACAAAAACCAAATAAAACGTTTGGACCTGATACATTAAGTTGGGTATATGCTGATACTGCCACTTTCTATTCCAACGTTATGGCAAATGCCCAAATGCTTAAAAGTGGCCATGTGTTGGTAAACGAAGGTCAACCGGGTAGAATATTTGAACTAGATGAGAACAAAAATGTGATTTGGCAGTATATTAATCCAGTAGGAAAAGACAATACCGTTTATGCTCAGGGTCAAAATCCGATAAATAACTACGTGTATAAAGCAGAAATTATTTATCCCGAACATCCTGGTTTAGCTGGAAGAACATTATTACCAGGTGAATCAGTTGAAAGAAATCCTTTGCCTTTACCAAGTGTTTGCAATACTATTTCGGGCATCAATTTTACAGACAAACCTAATGTTTCCATTTACCCAAATCCGTTTAATAATGCTATTTCTCTTTCCATCAATAAAAATGTACCAAATGCAAGCATGGAGATTTTTGATGTTTTCGGTAGAAATGTATTTGTAGAACAAAAAAATCTTATTCCATCAGAAACTTATAATATAAAGCTAGATTTGGCAAATGGAATCTATTTTATTAGTATAGTAGATCGATCTACAAATGAAATTATTGTAAAAACAAAACTCATTAAGAATTAAAAAATTCATGTTTAAAAAACTAATTTATTATACTTTTATTCTATTTGTTATAATTGGATTGTTTACTTATGGCATAATTTATTTTTACCAAGAAAAATTGATATTTCACCCCGACAAATTAGAAACCAATTTCAAATACAATTTTGAAGGAAATTATGAGGAGCAATTTTTCAAAATGGAAGATGGAACACAATTGAATGGTTTGCTATTTAAGGCAGATAGCTCAAAAGGATTAATTTTTTATTTGCATGGAAATGCTGGATCATTGGAGACTTGGGGTGAAATCGCCTCCAACTATACCAATTTAAACTACGATATTTTTATACTCGATTATAGAGGTTTTGGAAAAAGTGAAGACGTTATTAGTTCCGAAAGTCAATTTTTTAGTGACATCGAAAAAGTATATGCTACATTTCTCAACAAATATGAGGCAAATAAGATTGTGATACTTGGTTATTCTATAGGAACAGGTGCTGCTGCATATTTGGCATCAAAAAATAAACCTAAAATATTAATTTTACAAGCGCCATATTATAGTTTGACGGATTTAGTAAAACATACAGTTCCACTAATTCCAAGCTTTTTGCTAAAATATAAATTTGAAACCAATAAATATTTAAAGGGCTTAAAAACACCTATTGTTATTTTTCATGGCGATAAAGATGAAGTCATTTATTATGAATCATCCATCAAATTGCAAAAAGAATTTAAATATTCCGATAGGTTAATTACTTTGGAGAATCAATATCATAATGGAATAACCACCAATCCAATTTATTTAAAAGAATTAGAACAAATTTTAGGCAACTAAAGGTTTTTGGGATAATTTAAATGACAATATCGGATTTGAAAAATTCCAAAAAGGATACACCAAATATTAATAAAAACGTTTAAAAAACCATCAACTATTCCAACAAAATAAATACCATTCAAAATATTAAAACTGGCATCACAAAGTCCCAAAAAAATCATGGCTCCACTTGCTATTAAGGTGTAAAACAGCCAATAATTCGTTTTTCGCTTATAAAAAGCCATAAAAAGCATAGAACACAAAAAAGCATCGGGAATGGGGAAACTATGTTCAAATTTGGTATAATAAGAAGGATAAATGGTGTGGTCGAAACCAAAGACAAAAAAACTTATCCAAAATAGGATAATACCAATGGCGGTGCCTAATTGTAAAGAATAAATAGTCCCATTTTTCATACTTTTCTGATTCATTTATTTTTGTTTTAATTGATCAAAATTTTGCTTTACTAGCCATTCCATCGTTGTTTTAAATCCTTCTGAATAAGTGATTTTTGGTGTCCAATTAAGCAAATTTTTAGCTTTTTCAATTGAAAATTTAAGTCGTGACCCCAAATTTTTTACCGTATAAGTGGTTAATAATGGGCGCTCTTTCTTTTTTAATAATTTCCATATTATTTCCATCAAAAATGCTGCAAAAAAGGCTATCCAATATGGAATATATTGTTTCACCTCCTTTCCTCCTATTGCTTT
This sequence comes from Bacteroidota bacterium, assembly GCA_016705125.1. Classification (GTDB taxonomy): domain Bacteria; phylum Bacteroidota; class Bacteroidia; order Chitinophagales; family JADIYW01; genus JADIYW01. The sequence continues at coordinate 89,457 of JADIYW010000008.1, forward strand.
TGCAACTCCATTTGTAAATTTCTCGAGTGTTGTCGATTCACCATCATGTACCAAAAAACCTTCACCAATTGCACGGTCATCCTTGGAAATCAACATTAATAAATCAACCAAATTATCTATATAGGTAGGCCAAACTATGGCATTTTTTCTCATAAATACCATTTCCTTTTTTAGGATTGCATCCGCCAAAAGAGGTACAAATGTTTTATCACCCGGACCATAAACCCAGCATGGATAAACCATAGTAACTGGTAGTTTTTCGGTTTTGAAATAATGCCAAGCCATATCCTCTGCAGCTATTTTGGTATCAGAATAAGGCTCATTCCATTTGCTTAATGGAGTAGTTTCATTTATTATGGTAGATTCATCCAGTCCAAAAACATCATTTGTACTTATTTTTACAAACCTTTCCACCTTCGCTTTGGAAGCAGCTTTACAAACATTCTCAGTGCCATTTATCATTACTGCTTTAAATAAATCTGCATTTCCCCAATCAGAAACAAAAGCTGCACAATGAAAAACAATTTCAACTTCCTCGCTTAAGGCTTTTTCTACTTCCTCATAATTTCGAATATCACCATACCTTATATCTACATTATTTTCTTTTAGAAAACTAATATTTAAATCATTTGGTAATACAAATGCAATAACCTCATTTCCTATTTTTAAATTTGCATTTACTAGATGTGTACCTATAAATCCTGTTGCTCCAGTTATAAAAACCACTTTTTTCATACATTAAACAAATTTTTATTTAAACGAGATTATTTATTTTTCAAAATTTATGAATAAAAAACAAGGCTTACAAAGCGAAAATACGATTAATTCAATAAATTAATCTATATTTTTGACAAATACATTTATCTTTGTACTATGAATAAAAATTTACATTTAAAAATCTTTTGTTTCCTATCTGTCTTCTTTCTCTTGGTTTCTTGCTCAAATAAAAACACAGAAAAGAGCAGTGATTCACACGATAAATTGTTTGAAACGTATAAAGCTAATTTCATTTTGGAATTATGGGAAATCAATCCTGATTGGGCTACTAATATAGGCTACCACGAATTTGACGATGTTTTATTGGTGCCAAATGAAACACAACTCAGAACTGAATTATCGTTTGCTTTGCGGCATTTGGACTCCTTGAAAATGTACAATTTGGATCAATTAAGCGATAATAACAAAACAGATTTTTATTTAATTAAAAATCAATTAGAACTGACCCAATTTTATAATCAATCTCTAAAAAGTTACGAATGGGACCCAACCTATTATAATATTGGAGGAACTTTCGCTTATATTTTGGGTGAAAATTATGCGCCACTAGAAAAGCGCATAACCAATTTTTTCAAAAAAATGGACAAAATTCCTGCTTATTATGCTGCTGCAAAAAAAAATATTATAAATCCATCTCCTTTACATACACAATTGGCCATTGAGCAAATGGAGGCAGGATTGCCCATATTTGAAAAAGATTTGAAAGATTCTTTAAAAAATGTTCAATTGCCTGATGATTTAAAAAATGAAATTTTAAAACGATCTAAAATTTCAGTAGATTCCATAAAAGGGTTTATTCAATTTTTGAAAAAACAGGATAAATCAAAAGGTAGAGATTTTAGGCTAGGCAAAGAATTGTATGCCAAAAAATTTGCATATGAAATTCAAAGCCAATATACTCCTGATCAAATATATGATTCAGCAGTAGCACGAAAAGCATTTCTTCATCAAGAAATGGAGAAAATAGCCATACAATTGTGGCCAAAATACATGAAAGGTGTTGAACAACCAACGGATAAATTGGTATTGATAAAGCGACTAATTGATACCTTATCACTTCAGCACACAAAGGCAGATTCATTTAAAATATCAATTCAACAACAACTTCCGCAGTTGACAGAATTTATCAACAGAAAAAATCTTTTATATCTCGACCCAAAGAAGCCTTTAGAAGTGCGTGATGAACCTGGCTATATGGCCGGTGTGGCGGGTGCTTCCATGAGTTCGCCTGGCCCATATGAAATGAATGGAAAGGCCTATTATAATGTAGGTACCCTCGAGGGTTGGTCGAAACAAGACGCTGAAAGTTATTTGAGAGAATACAATAATTATATCCTTCAAATTTTGAATATTCATGAAGCACTGCCAGGTCATTATGTCCAATTAGTGTATAGTAATAAATCGCCAAGTTTGATAAAATCAATATTGCAAAACAATACAATGATTGAAGGATGGGCAGTGTATAGCGAATTGATGATGATGGAAAATGGCTATGGAAATCCCGATCCGAATGCTAGCACTACAACACCCGAATTTTGGTTAATGTATTATAAATGGAATTTGCGCTCGACTTGCAATACAATATTGGACATTGGAGTTCATACTCGAGAAATGAGCAAGGAAGAAGCTATGGATTTATTAACAAGACAGGCTTTTCAGCAAAAAAGCGAAGCTGAGGGTAAATGGCATAGGGTTCAAGTAACCAATGTGCAGCTTACAAGTTATTACACAGGATTTAAAGAAATAATGGATTTAAGAACTTTATGGCAACAAAAGCAAGGAAAAAATTATACCTTAAAGGCGTTTAATGAAAAATTCCTTTCCTATGGAAGTGCTCCAGTTAAATATATTAAAGAACTAATGCTAAAATAAACATTTAAGTTATGAAAAGGAATAGAATCATTTGTACAATTATATCGGTGCTTTTTATAGCTACTCTAAAGGCTCAAACTCCACCAGATGGATTAAATTGTACACAATTTAGAACTTGGGCAAAAGACAATTTCTATACAGGTAAATTTGTTGACTTATCTTACGATGGAGCGCGTGGCAAAATGTATGGCTATATAGATATCAACCGACAAGACAGCACTATCGAATGTATATATTCTGGTTTTCAAACTAAGCATGCTCCGCAAGTAGAAGTAACTGAAATTACAGATAAAATAAATACTGAACACACAGTCCCACAGTCCCTTTTCAATAATTTAGCTCCAATGCTTGATGATATCCATCATTTATTTCCAGTTTACCCCAACCACAATTCATTGAGAAGCAATCATCCATTTAAAGAAATTGATGACAATACCACCACAAAGTGGGTATATTTAACCAATCAATTCACATCCAAGCCAGCCAATTCAGAATTGTGTTCCGAATTTAAATCTAGCCAATGGGAACCTCGTGAATCGAGAAAAGGAGATATTGCCCGTGCTGTGGCTTATTTTTTTACCGTTTATCCAACAGCAGTTCCTGGTGGAATTTCGAGTGTGATGGACGAAACACTGCTTCTTCAATGGAATGAATTAGACCCAGTGGATGCAATAGAACGCCGTCGAGATAGTTTGATTTTCAAATACCAAAAAAACCACAACCCATACGTTTTACACCCTGAATGGGTAATTAAAGCTTTTGGCAACACATGTGCTGTAAGTGTTCAAAATCAGCTAATTGGATTTAATAATTTGAATCTATTTCCAAATCCAACTAGCAATAAAATTCAACTTTCTGGATTTGTTGAAGAGCAAAAACAAGTTCAACTAGATGTTTTAAATATAGTTGGACAACTTCTTTACTCAGAGAAAATAGATTTAAAATATGGCAAATTTGAGCATGAAATAAATACCTCAAGTTTTGAATCAGGGGCATATTTTATTCGATTATCAGATAATGAAAGTCAAGTTTCCAAATTATTTTTTAAAAATTGAGACTAATTATTTTAAAATAGGCATTTTATCTGATTGTTTTTGCAAAAACCATGTATTTCTGTCTATTAATCATTGAATTCATAAAATTATTAACTTTTCCACATTAAGCGCAAAATATATTAATAAATTATCCCGATAAAATTCTTTATATTTGCGCCTTCATTTAAAAAAAGAGAACAAAGATGCGCCAGAATAGGACAATCAGCTACATTTTATTACTATTTATAGTTATTTGTATTTACCAATTTCTATTTACATTCAGATCAAACAGTGTAGAGAAAACAGCCAAGTCAGTAGCTGAACAAAAAATAAAGAAAACTGCTTCCATGGATGAAGCGACTCATATTTCAGCGATTAATAATGCAAAAGGCAGATATTTGGATTCTGTTTCTGGCAAAACTGCCCTTAATTTAGGCATTGCAAAATGGACTTATCAAGAATGTAAAGAAAATTCTTTGAATTTGGGATTAGACTTACAAGGTGGTATGAATGTTGTTTTGCAGGTAAATATGAAAGATTTGATTCTTTCTATGTCTGATTATTCAAGAGATCCAAAATTCATCCAAGCATTGAACAATGCAGAGAAAGCACAACAAACAAGTAATACTGATTATATTACCTTGTTCCAAAATGCTTATACCAGCAATAACCCAAATGGTAAATTAGCCACTGTTTTTGCAACAAGAAAATATCAAGATAGAATAAAATTCAATACTTCAAATAATGAAATAATTAAATTAATACGTTCTGAATCGGCTATAGCAGTTAAAAATACTTATAATATAATTAGCTCAAGGATAGATAAATTTGGTGTAAAACAACCTACAGTAACACTTGATGAACAAAGAGGAAGGATAAATGTGGAGTTGGCAGGCGTTGATAATCCACAAAGGGTAAGAAATTTATTGCAAGCAACTGCGAATCTTGAGTTTTGGGAAACTTATAAAGCTACAGAGTTAGCAGCATCACTTAATGAAGCAAATACAGCATTGGCTTCTTACCTTGAATATGAAAAGTCAACTACTCAGCCAGGTGTTAAAAAAGATTCTACTGGAGCAATTACCTCTTCATCAGCATCGGATTTCTTAACTGGTGGAACTGATACAGGCAAACAAAAAAGTGCAGCTAAGCCTCTTGCTGATACTTCACAAAAAGCAAAACAAACAGCTGCTCAAAAAGAAAATCCTTTATGGGCTAAACTTTATCCTTCAGTGGATGAAAAAAACCAATTTGTGGAAGGACCAATTGTAGGATATGCCAATGCATTAGATACTGCAAAGGTGATGGAATACCTAAAAGTTCCTGAAGTAATTGCTAGTTTCCCTCCTGACATAAAATTCCTTTGGGGTTCAAAATCAACGAGTGATAAAGATCCTATTTTTCCATTATATGCTATCAGAAAAACACCAAATTCTGAATTGCCGCCAATGGATGGTAGTGTAGTAACCAATGCTCGTTTTGACGTAGGATTATCTGGAAATGAAGTAAGTATGCGGATGAATTCGCAAGGTGCTGATGAATGGAGACGACTAACAGGTGCCAATGTGGGCAATTTTATTGCTATCGTTTTAGATAATTATGTGTATTCTGCTCCAAAAGTAAATCAAGAAATTGCGGGTGGAACTTCTTCAATTAGTGGTGATTTTACAGTAGAGGAAGCCACCGACTTGGGTAATGTGCTTGAAACTGGTAAATTGCCAGCTAAAGCTGATATTGTTGAAGAAGATGTAGTTGGACCTACACTAGGTAAGGAAGCCATCAATTCAGGGATGCTTGCTTTGTTGGTTGCATTTATATTGATATTGGTTTATATGGTTGCATTTTATAATAATGCGGGATTAATTGCCAATATCGTATTGTTTATCAATTTATTTTTGATTATTGGCGTGATGGCCTCCTTGGGTTCTACACTTACATTACCTGGTATTGCTGGTATAGTGCTTACACTGGGTATGGCAGTAGATGCTAATGTTATTATAAATGAAAGAATAAGAGAAGAATTAAGAGCTGGAAAATCGCTTAAATTAGCCATTCCAGAAGGATACAAAAATTCAATGAGTGCCATTTTGGATGGTAATATAACCACATTAATTACTGCTTTTATCTTATTAGCAGTAGGTTTAGGGCCAATTAAAGGATTTGCTACTACCTTAATTATTGGTATCCTTTGTTCCATGTTTACGGCTGTATTGGTAGCTCGTGAATTTATGGAAATGAGATTAGCGAAAGGTGCTGATTTGAAATTTGAAACACCTATGTTTAAAAATTTCTTAGTCGGCACCAATTACGATTTTTTAGGAAAAAGAAAATGGGCATATATTTTCTCCTGTTGTACCATCGTATTTGGTCTAATTTCATTCTTCACTAAAGGGTTTGAAATGGGTGTTGATTTTAAAGGTGGAAGAGATTATAAAGTGCGTTTTGAAAAAAACATCAATACAACTGCTCTTAAAAGTGATTTAGATGCTACATTTGGTGGTGGAACTGTGGTAAAAACTTATGGACAGGATAACCAAATAAAAGCTTCTACATCATATAGGGTTGCTGAACAAGGCGGGACAGTAGATTTAGATGCTGAAACAAAATTGTATGAGGGTTGTAAGAAATATTTGAATGGTGCTTCATTTGAAACCTTTAAATCAAAGAATTTAATGAGTTCAACCAAAGTAGCTCCAACTATTTCTGCCGCTATAAAAAGCACTTCAATCTTAGCAGCAGTTTTAGCTTTAGCAGCAATGTTCATTTATATTTTAATCCGATTCAAAAAATGGCAATATTCAATGGGTGCAATTGCAGCTACAGCACATGATACATTATTTGTATTGGCTATTTTCTCTATCTTTAGCAATATTTTACCATTCTCTCTTGAAATAGATCAGGCATTTATTGCGGCTATTCTTACCGTAATTGGTTATTCTATTAATGATACCGTGATTGTATTCGATAGGTTGAGAGAATATTTGGCAGAAGACCCTAAGTCAAGAATTGCGGGAGTTTGTAATAAAGCCATCAACTCAACACTTACACGTACCTTTAATACTGCATTAACGACTATTTTTGTGGTTATTGTATTATTTATATTTGGTGGAGAGGCAATTAGAGGATTTTCTTTTGCTTTAATCTTAGGTATTGCAATTGGTACTTACTCCTCTGTTTTCATTGCAACACCTGTAATGGTCGACTTAATGAAAGACAAAGAACCAGAGCAAATTGCAGCTAACACTAAAACCACTCCTAACCGTAAAAAATAAGAATTTAATTTAAACATAAAGGGCGATGTTCATTTTCTGACATCGCCTTTTTTATTTTTGGAAAATGGAAAAAATAGACTTGACAAAATTTGAGGAAGGCACTACCCAAAACGTGCAATGGGGCGAAATGGACGCTTTGGGTCATGTAAATAATGTTCAATTTATACGGTATTTTGAAACGGCTAGGGTTAATTTCATGGAACGCAATAATGTGTTTGATGATTTACTAGGCAATGAAATAAATATAGTTTTGGCGCATATTGAATGTAAATTTGTCCAACCACTTTATTACCCCGATCAAATTGAGTTGTTATGCCGTTTTAAGTCGATAGGCAATACCAGTATGGTGGTAGAGCATGCTGTAGTAAGCAAAAAAAGTGGTTTGGTAGCCTTTGGCGATGGTATTATCGTTTGTACTGATTCCAAGACCCACCAAAAAACACCAATTCCTGAAAGAGTGAGAAGTTTAATAGAAAAGAGTTTATTATAGGAAAATGCTTAATGGTGAATGATTAATGCTTAATGGTGAAAAACGAATAACAAAATCTGAATTCTAAAATCTCCAAATCTCCACATTCCCAAATCTTACATCTGAATTCTAAAATCTCCAAATCTTCAAATCTCCTCACATTTTCAAATCTTAAATTTCAAATCTCCACATTCCCAAATCTTAAATCCTACATCTCAAATCTGAAATTCTTTCCCCTTATCCATTTGCCTTCTTATGGTCAGAAAGAAACTGCTCCAAACCGCTATCTGTCAAAGGATGTTTGAATAGACCTAAAATTGAACTAAGCGGACAAGTAACCACATCGGCACCTAATTCAGCACATTTAATTATATGATTTGAATTTCTTATCGACGCAGCCAATACTTCTGTTTGGAAACCATAATTTCTATAAATCTCCACAATTTGTCCAATCAACTGCAAACCATCCCAACCAGTATCATCTACTCTACCAATAAAAGGGCTCAAATAAGTAGCGCCTGCTTTGGCTGCTAAAATAGCTTGGCCTGCAGAAAATACAAGTGTGCAATTCGTTTTGATACCATTATCACTGAAAAATTTAATTGCCTTTACACCTTCTTTTATCATTGGCACTTTAACAACGATATTTTTATGTAAATCAGCCAAAATAAGTCCTTCTCGCTTTATCCCTTCAAAATCAGTGGAAATTACTTCAGCACTTACATCACCATCCATGATATTGCAAATCTCTACATAATGATCCAAAATATTTTGTTGTCCAACGATTCCTTCTTTTGCCATCAAGGATGGATTAGTGGTTACGCCATCTAAAATACCTAAATCATTGGCTTCTCTTATTTGAGCTAAATTGGCTGTATCGACGAAAAATTTCATGTTTTAATTTTTGCTTTAAAAATAGGTTTATTTTAAAAGACCTCCTATTTATTGTATAGATATTTTTTAAATCTTACGAAATTATTCAAAATCAACCCAACTCCTTCGCTTTGCAAGCCGCAATTGACGGAGCATTTGAGATTTTACATTTATTTCTATCGAAAAACTTTGCCTTGGCCCAAGTGGCACCCAATTAAATGCCATTTGCCAACAATGCAAATCTCTGAAAACATTTAAAGTAGTACTATTAAAGTCTTTATTTCTGAAATCATATCCAGTATTAATACCGACTTTCCACTTTGGTGTAACATTAAAATTTAAGTTAAGTCCAAGTGTTTGGGTAACCAAACTAGTATCTTTTCCATTTGAATAAGATTTAGATAAGTCTAAAGCATAATTATAGCCAATACTCCATGGTATATTAAAATCTATCTCTCCATTTTGAGTGCTTAAATCTGAAATATTGTTCCGCAACACATTTCTAGTTGAACCAAAAGGCCCAGCTACACCATTTACAAAGTTCTTCCCTGATTTTATATTGCCAAGATTTTGGGAAGTAAAAGAGCCATTTAATGCAAAATTGAATGCTGTTAATCTAAAAAAACCTTCTCCATTTTTTATATTGGCTTGGCTTATCCTTCTATTCGTATTTGGGTCGGTATAATAAGGATCGAGTGTGGTTCCAAAACTAAGGTTTAAAATATTGCCCACCACATTAGTATTCCCACGAATAGAAAGTCTTGTAAACTTAAAGGAATCTAAAGCAAAATTATATCCCATATTAAAGGATAAATTATCTAAAAGGGTTATTTTTTTAGTGTGGTTTACAGAATCCTTTTTTGAATATACTTTTATTTGAATATTATTTCCAAAACTAAAATTTATATTTCCGCCCTTTCCTGTGGGTGGTCCACCATATATGCCCTGTTCGAAAATGGAATATAGTAGTGTATTTCCAAATGTATCTTTCTTTACACTTTTATAAAATCCCCAATGTTCCTTTGTAAAATCAGGTTTATAACTCAAACTAATACTTGGCGTAATTACATGTCTGATAGCTTGCAACTTTCCTTTTTTAAAGGATAATATCCCAAACAACCTCCAACTAGACGAAATACTCAAACTGAAATCTCGTGCAGTTTTGAATTTATTTACTGTGTCATTTAATATCGTTGGGCGATAAGTTTTTACACCCTCTACATCTACTGAATCAATAAATGACTTTCTTATCGTATTAAGGTACCAATATTCTCTATAATTAAAAGAAGGCGAAATAACCACATTTTTAAATAATTTAAAATTAGTGGAAATGGGCAAAACATGGAGCATTCCATTTTGCATATTTTGGTAGGTTTCCTTTTTACCCAACAAGCTATCAAAGGTATTTATTTCGTTTCTGGTATCTAAAGTATACGTAAAACCAATATTCTCATACCATTTACGGGTGCTATTTTGCACCTTTTTCTGAAAAGGATTAACCCGTGCAACACTAAAATTTATTTCAGGTAATTTAAAGCTAATCCTCCTCGTATCCGTGGTTTGAGAATGGTTTGCAGCCACACTTAATCTAAATGGTTTGCCCGGCCACCATTTGGAATAGGAAATTGATGAACGGTAGGTATTAGATAAAAATGTTTGTTGGTCAGCAGTATTATTTGTATGAAATGTTCGGGTACCTGCATAAACAGAAACGCCAAAACTACTGTTATACAATTTCTTTTGGTCGACATTCATGTTCCAGTTTACAAAAAAATCAATCCCATCTTTTACCTTATTTGGGTCTCTCCTTTCTCCGCTTTTTGTTTGTGAAATGGCAACATTTGCAGAACCCGAATATTTGTAGTTTTTCTTATAATTATAGGAGCCATTTAAGCCCCATGAACCAAGGGTATAAATTGTACCCGTTACAGAAAGATCCATTTTGTCATTAATTGCCCAATAATATCCACCATCCTGAAGGAAAAAGCCTAAATCACGCACCTCTCCCCAACGTGGCAAAATAAGACCAGAGGTTCTATCTTTAAAAGTGGGAAAAATACCAAATGGCAATACAAGTGGCGTTCTTACACCTTCAATTACCAAATTTGCAGGCTTTCCAACAATTACTTTGTCTTGAATTATTTTAGCTTTCCCTACTTCTATATAAAAATGTGGATGCTCTAATTCGCAAGTTGTATACCGTGCTGATTTGGAGTATAATGTACTATCGTTTACTGCTTTTACAATTGTTCCATGTATCCAACCATCTTGTTGGCGAGTAATAAGGCCTTTACTTTTACCCTTTTGAGTTTTAAAATTAAATCGCAATTCATCAGCCAAATATTGTTCATCCCCTTGAAAGAATTGAATTTTATTGATAAATACTTCACTGGAATCTACAAACCCACCGATTGCAAATGCCTCATTTTTTCCATAATCAAACTCTACAAAATTTGCTTTAATTTTAATTTCTTCATAATCTACTTCGGCATTCCCATATAGGTAAACTTTTTTATTTGGGTAATCCAAAATCATTGAATCATTACATTTATAACTTATCGGCGATTTTATAGGGTCTTTAGCAAGTTTTATATTTGATGTCGAAGAAATTTCTTCACTATTTCCATCAAAATTTTCGTTTATGGTATCATTTTTGGATAATGAATCTAAAGAAAGTTCAGAAATGTTTGAAGAATTAGCATCTAAATCAGTATTTTCTGTAGGTAAACTATTGGTTATTTTGGGTTGTTCCTTTGTTTTTGGTGGTCGTTTTTGGGCATACAATGGCAAACCAACAAGGATTATCAACAATATATGGATTAATTTAAAAACTAATTTCAAAAATAATATGTTTTATTTGCAACCAAAAGGACTTTTTTGTAAAATTGTTCAAATTTAGCATGAAAAATAGTATTAAAATAGGTTTTATCATTATTCTATTGTTTATTCCCGATTTTTTTAATTTGGCGAATGAAAAAGAGAAATATAAAATTAGAACAGTAGTAATAGACGCTGGTCACGGAGGGCATGATTCAGGGTGTTTGGGCGCACCAAGCAATTCAAAAGAAAAAAATGTTACGCTCGCCGTAGCTTTAAAATTGGGTGCTTTAATAACTAAAAATTTTCCCGATATTAAAGTAATTTACACCAGGAAAACAGATGTTTTTATTGAATTACATGAAAGGGCTGGAATTGCAAATAGAAATAATGCCGATTTATTTATTAGCATACATTGCAATGCAAATGCAAATACTGCTGCATTTGGTGCTGAAACCTATTTGATGGGATTGCACAAAACAGATGCAAATTTGGATGTTTCGAAAAGGGAAAATGCTGTAATCACTTTAGAGAAAGATTATAAAAATCAATACGATGGCTTTGATCCAAATGCGCCCGAAACACATATCATTCTTTCCTTAAATCAGAATGCTCATATCGAACAAAGCACCTTACTTGCAGGCTTTATTCAAAAACAATTTAAAGAATTAGGTCGTTATTCAAGAGGCGTAAAACAAGCGGGCTTTTTGGTTTTATACAAAACGGCAATGCCAGCAGTTTTAATAGAGACTGGTTTCTTAACCAACCCTTCAGAAGGCTCCTATTTGATAAGTGATGAAGGGCAATCTAAATTAAGTTCTTCGATATTCAAAGGTTTTAAATCCTATAAAGATGTGATGGAAGGCAATTCATCAGAAATAGCCGAAATACCAAAAGAAGCTCCAACTCCTCCAAAAGAAGAGCCCAAAGAAAAGCCAAAAGAAGATCCTAAGCCAATAGTGAGTGACCCAGAGAAAATGGAGGGTATTAAATTTAAAGTTCAAATATTTGCTACAAAAGGAACAATTAATACAGAAACTGGGAAATTCTCTAAAGTTGAAAAACTGCACAAAGAAATGTTGGGCGATATAAAACGTTTTTTGTGTGGTCCATTCTCCACTTTTAAAGAAGCTGATAATTATAGAAAAAAAATAATCCCATTGGGTTTTACTGATGCATATGTGGTCGTTTATAAGGATGGAGTGCGACTTTCGGGTAGTGAAGCCAATGCATATTTAAAATAAATGCATAAAAATCACTATTTTATTCATTTTGTTACCTAAAAAACGTGCTAAATAAGTAGAATATTTTATTTTTGAACAAAATTATTTTAAATTGAAAGTTTCTAACGAAATAAAAGTAGGTGCATTAACGATAATTGCCATAATTATTCTAGTATTAGGTTATCGATTTTTGAAGGGAGAAGATTTATTTGCACGCACCCAAACAGTAAATGTAAGATTTGAAAATGTACTTGGATTGTATGATTCAAATCCTGTTTATTTAAATGGTTTATCTGTAGGAAAAATTTCATCTATCGAAATTGACAATAAAGTAGATAGTCTTCCAGTAGGAGTTGTTTTAGAAATCGATGGTGATATAAAAATCCCAAATGATTCAAAATTTGAAATAATAAATGTCGATCTTTTAGGTGCAAAGGGCATTTCATTTACTCCTGGTAAAAGCTCCAAATTATACAGTGAAGATATTGATTTTGCAGGAAGCAATAAACCAGATATGATTGCTAACCTTACTAAGGAAATAGCGCCAATTGCTGATAAGGCTTCTATACTTATGACATCCATGGATGATTTGGTGCTTAAATTAAATAGTTCGCTAGGTACTGGTGATAAAAATTATTTGGGAATGAGTCTTAAATCACTTTCAACAGCACTTGAAAGCGTGAACGGATTGGCTGCTAATGCAAATACACTAATTAAAAGCGAAACAGGCAATATTGATGCTGTAATGGTAAATGCTAAAAAATTAACCGATAATTTAAATACACTCACCGCCAAATTAAATGCCAATACTGGAAAAATAGACAATATCCTTTCCAACTTCGATACCTTATCTGGCAAGCTAAATGTAATTGACTTAGAGGGAACTGTAAATGAAGTGAAGAAAACGCTTTCGGAATTGGGTGGTGTTGTAGACCAAATTAATAATGGAGATGGATCAATATCTAAATTACTAAAAGAAGATGGCGTTTATACAGATATTACAAAAGCCATAAAATCATTGGATGAATTGCTTATAGATGTAAAAGTAAATCCAAAAAGATATGTTTCCCTTTCTTTAATTGAGCGAAAAGATAAAACGCAGAAGAAAAAAGAACCAGAAGTGGCACCTGCACCTTAGTGGAATTATAAATGGTTAATGTTCAATGGTTAATGATGAATGATTAATAATGAATTACTAACAAGTCAGAAACTACTTCAATTGAATAATTAATATGAAATATGGGAAAAAGACTTCTTTCTTTTTCATTTTTGTTTTTTGCAATCATGATTTCCTCAACCGCTCAAATGGTAAGTCCAAATGATTTGAACAGCGCTCCAACTGGTCCGCCCCCTCCTATTACAGGCAATAACAATTCAAATGGACCTGGGGAAAAACGCAAAATTGAAATTAAGAATGCCGATTTCATGGAGCTAAGAACCAATTTGGATGTTCAAATTAGACGTTTAGTGGGCAATGTAAAAATAAAAGATGCAGATGCATTATTTTATTGTGATAGTGCCATTGTAAATGTAACCCTAAATACAATAGATGCCTTTGGTCATGTTCATATAAAAAAGGGCGACACCATAGATATTTGGGGCGACAAACTATTTTATGATGGCAATACCAAATCGGGCAACATAACACAAAATGTAAAACTACGGGATAGGAAACTATTATTAACTACGCCAATTTTAGATTATAATTTAAATGAAGATATTGGCATTTTTAGAAATGGCGGCGTTTTAAAACAGGCAAAATCAACACTAACCAGCGAATCGGGCGTTTATTACCATCAAAAAAGCACATGCACTTTTAATGGAAACGTTGTTTATGTGGATGAAAAAACCAAAATGTATGCCGATTCAATGCGTTTTAATACAAATACGGAGATTGCTACATTTTTGTGTAGAACACATATCGTAACCGATGAAAGCGATATTTGGACGGATGCTGGGTATTACGATACCAAAAAGGAAAAAGCATTTTTTACGGGCAAAACGATACTCAAAAAAGATAAGGGTATTTTAGAGGCAGAAAACGTAAACTATGATAATGAAAATAAAAAAGGATTAGCCGAAAAAAATGTAATTTATACAGATTCCACTGAAAGAATTACAATCCTTGGCGATAAATTATACTACCAATCGGATAGTACTTTAATAAAAGCCACCAACGACCCATTTTTGATAAAAGAAGATGACAAAGACACGCTTTATATTAGTGCCGACACGCTTTTTTCTTTTCAAATTCCGAAAGTTTATGAGGATACGATAGACAAAAACAAAAACGATACCATCCGTATTTTGTATGCTTACCACCATGTAAAAGTATTGAAAGGGAGAATTTCTGCCATCTGCGATTCTTTATATTTTTCCTACCAAGATTCGATAATAAAACTTTATCAAAACCCTGTAGTATGGATAGACACCACACAGTTTTCTGCAGATTCTATTTTGATATATACTAAAAATGATGAAATAGATTTTGTTTACCTAGATGGAAAATGTTTAATTGTAAACCAAAGCGACCCAGGTTATTATAACCAAGTGAAAGGTAGAAATATACAAGGATTTTTTGAAGATGGCGACCTCAATTTGATGAAAGTAAATGGAAATGCAGAATCATTGTATTATATAAAAGACGATTCGTCGGCATACATAGGCGCCAATAAGGCTTTATGTAGTCAGATGGATATTTACTTTTCGAATGATTCCTTACAAAAAATCGCATTTTTAGATCATCCAGAAGGGGCCTTTTTGCCTATGTCTTCCATTGATGAATCCACGGGAAAATTAGAAGGTTTCTTTTGGATGTTCGATAAAAAACCAATTACCAAATATGACATTATTCGCAATAATAATGCTTTTCAAATAGAAAGAATGAAAGCACTAGACGCCAAAAGGGAATTGGAATTGAAAGCAATGGAAGAATTGAGGAAGAAGGAAGAAAGCAGGGTCGATCTGGCAAGGATTAGAAAAGGGCAAACCCCGATTAGACGACTTTTTTTTAATAATAATACCTACCCACATCATAAAAATTTTAGGAATTATAAATAATCTTTTACCAAATGCCCAAATATTTATTCTCGTAGCGTAAAGGAGAACACGGGGCCTGTTTAACCTAAACAGAATTCGTCTTGTTTGAGAAATTGAAAGAAATACTTGAAAAAGAATTTAAAATGAAGAAACGTTAGAAAGCAAAATTGGATTTTTACAAGACCTATTAGCTATATTTATTTAAAATTTTAAAAAAATGAAAAATAGGTTTTTTCTTGCCATTACCACCTTTTTTATTGTTCAAACAAGTTTTGGTCAAAATTCGTCCCTTGCGGTTGATTCTAAAATAAAAAATGTTACCGTTTTTCTTAGCGGTGCTCAAATTTCAAGAACCGCTACTACCCCACTTTCAAAAGGAAGAAATGAATTATTATTTAAAGGTATTTCGCCAAATATTGATAAGGAAAGTATCCAATTATCTGGTGAGGGAAAATTCACCATTGTTTCGGTAGCGCATCAATATAATTTTTTGGAGGAAACGAATAGCAAAGAACAGGTTAAGCAGTTAATGGAGCAATCGAAAAAATACAAAGAGCAAATTGAAGACCTTACTATACAAATTGATGTCTTTAAAGCCGAAGAGCAAATGTTGGTGAAAAATCAAGAAATTGGCGGCAGCAATACTGGTGTAAAAGCGAGTGACTTGAAGGAATCAGTAGATTTTCAAAGACTAAGAATGACAGAAGTGAAAAGTAAAATTTTGGAAAACAATAGAGCAATTACCAAAATAAACCTTGAGTATAATAAGGTATTAAAACAAATAAATGAGTTGCAGGCAAAAAGATATGATCCACTGAGCGAAATAGTAGTTGTGGTAGAAGCATTTGATGCTACCAAAGCGGAATTCGATCTGTCGTATTTTGTAAGTAGCGCAGGTTGGACACCAAGTTATGACCTCAAAGTAGAGCAACTTAACCAACCCATTAATTTGAAATATAAAGCAAGTGTTTTTCAAAGTACTGGTGAAGATTGGAATAATATAAAACTTACACTTTCCACTGGTGATCCTCAGTTGGGTGGCGAAAAACCAACTATCTCAAGTTGGTATTTGGGTCAATTGCCTCCTTATATGGTAAAAAAGGAAAAAGATGCTAATAAAAACATACGACAAGTAAGTGGTTTGGTTTACGATTCAAATACCAATGAACCTTTGATAGGCGTATACGTTTCTGTAGTTGGAACTTCATTTGGCACTACCACTGATATTGATGGTAAATATACCATTGCAATTCCAATAGGTGTATCCCAATTAACATTTAGTTATGTTGGTTATACCGATATTACGAGGAATATAACGGGTAATTTGATGAATATAAATATGTTACAAGATGGTAATAGACTAGAAGAGGTTGTTGTTTCTGCCTCTAATAACTTTTCTAGTATGTTGGAAGGTAGCACTCCTGGTTTATACTATTCCTCAAAGGTAAAAAAGCTAAAATCAGAGTATAAATCCCTAGGAATAGAAGAAAACTATCAGCCTACGACTGTTTCTTTTACTATCGAAAAAAATTATACTATTTTAAGTGATGGGGAATCAAATTCGGTAGAAATAAAAGATGTATTGATTCCTGCTGATTATCAATATTATTGCGCTCCAGCATTTGACAAGGATGCCTTTTTGACAGCTAAAATTATTGATTGGGAGTCTTTAAATTTATTAGAAGGCGAAGCCAATTTATTCTTTGAGGGTACTTATTTAGGCAAAAGTCTTATTAATCCAATGATTAACACCGATACAATGGAAATTTCATTGGGCAGAGATAAAGGGATTCAAATTACTAGGGTTAAACTTAAAGATTTTTCCAAAAAACAATTCCTAGGTTCCAACAGAATTGAACAAAGAACTTGGGAAATTTCGGTTAGAAACAATAAAAAGCAACCTATTAACTTAATTCTACAAGACCAATACCCGATAAGCAATAGAAAAGAAATAAGTGTAGAAAGAATTGAGAATGAAGGCGCAATTTTGGATGAAATTGAAGGGTTTTTGACTTGGAATTTAAACATAATGCCATCTACTGAAAAAAAGGTAATGTTTAAGTTTTTGGTAAAATACCCATCAAATTTGGATATTTTTATTCCATAGATTAATGAAAAATTCCCTCATAAAATATATTTTAGTTTTTTCAATAATCTGTTGTTTTTGGAGCTGCAAAGAAATTAATGCATCTGATAATACCACAAAAGCTATCGAAAAAATTGCTGAAAATATAGATTATAATGCGGTTAAAAAAAATATATTAAACAGTTCTGAAACCAATATTGAAGCAAATAAAACATTGCTTTTTAATTATTGTGTAGATAGTATTTTTCCCGCTTGGATGGGCACCGAATGGGATTTTAATGGCACTACCCAAATTCCAAGGGAAGGAAAAATTGCTTGTGGATATTTTGTAACCACCATCATCCGAGATTTAGGATTTAAAATTGAAAGGGTAAAATTAGCACAACAAGTCTCGTCAGCTATTATAAAGCAGTATTGTACGGATATTAAGCATTTTAGTGATATCGAAAAAATGATATTTGCTCTAAGTTCTGATACTGATAATTTATTTATAGTTGGATTGGATTACCATACGGGTTTTTTGGTCTGTGAAGATGGAATATTGTATTTTGTCCATGCTTCTTATGGCAATCCAAGGTGTGTGGTAAAAGAATTAGCAAAAAAATCGGTTGTTTTGGCATCGAGTAAAACATTCATGACGGGGAATTTTTTAAATCCTACCATAATCAAAAAATATTGGAAGAAGTAAATTAATTGGAATAAAAAATAATGCAATCTATTTTTAAAACCACAATTGAATATTAAAAAAAAAATTTTTTTTTTGGGCAAAAAATTAAAAAAAAAAAGATTAAATCAAAATTCTCATTTTGAAACCCCAAACCAATAGCCCTGCTCCGATTATATTCGGAGGGAGCTATATCCTTTTTGTGTTTGTTTTTTTTGTGGGTGGACAAAAAGATATAAGTAGAAAGCAGGATTAGCTCCAAAAAAACTTATTGACCCGGATTATCCTTTTTTATCTTTTCCAATTTTTCCTTTTCTACTTTTTCTCTTATGTTTTTCTTGCGCTCATTCCATATTTTTTGCTGCTCCTCATTGAAAGGATTATTCGGATTATCTCTAATTTCATTTTGTTTTTGAACAACTGGTTCTTCCTTACTTTCATCGCCCTCTAAAAGTACGGCCGCGCTTTGCAACTTTGTAAATACACTCGTAAGCGAATCCATCAATATTTTTAGTTGTTCGGGATGGGTTTCGTAAAAGGAATAGCTGGTATAAAATAAGGAATCGGAAACGGCATGCTTTTTAAATATTTGTGGGTAAATTTCGGCACGCATATAATCACCGCTATTGGTTTTATTGGTAAATCCCTCATTAAACCCATACGAATCGGCATACATAATATCCGTCATTACCTTTACCATTTTACCCAATGGCATCACATCTTTGGGAATTTTGGCTATTTCTTTCTTTTTGCATGAAATACTACAAAAAAAGCAAGCAATAATGATAAAAACAAGATAAAACTGCTTAACAATTTTATATTTGTATGATAAATTGAAAAATATGTCTGACATAAATTTAGATACCTTAATTAATTTGGTAAAATTAGCGAAAGAAAAGGATATTACGTTAGTTGCCGTTTCAAAAACTAAACCCATTGAATTAATTCAGCAGGCCTACGACGCTGGAATTCGCGATTTCGGTGAGAATAAAGTACAAGAAATTAAAGCTAAAGCGGAGCAATTGCCCAAAGATATTAATTGGCATCTGATTGGACATTTGCAAACCAACAAGGTAAAATATATTGCGCCGTTTGTACATCTTATCCAGTCGGTGGACAGTTTGAATTTGGCCTATGAAATAAATAAACAAGGACAAAAACAACAAAGAGTTATACCCATTTTATTACAGATGTTTATTGCAGCCGAAACGAATAAATTTGGCTTTTCGGAGGAAGAATTGCTCGACCATTTAGATATAGATGCTTTTGAGGGCTTAAAGAATATCAGAATTTGTGGGTTAATGGGAATGGCAACCCATACGCCAAATAAAATATTAATAAAAACAGAATTTGGCGGGCTGAAAGCATTTTATGATAAAGTGAAAGCAACTTATTTTATCAATGACCCCCATTTTAATATCCTTTCGATGGGTATGAGTGGCGATTACGACATTGCTGTTGAAGAAGGAAGCAACCTGATAAGGGTGGGAAGCGCTATATTTGGTGAGCGTGATTATTCAAAAAAAGCAATTAAATAAATGATGGAAAATAGAATTTGTGTTATAACAGGTGCTACAAGCGGTATTGGTCGGCAGACTGCTCTTCAATTGGCAAAAAAGAAGTATTCAATCCAGATAATTGGAAGGAATAAAGAAAAATGTGAAGCGATTTTGAAAGAAGTGGAAACTATTTTTCCAAATGGTGGCCACCAATTTTTTGTAGGCGATTTTGAAAATTTGGGCGATGTAAAAATGGTTACAAACCTACTTTTAAAAAATTTGCCTCGGATTGATGTTTTGATTAATAATGCAGGTTGCGTTTATCAAGATAAAAAGATTTCAGAAATTGGGGTAGAGCAAACCTTACATACCAATCACTTAGCGCCTTTTTTGTTTACTTCGCGTCTTATGCCTTTGGTTAAAAAAGGAATAGAACCCCGAATTGTAAATGTAGCTTCTGATTCGCACTATAGAGGGAAATTTAATTTTGAAGACCTAAATTACGATAAAAGTCGCTATTTTGTGATGACAGCTTACGAACGATCTAAGTTGGCTAATGTGCTGTTTACCAATTATTTGGCTGAAAAAATAAAAGATATGGGAATCTTAGCTAATTCCCTGCATCCTGGAGTGGTAAAAACACAAATAGGACAAAAGAACACAGGTTCATTTTTTGGATGGGCTTGGAGAGCCATGACAGCGGTGATGGGAATTAGTGAAGAAGAAGGCGCAAAGACATCTGTTTTTCTGGCTTCATCGGAGGATGCTAAAACGGTAACAGGCAAATATTTCGATAAAAGCAAAGAAAAGCGAATGTCGAAACTGGCCGCAGACACTGCGCTAAGCAATAAATTGTGGAATTGGTCGGAAGAAGTATTAGGTGAACAGTTCGATTTTTCCTAATGAGGAAAAATACGAGCTGCAATAGCCATCGACTCAAAAAAAGCATCTTTATCCAAGCCATGATCTATTCCTTTTTCTTCAAAAAAGTGTAATAGATTTTCCGTAGCCAAATTACCTGTCAGGTTGTCCGAAGCCATCGGGCAGCCGCCATATCCTTTTATTGCGCCATCAAATCGGGTGCAACCTGCTTCCCAAGCGGCCTCAATTTTTTCTTTCCAGGTTTCGGGTCGGCTGTGAAAATGGCAGCCAAACTTCACTTTTGGGTAGTCTGTGGTTAATAAACCCAACAAATCCTCAATTATTTTGGGTTTAGCCGCTCCGATAGTATCTGAAATCGACATTCGTCTAACGCCCATTTCTTGAAGTACATCCACCCAATGTTCTACAATGGCAATATCGTACAAATCGCCATACGGATTGCCAAATGCCATGGATAAATAAAGCACAAAATCCTTACCATGACATTCTGCTATATTCATTATCTCCTCTACCCTATTTACAGCATCTTCAATACCAGAGTTTGTATTCCTTTTCTGGAAAGTCTCCGAAACCGAAAACGGAAAACCAAGGTAGCTTATTTCATCAAATTCGCATGCCTCACTCGCACCCCTTCCATTGGCCACAATCACCGATAGTTTAGTTGCAGTATCAGTCAAGTCCAATCTAGGAATCACCAAGTGCGTGTCTTCCATTTGAGGAATGCTTTTGGCTGATACAAAACTGCCACAATCAAGGGTATGAAAACCTACTTTTAGCAACGAATTAAGGTATTCCACCTTATAAGCTGTAGGAATAAACTCAGAAATGCCTTGCATGGCATCTCTCGGACATTCGATTATTTTAACTTGTGTTGAGATAATATATAATTTAGATTACAAACTTAATAAAAATGCAAAAAAAATGCAAATTCTTGTTTTATTTTATTTTGGGGAAGGTCGGCAGTTCGAGGAGTCCGCTGTTGATGGAGTCCACAGTTTGGTTATTAAGTTATTGGTTATTTGGTGATTGGTGATTGGTCCATTAGTTTGGTTATTGAGTTATTGGTTATTGAGTTATTGGTTATTGGTAATTAGTGATTAGTGATTGGTTAATTAGGTTATTGATTAATTTTCATTTCCAAATCTTCACTCACATCTTCAAATCCCCATTTCAAAATCCCCATCTTCACATTTCCAAATCCTCACATCTTCAAATCTTCAAATTATTTCATTACTACATTAATTCATTTTCCCAACCATTAACCATTAAAAATTAAACATTCACCATTAATAAATCAATGCCCAATCATACGACTGATAAACCAATTTTGGACGACTTTTTGGCGGAATCAACTTATATTGTTTAAGCAAGTTTCTAATTCCATTCTTACCACCAAAATCACCTCTAAACCAATTGAAAATCATGGGAATACTTACCTCATTTTTTTGTTCATTATAAACGATATTGGTATTTAAAAAATTAACCGTCGCCATTTCCAAATCCTCACTTATCGAATTTGCCGAATAAAAAGCAATTGGGGGACAACTTTTGGCACCGCAGTTGAGCGCAAAATGAATCCTATAATCCTTAGAATTTACGCGCCAATTTCTTTCAATCTTGCCCGGAAACCACCTTTGAATATAACCGAGGCCATACTTGAACTGCGATTTTCTCAAAAAACCATTTTCCAAATCATCCAAACTAAAAGCGTGATTAGCTATAACGATAAATTTATCCTTAAAAAATTTGCTCCTACTTTTATACAAATCTGGATTTTGCTGCAAAGCTGTTTGCGTAAACGCATTATACAAGTTGATGAAAAAAGTAAATTTCACGGAATCGCTGTTCAATTGTTTGTTTAAATCCACAATATTTGCGGCCTTCAAACATTGAATAAAAGAATCATTTGGCGAGCCAATTTTTGTTGTCAATAAAAATTCTTCCGACAATTTTATATAATCCACCGTACTATTTTGGGCAAAAGCGGTATTTGCAATAATGAAAAAAAACAAAAACCATTTCATAGTTTATACGCTAGTAATCAATAAATTATCGAGATAATCACCAGCTTTGGGTCCAAGATTAAACAATAAATCAAAGATACTTAAATTTGGCACAAACTCGAATCGATCGTTAAAAACTTGAATATACGACGGAAAATCCACTAACTCATTTCCCAAGGATATAGGATTTTTGGGATGAATACAATTGCGCAAATCCAAACCTTCAAAAGTTTCCGATGCCTCGTACGATTTGGTAAATTGAACGGGAATGGTCTTTTTCAAAAACAAATTCAGTTGGTCGAACAACTGCTGATTGAAATCGCTCAAACTCGAAAACTGTTTAGCATAAAAAGCCTTCAACTGCGGTTCGTAA
The DNA here is from genome assembly GCA_016705125.1 of Bacteroidota bacterium. Lineage (GTDB taxonomy): Bacteria > Bacteroidota > Bacteroidia > Chitinophagales > JADIYW01 > JADIYW01. The sequence continues at coordinate 112,340 of JADIYW010000008.1, forward strand.
TATTCGAAAAATGGAGAACTTCTATAGGCCGCACCCAGACTTTCCCAATGTATTTTTTGCCACGGATCAGCATACGAAATTTTGACCATTTCGAATGGTTTGTTCTGATCCTTTCCACTTTGCAGCGGAATCGAAAGCCGCAAAGCCCCATTTGCCCCCAAAATAACACACCTATTTCTATAGCTCCCTTTTCTAAAATGCTCGTGCTGCTCCAGCCACACAGCTTCTGCTTTCCTCAAAACAGCAAAATACAAAATACTGCCAGCATACTGCGATTCAATTAAAATTTTCATATCGCTGCAAAATTACATTTTAAAAGCAAAAAGCCAAAATGATAAAATAGTTCTATTAGAGCACCCATACTTCTGCGAAAGTTGCATGTATGTTTGTTTACCATAAAAATATTCCTGCCAAAGTAATTCAGGTATTGTAAATAATTGATTTAAAAACAAAAAATCAGTTAGTAAAAAATTAGAAAAACACTGATACATTTAGAAAATAATTAACTTTGACAACTAATTAAATAAAAAATATGTTTGGAATAAATTTTATAAAGTTTGACTCAATGACTTATGTTATTAAGTTTAAAAATGGAAAAGTTTCAAAAGAAGGGCGTGGACTTTCTTTTTTCTATTATGCCCCAATCACTTCAATTTCTGCTGTTCCAATCGGAAGTAATAATTTACCATTTATTTTTAGCGAAACGACGATAGACTATCAAACAGTAAGTATTCAAGGACAAATCACTTATAAAATTGGAAATCCAAAACAACTTGCAGATGTTTTAGATTTTACCGTAAATGAAAACGGAGTGTATAAAAAAGATGATACGGAGAAATTGAATCAAACTATTGTGAACGAAGCACAAACTGCAACTTCTTCATTTGTTCACCAACTTGGGCTTAAAGAAGCAATTCGCTCTGCTAAATCTGTAGAAACAAATATTACTGATGGTCTTTCGAATTCAAATGCAATAAAAATGCTTGGAATTGAAATATTGAGCATAAATATTTTAGCAATTAAAGCAAATCCAGAAATGGAAAGAGCCTTGGAAACACAAACAAGAGAAAGCTTACAACAAGAAGCAGACGAAGCGATTTATGCACGCAGAAATTTTGCAGTAGAGCAAGAAAGAAAAATAAAAGAAAGTGAATTAAACACAGAAATTGCTATTGAAGAAAAAAATAAACAAATAGCAGAAAAACAAGCAGAAACAGAAGTACAAAAAGCAGAAAACGAATTAAAACTCCGTGAAATGAAAATTCAAGCAGATATTGCAATTGAGAATAAAAGAAAAATTTTATTAGAACAAAAAAACGCTAACGAAAAGAAAGAAGCAGATGCACAAGGGTATATTTTGGAAACAACGCTGAAACCTTATAAAGCAATGGATTGGAAAATTCTAACTGCATTAAACAACAATACCGATCCCAAATTTAATATTTCATTGGCATTTCGTGAACTAGCAGAAAATGCTGGAAAAATTGGGACTTTAAATATCAGTCCTGAGTTGCTTGAAAATTTAATGAACGATAAGAAAGACCAAAAATGAGTGTTGAATACGCAATCATTATAAAGAACAAAACAAGACTTGAAACACTAATAGAGCGATTTAATACAAAGGCTCAAGCCAAATTCTACATTGAACGTTTTGGTGGCGATTTCAATGAATACGAAAAAGAGCACGAAATTTTTCATAACTCCCTTTCAACAGTTCAACGAAATCTTTCAACTATTTTAAAAAACAAAATAGTAGAGAGAAGTTTTTTACCCTCTTTTATTTTTAATGATAAACAAGTTGTTGTCACCGTTGGTCAAGATGGATTAGTAGCAAATACAGCTAAATATGTAAAGCAAATTCCTATTATCGCAGTAAATCCCGACCAAGAAAGATATGACGGAGTTTTATTGCCATTTAATCAAAATAATTTTTTAATTGCAGTAGAAAAAGTAATCACTAATACCTTTAATTCAAAACTCACCTCATTTGCAGAGGCGAAACTAAATGATGGACAAAGGCTGTTGGCTTTCAATGATTTATTTATTGGAGCGACTTCTCACGTATCAGCACGGTATCAATTGACTTATAATAATAGAACTGAGGAACATTCTTCTTCAGGAATAATTGTTTCAACAAAAGCTGGTTCTACGGGCTGGTTAAGTTCTATTTTTAACATGAGTTTTGGAATTAATAAATTCATAGAAAAGAACAACTTAAATAAAAAATATGCAAAACTAAATGATAACCAATTAATGTTTGCAGTAAGAGAACCATTTGCAAGTAAACGTACTCAAGTAGAAACGACAGCAGGAATTATTACAAGTAATTCAAAACTAATTGTTCAATCCTTTATGCCAAACAATGGACTAATTTTTTCAGATGGAATAGAATCCGACTTTTTAAAATTTAATTCAGGTGCTATAGCCACGATTGGAATAGCAGGAGAAAAAGCTAATTTGGTTATAACATAAAAAAAGTGGGAGAAAATAAAAAGTAAATCCATGATTTTTATCAAAAAACGAATCATTGAAATCTAAAATAATTCCCTAAATTCGTATTTATTTAGAATAGTATTAATTACACAAATAATTGATTTAAAAATACATTTAAATAGGGCTAAAAAGAGACTAACTTGAATAAAGACAAATAGAAAAAAATGAAACATTTAAGTTACTTAACTCCTGCCGAAACTATTTTGCTTATTGACCCTGAAAATGCAATGGGGGGGTGGGTGAAAATTTTCTTCCCCGGAAATTATTAAAAAAAAAAAAAAAATCTCCGGGGGGAAAAAAAAAGTAGATTTGGGAAAAAAAAAAATTTGGAAAAGGGGGGAAAAAAAAAAAAAAAAACACCACGAAAAATTTTTTTGTAAAAAAAAACCCCATAAAGAAAAAAAAAAAAAGAAAAAAAAAAAAAAAAAAAAGAAAAAAAAATTCCCAAATTCCAAAAAGAAAGGGGTGAGGACAAAAAAAGGGGGGAAACAAGAAAAAAAGATTTCCCGCGGATTAAAGCCCCAAAAAAAAAAAAAAGAGCCACAAAAGAGGAAATCTTAAAGAAAAGAAAGGAAAAGGAAAGGAGAAAAGGGGGGGGACTTTACTAAAAAATAATGAAAAAAGTATTTTACCTAATTCTATTCTCTATGTCTGCATCATTTTCGTTGCATGCACAAAACATAGACACATTAAGAAAAGAAATTATTGAAATTATTGCTTCAAAAGACGCAACCATTGGTGTTTCAATTATCGGAATTGATTCAAAAGATACATTAAGCATCAATGGAAACGCCCATTTTCCAATGATAAGTGTGTTTAAGTTTCATATTGCACTCGCCATTTTAAACAAAGTAGATAATGGGGAGCTTTCATTAAATCAGAAACTTTTTATCAAAAAAAGTGAATTGCTAGAAAACACTTGGAGTCCTTTTAGAAAAAAATATCCAAATGGAGATATTTCAATAACCCTAAAAGAGGCCATACAATGGATGGGTTTCGCATAGTGATAATAATTTGTGTGATATTTTATTGCGTCTTATCGGTGGCGTAAATCAGGTTGATGATTTTGTTAATAATCCAAGTTTTGTTATAAAAAATAATGAAGAAGAAATGCATGAAAATTGGGATGCACAATTTCTAAATACCACAACACCCATTTTTGCGACACAATTACTTAAGCAATTTTACGAAACAAAACTATTGTCAAAAAAATCAACCAAATTCTTATACAATACCATGGTAGCAACCGTTGTAGGAAAAAACAGAATAAAAAGCAAACTTCCAGTGAAAACAAAAGTTGCCAACCGAACCGGCAGTTCATTTACTAATAATGCAGGTCTGACCGGTGCAATAAACGACATTGGAATTGTAGAACTTCCAAATGGTAGCTGCTTTTTTATAGCTATATTTGTAAATAATACCACCGAAAAATTTGAAGATGGAGAAACCCTAATTGCCAATATATCGAAAGCAACATGGGATTATTTTACTAAAAAACCTTAAATAAAAATGATAGAAGAATCAATTAAGCGTTTGGAATATTTGTGTAGTACAATTCCTGATTTGCTATATAAAATAGATGACAAATTATTTTCTGAGAAACCAATTCCAGAAAAATGGAGCAAAAAGGAAATTTTAGGCCATTTAATTGATAGTGCAACCAATAATCACCAACGATTTGTTCGTGGACAGTTTGAAGAAATACCAACAATTATTTACGATCAAAACAATTGGAATAAATATAATTTTTATCAGCAAATAGACAAAAATCAGGTTATTGAATTTTGGGAAATTTACAATAAGCAATTACTTGAATTGATAAAAAGAATTCCTAGTGAAAATTTATGGAAAGAATGCAAAACGAACGAAGTCAATAATTACACTATTGAGTTTTTGATTATTGATTATGTCGAACATTTGGAATACCACCTAAAACAAATCGTAAATTACTAAAAAAAGGAACTCATCTCTCATTAATTAATAACTAATTTCCCCTTTCCAATTTACTATTATCACCTTTTATTAATTTGAGTTTTCGGTTTTTTGGCAAATAATGGCTAATTTTACGGGCTGTAAGGAGATTTTATGATTAAAACTTGTTTCCTATTTCTGTATTTAGTTCTAAAAGGGATTTCTTTTTACCCCTTTCAGTATTATATGCATTTGGATTTTTTGTATATCTCTTGCTTTTTCATATTTTGGGCTATCGCCGAACTACTGTAAATACTAATCTATCGCTTTGTTTTCCAGAGAAATCAAGTGCCGAATTGGCTTATATAGAGAAAAATTTTTACAAGCATTTTAACAACTAATAATTGAAACAATAGATATAATTTTGTATTTTTGAATTAAAATGCAATTTGATGAAAAATAAGAGAAGACATTTAAACAATAAAAGAAATAATATTTTATCTTCTGAAGATAGCATTTTATTGGCGTCGGCAAAAATTGCATCATCAAAAGCAGTTAGGAGTTCGACAGCTTTAGGTATTACTATTAAAGTAATAAAAGATCATGAAATTGTTGCAATAAATCCAGATAAATCAATAAAAATATTACGAAAAATACCTAAACCATCAATTGACATAACTTCTTTAAAAAAAGGAATGATTTTAGAAAGAAAAATATGTTTACTTCAAGATTAAGGGTTTTTGCAGGGCCAAATGGTTCAGGAAAAAGTACCCTGTTTGAATCCTTTTCTAAAAAATATAATGCTGGAATATTTCTTAATGCCGATTTGCTAGAAAAAGAACTTGCAACTAATGGGTTTATTGATGTAAGTGAATTTAATTTAAATCTTACACAATTGGATTTAGATGAATTTTTAAAAACAAAAAGAGGAACCTCTTTGATAAAAAAATCTGTTGATGACAATCATAAAATTGACATCACATTAAAAGAAAACATTATTGTAGATATAGCAAAGGAAACTCAAAGTTATGAAGGTGCACTTATAAGTTCTTTTTTGAGACATCATTTACAAGAAAAGAAAATTGATTTTTGCTTTGAAACAGTAATGAGTCACCATTCAAAAATAGAGGAAATAAAGGAAGCAAAACAAAAAGGTTATAAGACTTATTTATATTTTATTTGTATTGATGATCCAGAAGTAAATGTTTCTCGAGTTGAAAATAGAGTTGAAAAAGGTGGACACAATGTTTCTGCTGAAAAAATTTCAAGCCGTTATTATAACACTCTAAACAATCTCATTGAAATGATTGAAAATGTTGACAAATGTTATTTGTTTGATAATTCTGGTGAAGAATTTAAATTAATTGCAAAAATAACTAATAATCAATTATTGATAGAGGCTGAACCAATTGACTTACCAAATTGGTTCATTGAATATGTCCTTAAATATTATATTTGATGAGACATTCAAGAATAAAAGGTTTTAAAATATGATGAAGCAATACCTAAATTCAGTCCATTTTATAAAATAATCATTTCACCTAACATTTAAAGGGTTTATATTTAAAGAATAAAATAAAAAAATAATTCAAAAACAAATGGATAAATTTGATTTACAAAGGAAGGTTAGAATATTATAAAAAAATGATAGAAGAATCAATTAAGCGTTTGGAATATTTGTGTAGTACAATTCCTGATTTGCTATACAAAATGGATGACAAATTATTTTCTGAGAAACCAATTCCAGAAAAATGGAGCAAAAAGGAAATTTTAGGCCATTTAATTGATAGTGCAACCAATAATCACCAACGATTTGTTCGTGGACAGTTTGAAGAAATACCAACAATTATTTACGATCAAAACAATTGGAATAAATATAATTTTTATCAGCAAATAGACAAAAATCAGGTTATTGAAGTTTGGGAAATTTACAATAAGCAATTACTTGAATTGATAAAAAGAATTCCTAGTGAAAATTTATGGAAAGAATGCAAGACAAACGAAATCAATAATTACACTATTGAGTTTTTGATTATTGATTATGTCGAACATTTGGAATACCACCTAAAACAAATCGTAAATTACTAAAAAATTTAAAAAAATTAGTTTCAATTTTTAATTTGATTTTCGAAAAAAAATTATTTATATTTAGGTCAAGAACATACATTATTTCAATTAAGTAAACCATGACATTATACGACAAATATATTAACGGACAAACCAAACAAGTTTACCAAGAAATTTATGAACTCGGCCAGGAAGCTTTTTTGCCTACAAACCTAAATGAAATTGAAAAAGTTTTGACCGAAACCTTTGAAAGGGTTGCCTTTAATCTTGACATAATTTATAAGGAACTAATAGAAATAGGCTATTTATTTAAAACCAACACTGAGAATAACTTTGAGAAACCATTACATAAACCTTTAAAAAACACCCCATTTTTACTTGAAAAACTAGATATTGCAGTAAAACCATTTGGATATGTTCCACTTACATTAAAATATTTTTATAAAATCGTTGGGGGTGTAAATTTTATTTGGGATTTCGAATCCAACGATGATTACATGTGGAAAATGGCTGACCCAATTCAGATATCTAGTATAGATGCACTCGTAGAAACTGTAGAAGAAGAATGGTGGCAAGAAGATATGAAACAATATATGGACGATGAAAATTATGGAATTGCCTTTTTAGACTTAGCCGCTGACGATTTGCATAAGGATAATATCAGTGGCAGTCAAGGTTATGCAATACAAATAACAAAAGAACCGAGTATAGAAAGTAATTTTTTAAACGAACCTAACGATACAACTTTTGTAAATTATTTAAGAATTTGTTTCGAGAATTGTGGTTTTCCCTCCATTACAAGACCTGATATGAATAATAAATACCAGACCTTTTTTGAAAAAATAAAACCTCAACTTAAACCAATATAATGGTTGGAAGCAAAATAATAAAAAACAGTTTCTTCATGCTAATTTTGCTATTTTTCCTTCTTTCTTATTCTTGTGAAAAGAAAACAGTAAAAACAATTCATTCAAGTAATCCTAAAAATAAATTTTTAAAAGTAAATGAGTACAAAGCAAAAAACCTGAGTATACTTCCAAATACTGCTGATCCACTTGTATTAAGAACCGACTTTTCAAATGAAAAGAATGGGAGAAAATTTGTACAGAAATTTTAACTCCTAACCCAAAATTTGGTTTTCTTCCATATGTAACATTTTCAAATGATACCATATTTCAAGATTTTTCGTTCGAAAATTTATTTTTAGAAACTAAAACACAATACAACCATGCATTTATCTTTTTCATTGACAAAAAAACTATATCTGACCCAGAACATCCAATTTTATGTGTTGGGATGAAACATAATAAAGGCTTGAAATTCCGAGTAATCCCATCTGAAATGTGGGGTGTTGAAAATAACCTTTCAATAGCAAATATGGATTTCGAAGATTTTTCAAATTCAGTTGACAAAGATGGTGTATTTCGAGGATTTAAATAATTCAAAAATTATTAGAAAATTGAAAACATATACTAATTTGCAAATGGATAAGAAATTTCCAAAGACAATAAATAATTTAATTGTTATTTTGATTTATGAACAAAATTTTTCCAATCTACTATTATCACCTTTTATTAATTTGAGTTTTCGGTTTTTTGGCAAATAATGGCTAATTTTACGGGCTGTAAGGAGATTTTATGATTAAAAAACTTGTTTCCTATTCTCTATATTTTGTTCTAAAAGGGATTTCTTTTTTACCCCTTTCTGTATTATATGCATTTGGATTTTTTGTATATATCTTGCTTTTTCATATTTTGGGCTATCGCAGAACTACTGTAAATACTAATCTATCGCTTTGTTTTCCAGAGAAATCAAGTGCCGAATTGACCTATATTGAAAAAAATTTCTATAAACATTTTACACAAATAATAATTGAAAGCATCAAATCATTTTCGCTTTCCAAAACCGAAATTGACAAACGAGTCATGGTGGATCCTTTATTGATTGAAAAGGCAGATTCCTATTACCGAAACGGACAATCGATTTTAATCATAATGGGCCATTATGGCAATTGGGAGTGGGTGCCATTGCGCCTTGGAGGCTCCACCAAATTTGATTCATTTGCCGTTTATACACCCCTAAAAAATGAGGCATTTAACAAATTAGTTAAAAAAAATAGAGACCGATTTGGCACCAGAATGATTCCATCAAGCGAACTAAAAACCAAGGAAAATGCACTGAAATCAGCACCCACTATTATTGGTTTCGTAGGTGACCAATGCCCAGTTCATGTTGAAAGTAGCTATTGGACAAAGTTTTTAGGACGCGATACGCCAGTATTTAAAGGGTTTGAAAAATATGCAAAATCATTAAATGCAAGTGTTTGGTATTGCGAAATGGAGAAATTAAAAAAAGGATACTATCGACTAAATTTTACTCATATTACAGATACGCCAAATGAAATGGGTGAAAATGAAATAACGGAAATACATACCAAATTATTGGAACAATCAATCCAGCGTCGACCGGAATATTGGCTTTGGACACACCGTCGGTGGAAAAGATCGCATTTAAAACCTTCGGATAAAACGTAAATTTGTAACAATGGAAAATTTAGTGTCTATTGTTATCTTAAATTGGAATGGTAAATCGTTGCTTTCGCAGTTTCTACCTTCAGTAACAAAATTTTCTGACATTGATAATGTAGAGATCGTTTTAGCAGACAACGGCTCCACAGATGAATCTATAAAATTTGTGCAAGCCAACTATCCTCAAATAAAAATAATAGACAATAAAGGCAATTTTGGATTTGCTGGTGGCTATAATAAATCGCTAGAAAACCTACAATCTAAGTATTTCGTTTTGCTTAATTCTGATGTAGAATTGAGCGCCAATTGGCTTCCACCGCTTATAGCTGAAATGGAAAGCGACGATACCATTTTTGCTTGTCAACCGAAATTGCTCGCATTTAACGAAAAGACTCATTTTGAATACGCCGGAGCTGCTGGTGGATTTATAGATGTATTGGGTTATCCATTTTGTAGAGGTCGAATAATGGATTATTGCGAAAAGGACGAAGGGCAATACGATTCTCATTGTGAAATATTCTGGGCTTCGGGTGCTTGTATGATGGTTCGTGCCGATTTATTTAAAAAATCAGGCGGATTTGATACCGATTTTTTTGCACACATGGAAGAAATCGATCTTTGCTGGAGAATGAAAAATTTGGGTTACAAAATCACTTTTGTACCCAACTCGGTGGTATATCATGTTGGCGCAGGAACACTTAAAAAATCAAGTCCACGAAAGACCTATTTGAATTTTTACAACAACCGAGTAATGGTTTTAAAAAACCAAAATTTGTTTCCATTTATATTGTTTTATCTCCCACGAGAAGTGCTTTATTTTGTGGCAATGCTCCAATTTTTATTGTTAGGTAAATTTGGTGATGCAAAAGCAGTCTTTAAAGCAGGATTCGATTTTATATTCCATTTATTTAAGTGGATTAAAAAACGAAAATCTATAAAAAAAGAAAATGAGGAATTGCGAATTGACAAAACTAACACTTTAGGTCTATACAACTTATCAATTGTTTATCAATTTTTTATATTAAAAAATAAAACCTTTAAAAAACTAAAAATTACAAGTATATGAAAATATTTATTGCTGGAGCGTCTGGTTTGGTTGGGGGAAATTGCATGCATTATTTCAAGTCAAAAGGTTGTGATGTAATAGGCACCTATTTTTCTTATCCTGCAAAAGACACTGTATTTTATGACACACTCAACCACGAAAATCCAGCGAATTTTGACATAAAATCCTTTGCACCAGATGTTATTATTCACTGTGGAGCCCTTACGCATGTAGATTATTGCGAACAAAATGAAGCAGAAAGTTACCAAAAGACGGTGGAAAGTACTCAAAATTTAGTCAATTTGAGTCTGCAATTGAATGCTAAATTAGTTTTTATTTCTACAGATTATATTTTTGATGGCAAAACCGGGCCTTACCTAGAGAATGAAACACCAAATCCTTTGAGTCTTTATGGTGTTCATAAATTAGAAGCTGAAACCATCGTAAAAACGCAGGTAGCAAAACATCTAATACTAAGAATAACAAATGTATATGGCGATGAGGAAAGGGGAAAAAACTTTGTTTCACGCATTATTGACCAGGCCAAAAATGGACAGAAATTGACGTTAAAACTACCAGTTGACCAATTTGCAACACCAATAAACGCATTTGATATTGCCCGAGCTTTATATTTACTTTTAAATGAGGAGAAAAAAGGAATCTATAATATTGCCAGTACAGATTATATGAATAGGGTTCAATTGGCACAAACCATTTTAAAATACTTTCCAAATGCCGAATACGATTTAATTCCTATGCGCACGCATGAAATGAATCAGCCGGCGGCAAGACCTTTGCAAGGAGGCTTGAAAATGGAGAAATTTTTAAATGAATATCCAGATTTCGCATTTTCTAATGTAGATGATTATGTGTCTAAATATTTGACAAAATAGAGTCTAAATGGAGTTAAAACAGACGTAAAGTTCAATGTCATTTCCAATTAAAAACAAAAAAATCTACCATTTTCTGCTTCAATTGTTACTATTCCACAATTGTAGAGTAATCCCTTTTTTTAGTTCTGCTCTGAAAAGCTATTTTTGGAAAAATGAAAAAAAATGGATTTACAATCTATCATATCAAAAAGGAGAACAACAAAACCAGAGGATTTTAATGGAGCAATTATTCCAGAAGCCATATTTGAGGAAATTCTAACTGCTGCAAATTGGGCACCAAATCACGGTCAGACAGAGCCGTGGAGATTATTTGTATTCGATAAAAATGGTCTAGATAATTTCAGTTCCTTTCATGCTGAACTTTACAAATCAAATATTTCTTCAGAACTATTTTTGCAAAAAAAATATGAAACTATAAGAAGTAGAACCCAAAAAACCTCACATCTTATTGTTTTAGCTGTTTCAACAGGTTCAAAATCAAACATCCCAATAATAGAAGAAATATGTGCAACGGCTTGTGCAGCACAAAACATGTTGCTCACTGCTACTGCAAATGGCGTTTCTTCGTATTGGGGCACTGGAGGCATGACATACGAACCTAATTTTAAAAAGGCATTTGGTCTAAAATCAGCCGATCAAATAATTGGTTTATTGTATTTTGGATATACGAATCAGCCTGAAATAGAAGGAAAAAGAAATACAGAAATCAATCAAAAAATAAAATTTAATTTAAATCTATAGTTTAATATAATTACAATAAAATATTACAATTCAATTACTTATTTTATTTTATATAAACTAAATTTAAATTTAATTTACTAACATACATAAAAACAATTATTTATAAAAAAATAGCACAATAATATAATAATTAAATAAATAAATATAATCAATTGTAAATGATATAATTATAAACTTTAAATGTATTATTACTTTACTTATTTTTAATCATTGCTTCATTCTTTTCTTAATAAAATCTCTATTCAAATTTTAAAGGAAATTGATTTCTTTATTTTATATTTGACCAAACGTTTGTTTAACTAAAACTGAATTATATGTTTGCAGCTGATTTATTTAAAGGAAAAGTAGTTTTTGTAACTGGTGGTGGCAGTGGAATTGGATATACTATTGCAAAGCAATTTTTGCTTTTGGGTGCCAAAGTTTGGATTGCCTCTCGTAAAGAGGAAAGAATAAATAAGGCAATTGATGAGTTGTCGGTTTTTGGAAAAGTGAACGGTGCCACCATGGATATTCGAGAACCACTAGATATTGAAAAGGTAGCTGAAAAAATAAAATTGGAAGATGGCAGATTAGATATTTTGATAAATAATGCTGGAGGTCAATTTCCATCTGCTGCTGAAAATATTTCTTATAATGGATTTAAAGCCGTTATAAATAATAATTTATTAGGCCCTTTTTATGTAACTCAAATCATGGCCAAGACTTTTTTCATACCTCAAAATGAAGGTATTATTGTAAATATAATTGCCAATATGTTTAGAGGTTTCCCAGGCATGGCGCATACAGGTGCAGCACGCTCAGGAGTTGATAACTTAACAAAAACACTGGCTGTTGAATGGTCTCGATTTAACATTAGGATAAATGCAGTAGCTCCTGGTATTATTCAATCTTCAGGGCTTGATCAATATCCGCCAGATTTTTTGAAAGGAATAACAGATGTTATACCAATGAAGCGAACTGGTACAATGGAAGAGACTGCTAATCCAGTAATTTTTCTTTCTTCTCCCCTTGCCTCCTATATTACAGGCGAAACCCTTTATGTAGATGGTGGGAATAGACTTTGGGGCGATCAATGGAAAATGTAATACTATCTTTTCTTTGGTTATTTTAATTAATAAAAATTTCCTATTTTCTTTTGCTTATTTTTGTCCTTTATGCAATTAAAAGGAACATATAAAGAAATTTTACAGATTGCTTTCCCTATTATTTTAGGAAGTTTTGCTCAAAGTATCAATCAATTTATTGACATGGTATTTATGGGTCGTGTGGGTATTGTTGAAATGGGCGCTACAAACATTGGTGGTTTACTTTATTTCCTTATTGTAATCATAGGTATGGGTTTTACCAAAGGTGGCCAAATTTTGATTGCAAAAAAAACTGGAGAGGATGACCCAAAAGGTGTAGGCAATTTATTTTGGCATTTATTACTTATTTTATTAATTTACTTTTCTATCACTTTCACTGCTTCCCTTTTTGGGAGCAAATCTTTATTATCGATTATTCTACAATCACCACAAACAATTGAAAACTCTAATATTTACTATCAATCAAGGATTTATGGTTTGTTATTTTGTTTATTATCGGCTGGTTTTAATGGTTTCTTTTCTGGAATTGGCAAAACCTTCATTATTTCCGCTTCCACAATAATAATGGTTTTGGTAAACATCTTTTTAGATTATGCCATGATTTTTGGCAATTTTGGATTTGAAAAAATGGGAATCCAAGGAGCAGGTTTAGCGACCTCAATTGCCGAAATGGTTGGATTTCTTGTTTTTGTAAGCTACCTTATTTATAAGAAATATATTAAAACATATAGTATATTACCGCTACCTACCTTTAAATTAAACACTCTAAAAACAATGTTTGAATTATCCATTCCGCTTTGTTTTCAATATGCATTTGGCTTAGGTTCTTGGTTAATCTTTTTCCTTTTGATAGAAAAAATGGGTGAAAGTGCATTGGCTATTTCCTCGGTGCTGAAAAGTATATATATATTCGTCGGTATTCCTGCTTGGTCATTGGCATCCACCGCTAATACTTTGGTAGCCAATATTTGGGGTCAGGGCAAAATCGAACTTATTTCTAAGGCATTATGGAGAGTGGTAAAAGTGAGTTTTTTATTGAGTTTCGTTTTTATTTTAGGATTAATCCTATTTCCAACACAAGTTTTAGCATTTTATTTGCCAAATAATACCGACTTATTAAAGGATTCAATAAGCTCATTATATGTAATAACCATTGCGCTTACCATTATGTCATTTTCTACCATCCTTTTACATGGCATTATGGGTTTGGGCAAAACGAAATTCTCCTTTATTGTTGAAGTTTGTTGTGCTGTATTTTATTTGTTCTTTGTTGTTATAACAGTGAATGTTTTAAGTTGCCCTTTATACATTGTTTGGATGGCCGAAATCATATATTGGCTTATTATGCTGATATTCTGTATTTACTTTTTAAAATTTACTAATTGGAAAAATGACTTAATTTATGGAGACGAAAAATTGGTTTCAGACGTGGTTTAATTCAAAATATTATCATGTTTTATACAAAAATAGGGATGAAAACGAAGCACAAGATTTTATAAATTCCGTTTTTGGCAAGTTTGAAATTCCTACGAATAGCCGTATTTTGGATTTGGCATGTGGAAAAGGCAGACATGCTGCATATATGGCTCAGAATGGAATGGACGTAACAGGGTTGGATTTGTCATTGAATAGTATTGAAACGGCTATGGATAATTATAAATTGCCCAATTTGGAGTTTGCAGTGCACGACATGAGAAATCCTAGCCGTATTAATTATTATGACTACGTTTTTAACTTTTTTACAAGCATTGGTTATTTCGAAAATTTAAAGGAAAACGAAAAAGTGTTTCAGGCGATTAGTTTGAGTTTAAAAAAGCACGGCTATTTAATGATGGATTTTTTCAATGCAGAAAAGGTAATCGCCAATTTGGTTGAAAGAGAAGAAAAAGTGGTTGATGAAATCGCTTTTTATATCCGAAGAAATTACGAAAATGGCATTATCACAAAACATATCCAATTTGAGGCTGAACATAAAATCTATAATTTTAAAGAACAAGTTCAGGCTCTTATGCCGGAAGAATTTGAACAAATGGCTGAAAAGGCGGGTTTGGAAATAAAGGAAAAATTTGGTTCTTATAAATTGGAAAATTTCGATAATAAAAATTCTGACAGGTTTATTTTATGGGCTCAAAAAAAATAAGCTTAAAGCATGGAAAAGGTTTTGTTCTCCTTTTTTAAACCCGTAGTTCATTAAATTATGCAACTAAAAACCCATTTTTTAAAATCAACACCATTTGCGAAACTAATTATTCCGTTACTAATTGGGATATTAGCCGGTTTCGTTTTCGATATTGATATTTTTGTAGCCAAGTCTCTACTTATTGGGCTTTTTCTTTTCTTTTTTATTGCCCATTTTATAATCAAAAAACCGAAATATCTAATTTACTTATCCATTTTAGGATATTTATTAATCTTTTTTTTAGGGTTTTACCTAACGGAAAATCAAGAAATTAGAAATCAGCCATTGCATTATAGTAACCTAATTGAAAAAGTAGATAGCCAATATTTCCTTTATGGTAAAATTGATATGACTCCCGAAAAAAAAGAAAAATCAATAAAATTATTGGTCAATATTATCCAAATCCATAAAAAATCGCAAATAAAATTATGCCATGGTAAGGTTTTACTTTATCTCCAAAAAGATTCCTCAGCTAATACCTTAAAAAAGGGTGATGAGCTTTTATTTTTGTCCAAATTAGCTAAAATTCCCCCTCCACAAAATCCTGGCGAATTCGATTTTGCCCGTTTTATGGGGAATAAAAATATTTTTCACCAACAATATTTGCCTTCGAATTCATACATTATTCAAATTTCAAAAAATAAAGATTACCTAGAAATATTTAAAGAATACTATTTAAAATTACTGGAAAACAATATAAAATCGCCCAAAGCGCTAGCTTTAGCCAAAGGTTTGATAATAGGTGCTCGTTCAGAAATTGACCAGGAAACTTATAGTGCCTTTTCACATACGGGTATTATTCATATCCTTTCTGTTTCGGGACTTCATTTGGGCATTGTAATGACCATTCTTTTATGGATATTTGGATTTATTCCCTTTACATCAAAAAAGTGGCTATGGATTAAAACCTTTATAATCCTATTTTTCATTTGGGCATTTGCCATCATTACTGGTTTTTCTACTGCTGTACAAAGGGCTGCTTTAATGGCAAGTATTTATATTATTGGAAAAGCCATAAATAATAAAACGGCTAATTTTAATATTATATTCGCTTCTCTTTTTCTGATTTGTTTATTTAATCCATTAGTTTTAAAAGACTTAGGATTGCAATTAAGTTATTTGGCACTTATAGGATTAGCGGTTTTTCACAGCTTATTTTATAATTTAATTTATTTAAAAAATAAAGTTTTAAATAAAATTTGGGAATGGACCGCCACTTCCTTTGCTGCTCAAACTACCACCCTACCGCTTGTTTTATACTATTTTGGTAGTTTTCCTACCTATTTTATTTTGGCAAACCCACCAGCTATTTTTCTTTCATTCGTGATTTTAGCATTAGGATTAGGATTAATGGCATTTGGGTTCGTTCCCTTTATTGGCAAAATTTTAGGGCTTTTGATTAATTATGCCTGCCTCATTTTGATTTTTGTGGTTGAGTGGATTAACAATTTACCTTATGCGATTTGGGATAATATCCATTCAGGACGGACAAATCTATTTTTTAATTTTGGAGCTGTCATTTTTTTGATTATTTGGGTTTATAAAAAGAAAATCAAATGGATTGGATTGGCTTGTTTCTGCATACTTATATCTTTTACTTATGCTTCAATTGAAATCTTTAACTTAAACAATAAGCCTAAAACCATAATTTATTCAATACCAAAACATACCATTTTGGGAAGTGTAAATGATCAAAATCTTTATCTATATGCAGACACTTTATTGGATGAAAAAAGTGGTCTCTATAATTTCAAGGTAAAAAATAGTATTCGGTTTTTTGGAGCAAAAAACATTCATTTTAACCTCATTAAAGATCAAATATTGATCCTAAATGGAAAGAAAATATTGATTTGGAACAATGAATTAAACAGTAAAAGCTTTGTTCAAAAACAAATGTTTGATTATATTTTATTGACTAAAAGCAACTATCTTGATTTTGAAATTCTAAAAGAAAATTATGTTTTTAAATATTTAGTCCTTGATGGGACTTTAAGTGTATATAAGGTAGAAAAATTAAAATTGAAATTAAAAGAAGCGCAAATTCCATTTTATACACTTGGCGAAAAAGGGGCAATCGTATTTTAAGAAAGCAGAAAACAATTATCCCACTTGTTATTATTTGATTCATAACTGCTTAAAAAACCCATTAATACTACGCCAATTCCTGCAATTCCTTCTAACAAACCATATTTATTTTCAAAATCACTTTTTCCAACATACTTTTTATAACCAGCCAATCCATCTTCAAAATTGGCAAATTCTAGGGTTTTTTCAAGCCAATACCACCTTGCCTCATCAAACTCTTGTAAATGAGTCCTTTGGTAGAATTTATTAAAAATATGAGCAATACCAGCTGTGCCATGGCAAAATCCAGCATCCATTACATTGTTTTCCAAAATATCTCTTCTTTTGGAAGCATGCAATCCTATATTTATGGCCTCTTTTTTCCAAACATCTTTATTGAACGATTCACCAGCTAGCCAATATGTATTAGCAATCCCCAAATCGCCATAACACCATGCTAACCTTGAATTATAAATATTTTTTTCACTTTCTTTATATCCCAAACAAGGAAATAATGAAAGCGCATTTTTACTTTTCGTTTTATAGGATCCTACAATTTCGATTCCAGATTTAACCAGTTGAAATGCTTCCTTTTTATTAATATCATTTTTAACAATTATAGAAAGAAATGAAATAATGCTTAAAATACCATGGGCCAAACCTAGGTTTACAAATTCAGCTTGGGGTGAAAATTCCTTAAGTTCTATTTCTTTCAAAAAATAAGTTGAAAATAGTTTAACAATTGAATTGTTTAAATTCTTATCTCCATTTTGGGATATTAATGGTAATAATATTCCGATTGCACCTCTTAATAAATCATAGTTTTGATTTTCAAGTAATTCTATTTTTGCTTTTTCAAACAATTCGTCTTTAAATGCTTGATCTATATCTAAAATTTCAGAAAAATCAATATCTTTAAAATCAGAGATTAGATTGAAAGTCCATATTACACCAGGTAATCCATATGAAAAGGTATCATCAATTTTCTCATCATTGATATTATCAATAATATAATCCAGTAAACTAATCAATTTATCATTTACTTTTTTAGATGGAAAAAACTGTGCGTATTGGTAGAAAAATACAACATCCGAACAATATCCATTGATTAAAGAGATTTGTTTATCGTTTTCTTCTAAAAGACTTTTTTTTATTTCTTTTATTTTATCTATTATTATTTTTTCTTTAATTATTTTTTCTTTCACCATAAAGTAAACTTGCTAATAAATTGAAAATTAAAAAAGCTAATCCAAGATGAACTAGCTTTTTTAAACTTAAAAATTTGCTTAGAATTTAATACAAACACTAAAATTACAAGATTCAGTATCGCAATTTCCAATTATAGAAGAACAAGTAACTCTGGATTTTCTAGCTTCAGCTGCAGCCGCTGCATCTGTTGCGCCACCAATAATATTCTCCATTTCATTTGCATTTAAATTCGAAATTTTTTCTTTGTTTAATTTCAATTTTCCTGTGAATTTTGTTTTTTTCATGTTTAAACTTTTTTAGTTGTTAAATAATAGACAAGTTAGGCCTATTTGTTTGATAATTATTTTACAATTATTTGACTTTGTCAGCAAAAAATGAGAATTATTCAATTTTAAAACACCAAAAAAAAGATAAAATCAATAATTCAAACTATTGTATATTTTTTTTGTTTCCTTTGTATTCTATTTAATTTTGGTATGATTTTGATCCCTATTGCTTTACTTTTTTTAATTGATTTTTATATATTCAAATCGATTAAGCCTGTATTTATTGATGTAAATCCTAGTTTAAAAACTTTTCTTTTTATTTTATTCTGGGCCTTATCAATTATGGGTTATTGTTCCATTTTCTTTGTTTCTTATTTTGATTACCGTAATTGGCCAGGCGAACTTCGTAGATGGGTAATGGGTATTTCATTTATTTGCTTTGCATCAAAAATAGCGATGCTTCCTTTTTTGTTTGGTGATAATTTTAAAAATTTTGTACTTTGGATTGTTGAGCAATTGAAATCCAAACCTCATGAATCCATAGGCGGACCTCCAATTTCGAGATCTCTTTTTTTAAAGAAATCCGCTTTGCTTGCAGGTGGCACTTTATTTACAAGCCTACTATGGGGAATGGTTAGAACGGCTTATAATATTCTAATCAATAAGGAAATTATAAAACTAAAAAATTTGCCTGATGCATTTAATGGTTTTAAAATAATTCAAATATCCGATTTGCATTTAGGTAGTTTTGCTTCAACGGAGCCGGTTGAAAATATGGTGGAGAAAATAAATGAGCTAAATCCTGATATCGTATTTTTTACGGGCGACTTAGTGAATGATAGAGCAATGGAGGCGATAAAATATATCGAAATTTTAAAAAAGATTAAAACTAAATACGGTGTGTTTTCATCACTTGGAAATCATGATTATGGCGACTATGTTGAATGGACAAGTCAAGAGGCTAAAATGGAGAATTTACAAAACTTAAAAAATATTCATCAAAAAATTGGATGGAATTTACTACTGAATGAAAATATAATTTTAGAGAAAAAAGGCCAAAAAATAGCCATTATTGGCGTAGAAAATTGGGGACACAAACTGCATTTTCCAAAATATGGTAAAATTGAAACTGCCTTAAAAGGAACGGAAAACATACCTGTTAAACTCCTATTATCACATGATCCAAGCCATTGGGATTACGAAATATCACAAAAATACAAGGAAATAGATATTACTTTTGCTGGCCATACACATGGTTTTCAATTTGGTATTGAAATTCCGGCTTTAAAAATAAAATGGAGTCCAAGTCAATACATTTATCAACATTGGGCAGGTTTATACAACAAAGAAAATCAATATTTGTACGTAAATAGAGGAATGGGATTTTTGGGTTATTATGGTCGTGTGGGTATTCAACCTGAAATTACGGTTGTGGAATTACAAAAAGGCTAGATAATGTTGAATGGTTAATGTTGAATGGAATCAAGATATTTAGAGCCAAAAGGCAAGAAAAGAAGAATGAAGTAATGAAATAATTTGGAGATTTGGAAATGTGAAGATGTGAGGATTTGAAGATGTGAGGATTTAAAGATTTGAGAACAAAATAAATTCCAATCACTATTCACTAATTACCAATCACCAAATAACCAATAACTCGTTAACTAAATAACCTAATAACTAAACCGGATGAAAAGAAAATTGATTAATTATTTCTATTAAATCGTCTTTTAAATCCTTATTTAACATTGGGAAATAAGCCCTTAATTTGCTGTCTGTTTCCACCTTCAAATTTCGCATCCTTAGCTGTTGATTGATAAAAATCATTTCCATTTTAGGTCTAATTTCTTTCAAAGTTAAAGCAATATCAATGATGGAATAATTTTCTTCCACTAAATTATAAGTCCCCTTTGGCACTTCGGAGAAAGGAATTTGAGCTAATATATCTGTTAATCGATCTATGTGAATAAAGGAACGGATTTGTTTTCCGTGTCCTTGTATAGAAATTCTGCCATGGAAATTGGCTTCGAATGCAAATCTATTTATTACCGCATCAAAACGCATACTCGGACTATGACCGTAAACATTCCCGCATCTAATAAGGTAGGTGTCTAATTTAGGAATCAACCTTTCTACAAATGCTTCTCCCCTCATTTTTGAAATACCATAATTGGTACGTGGATTTAATGGTGTGTCTTCATTAATTAAACCCGACAAACTACTACCATATACAGAAATACTACTTATATGAATAAACTTTTTTACATTACTCGTTTCAATAGCATAGGTTAATTCTGCAGTACCCCAATGGTTTGTTTGTTCAATTAAATGAGGATCTATTTCAGCATATGGATTAGGGATTTTTGCAGCTAAATGATATACGATATCTACTTGTTTAATAATTTTTTGTAGTGTTCGAGTATCTAAAATATCACCTTGAATAAATCTAATATTATCGTTTTCAATATTTTGGCAAAGAAATATATTATATAAGCCTCTGCTTAAATTATCAAATACAATAATTTCCTCAATTTCTTTTATTTTAACTAGCTTACGTACTAATTCAGTTCCAATATATCCTGCGCCCCCAGTTACTAATACTCTCATTTTTATTTCAGATTTATGATTTGTGATTTCAGATTTATGATTTCAGACAATAAAAGTTTGTTTCTTTCATTTATAATTAACAATTCTAATCTTTTGTATAAATATAATACATTTCTTTTTCCAATTATACGATTATTTCATCATTTAATTAGTTCGGTGTGAAGTCCACATTCGGTTTTTGCCATCCCAAACCATCTTGCCATTCTCTCGTCACCCAATTCATCAGCATCAAATTTCCGAGTACAAGGCTCGCAACCAATACTAAAATATCCTTCGGCATCCATTGGATGTCTGGGAATATCCATTTCTACAATATAATCCCATATCATTTTATTAGTCCAATTCAACATAGGATGATATCTCATTGCCCCTTGAGGAGTCATCATTTCAATACCCATTTTCCGCCTGTTTTCATTTTGGTCGCCACGCACCCCATTTATCCAAATATCGTATTTAACCAAAAGGGGTTCCATGGGTTGTACCTTATTTATATCACAACAATGGTCGGGGTCGGAGGTAAAAAGTAATTTTCCACTCTCATCTTTTTGCATACTTCTAGGAACCGTGCTTTTTATATCTATAATATTTAATCCATAAATATCCTTAATTAAGTCTTTATAAACGATGGTTTGTGGAAATAGATAACCCGTATTTAAAAAATAAATTGGAATCTTCTTATCAATTTGACTAATTATATGGAGCATAGGTATCGAATGTGTTTGGAACGATGAAGTAACAAACATTGATTTTTGCGAGCTTATATAGCCAATTAACTGCTCTCTTATGGTCTGTATTTCTTTTTGATATATCATTTCTGATGTTAAAATTAATTACCTACGCAATATCACAATATATTTAAGGATTAAATTATCTTTAGCAAATTATTTTAAAGGGAACTTTTATTCCTATTTATTTTGTTAACTGTTAAAAATATTATTAAATGAAAAAATGGATTGTACCTATTGTTATTGTAGCCTTGTTTTTGATTTATGCTGTTTCAGCACGAAATGGATTAGTAAATAAAGATGAGCTAGTAAATGAATCTTGGTCAAATGTAGAAACAAATTATCAAAGAAGGATGGATTTAATTGGTAATTTAGTAAATACAGTAAAAGGTTATGCCAATTTTGAACAAGAAACTTTAATAAAAGTAATTGACGCCAGATCAAAAGCCACTAGTGTAAATATTGATGCCGCCAATTTAACCCCTGAAACTTTCGAAAGATTTCAACAAGCTCAGGGAGAATTGAGTAATTCTTTGAGTCGATTATTGGTAACTATTGAGAAATATCCTGATTTAAAAGCAAATACAAATTTTTTGGAATTGCAAAATGAATTATCAAGAACCGAAAATAGAATTTTAATTGCTCGTAGAGATTATAATGCAACTGTTAAAGATTATAATATAAGTGTTAGGACTTTTCCTAAAAACCTGGTAGCAAGTGCATTTGGTTTTCAGAAAAAAGAAATGTTCAAATCTGATGCTGGTTCTGAGAAAGCACCTAAAGTAGATTTTTCAAAATAAATATATGAAAAAAGCCGCTAATTTCTTTTCAGGGGAAGAAAAAGAACAAATTGTCCAAGCAATTAAAGCTGCTGAGGTAGAAACCTCAGGAGAAATAAGATTGCATATTGAAGAAAAAACAGAAATTCCTGCCCTTGAAAGAGCAATTGAAATTTTTAGATTTCTAGAAATGGATAAAACTGCTGCTCGTAATGGGGTTTTGATTTATCTGTCTATCGAAAACAAATCTTTTGCCATTTTTGGAGATGCTGGAATTAATGATAAGGTACCTACGGATTTTTGGGATATAACCAAGGAAATAATGGTTGGACAATTTAGTCAAAAAGCTTATCTGCAAGGATTATTAGATGGGATTAATTCAATTGGTGTACAATTAAAAACGCATTTCCCTTTTGATGAAAACACTGATAAAAACGAACTTCCTGACGATATTTCATTTGGATAATTGAAAATGAAAAGAAATATTCCATTTAATAGCGTAAAAAACACAATTAGCTCCAAAAGGCTAATTGTGTTTTTTTATGTCGTTTTTCTAATCGTTTTTCAAGGATTTGGGCAAACCACAAAAAGCAAATATAATGACAGCGACATTCCTAATCCAAGCAATCCAGCTCGATTAGTGAATGATTTTGCGAATTTGTTAAGTGCCGAAGAAGCTCAATTATTAGAAAATAAATTGGTTGCTTTCGATGATTCCACTTCTAATCAAGTAAGTATTGTCACGGTCAATTCAATCGGTGATTATGCCGTTGATGATTATGCGATAAGGCTAGGAAGAAAATGGGGAATTGGAAATGAAAAAGACAATGGAATTTTGATTCTAATTGCTAAAGACGAAAAAGATATTGATATTGAAGTTGGATATGGACTAGAGGGATATATAACCGACAATGATGCACTTAGACTAATTAATGAAATCTTAAAACCTGCCTTTAAGCAAGGTCTTTTTTATGATGGATTGAACAAGTGTTCGGATAAAATTATGGCACTCTCTTTGGGTGCTTATAAAAATGATAAAAAAGGAGATATAGAAATATCGCCATTTTTCATTTTCCTTATTTTAATCATAATCATCTTTATTTTCATTTCCTTTCAACCTCCAAAAGGCGGACGACATGGTGGCTCCTCCTATGATGGCGGCGGCGGTTGGATTAATTATGGCGGCGGCGGCTGGAACTCGGGCAGTGGCGGTTGGTCTGGCGGTGGTGGAAGTAGTGGTGGTTTCGGCGGCTTTGGTGGCGGCAGTTTTGGTGGTGGCGGCGCAAGTGGCGGATGGGATTAATTAAGAATGGTTAATTTTTAATGTTGAATGGTCAATATTTAATGCTAAATGTTTAATGTTTAATGCTAAAAAATTATGGGTTAATTATGAATAAATAAATACGAATTTTAATCATAATTCTGAATTCTTACATCCTTCAAAATTCAAATTCTCAAATTTTCGTATCCTCAAATCTGAATTCAGAAATCAAAAATCTGAAATTCCTTTTTAGTTGAAATCATTTTTCACAATATTATCCAAACACCTTTCAGCTAAGGCAGATATAGTTAGTGCTGGGTTTACGCCACCACAAAGTCCTGGCAACATTGAGCCATCTACACAATATAAATTTTTATATCCATTAACTCTACCATACATATCACTTGCTTCGCCTAACACAACTCCACCAAGCGGATGGTAGGTAAAGTCGTTAGAAATTCCATTTTTAAAAGCCTTATAATCAATTTCACCTCCGTTGGCATCAATCACTCTATTCAAAAAATTTCGCATAGATTCTATAGAAGGTTCGGTTGCATTTGCTGAAAGTTTTAGCATAGCCTTTCCTAAAGTATTGTCATATTCAAAACTACCTTTGTTTTCATTTAAAGTAACGGCTAAACCTAATAAACTTTTTAATTCAAGTCCTATTGGGTATGGTGCTTGTTCAACCAATGTCTTTCCTAATGGATTATCATTATAAACATAGCCAGTAACAGGCACTGTTCCTTGTTGAGCACCTACATTTTGGTTCACCTTCCTCATGGCCATTGCATTGCCATTGAAACCCCAATTTTTACCTACTTTCAAAGACAAATCAGGCAGATTTCCAGTTTCTCTGGCTTTTACTAATATTTCATTTGAACCAACAGAACCCGCACAAACGAATAAATATTTGCAAATAATTGTTTTTTGACTTCTAGCTATACCCCTTTCGTCTAATTTAGTTACAAGCACCTCAAATCGACCATCTTCCAATTTCGTTACATTTTCTACTTTCGTTAATGTCTGTATAGTAAGATTTCCAGTTCCCAATGCTGCGGGAATATAATTTCTATCTACACTATTTTTAGCGCCATTGTTTACTCCATAAAGTAAATCTTGGTTTGTTATTGCTTTTTCTACAGTACCGTGTATTTCTTGTCGTATAATATCAAAATTTACACCTCCTGGAATAAAAAACTTTCCAAAGCCAGCATTCTCGGCATGTTGCAAACCAACTCTTGCATATTGATAATATTTACTATCTAAAATATCCTGAGGAACCGTTGAAATACCAATTATGTTACGAACCATTGGATACCACTTATCGTTCAATTCGGAATATGGGATATTTGGAAATAAATTTTGAAACAAATCTTCTTGAGCTTGTGGTAACATGGCTCCATATACTACTGAGCCACCTCCTAAACAGGTGCCTCTATAAACTTTCATATTTTCGTATTCTACCCTATCCAATACACCTGGACCTTTTCCGCTCCATCTTAATTTAGGACCTAAAGGCAAAACGGATTCAGAGCGCATCCATGTAGAACGAGTATCAGGTTTTAGGGTTGATGCAAATACTTTGTTTTGACCATTATTTATATCGTATTGCTTCCCCATTTCCAAAAGCGTAGTTTTTATACCCTTTTCTGTAAGCCTTAAACTAGAAATAGCACCTCCAAATCCTGAGCCAATAACTACTGCTTCGGTTTCTTCGCCATACAAAGTAGTTGATTCCTTTTTGCAACCAGGTAAACCAATTACACTAGTGCCAAGTAATGCCGCAGTCCCCAATGCAGACATTCCTAAAAATTTTCTTCGAGTAAATTCTTTTTGCTTATTCATAGTTAATCAATAATAATGATATAAATATCACCAAATATAATGATAAAAAAAGAATTATATATCTTTTTTAACAAAAAAATAAAAAAAGAATTTTAAATAAGTTTGGAAATTAGGAATGGATGGGGAAAATTGATAAAAAAGATTCTAAAAGAAAAAAAAAAGGCAAGTTACTTACATCGCACCGCTACAACCACCGACCTTTGCTGTCTTCCGACCCTGGAGGATTAAGTAGGAGCTGGCCGTATAAGACTTGCCCGACTGCAAATGTACAATTATTTTTCATTTTACGAAAAAAATATTAAGTTAATTCAAGATTAACAATGACAAATTTACTTCACATTGAAAATGAATTTATAAAAACCTTTGTAAATACTAAGCTTTTTTTTATTTTTAAGCCACAAAAATTAAAAATGAGCGAAATAGATTTTAATGTGAATGAGGATGTAATGAAATTGTCAATTGACGATTTGAAAGTTAGATTGAAAAAATCATATCTTGGAGGTGGAGAGAAAAAGATAAAAAGTCAACACGACCAAGGGAAACTAACAGCAAGAGAGAGAATAAATTACTTACTAGATGAAGGTACAGAATATATTGAAATTGGGGCATTAGCTGGAGAAAACATGTATACTGAACATGGCGGATGTCCATGTGGTGGTGTGGTGGTGGTGATAGGTATGGTTGGCAAGAAACAATGTATTATTGTAGCCAATGATGCAACAGTAAAAGCTGGTGCATGGTTTCCGATGACTGCGAAGAAAAACCTAAGAGCGCAAGAAATTTCTATGGAAAATAGATTGCCTATTATTTATTTAGTGGATAGTGCAGGTGTTTATTTACCTATGCAAGATGAAATATTTGCCGATAAAGAAAATTTTGGTCGCGTTTTTAGGAATAATGCACGCATGTCTTCCATGGGAATACCACAAATATCCGCCATAATGGGAAGTTGTGTTGCAGGTGGTGCTTATTTGCCCATCATGTCTGATGAATCGTTAATTGTAGAAGGAACTGGTTCTATATTTTTGGCTGGGCCCTATTTGGTAAAAGCAGCCATTGGCGAAAATGTAGATAAAGAAACCCTAGGTGGTGCCGAAACTCAAACGGCCATTTCTGGAGTTTGTGATTATAAAATGAAAGATGACAAATCTTGTTTGGACAAAATAAAAAAGTTGATGGATAAATTAGGCGATTTTCCAAAAGCAGGATTTAATCGCATAAATGCCGTTTTGCCCAAAGAAAACCAAAGAGACATTTATGGTATCGTTTCTACTTCAAAACCCTATGATACTGCCGAAGTAATAAAAAGATTAGTAGATAATTCAGAATTTGATGAATATAAAGAGGATTATGGTCAATCTATAATGTGTGCTTATGCCCGAATAGATGGATGGGCTGTAGGAATTGTGGCAAATCAGCGTAAATTGACAAAAAGCAAAAAAGGAGAATTACAATTTGGAGGTGTTATCTACTCCGATTCGGCAGATAAGGCAGCAAGATTTATTATGTTATGCAATCAAAAGAAGATTCCATTGGTTTTTCTTCAAGATGTAACTGGATTTATGGTGGGTAGCCGATCCGAACATGGGGGTATAATAAAAGATGGTGCCAAATTAGTAAATGCAATGGCAAATAGCGTAGTACCGAAATTTACAATTATTACAGGTAATTCTTATGGAGCTGGTAATTATGCTATGTGTGGAAAAGCGTACGACCCAAGACTGATTGTTGCTTGGCCTTCGGCAAAAATTGCAGTAATGGGCGGTGAGCAGGCTGCAAAAACATTGCTTCAAATACAAGTAGCAGGATTGGAAGCAAAGGGCGAGAAAATTGATGAAGAAGTTAAAAATGAATTATTAGATCGGATTAAGAAAAAATATGAGGAAACCACTTCCCCTTATTATGGCGCTGCCCGTTTGTGGGTTGATGCAATTATAGATCCTTTAGATACAAGACAATGGATTTCTTCAGGTATTTTGGCAGCAAATAATGCTCCAGTAGCTGTTTTTAATGTGGGGGTAATGCAGACTTAGGGGGAAATTTCAGAATTGGGATTTATGATTTAAGATTTGGGGATGTGAAAATTAGGGAATTGGGCGATTTAAAAAAAATATTCATTTTTTGAGATAGTTGGCCAGGTTGTGGGAATGGTAATTTTGTAAAATTACAAAACCCCTATTTTATTAATTT
Organism: Bacteroidota bacterium; assembly: GCA_016705125.1. Taxonomy (GTDB): domain Bacteria; phylum Bacteroidota; class Bacteroidia; order Chitinophagales; family JADIYW01; genus JADIYW01. The sequence goes on from JADIYW010000008.1 coordinate 140,228, forward strand.
GTCTGAGTTTTGGATGTTTTCTTTTAAATTATATTTGCTAGGTACATGGAAGCAATTTCTTTTTTATATTTGTATAAATTTTGAGGGTATACAAACAGGTACAATAATTAAGAGTATAAACAGACGAATTATAAAATAATGGATTTAATGCTTACAAAGCAGAAGTTTCTGACCTTTTTTGACAAAATTTACTAATTTCAAATTAAAATATTATGTACACTACATATCATTTAAAATCAGCACAGGATATAAGCACCGATATTTTGGATGCTATCAAGGCTACCTTTAAATCTAGGCCTATCACCATTATTGTAGAGGAGTACGACAATGATTTTGAATTAACGACTGAAATGAAAGCCGTTTTGGATGAACGTGTACAGGAAGATGAAAGCACTTATCTTACTTCCGAAGCGTCTATCGATCAACTCAAAAAAAAGTATGGCTCATAAAATCATCGTTTCGCCACGAGCTCAAAAAGAAATTGAAAACGCCATTGAATATTACTCTTTGTATAGTGTAGATGCTCCTTTAAATTTCATAACATCACTTAAAGAATCTTACGAAACATTGGAAACAAACCCCTTTTTTAGCGTTCGCTATAAAAACATTCGGGCTTTAAAAATTAAAAGGTTTCACTCATTGTATTTCATTGTCAACGAAGAAAAAAATACGGTTCGGGTATTGTCTTGTTTCCACAACAAACGAAGCCCAAATAAAGACCAAGTTTTTATTAAAAACAATACCAATATTTTCTCAAGATTTAAATGTCATTAATTTTTTAATGAAAACTCCAAAGTAATTAAGTTCTACAAATTCAATTTACCAATAACAATTCCTCGATTTTAAATATTTGGTCTCTAAGTTCTTAAATAAGATTTTTGTAGTTCCTAGTTTACTTCATCCCGAAGCATTTTCGAAAAAGCAAGTTGACCAATTATGTTTTCAGATTTTATTCCGATTAAGGTTCTTTAATAATATGTAATTTTCCAAATACTTATTTGACTTTTTCAATAAGGGTTGGTTTAGACTTTTTTAAACAGCCATTGACATTTAAAATTTTTCAAATACCGTTTTAAGTGTTCTGTTTTCAAATAAATTTTTAAGTCTGTCAAGTAAATAATGAAAATTATTGATATTCTTCATTCGATTTTTGTCCTCTAGTTTTTTTAGTTTAAAGATTTTTCGAAGAACAAATAATCCGGTTCAAGATTTATAGTTATTGATTTAATGATAAACATTAAAATTTCTATAATTATTACAATTAAACTATTTATCATTATATTTGATGGTTTTAATTTTCAAAACTTAAATCTGAAAGGTTAAATCCTCTAAACTTAGGTCTTCTAAATTGAATATTTTCGAAAACTTTTATTGTATGGAATGAATATTTGGTCTATAAATGAGTCTTCATAATTTTTAAATTTTCTTTTGAAAGTTGCTTCCCCAAAAATAAGACAGTTTAGTTCTAAATCAAAAATACAAAATAACAATTCAAACAATTATTGGAAACTGCCAATTTTTTTTAAAAATTAATTTGGTTAGGTTTTCGGACATTTTTTTTTACTTCATTCTGTAAGGTTGCACCGCAAGTAAAATCCTTAATGACACTTTAAAATCTTTTAAAAAACATATCCAATCTTAATCATTAAACATTAAGCCTTCAACATTATTAATTAAACCTTATTGTTTTTACTGGATTAATTTTACTTACAAAAAGGGATGGTATCAACAAAACCAGCAAACAAATGGTGAAAGTTCCAATATTGATTCCCAAAATAGGTAAAAGTTCAATTTTTATAGGCGCTACATTCAAATAATATTCCTTTTCAGGTAATGTTATGATGCTATATTTTTTTTGTAAAAAACAAATCGTTAACCCAATTAAATTACCCCAAAACAAGCCATTTAAAATTATATAAGCTGCTTTGTATAAAAAAATACTTTGAATTGTTCTTGTCTTTGCACCTACAGCCTTTAAAATACCGACCATTTTTGTTCTATCCAATATGAGTATTAAAAGGGCAGTAACCATATTTAAGGTGGCTACAATTATCATTAATATTAGAATGATGAATTCATTCATTTTTTGCAAATCTAACCATTCAAAAATATTAGGCAATTGACTTTTTATAGTTGAAGAAGAAAGGGTTTGGTCAAGCATGGTTCGATATATTTTGTCTTCAATAATATCCATTTTATTGAAATCCTTTAATTTTAGCTCAAACCCTCCTACTTGATTTTGTTCCCATTTGTTCACCTTTTGAACCAATCCAATATCTGCAATTATGAATTTTTGGTCATATTCATCCAAACCAGTATTATAGATTCCCGAAACAGTAAATTTTTTCCCAATAGGTAAATTTGATCCTTTTTTCATAAAATAAACCAAAACAGCCTGTTCAACTTTTAATTTCAATCTGTTAGCTGTGGTACTTGAAATTAGAATTTCTCTTGAAATTGCTCCATCCTCTATTTTAGGAATATTTCCTACCACCAAATGCTTTTTTAAAAAATTCCAATTATAGTTTTCATCCACACCTTTTAGCATCATGCCTTCCATTTCGTCTCTGGTTTTTAAGATAACTGGTTTTGTGGCATAAGGATTGATACTCTCTAATTCAGGCATTTTTTTTATTTCGCTAAATATGGGTAAAGATTTATCAACCGGAATTTCCTCCGATGCGTTTCCATCTCCACTATGGAAAATAGTAATCTGTCCCCAAAAGCCAAATATCTTCTCTTGTATTTCAAAAGTAAACCCATTTATTATGGCCGTTGAAACAATCATAACCGAAACACTCAATGTAATTGCAATTATTGCAATATTTGCAATAAATCGGGAAAAGGTGTTTTTTCCAGCAACCATTAACCTTTTAGCAATAAAAAAATCGACTTTCAAGAATATAATTAATTAAATTGTGCCACAAATTTAACCGAATGAAACCATTATTGTTATTATTATTCAATTTTTTACTTTTTTTAGGATGTAAATCGCAACAAACAAAGGAAAACACCTTTGTTGATCCGAAAATTGCAACAATAAATACTGTAATTAATCAGGATTTAATTGCTGAAAACATAAAAGAAGAGAAAGAAATTAAAAATCAAAATCTGCAATTAGCACCTATTGTTGGGGCACAAAACCTAAAATCATATATTGGTTTATTAAAAGATAAAAAAATTGCTTTGGTAGTAAATCAAACATCAACTATCGGAAATACCCACTTAGTGGATAGTTTGGTGAAACTAAAAGTCAATATTGTCAAAATATTTGGACCTGAGCATGGGTTTAGAGGAACTGCCGATGCTGGTGAACATATTGAGAATGGAAAAGATCCAAAAACAGGGATTCCTGTAATTTCGCTTTATGGAGATAATAAAAAGCCAACTCCATCTCAATTGGCCGATATAGATTTGGTAATATTTGACATTCAGGATGTTGGCGCAAGATTTTATACATATATATCTACATTACATTATTTGATGGAAGCTTGTGGTGAAAACAATAAAAAAGTACTTATTCTTGACCGCCCAAACCCCAATGGTCATTATGTAGATGGACCTGTTTTACAAAATGGTTTTGAGTCTTTTGTGGGTATGGATAAAATTCCGGTTGTGCATGGCATGACCATTGCCGAATATGCGCTAATGTTGAATGGTGAAAAATGGCTCAAAAACGGTGTTCCATGTGAGCTTGAAATTGTGAAATGTCAAAACTATACACACCAAACTCCCTATAGTCCACCTATTCCGCCATCGCCTAATTTAAAAGATTTGTCAGCCATTTATTTATATCCATCGCTTTGCTTTTTTGAAGGCACACCAATCAGTGTAGGTCGCGGTACTGATTTTCCTTTTAAAGTATTTGGTCATCCAACTTTTGAAAAATATTCGTTTTCATTTGTTCCTACCCCAAAAGTTGGCGCCACTTCTCCCCTTTTAAGCGGAAAAAAATGCAATGGCGTCTCGTTTTTAGAATTTAGTGAAAAAGATTTAAGAAATACTGGATTTACACTTAAATATTTAATCGATGCTTATAATAATTTCCCAGATAAGGCTGTTTTTTTTAATGATTTCTTCAAAAAATTAGCAGGAAATGACGTTTTGTATAAACAAATAAAAGAAGGAAAAACGGAAGATGAAATTAGAAAATCATGGCAACCCGAATTGGATTATTTCAAAAAAATAAGAAAGAAATACCTTTTGTATTTAGAATAATTGGATTAATCCTTTAAAACATTAAGGATTGAAACACGCCTTAGTATATCACTAAAAACTTTTTCATCAATATTGGAATGAAATATTCCATCTACACCCGTTAGATTAAAATTTACAACTTTAGTTTTCAAGGGTTTATTTACCACATTTGCCCGTCCATGAGAATTGGGAGAATCAAAACTACTGCTATTGAAACCAGACCCTTTTCTGAAAATAAAATCAGAACCACTTGAAGTCCCTAGGTTTTCGGTTTGATAAAAATTATAATTTACCCCCACATTTTCAGGTATTTTTTTGTCAACTGTAAAATTCTGAAGTGGACCATCGGTAGCATCTAAAGTAAACAAAACATCCACTTTTTTTCTGTCCTTTTGTAATTTCTTCGACAATTCAATTGCAAAATCGCCACCCCAACTATATCCATAAATAACGATTGATGCAATATTATTGTCATATTTATTTATAAATTTTAGTGCATTCTTAACCGATTTTTTGGAAGAAACACCACTTCCAATAACCAAACCATCAAATGATTTATCTTTAAAACTAGCAAACCTTCGGCAAAAGTTAATGACTTTGCCTGTGGTACCTGCATAATCACTTGTTTCAAGCAATGGTTTGCCTTTTCCCAAAAAACCACCTGTGAATGCAATAGCAAGGATATATTTTGGATTCGAGCCAGATGAATCTATGTTACATTCCCGAATGGTTCCTACAGAATCATTTTCGGAAGCAAGGGTTCTTATAAAAAAAAGCAAGCAAATTAAAAAAGAAAATATAGTTTTATAAAATCCTACCATTAATCTAATTCAACCGATTTTAAAACCAACAAATTCATTGCATTAAGCGGTAGATTTTTAACTCTTTTTGAGGTAAACCTGGCCACTTCGTCATAATACAAGGGAACAATTGGCGCTTCATCTAATATAATATTTTCCATTTGATGAATAATTTCATTCGCTTTCGAAATATCAGGCATGCTAATGAGTTGCTCATACAATTTGTCATATTGAGCATTTTTGAAAAAAGTATAATTAGGAGGCGCTTCATACCCACCATAAAACAAAGCCAAATAATTCTCAGCATCTGGATAGTCACCAATCCACGACCCTCTAAAAAATCCAGCTGTATTATTTCGCATCGATTCTCTCAAAAATGCTGGAGGCACATTTTCAAGTGTAATAATAATACCAAATTGTTCCAAATCCTTTTTGATGGCGGTACACAAATCGATATAAGTTGGATTCATAAACAACTTAATTTCGCCCAATCCCTTTCCATTTGGGTAACCTGCTTTTATCAGCAATTCCTTAGTTTTAGTTGGATTATATGAATAACCGTTTACTTTTAATGGGTCAAATCCTGGCAAACCAAACGGCACAATACCAGCATTTGCAGGTTTTCCTATATTGTTTCTTAAATAGGTAATTAGTTTTTGCCTATCTATTCCGTAATTGATAGCCTGCCTTACAAATTTATTGGTAAGTGCTTTATTTTTCTGATCCTTTTGCGAAAAGCCTAGGTACTCCGTATTCAAATACGGCCCTTTTTCAAAGTTGAATTTATCCTTATATTGCTCCGTTATATCTCCATTTTTAGTAAAAATTTTATCTTTTATCGATGGATCAATTCCAGTAAAGAAATCTAGTTTTCCAGCGGCAAATTGTTCGAATTCCGTGGCCTTATCATTAATAAATGAAACTTTGATTCCATCAATTAAAGGTAGCTTTTTGCCATCAACAGACTCGAAATAATTTTCGTTTTTAACCAAAATAAGATAATTATTTTCCTCCCATACTTTGAATTTAAAGGGACCAGTCCCAATTGGATGATTTCTAAAATCTTTGCCATACTTTTCCACCACTTCCTTGGGCACCACGGAACAATATTGAAGGGTTAACAACCCCATTAAAGGTCGAAATGGCACTTCTAAATTAATTTGAAAGGTAGAATCATTTAAAGCCAAAAACCCATTTTCCTTACTTATTTTTCCATTAAAAAGCCAACCACCGGGCGAGGCAACAGCTGAATCCATTAATCTATTTAAACTATATACAAAATCAGCCGCAACTACTTTTCGTCCCTTTTCATCTTTAAACTCTTCGTCATCATGAAAAAAAACATCATCTCTCAGGTGAAAAGTATATTGCTTGGCATCTGCCGAAATTTCCCAACTTTTGGCTATACATGGCTGTACTTCCAATTGGTCGTTTACCTGCACTAATCCATTAAAGATTTGATTATCAGCCCACATTGTTGCCTGATCTTTGGAAAAAGCTGGATCGAGAGATGTAATTCCAGCACCCATATTATATCTAAATACCTTGCCAGAACTAGCCGAATTTTTGTTTTTACATGCTGTAAAACAAAGTAAACCAATGCTTATGGATAAAATTAAAATTTGGTTTTTCATTTTAAAAGTCTAAAAGTAATTCAATTTGTTTGTCTATAAGTGCATCAATTTCTTTGTTATGAACATCACCATTTTCATCCAATTGGTTCGAAACATCTGAAATGGGTATTTTTAAATGTAAAACATTAATTTTCATATGATTAAAAATATTGGTAAGGTGTTCCATTCCTCTTAAATTTCCAGCTCTTCCGGCTGCAACGCCCACCATGCAAGCTTTTTTATTGTGAAAACATGCAGCAATATTTGAAGCATCAATAAATGTTTTAAAAGCACCCGGAAAACTGCCATTATATTCAGGCACTATAAAAATGAATTTTGTAGTTGGAATCAAAAGCGTTTCCTCAATTAATTTCATTTTAGGATTTTTATTTGGACCATACATTTCATTCGTCAATAAATCTTGTGGCATCTGCTCTAGTGAAAAAAAAGCGTGTTCTATCCCCTTTTTACTCAATTTTTTCAAATAATAGTGTGCAATTTTTAATGTATTGGAGTCGGGTCGATTTGTTGCAGAAATTAATGTAATCATTTATTTTTTTAAATGCATAAATAGCATTTTTTTATCACTTAGTTTGGATTTAAAGGTTATTTAACCTTCTTTTTTATCCACAAGGCTTGTGGGAAACTATGGGAAAACTTGCCCTTTAAAAGCCCATTTTTCATTGTATCTTTGTCGTGGAACATTATTTTGTGAAACAATATGAAATTACATTATTACGGACATTCTTGCTTTTTAATAGAAATTGAATCTATAAAAATTCTATTTGACCCCTTTATTACTGGAAATGATTTGGCAAAGGAAAAAATAGATATTAATACAATTGAAGCAGATTATATTTTTATTTCGCACGGACATGCAGACCACATTTTAGATGCTGTTGAAATAGCTAAAAGAACCAACGCCAAGGTGGTTTCCAATTGGGAAGTATGTGCTTGGCTCGAAAAACAAGGACTTACAAATGTGCATCCAGTAAATCATGGTGGCAGATTGTCCTTAGATTTTGGAAGAGTAAAATTTGTAAATGCAGTACATTCAAGCAGTATGCCTGATGGTAGTTATGGCGGCAATCCAATGGGATTTGTAATTGAAACCAAAGAAAAAAATCTATATTATTCTGGAGACACAGCACTTACTTACGACATGAAACTAATTGGCCAAAGTTGTAAAATAGATTATTGCTTGCTTCCAATTGGCGATAATTTTACGATGGGAATTGAGGATGCTATAATTGCAAGTGATTTTGTACAGTGCAATCAAATAGTTGGATTGCACTATGATACTTTTGGATATATCGTTATTGACAAAGAATTTGCACATAAAAAATGTAAGAAAAAGCATAAAACTTTAAGTTTAATTGAGATAGGAGAATACATTGAATTATAATTAATTATAAACACTTATATAATGAAAAAGATTATTAGTATTGCTAATCAAAAAGGCGGAGTAGGCAAAACCACAACAGCGATAAATTTAGCTGCTAGTTTGGCTATTTTGGAGTATAAAACGCTTTTGGTAGATGCCGACCCACAAGCGAATAGTACAAGTGGTTGTGGATTTGAACCTAGAAATATTAAAGTGAGTTTGTACGAATGTCTTATTGATGAAGCAAAAGCAAAGGATATAATTTTAGAAACAGAAACACCTAATTTGTTTCTTTTACCTTCACACCTTGATTTGGTTGGTGCAGAAATAGAGTTGATAAACAATCCAAATAGAGAGCGAATTATGAAGCAATTACTTCAAGAGATTGAAGATGATTATGACTTTATCATTATCGACTGCTCTCCTTCCTTAGGTTTGATTACTGTAAATGCACTTACTGCCGCTGATTCGGTTTTGGTTCCCGTACAGTGTGAGTATTTTGCATTAGAAGGTTTGGGAAAATTGCTAAATACAATTAAAATTATACAGAAAAATATAAATACCGAATTGCAAATCGAAGGTATTTTATTAACCATGTACGACCAAAGATTGAATTTGTCGAATCAGGTGGTGGCAGAGGTAAAAAGAAGATTCGAAGATGCTTGTTTTGACACCATTATCCACAGAAATACAAGACTAGGCGAAGCGCAGAGTTTGCGAACACCTATCGTTATGTATGATGCAGACTCAAAAGGTGCATTGAATTACTTGAATTTGGCTAGAGAAATTCTGCAAAGAAATAATTTTACAAATATTCAGCAAACAGACAAAATATTAGATCTAAATGAGCAAAACTAATAGCAAACAGAAACTAGGATTGGGTATCCGCGCACTTTTAGAAGAAATAGAAGAAGCTTCTGATATTGTAAAAATAAACCAAAACGATGAGGATTCTATTATAAATACTGTTTCGAAAATTGCTTTAGATTTTATTGAAGTAAATCCATTTCAGCCTAGGGTAGATTTCAACGAAGAAGCTTTAAGCGACTTAATGCAATCTATTAAAATTCATGGAGTTATACAACCTATCACTGTTAGGAAAATTGGTCCAAAGAAATTTCAGTTAATTGCAGGTGAGCGAAGATTGAGGGCTTCAAAAATGGCTGGTCAAACGGATATTCCAGCCTATGTGCGGGAAGCAAACGACCAAGAATCATTAGAAATTGCGCTTATAGAAAATATTCAAAGAGAAGATTTAAACTCTATGGAAATTGCAATTACCTATAAGCGTTTAATTGACGAATGTGAACAAACCCATGAAGTAGTGGCCGAAAGATTGGGTAAAGACAGATCTACTGTAACGAATTATTTGCGATTGTTAAAATTACCACCTGAAATTCAGCATGCGTTGAAAATCAGAAACCTTACCATGGGTCATGCACGAGCTTTAATCGCCATTACTGAAGTAGAAAAACAACTTTTCGCTTATAAAGAAATCGAAAACAAAGGACTTTCGGTAAGAAAAACAGAAGAATTGGTTAGAATGTTAACAAAGGGAACACTTACACCTAATTCAAAATCAAGCAATTCAACACCTGACGAGGCATTACCTGCAGCACACCGCGAAATACAAAAAAGATTGATGGACTACTTGGAAACAAGGGTTAAGATGAAACGTTCGAAGCAAGGAAAAGGTGAAATCATTATTCCTTTTTATTCCGACAATGATTTAAATAGGCTTTTGGCTTTAATTGAGAACGAAGATTAAATTGAAACTTGGATTACTCATTTGGTTTTGTATTATTTGCCACTTGGCTATGTCACAGGAGGCAAATACCACCATACCTTTGCCCCTTTTGAATACGGATACAATAGTTCAAAATGAAATTGATACCATTGAAAATGAACTAGTTACCCTAAAAAACGAAAAAAAAAGCAAAAAGGAAACAATAACAGACACTTCTAAAAATTGCTTTTCCTGCAAAGAGAGAAGTCCTAAACAGGTAGCTTTTTATGCTGCTATGTGTCCGGGATTAGGTCAAATTTACAATAAAAAATACTGGAAATTACCCATCGTTTATGCCGGAATTGGTACAGGTGTCTTTTTTATTTCCTATTCTGGGAGCAATTTGCGGACATTTAATCAGGCGCTCACTTTGAGATTAGATGAAAAACCAGAAACCATCGATCAATTTGATGGTCAATTAGATGACGCACAACTTACGTCTTTTAGAGATTATCATCGAAGAAACCTTCAATTGGCGGTTTTTGGTACAATGGCTTGGTGGGGATTATCAATTATTGATGCCACAGTTGATGCGCATTTAAAATCATTCGATATCTCAGATGACCTAACTATGAAAATAAAACCTACACTTTTTAGTGTTCAAAATAGTATTGTACCGAGTGTAAATGTATCTTTGAGGTGGAAATAAGCTTTATATAAATGAAAATAGCATTAATTGGATATGGTAAAATGGGCAAAGCAATTGAAGAAATTGCGCTAGAGAAAAATGCCAAAGCAGGTAAATTGATTTACGACATCATTTATAAATTTGATATTGAAAATCAGGACCAATTTACAGTAGAAAATCTAAAAAAGGTTGATGTTGCAATTGAATTTACATCTCCGCACACCGCCATTCCCAATATAATGAAATGTTTTGAAGCCAATATTCCAATTGTTGTAGGTAGTACTGGTTGGACGGAAAAATTAGATGAAATAAAAACTAAAGCCGTTGAGACGCAAAATGCCTTTTTATTTAGTCCAAATTATAGTATTGGCGTTAATATTTTCTTTGAAATAAATAGGCAATTGGCTCGGATAATGAATAATTTCGAAAATTATGAAATAGAAGTCGAAGAAATTCATCATACAGAAAAGAGAGATGCGCCTAGTGGAACAGGACTTTTTGCTGCTTTAGATATTCTAAAATGGGTAAAAAGAAAAGAAAATTGGGTAAATGAAAAAAATGATAATGCCACTACCCTTCCCATTATTTCTTTAAGATTGCCCGAAGTGCCAGGCACACATACCGTCACTTATAAAAATGAAATAGACACCATAGAATTGAAACATACAGCCCATAATCGAAAAGGTTTTGCTGGTGGTGCGCTTTTGGCTGCCGAGTGGATAATTGGCAAAAAAGGCGCCTTTAGCATGGATGATGTGTTTGGGTTTAATAAATAAAAATAATTATAAAATGAGATAATTAGCGAATTAGCTAATATTTGCTTTAGATTAAAACATTTAAAAAGTAATTTAATTACGATTAACCTCCAGTACTTTTTTTGTTAAAAAAAATCAACAAATTCTATTCCCATTAATTTTTGAATTAAAATAATCAGATTCTATTATCTTTGAGGTTTAAATAAAAAATACTAGATGTCGACTATAATATACTTCTTTTTAGGTTATCAATTTTTGCATATTTTTCTTTGGGGCATGTTTGTCAAGGCTGGTAAGCCGGGTTGGCATTGCATTATTCCGTTGATTAATGATATGACGATTTGTGAAATCAACGGTCGTAAGAAATGGAATGCGATATGGGGTTTATTACCTTTTTTCAATCTTTTTATTGCCCTTATTTGGCTTTCCGAATTATTAGATTCTTTTGAAAAAAGAGGTTTTTGGGAACAATTGGGTGGAATTGCATTTGGTTTTTTATATTTTCCATATTTAGGATTTAACAAAGCAGACAAATATCATGGTCCTTCATTTGGCAAAAAGGTAAAAAAATCATTTGCTCGAGAATGGGCCGATGCCATTATATTTGCAGTAATTGCAGCTTATGTGATAAGAACCTTTGTAATCGAACCCTATCAAATTCCAACAGGATCGATGGAAGGCACATTACTTGCGGGTGATTTCTTATTTGTAAGTAAATTCCATTATGGGGCTCGAATTCCAATGACACCTATTGCATTTCCTTTTGCCCACCACACCATGCCATTTAGCAAAGTAAAAGCTTATGTAGAATGGATAAAATTTAAGTATATAAGGCTACCAGGATTACAAGAAATAAAGCGGAACGACAAGGTTGTTTTTAATTTTCCAGCTGGCGATACCGTTGCCCTAGAAGCACAAGATAGAACCTATTATGATTTAGAAAGAGAGCAAGGATTTGATCAAGTACAGAATAATTACCATATTATTGACCGACCTGTAGATAAGCGAGAAAACTATATAAAACGCTGTGTAGCCATTCCTGGAGATGTGATTTCTGTTGTTAATGGTGAGGTATTTATAGATGGGAAGGAAGGCTATAAACCTTATAAAAGACAATTTTTAAATACCGTAGAAATTAACAATCCATTTGGACAGAAATCTTTAGAAAATATTGATATTAGAAATAAGAATTCGGCAGGTTTTAATGAAGGAAAATACCTTCTTTTTTTAGCTCCTTGGCAAGTCGAAAAACTTAAAGCATTTCCTAATGTTACTTCGGTAGGGAAGTATGATTTTGGATCAATTCCAGGTGATGCATTCCCCCATTCTGCACGATTTTTCCCTTGGACCAAAGACAATTATGGGCCACTTAAAGTACCAAATAAAGGCTATGCCATTAAAATGGATTCTGCAAATTATTTGCTTTACGAGCGATGTATAAGAATTTATGAAGGCAATAAATTAGAGTCGAAACCAGATGGTTTTTATATCAATGATAAAAAAGCAGACACTTATACTTTTAAAATGAATTACTATTTTATGATGGGTGACAATAGAGACAATTCTGCCGATGGTCGATTTTGGGGCATGGTACCCGAAGACCATATCGTTGGAAAACCATTGTTTGTATTCCTATCCATTGAACAAAAAGGAGCAATAAAAGTTTCCTTTTTAAATAGAATTAGGTTTAAAAGATTCTTCAAACCCATTCATGGAGATGCAATAGAAAATAAAAACCTATTTTAGGTTTCTTTTATTTGAATTTTCTGATTTTACCTTTACCAAAATTTTGCATATTTAGGTTTGATTGTCTGCCCATTTTTTTGGTAAAATTATAATTTCTCTGTTTAGGTATCTTTATAAACTTTTCATTTTTAGAAACCTTGTGTGTATTATTTACAATTTCTGTTGACTTATTTTCACTTGAATTGATATTCATTATTGGGAATGAAATTACAAAAGCAATAAACCCAATAGCTAAAAAATTCATCAAAATATAGCTAATTCTCTTTTCCATAAGACGTTTAAGTTCAATATTCATTCCACAAAATTTAAAAACAATCAATTAATTATCAAACACATATCAATAATTTGAATTGAAAAAATAGATATATTTAAGTATCTTAAAAATAATAAACTTATAAAGACAAAATAAATAATATACTTATTCCCTTAAAGAAGTATTGACAATTTGAAAATAATAAGGAAAAAATCAATTTGGCTATATTAAAACCTATCTAATTTAGATTTAATAATTTGGGCAAATAATATAATTGGTACAATAGAGCAAATAATCGATTTTTAACCACACTTAATCAATCCTTCATTTAATCCGCGTTAATTGAAACAAATTTGTTTCATAAATCAAAATTATTATTTCTCTGTTTTGGCATCTTAATAAATTTTTCATTTTTAGATCCTTTTGATATATTATGTTGCAGTTTTGTTGCCTTATTTTGATTTGAATTAATATTCATTATTGGGAATGCAATTACAAAAGCAATAAACCCAATAGCTAAAAAATTCATCAAAATATAGCTAATTCTCTTTTCCTTATAAACCTTCTCTATAAGGATAGATTTTATCAAATGAATTTTAAAAGAATGCATACTCTTTTGGCAGAAGATCAGTATGGCAATCAGGAAAGTGTTGATTTTTATTTAAATGAATAAAAAATATCGCCCCTATTCATAATCATCATACCCATAATTATACGAATTCGTTTTTGCCCTATTACGCCCAGAAATTCGAATAGAATCAGAGAATTTTTTAATTTCTATATCTAATTTCTCAGTTGTATTTTTTACCTCAACGCCTTTTTTCTGTCTATTAACCGAAATAGGCATATTTTCATATTCCTTATCCTCCAAAACATAGGCAAAATCTAAATTCCATTTTTTTGATTTATCGCTTTTTCGCTTAAATATATACAGTTCGCCACTTCCATATTGTGAGGCAACTATTCGTTTTTCCATCAATATAATAGAGTCTTTTTCAGATTTTAAGTTACTATATAACTCATTCCAAACAACGGAATCTGCAGAAAAATATTTTTCCTCTATTAATTTATCCAAACCTAATTTTGCATATAATAAAAAGCTTCCAATCTTGTCTCATTTAACTTCAACATATTTGTCCAAATAGAATCGGCAATTGGGTAGCCGCCCTTTTTCATATTTGCAATATAATTTGGCATTTCTCTTTTCAGTTCTGTTGATTTAAGAATTTTACCAAACAATGTATTTATGGCTGGATCGTCCTTCAATGGTAAAAGGATAGTAATATAATCGCCCAAATAGTTTTCAGTATAAAAAGATTTAGTGGTATCTGTCCAGTCAAAATCATCTACAGATGATGCATCATCATAATCAAATTCTTCCTTTTTCTCGTAATTGCTTTCATTTCCCTCCTCATCTACATCAACTGAAGAAACAGTATTTACTCTTTTTAAATTCTGCATTTGCTTCCCTTAAAAGCATCACTTTATTGGCATTTAAAATATCTTTATTTAAAGGCTTTTTAACTGCCAAATATCCCAATAATTCAACAATATCATCTTTATATTCTGGTATTTTCATCAATTCCATAAATTCTGGTAACAATTTAACACCTAATTCAACTGAATCTTGGAAACCATAAAACAAGTGAAAGAAACTATTTTCTTCATCTCCACTACTCATCGGTGTTTCCTCTAAAATTAATTCCCCAAATTTTTTGGTTGCATCCAATGTTTTCATTCCACTCAATGTTTCCAAAACCCATAATTGCAAATCGGTTGTATCTCCTGCATTTCGATATATTTTATCCAAAACACCAATTACACTTTTTTCCTTTGGATGTTGCTCTAATGCATAAATCAAACTTTGTCTATAAGCAAAAAGGAAGACCATAGAATTTTGGATCTTCAA
This sequence comes from Bacteroidota bacterium, assembly GCA_016705125.1. Lineage (GTDB taxonomy): Bacteria > Bacteroidota > Bacteroidia > Chitinophagales > JADIYW01 > JADIYW01. The sequence goes on from JADIYW010000008.1 coordinate 155,299, forward strand.
TCGCAGCTTTTAATTCAGCATAATTATTTTTACAAAAACTCTTTGGGGCAATTGACAAACCAAACCTTGCTGTTTTCATGGTTGTTGAATCATCACTATACAAATCTTTAAGTATTAAAACCGACTTATCAGCGTATTTATCAAATCGAGGGAAAGTATCAGTAGGAATAAATGAATTATAAAATACCTTTTTAAATTCAGATAATCCATTTACACTATCAATAGTTGTAGTAATATAATAAGTTGCCCTACTTTTATCAATTCTTATGGTATAAGTTTGCTCTGTACTACCATGTCTACTCGTCCTATACTCGCCACAGCTATCTCCTTGTGCATTTACAAATTTATTTACTCTTCTCCAAGTAGTGGAATCTACATTAGAATTTTTTCCCAAAAATTTCGGCTCATAAAAAGAACCCCAATTTCTGTTTTCGTAATACCCATTTGAATTTGAATTAACGGTATCTTCCCAAAAATATTTGCTTTCTAAAACGTATCTAACAGAAACATACTCACCTGTAGTATCTGAATATACAAAAGTTCGTTCAGATTTTTCGTCCGAAATTTCTATGTTATCATCTTCATCATCATAATAATAATCATCTTCATCTCCAATTATTGACAAAGATATTTTATCATAATTTACATAATTCTTATCGCAATATTCCCGAGAAAGCCCTATAAAATTTGCCTTATAATGCAAGAATGTATCTACTATTTCTACAGGTTTATTTAGGTATTTCGTTTTTCCAATTTTAAAGCTATTAAAAAATTCATCTGGCCTGCCTTCCTTGCTAGTTTGAGCCATCAGCATAAAATATTCAATTCCACTTTTAACAATATCTATATAAATAAATTTGCCATTCTTTCTGGTCAATTCAGCACTTATTTTTGGTCTATTATTTGACAAACCAAATGCCTTATTTTTTATATCAGCCTGCGTATTTTTAGCTATCCGCTCAATGAAATAAGACAATTCGAATGTATCAACTTCTAGTTTTTCGGTTCCATCATATACAGCCTTAGTAAGACAATAGAAATCATTCGTTTTTAAATCTACTCCAGTAATTTTTTCTCCCTGAAATTGGTTGAAAAAACCATCAGGGTTTTGTGCAAATTCTCTTTCATTTGGCATGGAAACTTCATATTGTTCATGCTTTGGTTTAAACACCGAAAAACCTTCTCTATTTTTATTGTCAAATGAAATGGAATTAAAAAATTTCTCTGCATCTTTTCCTAAAGCATACTCTGCTTTGCCAGATACTTTAAAAGAATAAATTTTTTGTGGCCCAACAAAAAACTGGTACTTTTGAGAGTTTCCACTTTTCGTTTTCGATACCACTTCTAATCCAGGATAACCTAAATTATTTTTTATTCGCTTATGAGAAACCATTTTCCCAGCGGTAAATTCATACACAAGACTGTCCATTTGATCTAAAATATACTCAGGCGATTTATTTTCAAAAGCACCAAAAGTTGGCATAGTATTTACAAAATAAAACGAACCATTTGCTAAATCAAAAGTGAGGTAAAAATTCATATTTCCAGGCGTAGGGAAAGTATAAAATTTCTCGACACCAAGCAAAGATATTCCTTCTTTTTCCAAATATTGGTTAGACAATGTGGTGGGCACCTCCATTTCTTCCATTTTCGTTTTTGTCTTTCCTGGCTTTGGGTTCGAAAACTCCATGGGTCTCACCTTATACCCCATATCTTTCAAAAATTGCAAAACACCCTCATTTCCTGATAAATGCGCCGCTCCTATACCAGCGAATAAAGACTTTCCAGACTTTATAATACTATCATAAGAATGTGCCATTGTCCTATTTCGCTCTACAATCATGTATTTGTGAAATCCTTTACCAGATGATTTTTTTGATAAAGAATCAAGTGCCTTTATATTTCCAGTTCTATAAGCCTCGTTTAATTTCTCATCATACGATTTGTATGAACCACCTTTCTCCTCAGCATATTCTTCATCTTCTTCTACTACTTCGTCCAATTTTTCCTCGTCTCTTTGAGCCTTTGAAGCCATCATTTCCATAATCATGCTACCGTAAAAGTTTCCAAACCAATGGTGCCCTTTCCCAATTTTTTACCACACTGATAGATAAACATATCCAAATAAGTATCTTCCTGAAAATCTTGCCTTACCTGTTGGGTTCTAAATAAAATACCATTAATTAGACTCGGTTCGATACTTAAAATAGAACCCAAATCTTGTCTTTTGGGAATGTAATTACTAAAACCAATATTGTACAAGCTGTAATCATTATCCTCGTTGCTGTATGCTTTAGTATATACACCGCCTTGTGAATAAGCGCTACTCATCAAATCGGAATTGAACAAACCATCTATCCATTCCTCTGGTCGACTTTCAAGCGCCACCATATCTACATTTTTTAATGCCACAAAAAACGAGTCTGTAAGGTGAAAAGCCGTTTTGCTACTTACGTGCATGGTGCCGTATAAGTAAGATGGTTTTGAAAGTCCATTACCAGAAATTTCCCAAAATAAAGAATTTCCTTGTTTCACTTGGGCATTAATGGCTGAAACAAACAAGTGTATAAAAAGTAGAAGGCTTAATTTTTTCATAAATTAGTTTAATTATTATAAAAGATTATATTTTAGAAAGTCTATTTCGGAGTAAAAAATCTGCTATTACCAATGCAGCCATAGCTTCTACAATTGGAACTGCTCTTGGTAAAACACAAGGATCGTGTCTTCCTTTTCCACTTACAATTGCCTCATTTCCCATATTGTCAATTGATGATTGGTCGTGCATAATGGTTGCAACTGGTTTAAAAGCTACTTTGAAATAAACGTCCATTCCATTGGAAATACCACCTTGGATACCACCTGAGTGATTCGTGGTCGTAACAATTTGTCCACCATGATTTTTAAAAATATCATTGTGTTCACTACCTTTCAAGGCCACGCCCTCAAATCCTGAGCCATACTCAAATCCTTTACAAGCATTTATAGAAAGCATTGCTTTTCCCAATTCCGCATGCAATTTGTCGAAAACAGGTTCGCCCAAACCAACAGGCAATCCTTTGATTACACCAGTAATTACACCACCAATGGTATCTCCATCCTTTTTAATGCTTTTTATCAAAGTCTCCATTTTTTCAGCATATTCCATATTTGGACACCTAACTGGATTTGATTCAATTAATGCAGGATCTATTTCTTTATATGAAAAAGGTAAAACAATATTTCCTACTTGAGATACATACGCAAAAGTGCTTATTTTATTTTGTGCGATAAACAATTTAGCTATTGCGCCTGCTGCCACACGTGCTGCCGTTTCGCGCGCAGACGAGCGACCTCCTCCCCTATAATCTCTGCTACCATACTTGGTATCGTAAGTAAAATCGGCATGTGAGGGTCTATAAGAAGTGGCGATATGACTATAATCATTCGATTTTTGATCGGTATTTCGAATAAGCAAGCCAATTGGAGTGCCTTGCGACTTATTCTCAAAAACCCCGGAAAGGATTTCTACTTCGTCTTCTTCTTTACGTTGGGTTACAATTTTGGATTGTCCTGGCTTGCGGCGCTGCATTTCTGATTGGATAAAAGCCTCATCAATTGCCAAACCTGCGGGACAGCCATCAATGATTACGCCAATACCTTTTCCATGCGATTCGCCAAAAGTGCTTATTTTAAAAGCTTTTCCAAAACTATTTCCATCCATTAAAAAAGAATTTTTGTAAAGATATTTTTATTATTGAAAATCTACCTAGATTCTTCGTTACAAATAAGTTAATTTGTGATAAATTAGTATATGAATTTACAAGGAAAATGGCTTGAGGCGGTACCAAATTTTTCTGAAGGCAAAAACGAAGACATCATTTGGGCTTTAAAAGATGCTATTTCATCGGTAAAAGGGGTGCTTATTTTGCATATCGATATGAGTGCTGATGCCAATCGGACGGTAATTACATTTGCCGGTCCTGCGGAATTGGTTTTGAAGGCTTCTTTTTTGCTCATTCAAAAAGCAACAACATTGATAGACATGCGTTTACAAAAAGGAATACACCCTAGGCAAGGCGCAGTGGATGTTTTTCCGCTAATTCCGATGGGTTCTACAACGATGGAAGAAGCAATTGATTATGCACAAAAACTAGGTGAAAAAATTGGAAATGAACTCCATATTCCTGTTTATTTGTACGAGAAATCGGCAACTGAAACCCATAGAACACGCTTAGAGCAAATTAGAAAAGGAGAATATGAAGGATTTAAAGAAAAAATAAAATTGCCAGATTGGAAACCCAATTTTGGTGCCGCTATTTTTAACGAAAAATCAGGTAATATTGTCCTAGGCGCACGTAATTTTTTATTGGCATATAATGTGAATTTACAAACAAATGATGTTTCTATAGCCAAAGAAATTGCCTCCATAGTGCGCGAAAGTGGCTCAAATGGAAAAGCAGGTTTGCTTAAAAATGTAAAAGCAATTGGTTGGTGGGTAAATCATTTTGGGTTATGTCAGGTATCTACCAATATCACAAATTTTAATGAAACCCCTATTCACCTCGTTTTTGAAACCATAAAGACAGAAGCAAAAAAAATGGGAATCGCCACAAAAGGTTCTGAATTAATTGGATTGATTCCCCAAAAAGCACTTGAAGAAGCGGCCATTTTTTATGGCGGAGAAAAAGCCGATTTAGATATTGCCATTAATAAACTAGGTTTATTAGAAACGGATGATTTTAATGTAGAAACAAGAGTGCTCGAAAAAATAATTGAAAAAAAACTGAATTTTGGAATTTGATTAAATTTTTAATATTCAATGCGTGCATTGAATATTTTTTTTATATATTTGTAAAAAAGAACACAATGAATATTGTTGACGATTTAATGGAAGTGAATAATGGTAGTTTGAATGATAAAGAAAAAACAAAAACTATCCGACAAGAAATAAGTGCTGCAAGTAAACAATTTAAAGAAAAGTATCCGATTTTAAACATCAAAATGCAATTGGCTTATCCCTTCATATATTATCAACTCTTTTCATTTTTTCAGCCAGTTTTTTTATATCTAAAGGGATTCATAAGCGTGTATATTTTAGTGCCATTTAATGCCTTTTGGATGTCCATTTTGCATGAATTGGAACACGACACCATCCACTATATGTATTTCAAAAAACAGAAATGGATTCAAGACTATATGCTTGGCATGGGTTGGATTTTGAGACCATTAACTGTAAATCCTTGGTTTAGAAGATTTTTACATTTCAATCACCACAGGGTTTCAGGAACGCCTACCGACGTTGAAGAGCGTGGAGTTACCAATGGTGAAAAATGGAATTTAAAACGGCTAATCGTTACGCCAGACTTATTACTTGGTGGTATTTTTAGGGTACATAACATTAGAAAAGATATTGTAAAAGCACTTAAAAATGGCGAAATAAAAAGAGAAGATGCGCTGACTATAAAAAAGATAAGTGCATTAGGATTAATGCCATTTAGTCTCCCACTCTATTTTGTTTGGTATTTCTTTTTGATACATTATTCGATACATCTGATAGCAAATTTGGCGGGCCTTCATTATACCAGTCCTGAATGGATAAACAACCAAATGCAATGGATAAATCCGCTTGTAGCCATTTTAATTTTTCCAAATATAATCAGGCAATTTTCTATACATTTTATTACTTCCAATATGCATTATTATGGCGATATAGAAAGCGGGAACATCATGCAACAAACACAAATATTAGATGCTTGGTGGTTATTTCCATTTCAATTATTTAGTTTTAATTTCGGACAAACCCATGGCATTCATCATTTTGTGGTAAATGAAACATTTTATATCCGACAATTTACAGCCAAAAAAGCACTACTTAAAATGAAAGCTTTAGGTGTACGCCACAATGATTTTGGCACATTTAAGCGGGCGAATCGGTTTAATTAATTTATTGGTAAATAGTAATTGGTAAATGGTGAATAGTAAATAGTAATTAGTGATTGGTGATTGAGTAATAGAGTAAATATTGAGTTTTACAAGTAATCTTTAAAACAGACAACTTAAAACAAAAAAAAATTACCAATTTTAAAATAGTAGTAGAACTTAATAAAAGGAGAACAATTAAGTAAACTTTTACACGATTCAACAATAGATTTTTACTATATTTGAACCGAAAAATTATGTTAAAGGTTCAAATAATCAGAATTAAAGAAGTTCTAAAACAGTAAGGTGTATCACAAACTTGATTTGACCAAAAACTGGACAAAAGCTATATCACAATAATCAAGTATGCTCACAATGTGAGACGACCTAGCATTGAGACTTTTACCCATTACAAAATTTTGGACGTTAACCTAAAATTTATTGAAAGAAGAATAATGAGCAAAGAAAATCAAATAGAACTAAATCTTATAGAGCAACTAAAAGGGCTTAAATATATTCATCGCCCCGACATAGTTGACAGGAAAACGCTTGAGCTAAACTTCAAAGCTAAATTTGAAGAACTCAACCGTGTTCACTTGACAGATAACGAATTTTTGAGATTAGAGAGAAATCATTCAGTCCGATGTGTTTAAAGCTTCCAAACTTTTGCGTGAAAGACAATACTTTCAGCGTGAAGACGGAACGCCTTTGCATTACACTTTGGTAAACAACAAAGACTGGTGCAAAAACGACTTTGAAGTAATCAGCCAATTACGTATCAACACCGAAAACAGCCATCAACGTTACGACATCATCCTGCTGATTAACGGCTTGCCTGTGGTGCAAATCGAGTTGAAGAAACTCGACATTTCGCCACGTAAAGCAATGCAGCAAATTGTAGATTATAAAAACGAATCGGGCAATGGTTATGGAAATTCTTTGTTATGTTATATGCAATTATTCATAGTAAGCAACAAGACGAACACTTATTATTTTGCCAACAACAAGAACCAACATTTCGCTTTTAATGCAGACGAACAATTCTTACCGATTTATCAATTAGCAGACGAGAGCAATAAGAAAATAACGAACCTTGAATTATTCGCTGAAAAATTCCTGACCAAATGCACCTTGGGCAGTATGATTAGCAAGTATATGGTTTTGGTAGAAAGTGAGCAGAGGTTGCTCATAATGCGACCATATCAGATTTATGCAGTGAAAGCGATTATTGATTGCATACAACAAAACCGTGGCAACGGCTACATTTGGCATACTACAGGAAGCGGAAAAACTTTGACTTCTTTCAAAGCCTCAACTTTACTAAAAGACAATACCGATATAGAAAAATGTTTGTTTGTGGTTGACCGCAAAGACTTAGATAGACAAACCCGTGAAGAATTCAATAAATTTCAGGAAGGAAGTGTGGAAGAAAATACAAATACCGAAACATTAGTAAGGCGTTTACTTTCCACAGATTATGCCGACAAAGTTATTGTCACAACCATTCAAAAATTAGGATTGGCTTTGGATGGCACTAACAAAAAGAACTACAAAGAACGATTAGAGCCACTTCGCAACAAACGAATGGTTTTCATTTTTGATGAGTGCCACCGTTCGCAGTTTGGAGATAATCATAAAGCCATCACAGCCTTTTTTCCAAATGCTCAGCTATTCGGTTTTACAGGAACCCCCATCTTTGATGAAAACGCAACGTATCAAATAAGAGAAGGCGAAGAAGCCTCTTACAAAACCACGCAAGATATATTTGAAAAGCAATTACACGCCTACACCATCACACACGCCATTGAAGATAGAAACGTATTGCGTTTTCATATTGATTATTTCAAAGGTAAAGGAACGCAACAACCGAAGCCAGGCGAAGCCATTGCCCAACAGGCAGTAGTAGAAGCTATTTTGGATAAACACGATGCTGCAACCAATTCAAGACGTTTTAACGCTGTTTTGGCAACCGCTTCTATTAATAATGCGATTGAATATTACAACCTTTTCAAAGAGGTTCAGAAAAAGAAACAAACTGAAAATCCTAATTATATTCCTTTAAATATTGCTTGTGTGTTTTCGCCACCAGCCGAAGGCAACAGCGATATTCAGCAGATTCAAGAAGATTTAACGCAAGAGAAAGAAGATAACAAACAAAATCCAGAAGAAAAGAAAGCGGCACTCAAAACCATTATTGCCGATTACAACAAACAATTTGGTACAAGCCACGAAATCTATCTTTTCGACTTGTATTATCAAGATGTGCAAAGACGCATCAAAGACCAGAAATATAGCAACAAAGACTACCCACACAAAAATAAAATTGACATTACCATTGTCGTGGATATGTTGCTTACAGGTTTTGATAGCAAATACCTGAACACTTTGTATGTTGACAAAAACTTGAAATATCACGGTTTGATTCAGGCATTTTCACGCACCAACCGTGTCCTGAACGATACCAAACCTTACGGTAATATTCTCGACTTCCGTTCTCAACAAGATGCCGTTAACCAAGCCATTGCTTTGTTCTCTGGTGAAGACAAAGGAAAAGCCAAAGAAATTTGGTTGGTTGACCCTGCACCTGTGGTTATTGATAAATTCAAAGAAGCCGTAGAAACTTTAGGGGTATTTATGCAAGAGCATAATTTGGTAAGCGAACCGCAAGAAGTGTACAACCTGAAAGGTGATGCGGCACGAATTGCCTTTATAAAAAACTTTAAAGAAGTGCAAAGGCTCGAAACACAGCTTGACCAATACACCGACATAACCGAAGAACAAAAAACAAAAATTGAAGCAATTCTGCCCTCGAAACTTTGCAAGAGTTCAGAAGTTCCTACATAGAAACTGCCAAACAACTAAGAGATTCAGCAAAAAGATGGCGACCAAGCAACGCCCGAAATACAACAACTCGATTTTGAATTTGTGTTGTTTGCTTCTGCCGTAATTGATTACGATTACATAATGAAGTTGACTTCTGAAAACTTAGGTAAAAAACCAAGCAAGCAAAAGATGACCAAAGAACAAGTAAAAAGCTTGTTGAAATCAAATTCCAATTTAATGGAGCAGGAAGAGGATATGTCTGAATTTATTGACCAATTAGACTGGAGTGTTGGGCAAACGGAAACAGAATTAAAAAACAACTTTGAGCAATTTATTGACGATAAATACAACAAAGAATTGGCTGCCATTGCCCATCAACACGGCTTGCAAACGACTGACTTGAAAAACTTTGTAGAAAAAATAATGAGCCGAATGATTTTTGACGGTGAAAAACTCACCGACCTTTTAGAGCCATTAGAATTGAGTTGGAAAGAACGCAGAGTTAAAGAATTGGCGTTGATGGAAGATTTAGTACCCCAGTTGAAGAAACTGGCAGGCGATAGAGAAATTAGTGGATTAAAAGCCTACACTGTCTGAACCACTGATTTGTTTGATTAAATGATAAAAAATGATTAAAGAAGAATATAAATATTCGGATATAACTGGAAAAGTAATAGGATGTGCAATGAAAGTACATTCGGCTTTGGGTAATGGCTTTCAAGAGGTTATTTATCAACGAGCATTAGAAATTGAAATGACAGACCAAGGCTTATTATTAAGCCGTGAGCACGAAATGCCCATATACTACAAAAAACAACAGATTGGAACACGAAGAGTTGATTTTTTAGTGGAAGGAGTTGTTTCTGTGGAAATAAAAGCTATAACAAATTTAGAAGACGTGCACCTTGCTCAAGCCATTAACTATCTAGAAGCTTATGACTTAGAAGTGGGATTGTTAATCAATTTTGGTGCGAAAAGTTTGCAACACAAACGATTAGCAAACAAAAAGTTCAAGCAACAAAATCAAGGCAATCCCGAAATCAAAAAAATCAGTGGTTCAGACAATTAGCAGCTTATGAGTAAAGATAAATTGATACCCGAAATAAGATTTCCTGAGTTTAAAAATG